>NZ_JAQUCA010000057.1 GCF_028686475.1 Giesbergeria sp. | reverse complement strand
CTACTCCAAATTGATGCCTAAATGGATTGGCCCATTTCTTGTTGAGCATATGGTTGGCAACGCTGCTGTGAAGCTGAAACTTCCACCTAGCTTGCGCATCCATCACACCTTCCATGTTTCCCTGGTCAAACTGTACAAGGGAGTGCCTGGCGCACAGCATGCACCCTTGTTACCTGTAGTGGGAGTTTCCCTACCTTAACCGCCTGTTGTGACATGCTGTGTTGGACTGGCACATGCTGTACACCCGCTAGTGAACAGCTGCCTAGCGGCCCTGGATATAATAATACCCGATGTATTATTATGATATCTTAGACTGGTTCTAAGATTACGGACTGGCTCCGATGGACAAAGGACAGTATGGGCACCTGTCCAAGGTATCGCATGTGGTCGCCCACCACATGGCGGTTACCGCATACCAGTCAGACAGATTCTGACGATAACTGTGATGGTCACACAGTGGACTGAATAATCGGGGATTGGTTGTCTGATACAACAATGAAGTAGTGAAGAGTAGTTTACTGCTCTGAACTTGTTGGAGGGTCGTACCCTTCCAATCCTCATAACTTTTAGTAGTTAAGTTTACAAAATTACTATTACATTTTGGTATCGTTGCCTAGAGCTATTTAACGCTCTTATTTTTATAGTTCTGGCCTTCTGGTCGGTCGCCCGCCTTCAGCGGTGGACACAAGATTCGGCGGGGGCGGCAACAAAAATAGGCCGCTCTTATCGCACGGGCCGTAGTAGGTGGTAAAAAGTATTTCTTGCTTACTGCCGCTCTTGATCCTTGTGTTTTGACCGGATTGACTCCATGCGGAAGAAGGTCCTCCGCTTTGCTCGGTCTAACGCAAAGTATTCACCTGGAACCCGAATCTTTGCAGTGGCCACTGGGGGCTTGGCCCCTAGACATGCACATGGCGTGCATGGACTTGACCCGTTCTCTCGCCCTGATGACGAGATTGATGAGGAGGAGATGGATGTGGACAAGGAGGAGGAGGTGACCTCGTCGGTTACAACCCCTGCCGCAGCCCCTGAACAACCTGAAGTTGTCGCCGTGGCTGAAGTCCCCGCGGTGCAGACTGCTGCACCAGAAGCCCCGATGGCTATTGCTGCATATCCTCCTGCAGCGCCTGTTGACCTTTCTTCCCTGGCAGCTATTGTTGCCCAGGTGGCTGTCGCTGTGCCTCCCGAGCCGGTCTTGGACAACCGCTCGCTGCAAAACCTCCCACTGTTCCAGCCTACCAAGGCAAAGGTCCCCACTCCTGATGAGGTGGAGGCTTTTTGGGAGCAGTTCATGGTCCGCGCTGGCGTGGAAAAGGTGTTCCTGACGACACCTGTAGCTCTGGACGTCATGTTCACGAGCGCCATGAAGGAGGAGGCTGCCATCTGGTACCTGAACCTGAAGAAGGCCAATAACAGGATACCCCTGGCGGGTGAGGTCCTGAAGACCGCCTTCTTTGAGCGCTGGGCCCCGACGGTCCGGACCACGGTGGGTGAGGCTTACGACCAGCTGCATGCAGGTTCTCTGAAACAGGAGGGCGATTCGGTGGCGAAGTTCAAGGCTAAGTTTGACTCTGCCTTGCTTCCCATCATGCATGAGATTTCTCAGCCCCTGCTTGTCAGAGCATTTGCAAATGGCCTGAACGCGGAGTTGTCTGTAGCTGTGCAGTGCGATGACAATGGCAAGGAGTACACACGCCTGATTGATGTGTACAATGCAGCACTTGGGCATGAACGCAAAATTGCCCGACGCATGCTTCTTAAACGCCCTCCTGCTGTATTGAATGCCATTCAGGGACGCTTTTCTTCACCACCGGCTGGTGGAGCTGGAGCCCGACGCTCTGGTGCGTCCCCCTCGCCTGCAAGGCAGTCCCCGGCCTGGCAGTCGGTGCCTCACCGCCCTGCCCAGAACAACGGCGCTGACCGCCGTGGCCATGGAGGCCATAAGACCACGCGGGGCTTTGATGGCCCCTCGCCCAAGCGATCCAAGGTGGATCCCAAGCTGGAGGGCAGTGGCTGGTTCACGCCAACAGGGCGTGAAATCAACTGGTATGAACAAGAGGGGTACAGACGTAACGGCGTGTGTTTCAATTGCTTTGACCTGACCAGCAAGCATCTGTCTGAGAATTGTCCTCAGCCAAAGCACGCCTTCCCTCGCATTGTGAAGCCCTATCCCAAGAAGAACCCATAGGGGTTTCACCAGACTGTTCTTGGCCAGTCAGCTGGGGGGGTAGTGGGGTTGATAGGTTCTGGGTCTGCCTGGCGCATCCCGAACTTGGTGCTGCAGAGTTTGCTGGACGGTACGGATTTCCCACTGACTGGGCGTACCAGGTCGTTGCCCGATGCAACGAAAACTTTCTCTGCTGTAACACCGTTCTTGGAATTCGACCCCGCAGGCCAATGCAGTTACATTTTTATGCCTTCTTACCCGACAGCAGCGCAGCAAATGTTTATGCATTATGTTGCAGCCAAGCAGCGTCAGCCTGATGCTACTTCTGCTGTGGTGTTTGTTCCTGCTGTTAACGAGTTTTGGTCAAGCAAGTTGTCACATGCAGGTGCCAAGCTGGTGACAATCAAGGACCGTGGTGCACTGAACATTGAGCGACTGGCACTGGGCAATTGGCTGCCACCTGTGTCATCCCCCTGGCCGGTACAGGTATGGGTTGATCCTGCCGTCAAGGCACCCACCCTGTCCCGCCTTGGTGGCTCAAAGCAAACCATGATCTTTGATGGGTGTGTGGATGCTGTGCCTGTACAGTTCCTGGTGGACTCTGGCGCCTCGCATTCATTTGCCTCTGTCACCCTGGCACAGCACATGCACTGGCGCATACACCCCACACTCATGCGGCAGGCAGTGCTGGCAGACAGTGCCAGCACTTGCAGCATTTTGGGTACCGCTAAGGTGAAACTGTCACTTGGGCCCATTACTGTGCGCATGTCTGTGCTGGTGTTGGATACTGCAAACATGGGGTTTGATCTGATTGTGGGTGATGATTTTAACATCAAGCATGGTTCCAAATTGGATTGGACTGCCCGTACACTGACTGTATGTGACCCACACTCACGTGCGCTGCACACTATCCCTGCAGTGTCTGGTGCTGTACCCAGGCCTACCTATGGACCGTCCCTACAGCAGGCTGCTGTACAGTTATCAAGCATAGCTGCTCGGACGTATGGTAGGGCCCTGCTGTGTACACTGCGCACAGTTGCTGGTGATTTGGAGGGCAGCGCACCTGCTGTGCCTGTACCTGCCATGTTGCCTGTTGCAGCACCAGCTGTGCCTAAGGAGGCGCATGTTGCGCCTGCCTCTGTACTGCTGTCTGACCCACAGCCTAAGGAGGACAGAGTGCCTGCTGCACCTGTGCCTGCCACTGTGCATGGCGCACCTGACCCCTGGGTACCTCTTGACCTGCCAGCTGACCTGGACCCAGCGGTAAAAGACCTGCTGTCTGAATTTGGTGATGTTTTTCAGCCTGTACCTGCTGGATTGCCTCCAGACAGAGGTGAAAAGCATTGCATTCCCCTGTTACCCGGTTCCAAACCTGCATACAGGCGCATGCATAGGTTCAGTCCTATGGAGTTGGCTGAGGCCAAGACACAGGTGGGAGAGCTGTTGGAAAAGGGCTGGGTCCAACCCAGTACCTCACCCTACAGTGCCAACGTACTGTTTGTCCCCAAGAAGGATGGTACGGTACGTATGGTATATGATTACAGAGCACTGAATGCTGTGACAGAACGGAATAGATTTCCCCTGCCTAGGATTGATGACCTGTTTGACCAACTGCATGCCGCCATGTATATGACCAGTTTGGATCTGACTGGGGCATACAACCAAATTCGCATTAGGGATGAGGA
>NZ_JAQUCA010000056.1 GCF_028686475.1 Giesbergeria sp. | reverse complement strand
GAAGATGAACTTGGCGATGGACTCGGTTGGTGCTGACTAACGTTGCAATTTGTTTTATAGTTTTCATTTTAGCTTAGCCTAGTTTTTCTGCTAGTGGCGCTTTTGCTTTGTATTTTTGTTTTTTCCCTGTCTTTTGCTTTTTGTCGTGCTTTGGGTGCTTTGCCATGAGTTTGTCTCCAGGACGCGGAATTCATCCGGCTTTACGTCGCCAATCTTCTCTGGATCTTTCTCTGCAACGGCATTACCTGTCTTACCCACGGTCTTCCACCCTTCCAACTGGTGGCTTTTCTTCCCGTCGTCTTACTTTTTCTGTAGACCCTCTGGCCAATGAGCCCCTTGCCCCGGCCCCTGTTGCCGCTGCTGCCCCCGCTAACGCGGCTGGCCAACCTGCCCCGGCCGTTCTGGCCCCTATTGTTGCTCCCGTCGGAGCCCCTGTTGGTGCTGTTGCACCCGTGAACCCATTGGCTGGCGTGAATGCCGCCCCTCATGCTACACAAGCAACTGTCCGCCAGCTACAAGCCATGAACCTGGTGGACAACATTATGCCGCAAATCTCCACTTTGCTGGCGAACCATCCGGTAAATACGCCTAATGCGAATTTTTCGCCCTCTGCTGGTGCAGCTTCTACACATGTGCCTACTGTCCGTCAAGTCCAAATGCGTGCTACCATCCCTACCATCGTTCTATGGGAATTCAAGCATCGCACTTGGCGCAACGTCAACGTTTTTCTTAACGATATCAAGAATCTTGCTGCTTTGACCGGACAGGACCTGGCTCCGCTCCTGCTCCGACACCTTCAAGAGCGACTTCGCTCCACCGCTGAACTCATGGTGAGCGAACTCATCGCTGCTGGCAAACAGCTCACATGGGAAGAAGCTGTCCGAATCTTCTACCATGTCGCTGGCCTGGACCTGCAGCAGACCCGTGAGCAGGCCATGCATGCACTCGTTTCTCGCAAAGTGAAGCAGAACTCCGATCAGTCAGTCGTTGAGTATGCTTGCTCCCTGCGTCAGTACCTGTCACAGGCATCCATTACTGACCAGTCCATGCAGTGTGAATTTTTCCTTGCTGGCTTGTTGCCTCATCTACAGCCTGACTGCATGTTCACTTCTGAGGGCAAGCACTGGACTGACCTCCATGATTGCATTTTGCATGCTATCAGTGTAGAGACCACCAAACAGCGCAAGTCCAAACCTGCTGTGGCTGCCATGCGCTCTCCCTACCCCCCGCGCATGCCCCCTCAACGCCCAACTGTGCGCTTTTCTGACCGTGACACCCCACCTGCCACTGGTCGGCGTGACTCTGGTGCACGTGGGTCATCTTTCAACCGTGCACGCTCACCTGACCCCCGCTTTCCCTCTGTTGCTTCTGCCCGTGCGCATGGATACCGTGGTGGCTTCAAACCTCGCTTTCAGTTTGGAGGCAAGCGCCGCCGTGAAGATGACTTTGACCAGCACCGCCGTGATTTTGATAGAGACCGCGCTCATGTGCGCCGCCGCTAGGGTGTTGCCTGTGGGTTGGCTGTGCATCCTCCCACAGGTGCTGATGATGACATGAGGTGTTTGACCCCCTCTGATGCAGACTGTGATGGTCCCCACTATGGGTCTGCCTCACCATTAGGTGTTGAGTCTGAACGCATGCGCTATGAGTATGAAGACGGTGATTCTGTGCGCGCTGCTGTTCCCTCTCCTACCTGTAATACTTCTTTTGGTCCTACACCCACTGTTCAATGTGCACACAACACAGTTGCCTCGCTAGCAACAGCTCAGCTTGGTGCAGCATGTCATATACCTGGCCTGACTTTTCTGTTCCAGGGTTTCTTTGGTTCTAGAAGTGCTACAGTTCTCTTTGACACTGGTGCCTCCTGGAGTTTCGTCTCTCAGGAATGGCTTGAGTCCGGCATGAAACGTCATGCACAGCACGGTTCTGAGTCAATCTACGACTGGAAAATTAAGCCGCTGCCAGATGTGCTTCAAGTCTCTACAGCTAACCAATCTATCGTCACCTGCAGCCACGAATGCTTGGCTGACCTTGCTATCCAGAACATGGTAGCCCCTGCCCGTGCAAAAATCATGTCCAATTTGCTGCACGGCGTGGACCTCATCATCGGCATGGATTGGCTGTCTGCACACGACGCTCAACTGCATTGTGGTGATGGCAAATGCCGCGTCACAGTGCATGGTGAACAGCATGTGCTGAAGCCTGGTCGCATGGACCCCCACATCACTAAACTTGCTGCTACTCCTCAAGCCGCTGTTTCTGCTATTCGGCATTCCGCTTCAAAGCTTCTCAGTGCCAAACAAGCAGCTCGTGAGCTACGTCGTGGTGCTCTGTCTTGGCTAGTTATGGTGCAACCACGTATGCCTGGCGATGCTAAACTCTCTGGAACCTTCATGTGTTCTCCCAAGTCTACACGTGCTGGCTCAATTGCAGCCGTGGCTGACCCTGTCGTGGTTAAAGGGCTAGTTTCCCCTGACACTCTCCAGCATTTGATTGCGGAATTTACTGATGTTTTCCAGGACATGCCATCTGAGCTGCCCCCAACACGTGCCATGTGGCATACCATTCGAACAGAACCCGGCCATGTTCCTCCCTACAAACGCATGTATCGGTTAACTACTGAGGAGGAGGCTGAAGTTCGCCGTCAAGTGTCTGACCTGCTGGCTAAAGGTCTGATTGAACCCTCAAATTCCCCCTATGGTGCCCCTGTGCTTTTCGTGCAAAAGAAGGATGGGTCTTTGCGCATGTGCATTGATTATCGCGCGCTTAACAAGGTGACGGTCAAAGACCGCTACCCTCTCCCGAACATTCAAGACCTCATCGACCAACTACATGGCAAAAAGGTCTTCTCTTCCCTAGATTTGCAGTCTGGATACCATCAAATTCACATCGCTGACGACGACGTTCAGAAGACTGCTTTTCTGACCCCCATGGGGCAGTACCAGTTCAAAGTGCTGTGTTTCGGCCTCACCAACGCCCCAGCAACTTTTCAACGTGTCATGAATTCCATTTTCGCCCCGTACATCGGCAAATTCGTGCTCGTGTACCTGGATGATATTCTCATCATGTCCAACACACCAGAGGAGCACCTTGAGCACCTCCGCATTGTCTTTGAAACCCTTCGAAAACACCGCCTCTATGCCAAATTGAAAAAGTGCGAGTTCAACCGTGCTGAGCTGAAATTTCTGGGCCATATCGTGGGTCGCGATGGCGTTGCTCCCGATCCTTCTAAACTTGCTGTCATTCGGGACTGGCCTGTGCCAAAATCTCTGAAAGAACTGCGTGGCTTCCTGGGGCTGGCCAATTACTTCCGCAGATTTATTCCTCACTACAGTACCATCGCTTCCCCTCTTACTGCTCTCACGGCCGAAGCAGCTGCTGCTGCATATACCTGGCACAACTGGGCAGAGCCTGAGCTTCGAGCATTCAATCGACTTAAGCAGGCTTTGACTTCAGCGCCTGTTCTAGCTCTCCCAGACCGAAATGCGGTGTTTGAGGTGCATTCTGATGCTTCTCTGGTAGGCACTGGTGCAGTGCTGATGCAAGGTGGTCGTGTGGTGGCGTTCACCAGCTACAAGTTCAATGCAGCCGAGAGACGGTATGCTACTGGTGAACAGGAGTTGTTGGGTCTCATACATGCCCTACGCGAGTGGCGGTGCTATCTTGAAGGGTCAAAGGAGGTCATTTTGGTGACAGATCACCACCCACTCACATACTTACAGTCACAGAAAACTCTGTCCCGCCGGCAAGCTCGCTGGGTGCAATTTTTGGCCCGTTTCCACTTCCAGATTGTCTATAAGAAAGGCTCTACCAACGTGGCTGATCCAATAAGCCGCAACCCAACACTCCATGCTCAAGACCCCCGCGACCACACTCCCCAGGACCTCCTAGGACAGTGTGATGCTGTGCCTGCTGACCCTGAGGCCCGTGCTAGCAGCTGCAGCCCATGCTGTGTGCTTGCATGCGTCGGTGTGCCTGGAGATGGCACCATGCTCATGTTAACTCGCTCGCGTACCCGTGCTGTTCAGTCGGCGCCCGCTATTAAGTCAGCGCCTGCCGGGGAGGAGCCCCATGCAAGCACTGCTGCAGATGAACCTGCTGCACGAGG
>NZ_JAQUCA010000035.1 GCF_028686475.1 Giesbergeria sp. | reverse complement strand
TCCACTCATGGAGTGACCATTTTTTACAAGATTGTCACTTTTGCATGAACGACAGAGATAAACAATTTTTTCTTCAATCATTAAATTTCTTAAAATAATTAATCATTGGTAATTTTACCACTACCAAAGGTATAGCATGGACTTACGACACCTCAAATACTTCGTGGCAGTGGCTGAAGAGCGCAGCTTCACCCGTGCGGCCGAGCGGCTGCATATCTCGCAACCACCGTTGATCCGCCAAATTCAGCAGCTGGAAGAGGAGATAGGCCAAGCACTGATTGACCGCGAGGCGCGCCCGCTGCACCTGACCGAGGCCGGGCGCTTTTTTTATGCCCGCGCCGTGCGCTTGCTAGAGCAGTTCCACGAAACCATCGCCATGACGTGGCGCATTGCCCAAACCGATAAGCGTTTGGTGCTGGGCTTTGCCGCCTCTACCATGTACGGGGCGTTGCCGCACATCGTGCGGATGTTCCGCGCCACGCAACCACACACCGAGTTGGTGTTGTTAGAGCGCACTTCGGTGCAGCAAATTTAGGATTTGAATGCCGGGTGCATTGATGTCGGTTTTGGCCGCGTGCGCCTAGAAGGGCCGAACGTGAAACGCGAGGTGCTGCGCCAAGAACCCTTGGTGTTGGCTATGCCCTGTGAGCATCCCTTGGCGGCAGACAGCAGCCCCATCAGCTTGACGGCTATCAAACCCTACCCGCTGCTGATTTATCCGTGCCAACCCCGGCCCAGTTATGCCGACCAAGTGTTGTCCATTTGCCACGATTTGGGCATTGAATTGGGCACGGTACACGAGGTGAACGAGATGCAAACCGCCTTGGGATTGGTGGCGGCGGGCATGGGGCTGTGCATCGTGCCTGCTGGGGTGCAAAAACTGCGGCGCGAAGATGTGGTCTATCGGCCTTTAACCGAAGCCAACGCCGTCTCGCCCATCATCATGAGTACGCGGCTACACGACCGTTCGCCCGATTTGCTGTTGTTGCGCTCTTTGATTGATGAGGTGTACCAGCAAGGCAGTTATCCGGGCAAGGTAGCGGCGCCTGCCAGCCCCAGCCAGTCCCAGTAGCCCCGACGGCAATCCCAATGCAGCGCTATGATATAAAACTATGAACTGCTGGCGGGTTGTGCTTGTGTTGTTATTGGCTTTGCTGCTGCCTTGGCGCGGTGGCACTGCTGCGCTGCTGCATTGCCTAGAACACCCACCCACTGCTACCAGCAGCAGCCAACACGGCTCGGGCCATGAAACCCACCGCCAGCATAGTGCTGCACCTGCTGATGCACCTGTGTTGTCTATGTCCGAACATGCAAGCGCCGATAAGGCGGTACCCCATTCCCCGGCTTGCGATGCCCAAACGCACGGCTGCTGTGTCTCGGTGGGGGTGGTGGGTTCAGCGCCTACCTTGGCCCCGTGGGCCTTGGGGTTAGCGCATTTTCCTCCGCTGTTACTGCCAGCCTTGACGTTTGAGTGGCCGGCTCAAGAGCGCCCACCCAGATACCTCTGAAGCCTAGGGTGGCTCCCAGCACGGGAGCCAAGGTTTGCCCTGTGCATCCGGGCATGGTTTTGTTTCTGCGGGCCTCATAAGCGCGCAAGACTTTCAGCGGTATTTTTCAAAATGAACTATTTTTCTTCGCCCCCGCGCCTCTCGGTGCGGCATGGTGGTGTGGTGTCCACGTTGGCCTTGCTGGCCTTGCTGGCCTTGAGTGGCTGCGCCAGTCTGTCAGACGATGGAGGCTTGGCTGCCGTAGCAGACATGACACAGCAGCGCACGGGCTATACAGTGGCTTCTTGGCGCACTTCGGCCCAACAAAGCGAGGCCAGAACCACACAAGTAGCCCAACTGCTGGCCCAAGCGCTCAGTGCCGATAGTGCAGTGCAACTGGCACTGCTGCAAAACCGGGGCCTGCAAGCGCAACTGGCCCAGTTAGGCATTGCCGAGGCCGACTGGGTGCGTGCTGCACGTTTACCCAATCCATCTTTCAGCTTTGCGCGCATGTCTGGCCCAGACGGTGTAGAAATCGAACGTGGTGTCAGTTTTAACCTATTGGGACTCCTCACATGGCCATTGCAGCAGCGCTTGGAGTCCGAACGTTTGGCGCAAACCCAGTTGCACGCCGCCGCCGAGGCTGTGGCTTTGGCCGCCGAAGTGCGACGCAGTTATTTTGAGGCCGTAGCCGCCGAGCAATTGCTACGCGGACAAGCACAGCTGCAAGAAGCGGCCGACATTGCCGGTGAATTGGCCCAGCGCATGGTAGCCGCTGGGCACTTCAGCCCACTGGAACAGATGCGCGTGCAAGCCGAACAAGCCGAGGCCAAGGCCCAATGGCAACGCGCCCAACACCAAGCGCTGGCCAGCCGAGAAAAACTCAGCCGATTATTGGGCTTGAGTGCGGCCCAGCGCGATTTTCGTCTGCCCGAGCAACTGCCAGCGCTACCAGCTGAACCGATGGCAGCCCAAGCCCTAGAACAAACCGCACTGCGTCAGCGCCTAGATGTGCAAATAGCACAACAAAACGCCAGTGCCACAGCACGCAGTTTGGGCCTGAGCCAAGCCACACGCTTTATCAACGTGCTGCATTTGGGCCACAAAAACCAGAGTGCCAGCGGCGAACCCCGCCATAACGGCTACGAAGTCGAGTTAGAGCTGCCCTTGTTTGATTTTGGCCAAGCCCGACTGGCGCGGGCCGAAGCGGTTTATATGCAGGCGCTCCACCAAGCGGCGCAGGTAGCCATCCAAGCGCAATCCGAAGTGCGCGAAGCCTATTCAGGCTACCACACCGCCTACCGCTTGGCCCAACACTACCGTGACCACGCGCTGCCACTGCGCCAGCGCATGGCCGAGCAGGCCCTACTGCGCTACAACGGCATGTTGGCCAGCGTCTTTGAGCTGTTGGCCGATGCACGCAGCCAAATCCAAACCGCCAATGCTGCCATTGAAGCCCAGCGCGATTACTGGGTGGCCGAAACCCAATTGCAAGCCAGCCTGAGTGGCCGCTCGCCCGGCGCTATCGCCCTGCCGGTCTCTGGTGTTAGCAGCAACAACAACCGTCCCGCCGCCCACTGAAAGGCCCACCATGAACAACCGCCGTCACTTTTTCAAAACCGCTGGTGCGTCCGTGTTGGGCGCAGCCGTTGTCAGCCGTGTTGGCGCGGCCTCGCTGCCCGAGGCGGCTGTGCAAACCTCGGCCAGTATGCAGATACCGCCCACACCCCCCAATGGCCGCCCGTTTCAACCGATGGTTACCCTCAATGGCTGGTCACTGCCGTGGCGCATGAAGGATGGGGTGAAAGAATTCCACTTGGTGGCCGAGCCGGTGTTGCGCGAAATCGCCCCCGGCATGAACGCCCGCCTGTGGGGCTATAACGGTCAAAGCCCCGGCCCGACCATCGAAGCGGTAGAAGGCGACCGGGTACGCATCTTCGTCACCAACAAACTGCCCGAAGTCACGACCGTGCATTGGCATGGCTTGCTGCTGCCTTCGGGCATGGACGGCGTAGCGGGCCTGACGCAGCCCCCAATTGGCGTGGGCAAAACCTTTGTTTATGAGTTTGTGCTGCAACGCTCGGGCACTTTCATGTACCACCCACACGCCGATGAAATGGTGCAAATGGCAATGGGCATGATGGGCATGTTTATCGTGCATCCCAAAGACCCACGCGCACTGCGGGTAGACCGTGACTTTGGCTTTCTGCTCAATGCCTATGACATCCAACCCGGCAGCACCACACCACGGGTCAATACCATGTTGGACTTCAACCTCTGGACATGGAACAGCCGGGCCTTTCCGGGCACTGACCCACTAGTAGCCCGAACGGGCGACCGGGTGCGTATTCGCGTTGGCAACCTGACCATGACCAACCACCCGATTCACATGCACGGGCCGCATTTTGAAGTGACGGGCACGGATGGCGGCTGGGTACGCCCCAGCGCCCGCTGGCCTGAAGTCACCACCGATATTGGCGTGGGCCAAATGCGCTGTATCGAGTTTGATGCACTGGCCGGAGATTGGGCTATCCACTGTCACAAATCACACCACACCATGAACGCGATGGGCCACGGTGTGCCCAACATGATAGGGGTCAAGCAACAGGACTTGGCCGAACGCATTGCCCGCTTGATTCCGGACTATATGCCGATGGGAGAAAAAGGGATGCACGAAATGGCCGAGATGGAAATGCCGCTGCCTGATAACACCCTGCCGATGATGACCGGCCAAGGCCCGTTTGGCCCGATTGGTATGGGCGGCATGTTCAGCGTGGTGAAAGTGCGTGACCAACAAGCCCCCGGTGACTACCGCGACCCCGGCCCCTATGCCCACCCACCTGGCACTTTGGCGCACGAATACACTGGCCCACTGACCGAAGCACCCCGCGCCCGCACCACTACGCCCCACAACGGCCCAAGCGTACAAGTACGTAAACCCGGCCCGCAACACCAACATCCATCCCACTGAAAAGGTAAAACACCATGTACATGCAAATTCGTTACTTCCTGACCGCTGGCGTGCTGGCTATGGCCTTGCCATTAGCCGCACAAACCAACACCCCCTCCCACACTGACCACGACCACGACTACTGCTATGACAGCAGTGCCAGCCAAGCACCCGCTGCCATGACCTTGGGCGAAGTTCGCAAACTAGACCCAGCGCAGGGAAAAATCACGCTGCGCCACGGGCCAATCCCGCACTTGAACATGCCCGCCATGACAATGGTGTTTCCAGTGGCAGAACCACAATGGCTAGACGGGCTGAAAGTGGGTGATAAAGTGGAATTTACCGTGGAGCGACCTCATGGCGCGTATAAGGTAACAGCCATCCGCGCGGCCACGAATCCGAATACAGGGCCAGCGGATTAAGCTCAGTGTGGCCCTTTCTGTGCAACTGTAGTGCCAACAGGGGCGCGCAAACGCTGCACCAAGCCTGCGGTGGCCGGGTCGAGGCCCTGCACCTCCCCACTGGCCAAGCGTGGCTCGATGTGAGAGGCCAATTGTTTGCCCAACTCTACCCCCCACTGGTCAAAGCTGTTAATCCCCCAGAGTGCGCCACTGACAAACACCCGGTGTTCGTACAACGCCAGCAAAGCGCCTAAGGAGGTCGCATCCAAGCGCTCCAGCAACAGCACCGTGCTGGGCCGGTTACCACCAAAGTGGCGATGCCCGCAGGGGCTGTCGCGCCCTAACAGCAAGGCTTGGGCTTGGGCCAAGGCGTTGGCTACCAAGCGCGGATGTTGCTCAGGTAAATCGCGCCCGGCTTGGCGCAGCACAATAAACTCTACCGGGATGATGTCCTGCCCTTGGTGAATCATCTGGAAAAAAGCGTGCTGGCCGTTGGTGCCAGGCTCGCCCCACACCACGGGCGAGGTCGCATAAGGCAAGGGCTGGCCGCGCCAGTCGGCACCTTTGCCGTTGCTTTCCATTTCTAGCTGTTGCAAATAGGCCGAGAGGCGGCGCAAGCCGTGGCTGTACGGTGCAATGCAGCGGCTGCCAAAGCCGTGAAAATTGCGGTACCAAATATCCAACAGGCCCAAACGCACCGGCAAATTTTGTTCTAGCGGTGCATGGTAAAAATGCTCGTCCATGGCATGGGCACCCGCCAACAATTGCCGAAACACCGTGCTACCGACGGCAATGGCAATCGGTAGGCCAATGGCTGACCAGAGCGAAAAGCGCCCACCCACCCAATCCCAAAACCCAAAGGTGGTGGTAATACCAAAGCCACGCGCCGCATCGATGTTGGTGGTCAGGGCGGCAAAATGGCGTGCCAAGGGCAAAGCCGCATGGCTATCAGTGCTGCCACCGTGGGCCACAAACCAATCGCGTGCCGCGTGGGCATTCACCATCGTTTCGGCGGTGGTGAAGGTTTTGGAGGCAATCAAAAACAGCGTACTCTCAGGGCGCAAGCGGCGCAACAAACTGCCCAGCTCCATGCCATCGACGTTAGAGACAAAATGCACGCGCTGGCCGGTTTGCCAATGCTCCTCCAAGGCGGTGACGGCCATCGACGGTCCCAAGCCCGAGCCGCCAATGCCGATACTCACAATGTCGGTAATCTGGGCATCTTGGCGCACGCTGTCGGCGTAGGCCAGCATGGCTTGGAGCGTGGTTTGCACCTCTTGCTGCGCTTGGGCGATGGACGGGCTAGGGTCTACCGCCACTCCTGCCGGTTGGCGTAGCAGGTGGTGCAGCACCGCGCGCTGCTCGGTGTGGTTGATACGCTCGCCCTGCCACATCGCTTGGCGTTGCTGCTCCAGCCCGCATTGGCGCGCCAATTGGAACAACAAAGCCTCGGTATGGGCATCGATGCGGTTGCGCGATAAATCGGCAAACACATGCGGCGCTTCTTGGCTGAAGCGGCGGTAACGCTCGGGGTCGGTGGCAAAGGCTTGGCGTACATCCAAATGCTGCCCTGCATCGGCAAAATGGGCCTGTAAAGCGGCCCAAGCGGGGGTTTGGTCGCAGCGGGTGCGTTGTCCCAGCCTAATATCTTGCTGCTGCACTGGCATTCAGGCCGCCAGCATCAGTTGTTCCAGCTTGATGGCATCGGCAGCAAAAGCGCGAATGCCTTCGGCCAGTTTTTCAGTCGCCATCGCATCGGCATTCAGGGCGTAGCGGAAGCCTGCCTCGTCGTAGTTCACGGCGGGCAAATCCAAGGCGCGCGCTGCATCAGGGTCTAGCTGGCGTGGTAGCGGTGCCTCGGTAGCCGCTAATTGGGCCAACAAATCGGGGGCGATGGTGAGCAAATCGCAACCGGCCAAGGCAGTAATCTGCCCGACGTTGCGGAAACTGGCCCCCATGACTTCGGTGGCAATACCAAAGTGCTTGTAATGGTTATAAATAGCACGCACCGACTGCACGCCGGGGTCATTTACGCCCGCCATCGCGGCCTCGTCCCAGCTGCTGCCGGCTTGCTTTTTGTACCAATCGTAAATCCGCCCCACAAACGGCGAAATCAATTGCACTTTGGCTTGACCACAGGCCACGGCTTGGGCGAAAGAGAACAGCAGCGTCAAGTTGGTGTGGATGCCACGTTGCTCCAATTGGCGTGCGGCTTCAATGCCCTCCCAAGTGGCAGCAATTTTGATGAGTACCCGGTCAATGTGGATGCCTTGGGCTTGGTACAGCTCGATGATGCGCTCGGCGCGGGTGATGGTGGCACTGGTGTCAAAACTCAGGCGGGCATCCACCTCGGTCGAGACACGCCCCGGAATGTGCGACAAAATTTCGCAACCAAAACGCACCAACAAGCGGTCCATGATTTCGCCCAAATCACGGCCACGCCATTGTTCTACCGTTTGCTGGAGCAGCGGGGCGTATTCGCTTTTTTGCACCGCTTTCAAAATCAAGGATGGATTGGTGGTGGCATCTTGTGGCTTGAATTGCGCCAGCTGGTGAAAATCGCCGGTATCGGCCACCACGGTGGTGAACTGTTTGAGTGCGTCGAGTTGGTTCATGGTGTTGTCAATCCTCCAAGAAGTAATAGGCGGCTAACGGCCTGGCTAGGGTCAATTCTCGCATTGCCGCTGGTCGGTAAAATTGAGGCCATCTATTTGGCCTGCAGCACTGCCCGGCCTTACCTTGGTGGTCACTGCCTAGGCTGCAGCCACCAGCCCCCTTCTGCCTCTCTGGAATTACCCCCTGTGTCTTACGCCCCCGAAACCCGGCGCCGCCGTACCTTTGCCATCATTTCCCACCCGGATGCGGGTAAAACCACGCTGACCGAAAAGCTGTTGCTGTTTTCGGGCGCGATCCAAATTGCCGGGGCTGTGAAAGGGCGCAAGGCCAGCCGCCATGCCACGTCGGACTGGATGGAAATCGAGAAGCAGCGCGGCATTTCGGTGGCCTCTTCGGTCATGCAAATGCTGTACCGCGAACATGTGATTAACCTGCTCGACACCCCCGGCCACAAAGACTTCTCGGAAGATACCTACCGCGTGCTGACCGCCGTGGACTCGGCCTTGATGGTGATTGATGCTGCCAACGGTGTCGAATCGCAAACCCGTCGCCTGATTGAGGTGTGCCGCCAGCGCGATACGCCCATCATCACCTTCGTCAACAAGATGGACCGCGAGGTGCGCGACCCGCTGGACATCATGGACGAAGTCGAACGCGAACTGGGCATGCCCTGCTGCCCCATGACATGGCCAGTGGGCCAAGGCAAGCGTTTTGGCGGCATCATCAACTTGCGCAACCAAACCATGACGGTGTTTGAAGCGGGCAGCGAACGCCGCCCACAAGACTTTGAAGCCATCCCCCTGACCGAAGTGGACACGCTGCGCGCCCGTTTCGGCAGCGAATTCGATACGGCGCTGGAGAGCATGGAACTGGCGGTAGGTGCATCACCCACTTGGGACCACGAAGCCTTTTTGGCTGGCAAACTCACGCCGGTGTTTTTTGGCTCCGGTGTCAATAACTTTGGCGTGATGGAAGTGCTGGATGCGCTGGTGGACATGGCCCCTTCCCCCGGCCCACGTGTTAGCACCTTGGTGGTGAACAAGCAGCCGGTGGTCAAAACCATCCAGCCCGAGGACGAGGGCTTTGCCGGGGTGGTATTCAAGGTGCAAGCCAACATGGATGCCAACCACCGCGACCGCATCGCTTTTGTGCGCGTGGCCTCGGGCCGTTATCAGCCCGGCATGAAGCTGAAGGTACAACGAAGCGGCAAAGAATTGCGCCCGACCAGCGTAGTCACCTTTATGAGCCAGCGCCGCGAAGCGGTAGAAGAAGCCTATGCGGGTGACATCATCGGTTTTACCACCCACGGTGGCGTGCAATTGGGCGACACCATTACCGATGGCGCAAGTTTGCAATTTACCGGCCTGCCCTTCTTTGCGCCAGAAATGTTTATGACCGTGGTGCTCAAAAACCCGCTGCGTACCAAGCAATTGCAGCAAGGTTTGGCCCAGTTGGGCGAAGAAGGGGCGATTCAAGTCTTCAAGCCCGATACCGGCGGCAACATGCTGCTGGGGGCGATTGGCCAATTGCAGTTTGAAGTGGTGCAACACCGATTAAAGGCCGAATACGACTGCGATGTGCGGCTAGAGAGTTGCCAATACACCGGCGCACGCTGGATTACCGCCGACAGCCCCGCCGACCTGCGCGCCTTTACCGATGCCTACCCGCTGCGCTTGGCCCACGATGCCGCCGACACCCTGGCCTATTTGTGTACCAGCCCCTACGATGTGCGCTTGGCGCAAGAGCGTTTTCCGAAAATCCACTTCCATCCCCTGCGCGAACATGCGGGTTTGAGTTTGGGCAGCGCCAGCTAAAGCCTCAATAAGGGCCAAATAAAGCCAAAATAAGGTGTTCAGGCTTGCAGTAGCGGCGCTATATTTTCAACATGTTCCATTTAGCACGCCGCCTGAGTTTGCAACACTTGTTGTTGCTCGTGCTATTGGTGGTGTTGGTGCCGCTGCTGCTGGTGCATGGCTGGTTTTCTTATCGCACCGCACAACAGTCTGCCGTGCAATACCAAGAGCGCCTCGCACGCGAGGTCAGTGCCCGCATCTACGACAAAGTCGTAGAATTTTTTTCCGTACCGCAGCAGGTGCTGTCGTTGAATGTGCAGCTGTTTAAGGCGGGCTTATTGCAGCCCCAAGACCAAGAGCGCCTGTTGCCGGTTTTCTTGCAACAATTGCGTAGCCAGCCGCTGCTCACCTTTTTGTCAATGGGCAATGCCCAAGGAGAGTATTTTGCCGTCAGTCGCCCGCCCTTGGGCACCGACAAGAGCCTCAGAATGCTCCATGCGCCACTCAGCGATGGGCGCATCATGTCCATTTACCGCATTACCGACCATCAGCAGCGCGGCGCACTGATAGGGCGTGCCAACCCGTATTTTGACGCGCGCACCCGGCCTTGGTTTCAATCGGCCATCCACGGTGCAGACTTTCATTGGTACCCAGCCTACCGTTATGCCATCCAAGACCCCCAAGGCGCTTACGAGGCGATGGGCATCGGCATGGCCGCCCCGCTGCACAACGCCCAAGGCCAATTTGCCGGGGTACTGACGGCGGATGTTGCCTTGGTGCAATTGCGCCGTTTATTGGCCGAGACTACCCAACAACTGGGCGGCGTAGCGCTGCTGGCCGATGCCGATGGGGCTTTGCTGGCCACCTCGACCGTGGACCCACTTTACCACCTAGAAGATGGCAAGGCGGTACGCATTCGGGCCTCCCAAAGCCAACATCCTGTCATTCGCACGCTAGGCCAGCGCATGGCGGCGCAAAGCCAAGCCAAAGGGCGCGCCACGCAAGCAATTCAGAGCGAGCCTTATCTGCTCGATTGGTGGACTTACCAGCTGCCCGATGGCCCGCTGCTCCGCATTGGGGTGGCTCTGCCCCAAAGCCGTTTTACTGCCCCCAGTGACCATCTGTTTGGCCACATGGCGGGCTTGTTAATCACCTTGGTGATAGTGAGCATGGTTGCTGCTTGGGGCCTGAGTAAATGGATGGCTGCCCCCTTAGAAGCCTTGGGCCAATGGGCCGAGCAACTAGGCCAAGGCCGCTGGAGCAGCCCGCAACCGGGCTTGCACAGCCCGATGGCCGAAGTGGGGGCGCTGTCCCATGCTTTGGGCATTATGAGCGAGCGTATGCGTAACTACACGCAAAACCTAGAAGCCCAAGTGGCCGAACGCACCGCCGCCCTAGAGGCCGCCAACCACGAGTTGTCCAACCAATCCCACACCGATGGCCTGACCGGCTTGGCCAACCGGCGCTGCTTTGACGAGGTGCTGGCCGAGGAGTGGTCACGCGCACGGCGCACCGGCCAGCCGCTGGGCCTCATCATGCTGGATATTGATTATTTCAAACGCTACAACGACCACTATGGTCACGTCGCCGGAGACCATTGCTTGCGCCAAATAGCGCACATACTGGCCGAGCAAGTGCGGCGCCCAAGTGATTTAGCCGCCCGTTATGGTGGCGAAGAATTTGCCGTGATTGCGCCCACCACCGATTTACGCGGCCTAGAACAACTGGCCGAAAAACTACGCTTAGCGATTGAAAACGCCCACATTGACCACGCCCTGCACGATTGCGGGTATGTCACGGCCAGCTTTGGCGTGGCGATTGCTGTGGCCGATGGCCACACCAGCACCGAGCAACTGCTGCAAGCCGCTGACCAAGCCCTCTACCATGCCAAAGCCGCCGGGCGCAACCAAGTCAAGGCAAGCCCTGCGCCAGCCGTTTGAGTTGGTACAGTGCTTCTAAAGCCTCGCGCGGGCTGAGGGCATCGGGTTGCAATTGGGCCAGAGCGGCCTCTAGCGGGCTGGGGCTACTGGGTGCTGGCGCTGGCGGTGCAGCAAATAAATCCACTTGGGCTTGCTGGGCGCTGGCGCGCTCCTCCAAGGTTTGCAAAGTGTGGCGCGCATGGTGCAGCACGGCAGCCGGAATACCCGCCAATTTAGCCACCTGAATGCCATAACTGCGGCTGGCCGGGCCACTTTGCAGCTCGTGCAAAAACACAATGTCGTGGCCAGATTCAGCGGCGCTAAGATGCCAATTCACGGCATGGCGCGCTTGTGCGGGCAGCTCGGTCAATTCAAAGTAGTGCGTGGCAAACAGGGTGAAGGCTTTGGTTTTATCGTGCAGGTAGCTGGCAATGCCACTGGCCAGAGCCAGCCCGTCAAAAGTGCTGGTGCCACGGCCAATTTCGTCCATTAACACCAGACTGTGCGGCGTGGCAGCGTGCAAAATTTGCGCGGCTTCGACCATCTCCAACATAAAGGTGGATTGGGCATTGGCCAAATCATCGGCGGCTCCAATGCGGGTATGGATGGCATCGATTGGCCCAATGCGGCAGGCACTGGCAGGTACATAACTGCCCATGCTGGCCAGCAGCACAATCAAAGCCACTTGGCGCATGTAGGTCGATTTACCGCCCATGTTGGGGCCAGTAATGATTTGCAGGCGCGTATTCGGATTCAAGCGGGTGTGGTTGGCCATAAAGCTGCCGCTGGACGTTTGCGCCAGCCGGGCTTCCACTACCGGATGCCGCCCAGCCTCAATCTCAATGCAAGGCTCGGGGCTGAACTCAGGGGCGCACCAATGCAGGGTCAGGGCGCGCTCGGCCAAACAGCACAACACATCCAATGCCGCCAGCGCTCGCGCCATGCGGCTCAGGGCGGGCACATAGGTTTGCAATTGCTCTAACAGTTGCTCATACAGCCATTTTTCGCGTGCCAAGGCGCGCTCTTGTGCCGACAGGGCTTTGTCTTCAAAGGCTTTGAGTTCGGGGGTAATGTAGCGCTCGGCGTTTTTGAGCGTTTGGCGGCGGCGGTAATCATCCGGCACTTTGCTGGCTTGGCCCTGCGTAACTTCAATGTAAAAGCCATGCACTTTATTGAACTGCACGCGCAAGTTGGCAATGCCGGTGCGACTGCGCTCGCGGCTTTCCAAGTCCAACAAAAAGGCATCGCAATTGCTTTGGATGGCGCGCAACTCATCCAGTTCAGCATCCAACCCGTCGGCGATCACACCGCCATCGCGCACCAAGGCCGCAGGCTCTGGCGCAATCGCCGCTTGCAACAGGGTGGCGCAGGCCGGTGGTACTTGCAAGTCTTGGGCGATGTGGTCTAAATAGGCATCCAATCCTACGGGCAGCAGGGCCAACAGTTCGGTTTTTTGCAAGGTTTTACCCAGCGCCAGCAACTCACGCGGGCGCACTTGGCGCAGGGCAATGCGGGCGCTGATGCGTTCTACATCGCTGATGCCCTTGAGGCCATCGCGCAGCGCTTGCCACGGGCCGCTGCCTTGTGGCCCTTGCAGCACACGGATAGCCGCCAAACGGGCGCGGGCTTGGGTGCGCTCGCGCTGGGGTTCTAGCAACCAGTTTTTCAGCAGACGGCTGCCCATGCCGGTCATGCAGGTGTCTAACAAAGACAGCAATGTGGGCGCATCGTCACCCCGCAGGGTTTTGACCAGTTCTAAATTGTGCCGGGTGTTGGCGGGCAGGTCTATTAAATCACCGGAGCGCTGCACTTGGAGTTGCTGAATATGCGTCAAGGCCCGGCCTTGGGTGTGTTCGGCGTATTGCAACAAGGCACCAGCGGCAGCATGGGCTTGGGCCAACTCTTGCGCGCCCCAACCGTGCAAGCTGGCCGCCCCCAGTTGGGCCAACAGTTGGCGCAAGCCCAAGGCGGGGTCAAACTGCCAATCGGGGCGTGGGCTGATGGGGCACTGAAAACAGCCGCTTTGGCGCAGCTGGGTTAATTGCTGCTCAAAACGCTCGCTGCTGCCAGCGCTGTAAACGACCTCGCTGGGCGTGATGCGCGCCAGCCATGCGGGCAACTCGTCTGGCGTGCATTCGGCCAAATGCACCACGCCTTGGGTGACGCTCATCCATGCCAGCCCATAGCGCGCGCGTGGGCCTTGGTGCAGTGCCAGCAGCAGGGCTTCGGTTTTGTCGGACAACAATTCGGCATCGGTGAGGGTGCCCGGTGTGACCACGCGCACCACCTTGCGCTCGACCGGCCCTTTGGCGCTGGCTACATCGCCCACCTGCTCGCAAATGGCTACCGATTCGCCCAATTTAATCAAGCGGGCCAGGTAGTTTTCTAGCGCATGGAACGGCACCCCGGCCATGATGACGGGCTGACCGGCCGATTGGCCACGCTGCGTCAGGGTGATGTCTAACAAGCGTGCTGCTTTTTCGGCATCGGCATAGAACAACTCGTAAAAATCGCCCATGCGGTACAGCAACAAGGTGTCGGGGTACTCGGCCTTGAGGCGAAAGTACTGCTGCATCATGGGTGTGTGGTCGCCGAAACCTTGCTTTTCTTCTTTTTTCATCAGTGTGAAACTACTTTGCGTTCAGTAAAATTTTCTGACCCAGTTTAAATAACACGTGGCTACCCCCTTGGTACGGCAAGGCCATCCTCTGTTGCCCCCAAAGATACGATAATGCAAACCTTAGCCGCTTGGCACTTACCCCATATTCACTCACACACCCACACACCATGATTCTTGTCACTGGCGGCGCAGGCTTTATCGGCGCCAACTTCGTCCTCGACTGGCTGGCAAACAACAACGAGCCGGTTATCAACCTCGATAAACTCACCTACGCAGGCAACCTGAACAACTTGGCCAGCTTGCAAGGTGATGCACGCCATATTTTTGTGCAGGGTGACATTGGCGATACCGCACTGTTGGCGCAGCTGTTGGCCCAGCACCAGCCGCGCGCAGTGATTAACTTCGCCGCCGAGAGCCACGTGGACCGCTCCATCCACGGCCCCGAAGACTTTATTCAAACCAACATGGTGGGTACTTTTCGCCTGCTGGAGGCGGTGCGCCACTACTGGCAGGCACTGCCTACCGACAACAAAGCAGCCTTCCGCTTTGTGCACGTCAGTACCGACGAAGTCTATGGCAGCCTGAGCAAAGAAGCCCCCCCGTTTACCGAAGAGCATACCTACGAGCCTAACAGCCCCTATTCGGCCAGCAAAGCTGCCAGCGACCACTTGGTGCGTGCTTGGCACCACACCTACGGCCTACCGGTGCTTACCACCAACTGCTCCAACAATTACGGCCCCTACCACTTCCCCGAGAAGCTGATTCCGCTGATGATTGTGAATGCGCTGGCAGGCAAACCCCTGCCCGTATATGGCGATGGAATGCAGGTGCGCGACTGGCTGTATGTCAAAGACCATTGCAGCGCCATCCGCCGCGTGCTGGACGCTGGGCAACTGGGCGAAACCTACAACGTGGGCGGCTGGAACGAAAAGCCCAACATCGACATCGTCAACACCGTCTGTGCCTTGCTGGACGAGTTGCGCCCACGCCCCGATGGCCAAAGCTACACCAGCCAAATCACCTACGTGCAAGACCGCCCCGGCCACGACCGGCGCTATGCCATTGACGCGCGCAAAATTGAACGTGAACTGGGTTGGAAGCCCGCCGAAACCTTTGACACCGGCATCCGCAAAACCGTGGCCTGGTATTTGGAGAACGCCGAGTGGGTCGCGAACGTGCAGACTGGCGCTTACCGCGACTGGGTGAATAAGCAATATGCTACGCAGGGGGCCACATGAATATCCTACTTTTCGGCAAAGGCGGCCAAGTTGGCTGGGAACTGCAACGCAGTCTGTCTATCTTGGGCCAAGTCACGGCCCTAGACCACGACAGCGCCGAGCATTGCGGCAATTTCAGCAACCCGGCAGGCATCGCTGACACCGTGCGTGCCTTGCGCCCGGACGTTATCGTGAATGCAGCGGCCCACACCGCAGTGGACAAAGCCGAGAGCGAGCCTGAACTGGCGCGCTTGCTCAACGCCACCACCCCCGGTGTACTGGCCCAAGAGGCCGCACAACTGGGCGCATGGCTGATTCACTACAGTACCGATTATGTGTTTGATGGCAGCGGCAGCCGCCCGTGGGTAGAGCAAGATGCCACCGGCCCTTTGAGCGTCTATGGCCGTACCAAACTCGAAGGCGAACAGCTGATTCAGCAATCTGGCTGCCAGCATCTGATTTTGCGTACCAGCTGGGTCTATGCGGCTCGGGGTGGCAACTTCGCCAAAACCATGCTGCGCCTCGCGCAAGAACGGGCCAGCCTGACCGTGATTGACGACCAATGGGGCGCACCCACTGGGGCCGACCTGCTGGCCGACGTCACGGCCCACGCCATTGCCCATCTGCAACAGCACCCCCAAGATGGGGGCCTGTACCACTGCGTGGCCGCTGGCCAGACCAACTGGAACCAATACGCCCAATTTGTGATTGAGCAGGCGCGTCAACTGGCCCCCGCCTTGCCCATTCAAGCCACCGAAGTCGCACCCGTGCCTACCAGTGCCTTTCCGACACCGGCCAAGCGCCCGCACAACTCGCGCCTCAGCACGCGCAAGCTGCAAGACACCTTTGGCCTGCGCTTGCCCGATTGGCAACAAGGCGTGGCCCGCATGTTGGCTGAAATTCTTTGATTACCCCTACACCATGACTACACGCAAAGGCATCATCCTCGCCGGAGGCTCCGGCACCCGATTGCACCCGGCCACTTTGGCCGTTAGCAAGCAACTGCTGCCGGTGTACGACAAACCGATGGTCTATTACCCCCTCAGCACCCTGATGCTGGCGGGCATTCGTGACATCCTCATCATCAGTACGCCACAAGATACCCCACGCTTTGAGCAACTGCTGGGCGATGGCAGCCAATGGGGTGTCAACCTACAATACGCCGTGCAACCCAGCCCCGACGGGCTGGCCCAAGCCTTCATCATTGGTGAAGAGTTTGTCGGCAACAACCCCAGCGCCTTGGTGCTGGGTGACAACATTTTTTACGGCCACGACTTCCATCACCTGTTGGCGCGCGCCCATGCGCGCACCGAAGGCGCGAGCGTGTTTGCTTACCACGTACACGACCCCGAGCGCTACGGTGTGGCCGCGTTTGATACCAGCGGCAAGGTGCTATCGTTAGAAGAAAAGCCCACAGCCCCCAAATCCAACTATGCCGTCACAGGGCTGTATTTTTACGACAACCAAGTGGTCGAGTTGGCCAAGCACTTGCAACCCTCGCCACGCGGTGAGTTGGAAATCACCGACCTTAACCGTCTGTATTTAGAGCAAAGCCAGCTCAACGTTGAAATCATGGGCCGGGGTTACGCTTGGCTCGATACCGGCACCCACGACAGTTTGTTGGATGCGGGCCAGTTCATTGCCACCTTAGAGCGCCGCCAAGGTTTGAAAATCGCTTGCCCGGAAGAAATCGCGTGGCGGCATGGTTGGATTGACGTGGCCCAGTTAGAGCAATTGGCACAACCGCTGCGTAAGAACGGCTACGGTCAGTACCTGCTGCGCCTGTTGCAAGAAAAAATTTATTGAGGTACCACGCCATGCAAGCGACCCGTCTGCGTATTCCTGAAGTTGTGCTGATTGAACCCAAAGTGTTTGGTGATGCACGCGGCTTTTTTTACGAAAGTTTTAACCAAAGTGTCTTCAACGAGGCCACCGGTACGGCACATGCCTTTGTGCAAGACAACCATAGCCGCAGTGCCAAGGGCGTGTTGCGCGGCCTGCACTACCAAATTGAGCAGGCCCAAGGCAAGCTAGTGCGTGTAGTGCAGGGGGCGGTGTTTGATGTGGCGGTGGACATCCGCCAAAGCTCGCCCACCTTTGGCCAATGGGTGGGGGCCGAGCTCAGTGCCGACAACCACCGCCAACTGTGGGTACCCCCCGGTTTTGCCCACGGTTTCTTGGTGCTGAGCGATAGCGCAGAGTTTCTGTACAAAACCACCGATTACTACGCCCCCCAGCACGAGTGCTGCATCGCCTGGAATGACCCCGATCTGGCCATCGCTTGGCCCGATATTGGCATGGCCCCGCTGCTATCGGCCAAGGACAGCCAAGGCCAAGCCTTGGCCAATGCCAAAATTTACCGCGATGGCGTGTAAAACTTTGGTGTTCATGGATTCTTCGTCGTTTTGTGTGGAACTTGACAACATCAAAGACAGCGGTGTACCAGTGGGCCTGACTGCGGCATGGCCGGTTGCAACGGGTTGGGCGGCAAATGCTGGAGCTTGGACATACGCAAATACGCGATAGCGATAAAGTTGCTGGCTGTCCTGAACCCTCTGGCTGCGCGCTTGGCCTGCTGGAGCAAGCCATTCATGGCCTCCACATAGGCGTTGCTGCGCTTGTCCAGCATCCCGCGCACCACCCGCCTCCAAGCGTTCGTTCAAGGTCTTGGCCAATTGCTTGGCACTCCAGTCCTCGGGGTTGCGCCGCATGCCCCAACTCAAGCTCTAGAGTAGTTTGCGGTCGTTCTCCCCCAAGGCTTGGCTCACCACTCTTGTCTTTACCCACATCTCACATAAGCTATTGATTTAATTAACTTGTGATTCTAGTTTGCCACTAAAAAAGTCTATAAAAAATCAAATAGTTACAAAGATGTGGGTAAAGTTCTGGCATGAATGCCGAGGTTTCACGCGCAACCTTGTAGTCAACTACCCCGACCTGAAGGTCGGAGCTTGGAAGGCGAAAGCTTTGCAAGTTCGGGTTGACCAGACCCAGCGCCCCGGATGCCTTAATCCGGGCTTCATTGCCGAGTAGAGCGGGCGCTTG
>NZ_JAQUCA010000055.1 GCF_028686475.1 Giesbergeria sp. | reverse complement strand
CAGCCTGTGGAGAGGAAGGCGCTGGCTTGGGTCGTAAGACCCGAGTGAAACCGGCCTCTGTGAAGCAGGAAGCAAGCGGTAGATTTAATCAGAAATGATTAGATTTGCGTAGGTATTGCAGAACGGTGCTTATGCTTGCGGCACGATGGGGCGGCGCTGCGCTTGGCCGCGTGGCGGCAGGGTGAGTTCGGTGCCCGTATGTTCCGCCAGCAGCAACTGCTTAAGTGAGGGGCGTGCTGCCGCTTGTAGGCGCTGCCACTCTTGCACGGGCACCAATACAGCAGCCTCTATGCCTCGGCGCGTGACAGTTTGCGGGCCTTGTGCAAGGCAGGCATCCAAAAATTCACTAAAGCGTGCTTTGGCATCTTGAACCGGCCAAATGTGCATGGCGCATCTCCTTTTTAACTGGTTATCTGTCTAGTTTGATAGAATCATGCGCCATTGTCAAGCGTAGAAAAATGAGGGTCAGATTCTAATTTTCTCGCCCGAGTTGGCGCGAACAATGAGAGTTCTCCCCCGATGGATTAACTGGCGATACCTAAAAACACAGCCAAACAGCGCTCAACTTCTAGCATGGTGGCATCGTCTGCGCGCCCAAAAGTGGCCCCCAGCTTGTCGCGTGCAACCGTCATGGACTTATCGACCATGACTTGCGATGGTTTGAGCAAACCAGTGCCAGAGCCAGGCCCGATAGATACCCTGAACAATGGGGTGTCGCGCACATCGCTGGTTACTGGCAATACCGTGACGGAAGGGTGGGCCTTAAAAAAATCGGACTGAATGACCAGCGCTGGACGGGGCTTGCCAAAATCTCCCTGTAAGGCAATGGTCACCAAATCGCCGCGCTGGCTCAATTCCAGCCCTCTGTATCAAGGGCAGCGGCCTCCGTCAAACGCAGCAATTCATTTTCTTGTGGGTCTTGGCGCAGGAGTTGTGATTGGCGCAGGCACTCTTGGGCAAACGAAGCCCGTCGGGTATCAGGAACCCACAACTGTATGGGGCGCAGACCCAATGAACGCAAAGTGGCACGGCGCTTTTGTACCCGCTGGGCAACGGTGGCAGTCATCAGGTTGCGCGTGAAACCTCGGCATTCATGCCGGGGAGGTAGAGCGCGGAACGCATCGCGTTCCTTGCTTTGGGCCGGTACCTGCTCACGTCCATTCAATAGCCCGGTTGACAGAAATTAGTGCAAGGCTTTTCACCTCTGTTGGGCCTTGCGGCTCTGCCCGTAAGGGCCTAGTGACGCGCACCTTTCGGTGCGGATCCCCTCGACCATGTTGTGTACCGGCTTGCCCTTGCGGGTGGTTCCGATCCGTTTCGTGCTTACCCTGTCGCTTGTCTGCAACCGGAACTTTCAGAGCTTGGGACTGAGGAAGCATCCCAAGGTGAGTCTTCGCACCTGTACACAACGCAAGCGCCCGCTCTACTCGGCAATGAAGCCCGGATTAAGGCATCCGGGGCGCTGGGTCTGGTCAACCCGAACTTGCAAAGCTTTCGCCTTCCAAGCTCCGACCTTCAGGTCGGGGTAGTTGACTACACGCCCCCCTTTTTTTAAGTTACATGTAACATTGTACCGAAGTTTGGGGGAAATGGGGGGCAGCTTCGTAGCTTGGGTTGCGTGCAACCCGGTATAACCTAAAATTGCCAAATTTAGCGCTTTATTTAGCGCTTAGTTTGGAGTTTTTTGATGCACGCTAACCTCGCTGATTATTCCGTCAGTATGTCGGATTTCAAAAAAAACCCTGCCCACATACTGCGCCATGCCGGTTCTAAGCCGGTAGTGGTACTCAGCCATAACCGGCCCGCGTTTTACATGGTGCCGCCGGAGTTTTTTGAAGCCATGATAGAAAGTTTGGCCGACCAAGACCTCATCACTTTGGCACGCCAGCGCTTGGCGCTCAAGGACACAGCCATCGAGGTGGACATTGACAGCATCTGATGCCCACGGCACCACCGAATAGCGCGAGGGGCTCCATCCATTTGGGTTGGCCGCTTGCGGCCTAGAGGCAAAGCCGCCCCCATTGGCTGGAGGGGTAAGCGCCGCCAGCCCCAGGCTGGCTTCAGTCGTCCGGCCTGTCCTGCTGCTGGTGCCAGTCTTGAGTGCATTGAAGAACTCAGCCAGTGCCGCCGTAGGCGGCAACTGTGTAGCTTGCTTATTTGCATAATTTGTCTATAGTAACCAGTTATGAGCGAAGCCCGCAACCTGCGCAAAACGACCTATCGGCTGTACCCAACGCCGAAGCAGGCCGTTGCGCTCGATGCCCTGCTACGCTCACACCAGCAGCTTTACAACGCTGCCTTAGAGGAACGCATCAGCGCTTGGAGCAAGGCGGGCACATCGATTTCTTATGCCGACCAGTGCAAGGGCCTGACGCTGCTGCGCCACGACCTGCCCGAGTGGGCTGATGCGGCTAACTGTTCTAGCCAGCAGATGACGCTGCGCCGCTTGGACAAAGCATTTGCTGCTTTCTTCAGGCGCATCAAGGCGGGCCAAACACCGGGCTTTCCGCGCTTCAAGTCGCTGGGGCGTTTTCCCGGCTTCAGCTTCAAAAGTCATGGTGATGGTTGGCGCTTCACACCCGAAGAAGGCTGGAGGCATGGCAGCCTGCGCCTATCGGGCGTGGGGCAAATCCGTGCCCGTGGTCAAGCCCGTCAGGGCGGCGATATTCGTGCCAGTGACATCCTGCACCGCGATGGCCGCTGGTATTTGTCACTGACCGTGGCCGTGGCCAGCCCAGAACGCACCCGGCAAGCCGATGGCGCACTGGCCTATGACTGGGGCGTGGAGAGATTCCTGTCGGGCGTAACGCACAGCGGCGAGCTGGAGAACATTGACAACCCGCGCTGGTGGCAACAGGAAAAGGAGCAGGCCATCCGGTTGCAGCAAGCTGTCTCAAGCAAGAGCAACAAGCGCTCTAACCGTAGAAAGAAGGCCGTGCGCCGCTTGGCCGCTGCTCGGGCCAAGGTAGCGCGCAAGCGGTTGGACTGGGCACACCAGCAAACGGCAGCGCTGGCAAACAAGTATGCCTTGGTAGCAACGGAAGAACTCACGCTCAAGAACATGACCCGCAGTGCTGCTGGCACTGTGGAAGAACCGGGCAAGCAGGTAGCGCAAAAGGCGGGCCTGAACCGGGAAATACTGGACACCGCTCCGGGGCTGTTCACTTCACTATTTCGCTACAAAGTGCTGGAAACTGGTGGCGAATGGGTAGATGCTCCAACCCGCAAGCTTAAACCAAGTCAGCGCTGCCCCCAGTGCTGGCATGTGGCCAAAAAGCAGCTCTCACAAAGAATGCACTGCTGCGAACAATGCGGGCATCAAGAGAACAGAGATACGGCTTCAGCGCGTGTAGTGTTGCGCTGGGCTTTGGAATCCATATCCGGTCAGGAACTGGCCGAGACGGGAGTTTATGGCTCCCGTGAAACTCCATCCTTTGCAACGCAACGCATAGGGTGGAGTAGTTCATAACGACGACGCGTCCTACAAACTGCTATTTTCCTCACCTGAGTTGGTGCGCGATTTGGTGCTGGGTTTTATCCCCGATGCGTGGCTGCACAGCCTGGACTACCGCACGCTAAAAAAAATGCCCGGCAGCTACGTAACCGACGACTTGCGCCATCGCGCCGATGATGTGGTCTGGCGCGTCAAGGTGGGGCAAGAATGGGTGTATCTCTACATTCTGATAGAGTTCCAAAGCAAGGTGGACCCGTGTGGCGGTACGCATGATGAGCTATGTGTGGCTGCTCTACCAAGACCTCATCAAAGCCAAACAGGTATTGCCACAGCGACGCTTGCCGCCGGTGTTGCCGATAGTGCTGTACAACGGCGATGCGCCTTGGACAGCAGCCAGTAACATTGCTGATTTAATCCCCAAGGTGCCGGGCTTGGTGGCGCAGTTTTTGCCCAGTATGCAATACCTGCTGATTGCCGAAAACCGCTACACCGAGGCCGATTTGGCCCCGATGCACAATTTGGTGGCAGCGGTCATGCGTTTGCAGCACCCACACAACCAAGCCGAAGTGCTGGCGGTGATAGACCGGCTCAATGACTGGCTGGCCGACAACCCGGAGTTGATGCGGATTTTTGCCATTTGGATTCGGGCGGTGCTATTGCGCCAAAGCAAGCACCATTTGGCCTTGCCCAAGGTGCAAGACTTGAAGGAGTTAAAAATGACGGTGGTGGTAAAATTTCAAATGTTTTCAATTTTTTTTGTTTTTAAAATTATTAACTTCTAAATAAAAGATTTAAATTATACTTTCGTATAAAAAGATGAGTGACAAGGTTGTGAAATTCATCGGATT
>NZ_JAQUCA010000034.1 GCF_028686475.1 Giesbergeria sp. | reverse complement strand
TGGAGAGTTTTATTTCGTCACGCACCTTGCTGTAATGCTCTACCTCGGCGCGGATGCGCGCCGCTTCTGTGCTGGTGTAGCCAGCGGCTTGGAGTTCGTTGGCTATGGCAGCAAATGCACGTATCAGCGCCGCCACATGCTTGTAGAGCTGCAAGCGTTTGGCTTCGTTCGCTTTCAGCTGTACGCCATCGCCGGGCTGCTGGCAACAAAAGTAATGGCGGTAGGCTGCAGAGTCGCGTGGTAAGGCGACCGTCTCGCACAGGGCACGCACCGTTTCTAGGGCATCTTCTAGGTGCTCACGCGCCTTTTCCAGACGGTTTTCCAGCAAGCCGGCCACGTCGGCCTTGTCAAAGCCGTCGAGTGCACCGCTGGTGTAGTTTTCCACTGCGTTTTCTAGGCGCTTGAACAGGTCTTTGTAGTCAACGATGTAGCCGTATTCCTTATCGTCCCCATCGAGGCGGTTGACCCGGCAGATGGCCTGAAACAGGCCGTGGTCGCGCATTTGTTTGTCGATGTAGAGGTAAGTGGCCGATGGGGCATCAAAGCCGGTCAGGAGCTTGTCCACCACAATCAACAACTTCATCTGGCCTGGTTCGTCGATGAATTTCTTTTTGACCTCTTGCTCGAACTTCTCGGCCTTGGTGATGGCCTTGTCCACGGGCTCATTGAACCAATCCGACAGCATTTGGCCGTAAATTTGGTACTTGGTCAGGTTATCGGTATCACCTGCGCCAGTAGTTTCCCCTTTGGCATCGGCCACATTGGGGGCGTAACTGGTGACGATGGCGCACCGGCCCTTGAGTTCGGTCTTGGCAAACAGCTCGTAGAACTTGCAGGCTTCAAAGATGCTGCCCGCCACCAACATGGCGTTGCCGTGGCCATCCATCAGGCGGGGCCGGATGGCCATGTCCAGCAGGATGTCGGCCACGATTTGCTCAAGGCGCGACTGGCTGGACAACACCCGCTGCATGGTTCCCCATTTTTTCTTCAGCTGGGCCTTGGCAATGTCGTTGAGGCCCTGGGTTTTGGCCTCAAACCATTGGTCGATTTTGGCTTGCGAGGTGGTGGACTGGTCAATGTCGCGTGCTTCGTAGCGCAAATCCAGCACCACGCCTTCACGCACCGCTTGGTCAAATTTGTAGGTGTGGATGTAGCGGCCAAACACCTCGATGCTTTTTTGCTTGTCGGCCTTAAGCAATGGCGTGCCAGTAAAACCAATGAACAAAGCACTGGCCAGCAAGGCTTTCATGGCCTGGTGCAAGTCGCCAGACTGGGTGCGGTGGCATTCATCGACAAACACATACAGGTCGCCCTTAGCCTGAAACTGGGCCGGCAACTTCTTTAGGTCGGCGATGAAGGCTTGGGCGGCTTCGCCTTCGTTCGATGAACTGGCCCCGGTGCGGCCGAACTTGTGTACCAGCGCACACATCAACCCTTCTTGTGTATCGTTGAGCTTATCCAGCAGGTCAGCCCCGCTGGTAGTGCGGTAAATCTGCTCGTTCACCCCTTTGAACACTTTTTCGATTTGTTCGTCCAGCTCGGTGCGGTCGGTGATGATGAGCACCCGTGCGCCGGGGCGGTTCTCGCGTATCCACTTGGCCAGCCACACCATCGTCAGGCTCTTGCCACTGCCTTGGGTGTGCCAAATGATGCCGCCCTCGCGGCGGCGGATGCAGTTTTGTGCCGCCTTAGTACCAAAGTATTGGTTTTGCCGGCAGACTTTCTTGGTTCCAGCATCGAACACGATGAAGTCGTGCAGCAACTCTAAAAAGCGTGCTTTGCTGCACACCTGTAATAAGTGGCGGTCGAGCGGGTTGGCTTCAGCGGCCTGTGGGCCGTCGGGTTCTATCCATTGCAGCCAGTACTTTTCCGGAGTTTCGGTGGTGGCGTAGCGCAGGCCTTCGGTGTCGTTGCCTGCCATGACCCATTGCAGGGTGGTAAAAAATGGCTGGATGAACTCTTTTTTCTGGTTGTCGAGGTTTTGCCGGATACCTTCGGCCACCGAAACCGTGGAGCGTTTGAGTTCCAACACCCCCAAAGCGATGCCGTTGACGTACAGCACCACATCCGGGCGCTTAGTGGCCGCTTTCGCGGCGTTGAGCAGGTCGGCCCCCTGCACGGTGACTTCTTCGGCCACGGCAAAGTCGTTGGCCTCGGGGTTTTGCCAGTCGATGAGCCAGACGGTGACGTGGTTTTCACCCGCACCGGCCTGCACCTTAATGCCATAACGCAGCATCTCATAGACGGCCTTGTTGCGGTCGTACAGGCTTTTGCTGCTGTCATCCGCTACCTTAGTGAACTCGTGCAGGGCGCGGCCAATCAGGGTATCTGCCACGCCACGGCCCTGCAGCCACGGCCTGAGCAGCTCCAGCTCGATGTTGCTGTTATTGCGCTCGGCCCAATGGCCCAGATAGCGGTAGCCCAGCCGCTGCTGAAACAAGGCCAGCACACGGGCTTGGGTGGCTTTTTCGATTTGGCCGACAACAGCAGCGGTGGACATGAGACAAGCCCCTAACGGAACAAAAATGGTTTAACGTTTTCAATCAGGCGCTGGAGTTCAGCTTGGTTGTGTACCAGCATGGTATGTCCCCATAGTCCCACTGCACCTGCCGCACAGGCTTGGCCCAGTTGTTCACCGATTTTTTCCAGTGAGACGCCACAAGCCTTGCGCAGTGGCTCCGGTTCATCTTGGGTGCCTAGTAGGTACACCCGTTCACGCACATCAGCAGGGCAAGCTTTCTGAAAAATCTGCATCCGGTCGTCCACTTGGCCGTCAAAATCAATCAGCAACACCAAATGCCGTTTCGGGTATTTGCGTAACTGGGGCACATGCACGGTCACAAAGTCATCACGCACCTTAGCCCAGCCCCCAGCAATGGGCAACACCTGAATGGCACGTTCGTTAAGCGAGGGGTCGAGCAAAAAGCCGTTCACGATTTGCCGGTTGGCATCGTCTTCGGGTAGCACTAGAACATGCAACTGGTAGGCATTCACGCTCATGGCTCCAACTCCCCGCAAATCAGGGCTTGGATGAGGTCGGTCTCTGGGCCAAGCTCGGCCAAAGAACGCACCAGGGTCGGCTCTAAGTGGCTTTTACGCCCCAGCACCCAGGTGTTATCGTGCGAAAAGCGCCGCACCGCCTCTTCGTTGTGCGAGGTCATCCAGATTTGCCCACCACTTTGGTGAAATCCACGGCGCAGGGCGGTAACAAAGTGGCTCACCTCATTGAGCGATAGGAAGTTGTCTGGCTCATCCCAGAAAGCAAACAGCGGGCCATAGCTTTGGTTAGCGGCTAGCACTACGCCGCACAGGAAGAAGCATTTTTCGCCATCCGAGAGCGCATCAAAGTCCAGCTCGTGCTGGGCCTGGCCCACCTTAAAGCGCACCAGCAGCTCTTTGGCCTCCTTACCTGCACGCTCAAAGCGGAAATCGCGTAAATCGGGCATCACCTGTTGCAGGTAGGCACTCAGAGGGGCATAGGCTGCCGGGTAATGGGCCAACAGGCCCGACAACCAATCAGCCAGGTTGCGGGCATCTTCCACCGGCTCTAGGGTGTCGCCCACGGTTTCGCTGTGCATCAGGCGTGGCATGGGGGCCAGTAGCACCATACAGGCCAGCCACTCGCGGAAGGTGCCCAAGGGGGTAGTGCTGGAGGTGTCTTGCATTACCGGCAGGGCGACTAAGTGCCAGTCGATGTTGAAGCGCGCCTCGGGCTGGCTGGCGTTTTGCCGTTGCAAGGTCACTTGCGCCAGTTCACGCGCATAGAGTGGCTCGCCGTCCACTGTCAGGGCTTCTTCCAAGACGCGCAGCTCCTTAAAGCGCTCGGGCAAATCCAAGGCCAAGGTGTAGGCGAAAACATGCCCATCCAGCACCGTTTGCAACTCTAAGCGCATTGGGGTGTCGGTGCGGCCCCAAGCAAAATCGCTGGCCTTGAGTAACTGCCCGACGCGGTTACTGCCCCGGCCTATGGCTTGGAAGATTTTGAGCGCCTGCACCAGAGTGGATTTACCGCTGCCGTTTTTGCCAATCAGCAGCGCCGAGGAGGCTTCGCCCGGTTTGAACTCGAAATTTTGCAAACAGCGGAAGTTATGAATGTAGAGGCGTTGGAGCATAAGTTTTCCATTTTAACCCTGAGTCTAGGGGGTTGACAGAGGGTCTACAATGAAATGGTAGAGACTCTTTCTCTACACGGCTATTAAGATTCCGGACTAACATCTTATTTTTATCAAAGGATAAAATTATGAAATACCTTGATTATTTAATAAACAAAATTCCATCGAGCATAAGAAGTTATGTAGATGACTCCCTGATGATTTATGCACTTCAGGAGAAAATTTCAATGCTAGGCCAATTCTTGAATGATTTGGCAGCATCTCTGCCAGAACCTCAGTTTAATTTAGTGGCCCTAACCGTAAGAGTATTTTTAGTGTGTTTAGTGCAATACTATAAAGAAGCTCCACGATTGAAGAAGAGCATGCTGTTTATAGCGAATATGCTTGGAGCCATCTTGGAAAATTAGACAGTGAAATTGAAGAAGATTCGATGAATTATTAATAATTTTTCAGTTAAACCCGCCCAAGGCGGGTTTTTATTTAACACATTATCTAACTGAAAATAAATCAGTCTTCGATGTTTTTATTGAATTTTTCAACTGAAATTGGGCATGATTTCAAATCACCATTACACAAGAGAAGTCCTTTCCCTCCACCTATAACAGACTTAGATATTTTTTCTGTGACAGGAGAGTTTTGATGAGAACACCAAATCACTGATTTAGAAGTAGGTTCTGTGGATTGCATGCTTGAGTTTATTTCTCGGCTATACAAGCTGCTGGTTTCTTTTTGAAAGAATTTACAATAATTCATATCTTTAAATTTAAAATAAAAAAGGGGGGGGTCAGATTCACATTATTTGGTGGCTGCACGGTGGTCATTAAAAAGAAACCACGCGAGATTTCAGCTTGTACTTGGCTCCAGCAGTGACTTTGATGGGGCTGTGCAGGGTGCGGATGATGGTTTCTGTACCATCGGCATGGGTCTCTACCAATTTGCCATTGACGGCACGCATGACTTTACCACTACGGGCCAAGGCTTGGCGGTAGGCGTTTTGGAAGGCTTGTTGTGCCAACATAGGAATACGAGCTTCTAACACCTGCATGGATTCTTCGGTGATTTTCATGAGATTTCGTAGTTTTGATTTTTGAAAATTTTGGGTTGCATCGATAACCCAACCTACACGGCTTGCGAAAGAATCTCGATTTTGAGAATTCTCTCTGGTGGTACAGGAATCCCACCTCCATCAAAGCACGCATTTGAACTTGTGGCAGATTCAATATCGTCTCGACCTTCAATCAAAGTTTCGTACACATAACGTAATGCCCTTTGGAGGACTACAGCCGTAGGAGAACCTAGGAAATGAATAATGCTTGGATTAGACTGTTGGGCAAACCTATCTGTGAGTGCACGGAAGTTTTCTCCCAACAGTTCGCCTGCGATGTCGTCCACAAGTTCAGGGCGAAAGATATAGCTTCCGTTGACCCCGGAAGGTACGGCCACGGCTGTACGGCATAGCATGGCAAATGGTCCCTCGTGTGATGGTTTCCAAGTCTTTGATGACGCAAACCTGCTGCAGCCTCGCCGCTCAATTCCCTCGCTGAGCGATTGCAGGCAATATCGAAGCCGTGGTTCCATCCTGTGTGCAGGAAGAAGACCCTCTGTCATCAATGTGTGGTTCCGATGCAGCCGTGTACCATGAAACCAAAGAACTAAAAATTTTGGAATATAGGTATCTGCTAGAAATTGAGCGACCAGCGTTTGTTCGACATCGTCTGTCAAATCATCCGCACCAATTTCTGTAGATTGCATTCTGTCAATGAGTGTGGCTGCTGTCACACCAAGAATATCGGTCAGAGAGTTTAAGGCCGATGTGGGTGACTCACAGTTGAGTATCAGCCGTGTCATACCAAGCGAATCCTTCCAGTAAGTAACTCCTGCATCATGCCTTGCTTGAGGGCGTGGGTTTTATCGCGGCGGGCTTGCAAGGTGGCGAGTTCGGCATCCATATTAGAGAGGATGGTGGCGATGGCGGTTTGTTCAGCTATTTGCGGAATGTTAAATTCAAGTGACTCAATACTACTAGGATTCAAGTTATTGATGCTCGAACCAGCAAGTAGATTGTTGATGTAGTTTTTATACTTTCCTGTCTGGAATAAGTAAAAAACAAAAGAAGAGTTAAATGTAGTAGCTTCAGTTCGGAAGCAGGCCATGAATGCACCATAGGTGTATTCATGGCCGTCGGCTACGTTAAAAATACCGGCCTTCCCAACCAAAGATTTACTTCCATTCGCCATGCAAATCAAAATATCATCTTTCTGAAGAATTTGCTGTACTGAGACACATCGAGAATTTACAAACTGCACTTCATCAAGAACAACTGTTGCACTCTGAACATTGTTAGAGCGTAAAAGTCGCTTTGTGTACGAGGTATCATGGGGTGATAAATCATTATCACCTTTATAAGTTACACCGCGCAAGCAGCTTCCAACATCCCCCAACCGCTTGACCTGCCACGCCCCAGAAAACCCCGGCAAGCGGGTTTGGCCGGTGAGCAATTGCTGCATAGTGGCCTGTTTCAGGTCGCGCTTTTTGGCAATCAGTTGGTCGAGTTGGGCCAGCAGGGCATCCACATCCGATAGCGCGGCGGCGATGGCGCGTTGTTCAGCCAATGGTGGTGATAAAACTGCCAGTGCACTCAAAGTTCCAAAGTTTACTGCTGGCATTGTTGATGAGCCTGAAATCTCAACAATCTCAGCTTTTTTGTTTTTGATGTACTGATAATAAAAATTAACGCTAATTTCTTTCTTCGGAATCAGTCGAAATAAATTGTTTGCAATTACTCCTGAAAAGCCAAGCCCAAGTAATCCGGGGCTTCCATAACGAACCATAAATAAATCATTAGAACTGATGTGATGGTCTTTCCCAGGATTTTTAATATATCTCCAGCTGATACTGGGGTCTGTCAAATCAACAATCCGAATGAATCTTATGTAGTCCTCTTTTTTTATAGCAGACTGTAGTTCAACTGGTGTTTGTACTCCTTGTTTAAGATAAAAAATACTGCCAATCGTTTCTACCCTCCACTCCTCCGGAATCATCCCCACTTCCGTCCTTTTATACCCCGGCTTGATTTGTTCTTCGCTCATACCTCAAACCCCATTTTCTTCAGATGTGCATTGACCTTGGCCTGCAATGCCTCCACCTCTTGCGCCAGTTGCGGCAGCGGGGTGGCGTAGCGTTGCGCCAGTTGCTGGATGCGTCCGGTTAGTTGTTGGCTCATGCGGTCTAGTTCGCTTTGCACGCGTTCAGTCAGGGCGGTGAGCCATTTATCTACCACCAGCAGGGTTTCTAGCTCGGGGCGCGTCAGTTGCGCGTAGCGGGCCGCCACTTGGGCTTCTAGCGCCTTTTCGGCGGCTTTCAGTTGCTTGTTGGCGCTGGCTTCTTGGTCGGCCAAGGCGGCGTATTGCTGCAAGAGCAGCCTTTCTTCGGTAGCGCTGGGGTCGGCTTTAATGGCTTTCAGCCGGTCTTTCACCCCTTTGGCGGTCAGTTTGCCCTTGTCGTTTTTGGCTTCGGCCAGCAGGCCATCGTCGCTGCCGTGTTCTTCTTCCAATTCTTCCAATTGGCGGCTGATGGCATCGCGCTGGGCTTGCTGTTGCTCTAGTTGCGCCTGTTCGCTGGCAAAGTAACGCGCTACCAGCAGGGCGCTGGGCAGTAGGTCGGCGTTCGGGCTGCCATCGCTACGCAGCGCCGCCCAGCCGTCGGTGGCCAGCATCCAAGCATCATCTTGCAGGGTTTCTGCCCAATAGTCCATCAGGTGCTGGTAGATGGCGTAGGGGTCTATCAGCGTAGCCACTTGGCCGCTGTGGCGGAAGGTGTAGAGCAGGCTTTCGGACAGTGCTTCCAGCAGCAGCTTGGGGCGGTCGCCCAAGGCAATGCTGCTCAGGCGCTGGGTGTGGGCGGCTTTCCAGCCGTCAAACAGGGCGGTGACGCTTTGGTTAAAGCTGGTGAACTCTGGGTGCTGAAAAATGCTGGCCTTAATCTGGCCGGGTGCGACACGCAATTGGCAATAACCGGGGCGCTCGGCGGGCTGGAATAGGGTCTCGCGCACGCTGGGCAAGACTTGCCAATAGGCGTGCAGGCCGTCAATGTCGCGCAGCGGAATGCCGCCTTGCAGGTGCGCGGCAATGTCTTGCAGGTCTTCCGGCTCGGTGCTGTCGATGTAGCGCGGCAGGTTCAGGTTGTAGTCGTTGCGGGCCACTTCCTCCAAGGGCACCAAGCGGGCGTATTGGGGCACCTCTTGGCGGCGGCTTAGGGTATCCACAATTTTGTGGATGTCGCGTTCGCGCAGGCGGTTTTTGTTGCCATCTTTGATAAAGCCTTTGCTGGCATCCAGCATAAAAATGCCCTTGCGCCCGGCAGCGCCTTCTTTGTCCAACACAATGATGCAGGCCGGGATGCCAGTGCCGTAGAACAGGTTGGCAGGCAGGCCAATAATGGCTTGAATCACCCCCTGTTGCACTAGCTGGGTGCGGATGCTGCCTTCGGCCCCACCCCGAAACAAGACCCCATGCGGCAAAATCACCCCCGCCTTGCCGGTGCTTTTGAGGCTTTTGAGGATGTGCAGCAAAAAGGCATAGTCGCCGTTTTTCTCGGGCGGAATACCCCATTCAAAACGCTCATACAGGTCGTTGGCGGGGTTGAGGCCGCTGGTCCACGCTTTGGTTGAGAACGGTGGGTTCGCCACGATAAAGTCAAAGGTTTTCAGGCCGCCACGTTCGCCCAAAAAGTGCGGGCGCGATAGCGTGTTGTCTTGCCAAATTTCTGCCGTGGGGCAATCGTGCAGCACCATGTTCATGCGGGCCAGGGCGCTGGTGGCGTTGTCCATTTCTTGGCCGTACAGGGCCAAATCCAGCCCGGTGCGGCTTTTGGCCTCGTCGTGCGCTTTCAGCAGTAAGGAACCAGAACCACAGGCAGGGTCGTAAATGCTTTGTGTGGCTTGCTTGGCTTCGCCCAAGCCTATTACCTGCGCCATCACGCGCGAGACTTCTGCCGGGGTGTAGAACTGGCCTTTGCTCTTGCCGCTCTCGGTGGCAAAGTGGCGCATCAGGTACTCGTAGGCATCACCCAGCAGGTCATCGCCCTCGGCGCGGTTGCGGCCAAAGTCTAGCCCTTCAAAAATGGACACCAGCCGGGTGAGCCTGTCCACCATGTCTTTGCCCTTGCCTAGCTTTTCCTCATCGTTGAAGTCGGCCACGTTGATAGCGCCGCGCAGGTTCTCGTTGGCATAGGCCAAGCGGGCAATGATTTGGTTAAGCTGGTCGCCAATCTCTTTGCTGCCTTTGGCGGCCACCATGTCGGCAAAACGGCCCCCAATTGGCACTTCAATCAGGGCATCGGGGTCGCCCGCGTATTTGTCAGACACATATTTGACGAACAGTAGCACCAGCACATAGTCTTTGTACTGGCTGGCATCCATGCCGCCACGCAGCTCGTCGCAGGATTTCCAGAGGGATGAGTAGAGTTCAGATTTTTTCAGGGCCATGTTTTGCTGCGATGGAAGGGTTCAAAAAAGTGGCGCGGCGGTAGCAGTCAGCCCCCGATTGTGCCCACCTAGCCCAAGGACAAGGCCGCTGATGCAAAAGCCGCCCAAGGCTTCCGAATTACGTGCTACGCACTTCACCCGGACTGCGCTCGGAATTTGCAATTGAAGTTTCCTCTTAGAAGCTAGCGCAGTTCAAGAAGAGGCCTTTGGCCGGAACACACAGGCTACGCCATAGTAATAGGGGAGGGACTTCGGACAAACAAGGCTTCAACCACCTGCAACATAGTCAGCGGCAGCGGTTTTACTGATACCTAATCGGGCTGCGATAGCTCGTACAGTGAGCCCCTGGGCCCGCAGTACGAGCGCCTGCGCTTTCTTGTTCTGGGCCACTTCTATGTAAGTTTGCCGGTCAACCTCACCGACAGCACGCCTGCGTGCTTCGTCGCGTTTTCTGTCTCTCTCCCGGCGACGTTCCAGTGCCATCTCTTGGGAGATGACCGTGCTTAAGCTGCGCTGTTCTTGGTCTGTAATGCCAAAAATCGAAATCAATGTCGCATTACGGGGGGTGTACAGCGGTGCAAACTGCTTGCCATTGAACTCAACCCGCTCGCCCGCTTCGTACGCTTGGGCTTTCCGGTACAAAGTCGTCAAGTCGGAACTCGAATAGCCCCAAGAAGGGTCCAATTCGCGGGCTAAGGCTACTGCCTCGTGGAACATTCCACCGGAGTGAGTCGCCCCGGAGAGCAGCAAAAAATTTAGCCTCCAGAAAAGATGCAGCATGCGCTCACCCTCATGGACACCTCCACGCAATTCAGCCAGTAGCCTTAGGTCTTCGAGGCGAGACCAAGCCAGCTGGCGGCCGTTTAGCGGCCTTAAATTGCCTGTGTGGTACCCAGGTACCAACTTCAACTCAGAAGAGGCTTTACGGGCCTTCTTTTTCGACTCTAGGTCCCATCGTCCAATCGGCAACAATGTTTCAGCCAACCACTCGAAGCCATAGCGTATAGGCTGACCGTCCTCTCCGGGTTCGACGTGCACAACCCGGCATATCTCACCACTTTTCGTATTGACTGTGTTGATGAGCCTCAACACTCTGGAGGCGTCCCGAGCAGCAGGGTCAGCCCCTGCAAATGCCAGCCTATCAACCAATGCCCGTTGGCAAGCATTCCAGCGCGGTAGAGCTTGGCGTGGCAGCGCACCCTCGATGAGCCACTTGGCTTGCAAGCCTCTGCCTGAAAACACTAAGATGGAAGGGGGTGGCAGACCTTCTTCTCGACAGAAAAAAAGCACATCTGTTGCTAGACGCTCTGGACTTCTGCCTTGCGCCCAATCTTGTCTATAGCTGTCGATGTCAGCGAATAACAGGCCAATGCGAGCCAAGTTGACGACACGTCTGTTGGGTCGAAAAAATTCAGCTTGCGATAGCCAAGTATCGCGGGTCTTGTCTAAGCCGGAGAGAACCGTTGGCATCTCAGCGAGGCGGTAGCTCTGCTGACGTTTTGCACTACTCAGACTCGGTGCGACCAGAATCGAAAAAAACCCCTGCCTGCTGGAGTCAAGGTAACACTGTGCCTCATCGTGCGGACTGAACAACTTCAACTGTGCCTGCGCCATTTGCTTCTTCTTGTTTCCATAGTTGAAAAATGAGGCAAACGAGGTGCTATACAATGAAGGCTGTTCGTGTTGGCCTAGATTGGTTTAGCACTTAGGACGTTGGGCGGTTCCAAGCACCCAACTCCTGCCCCCTGCCAAGCCTCGCTGTCTACAGCGGGGCTTTGCTCTTTCTTGACTTCATCATTATCGTAGGGCTACCTCAGCTATGGAGGTTGGTGCCATCAATCCGTACGCCCACGTTCAGGGCCTGCAAGATAGCCAGGTTAATCACGGCTGCCCGGCTCTGACCTATGCTGAGGGCGAGCGCATCAACGCGCTCCAACAGGGGCTCAGAGATGGTCAAACTGATTTGCAACTTTTTGCCTTTTCGAACGCGCTTAGGTGCTTTCTTCGTTTCTTCCTGCTGAACCGGGAGTGCAACCGCAGCGTCCGGAGCTCCTGAAATGAACATTTCTGCGGCAATGTTGCGGTCTAGTTCCTGTATAGATGGTTTTTTGATAATTGACATAGGTTTATTTTAACATTCATTACAACATTTAAAGAATATTGTTTTAACACTTTTTTAATATTAAAACAATGCTTTTAGCAGTGAATTTAGCTCCTTAATAGCTTTCGCGTCTTTGGGGTGCAGCTCAAGGACCGATTTGCCCAGACTAGCTGCAGTAGCGAATGCCTTACGCCGACCCAATGGCGTCGGTAAGTACTCGAGCTCAGGAAAGTCAGCAATCGCTGCTGCGGCCTCGATGTTGTCTTTCGAAGCACCGGGGTCAGCGAAATTGAGCACAGCAAAACAGCGCAGACCCTCACGTATTTTGCGAACCTCCGCAATCAGTGAAGTCATGTCACTCAGTGCCCATACGTCGAAACTTCGGGGTTGTACAGGTATCAAAACGGCATCGGACAAGAGCAGAGCTGCACGCAATGACGTCGAATCCCGCCCCCCGACATCAATCACGACATCATCAAACTTTTCTGCCTGTAGCTGCAACTGCGCTTTAAGCAGTGAGCCATCGTGGTAGTTAGCGTAAGCGAGGCCAAATAAATTTCCGACCTGCTGCGCGCGAATGGTCATTGCAGACTGGGCTGTGGCTTGACGGTCTCCGTCAAGCAGCCAAACGTCCCTTCCTGCGAGCGCACGAGCCGCTGCGATATTGACAGACAGCGTCGTTTTACCAACACCCCCTTTTGTGTTTGCTACAGTTAAAATCATATTGTATTAATATTAAATAAGTGTTAAAAGTAAGTTTTTTATTGCTAAAAAGTATGGGTTTAATACAATAATATAGCTACATTGTGAACGGGCGGTGCAGGTCGGCTGCCACCTGTTTGCGTTGCTTCCATGAGACATAGTTCAGGCTCTGGCGCACCATGTGCACGATGCACAACTGCACCAGGGTTTGGGGAAACACCGCCTCGATGGCCTCAGGAAAGCCCTTGAGTCCATCGACACAGGCGATAAAGATATCCTGCGCCCCCCGATTGCGTAACTCGGTCACCACCTGCAGCCAGAACTTGGCCCCCTCAGTTTGGGCCAGCCACAAGCCCAGCACCTCCTTCTCCCCGGTCATGCTGATGCCAATGGCCAAGTACACCGCTTTGACGCGTACCGCGCCTTCGCGCACCTTCACATGGATGCAGTCCAGATAGACGATGGGGTAGATGGCATCCAGGGGGCGGGACTGCCAGGCCTTGACTTCATCAGCTACAGCGTCCGTCACCGAGGAAATCAGGCTGGGGGAGACCTCGGTGCCATACATCTCCTCCAAGTGAGCCTGTATCTCACGCACCGTCATGCCACGGGCGTACAGCGAGATGATTTTGTCGTCGAACCCAGCCCGGCGGGTCTGGTGCTTGGGGATGATTTGGGGCTCGAAGCTGCCGTGGCGGTCACGGGGCACCTCGATAGGCAAGGCACCGAAGTCACCTTTGAGGGTTTTCTTGCTTTTGCCGTTGCGGGTGTTGCCGCTGGGGTTGGCCACCGCTTCATGGCGCTGATGGCCCAGATGCTCGGTCAGCTCGGTGTCCAAGGCGCGTTCAACCAGCAGTTTGGTCAGGTGCTTGAGCAGGCCATTGTCGCCGATGAGGTCTTCAGGCTTTTTGTAGTTGGCCAGTAGGTTCGAGAGCAGTTCTTCGGGAATGTCGTGTTTCTTGATGTTCATAGTGCTTACGGACAGGCCAGCTTGCGCTGGCGGTGGATTGGCCGTTTACACAAAATTCTGCACACCCTCGGTATTATTTAACCTCCCTCAGCCACCCTTCTTGGGTGGTTTTTTATTGGGATGCTATTTCTTTACAACCGTCTGAGTTAAGGAACCTTTTTTTGACGCAAATACACTGCGCATGCAGCAGCCACCGTCCCAACATGGCCGGGAATCTTTCCTGAGGTATTTGCTAACGCTTTAGGGGATTGCGCTCAACTTTTTCTTGGTGCTGAAGGCCAATCAAACACGCAAAACCAATGAGGGGATGGAGGTTGGCTCGCACTTGACCATTATTACGGTTTTGCTTTCCGGCATGAAGGTCAACCAGCCTGAGGGTATGAAAGTAAAACCTGCAAAGTGCGCGGCCCGGAGTACAGCTTGCATTAACTCCTCACATGTCATCACCTGCGCCATCGCCTCTCGCTGTCCAGCTTTTACGACTGCGTTCCATGCATCTCCGGAGATGGTTCCCAGTCGCACATACTCAGGCTCACTAGCAGCGGGTGGTTTGTCTTTACCGGATAGCTTAGACTTCGCGACACGTGCCGTGCCAAGGTACGACAGCGCATGCTTACCCTTGACTGCTGCTGCATACTCCGAAAACAAACGCCGAGCCGCGCACACTGCTGTTGGGTCAGTACTCTGGTCAACCACACGCAGGAGGTCCATCGGTGTCAGACTTTTGCTCTTACCGCCATAGCCCATATTCTTCGCGTTGTATGCGATAGCCTTTTGGGCATCCACTCCAGCCACTATCGCGACTGCAGCTTGGGCGAAGAGACTCACCTTAATGCCGCTGCGTTCTCCGGCCCTAGCCCAACTAGCTGCCACTTGGGCATGAGCATCAGCTAAGACAGTTTGTCGGTTGAATCCTCTAAGACCTCTACTATGTGCCCAATTACATAAAAGCGAGACGTGGTAGTGAGGATGCCAACCATTGGAAGTCAATGTGACCTCCAACTTGCGGACGGAGCCGACAATCCCCAAGTATTCAGAAAGTTCCCGCCAAATGGCTTTGCTACGCAGAGAATTCCACACTAGTTCAAGCCGAGACTGTACATCACTCAACGACTCACCAGCTGCATGAGGAATGGTCAGTACAGCATCAACCATGAAGCCACCGTCGGCATAATGCTTGGTAACAAAGTCGGCAAGCATTGCCTTCTCTTGCTCCATCTTATTGTGATGACAAATTGGGCAAATATGAAAAGCATTGCAAACCATCAAGCCACCAAGGCGAGTGGCCCCACTTGTGCTGGCGCTGACTGTCACTGCAGAGGAGCCCAGACGGTGACGCAGGCAAGCAGCAGCCCGATGCTTTGGCAAGGTATTACGGACAGCGTTTTGCAGAAGCAAGCGTTGCTTCTTGTTCCATTCTCTTTTCAATAAGGGTACTGCAGAAAGAACTGCATGCACATACGACATCGACACACTCCATCAGTGCGTCGCATCCCAGCATCCAAATAGCTGGCCTCAATAGCCCCTCAGGGCATTTAAATATTTCCTCGCGCTAGTGTTGCGACAAGTTTGTTAATTTGTTCTATGCTGAGAACGATTTTGCTTCTTAGCATGCACAACTAAGACATATCGGCACCCCAACTCTAACTTTGCTGAGGCGATTGATGTGGCTATGCCCATCATTGTATCTTATACAAGTGTAGGTTGTGACACTTGGCTTGTAGCTACGGTATAGCTTCCAAAAGTTCTGATGCATTCACCACAAGATTCGCCGGTAGGTCGTCTGGTTAAGAAGTTTGAAAAATTCCAAGGACACATCCGAAGCATGCTCGATGTTGAGCTGATTGAGAGCAAAAATTTAAAAATTCAGCAAAATTTTTATTTTTAAAAAATTTATCTATACCTGATTCACTGAGGTACTACGTACGTCGGAGAACTTGAGCAGGCTACATGACTCTCTTAACGTCGGAGAGGTCTAGTACCCTACGGGAAATCTGGATTACTTCCGTGTCCTTTCATCAAATTTTTTTATCGATTGCTTTGCAATCTCAGTCACATGAAGCAGGTTTCTGTATAGACCAGATGCGCTTAACTTGGCTCATGCTGCATGCACACAATTCAGCTGTACGCTTGATTGTTAGACCACTTTTTCGCAGCGCAACGATGCGCTGATGAGTGCTTGTGTCTGCCTTGCGACCGGTATATTTACCCGCGCTTTTTGCAAGTTGTACCCCCTGTTTTTGGCGTTCTCGTCGGGTCTCGTAATCTTCCCGAGCCACTTGCAAAGCCAACTTCAGCAGTAATTCCTGCATCGCTTCGAGCACTATGCGAGCTGTGGGGTCAGTATCAAAAGACATCTGACTCAGGTCAAGCAACCCGGGCACTGCGAGCCTAGCGCCTTTAGCGCGGATAGCGCCAATTAGCAGCTCAGCTTCCACCAATGGCAGGCGACTGAGTCTGTCCATTTTTTCAGCAATCACGACATCACCAGGCTGCAAATCCGCAATCATGCGTAACAGCTCGGGTCTATCTGCTCGTGCGCCTGAAGCTTTTTCTTTATAAATTCCAGCAATGTAGTACCCCTTCTTTCGCGCATCATCAGCAATTTGCTCTTGACGCGATAAGTCTTGTTCGTCGGTACTGACTCGAATGTAGATACGTGCAACTTGCATTTCTTGGCCAAAAAGGGTGTACTTAATTTGTCCTATGCTGGAGGCTATAGCCAAAAATGAATGTACCGATGTAAATTGGCCATAGCCAATTTGGCTATTTCAATTGGCCACAATGGTGCCTACTAGGACCTATGGTCAGCTGGAGGAACTCCGCTGCTCAAGCTTGGCAGAAAGCTCAGCATTTTGACGCTCTAGAACGTCAATTTGTCCTGCATAGCGCGCTGCTTCTTCGCGTGCCGCGCTTGCTTTTGCAGATTCAGCTTTAAGCCGCTCATCTGTTGAGGTGAGCAATTCCGTCGTGGACCTGAGACGTTCGGTCAGTTGTGCAATTTCGATAGCTTGGTGTTGAATGACTGTGTTCGACTCATCAAGCTTGGTGCGTAGTAGCTCGCGTTCAGCCAGTGCTGCATCAAGTTTTTCTTCAAGCTCATCGACCGCCAGACCTGCATCAGCAAGCTCACGCTCACTCTGCTTTCTTTGCTCGTCAGTTGCATGAACCAGTTCTGCTACACGCCTATCTGCTGCCTTGACTGCTTTGTCATGGAGGGTCGCAGCTAAAGTCTTGAGCCGTTCGTTCAATGCTGCGCTCACCAAATTCAGCTGCTCAGCTATTTCCTGCGGCAGTTCTACTACGGGGGCTTTGGGGGCTAAATTTTGGCTGTTTGTGTACTCAGTCCAAACGGTTCTAAGTCTGCTTGCACTACCGCCACCGACCCGTTGGCGCAAAGCAAATCCAGTGACGTTCTTGCCTTCGGATTGCAACTCTAGCCCTGCTCGAACGATTTCTTCGTCGCTGAATTCTGTGGGTCGCATTGTATGAGCTTGTAGTTAGTAAGTTTGTATTGTACCAAGAAAGAAACAAAGTAAGAAACAAATGGAGAAAGAAATAGGGGTACTTATTTGGTCAATGGCACTTTCAGTTACCAATCTTCATGCCCTAGATGCTGCTGGTTCAGTAACTCGCGGCGGCTTTTCCAATGAGGTAGGTGCTGGTCTAACAAGGCCTTGAACTGCGCTGAATGGTTGGGTACTACCAAGTGTGCCAGTTCGTGTACCACCACGTACTCTAGGCATGGCAGCGGCTTTTTGGCCAGTTCTAGGTTAAACCACACGCGCTTGCTCACCGTGTTGCAGCTGCCCCAGCGGGTCTTCATTTTTTTGATGCCCCAAGCGCTGGCCTGCACCCCCAGCGCTGTTTCCCACTGGGCCAACAGGGCAGGCAACAACTCTGCCAATTGTTGACGGTACCAGCGTGCCAACACCGCCTCGCGCTGGGCCGTGCTGCGGTTAGGGTTCACAAACAGGTTTAAGCAGCGCCTACCACTGAGGGCAGCGTATTGTTTGCCGGGCTGCTCTTGCACCTGCAACAGGTACCGTTGGCCTAAGAAGTAATGGCTTTCACCATTGACCATCTGCCGCTCAGATTGGCGTGGCTGCTGCTCAAATTTAGCTTGCTGGCGACGTATCCAGCCCAGCTTGCCAATGACCGCCAACCGCACCGCTTCGTCACTGATAAGCAACGGCACAGCCACGCGCACCCGACCATTGGGCGGATAGACCCCGAGGTGCAGGTTTTTGATGTCTTTACGCTCTATGTGTACCTCGATGTCGCTGACAGTGATGGAACGGCGCTCAGTATTCATGTTGCTGTTTGGCCAATTCGAGGATACGGGTGGTTTCGGCTTCCAATGCGTAGCTGCCACTAGGCTCTTGCACTTCAGTCAACCCGCTGGCCAGCGTAGGCTCCAGCACAGCGCGAATGGCTTTACGTACCAGCTTGGTTTTCATGGTGTTGGCTTTCCAGTTGTCTTGGCTACTGGCACGCACCGCCCCATCGACCTGCAAGGCTAAGGCTTCGTTTTGCCACAGGTTGTTGTACAGGGCTTTCTGGGCTGCCGTTCGCAAGCTGGATGGCAAGCCGAAGCTGGCACTGTGCGCTTGCAGCACTTGGCGAGACAATGCTGCCACTTGGGCCAAGTATTCCTTGTACTCCAACACGCCTTTGCGCCTTTGCTCGACTAAGGCCTCCAGCAGGCTGGACATTTTGTCGTAGTAGGCTGGGTCAATCGGGCTTTCATTGATGATGACCCTGCGCACATTGTTTTCAATCGTCTCGGCCACAGCGTCTTGGTGCTGGCGCATGCGCTCGGGCAGGGCGGCAACGGCTTCGGGGCCACGCTGCACCAGCAGTTCAATCAGGTTGAAATCGTCAAAGGCAGATATTTTTTCGCTTTCCTCTGCGCGGATATAGGTGTCAATCAAGTGCCGCATGGCCGGTTCGTAGGCCTTGAGGTCGATATGGTCGCCACTGGAGAGTTTTATTTCGTCACGCACCTTGCTGTAATGCTCTACCTCGGCGCGGATGCGCGCCGCTTCTGTGCTGGTGTAGCCAGCGGCTTGGAGTTCGTTGGCTATGGCAGCAAATGCACGTATCAG
>NZ_JAQUCA010000054.1 GCF_028686475.1 Giesbergeria sp. | reverse complement strand
CATCTTTTTGTCCTGCACTGCTGACTCGGCAATACACAACGGTGTCTTTTTTGCTGGGGCCACCACCCAGCACGGCACGCACATCCGATTCATCAAAATATCGCTGCCCAGAAGGAAGTCGTTTGGCCACAAACTTTCCTTCCTTTTCCCAGCGTCGCACGGTCTCAATGGAGCGACCAATGCGTTTTGCGAATTCGTTGATGCGATAATTGGTGTCCATTCTGAATAAGTATAACTATGTTTGCATAGCTAATCAACAACTGTTTTTAGCTCTACACAAATCGTGGTCGGTGTGCGGGCTGTTGGCTGCAATTTAATCAGGCAGCGCGGCGCTCCAGCGGTCGTCCCAGTCGCGCAGTTGTTGCAAATCGCGCCGGTTGCGTTTGGTGGGGCGGCCTTCGTGCAGGCTGCTGGCGGGTTCGGGGGCCAAACGGCGTTGTTCGGCTGCTTGTTCGCGTGCCAAGAGGCTGGCGGCGGTTTCTTGGTACAACTGCTGCGCCACCGGGGCCGGGCCACGGGTGTGGCTGATGCCCAAGACCTGCACCGTGCGCGGCACTTGGCCTTGGCGCAGGGCGACCATATCGCCGGGGCGTACCTCGCGCGAGGCTTTGACCACCTGACCATTGACGCTAACGCGGTTTTTTGCGATTTCGTCGGCGGCCAAACTACGGGTTTTAAAAAAACGCGCGCACCACAACCATTTGTCGATACGCAAACTGTCGGCGGGGATATTCATATGGGGCAACAAAAAAGCCCCTTTGCCTATGAAGCAAGGGGCTTTTGATACGGGGTGAAATGACCTGAAATGCTATTGTGGAGCGGGTGAAGGGAATCGAACCCTCGTATGAAGCTTGGGAAGCTGCCGTTCTACCATTGAACTACACCCGCGTAGCCCTGCATTATAAGGCTGCAAAGGCTGCAAAAAAGGCCCCCTTCCGCAAGGCTTAGGCTTGGGCCTGCGCTTTTTCGTAGTTGGCCACGCCTTCGGTGATTTCTTGGTGGGCGGCTTCTACGCCTTCCCAGCCCAGCACCTTGACCCACTTGCCTTCTTCCAAGTCTTTGTAGTGTTCAAAGAAGTGGCTGATGGCCTTGAGGCGCATGGGGTTGACATCGCCGATGTCTTTCCAAGCCGAATACATGGCCAGCACTTTGTTGGTGGGCACGGCCAGCACTTTGCCGTCAATGCCGGCCTCGTCTTCCATCTTCAGGATACCCAACGCACGGCAAGGCACCACCACGCCGGGCAGCAGCGGGTAAGGGGTAATCACCAGCACATCGACCGGGTCGCCATCACCGCTGAGGGTTTGCGGCACATAGCCATAGTTGGACGGGTAGTACATGGCCGTGGTCATGAAGCGATCCACGAAAATGGCACCCGATTCTTTGTCTACTTCGTACTTGATCGGGTCAGAATTCATAGGAATTTCAATGACCACGTTAAAGGCTTCGGGCAGATTTTTGCCGGGGGTGACTAAGTTGAGGGACATGGTTGTCGATCGAAGGGTTAAAAGAGGCCTGGCATTCGCAGATATTCAGACAGGCCCTCAATTTTACCGGCCCAGCCCTTGCAGTGGCCTTGCATTGCGATGGCCCAGTCATAATAAGGGCCAAAAAAGTAGCAAAGCGCTGATTTACCAAGTGCGCTGGAAGCCTCCGGGTTCAGCACTTGTCTTTACCCACATTTTAGGGGTGCATTGCCCCAAAGACGAGCAGTTGGGTTACGCATGTAACCCAACATTCCCCTACGGGGCTACCGCAGAAAATGAGTGCATCGCTTCCTCTACCGTGGCGCGCGTCAGGGTAGGCACAAAGGTCTCGATAAAGCTGTACGCATAGCCGCGCAACCACGCACCTCGGCGCAAGCCCAGCCGCGTTAAATTGACCTCAAACAGGTGGCGCGCATCAATCAAGCGCAAATGGCGGTCGCGCTCTGCATCCACGGCCAACGATGCCACGATGCCCACGCCCATCCCCAGCTCGACATAGGTTTTAATCACATCGGCATCCATTGCGCTCAGCACAATGTCTGGGGCCAAGCCAACTCCGGCAAAGGCTTGGTCGATGTGGGCGCGCCCGGTATAGCCCAACTCATAGGTGATGATGGGATAGGCCGCCAATTGTTCTAAGGTGATGGGTTCTGGGTGCGCCAGCAAGGGATGTTCGGGCGGCACCACAATGCTGTGGCTCCAGCGGTAGCAGGGCAGCGTTAGCAGCCCTTCGTAACTGGCCAAGGCTTCGGTGGCTACGCCGATGTCGGCCTCGCCCGAGAGCAACATTTCGGCCACCTGCTTGGGTGAGCCTTGGTGCAGGTGCAAGCTCACTTGCGGAAACAGCGCCCGAAAATCCCGCACCACCTGCGGCAAGGCATAACGCGCCTGTGAATGGGTGGCGGCAATCGACAGCCGCCCCTGCTCGCTGGCCTTAAAGTCTTCGCCCACGCGACGTAGATTTTGCGCCTCTAACAACAGGCGCTCCACCACCGGAATCAATGCCTCGCCGGGTGGGGTCAAGCCCGTCAGGCGTTTGCCAGCACGGACAAAAATTTCTACGCCCAATTCTTCTTCCAATTCACGGATTTGGCGGCTAACACCGGGTTGCGAGGTGTGCAGCATTGCGGCCACCTCGGTCAGGTTAAAACCCCGGCGCACCGCTTCGCGCACTGAGCGCAATTGCTGAAAATTCAAAGCGATTTCCTCTAAAAAAAGAAGCCCTGCACAGCAGGGCAAAAACACCAAGCCTAAGCTGGCTTAGAGTTTGGCAATTGACACTTCGGTGGATTTGACCAAGGCCACCACTTCGGAGCCAATCGTCAAGCCCAGGTCATCGACGGAACGGGTGGTAATGACTGAAGTGACAATGCCCCACGGGGTTTGCACATCCACTTCCGAGACGACATCGCCCCGGATAATTTCTTTCACTTGACCTTTGAACTGGTTACGGACATTGATGGCTTGAATCGACATGGTGGAAGCTCCTTAAAAAAACAGTGAGAAACAAAAAAATAAACAACAAAAATCTCAAATCGCCCAGCGCAGGCCGTGCGCTGGCACACCGGGCCAAACCGGTTCATCGTGCGGTTGGTCGGGCTTTTGCAGTACCCGGTCTAAGATGCGTTTTTCTAGCGCTGCAAAACGGGCATCGCCGTGGATGCGTGGCCGCGGCAAATCAATCACTTGGTCCAGGGCGATGTGCCCGTCTTCAATCAAAATCACCCGGTCGGCCAAAGCCACGGCTTCTTGCACGTCGTGCGTGACCAGCAAGGCGGTAAACCCGCTGCTGCGCCACAGCCCTTCAATCAGCCGGTGCATTTCGATGCGCGTCAGGGCATCCAAAGCGCCCAGTGGCTCATCCAATAACAACAAGCGCGGCTGGTGTACCAGTGCGCGCGCCAAAGCCACACGCTGGCGCTGACCACCCGACAGGCGCGCAGGCCATTCGTTCAGGCGCTCGCCCAAACCGACACGCTCTAGCACCTGTGCTGCGGCCGCATGGCGTTCAGGCGGCAAGCCTAAAGCCACATTGGCCTGCACGCGCTTCCAAGGCAGCAAGCGCGAGTCTTGGAACATGATGCGCGTGTCGTTGGATAAACCCTGCAACGCTTTACCATCTGCGCTGATATGCCCAGCGCTGGGGGTTTCGAGTCCGGCTACCAAACGCAGCAAGGTGCTTTTGCCACAGCCACTGCGGCCCACAATGGCCACAAACTGGCCCGGCTCGATGTCCAAATGGGCATGTTGCAACACCGTGCGGCTGCCGTAGCGTTTGCTCAGGCCGCGCAGTTGCAGGCGCACGCCGCCAGCACGGGGGGGAGAAGTGTCTAAGCTCATATTGATTCAATCCCTATTCGCTCAATCTTGGTAGCTCGGGTGCCAACGCAACCAGTAGCGCTCTAGGCTCTTGGCAAACACATCGGCCAGTTTGCCCAGCAAGGCATACAGCAAAATGCCCACCAAAACGATGTCGGTTTGCAAAAACTCACGCGCATTCATGGTCAGGTAACCGATACCCGCTTGGGCGGAGATGGTCTCGGCCACAATCAAAATCACCCACATCAGCCCGAGCGAAAAGCGCAACCCCACCAAAATGGACGACATGGCACCGGGCAAAATGATTTGCCAATACAACTGCCAGCGGCTCAGGCCGTAGGTGCGCCCCATTTCAATCAGGCCTGCATCCACGTTGCGAATGCCATGAAAGGTGTTGAGGTAAATCGGGAAGAACACCGACACACTGATGAGAAACAGCTTGGCGGTTTCCCTGAATCCGTGACAAAAAAAGCACCTCCCGGCCACCCCGGCCTCAGCCGATTTTTTCTGCAAATATGCACCCGCATTGCACCCTGATGCCCTCCTGCGCCGCTGTTCGCGTGCTTTTTGTCGCTCC
>NZ_JAQUCA010000019.1 GCF_028686475.1 Giesbergeria sp. | reverse complement strand
GTAGGGCAACTGTTTGAGAATGAAATTGGGCATGGGGATTCACCTGCTGGGTGAACAGTATTTGGAGCCTAAACTATTGATTTCAATAGGGAAGCTGGAGATTTTTGACATGAATTCACGGATTCAGAAAGATAAGACCTTGGTGGCAAATGCACCGCCGTATGGGGTCAGAGCAGGCTATTCGTAGTGTGACCACATACGCAGCACTTTGACAACTTTTTGCTCGTGCAGCACCTCGTAAACTAAGCGATGCTGAATATTGATGCGCCTGGAATAAACTCCGGCCAAATCGCCGACCAGCTTTTCGTAGGGAGGCGGGTTTTGGAATGGATTTTCTGTGAGGACGCTCAGTAACTCTTGCGCCTTGGCCTTCAGGCCGCTCGCGGCTAGTTTCTGTGCGTCTTTTTGCGCGTGCTTGGCGTACACCAGTTCCCAACTCACCAGTCAAGCTCCTTGGCGCAAGCGGCTGTTGGTTCGGCCATGCCTTCCTTGATGGATTCACGCATACCCGGTACGGACAGCAGATAAAGCGTTTCTTGAATGGCTTGCCAGTCTTCGGCAGACAGCAGCACGGCATTGTGACGCTTTCCGGCGATGGTGATGGGCTGGTGTGACTCTGCTGCCTGATCCATGAGGCGGTAGAGATTGGCGCGTGCGTTACTGGCGGTGAGTATCTGCATCTTGGAGTCCTTTTTCCTAAATCGTACGCTAAATGGTACGTTTCATCAAGGCTTCCCATTGGGACAAAAATAGCGGGTGGGGTCTTTGCCCGCGCCGCTACGCAGCGCCGCACGAACCTCGGACAATAGCGCCTGTTGCCTTTTTCCTCCTTGACCGTGCTGCCCCCAATGACCCTCAAAAGCCCTGAACTGCTGTTGCCTGCTGGCTCACTCGACAAAATGCGTGCCGCCTACGATTTTGGCGCCGATGCCGTCTATGCGGGCCAGCCGCGTTACAGCCTGCGCGCGCGCAACAATGAATTTCGCTTAGAGCAAATTGCCCAAGGGATTGCCGAAGCGCACCAGCGCGGCAAAAAGTTCTTTGTCACCAGCAACCTGATTGCCCACAACGACAAAGTACGCACCTACCTGCGCGACATTGAGCCGGTGATTGCGCTGCGCCCCGATGCCCTCATCATGGCCGACCCCGGCCTCATCATGATGGTGAAAGAGCAATGGCCGGAGCAAGTGATTCACCTATCGGTGCAGGCCAATACCACCAACTGGGCCACCGTCAAGTTTTGGCAAAAAATGGGCGTGGAGCGCATCATTTTGTCGCGTGAACTGAGCTTGGACGAGATTGAAAAAATCCGCCAAGAATGCCCGGATATGGAATTGGAAGTGTTTGTGCATGGCGCGCTGTGCATCGCCTACTCGGGCCGTTGTTTGCTGTCGGGCTACTTCAACCGCCGTGACCCCAACCAAGGCACTTGCACCAATGCTTGCCGCTGGGAATACAAAACCCAAAGCGCGGCCCTAGACCCCAGCACCGGCGAAGCCATCGCCACACGCATCGAGGGCGACTTTAACTTTGCTGCCGCCCAGCAAGAGGCGGAACAAGCCTTCTCCTCCTGCGGCGACGGCCAACGTCATCCAGCGGCGGACCAAGTCTATTTGATTGAAGAAATTGGCCGCCCCGGCGAACTCATGCCCATCATGGAAGATGAGCATGGCACCTACATCATGAACAGCAAAGACTTGCGCGCCGTGGAACATGTAGCCCGGCTGACGCAGATTGGGGTGGATTCGCTCAAGATTGAAGGCCGCACCAAGAGCCTGTATTACGTGGCGCGCACCGCGCAGGTCTATCGCCGTGCCATCGACGACGCGGTGGCTGGTCGCCCATTCAACCCCGAGCTGCTGCTGGAGTTGGAGGGCTTGGCCAACCGGGGTTACACCGGTGGCTTGTTAGAGCGCCGCCCCAGCCAAGAGTACCAAAATTACATCACCGGCCATTCCATCGCCCACCGTAGCCAGTTTGTGGGTGAAGTGCGCGGCGTGCAAGACGGCTGGGCCGAGGTGGAAACCAAAAACCGCTTTGCCGTGGGGGATTTGATTGAAATTATCCATCCCAGTGGCAATATCCAAGTGCGCTTGGAGCAGATGCGTAACGCCGACGGCCAGCCGGTGCAGGTGGCCGCAGGCAACCCGATGCGGGTCTGGATTCCGCTGCAAGAATGCTATGCTGGTGCGCTATTGGCGCGTGTGTTTGAAAATCCCAATCCCTAGCAAGGCTGAAAACCTTGCACTGATTTCTGTGAACCGGGCTATTAAACGGACGTGAGCAGGTAACGGCCCAAAGCAAGGAGCGCTGCGCGCTGCGCGCTCCGCGCTCTACCTCCTCGGCAACCCTACCGAGGTTTCACGCGCAAACTGATGAAGCTGTATTACTCCCCCGGCGCTTGTTCACTCTCGCCCCATATCGTGTTGCACGAGGCGGGTTTGCCGTTTGAAGCGATTGTGGCCAGCACCAAAACGCACCAATTGCCCGATGGCACGGATTTTTACACCATCAACCCCTTGGGCTATGTGCCGGTGCTAGAGCTGGACAACGGCGAGCGCCTGCGCGAAGGCGTGGCCATCGTGCAATACCTGGCTGACCAAGTGCCCGAGAAGCAATTGGCCCCCGCCAACGGCAGCTTGGCGCGCTACCGCTTGCAAGAGTGGCTCAACTTCATCAGCACCGAAATCCACAAAGGCCACAGCCCGCTGTTTGCCCCGACGACGCCCGAAGATTACAAAACGCTAGTACGCAAAAACCTGCTGTCGCGCTTTGCTTGGGTGAATGAACAACTGGCCGACAAAGACTATCTGCTGGGCCAGTTCAGCGTAGCCGATGCCTATTTGTACAACACCACCCGCTGGGGCCAGTTGGTGGGGGTCGATACCAGTGGTTTGACCCATTTAATGGCCTTTAAGCAGCGCATGGAAGCGCGCCCCGCCGTGCAAGCGACTTTGCGCGCCGAAGGTTTGCTCAAATAAACCAGCAAGCAAACCAGCAAATCGGCCTGTGCCTGCCAGCTCCAGTACCGCAGCGGGTGCTGGCCTTGTTTTAACGAAAGACATCTTCTCTATGCCTACCACCTTGTTTTCTTCCACCCATGTGGGTGACATGAGTTTAGCCAACCGTATCGTGATGGCCCCGATTACGCGCAACCGCGCCCCAGGTGCCGTGCCGACCGAGATGATGGCGCAATACTACGGCCAGCGTGCCAGTGCGGGCCTCCTCATCACCGAGGCCACGGCCATCAGTCCGCAAGGCCAAGGCTATGCCGATGTGCCCGGCCTGTACAGCACCGAGCAATTGGACGGTTGGAAAAAGGTCACCAGCGCTATCCACGACGGTGGCGGCAAGGTGGTAGTGCAGTTGTGGCATGTGGGGCGGATTTCGCACACGACGCTGCAACCGGGCAACCAAGCGCCGGTGGCTCCTTCGGCCATTGCCGCGCAAAGCAAAACTTTCATCATCGACGCAGCGACGGGACAAGGCCGTTTTGTGCCGACTTCAACCCCTCGGGCCTTGGATGTATCCGAGTTGCCCGGCATCGTGCATGACTACCAAAGCGCCGCGCGCAATGCGGTAGGCGGTGCTGGTTTTGATGGCGTAGAAATCCACGCCGCCAATGGTTATTTGTTAGAGCAGTTCCTCAAAACTGGGGCCAACCAGCGCGAAGACGACTACGGCGGCAGTATTAAAAACCGCGCCCGTCTGCTGTTGGAGGTAACGCGCGCCATTGTCGAGGCCATTGGAGGCAGCAAAGTGGGCATTCGCCTCTCGCCCGTGACCCCGGCCAACGACATCAGCGATGCCGACCCGCAGCCCCTGTTTGAATACGTGGTGCAGCAGTTGGCTCCTTTGGGGCTGGCCTATATCCATGTGGTGGAAGGCGCTACCGGCGGCCCGCGCGAGGTGTCCCAAGCCTTTGACTATGCTGCCCTGAAAGCCGCTTACCGCAACGCCGGTGGCAAGGGCGCTTGGATGCTGAACAATGGTTACACCGGAGAGATGGCGCAAGAGGCGGTTCGCACGGGTCAAGCCGATTTGGTGGCCTTTGGTAAGCCGTTTATCTCTAACCCTGATTTGGTCGAGCGTTTGCGCCAAAACGCGCCACTCAACCCGTGGGACAGCAGCAAGTTCTATGGTGGTGGTGCCGAGGGCTATTTGGACTACCCAACGCTGGCCAAGGCTTAACACCGTCGGCCTGAGCGCTGAGCGCGCTTGGCTCAAGGTTCTTCTTTGGGCAGGTAGCGCTTTTTGCCCGAGGGCAAAATGATGTAGCGCCCACCACGCGGGCCGGTATGCACCACGGCATCTTCTGGGATGCCTTTGGCTTTGGCTTTGGTGTTGCTGGCCACGGCAACCGGTGCAGCAACCGGTGCAGCTGCTGGCACTGCGGCTGTGCTGCCTTTGGGCGGTGGCGCGCGATAGTGCGGGATGTCGGCCTTTTCGGCCTTGCTGGTGTTGCAGCTATCGTCTTGGTAGGTGATTTTGCCTTCGGGGGAGGTGCATTTGTTCATGCCCTGTGCCTGAGCGCTGCCCACGCTCCAGACCAAGCCCAGCACAGCGACCCAAGTTTGCCAGCGGCAACGCATAGTTTCATCCTCTTTCTAAACGGGGGGGCGCATAACGGCCAGGCTCAGCGGGCAAGGCTTTGCTGCTGGCCCGGTAAGGCGGTTGGCGCGCTGCGGAGGCTACCGCTAGGCCATCGGCCAGCCGGAATTGTTGCACCACTTGCGACAGGCGTTGCGCTTGCTCGCGCAGTGATTGTGCCGCCGCCGCCGATTGTTCTACCAAGGCGGCATTTTGCTGCGTCATGCGGTCGATTTCGGCCACCGAGTCATTGACTTGGCCGATACCGTTGGATTGCTCGGAAGCTGCCGCGCTGATTTCACCAATGATGTCGCCCACGCGCTGCACACTTTGCACGATGTCGTTCATGGCGTGGCCGGCATCTTCTACTTGGCGCACACCACCGCCTACGGCTTGCACGCTGGTATCAATCAGGGTTTTGATTTCTTTGGCCGCTGCGGCACTGCGTTGGGCCAAGTGGCGCACTTCAGAGGCCACCACGGCAAAACCGCGCCCTTGCTCGCCTGCACGCGCCGCTTCTACCGCCGCGTTCAGGGCCAAAATGTTGGTTTGGAAAGCGATGCCATCCATCACGCTGATGATGTCGGCGATTTTGCGGCTCGATTGCGAGATGCCGTGCATACTCTCCACGGCATGGCCCACCACGGTGCCGCCCTTGCTGGCGGTGCTAGAGGCCGAACTGGCCAACTGATTGGCCAATTGCGCTGCCGAAGCTGTTTGTTGTACCGTGCCGGTGAGTTGCGATAAAAAATCGACCGCCTCTTGGGCGTGGTGGGCGGTTTTCTCGGTGCGTGCAGACAGGTCTTGGTTGCCCGAGGCAATTTGCGTGCTGGCGCTGGCAATGTTGCCGCTGGCATCGCGCACTTGGGCTACCAAGGCGCTCAAGCCTTGCTGCATTTCTAGCAGGGCGCGGCCCAAGTCGGCCACCTCATCGCGTCCGGTAACGTCAAGGCGCTGCGATAAATCGCCGCCCGCAATCGCTTGGGCCAGCTGCTGGGCTTGGGCCAAGGGGCGGCAGATAGAGTTCATGTTGAGCAGCGTGGTCGGCCCCACTATCAAGATGGTGAGCAGCACGACGATGGCAAACAAAACCTGTGTTTCATGTGCTAAGTCGGCTTGTCGGGCAACGGCTTCGGTAGCTTCTTTTTGCAGCGATGTCTCTAGCGCCAGGCGTAGCTGGTCGGCGGCTTCAAACTGGGCCACAGCGGGCTGGCTACTTTGGCTGGCGCTGCTGGCGGCAGCGTAAGCGCCGCTTTCTAGTTGGCGCGCTACGGCTTCAAATTGGCTGCGGTAACCGGCCAAGGCTTGCCCCAGTTGTTGGGCGATGGCGTTGTCTTCGTCAGGCTCGCCTTGCTGCATCTTTTGTAGCAGTTGTTCGGTTTTGCTTAAACTGGCCTGCCAATGCTGGTGCGATTGGCGCACGGCTTGGGGGCTATCGTAGTGCAGGAGCATGTCTTTTTCGTGCAAACGCACGGCCCCTAATTCAGCGCGCAACTGGCCTAGCAGTTGCAGCTCGGTGTAAGACATGGCGATAAAACTGTCCGTGAGTGCGGTGATGCGGTACATCCCCCACAGGCCCGCCCCACCCAACAAGCCCAGCAAGCCCATCACCACCACAATGGCACCCATCATGCGAAAACGGATAGTGAAATGGCGCATGAGTGCGTGGATGGTCATGGTGTGCGGTTCCTTTGGAAGTGTATCCAATGGTAATTTTTACGTTGACTGTCAAGAACCGGACAGTCTGCCATGCTAATGGCCATCGTGCAGAGCGGGCACCATCGTTTTTTTATATAAACCTGCCTAGGCCAATAACCGCTCTGCAATCTCTAAGTCAATGCGCCCCGCAGCATTTTTTGTATTTCTTGCCACTGCCACAGCTGCAAGGGTCATTGCGGCCCGGTGCCGGGGCTTTGCGAATGCTCTCGATGCGCGGCCCCATGCTTTGCCACAGTTGGCGCAGGTCATAGACGGCAGCCAAGGCCGCGCTAAAGTGGTCTAGGCGCTGCTCACTGATGGTGGCTGGGCCATTTTCGTCATAGAGGTTGACGCTGGGTTTGCCGGTGTCGTCTTCGGTCAGGGCCACAATGCTATCGAGGGACTCGTCTAGCCATTGTGCCACCTCTTTATCGCGCGGAGTGGCCCATTCTTCGGGCCAATTTTCTACCGCGAACATAAAGCCCAAAGCCCACACTTGGCCCAATGCGGGGATGTCGTAGTCTTCAATTTCGGCTTGCTCGGCTTCGGGCAGGCTGGCCACTACGGCGCGCACGTCTTCTACTTCGGGGTGGAACGCATTTTGTTCGGTGCGCTGCTCTTGCGGCAGGTCTAAGGCGGTTTGTACCGCTTGCCAGCGTTGCGTAAACAGTGCCAAAAAGCGCGCTTGCTGCGCGGCTGTGGCAAAAATAGGCAAGTGTGGCAAAGCACCGTCTGCGCCCAGCTCTAGCACTTGGCCATCGCCCAACAGCATGGGCAGGTATTCTTCGGGGCCAATCGGACGGCGGCTGCACACCAAGGCGGTGAGAAAGCCATCGCAAAACTCCCATTCTGGGATTTCTTCGGCGTGGGCGCGCAACTCGTTCAGCAGGGTATCGAGTTCGTCCAGCTCATCGGGGCTGATGCCACGGGCAGCAGATTCGGGGGTGGAGGTGTCAACAAGGGTATCGGTCATGGGGGCATCCTGTGCAGGTATCAGCGTGGTCAGAGCTAAAAACAGCAGTGTAGCCCGCTCATAAACGAATCGCCTGTGCCGGGTCGAGCATGGCAGCCCGCCGTGCCGGGGCAATGGCGGCCAGCACGCCACACACCGTGACTATCAGGGCAATTTGCAGGCCCGTTGCTACTGGCAAGACAATCATGAACAGCGGCAAGCCATCGGAGCCGCGTACAAAATGGGTAAACACCCAAATCAACCCTACGGCCAAAGCCAGCCCCAGTGCCGAGCCAATCGCGCCCAGCACCGCCCCTTGCAGCAAGAAGACGCGCAAAATTTGCCCACGGGTGGCCCCCATCGCACGCAAAATGCCAATCTCACGGCCTTTTTGCACCACCGATACCACCAGCACGCTGGCAATGCCCAACACCACCACCGCCAACACGACACCCCGGATGATGCTGGTGCTAATGGATTGGGCATTGAGTGCCGACACCAGCTGCGCGTTGTTCTCTTGCCAGCTTTCTATTTTGTACGGAAACTGGCGGCGCAGGGTGTCGGTCAGGGTTTGGGCTATCCAGACATCGTGCAGTGTTAAATCCAAGCCAGTGGCTCCGCCGGGCAGGGCCAGCAAATTTTGTGCGGTACGCAGCGGCACAATCACAGTGCGCCGGTTGAGGTCTTTGATGCCCAAATCGACCAATGCGGTCACGCGCAGGGATTCGTTCAGGTTGCCGCTGGTTTGTACGCTCAGGCGGTCTCCTACGCGCAGGCCCAAGTCTTGCGCCAGCTCACGCCCAATGATGGCTTCGCCCGGTGCCAGGCGCGCCGCGCCCGCAACTACCTTGGCGCGCAGGCCAATCATGCGGTCGTAGCGTTCTAGCTCTACGCCGGTCAGGGCAATGGATTGCACCGCCTCGCCACGCAAGGCCAATCCCGAGCCTGACACCATCGGCGAGACTCCGGCCACGCCCGGCCATTGTTCTAACAAGGGCATGAGTGCTTGCCAGTTGGCCACGGAGCGCAGGCGCTGCGCGCGCGGTTGCACATCGCTCAGGGTGGTGGTGCCATTGGGGTAGAGTGCCGCCGGTGTAACGACATCGTTGGGGGCGCGCAGGCTGATATGGGCTTGCGCTCCTAGTGTTTTGGCCAAGGTATTGCTTTGCAAGCCATTGATCAAGGCCGAGATGTAAGCAATCACCGCCACCCCGGCGGCCACCCCTACCATGATGAGCAGGGTTTGCATTCGGCCCTCGCGCAAAAAACGCAGGGCCACGCGCCATTCAAAGCCAAGCCACATAGCAGATTGGGCCTAACGGCCCATCGCGTTGGTCATGGCCGAACCAGCGTCACCGCCCGGTTTGCCCGCTGCCGCGCTGGCCGAGAGGGCGGTGCCGGGTGTCCACACCAGAGGCCGGGTTTGCACCCGTTGCCCCGCTGGTAAGCTGGCGCTGTGCAACACGGTATCACCGGGACGCAGGCCATCGAGTACCTCTACCGCATCGAGGGTGCGTAGCCCCAAACGCAGATTGCGCGGCTGGGCGCGGCCTTGGTCTAGCACCAGCACCGTAGCCTGCTGGCTGCTTGGGGTGCTGCCAGAATGCAGGGCCGACAGCGGCAGGGCCAGCGCTTGCTCGCGCCGGGCGGTTTCTACCTCTACCGACAGCGTCATGTCTTCACGCAGATAGGCGGGGGCTTGCTGCTCCAAACTGAGCTTGACTTCTACGGCACCGCGTTGGGCATCCACGGTCGGGGCAATCGACAGCACCCGTGCCGCAAAGGCTTGTGCTGGAAAAGCATCGGCCACCACGCTGGCCGGTTGGCCGGTTTGCAGTTGGTCTAAAAAGCGCTCATCGACTTGGGCCACCAATTGCGTCGGGCCAGCCAACGCCAGCCGCAGCAGGGCTTTACCAGCTTGCACGATTTGGCCTGGCTCTACCGTGCGTTGCAATACTTGGCCGGGCAGCGGCGCGCGCAGTTGGGTTTGCTCTAGCCGCGCTTGGGCGCTGGCCGTGGCAGCACGGGCGGCTTCCGCTTGGGCTTGGGCTTGGGCGATGTCGCTGCCCGCATCGGCATTGGCTTGTAGCTGGGCTTGGGCGCTCTGGTATTGCGCTTGGGCCACGGCCACGGCACGGCGGGATTCGTCCAATTGGGCCTTGCTGTAAAAGCCTTGGGCGACCAATTGTTCTGCTCGGCCTAAGCTGGCTTGGGCGGTGCGTAGCGTAGCCTGTGCTTGCGCCAGTGCGGCTTGGCTACTGGTGCGGCCGGTGCTACGCAAGCCCGCCAAACGGGCTTGGGCTTGGCGCTCGGCGGCCACGGCTTGGGCCAGGGCGCTACGTTGCTCATCGGCTTCTAGCTGCACCAGTGGCTCGCCTTGGCGCACGCTTTGGCCTTCTTGCACCAGCACCTGTTGCACGCGCCCGGTGATGGTACTGCCAATCTCTACCCGCGACAGCGTGGCCACACGCGCCGAAAACTGCAAAGTGCGTACCAGTGGCGCCGCCTGTACGGTTATCGCATCGACGGTTGGGGCGCGCAGTGCCAGCACTGCCGCTAGGCCCGCTCCCAGTAGCAGCACAACGGTAATTCCCACTACGGTGCGGCGGTTCAAAATAAGCCTCCGGCCACAGCCACCTGGGGCGGTGGTGTTACACCCAAATGGCGATAAGCGGCCTGGGTGGCGATGCGCCCACGCGGCGTGCGTTGCACATAGCCTTGTTGAATCAAATACGGTTCAATCACATCCTCAATCGTGCCGGACTCTTCGCCAATGCTGGCGGCAATGTTGTCCAAGCCGACCGGGCCACCATCAAAGCGGTGGATCAGTGCTTCTAAAAATTTACGATCCATGACATCAAAACCTTGCGGATCGACATCCAGCATCGCCAAGGCGCGTTGGGCAATTTCTTGGGTAATGTGACCATCGCCTTTGACATCGGCATAGTCGCGCACGCGGCGCAACAGCCGGTTGGCAATGCGCGGCGTACCGCGCGAACGCCGGGCCAGTTCAAAACCCCCGGCTGCGTCCATTGGTGTACCCAGCAAACCAGCGCTGCGCATGACAATCAAAGCCAACTCTTCCGGAGTGTAAAACTCTAAGCGCGCCACAATGCCAAAGCGGTCGCGCAGCGGGTTGGTCAACATGCCTGCGCGCGTGGTGGCCCCCACCAGGGTAAAGGGTTGTAAATCGAGCTTGATAGAGCGTGCTGCGGGCCCTTCGCCAATCATGATGTCGATTTGGTAATCTTCTAACGCTGGGTAGAGGATTTCTTCCACCACCGGCGAGAGGCGATGGATTTCATCAATAAACAGCACATCGTTGGCCTCTAAATTGGTCAGCAGTGCCGCCAAGTCTTTGGGTTTTTCTAGCACCGGGCCGCTGGTTTGGCGCAGATTGACCCCCAATTCGGCGGCGATGATGTGGCTGAGGGTGGTTTTGCCCAAGCCCGGCGGGCCAAACAGCAGCACATGGTCTAGCGCTTCTTGGCGCTTGCGCGCGGCACCAATAAAAATCTCTAATTGCTCACGCGCTTTGGCTTGGCCCACATACTCTTGCAGCAGCTTGGGGCGCAAGGCGCGCTCAATGGCTTCTTCTTGCGGCGAGGCCGGGGCAGCAGACACCATGCGCTTGGGCGGTGCGGGGGCAAAATCGTCGGTGTGGATGGTCACGGTGGTTTGGGCAGGCAAGGCAAGCGCAAACTATAGCTTGCCCGGCCCCATAGTGCGCCTTGTGCAGTTAAAGTGCGCTTCTGCCAGCTTGTGTTTGCCCTCGCTTTTTTGCCGTCAATTACTCCATCCTGAAGAATGGGGCCTGAAGCCGAAAGGATTTAAGCCAGGTTGACCAGGGAAAGCGGTAACCAATCCGCTACGTTGACAACAGGTCGTTCAGACGCACCAGCAAATGCTTCCTCAGTTTGCTGCTCTGCAAGGTTTTGATCATGCTGGGCCAAGGTAAAAGCCCGAAGGTTGAAACCGCAGCTTGCAAAAGCTGGAGCCGATTGCCGACATTCCCGAGGGGAGCGACATCGAAAGATGTCCGTCACTAGGCCCGTAAGGGCTGACTGCTGGAAAGACAGCTGATTTTTTGGAGAGATACATGGCAGTTTTTGTGTTGGATTTCCATGGTAAGGCATTGATGCCCTGCACCGAAAAGCGCGCCCGGCTGCTGCTGGCACGTGGTCGGGCGCGGGTGCATCGAATCGTGCCGATGGTGATTCGACTCACAGACCGTCAAATAGCTTCTTGTGATTTGCAACCTCTGCATTTGAAATTGGACCCCGGCAGCAAAACCACCGGTTTGGCCTTGGTGCGCGATGCTGAAATCATCGACCAGCAAAGCGGCGAAGTGCAAGCTGCTGCCGTGGTGCTGAACCTGATGGAGTTAATCCATCGCGGTAAGCAGATTTCCGAGGCGCTAACCGCACGGCGACAAATGCGCCGTCGGCGCAGGGGACATTTGCGCTACCGCGCGCCACGTTTCCTAAAAACCAACCTCACACTGGCTTGCGCCTGCTGCAACCAGAAAAAAGCCGCGCGCAGCATAGAAGAGTTTTTAGCCAAAGACCCCAAGCGCTTGGCCAAGATACTCGCAGATGCAAAAAAGCCCCTGCGTGATGCCGCCGCCGTCAATGCTACCCGTTGGGCGCTGGCCAATACCCTCAAATCCACCAACTTGCCGGTCGAGCTGGCTTCGGGTGGGCAAACCAAATTTAATCGCTGCACGTTGGGCATCCCGAAAACCCATGCGCTTGATGCTGCTTGCGTCGGAAAAATACAAGCCATCGAAAACTGGCAATGCCCCACGCTCACCCTCAAGGCCACAGGCCGGGGTAGCTACCAGCGCACCCGCTTGAATAAATTTGGCTTTCCAAGGGGTTACCTGATGCGCCGTAAGCGTGTGCATGGTTTTGGCACCGGCGACATGGTGCGCGCGGAGGTGCCCTCGGGCCTCAAGGCTGGCATCCATATCGGACGGGTGGCGATTCGAGCCAGCGGTTCTTTTAACATTCAAAGCTACCAAGATGGTCAATTCGTCGTAGTGCAAGGCATCAGCCACAAGCGTTGCCGCGTGATTCAGCGCGCTGATGGTTATGGCTACTTCTTCAACCGGGCCAACAGCGCAAAACGTGAACCGGCAAGGCCCCAAGCCAGGAACGCTGCGCGTTCCGCGCTCTGCCTCCCCGGCATGAATGCCGAGGTTTCACGCGCAATCTGATGAACCCTACTCCTGTTTCTTTTCTGCCTATCTTGCGCCGCTGCGGCTCGGCCAGTGCTGTGTTGGCAGGTTTGCTGCTGGGGCAAACGGTCAGGGCCGCAGAACCCGCACCTGAACCAGCGGCCAAAACCGCCCCTACCCCGGCCCCAGCGGCACCCGCTGCACCCGCCCCACTGCGCCTGAGCAACCCCGAAGAGCGCGCCTTGCTGATTGAGCGCATCAACGAGGTGATAGAGCGTACCAACCAAAAGTATGCTTCGCCCTCTCGGCGCAGTAGCCGTGCGGGCCGGGGCAAACGCAAAGCAGAGCCACCCACTATCCCCACCTTCGCGGTGGAGTTGGGCCGCCCCACTTCGCGCCCTGCGTCGAAAAAGACCAGCAAACGCACCCACAAAAAGCCCACCGCTGTTGCGGCTACGGCTGCCGCTGCCGCAACCAGCGCCGCTGCGGCTGTGCCAGCCCTTGACGAGACCACCGCGCCACCAGCGCCTCCCCTGAACACGCTGGCCCCCAGCGCAGCGCCAACGTCCAGCACCGCCACCCCAGTGGTAGCGCCAGCGCCCGAGATGGCGGTGGCTACTCCCAGCGCCAGCCGTCGCTATATTGCCGAGCGCGCCGCCCTGTTGGCGGCCACCGTGCCAGCACAAAATGCTGCTGCATCTCTCACCTCCCCCCTCGCACCCTTCAGCCTAGAACCATCCACACCACAAGCAGCGTGGAGCTACGCCGGGGCCACTGGCCCACAGGCGTGGGGGCAATTGCACCCCAGCTTTGCCCTGTGTGGCAGCGGCCAGCGCCAATCACCCATTGAATGGAGCGCACCGCCAGACAAAACCGGCCCCACAGCCCACTTGCCCTTGGGCAATCAAGTCTTCACTGGGGTGCTAGAACACACCGGGCGCTTTTTGCAACTGCAAGTGCAGGGCCTTAGCACCTTGGATTTGCGCGGCATGGAGTGGGAATTGCAGCGCATACAGCTGCACTACCCAGCCGAGGAACGCATCGGCAGCACCGACGAAGTGGTGATGGCAGTGGATTTGCTTTACCGCGCCCCGACCCAGCAATGGGCGGTGGTGTCGGTGCCCTTGCAGTTGGGGGCCGCTAACCCCTTTTTGGCCCAGCTGTGGGCCTATTTGCCCTTGCACGCGGGGGAGCGTGTAACCCTGACACCCGGTCAATTGCAGTTACACGATTTGTTGCCTGCCCAACGGCAGTATTACCAGTATTTAGGCTCGTTCACCCAACCGCCTTGCACCGAGGGGGTGTTGCGCTTGGTGCTAAAAAATCCTGCCAGCATCGCGCCAGAACAATTGCAACGCCTGATGGCCTTGCTGCCTCCCCATGCCCGGCCTGTGCAACCTTTGTATGGGCGACAGGTACTGCTGGGGCCTTAGGCGCTTTAGGCGCTTTAGGCGCTTTGGGCGCTTTGGGCAGCGGCGTGGCACCCTTCAGCCTTGGCTGCTGCGTTGCGTTATGCGCGCTCTAACTGAAACGCTGCCACCGCTTGCAACAACTGCTGCGATTGCTGCTGCAAACTATCGGCGGCGACCGTGCTTTGCTGCACACGCAAAGCATTTTGCTGGGTGGCTTGGTCAATTTGCACAATCGCTTGCCCTACTTGGCTCACGCCCGCATCTTGCTCGGTGCTGGCAGCGCTGATTTGGCCCACAATGGCACTCACCTGCTGAATCGCCGAGACCACATCGGTCATGGTTTCTCCGGCCTGATCCACCAACTGGCTGCCTTGGGCAACGCGGTCCACGCTGGTTTGAATCAGGGTTTTGATTTCTTTGGCCGCTTGGGCGCTGCGCCCAGCCAAGCTACGCACCTCCGAGGCCACCACGGCAAAGCCTCGGCCTTGCTCGCCCGCCCGCGCGGCCTCTACTGCTGCATTGAGTGCCAAAATATTGGTTTGGAAGGCGATGCCATCAATCACGCCAATGATGTCGGCAATTTGGCGCGAGGCTTGGTTGATTTCGCCCATGCGCTGCACCACCTGCCCGACCACTTCACCACCTTGCACCGCCACGGTGGAGGCATTCACGGCCAAAGATTTAGCCCGGTGGGCATGGTCAGCGTTTTGACGCACCGTGGCCGTGAGCTGCTCCATCGCGGCAGCGGTTTGCTCAATGGCCGCCGCTTGCTGCTCGGTACGGGCCGATAAATCGTGGTTGCCTTGGGCAATATCGGTGGCCGCACTGGTCATGTGCATGGCACCTTGGCGCACTTGCGTCACCAACTGGCGCAGGTGTTGCTGCATTCTGAGCAAATCGGCCATCAAGCCGGTAGCTTGGCCTTGCAGATGCAAATCGTGGCTGAGGTTGCCTTGGGCAATATGGCGCAGGGCTTGGCTGGCATCGGCGGGGTCACCGCCCAACTCGCGCTGCAAGGTGCGCGCCATCACACCGCCCAGCGCTACCGCCACCACAGCCGCCAGCAAGGCCAGCACCGTAACGGCAATTTGCGCCCGGTCGGCCCGCAGTTGCGTTTCTGCATGGGCTTGTTCAGGCGTTTTACGCGCGCTGCTGATTTGCTCCATCAGGGTAGCGCGCATGGCACGCCAAGCGGGTATTTCTTGTTGATTAATGGCAGCCGCAGCGGCAGCAGCATCGGTGCGTGCCAACTCCATAATGTGGTTTTGAATGGCAATTTGTTGGCTACGCTGCTGTGCTAAGGCGCGCAAGGGGGCCTCAAACGGCGTGCCTTGGGCGTGGCGTAGCGTTTCATCGTAGGCGCTGGCATAGGCATCCATAGCGGCGCGCACGTTGTCATAGGCGTTTTTGTTGTTGGGGTTGAGCGCAATGTTACGCAAGGCTTGGCCGCCCTGCAAACCTTGGGCATACAGCTCAGACAACCCAACCACCACGGCCTGCTCGGTGCCAATGTAGCGGTTAAAGTCGTGTTGTGTACGTACCAGCGCCCATAAACTGGTGGCCAAGGCCAACACAAACAACAAGGCCGGGGCCGCAGTACACAGAATCAGCCGGGTAGTAAAACGCATAGGATGGCCACAAAAAAATAAAGAGCGATACGGGGATGCCGAAAAAATAGCCCACCCCCTTTTTCCAATCAGGCCAAGTAGCGCCGGTGCCAGCCTAAGCCCTCCGAGGTGTTGCCCGCCGGGCGGTATTCACAACCCACCCAGCCAGCGTAGCCTAAGCTGTCCAGCACGTCGAACAAATAAGGGTAGTGCAATTCCCCTTTGTCCGGCTCTTGGCGCTCGGGCACGCCCGCTATTTGCACATGGGCCACCCGGCCTGTGGGCAGGTATTGGCGCAATTTGCTGGCCACATCGCCCTCGCTTACTTGGCAATGGTACAAATCCATCAGCACCTTGAGCTGGGGCGAATCGACGGCATCCAGCAGCGCATGGGCTTGTGCTTGGCGCTGCAAAAAATAGCCCGGCATATCGCGTGGGTTGATAGGCTCCATCAACAATTCACAGCCTTGGGCAGCGGCTTGCTGGCAAGCCCAGCGCAGGTTGTCTATCAAGGTGGCCTGCATGGTGGCCCCATCAGCCCCCACCGGCACGAGGCCACTCATCACATGGATGCGTGGGCACTCTAGCGCCGCTGCGTAGCGCAAAGCCGCTTGAATGCCAGCCCGAAAAACGGCCTCTTGCCCCGGCAATGCCGCTGTGCCACGCGCACCGCTGTCCCACGCGGCGGCCATGTCGGCCGGTGTGCTGCCAGCAGCGGGCGCATTAAACAACACTTGGCGCAGTCCGTGGGCGCGCAGGCGCGCGGCCAGTTCAGCCGCTGGCCAAGGGTAGGGGGCCAAATACTCTACGGCCTTAAAGCCATCGGTGGCGGCGGCTTCAAAGCGCTCTAAAAAGGGCAAATCGGGATAAAGCCAACTGAGATTGGCCGCAAATTGGGGCATGGTGACACGCACAAAAAAAAGAAAAAACCCTACACAGCCAGCACTGCCAGCGCGCCAGCACCTACGGCAGCATCAACTTTTAATGCAGCAGGCGCTCGGGGTTGGCATCGAGTTTGGCCAGCGCATCGCGGGCGGCGCGCACCGTCAGACCTTCTTCGTCTTGCACCGTGAGCAAACCGGTTTGCAGGTAAGCCGCCAAGCGGCGCAGTTGCAGCAGGTAACTGCGTCCATTGGGGCTGGCAAATAAATGCAGCTGCTGGCGCTGGCTGTGCCACACGTATTGCACCGGGCTGGTGTTGCCATTGTGGTCCAGGGTGAACCACGCTCCCACATGCAATTGGCGCGCCCAATCCACCATCGCCGCTTCTACGGGGGCCTCGTTGTCGGCAATCACGACCAAGCCGGACATATCCATGCCCAGCAGCATCTCGATGGCCTCGGCATCCAGGGGCATATCGCCCATCACGGCCTCGGTGATGCAATCTTCTAAATTTTCTAGGCGTTTGGACAGCGCTTCAATCTGCTCGTCGGCAATCGGCTCGGTTTTGGCCACAAAAGCTTCGGCCAGCACATCGGTCAGGGTTTTGAGGTGGGTTTCTTGGACCTCGGGGGCCATGTTCACCAGCGCCAGCCCTTGGCGCAGGCGCTCTAGCAAGCCGGGCAGGCTTTGAATGACTTTGGTGCGGTCGCTGCGGTGTGGTTTGGCCCCAGCGGCCCAGACCAAATCGGCAGCGGTGCGCTTAAAGGCCAAGGTGTCGGCATGTTGCGCCCCAGCGCGTACCCCGGACAAGGCCAGCACTTCGGCCCAAATTTTGAATAAAAAATCACGGATTTCATCGCGCACCGGCATGTCTTTGAGCATGGCACGCAATTCGATGGTGTATTGGATGGTCAGGGTTTCGCGCTGCTCTACCTGTTGCGCTACCGTCACTACGCGGGCAGTGGATTGCTTTTGCGTCAGGAATTTGGCCAAGAAGGCTTCAAACTCCTCGCGTACCAACTGAAATACCTTGCGCCCGGTTTCGGGGTATTGCTCAATCACTTGCACCACGCGGCGGATTTCGGCCTCCAAAGCGCTTCCGTCAATCGCGGTGGTATCAAAGCCCATCACGCAAGCGCCCATGCGGTCAATCAGCAGGCGCGTGGGGTGGTTTAAGTCGCTAAAAAAATCTGGCTCGGCCAGTGCTACGCGCAACACCGGCACCTGCAAGCGCGCAAACAACACGCGCACCGCCGGTGGAATGCGGTCTTCGGACAAAATGCTTTGGAACATCAGCGCCACCACCTCGATGATGGCTTTTTCGCTATCGGTGCCGGCCTTTTTCTTCAGCTCGGCGGAGCGCTCGCGCACCGTGCCCACTGCGCCCACCAATTGCACCGCGCCCACCGGACCGGCTTGGGGGGCCATCGCCGCCATGCTGCTGTAATAGGTTTGCGCCTGCATCTGCTGCTGGGCCAAGGCTTGGGCCAAGGCGGCAGAAGCCAAGGGTGCTGGCGCTGCGGGCTGCTGCATGGCGGCTGGACCAGCGGCACCAGCGGGCAAAGGGCCGCCAATGGAAGCCCCCACCGGCCCCATCATGGAAGACATCGGCCCGCCCATCATCATGGCGGGGCCGGTTTGGGGGCCACCTGCTGGCATACCCGGCCACATCAGGCGGCGCAGTTGGCCCATCACGCCATAGGCACGCTGGCGGGCGCGCATCAGTGGCGTGCCATTGGCTGCGTCTGGCGGCATGGAGGCCATCATGCTGGATGGCTGTGCAGCCAGCGCGGGGCCTGGCCCCGACATGGGGCCACTGGGCATCGCCGCCAAGCGAGAGGGCTGGGTGCCCTCTATGGCCCCCAAACCCGTGGCCGCGCCAGTACCACCGGGCGGGCGACTGACGCGCAAGCGCACATCGGGCTGGGCTACGCCTTGGCTGGCCAAAAAATCATTGCATTGTTGGTAAGCTGCTTGGGCTTGTACGGCCAACTCGCGTTGCAAAGAATCCATCACTGCTTGCAAATTGGCGCGCGGCAGCCCGGTAGCTATCCATTGTTCTACCAACAACAAACAGAAGGTTTCGGGGCGCAACACATCGCCGCTGCTCAGTTCTTGGCCTTCTAGCGCTTGAATGCGCCGTCGCAGGGCATCGAAAGGGCCACTGACCGCCTCCAATACCGTCAGGGCGATGCGCGAGGCCACAATTTTGTTTTCTACCACATCGTCGCTGAGCAGCTCTAGGCTCAAATCAAGGCTAAAAGCGCTGGAGCTTTTCTGGGGTGCGGCAGTAGGGTTGACGGGCGTTTGGCTGGCCTGCAACCAAATTTTTTGCGTGGCCTGCACCCAAGCGCTGCGGTGCTGGCCATACAGTTGCCAAGCATCGCGGTGCCCTTGCATCTCGCGCTGGGTGCCCGTTTGGTTGAGCAAGGCCGTCAGGAAATCCAAAATCACCTGATCGACACTGCCCAAACCAGCGTTGAGCGTTGTAACAAATTGCTGGCGAACCTGGCGCGCCAGATCACGTTGCGGAGAGGGTGGCACGGGCGCAGACATGGCGCAATCGTAATCGGGAAAACCAGTTTATGCTTAAACCGTGGCGCCAGCGTTGGGGTCGTTGGGGTCTTCTTGCTTGTTAGCAGTCTTTACCAAGTCCTCGCGCTTGACCCCCAGCCACATGGCAATGGCGGCGGCCACAAACACCGACGAGTAAATGCCAAACAAAATGCCAATCGTCAGGGCCATTGCAAAATAATGCAAGCTGGGGCCACCAAAGAACAGCATCGACAACACCATCGCTTCGGTGGAGGCGTGGGTGATGATGGTACGGCTCATGGTGCTGGTGATGGCGTGGTCAATCACCTCGGAGGTCGTCATCTTGCGGTACTTGCGGAAGGCTTCGCGGATGCGGTCAAAAATCACCACCGATTCATTGACCGAGTAGCCCAGCACGGCCAGCACCCCGGCCAACACGGCCAAAGAGAACTCCCACTGGAAGAAGGCAAAAAAGCCCAAAATAATCACCACATCGTGCAAGTTGGCAATGATGGCGGCCACGCCGTACTTCCACTCAAAGCGCATCGCCAGATAAATCACAATGCCCAGCACCACCATGCCCAGCGCCATCAGGCCGCCATGCACCAGCTCCTCGCCCACCTGCGGCCCGACAAATTCGGTGCGGCGCAGGGTCACGCCCGCATCAGCAGCCTTGAGCGCGGCCAATACCTGCTCGCTTTGTTGCGCCGAAGTGACCCCTTTTTGCACCGGCAAGCGAATCATGACATCGCGCGAGGTGCCAAAATTTTGTACCGTCACTTCGGTGTAGCCCAATTGGGCCACCGTGTCGCGCACCTTGCCAATATCGGCCGTTTGCTGGTAGGCCACCTCCATCACGGTGCCGCCGGTAAACTCCACCGACAAATGCAGCCCGCGCGAGAACAAAAAGAACACCGCCAGCGCAAAGGTGATGAAGGAAATCGCGTTGAACACCAACGCGTGCTTCATGAAGGGGATGTCTTTTCTGATACGGAAAAATTCCATGACCGGCTGTCCTTTAGTTGGTTTTGGCCACGCTGGTATCGTTGCCCTCGGGCTTCCACACCTGACCGATGGACACACTCTTGAGCTTCTTGGTGCCGCCGTACCAGAGGTTGACCAGCCCGCGCGAGAAGAACACCGCCGAGAACATGCTGGTGAGAATGCCTATGCAATGCACCACGGCAAAGCCGCGCACTGGGCCAGAACCAAACGCCAACAGCGCCAAGCCCACAATCAAGGTGGTGACGTTGGAGTCCAAAATGGTGGCCCAAGCACGCTCGTAACCGGCATGAATCGCCATTTGCGCCGATACGCCATCGCGCAGTTCTTCGCGGATGCGCTCGTTAATCAGCACGTTGGAGTCAATCGCCACGCCCAGCGCCAGCGCCATCGCGGCAATGCCCGGCAGCGTCAGGGTGGCTTGCAACATCGACAAAATCGCCAACAGCAGCAAGACGTTGACCGACAGCGCCAGCGTAGAAAAAATACCAAACAGTCGGTAATACAGGCACATAAATGCGGCCACGGCCACCATGCCCCAAACCACCGAATTAATGCCGCGCTCGATGTTGTCGGCGCCCAGGCTCGGGCCAATGGTGTATTCCTCGATGATTTCCATCGGTGCCGCCAAAGAGCCAGCGCGCAACAACAACGCGGTATCGTTGGCCTCTACGGTACTCATGCTGCCAGAGATTTGTACCCGACCACCGCCAATTTCGGCGCGAATCACGGGGGCCGTGACCACTTCGCCCTTGCCCTTTTCAAACAAAACAATGGCCATGCGCTTGCCGATGTTCTCGCGCGTGATGTCTTTGAAAATGCGCGCACCCTTGGCATCGAGGGTTAAGTTGACCGTGGGGTCTTGGGTTTGGCCATCAAAACCGGCTTGGGCATCGGTCAGGTTTTCACCCGTCAGTACCACCTGCTTTTTGACGATGATGGGGCGGGCATCGCGGTCTAGGTAGCGCTCGGAGCCAAACGGCACCGGGCCACTGCCCAGCTCAGCCGAGCGCGCCTCGGCGCTTTCGTCCACCATACGCACTTCTAGCGTGGCGGTGCGGCCCAAAATATCTTTGGCCTTGGCGGTATCTTGCACGCCGGGCAGTTGCACCACGATGCGGTCCAGGCCCTGCTGCTGAATCACCGGCTCGGCCACGCCCAGCTCGTTGATGCGGTTGTGCAGCGTGGTCATGTTTTGCTTGAGCGCTTGCTCTTGCACGCGGCGCAGGGCCTCGGGCTTGATGCTGGCTTGCAACACAAACTCGCCATTGGCAGCGCTGGCAAGCACTTGCAAATCGGGGAACTGGTCGGCCATCAGGTTGCGCGCAGCGGTTTGCGTAGCAGCATCGCGCAGTTTGACACTGACATTTTGGCCATCGCGGCTGATACCACTGTGGCGGATATTTTTGTCGCGCAGGGCGCTGCGAATATCACCGGCATAAGACTCGGCTTTTTTGGTCAGGGCGGCCTGCATATCCACTTGCAACATGAAATGCACACCACCGCGTAAGTCCAGCCCCAAATACATCGGTGCAGCGTGCAAAGAGGTCAGCCACGCCGGAGAGCGCGACACCAAATTGAGCGCCACGATATACATCGGGTCAGCGGCATCGGGCACCAGGGCCTTTTGCAGGATGTCTTTGGCCTTGAGCTGGTTATCGGGGGTATCAAAACGCGCCCGCACTGAAGTGCCCTCTAGGCGCAGCACATCGGGTTTGAGTTGGGCGGCATCGAGGGCCGCCTGCACGCGCTCCAGCACGGCGGCATCGACCTTGACCGTTGCCTTGGCCGAGGACACTTGCACCGCCGGTGCTTCACCAAAGAAATTGGGCAGGGTATAAAGCACCCCCACCAGCAGCGCAATCACCAAGATTGCGTACTTCCAGACCGGGTAACGGTTCATCGCGCTTGGACTTTCAGGACAACAGACGCAGCCCACGCACACAGGCCCAGGCCGACAGAAACAACAGCCTGCCAGGCTTTACTTGAGGGTGCCCTTGGGCAGCACTTGCGAGATAGCCATACGCTGCACTTGAATTTCGACCCCATTGGCCACTTCGATGTGCAAAACTTGCTCGGACAGGCGGGTCACTTTGCCCAGCAAACCGCCACCAATCACCACTTCGTCGCCCTTGGCCAAGGCATCAATCATGGCCTTGTGCTCTTTTTGGCGCTTCATTTGCGGGCGAATCATGACAAAGTACAGCACCACAAACATCAGCACCAGCGGCAACATGCTTTGCAGCGTGGACATGAGGTCACCCCCCCCAGCAGCGGCAGCGGGGGCGGTTTGGGCAAAAGCAGAAGAAATGAACACGCAAACTCCCAGAAAAACCAAAAATAACAGGACTGTCCAGCCCAGACGCAGGCCCATGTCTGTTGGAAAGACAAAGGCGCGATTGTATGCGGCAGGCCATCAGCCCCTCAAAGCGCTAGGCTGCTGGCGCATACACCTGCCTGCACCCTAGCCGCCACCAAACAACCAGCTGAGCAAGCGGCGCACCCAGAACCAATAAAACAAGCAAGCCATCAGCCCCCAATAAAACACCCACAGCCAGCGGCTGGGCACCATGCGCGTGCCTTGGCTAGAGACTACCTCCCAGCCACCGGGGCGCAGCAAAGGTTTGCCAGCGGCATCGAACACATTAAAGTTCTTTATCGAGGGCAACGAGCGAGCGTAGAGCTGGTCTATATCACCATCCATTTTGACGATGAGTACCAAACTGAGACAGTAGCCTGCCACACCGATGATGAGAAACTCCCAAAAGCCGGTGCTGCCAATCACCAGCCATAGCCCCATCATGGTAAAAAATACCACCGCACACACCGATGCTAAATACAAGCGTGCATAGTTAAACTTCATTTGCTGGGCGCATTGAAGCACCAAGGTACGGCACACGTTGCCGTGGGCGCTGGTATAGGCTTCGGTGTTGGGTTTTTGCAGGGCATCGCGGTTGTCAGCGGTAGCCACAAAGCGCTGCAATACCCTTTGCGGGGTTTTGTAGTCCAACATGGACAACTGCTGGGCCGTAATTTTTTGGCCTACCAGGCGTAGTTCTTCAAAATCGGATTCTTGCAGGCTCTCGACAATGCCGCCTTGGGTGAGCCATTGCCGGTTTTTGCCGTAGGCCACTGCCTTGTATTTTTTGCTGTTGCAGGCCACCTCGATGGATTCAATATCAATGCGGCCACCATAGACAATTTTGAGCATCCGGTGGTTGTCTAGGCCACTCCAGCCGTCATATTCTTGCTGCACCACAGAGGTGGATAAGTTAGCAATTTGGATGGGGTCTTGTTCTAGCTCAAAAATCTTTTTGGCGTATTCGGACGACTGCGGCGGTAAGCTGGTGTGGTGGTGAATTTTGAGGTCTATCGAACCCTCGTACATTTGCCCGGTTTCGTGCGAGCCAGCGCATTGCGGGCAGCTGAGTCGGCCGGTTTTTTTGCATTTTTCGCACGGACAAGCCCCCTTGCCGTTGCAGCGCGGGCAGGGCACGAGGGCATTGCCCCGGCAGGCCAAGCAGGGCACCGTCCCCTTAACGCATTCGGCATTGGGGCAAGGAATCATCTCCTTGACGGTTTGGTATTTGACCGACTGTGGCGAGCCATCCTTACCCCCCGTGAACTCATAAGGCACGTCTTTTTCTTGCACCACTTCGCCGCTGCCCAAGCAGGTCATGCACATGGTGCGGCCTTGGTCACAGCCGGGGGCGCGGCAGGGCAGTTTTTGGTTGCCTTTGCATTGCGGGCAGACATATTCGCGGTTGCCCGCGCACATATCGCAAACGATTTCGCCGTCTTTATTGCAGGTTTGGCATTTGTGCAGACTCCAAAAGCGCGTGGCGGTGCCCAAGTAGATGCCTTCTTCTAAATCCAAAGGCAGGCCGGGGTGGTCTTTGACCTTGTCGTCTAAGCGCTTTTCGGCATCGGTTTGCAGTTTTTCAATCAAGGCCACCATGCCACTTTGGGCCAGCTCGTCGGTGGGGCTGCGAATGTCTTTAGACTGGGACTTAAAGTAGCCATTGACCGGCGTGACCTTGATGTTCTTGTACAGAATAAAGGTGGCACTGAGCTTAAATTCTTGCTCGACCAGCTTGTCTTGTACCAGCTGCACCTCACTGGCCTTGAAACTGGTTTTTTCAGCCACCGTTTGCTGAATTTGTTGCAGCAACCAGCTGCTGCGCTGGCTTAGTGCGGCGATAGGTGCTGGAGCTGCGTTGGCATCAGAAGGGGGTGGGCTGGCAGAGGGCTTGTTCATAACGGACAGGGCAAAAATGGACGGTGGAGCAGTACAGGCACTGCCATGTTGCACCAGTTGCCATTTTTATCCGATTTTTGCCCCCGATAGCGAGACTCTGCGGCGCTAATCTTAGTAATAGCGGTTGGGCGCGGCCAATACGGCCATCGTAACGCGCGAAATGCAGACCAGTTTGCCCGCCTCGTTGCTGATGCGTACCTCCCAGACTTGGCTGCTGCGCCCAATATGTACCGGTTTGGCTACGCCATAGACCCAGCCCTCGGCCACAGCGCGGATATGGTTGGCGTTGATTTCTTGGCCCACGCAATGGAATTGCGCCGGGTCCACCACATGCGCTGCGGCCCACGAGGCCAACGTTTCGGCAAACAGCACCGAGGCACCACCGTGCAGCACCCCGGCGGGTTGGCGCGTGCGCGCATCCACCGGCATCCTGCCTTTGAGGTAGTCGTCCCCGGTTTCGAGCAGCTCAATGCCCAAATTGCCATTCACGCATTGGGCACCGCGCTCGTTCAATACATCCAGCGGTACGCCAGAAAACCAGATGGCCATAAGTTTTTCTCCTGATAGGGTGTGTGGGGCGCTACTTTAATGCGCTTTAATGCTTGGCAGCGCCCAAGTAGGCTTCTACCACTTTCGGGTTCTTTGCCAAGTCGGCGGCTTTGCCTTCTAGGGTGATGTCGCCCACCTCTAGCACATAGCCGTAATCGGACACTTGCAAGGCAGCGCGCGAGTTTTGTTCAATCAGCAAGGTGGCCACGCCGGTTTCGCGCAGGCGCGAAATCACTTGGAACACTTCGGCCATAACACGCGGGGCCAGCCCTAGCGAGGGTTCATCCAACATCAGCACTTTAGGGTCACTCATGAGGGCGCGGCCCAAGGCAATCATTTGGCGCTCGCCCCCCGACATGGTGCCCGCCAGTTGCAAGCGGCGCTCTTTCAGGCGTGGGAAGGTGGTGTAGATGCCCTCCAGCCCATCGCGGTACGACCAACCCGGTTTGCGCCGCCGGTAGGCTCCCAGCACCAAGTTGTCTTCTACCGTCATGGTGGAGAACAGTTCGCGCTTTTCGGGCACCAGCGCCAAGCCTTGGCCCAAGCGTTGCTCAACGCTGTCGTGGGACACATCACGGCCTTGGTAGTGGATTTGGCCATCAGCGTGCCCAGGCGCAGGCAGCACCCCCATAATGGAATTGAGCAGGGTGGATTTGCCCGCACCATTGGGGCCAATCACAGTCACGATTTGCCCAGCACGCACTTGGATGTTGGCGTTACGCAGTGCCTCGACCTTGCCATAGCGGGCGCTCAGGCCATTGGTACTGAGTACAACCGGGTGTTTGTCCTTGCTCATTCAATACCTCCCAAATAGGCGGCCAACACGGCCTCGTTGTTTTGGATTTCGGTGGGCAGGCCCTCGGCAATCTTGCTGCCAAACTCCATCACCACCAGCCGGTCGGTAATGCCCATGACAAAGTCCATGTCATGCTCTACCAGCAGCACCGACATGCCTTCAGACTTGAGCTGCTTGAGCAACTCGGACAGGGCTTGCTTTTCTTTCAGGCGCAAACCCGCCGCAGGCTCATCCAACAGCAACAACACCGGGTCGGTACACAGGGCGCGGGCAATTTCCAAAATGCGCTGTTGCCCCAAAGCCAAGCTACCGGCGGGGGTGTGCATAAACTCGCCCAAACCGACGCGCTTGATTTGCTCCGCTGCCAAATACAGCAGGCGCGCTTCTTCGGCCCGGTCCAGGCGCAAGGCAGCGCGCACGGGGTCCATATGGCCGCGCAGGTGCGTACCCATCGCCACGTTCTCTAGCACCGACAGGTGCGGAATCAAATGCACATGCTGGAAGCTGCGGCCAATGCCACGCTGCACGATGCGGCGCGAATCCAGCGTATCAATGCGTTCGCCACAGAAGCGGATTTCACCACTGGTCACGGGCAGCACGCCAGTGACCAAGTTGAACATGGTGGATTTACCAGCACCGTTGGGGCCAATCAGACCGACGATTTCACCGGCACGCAGGTCAAACTGCATGTCCTTCACAGCCACCAAGCCGCCAAACTGCTTGCGCGCCTCGTTCACTTCCAAAATGATGCTGCCGGGCGCGGGTTTGGCACGGCGTGGCATATCGCTGTAACCTTCAGGGGCAATTTCGGGGGCAACGACTTCTGGCTCGGGCGGATGTACGCGCGCCCACAGCGCCGTTACATTGGGCCAAATACCATAGCGTGCGTGGTGCAATAGCAAAATTACCATGATGCCGAAGAACAGCATTTCGTAGTTGCCATTGCTGCCCAGCAGCAGCGGCAGCCAGTCTTGCAATTGGCTTTTCAGGCCGGTGAGCAAGCCCGCACCCAAAATAGCCCCCCAGACATGGCCGACACCACCCACCACCGCCATGAACAGGTATTCAATGCCCATGTTCAGGCCAAAGGGCGTGGCACTGACGGAACGCTGCAAGTGCGCGTAGAGCCAGCCGGACAAACTGGCCATCAGGGCGGCCAACACAAACACCAGCACTTTGTATTGCGCCGTGTGGATGCCCATCGCCTCGGGCATGGTCTTGCCTTTGGCCAGCGCATGGATGGCGCGGCCCGGACGCGAATTGAGCAAGTTCAGCACTAACCAAACACAACCGCCTAAGCAGAACCAAATCAGGCCATACATGACGCGCGGATTAGACAAATCAAAGCCAAACAGCGTCAGCGGTGGAATGCCCGAGATACCGTCGTACTTGCCCAAAAATTCGAGCGTGCCAAACAGGTAATACAGCGACAAGCTCCAAGCAATGGTGGCCAGTGGCAGATAGTGGCCCGACAGGCGCACCGTCATCGCGCCAATCGCCAACGCGGCCGCGCCCGACACCAGCAAGCCCATCGGCAAGCCCAGCCAAGGCGACCAGCCCAGCGTGGTGGACAGGTAGGCGGTGGTGTAAGCGCCCAAGCCGACAAAAGCCGCTTGACCAAAGGAAGTCAGGCCACCCACACCCGTGAGCAGCACCAAGCCCAAAGCGGCAATGGAGTACAAACCGATATAGTTGCCCAAAGTGACCCAAAAGCTGGGTACGGGCAAAAACGGAAACAGAAAGAACCACGCAAACACAAGCCATTGCAGCTTTTTGGTGGAGAGAGAAGCAAGCAGACGCATGGGAATCGGGCTCAAGGTTGGAGGGGTGGCATCAACAAGACAGTCCGCATGACCATCACTCTTCATCGCTGTGCGGCGAGCGCCACGAGCGCCAAGCCAACACCGGCAGAATCAAGGTGAAGACAATCACCTCCTTGTAATCACTGGCCCAAAATGAGGAGTAGCTCTCTAGCAGCCCGACCAGCACCGCACCAATGGCGGCCAGTGGGTAGCTGGCCAGCCCACCAATGATGGCGGCCACAAAGCCTTTCAGGGCCACGACAAAGCCGGTGTCGTATTGCACCGTGTTCATGGGGCCAATCAATACACCGGCCAAAGACCCCAAGCCCGCCGACAAGCCAAAGGCCAAACGCCCCGCTTGGTTGGTGCCAATGCCCACCAGTCGCGCCCCATTGCGGTTGACCGCTGTGGCACGCAAGGCTTTGCCCATCAGGGTGCGCTCAAAGAACAAATACAGCAGCGCAATCAATGACAGCGACACCACAATCACCAGCGCGCTTTGGCCGGAAATGAGCAAGGCACCCACCGAGGTACTCCACTCAGTAAACGGCAGGGTACGCGAGCCTTCGGGGCCAAACACCAACAGGCCCAAACTCAACAGGGCAAAATGCACCGCCACCGAGACAATCAACAGCACCAGCACCGAAGCCTCGGCCACACGTTGGTAGGCCAAGCGGTAAATCATCAAACCCATCGGCACCGTGATGCCCAGCACCAACAAAATTTGCAACACCATCGGCATGGTGTGCCAAGGCAAGGCCGAGGCCAACGCCCACACCAGCAGGGGATAGAGCAGGTTCTCGGCGGCACTCCAGCCCAGCAACTTGGCCGATAGTGGTTTGTAGCGGCGTGCATACAAAGCCGCGCCCAACTCTGTCAAGAAGGTGGCGACTCCCAGCACCAGCAACAGCATCACCAAGCGCGGAAACTGCTCGGTTTGCAAAGCAGCCAGCGTCAAAGCGCCAAAGCCAATAAATTCACCTTGGGGCAAAAAAATCACCCGCGTGACGGAAAACACCAACACCAGCGCCATCGCCAGCAAGGCATAAATAGCTCCGTTGGTGATGCCATCTTGGGCCAAGATGGCGACGATACTTAAATCCATGTTCTCTCCTGATGCAGCCGGGCACTCGCTGGGGCTGTTACGGTGGTTCGGTGGGCGGGGGGTCAGGCGGTATTGATAACGAAAGCGTCGCAGTAGAAATGCGTAGCTGGCAGACCGGCTTGGGCAGTGAAAGCGGCACGGGCGGCATCAATCATCAGTGGATTGCCGCAGGCATAGACTTCGTGGGCCGATAAATCGGGCAGGTCTTGCAACACCGCTGCATGGACAAAGCCGGTACGGCCTTGCCAATCGGCATCGGGTTCGGACAACACCGGCACCAAGCGCACGCCGGGGAATTGCGCCTGCCACGCAGCCACCGATTCCACCGCGTACAAATCGCTCCAACGCCGTCCGCCCCAGTACAGCACCGCGCCACGTTGGGCGATGGCCGCACCGTGGGTACGCAGCAAAGCGGCAATCGGCGCGTAACCGGTGCCCGAGGCCAACAGCACGATGGGGGCGGTACCTTCGTGCAGCACAAACGTGCCATACGGCCCTTGGATACGCAACAAATCGCGGGCTTTCAGTTTGTCGTAAGCGTGTGGCGAGAAGCGTCCGCCCTCCATGCGACGCACATGCAGCTCTAACAGCCCTTCGGGGTTGGGCAGATTGGCCAAGCTATAACTGCGCCGCGCGCCATCCTTGAGCAACACATCCACATATTGCCCGGCTTGGAAGTTGAACCCCGAGGCCGCTGGCACCTGCAACTGCACGATAGCCACATCAGCACTGGGGCGTTGCACGTCCAACACCCGCGCACCCACCGTAACGACACGCTGGCCGGGCGCTTGGGGCACCTCTGGGGCTTGCAGCACCAAATCACCCAAAGGGAAGGCTTGACAAGTGCGGCATTGGCCCACAGGCACCGGCTCTGCACCCGCCGGGGCCGGTTCGGCATGGCGCACGCTGCCCGCTTCTAGCTCCAGATGGCAACTGTTGCAAGTGCCAGCACGGCAACTGTGCGGCAACCAGTAACCGGCGGCAATGGCAGCGTCCAATACCGTTTGCTCGGGCGTGCAGCTAAAGTGGCCGCCGTGGGGTTGTAGTTGTATCTGAAAAGTCTCGGACATGGTGATGCCGCCTGCAACCTTGGGGGCCGCTGCGCGGTGCGAGGGATTAAAAAAAACAGTGCGCCGTGGCCTGAACAAGCCACCAGCGCACCCGTGGGGGCAGCCTTAGCCGCAAACAATCACGGCTTCGGGGCGCGGCTTGCTGTGCAGCAGTTGCACCTTGTCGGCGCGGCGCTTGAGTACGGCACGCTGGTTGATATAGCCCTTGTCGGTGATTTCGCCTTCGTCCATGCTGGGCAGCTCGTCCAGCACCAGCGCCCGTTGGGCACTTTGCGAGGAGCCACCGCCTTCGGCCTTGAGCTTGCGCAGCCCCACTTGGATATGGGCGGCCAATTCCTCGGCAGACAGCCCTTTTGCAGCGGGACTCGGAAACACCAACAGCCCCACTTCATCGGCATCGTGCCCAGTGACCACCACATCTTGTGCCCACGGAGCCAGTGCTGTAACGGCTTTGACGCGCAAGGTGCCCACCGAGACCCAAGTGCCGGTGGTCAACTTGAAGTCTTCGGCCACGCGGCCATTGAACAGCACGCCCTTTTCCGGGCGCTGCTCATCCACCAACAGACCGGCATCGCCAATGATGTAGTAGCCTTCTTCGTCAAAGGCTTTGGCGGTTTGCTCGGGGTTGTCCAAGTATTCGTTGAACACTTGCGGCCCCTTGACGCGCATTTCCAGCTTGCCGTTGTTGGGCAAAAATTTGATACTGGTACCGGGCACGGGCAGGCCGATACAGCCGGGGCCGTCGAGCTTCCAATGCACATTGGTAATCAGGGGCGAGGTTTCGGTAGCTCCCCAAGCGGCGGTAAACCAAACGGATTCGCCCAGCACGCTCTTGGCGCTGCGCTCTAAGCGATCCCAAGTGGCTTGGGGCAAGGCGGCAGCCGCATAGAACACACCGCGCAAGCGGCCAAAGAAGTCGCGGGCAAAGCTCTCGTCCTCTTCCAAAAAGGCAATCAAGGCATCAAAGCCCTTGGGCACGTTGAAGTACAAATTGGGCTGCACTTCGCGCAGATTGCGGACTGATTTCTCCATCAAGCCCGGCACGGGGCGGCCTTCGTCGATGTAGAAGCTGCCACCGTTGCACAACGCCATGTTCAGGTTGTGGTTGGTGCCAAAAGTGTGGCTCCAAGGCAACCACGAGACAATGACCGGCTTTTCTTCGCGCAGAAACGTCCAAGTTTGGCGAATTTGCTCTTGGTTGGCGCACAACATGCGGTGCGTGTTGACGGCAATTTTGGGTTTGCCAGTCGAGCCAGACGTGAGCAGGTATTTGGCGTGCGTCTCGGGCGTGATGCGGGCAAAGGCGTCCATCACCGCTGGGGTTTCTTTGGCGCGGGCCAATTCGGCGAACGAGCGCCCCAACGAGACGCTGTAAGCGTTGTGGCTCAACACCACCGGGCAATCCAGACCGGCAGCACGGATGGCCGGGCCATAGATGGCACCATCGGCGGCGTAAATCAGGCCGGGCTGCAACTCGTGCAGGATGCCCGAGATTTTGCTGTATTCCTTAGCCAAGCGCGAATAAGCACTGGTGATGGCAGTGAAGGGGCGGCCAATGTGCATGGTGGCAAACATCAGCAGCGCTTGGTCTAGGCTGTTGTCTGACAGGCACACCACGGGCGCGTTTTCGGCCAAACCCCAATCCAGCAGCCCTTGGGCAATCGCGCCGATTTTGTCGCGCGTTTGGGCATAGGTCAGTTTGACCCATTCGCCATCGGGGCCACGTTCGGCCAAAAACAAGGCGTTGGGCGTGGTGCGCGCCCAATGCTCTAGCCAGTCGCCGATGCAGCGGGCCACGTTACCCAAAGGCTCCGGCGATGTCAGGATGAAGCCGCCGTTGGGCAGGTCTTGCTTGAGTACCGCTGGCGTGGCCAGCATGGCGGGGTTGGTAAAAAACGAGCTACTCATGGTGTGCGATTCCTGCGTGGTATTACTTCAAGAGCTTCCAAGCGTTCTTTTCAATCGTCACCAGCACGCGGCCATCAGCCCCAAAACCGGAGTGGTCGGTCGGGCTCATGGTGATGACGCCGTGGGTCACGGGCAGCTTGTTGGTTTTTTCGATGGCATCGCGCAGTGCAGTGCGGAACTCGGGCGTGCCGGGCTTGTTTTGCTTGGCCACGGTGGTGACGGCTTTGTCCAGCACCAAATAGGCATCGTGGGCATAGGCACCAAACGGACTGCGCGAACCGGCACCGTGCTTGCCTTCATAGGCTTTCAGGTAATCCAAACCGGGCTTTTTGCTGGGGTGGCTGTCGGGCAGTTGCTCACTGACCAGCACGTTCCCGGTGGGCAGCACCACGCCTTCATCGGCCGTGCCCGAAACGCGCAAGAAGTCATTGTTGGCCACGCCGTGGGTTTGGTAGAACTGGCCCTTATAGCCACGGTCACGCAAAGCACGCATGGGCAAAGCAGCAGGCGTGCCACTGGCGGCAATGAATACTGCTTGCGGATTGCTTTGCATCAGCTTGAGGGTTTGGGCCGTCACGCTTTGGTCGCTACGGGCATAGCGCTCTACCGCCGCCACTTTGATACCGTATTGAGCCGCGCCTTTTTGCACATCCTTGAGCCAGCCTTCGCCATAGGCATCGCTAAAGCCAATAAAGGCGATGTTTTCGATTTTGTTGGCCTTCATGTGCTCAAACAAGGCCGAGGACATCACACCGACCGATTGCGGCAGCGGAAACACCCATTCAATTTGCTTGGGCTGGAACGGGGCCAAGGCAACTTGTGGGGTCTTGCTGGCGGTGGCAGCTTCGGCAATCGCCAGCGAGGTCGGCACGGTGGTCGAGCCAATGATGGCATCTACCTTATCCGAGTCGATAAAGCGGCGCGCATTTTTAGCGGCTTGGCTGGGGTCAGAGGCATCATCCAACAGGATGTAATTGACGGGCAAACCACCCAAAGTTTTGGGCAGCAGTTCGATGCTGTTTTTTTCGGCAATGCCCAAGGAGGCGGCAGGGCCAGTGGTGCTGAGCGACACGCCGACATTGATGGTTTGTGCCTGTGCCAAAGCAGGTAAGGCCAAGCTGGCGGCGATGGCCAAGGCAGTCAGTGCGTTGCGACGTTTCATGGATTTGTCTCCTGTGGATTGCTGTTGTGAAAAAGTAAAAAGGACGCTCAGCGCATCGGGCGGATTTCCCAGCCGCAATCGCTTTGGATAATGGCCGCCGTGGTGGCGCGGCTATTGGCTTTGGAGGCCAACAAGACGTAATGGCCGGTGTGGTCTTCGGGCTGGGCAATAAACTTCAAGGGCATGACGTTGGCCACGTTGTCTTCAAAGCCCGGCAATTCGGACAGGCGTTTTTCTTGTTTGCCCAAGCTGGCTGGGCCGCGCAGCGGCGTGACCGTGCCGCCGGGGGCCACGCCATTCACGCGCACTTCGGGGGCAAATTCGTAGGCCAACTGCTTAATCAAACCAACCCCGGCGTGCTTGGAGGCCACATACAGCGGGCCACCACCACCGGCATGAAAGGCCGAGTTGGACAGGGTAAAAATCATGCTGCCACCGCTGGCGCGCAAATGCGGCGCGGCGGCACTGGCGGCCAGCACATAGCCTTTGACGTTCACGCCAAAGATTTCGTCAAAGCTCTCGGCCACCTGTTCGGTGGACATCTTTTCTAACTTGGTAAAAAAGTCCCACACCCCGGCATTGCCTACCAAGGTATCGAGCTTGCCAAAGCGCGCCACGGTCGCCTCGACCGCTGCCACATTGGCCGCAGGCGAGCGCACATCGCCCACCGAGACCACCACTTTGTCGCCAAACTCGGCCAGTAAGCCCTCGGCCTGCTCAGCGCTACGCACCATGACGCCCACACCGGCACAACCTTCGGCAATAAAACGCTTGACCACCGCGCGTCCGATGCCCGAGGCTCCGCCTGTGACCAAGGCCACATACCCATCTAGCCAACCCATAACCGCTCCTTGTGTGTGTACAGAAAACAACCCCGGCTGCAAGCCGGGGGTATCAGAGCCAAGCGCTTGCGCGCCAGGGACTTGGTCTTAGAGGAAGGTGTTGAGGTTCTTGGACATGAACACCGATTGGGTAATCAAAATCTTGCGCTTGGCAATCTTGAAGCTGTCACCGTCGGCACGGATTACATCCTCGCGGCGGCCCACCAGCAGGTCGTTGTCTTTTTCTACACGGCTGCGGTAGTTGACAAAGCTGGAATGCACCACAAACTCGCCCGGCTTGTCGCCTTGATAGACCTCCACACCACTGACCACGTGGGCGTGGCGTGTGGCCGGGTCTTCGGCCCAAGCGCTGGGCTGCTTGAAGCGGGTGATGCGGCGCGTCAGGTCCAGCAGGTTGTCGTTGTAGAGTGCGCCGCCATCAATTTGGTAAGCGCCTTTCTTGTCGTAACGACGGCGGTTTTCCATGGTCGGCATCCAATAGTGGATGTCTTCGGCCAGCAGCGCCAGCCAATCGTCCCAACGCTCGTTATCCAGCAGACGGGCTTCGCGGTACAAGAATTGCTCAATGCGGCGCTGGGTTTCAGCATCGACAGAAATCTCAGCCTGGGGTGTGGCGACGGCGTTCATGCGGCCTCCTTAGCGTTGGTGGTGGGCAGGGTAGGAACGTCACGTTGCGGCACGTCTTGCCATTCCTGCGCTTTCATCAAATCCAGCCAGCGTTGGTAGAACGCACGCTGGTTGGCTTCATTGACCTGACCACGGAACACGTTGCAGGGCATATCGGTGTCGGTGATGCGGGTGTTTTGGCCCAAGCCCAGATACAGGTCTTGCTGGCGCGTGACGAAACCGGCGTTGGTCTTGGTGCTGTATTCCCAGTTCTCGCCGTCGTCCATCTCAAACACGCCCGAGGGGCTGAAGGTCATCATGGTGCCCTTGCGCCACTTGTCCTTGATTTCTTGCGGAGCGTTCTTGTTGACGAAAGTCCAAGTGTGCAGCTCGATTTGGCCGGGGCCGCGTGGATGCCAAGTGCGGAAGGTGTTTTGACCGGGCAAGAACGAGGTGTTGGGGAACAGCGTGCAAGACGAGATGGCACCAATCATCTTGGAGCGCACTTCACCCAAACGCTCTTGCACCTTGGGTTGCAGCACGTACAGGTACTTCATCAGGTCTTTGTCGCCCAGCGTGGCGCAGTTGCCCACGATGTCTTGGTTGAACTCCCAGCCGTGGCCGTTAAAGTTGACTTGGTAGGATTGGTCGGCAAACTTGTGCACTTCGGCCACCGAACCACCCACCATCGCGTGGGCACCCGAGTCGTGCGTCCAGCCAGCGTGCAGGATGTCGCCCACAAAGTTTTCCGAAGCGTATTTCCAGTTGCACTGGATGACCGACTTGACGCAACCGCCAACAAACTCGGTGCCGCCTTCGTCCATATCAAAAATGGCATCAAGGTAGTAACGGAAATCACCCAAGTATTCGGCCAGCGAGGGGGCATTCGGGTCCAGCGTGGCAAAAATCAAACCCTTGTAGGTATCGATTTTTGCTACCGGGTGCAGGCTATGCTCGTTCTTGTCCATGCCGGTAGCTTCATAAGCCTCGGAGGCGTGCATCCCCTTGAGCGCACCGTCAATACCAAAGGCCCAGCCGTGGTAGTTGCAAACAAACTGGCGTGCGTTGCCCAAATCGGCAAACGTGACCTTGTTGCCACGGTGTGGGCAGGTGTTCAGGAAGCCACGGATGCTGTTGTCCTTTTGGCGCACGATGATGACGTTGTCTTCGCCCATGTAGGTCGAGAGAAAATCGCCCGACTTGGGGATTTGCGACTCGTGGCCGACAAACAGCCAGCAGCGGGCAAAGATTTTTTCCAATTCTTGCTCGTAAATGTCGCGGTCCCAAAAGATGTCGCGCGACATGCGGCCCTTGTCCAAGTCCATGACACGGTCTAGGTTGGCAATCGCCTCGGCCACAGGCCGACGCTTGAGCCGTTCAGGGGAAGTGGGTGTGTTTTGACTCACGTTGTTTGCTCCTTAAATGCCACCAGCCGCTTCGTCGGCTTCCTGGCTTAAATCCACCAGTACATCGTCACCTTGCGTTGTTACCTTGTAGGTACGCAACGCTACTTCGCAGGGCCAGCCCATAGGCTGGCCACTGGGAATATGGAAAGTCCCGTCATGCACGGGGCAGGCAATCAAGTCGCCATCGACAATCTCGCCTTCAGCCAGCGAGGCGGTGGCGTGGGTGCAGCCGTCTTGGGTGGCATAGAACGTGCCATCCACGTTATAGACCGCCAACTCACAAGCCCCTACCACCTGCTTACGCACCTGACCGGCGGGCAGCTCGCCCTTTTTGAACAGATAAATCGGTTGTTCGCTCATGGAAAATTCTTTCAGGCGTGCAACTGCACGAAGCCCAAGCCGGTGACCCATTCGGGCACAGCGGCGTAATCGATGATTTCGCCCTTGGCACCGGGCATAGCACCCATCGCGCAGGCCCACTGGCGGATTTCCATGCCACCGTTGCCACCGTTGGCGAGGATGTAGTCGTCGCTCAGTGCCCCGATACCGGCCACATCGCCACGCACGGCGTAGTCCATGATTTCGCGGTCAAAGGCTTCATTCACCTTGCCCATTTCGGGCACGCCCACCCAGTGGCTGATGCCGCCGCTGCCAATCACCACCACGCGCTCATCATCAGGGCTGGCCTCGACTGCCGCCTTGATAGCGCCGCCCACCTGAATGGCACGCTGCATCTTGATGAAGGGGTCCACCCCCGAGGCCAAATACACCGGAATCGTGCCGATGTGCTGGCCCTTGGCACGCACCGGCTCGATGATGAGCTGGTTCGGAATGGCCACCGCATGGTCCACCGTGAAAGCGCGGCCCACGGCCCAGTCAAAGCCATTGTCTTTGCCATGTTCGGCAATAAAGCTGGCCAGCTTTTGGTTGTCTGGAATCACGCCCCGGCGCAGGCCGGGCAGGGGGTCAATCGGGCCATCCACGTCGCCGGTGCCAATCAGGTACTGCGGCAGGCAGCCGGTACCAAACAGCATGTAGTGGTCCGCGCCAATCACCACCACGCTGGTGGCGTTCAGGTCGGCCAGACGCTCGGCACAGGAGGCAAACGCGCCCCACATGCGCTGGGCCACATCTTCTTGTGGCGCCTTGGGCGCAATGAACATCACCGGATCGTGCGGCACTAAAAAGCCGCCAACAATTTTTCCCACAGCCAGTTCCTTGGTTTATTGTTTGAGGGCAGCAGAGAACACCGGCTCTGTTGCGCTGGATTCGGGGCGCAGGGCCTTCATGTAGGCACTGGGCGAGCGGTTGGGGGCGTTCTCTTGCCAGAAGCCCATCGTCAGCATCGGGTGTACGCCGTGCTTTTGCAGCGCGGCTACATCGAAGGTTTGCACCCAATGGCGCTCTTGCTCGGTCAAGGCATAGCGGTCGAGCAGCTTGTCGGCCTCTTCCTTGAAGCGTTGTTTGATGCTGCGGTCAATACACAGTTGGTACAGCAGCTTTTCCACCACATTACGGCTCATGGAGTGATTCCTCTTACGCGCAGAAATCGCGCACCAGTTGCAGGAAGCGGGCGCGGTGCTCTGTTTGCACCCAATGACCGCACTGACCAAACAAATGGAACTCGGCTTTGGGGATGGCATGGGCCAACAACCAGCCGCATTGCACCGGCACCACCTTGTCTTCGCGGCCATGCAGCACCAGCGTGGGCGCTTGCACCTTCGCCAGCACGGCTTCGGGGAAGCCTTTGAGGATGGTGGGGCCGTCGGGATTCGGCTTGGGGATGAGCTGGCTCAGGGCCTCTTGGGCACCGGGGCGGGCGCTGGCCTCGTAGCGGGTGCGAACCATCTCTTCGGTGATGATGGATTGGTCAAACGGGAACAGGCGCATGGTGCGCTCCATGTTCTCCATCGACGGCTCATATTCGGTGGCCGAGCGCAGGCCGGGGGTTTGCTCAAACTCGCCAGCGGGTGTGCCCAACAGCACCAGTTTTTCGACGCGGTCGGGGGCAAAGGTGGCCAGACCAATCGCCAGCGCACCACCAAACGAGTTACCAACAAACGAAGCCTTATCGATGCCCAGTGCATCCAGAATGCCCAGCAGGTGGCGCACCCAGAGTTTCATGTCGTACTTGCTGCCCGATTTGAACTCGGTAAAGCCAAAACCAGCAATGTCCGGGGCAATCACGCGGAACTGGTCGGCCAAGTCGGGCATGACCTTGCTCCAGTTGGTCCACGCGGACACGCCGGGGCCGGAACCGTGCAGCAAAAACAGCGGCTTGCCCGTGCCTTGTTCAAGGTAGTTGGTCTGGTGGTCGGCGGCAACGAGGGTCTTGCCAATGCCGGGGTGCTGACTCATGGGGGTTTTCCTCCATACAGATGTGTATGTGTATGGGACGCGATTTTGATTTATCTCAAACTCTTTCTGCCTAGGGTATTCCCTAGGATTGAAGGATATTTATTTTTTTATCTTTGAAAAACAAAGACTTATGACAATTTTTTGAAAATTCCCTAGAAAAAGACTACAGTTCTTCACACCCGCAGCAGCACCGCCCTAGGTAGGCATGGCCGCGCCCCCTCCCTAGAATGGCAACCCGCTTTGTGTCTGTTTGCGCTATGCCCCCCCATTCTTCTGCTTCTCCTGACGATGCCACGCACGCGCCGGCGGCATCACCCCCCACCAAAGTCCAGCTCACGCCAGCCGACTGGATTGCCGCTGCCACCGATGTACTGCGCGACAAAAGCATTGATGCGGTGCGGGTCGATGTACTGGCTAAGGTACTCAAGGTGACCCGTGGCAGCTTTTACTGGCACTTCAAAGACCGCAACGACCTGCTAGAGCGCGTGTTGCAACGTTGGCGCGATGCGGCCACCGAGCAAATCATCGAGCGCTTTGAGAAAACGCCGCCGCTGCAACGCATTGGGGAGTTTTTAACCTTGCCCTTTCGTGGCCAAACGGCGCAAAACTCGGCCTCGATAGAGCTGGCGATTCGGGCGTGGGCGCGGCGCGACGCTTTGGCGCGCCAAGCGGTAGAAACCATCGACAGCTACCGACTGGCCTACGTAGCCCAATGCTTTGGCGATCTGGGCTTTAGCACCGAAGAAGCCAAAATGCGCGCCTTTGTGGTCTATGGCTACATGGTGAGCGAGGCTTTGCTACGCCAACAAGGCAGCGAAAGCGAACGCTTGGCGCGGCGCGCTTTTGTCGAGCGGATAGTATTGGCGCCGTCAATTACCCCATCCTGAAGGATGGGGCTTGAAGCCGAAAGGATTTAAGCCGGGTTGACCAGGGAAAGCGGTAACCAGCCCGCTACGTTGACAACAGGTCGTTGAGACGCACCAGCAAATGCTTCCTCAGTTTGCTGCTCTGCAAGGTTTTGATCATGCTGGGCCAAGGTAAAAGCCCGAAGCTTGAAACCGCAGCTTGTAAAAGCTGGAGCCGGTTGCTGACATTCCCGAGGGGAGCGATATCGCAAGATGTCCGTCACTAGGCCCGTAAGGGCTGACTGCTGGAAAGACAGCTGATTTTGGAGAGATACGTGGCAGTTTTTGTGTTCGATACCCAAGGTAAGGCATTGATGCCCTGCACCGAAAAGCGCGCCCGGCTACTGCTGGCGCGTGGTCGGGCGCGGGTACATCGCCTTGTGCCGATGGTGATTCGACTCACAGACCGTCAAATAGCTTCTTGTGATTTGCAGCCACTGCGTTTGAAACTCGACCCCGGCAGCAAAACCACCGGCTTGGCCTTGGTGCGCGATGCTGAAATCATCGACCAGCAAACTGGCGAGGTACAAACCGCTGCTGTGGTGCTGAACTTGATGGAGTTAATCCATCGCGGCAGGCAAATTTCTGAAGCTTTAACCGCTCGCCGCCAGATGCGCCGTCGGCGTAGAAACCAGTTGCGCCACCGTGCGCCGCGTTTTTTGAACCGTGGCAACCAGAAAGAAGGCTGGCTGGCCCCCTCGTTGCAACACCGGGTCGATACCTGCATGGCGTGGGTGCGGCGCATTCAGCGCTGGGTACCACTCAAAGCCATCAGCTCTGAGCTGGTGCGCTTTGATATGCAAGCCCTGCAAAACCCGGAAATTTCAGGGATTGAATACCAGCAAGGCACTTTGTTCGGCTACGAACTGCGCGAGTATCTGCTGGAAAAATGGGGCCGCCAATGCGCGTATTGCGATGCCCAAGACGTGCCATTGCAAATCGAACATATCCACCCTAAAGCGCAAGGCGGCAGCAATCGGACATCCAACCTCACAGTGGCTTGCGCCTGCTGCAACCAGAAAAAAGCCGCGCGTAGCATTGAAGATTTTTTAGCCAAAGACCCTAAGCGCTTGGCCAAGATACTCGCAGATGCGAAAAAGCCCCTGCGCGATGCAGCAGCCGTCAATGCTACCCGCTGGGCGCTGGCCAATGCCCTCAAATCCACCGGCCTGCCGGTCGAACTGGCTTCCGGTGGGCAAACCAAATTTAACCGTTGCACGCTGGGCATCCCGAAAACCCATGCACTCGATGCTGCTTGCGTCGGAACCCTGCAAGTTCTGCAAAACTGGCAATGCCCCACGCTAACACTCAAAGCCACAGGCCGAGGCAGTTACCAACGCACAAGGCTGAACAAATTTGGCTTTCCAAGGGGCTACCTCATGCGCCGTAAACGGGTGCATGGTTTTGGCACTGGCGACATGGTACGCGCCGAAGTGCCCTCGGGGGTCAAAGCTGGCATCCACATCGGTCGTGTGGCGATTCGAGCCAGTGGTTCTTTTAACATCCAAAGCTACCAAGACGGACAATCCGTCGTGGTGCAAGGCATCAGCCACAAACATTGTCGCGTGATTCAGCGTGGTGATGGCTATGGCTACTTCTTCAACCGGGCCAACAGCGCAAAACGTGAACCGGCAAGGCCCCAAGCCAGGAACGCTGCGCGTTCCGCGCTCTGCCTCCCCGGCATGAATGCCGAGGTTTCACGCGCACACTGATGATTGGACGTTTACAGGGCAGTTTGGCCCAAAAAAATCCGCCCCAAGTGTTGATTGATTGCCACGGCGTGGGCTACGAGGTAGATGTGCCCATGAGTACCTTCTACCAATTGCCCCACTTGGGCGAAGCCGTGACCTTGCTCACCCATTTGGTGGTGCGCGAAGATGCCCAACTGCTGTACGGCTTTGCCACGGCCTCAGAGCGCGATGCTTTTCGCCAACTCATCAAAATTTCTGGCGTGGGGCCACGCATGGCACTGGGTATTTTGAGTGGCATGGGGGTGGCCGATTTGGCCCAAGCCATCACCCTGCAAGAGAGTGGCCGCTTGGTCAAAGTACCGGGCATTGGCAAAAAAACCGCCGAGCGCCTGCTGTTAGAACTCAAAGGCAAGCTGGGCGCGGACATCGGCGCACCGGCGCAGGTTTCTAGCCCGGCACAGGCGGATATTTTGCAAGCCTTGCTGGCACTGGGCTACAACGACAAAGAGGCCGCCGCTGCCCTCAAAGCCCTGCCCGCCGAGGTGGGCGTCAGCGAGGGTATCAAGCTGGCCCTGCGCGCCTTGGCGCGCTAAGCCGCCAACGCCCCCCTGCCAGAAAAAAAGGCCGCGCGATAGCGCAAAAATTGCTGCTGCTCTAGGTGCTGTGGCAGCCCCGCGCTGCGGGCTTGCCCTATGTCCCTGTCGGGCACAATGTCATCTAAAAATTAATAATTTTCAGGGGACTTTTTTCATGATTAGCAGCCTGCGTACACGCCTGACGCTTTTTAGTATTGCCATCACGGCCATTTCTTTGTTGGTGCTCACGGGTGCAACGCTGTGGATGGTGTACGCTCACCTGCTGGAGGCCCAAGACCAACGCATGGGAGAACTCACCAAGCTACACGCCGCCGAGTTGGCTGCCTTGGTCCAAGACAAGCGCAAGGCCACCAGCGCCATCAAGGCGGCTGTAAGCACCGCAGCGCCAGAGGCTCCGGTACCAGACCCCATCCCGATGCTCAAGGTGATTAAAGCAGCTGGTGGCCTCGATGGCGCATTTTTTGTTTATACCGACAAACGCTTTGCCTTCATCCGTGATATGCCTGCCGATTTTGATGGTACCCAGCGCCCTTGGTACAAGCAGGCGGTGGCTACGGGCGGCTCTATCCTGACCGCGCCCTACATCGACATGATTTACAAAAAGCTCACTTTTGCCTTTGCCGAGCCAGTCACGCACAACGGGCAAGTGATTGCGGTGGTAGGCTCCAACATGACGATTGACAGCATCAACCGCACCGTCGCCAGCATTCAGCCCACCAAGAAGAGTTTTGCCTTCTTAATCAATGACGATGGCAACATTTTGGCCTACCCCAAGGCTGATTTGGTACTCAAGCCGGTATCGACCCTTGCGCCTAGCCTTAGCACCGCGCTACTCCAGCAACTGAGCAGCCAAAATAGCCATACCACGGTTGCCATCCAAGGGGCCGAACACCTGCTGTATGCGGCCAAAGTGGAAGGTACCCCTTGGCTGTTGGCGATTGGCGTGGATTACAACGAAGCCATGCAGCCACTGCACCAGCAATTGCAGTTGGCAAGCATCATCGCCGTGCTGTGCATACTGACCGCCATCGTGGCCATCAAAACCGTGCTGGGTAGCCAACTGCACCGCCTGACGCGCGTGCGTGATGCCCTGCAAGACATCGCCAGCGGTGAAGGGGACCTGACCCGGCGCATCGCCGATAACGGCAACGATGAACTGACACAAATTGCCACAGCCTTCAACCAGTTTGTCGATAAGATGGCCTCGGTGTTGCAGCAGATTCGGGCCTCGTCTGATGAGGTGCGTATGGCCTCGCACGAAATCGCCAATGGCAACCAAGATTTGTCTATTCGCACCGAGCAGCAAGCCAGCTCCTTGCAGCAAACCGCCAGCGCGATGGAAAATTTAACCAGCACTGTGCAGCAAAACGCCGAAAATGCCCGCCAAGCCAATCAACTGGCCAGTGAAGCTTCGCAAATTGCTGTCCACGGTGGACAGGTGGTCGGACAGGTGGTGCAGACAATGGGCGGCATTGACACCGCATCGCGCAAAATTGTGGACATCATCAGCGTGATTGACGGCATTGCTTTCCAAACCAATATCTTGGCACTCAATGCTGCCGTAGAGGCCGCCCGCGCAGGCGAGCAAGGGCGCGGCTTTGCCGTTGTCGCTGCCGAAGTACGCACCCTGGCACAGCGCAGTGCCACGGCCGCCAAAGAAATCAAGACCTTGATTGACGATTCAGTCACCCAAGTGAATGCAGGCAGTCAACTGGTACACGATGCCGGCATCACGATGGAAAAGGTGGTCGATAGCATCCGCCGCGTCAGTGCTATCGTGGCGGAAATCAGTGCCGCCAGCCAAGCGCAGAGCAGCGGCATTGCTGGCGTAGGCCAGTCCGTGGCGCTAATGGACCAAAGCACGCAGCAAAATGCGGCCTTGGTCGAGCAAGCGGCAGCGGCAGCGCAGTCGCTACAGCAACAAGCCAGCCAGCTGGCGGATGTGGTGGCGGGCTTCAGACTGTCGCATCAACCGTCTGCGTCTGCTGCCATGCAAACAGCGCCAACGCGGCGCTTGCGCTGACCGGCCACCCAAACCGGCGGCCAAATCATTCAAACGGTTGTGGACGCTTGGTTTGGTCGCTAGAAGGCGGCAAGATAGGCAAGGTGATTTGGGGCTGCTTGCCGGTCAGGGTTTTGAGGAAGGCCACAATGTCGGCGTTTTCGTTGGGGGTGAATCTGCGCCCCAGTTGCAAGCGCCCCATCGTGTCCACCGCTTCGCTCAAGGTGTTGGCGGCCCCATCGTGAAAATACGGATAGGTCAGGGCCACATTGCGTAGCGTAGGCACCTTGAAGTTGAAACGGTCGGCATCTTTGCCGGTTACGCCTGCGCGCCCTTCGGCGGGGTTGTCGGTTTGGTAGGGTTCGACAATGCCCATTTTTTGGAACGAATTGCCGCCCACGTTCACGCCGTTGTGGCAGGCGACGCAGCCGCTGTTCTTAAAGGTTTGGTAACCGCGCAGTTCTTGGGCATTGAGGGCCTTTTTGTTGCCCTTGAGCCATTGGTCAAAACGCGCATCGGGGGTGACCAGCGTTTCTTCGAAGGCCGCAATGGCCAGCGTGACCTCGTCAATGCTGAGTTTGTCGTTGCCAAATACCTTTTTGAACTCGGCTACATACTCGGGAATAGAGCGCAGCATATCGACAGCCAAATCGTGCGTGAAGGCCATTTCACCGGGGTTGGCAATCGGGCCACCGGCTTGCTCACGCAGGTCTTTGGCGCGGCCATCCCAAAATTGGGCCAAATTGAGGCTAGAGTTGAGTACCGTGGGCGAGTTAATCGGGCCTTTTTGCCATTTGTCGCCAATCGAGGTTTTGATATTGTCGGAACCGCCCATGCTCAGGTTGTGGCAGGAGTTGCACGAAATAAAACCCGAGCGCGACAGGCGTGGGTCAAAAAACAGCTTTTTGCCCAGCTCCACCTTGGCCGGATGGGTGACTTTGGCCGCTGGCACGGGCTGTATTGACTCTGGGTCAAGCTCTTTGGCCTGTACGGCACCGGCGGCCAGCAGGGCAGCGAATGCTACCCCTGTCAGGATGGTGCGAAAAATAGAATGTTGTGTCATTAAGCAGTCCTCCGTGCGAATCGAGTCGATTGGCACATTGTGGGGGCAAAAACCGTTGACTATTTGATACAACGCAAAGACAAAAGCTATCGCGCTCAAGCCTCCGGCCCCACGCGCACAGCAGGCCTACTTACCAAGGTGGTTTGAACCTGCTGTTTTAAGCTGCGCCAGCTTTATCATCGGGCCAGTTTTTGCACTTTTGTGCGTTTCTTATTTCACCCCGAAAGAGTACCATGCAGCACCAATTGGAAGTCCACGGCATGACCTGTGGCCATTGCGAACGCGCCGTCATCGAGGCGCTGCAAACCGTCGATCCACAAGCCCAAGTCCGCATTGACCGGGCGCAAAACCGGGTTGAGGTGGACAGTCAGCAGCCGCGCGAGGCACTGGCCGCAGCCATCACCGAAGAAGGTTACCGCGTCGCCGCTTGAGCCACTCAAAAACCCAAGCCATCCGCTGGCTCTAGCGTTACAGGCACTCGGGTGGCCAGCGCACACATCAGCTCATAGCCTACGGTGCCCGCTGCGTGGGCTACTTCGTCAATGGGCAACACGGTGCCGGTGCTGGCGCGTCCCCACAGGGTGACTTCGCTGCCCAAGCCGGCCGGCAGGCCAGCGGCCAGCACTGGGTTCAAATCAACCGTGATCATGTCCATACTGACCCGCCCCAGCAGCTGGGTACGAATGCCATTCACCAGCACGGGTGTGCCCGTGGGGGCGTGGCGTGGGTAACCGTCGGCATAACCACAGGCGGCCACGCCCAGCTGCACAGGGCCAGCAGCGGTAAAGCAAGAGCCATAGCCCACGCTATCGCCCGCTTGTAACGCTTGCAGGCCAATCAGGCGAGTGCTTAAAGTCATGGCGGGTTGTAAATCCCAGTCGCTGGCGCGGTGTTCGGGGTGGTCGGGCGAGCTGCCATACAGAGCGATACCTTCACGCAACCAATCGCCGCGCGCTTGCACATTCTGGCTATGGCGCAAGGTGGCGGCACTGTTGCCCAAAGTGCATTCACCGGGCAGGTCTTGGGTGGCGCTGGCAAAGGCGGCCAGTTGGTGGGCAATACCGCGTGGGCCATCGGCATCGCTAAAGTGCGTCATGAAGGAGATTTCTTCTACCTGCGGCAGCGCGTTGAGGCGCGCCCACGCACTGCGAAAACGCTGTGGCGTAAACCCTAGGCGGTTCATGCCCGAGTTCATTTTTAAGAAGACCCGGTGTGGCACTTGGGTTTTGTGCGCGGCCAGCCAGTCAATTTGGGCCTCGCAGTGGATGGTGTGCCACAGCCCCAAGCGCGAACACAGTTCCAAATCGCGCGCTTCAAACACGCCTTCGAGCAGCAAAATGGGGCCGCGCCAGCCCAGTTGGCGCACGCGCGCGGCTTCGTCCAAATCCAGCAGCGCAAAGCCATCGGCAGCGCGCAGGCCGTCAAAAACGCGCTCAATGCCGTGGCCGTAGGCATTGGCTTTGACCACTGCCCACAGGCGGGCATCGGCACCCGCAACGCGCAGGCGGGCCAAATTGTGTTGTAGGGCAGAGGTATGGATGGTGGCGTGGATAGGGCGCGGCATGGCAGGCACTGAGGGAATATGTGTAGGATTTTGGCACTGCTACACCAGCGCTTGCGTGATATAACCGCCCATCTTGGGTTGCGCTTGCCGCCAGCGTCTCTCTTGGCCTGTCTTTTTTGTCTTTGTGCTGGACTCCCTTGCCTGCCAGTGCCCCAGCATCCCCCCTTGTTATGGCCTTTTAATTAATGAAGCGCGGTTTCTACACCATCATGTCGGCGCAGTTTTTTAGCTCGCTGGCCGACAATGCCTTGTTTGTGGCGGCGGTTGAATTGTTACGCACTGGCGGCGCGCCCGAATGGCAACGGGCCGCCTTGGTGCCTATGTTTGCCCTGTTTTATGTCGTGCTGGCCCCTGTGGTGGGAGCGTTTGCCGATGCGTTTCCCAAAGGGCGGGTGATGTTTATCAGCAATGCCATCAAGGTGGCGGGTTGTTTGATGATGCTGTTTGGCTCGCACCCTTTGTTGGCTTATGCCGTAGTCGGCTTGGGCGCGGCGGCTTATTCTCCGGCCAAGTACGGCATCCTGACCGAGTTGCTACCGGCATCGCAATTGGTCAAGGCCAATGGCTGGATTGAGGGCTTGACGATTGCCTCGATTATTTTGGGCGTGTTATTGGGTGGGCAGTTGGTCGGGCCAGTGTTGGCACCGCTGCTGCTGGCTATTGATGTGCCCGGCCTCCATCTTGGCATTGAGACTGGGGCGCAAGCGGCCATTGCTACCCTCATCAGCCTGTACGTGGTGGCCGCTTGGTTTAACACCCGTATTCCGCTCACGGGGGTCGAGATGCGCCCCTTGCGCCATGACCCGCAACACAGCGCGCTTGGCAGCACGCTGGCGCTGCTGCCCGATTTTTGGCGCTGCAACCGCCGTTTGTGGCATGACCGGCTGGGGCAAATTTCTTTGGCCACTACCACGCTGTTTTGGGGGGTTTCGGGCAATTTGCGCTATATCGTGTTGGCGTGGGCAGGGGCCGCTTTGGGATATAGCACCACGTCGGCCTCGGCGCTGGTGGGGGTGGTGGCGATTGGCACGGCAGCCGGGGCCGTGTTGGCCTCGGCGCGGATGCGTTTGGATGGTGCCACGCGCGTGATTCCGCTGGGCATGGTGATGGGCGTATTGGTGATTTTGATGAACTTTATCGACACCCTTTGGCTGGCGGTACCGTTTTTGATAGTGCTGGGCGGTTTGGGCGGTTTTTTGGTGGTGCCCATGAATGCGCTGTTGCAACACCGGGGGCATAATTTAATGGGTTCGGGGCGCTCGATTGCGGTGCAAAACTTCAATGAGCAAGCCTGCATTTTGGGCCTGGGTGGCCTGTATGCACTGTCCACCAAGCTGGGCTTGTCGGCCTTTGGGGCGATTAGCGTGTTTGGCGTGGTGGTGGCGGGCACCATGTGGCTAATTCAGCGTTGGCATTGCCACAACTGCAAGCACCACAGCAAAGAGGTGGAGTACCTGCTGCACCTTGCGCGCCACGACGCGCACCACTAAAACTAAGATGCTGCCGTTGTGGGCAAGCCATCGCTGGCAATACGGCCATCAACCAGCTCGACTTGCCGGTCACAACGTGCCGCCAGCCGGGGGTCGTGGGTCACGACCATAAAGGTGGTGCCGCGCTCGGCGTGGATGCGCCGCAGCAGGGCAAACACTTCACTAGAAGAGGCGGTATCCAGGTTGCCCGTAGGCTCATCGGCCAGCACCAGGGGCGGCTCCATAATCAGGGCGCGGGCAATCGCCACGCGCTGCTGCATCCCACCCGATAGCTCATTGGGGCGCTTGTGCAGGACATGGCCCAAGCCTACCGCCGTCAGCAATTCGCGCGCGCGGGCTGCTTCGTGGGCGCTCACATGGCCTTGGGCCATCAGCGCGGGCAGGGTCACATTTTCCAGCGCCGAAAACGCGGGCAACAGGTGGTGAAACTGGAACACAAAGCCCAACAAGCGGCGACGGCGCAGCGTCAGTTCGGCATCACTGAGGCCCTGCACCGCCTCGCCGGCCAATTGGTAGCTGCCGCTGGTCAGGGGTTCGAGCAGCCCCAAAATATTGAGCAGCGTACTTTTGCCCGAACCCGAGGGGCCAATCAGGGCAATAAACTCGCCGCGCTGTACGTGTAAATCCAAGCCATGCAGCACCTCGGACTCGCTGGGTTGGCCGATGTGGTAGCGCTTGGTCACGCCTTCCAGTGCAATCAGAGGGGGCTTGGCGGAGGCGGGGGAAGAAGGGGGCACGGTGTGTACTTTCTGGGCAGCGGCGGATATTTGCCGATGAAAAAATGATATACACCTGTTGAAGCGCAAACTAAGCGCAAACTTTCAGGAGGCTTCCTTGAACCCACCATTGGCTTTTTTTGGGCCTCGTCCCTTTGCGGCGGCATTGCTGGCCGCCACGGCCTGCCACGCGGGCTATGCAGCCACCACGCCAGCGGCCACCACAGACAGCGCTGGTACCAGCTCGCGCATTGCCCAAGTGACAGTCTATCCGGGCAGTGCCACGGTAGAACGGGTAGCGCGCGTGGCCGCTGGAGCGCGCAGTTTTACCTTTGGCTGCCTGCCAGCATCGCTCGATAGCGCCAGTTTGCAAGTGCAAGCCGATGCGGCGGTGCGCGTGGGCGAGTTCCACATCGAGACCAAAGACCGCGATGTCACGCCAGAATGCGCCAGCCCCCTAGAGGGCCAAATTCGCAGCTTAGAAGACCAAATCGCCCAAGTAAAGGCCGAGCAAGAGGCGCTGCAACTGGCACAACGCTATTTAGGCAACGTCGCTGGGGCTGCCCCCGGCACCCCAGAGCCAAGCAAGGCCGAGGCGCGCCTAGCCCCGGCCAGTGCGGCGCAAATTACCGCCACCGCCGAGGCACTGCGCCAATCCTCACAAAACGCGCAGCAGCGCCAGCACCAATTGGAGCGCCGCCAGCAGGCGCTGGAGTTGGCCCTGAAACCCCTGCAAACCGAGCAAAGCCGCGTCGCCAGCCAGCAGGCGCAGGTGGTATCGGTGACGGTCAATTTAGCCACCGCGCAAGAGGCAGCACTGCGCTTGTCTTACCAAGTGCGTGGCCCCAGTTGGCAGCCCAGCTACCGCGCTACGCTGCAAGCCGATAAGGCCAGCGTGCAACTAGAGCGCTTGGCCTTGGTGGCCCAATCCAGCGGCGAAGATTGGAACAACGTGCAACTGACGTTATCCACCGGCCAACCGGGGCGTGCCACCCAAGGGCGCTTGCCCCGCCCGTGGACGCTGGATGTGGCCCCACCCCCCAGACCAGCCGCCCCTGCCGCCGCCATGATGATGGCCCCAGCACCGGCTCCAGCCATGCGCGAGAACATGGCCGCCAAAACCCGCGCCTTGGTGTTGGAAGAAGAAATGCCATCGTTTGACGTGAGCGTATTGAACAAAGGCTTTGCCACCGAGTTTGCCGTGCCCCAGCGCATCAGTGTGCCCTCTAGCGGCCAGCGCGTCACGCTGGCGTTGGGCAGCCAACAGACCAACGCACAATTGTTCACCCGCATCGCGCCTGCAGAAGAAGAAGCCGCTTATTTGGTCGCCCAGTTACAAACGCCGCCCGGTGTTTGGCCTGCTGGCCCGGTCGGCTTGTACCGCGATGGTGCTTTTGTTGGCAATGGACGCCTAGACTTTGCCGCCAACACCGACAGCAACGCCCAAGGCAGCAGCCTGTGGTTTGGTCGTGATGAACTGGTGCAAGTACGCGCCAGCGCCCCGGAGCAAATGACCAGCAGCACCGGCCTGACCGGCAGCCGCACCGAGCGCCGCACCCGGCGCAGCTACCACATCGACAACCGCCACAGCAGTCCCATCACCTTGCAAGTGCTGCACGCCGCCCCGGTATCGCGGCATGAGAAAATCGAGGTCGAATCCCACTACCAGCCCGCACCGCACAGCACAGCTTGGAACGGTCAGCCGGGCACCATCGTTTGGCAACAACCCCTGGCCGCTGGGGCCAGCGCCAGCTTCAGTGCCGAACACACCATCCGCCACCACCAAGAGCTAGAGCTGCTAGAACGCCATTAACACCCAGCCCGCCCCATCGCTACGCCCATGCCTGTCCACTACGATGCCCCACCCGTCCCCCTAACTCTGCGCTTTTTGCTGGTGCATCCAGCCCACTTCATCGCGTTGGGTTGTGGGGCCGGGCTGGCACGTACAGCCCCCGGCACGGTGGGCACGGCGTGGGCTTGGCTGGCCTTTTTGCTGTTGCAGCACTGGCTAGACCCTTGGCGCATGGGGCTGCTGATAGGCTTTTCTCTTCTGGGCGGCTGGTGGGCTTGCACCGTCACGGCGCGTGCTTTGCGCGTGGCCGATCCGGGGGCTATTGTTTGGGACGAGGTTGTCGCCTTTTGGCTCATCCTCTGGCTGGCCATGCCAATGGGTTTCTGGGGCCAGTTCAGCGCCTTTGTGCTATTTCGCTTTTTTGATGCCGTCAAACCCGGCCCGGTGGCTTGGGCCGATAGCTTGTTCAAAGGGTTTGGTTGGCGCGGCGGCTGGGGTATTTTGTTCGATGATTTGGTGGCGGCGTTTTGCACGCTGCTGGTGATTGCCCTGTGGCGCTTTTTCTCATGACGCACACCTCACAAGACCTCCCAACTCTGCTGACAACGCTGGCAAGCACATTACAAACCCGTGGCTGGATGCTGGCCACCGCAGAAAGCTGCACTGGCGGCCTGATAGCCGCTGCTTGCACCGAGCAGGCAGGCTCTAGCCTGTGGTTTGAACGCGGCTTTGTCAGTTACTCCAACGCCGCCAAAACCGAATTGCTGGGCGTACCCGCAGCACTGATAGCGCAACATGGGGCCGTAAGCGAAGCCGTAGCCCGTGCGATGGCCGAAGGCGCCTTGGCACATTCTGCGGCCCAAGTAAGCATTGCTGTCACGGGGGTGGCTGGCCCCAGTGGGGGCAGTGCCGACAAACCTGTAGGCACGGTTTGGTTGGCTTGGTGCGTAGGCGGGCGCACCTACAGCCAATGCCAACACTTTGCGGGCGACCGGCAACAGGTACGCGCCGCCACCGTGGCCTATGCTGTGGAGCATTTGCTGGTGTTGCTAGCGACACTAACCGTTCCTGCCCTGATACTGGCTGCAGGCCGGGGCGAGCGTATGCGCCCCCTGACCGACCACACCCCCAAGCCTTTGCTGGCCGTGCAAGGCCAACCCCTGTTGCAATGGCATTTACAAGCACTGGCACAGGCAGGCGTAACACGAGCCACCATCAACACCGCTTGGCTGGGCGAACAAATCCACCACTACTTTGGCGATGTGTTCGAGTGTTGCAACACCGGGCACCCGCTGGCACTGAGCTACTCGCGCGAACAACAAGATTTTGGCCGAGCGCTAGAAACCGCTGGCGGCATTGCCCGTGCCCTGCCGCAACTGGGCGACATTTTTTGGCTGGTGGCGGGCGATGTGTTTGTGCCCGGCTTTGGTTTTGCACCCGAGGCGGTGCAAGCCTTTACTGCCAGCGATGATTTGGCGCACCTGTGGCTGGTGCCCAATCCGGCACACAACCCCCAAGGGGATTTTGGTTTATCGCCCGAGGGCCGCGCCCTGAACCTGCCCGAGGCCGACCCTGCACCACGCTACACCTACAGCACCATTGCCCTATTGCGTGCGGAGCTGTTTGCACCGCCGTGGTGCGATATTCCAGCAAGCAACCCGCAGGGCATCGCGGCACCACTGGCCCCGGTGCTACGCCGGGCGATGGATGCTGGGCGCGTGGGGGCCTCGCTCTACCACGGAGCGTGGACCGATGTGGGCACGCCCGAACGGCTGGCACAGTTGAACGCCAAGCCAGCGCCTTGAGCCACCCCACATCGGCAAAAAAACCCCGGCTAGGTGAAAATCCAGCTATGGATGCACCTCTCAGCCCCGCCCCTTCTGCTTTGTATGCCCAGCGTCGCGCACGCTTGGCGGCCCAACTCGGCCCCGATGGCATTGCCATTATCCCCACGGCACCAGAATACGCACGCAACCGCGATAGCGAATTTCTGTTCCGCTTTGACAGCTACTTCCATTACCTGTGCGGCTTTACCGAACCCCAGGCCTGGCTGCTCATTGATGCCAACGGCCACAGCACGCTGTTTTGCCAACCCAAAGACCTAGAGCGTGAAATCTGGGATGGCTACCGCCTCGGCCCCGAGGCTGCACCGGCAGCTTTGGGCGTGGACGCGGCGTTTTCTGTGGCCGAGTTAGACCAGCGCCTGCCGCGCCTGCTTGAAAACCGTAGCACCGTTTGGTATCCGTTTGCCACCCATACCGGGCTAGAAAGCCGGGTAGCGGCTTGGTTGGGCAGCGTGCGTGGCAGGGCGCGCCAAGGGGCTTTGTGCCCAGACGGGCAACGCGACCTGTGCGCCCTGCTGGACGAAATGCGCCTGCTCAAAGACGACTACGAGTTGGCCGTGATGCGCCGCGCCGGGCGCATCAGCGCCCAAGCGCATATCCGCGCCATGCGCCGCAGTGCAACCACCCTGCGTGCCGGGCAAGAACTGCGCGAATACCATCTGGATGCCGAACTGCTGCACGAATTCCGCCAACATGGCTCGCAATACCCAGCTTACAGCTCCATCGTCGCTGGGGGGGCCAATGCCTGCGTCTTGCACTACCGCGCCGATACCGCACGCATCCACGCTGGCGATTTGGTGCTGATTGATGCGGGCTGTGAGCTTGACGGCTACGCCAGCGACATCACGCGCACCTTTCCAGCCAATGGGCGCTTTAGCGGGCCACAACGGGCGCTGTACGACCTGGTACTGGCAAGCCAACAAGCGGCGATTGATGCCACGCGCGCCGGAGCACGCTTCAATGACCCACACCAAGCCACGGTGGCGGTACTGTCGCAAGGCTTGTTAGATTTGGGCCTGCTCGATGCCAAGCAAGTCGGCAACGTGCAAGATGTGATGGAGCAGCGCGCCTACTTCCCGTTCTACATGCACCGCACCAGCCATTGGTTAGGGATGGATGTCCATGATTGCGGCAGCTATGTAGAACCGTCCGAAAGCCAACATACCACCGAGCGCCTAGACCCCCTCAGCGGCCAAACGGTGCAAGAGCGCCCCAGCCGCATTCTGCGCCCCGGCATGGTACTGACGATTGAACCGGGCTTGTATGTGCGCCCCGCGCCCGGCGTGCCCGAGCAGTTCCACCACATCGGCATCCGCATCGAAGACGATGCCATCGTGACGGAAACAGGCTGCGAACTCATCACCCGGGGCGTGCCAGTCAAGGCCGATGAGATTGAAGCCCTGATGCGCGACTAAAGCCAAGCCTTAGCGCTGCACCTCTTGCAGCCATTGGGCCACGTCTTGCACCACCACACTGGCCGCTTCTGCCAAAGCGTGCGTGCCACCGGCGGCATCGGCGCTGGCTGCGGGCTGCTGCGTGGTAAAAACCCGCTGGCCCAACAGCTGCTCTCCGCTGGTGCTGGGCACCACCACCGTAGCGCGCACACGCACCAATCCCACGCTGTCGGTGGTGCTGGTGAACACCTGGCTAAACTCTTCTAGCTGCACACGCAACACCGCCGGACGCACGCCGGTGGCACCGGGGGCGGCGGCTCTGGCATCGGTGCCGCGCAATACCGCCCGACGCTGGCCCAAAGTGCTACGCAACGCTTGCTCTAGCAACTGCGCCGGGGGCTGGTTCCAACGCGCCAGCTGGTAAGCGCGCAGTTGGCGGGCATTGTCGTAGGCCAAACGGTACTGCACAGCGGTGCTGGCATCGGCCTGACCTGCGCCCTGCACATCGGCCAACACCACTGGTGACAAGGGGGCCAGCGTACTGGCGGGCAAGGTGTCCATCCAGCCGGGGCCAAAATCGTAAAGCACCGGCCGGGCAGGCGCTTGCGGCACCGCTGCACAGCCCACCAGCAGGAGCAAGCTGCCCATTACAGCAAGATTTTTGTACATCATCGGGACATTGTGTACCAAGCTGGCACCTCTGGCAGCCTCTGGCAGCCCGTGTGGCCGACTTAGTTGCACTGTGCGCGCACCTCTTCTAAGCTGGTCAGGCCAACCAGTACCTTGTCGATGCCATCTTGGCGCAGGGTACGAAAATGGCTGTGCTGCATCGCTGCTTGCTGGATTTCCTCGGGACGTGCGCGCTGTTGGATGCACAAGCGCACTGGGGGCACTACGCGCAGCAACTCATGCAAGCCCAGCCGCCCGCTCAGGCCGCTTTGGTGACAATGGCTGCAACCGGGAGCGTGGGTGCGTAGCAACTGGCCGCCTTGGCCATACTGTTGCAGCCACTGCGCCCGCTGTGCTTGCGGGCTAGGGCGCAATGCCTCGGGGAACGGGCGCAGGTACTCATGCAACAGCACTTGGATGTAGTTTTCATCAGCCACCTCGGTGCGTTTACAGTGCTTGCACCACTGGCGGGCCAGCCGTTGCGCCAACACGGCCAACAAGGAATCAGCAAAGTTAAACGGGTCCATGCCCATGTCCAGCAGCCGAATAATGGTTTCGGGCGCACTGTTGGTGTGCAGGGTGCTAAGCACCAAGTGGCCCGTGAGCGAAGCCTCAATCGCCATGTGCGCGGTTTCTTGGTCGCGGATTTCACCCACCATGATGATGTCGGGGTCGGCACGCAAAAACGAGCGCAGCGCTTTGGCAAACGTCCAATCTATTTTCGGGTTGACTTGCACTTGGCGCAAATCGGGGTTGGTGATTTCTACTGGGTCCTCGGCGGTCCAAATTTTGCGCTCGGGGGTATTGAGGTGCTGCAGCACCGAGTGCAGCGTGGTGGTTTTGCCCGAACCCGTCGGCCCGACGCACAACACCATGCCATAGGGACGCTCTACCGCATCGGTCAGCTGGCGCTGGTTGTGGGGCGAGAGGTTCAGTGCCGCCAAACTGACCGGCTTGGCCGACGACAACAGGCGCAGTACCACGTCTTCGGCCCCATCTTGCGTCGGGATGGTGGCCACGCGCAGTTCTAAATGGTGCCCACTGGCAAACTTGCTGAAATTGATTTTGCCATCTTGGGGCTTGCGCCGCTCCGAGATGTCCAACTCGCACATAATTTTGATACGCGCCACCAAGGCCGAACGGTAGGTGTGGGGCAGCTCCATATAGGGGGCCAACACGCCATCGCGCCGAAAGCGAATGCGGATTTTGCGCTTGCTTGGATACGTCTCGACGTGGATGTCCGAGACCCCTTGTTTTTGCGCGTCGATAATCATGGTGTTAATCAGGCGCACCAAGGAGTTATCGGTTTGGCTAATGATGGGGCCAGTGTCTGCGGCTTCTTCTTGGCTGCTGTCTTGCTCTAAAGAGGCGCGCAACTCGCTGGCCGAAGCCGGGGCGGCTTGTTCTTGCGGCCGACCACCAATGGCCGGGCTGGCCGCCGTACTCAAGCCTGCATGGGCATAACTGGGCTGGATTAAATCGGCCAATTGGGCCGCACTGGCCAAGGCCGCTAACACGCGCGATTGGGTTAAAAACTCCAGCGCATCAATGGTAGAACGCAAAGACGGGTCTTCTGCCGCCACCACCAACAAGCCCGGACGCAACAACAGCGGCAGCACATGCAGGCGCTGCGCCATCGCAAACGGAACTTTTTTCAGGGCCTCGGGCTGAATCTGAAAGCGCAGCACATCCACCACCGGGTAGCCCATTTTGCGTACCAAGGCGGTTTGCAAGTCTGCGCGCGAGATTTGGCCGCTTTGCACCAGCATTTCGCCCAAAGGGGCACCCCGTTCTAGCTTTTGCTTTTCTAGCACCTCGGCCAACTGCTGGCGCGTGACCAAGCCCAAAGCGGTTAAAGCCTCGCCGATGCGGACCACGGGCATCCGTGCTTGCTGCTCTAGGGCGCTGAGCAGTTGCTCTGGATCGACAATCGCTGCGCGCGACAACACATTGCTCAGGTTGGCATCACTGTGGCGCTCTGCGGTGGCTACGGGGGCGGTAGGCGCAGAGGCGGCTGGCGCTGCTGGTTTTGCCTCTGGCGTGGGCGTAGGGGCTTCTAACCACTCTAGTTTTTGGTAGGCTTCGCGCGGGTAAAAAATGCACTCTAGGCCGCTGCTGCCTTCTTTGGGCTGAAACAAAAACAACCCCATGCCGTTTTCTATATGCCCAACGGTACTGCCCTGCACCGGGTCAGCATGGCGCAAGGTGAGCAAAAAACGCTGTTTGGGTGCAGAAGCGGCACCATCCGGCGCGGCTTGCAAGGTTTGGCTCAGCCACAGGCTGCGAATCATGGCAAAACGCAGGGTCATGGTGGTGCGTGCGGGGGGCTGCTGCACCAAAAAGAACCGTCCGGCTTGGTTGACCGCTACCAACAGCAGGGCGCGTGTTTGTCCGTTGATGGCCTGCATATGGCAATCCATGCCCTCCGGACTGACCGGCATGGGCAGATAAGCGCCACCAGGGGGTAAGGGCCAATCTATCGGTGCTGCATCGGCAGCGACTGGCTCAGCGGGAGAGGGGGTGGCGGCATTCATATTTTGACAAAAACCTATGAAGATAATCGGGCCAGAAAACCACAGTATGCACAGGGCGGCGCGGCGCTACTACCGCAAAATTGCCATCGCCTTTAGCGGTGCAAGCCGCGTCGGTATTGCATCGCCTCGGCCACATGGCCCACTTGGGTTTGCTCGGCCCCAGCCAAATCGGCAATGGTGCGCGCGACGCGCAAAGCGCGGTGCATCGCCCGCGCCGACCAGCCCAATCGGGCCGCTGCTTGTTGCAAAAACTGCGCGGCTGCTGGCTCTAGCAGCACATGGGCATCAATGGCTTGTCCTTGCAAGCCTTGGTTGGGTTTGCCTTGGCGTAGCAAAGCCCGCTGACGCGCTTCTACCACGCGCACACGCACTTGTGCGCTGGCTTCGCCTGCGGGCGTGCCCAGTAGGTCTTGGGCGGGCAGGGCGGGCACTTCGATATGCAAATCAATGCGATCCAGCAGCGGGCCACTGAGTTTGCCTTGGTAGCGGGCAATTTGGTCCGGGGTACAACGGCAGGCACGCTGACTGGCCCCCAAATAGCCACAGGGGCAGGGGTTCATGGCGGCAATGAGTTGAAAGCGCGCCGGAAACTGCGCCCGCTGCGCCGCACGGGCAATGGTAATTTGGCCGCTTTCTAGTGGTTCGCGCAGGGCCTCTAAGGCAGGGCGCGCAAACTCGGGCAGCTCGTCAAGGAATAAAACCCCGTGGTCGGCCAAAGAGATTTCTCCCGGCCTCGGCGGCGAGCCGCCCCCCACCAAGGCCACGGCGCTGGCGGTGTGGTGCGGGCTGCAAGTGGGGCGTTGACCCCAGCGCGCCAAATCAAAGCGCCCGGCCAAGCTGGCTACGGCGGCGCTTTGCAGGGCTTCATCGACACTCATGGCAGGCAAAATACCCGCCAAGCGTTGCGCCAACATGGATTTACCCGAACCCGGCGGCCCCAGCAACAACAGGCTATGGCCACCAGCAGCGGCAATTTCCAGCGCGCGCCGCGCCCCAGCTTGGCCTTTGACATCGGCCAAATCAGCGCCAATGGCGGCTGTTTGTGCCGCTTGGGCGCTCATGCGCGCCCAGCCATCCTCGTCTGGGGCGGGTTCGGCGTCCAACAAACCACCCGGCGGCAAAAACTGGCGCACCACATCCAACAGATGGCGCGCCCGATAGACCTGTGCATCGGGCACCAGGGCGGCCTCTTCGGCGCTGCCCGGCGGCAACACCAACCGCGCCTGCACCTGCCCGGTGTGCAGTGCCAAACTGGTGGCCAGCGCACCGCGCACCGGGCGCAACTGGCCGGACAAAGACAACTCCCCGGCAAACTCGTAGCCCGCCAGCTGGGCAGTATCAATTTGGCCACTGGCAGCCAAAATACCCAGCGCTATCGGCAAATCAAAGCGGCCTGAATCCTTGGGCAAATCTGCCGGGGCCAAATTGACGGTAATGCGCTTGTTGTGCGGAAACTCCAACCCCGCGTTTTGCAGCGCCGAGCGCACCCGTTCGCGCGCCTCTTTGACCTCTACATCGGCCAGCCCCACCAGCGTAAAACTGGGCAGGCCATTGGCCAAATGCACCTCAACCGTCACCGGCGGGGCCTGTAAGCCCAACAGGGCGCGACTTTGCACTAATGCAAGACTCATTCGTGTTTTCTCCCCAGATAGGTGCAAGAAGGCCAGATGCTGGCCCTCCAGAGCCATCCATCCCTCGATGCACCAAAACAGTGCATCACTAAGCACCCAGCGCTGCCTCTACTGTAAAGGCAGGCGGGCTAGAAAAGTTGGCACGCTCTGTGCTTAAAGCCTACAAAACCCATTCCACTATCTCTACTACCACAGGACGAATCATGATTGCAGCATCCCTCAAAACCCTTGGTGTCGCTTTGGCCTGTGCGCTGCCCCTGTTGGCCAGCGCCCAAGTCACGGGCAACCTGAGCCTGACCAGCAACTACAAGTTTCGTGGTCAAGACCAAGATGCCAGCCGCAGCAAGGACGTTAAGCCAGCGCTGCAAGGGGGTTTTGACTACGCCTTTGGCGAGTCGGGCTGGTATGTGGGCAACTGGAACTCTAGCGTGGACTGGCTCAATGGCAACTCGCTAGAAATGGATGTGTATGGCGGCTACAAATTCAAAGCTGCCGACTTGGATTGGGACGTAGGGGCCTTGGCCTATTTGTACCCCGGCAACAGTGTGGGCAACACGCTAGAACTCTACGGTGCCGCCACCTACGGCCCCGTGACGGCCAAATACTCGCATACCGTGTCCAAAGATTACTTTGGCTGGGCGGGTGCCAAAACCTCGGGCAGCCGGGGCCGCAACACCGGCTACCTGAACTTGGCCTTTGCCAAAGAAGTGGCCCCCAGCGTCACGCTCAAGGCGGCAGTGGGTTACACCCGCTTCTCTAGCGACATCAAAGATTTGGGCGTACCCAATTATGTCGATTACAGCGTGGGCGGTGCCTACGATTTGGGCAGCGGTTTGTCCTTGAGTGCCGCCATCGTCGGGGCCAACAAGAAAGCCTATTTTGGTGATGTGAACAAGTCGCGCTTGCTGCTGACCCTGACCAAAACCCTCTAAGCCTACAACCCACAGCGGGCACTGGTGGTGCCCCTTTTTCTGGAGGAATGAATCATGAAAATGGTAACTGCCATCATCAAGCCCTTCAAGCTCGACGAGGTACGCGAGGCACTCTCCGACATCGGCGTGCAAGGCATCACCGTGACCGAAGTCAAGGGCTTTGGTCGGCAAAAGGGCCACACCGAGTTGTACCGGGGAGCGGAATACGTGGTGGACTTCTTGCCCAAAGTGAAACTCGAAGCCGCGATTGCCGACGATTTGGTCGAGCGCGTGATTGAGGCCATCGAGACCGCTGCGCGCACCGGCAAAATTGGCGACGGCAAAATTTTTGTCTCGCCGCTGGAGCAGGTGGTACGCATCCGCACTGGCGAAAACGGCCCCGAAGCCCTCTAAGGCCACCCCACCCTTGCGAGAGAGATCGCCATGAAAAAACTTCTTGCCTCCGTTTTGCTGGGTGTGGGCCTGCTGGCCAGTACCCTGCCCGCCACGGCCCAAACCCCTGCCGCCCCAGAGTCTGCTGCCGCCGTGCTGGCCGCCCCGGCAACAGCGCCCGATGCTGTGGCCCCTGCTGCACCGGCCCCGGCAGTCGCTGCGGCCCCCGAAGCTGCTCCAGCAGCTGCACCAGCGCCCACGCTCAACTCCGGCGATACCGCTTGGATGTTGACCTCGACGCTGTTGGTGATTTTGATGATTATTCCCGGCTTGGCACTGTTTTATGGCGGTTTGGCCCGCTCGAAAAACATGCTGTCGGTGCTGGCCCAAGTGTTTGTCATTTTTGCCTTGATCAGCGTGCTCTGGCCTTTGTATGGCTACACGCTGGCCTTTACCGGCGATGGGCTGTTCATTGGTGCGCTAGATAAGCTGTTCCTCAAGGGCATTGCCCCAGACACGCTCTCTGGCCTGTTACCCACCATCCCTGAATATGTGTTCATCGCCTTCCAAGGTACTTTCGCCGCCATCACGGTAGCGCTGATCGTGGGTGCTTTTGCCGAGCGCATCAAATTCTCTGCCGTACTGATTTTTGCTGTGCTGTGGTTTACCTTCAGCTACCTGCCCGTGGCGCACATGGTCTGGGGCGGTGGTTTCTTGGCCAAAGATGGCGCACTGGACTTTGCGGGTGGCACCGTGGTGCATATCAACGCGGGTATTGCCGGTTTGGTCGGTGCCTACATGGTCGGCAAGCGCATTGGCTACGGCAGAGAAGCCCTGACCCCGCACAGCCTGACATTGACGATGGTAGGCGCTTCCCTGCTGTGGGTAGGCTGGTTTGGTTTTAACGCTGGCTCTGCTGGTGCGGCCAACGGTGCTGCTGGTCTGGCCTTTATCAACACCGTGCTGGCCACGGGGGCCGCTACCTTGGCTTGGTTGGCTACCGAAGCCCTGCACAAAGGCAAAGCCTCCATGCTGGGTGCGGCCTCGGGTGCGGTGGCCGGTTTGGTCTGCATCACGCCAGCGGCTGGCTTTGTTGGCCCAATGGGTGCCATCGTCATGGGTTTGATTGCTGCCCCCATTTGCGTCTGGGGTGTGGGTGGCCTGAAACGCCTGCTGGGTGTGGATGATGCCTTTGATGTGTTTGGCGTACACGGCTTGGGCGGCATCGTTGGTGCGTTGCTCACCGCCGTATTTGCTGCACAAAGTTTAGGCGGTACCGGTGGCCTGACCCCCGACACCTTTTCGATGGGGCACCAACTGTGGGTGCAAACGGAAGGCGTACTGTTGACCATCGTCTGGTCGGCTGTGGTGTCGTTCATCGCCTACAAAATTGCTGATGTGCTGGTGGGCTTGCGGGTCTCGGAAGAAGCCGAACGCGAAGGCTTGGACATCACCTCGCACGGCGAGACGGCTTACACCCGCTAAGCCGCCCCGGCCCAGCGGTGGTGTCTGGTGGTGCCACCGCTGGGGTCTTGTTTCCCTGTTTTGCGACGGACTCCTCTGGCCTGTGATGGGCCACTTTACCCGCCCCGCCGGCGGGTTTTTTTATGGCCGCCAGACAGCACGTCAAAATGCAGTCCTATGAACCTGCTCGCCTTTGACACCAGCACCGATACCCTCTCCATCGCCGTGGCGCGTGGCCCAGCCCAGTGGGACTACCGTGGCCCCGGCGCGGCCCAATCTTCCGCCACCCTGATTCCAGCCATCCAACAACTGCTGGCCCAGGCAGAATTGGCCTTAGAACAACTCGATGCCATCGTGTTTGGCCGTGGCCCCGGCTCTTTTACCGGCCTGCGGACCGCTTGCGCCATTGCCCAAGGGCTGGCCTTGGGGGCAGGTGCTGGGCGTGGCCTGCCGGTCTTGCCTGTGGATACCCTGATGGCCGTGGCCGAAGAAGCCCGCCAGCAACATGGCTGTACCCACATCGTGGCTACCCTAGATGCCCGCATGAACGAGGTGTACCACGGCCTCTACCAATGGCAGGACGGCCTCTGGCAGACTCCAGCTGATTTTGGTTTGTGCTACCCCGAAGCCCTACCCGTACCCGAGGGCTGGACGGTGGCGGGCAATGCCCAAGCGGCCTATGGCTCACGCTTGGCGGCACATGCCCAGCATGTGCAGGCTTGGCCCAGCGCCAGCGCTTTGCTGCGTTTGGCCCCGGCCCTGCTGGCCGCCGGAGCGGCCGCGCCCGCAGACCAAGCCCTACCGCGCTATGTGCGCGACAAAGTCGCCAAAACCACCGCCGAACGCGAAGCCGAACGGGCCGCCCTGCAACAACCATGAGCGCTCAAATCTCCCCCCTTGCCTCCGATAGCCATAGCAATGGCACAGTCTTTCAACCCGAGGTGCGCCTACAAGCTTTAAGCATCAACGATTTAGACGCCCTATTGGCGATTGAGCAACGTGCCTACTCGCATCCGTGGACACGCGGCAACTTTACCGATGCGCTGGCCAGCGGCTACCAAATTCAACTGCTCAAAGGTGGCCCTGAGCTGCTGGGCTATTTTGTGGCGATGCCGGGCGTGGATGAGGCCCACCTGCTCAACCTGACCGTAGCGCCAGAGTTTCAAGGCCAAGGCTGGGCGCGTTTGCTGCTGGATGCACTGGCACTGTGGGCGCGCGGCCAAAAAGCCCAATGGCTGTGGCTGGAAGTGCGCGTCAGCAACTTGCGCGCGCGCCAAATTTACGAGCGCTACGGCTTTCGGCATGTAGGTGAGCGCAAACGCTACTACCCCGCCGCCGATGGAATGCGCGAAGATGCCATCGTCATGAGCGTGCCTTTATGAGCCTGCATTTAGATGCCCGCCAACGTGCCATGCTGCAAGAAATGGGCGTGCAAGTGTGGTCGCCCGCCCCCGCCATCAGCCATACCCACCATGCGCCGCTGATGCCAGCACCCGTAGCCAGCACACCACCACGGACCGCAGCAGTGGCAGCAGTGGCAGTAGCAGCAGCGCGCCCACCGACAGCCCAAGCACCCGCCACGGTGGCCCCCGTGCCTGCCGCCGTACCCCAACCCCACAGTGGGCACGCATTGCCACAGCCGGTACTGCACCCACCACAACGGCTTTACCCAAACACCAGCAGCACCAGCAGCACCGACAACGCCAACAAGGGGCCGGTTTGGTTGCTGGTGGCCGAAGGCGAACCAGACACCAACCCGCTGCTGGCCGACGAAGCGGGCACCCTGCTGCACAACATGCTACAAGCGCTGCAACTGCACCAGCCGCCAGCACAGGTATTCTTTTGTGGTGTAGGGTTGAACAGCAGTTTTACCAGCGCCCTGCAAACCCCACCCCAATCGGTGTTGCCTGCCTACCTAGAGCAGGTACAACCCAGCATGGTGCTGCTGATGGGGCGCTTGGCCGCCCGTACCGTACTCAATCGCCAAGAGCCACTGGGCCAACTGCGCGCCTTGCCACACCACATCGGCCCCTATCCGGCCATCGTGACCTACGAAGCCCCTTATCTGCTACGCCACGGCAAATACAAAGCCGCTGCTTGGGCTGATTTATGCCGCGCCCTTGCCCTCGTGCAAGCCGCCCGCCAAGCATAGCGCCGTCATACCCACGACACAGTGCAGTGCCATAATCGGGTTTTCCCGCGTTTTAGTTTTACTTCGCCGAAATTTTTCATGGAAACCTACCCGAGTCGGTAGCTTTCAGCTCTCAGGCCAGCTGCCGGGGCTGAAAGCGCCCCCCGCCATCCCCCGCCAGCCTGCCATCCCTGGGAGCGAGCCATGCTCAATATTTTCACGCTTGCCAATGGGCGCCTCGTACAGCAAGAAATCGAAGCCCTAGAAGACCTATCGCACTTCAAGCCCATTTGGGTCGATTTGCAATCGCCCACCTTGGACGAAAAACGCTGGGTCAAACAACATTACGGCCTGTCCATCCCTGAAGACGCGATGGACGAAGACATCGAAGAATCGGCCCGTTTTTACGAAGAAGACAACGGCGAGCTGCACATCCGCAGTGACTTTTTGATTGATGACGAGGAAGACTCGCGCTCGGTGCGCGTGGCTTTTATCCTCAACCTCATCAACCCCGATTTGCGTAGCAAGGGCGTGCTGTTTTCTATCCACGAAGAGGATATTCCGGTGTTTCGTCTGCTGCGCTTGCGCGCGCGCCGCGCCACCGGCCTGATTGAAGACGCACGCGAAGTATTGTTGCGCCTGTTTGATACCGATGCCGAATACTCTGCCGACACCCTAGAAGGCATCTACGACGATTTAGAGAAGGTCAGCAGCCAAGTGCTCTCGGGCAATGTGACGGATGCCCGTGCCAGCGAAGTGCTATCGGCCATCGCCCGGCAAGAAGACTTGAATGGCCGCATTCGGCGCAACGTGATGGACACGCGCCGCGCCGTCAGTTTTATGATGCGTAGCAAAATGCTCAATGCCGAGCAGTTTGAAGATGCGCGGCAAATTTTGCGCGACATTGACTCGCTTGACAGCCACACCGCGTTTTTGTTCGACAAAATCAACTTCTTGATGGATGCCACGGTCGGCTTCATCAACATCAACCAGAACAAAATCATCAAAATGTTCTCGGTGGCCAGCGTGGCCTTGCTGCCGCCCACCTTGATTGCCAGCGTCTATGGCATGAACTTTCAGTACATGCCCGAACTCTCGCAAAAATGGGGCTACCCCTACGCGCTGGCACTGATGGTAGCCAGCGCCTTGGTGCCGATGTGGTACTTTCGCAAACGCGGCTGGCTCAAATAAACCGACTGCGCTAGGCGTTTTGCCAAGGGCGCTTTATTTCTCGACGAAGGCACGCTCAATCACAAAGTCGCCCGGCGTGGTGGTGTTGCCTTCCTTAAAGCCGCGCTGCTCCATCATCTCTTTCAGGTCGGCCAGCATGGCGGGGCTGCCGCACAGCATCACGCGGTCGGTCTCGGGGTTGAGGGCGGGCAGCCCGATGTTTTGCGGGAAGGTACCGTGGTTAATCAAATCGGTGATGCGGCCTTGGTTGCGGAATGGCTCGCGCGTGACGGTGGGGTAGTAAATCAGCTTGTCTTGAACGATTTCGCCCAAGAACTCATGCTCAAACAGCTCTTTCTCAAACAGCTCTTGGTAGGCCAACTCTTGCACTTGGCGCACGCCATGCACCACCACTACTTTGTCAAAGCGCTCGTAGGTTTCGGGGTCACGCGCTACGGCCAACCACGGCGCCAAGCCGGTGCCGGTGCCAATTAAATACAGGTTTTTGCCGGGCAGCAGGTAGTCAATCAGCAAGGTGCCGGTGGGCTTTTTGCCGACGATGATGGTGTCACCCACTTGGATATGTTGCAGCTTGGACGTCAGCGGGCCATCTTCTACTTTAATCGACAAAAACTCCAGATGCTCCTCGTAGTTCGGGCTGGCAATCGAGTAGGCACGCAGCAGCGGTTTGCCGTCCACGCGCAAGCCAATCATGGTGAAGTGGCCGTTAGAGAACCGCAATGCGGTGTCACGGGTGGTGGTGAAGCTAAACAATCGGTCTGTCCAGTGGTGAACCGACAGCACACGTTCTTCGAGAAAAGCGCTCATGGTGGATAAAAAAGTAAGGAAGCAGAGGCCCATTTTTCAGGGAAAACCCGTTCATTTTCCCACGTTGCTTCCCACCACAGGTTAGCTGCTTATGCCAGCGACAGCCAGCATGGCCAGCAAGACAAAAATTTGGGGAGGATTTGGGGGTCACAGATTTGGGGGTCAGATTCTAATTATTCTCAAGCACCACACCGCATTTGCTGGTGCTTAGTGGAACCCAAACACTTCCTGCAAGCTACGCGCCGTGATGGCACGGTCAAACCAAAGCTCTAGTTGCTGGAGGTTGGCCTGCTCTACATCGGCCAGCGTAGCAGCACCCAAAGGATCAAAGCGGGCCACCAACAAGCGTTGCAAGCTACGCGCTTGGCCTTCTTGGCGGCCTTTTTCTAAACCCTTTTGCTCCGACTCATCCGCCCATTGCTCTAACCGCGTTGCCAATGTCATTTTGGTAGTGGTAAAATTACCAATGATTAATTATTTTAAGAAATTTAATGATTGAAGAAAAAATTGTTTATCTCTGTCGTTCATGCAAAAGTGACAATCTTGTAAAAAATGGTCACTCCATGAGT
>NZ_JAQUCA010000053.1 GCF_028686475.1 Giesbergeria sp. | reverse complement strand
CACTGGCCTATGACTGGGGCGTGGAGAGATTCCTGTCGGGCGTAACGCACAGCGGCGAGCTGGAGAACATTGACAACCCGCGCTGGTGGCAACAGGAAAAGGAGCAGGCCATCCGGTTGCAGCAAGCCGTCTCAAGCAAGAGCAACAAGCGCTCTAACCGTAGAAAGAAGGCCGTGCGCCGCTTGGCCGCTGCTCGGGCCAAGGTAGCGCGCAAGCGGTTGGACTGGGCACACCAGCAAACGGCAGCGCTGGCGGGCAAATATGCCTTGGTAGCAACGGAAGAACTCACGCTCAAGAACATGACCCGCAGTGCCGTTGGCACTGTGGAAGAACCGGGCAAGCAGGTAGCGCAAAAGGCAGGCTTGAACCGGGAAATACTGGACACCGCTCCGGGGCTGTTCACTTCACTATTTCGCTACAAAGTGCTGGAAACTGGTGGCGAATGGGTAGATGCTCCAACCCGCAAGCTTAAACCCAGCCAGCGCTGCCCCCAGTGCTGGCATGTGGCCAAAAAGCAGCTCTCACAAAGAATGCACTGCTGCGAACAATGCGGGCACCAAGAGAACAGAGATACGGCTTCAGCGCGTGTAGTGTTGCGCTGGGCTTTGGAATCAATATCCGGTCAGGAACTGGCCGAGACGGGAGTTTATGGCTCCCGTGAAACTCCATCCTTTGCAACGCATAGGGTGGAGTAGTTCATAAAAAGAGGTTTGACGAGCCTTACCCCCGGCACTGTCTCTGCGGTTAGGGCTGCTTGGTTCCCCACCTGACCCGGTTGGCCGCTTCCCCATGCGGGGAGGCCCGTCAGCGGCAATTGTAATCTATTCGCCAACGCCCCAGCTGTCAGCGCGGGCACATAGAATCGCCCCCTATGTCTTACATCGTGCTCGCCCGCAAATACCGTCCGCGTAACTTCACCGAAATGGTGGGGCAAGAGCACGTCGTGCAAGCCCTGAGCAATGCCCTGACGCAGCAGCGTTTGCACCATGCCTATCTGTTCACTGGCACACGCGGTGTAGGCAAGACCACGGTGTCGCGCATTTTGGCCAAATCGCTCAACTGCCAAGGCCCAGATGGACAAGGGGGCATCACAGCCACGCCCTGTGGTGTCTGCCAAGCCTGCCAAGACATCGACACGGGCCGCTTTGTCGATTACACCGAGTTGGATGCCGCCTCGAATCGGGGGGTGGACGAGGTGCAGCAATTGCTAGAGCAGGCGGTGTACAAGCCGGTACAAGGGCGCTTCAAGGTCTTCATGATTGACGAAGTGCATATGCTGACCAACACGGCTTTCAATGCCATGCTCAAAACTTTGGAGGAGCCGCCCGAATACCTCAAGTTTGTGCTGGCCACCACCGACCCGCAAAAAGTGCCGGTCACGGTGTTATCGCGTTGTTTGCAATTTAACCTGCGCCCGATGGCCCCCGAGACGGTGCTAGAGCATCTCGTGCGCGTATTGGCGGCAGAACAGGTGCCCGCCGAGTTACCCGCGCTGCGCTTGCTGGCCCGGGCGGCGCGGGGTTCCATGCGCGATGCCTTATCCCTGACTGACCAAGCCATTGCCTTTGGCAGCGGCCAATTGCAAGAAGCGGCAGTGCGTTTGATGCTGGGGGCGGTAGATCGTAGCCATGTGTTTCGCCTGCTAGAAGCGCTGGCGCGGGGCGATGGCAAAACCGTGGTCGATATGGCCGAGTTGCTGCGCCTGCATGGGGTATCGGCAGCAGCTACTTTAGAAGATATGTCGGCCATTTTGCAGCGTATGGCCGTATTGCAAGCCGTGCCTGAGCGCGCCAGTGCCGCCATCGAAAGCCAAGACCCGGACGAAGCCGAAACCGCCCGTTTGGCCGCTCTATTGCCTGCCGACGAAACCCAGTTGCTTTACAGCATCTGCCTGCATGGCCGCGCAGAATTGGGTTTGGCCCCCGATGAATATGCCGCCCTGACGATGGTGCTGCTGCGCCTGTTGGCCTTCAAACCGGCCACGCCGGTGGCCGCTACGGCTATGCCCAGCGCAGCTGTCCCCGTTGCCACGCCGGTGCAGACAGCAGCGCCCATCGCGCGGCCCAGCCCTGCGCCCCCTGCGCCGCCCCCTTTGCCATCCCCGGCGCTGCCGCCACCGCCACCTCCCCCAGTGCTTACCGCGCCCGCGCCCGTGGCACCACCCGCAGGCCCGCTGCCTTGGGAAGATGCCCCCCCCGCCCCACCCACACCGGCCCCAGTGGCTGCACCCACTGCACCCACTTTGGCGATAGAGGCCACGCCAGCCACTGCGCTTGCGCCCGTTGCGCCGTCAGTGCCGCCAGCAGCATCCGCAGCACCGGCAGAGACTAGCACCGCCTTGGACGACCATTGGGCCAGCGTGGTGCAAGCGCTGGTAGCCGCTGAGGCCATCACCGCTTTGGCGCGTGAATTGGCTTTGCAGTCACAATTGGTGGCTTGCACCGAAACCCAGTGGTGCTTGCGTACCGAACGCGCTTCGCTCAACCAGCCTGTGGCGCGTGAACGCCTAACATCGGCTTTGCAAGCAGCGGGCCACCAGCTCACAGAATTGCAGATTGAGCAAGGGCCAACCAACGATACTCCCGCGCGCCGCCAAACTGCCACCGAGCAGGCGCGGCAAGCACAGGCCCAAGCCACGGTGTTGGCCGATGCCCGCGTGCAAACTTGGATGCGCGATTTTGCTGCCCATATCGTGCCCGGTAGCATCAAACCCGGCTAAAAAATCGCTACGACACCGTTTTTATTTTTTCGACACCATCCACCAAAAGGAACTTACATGTTTAACAAAGGACAACTGGCTGGCTTAATGAAACAAGCCCAAGCCATGCAAGACAACCTGAAAAAAGCCCAAGACGAGTTAGGCTCGGTCGAAGTGCAGGGCGAATCGGGCGCAGGTTTGGTCAAAGTGACCATGACTTGCAAACACGATGTCAAGCGCGTCACCATTGACCCCAGCTTGCTGGCCGAAGACAAAGACATGCTCGAAGATTTGGTCGCTGCCGCTTTCAATGCGGCGGTACGCAAGGCCGAAGAAACCTCACAAGAAAAAATGGCCAAAATCACCGCTGGTATGCCCGGCCTGCCCGGTGGCATGAAGTTTCCGTTCTAAGCCACGCGCCTTCACCTTTGTTGGCGCATGACGGCATCCAGCCACGGCCTAGAAGCCCTCATCCATGCCTTGCGCTGCCTGCCGGGCGTGGGGGCTAAATCAGCAGCGCGCATGGCCTTTCATCTGTTGCAGCGCGACCATGCCGGGGCTTTGCAGCTATCGCAAGCCTTGGCCCATGCAGTGCAAACGCTGCGCCATTGCCAGCGCTGCTACACCTTCACCGAAGCGCCCATTTGCGCCACCTGCCTAGATACTGCCCGCGACACTGGCCGCTTGTGCGTGGTCGAAACCCCGGCAGACCAAGCGGCGATGGAGCGCACCGGGGCTTTTAACGGGCTGTATTTTGTGCTGATGGGACGCATCAGCCCACTCGACGGTATCGGCCCGAAAGAAATTGGCCTACAAAAACTGCTAGAGCGTGCCAGCGATGGCTTGGTACAAGAAGTAATTTTGGCCACCAATTTCACCGCAGAAGGCGAAACCACGGCCCACATCATCAGCCAAGCCCTTCAAGCGCGCGGCTTGCGTGTCACGCGCTTGGCGCGCGGGGTACCGGTGGGCAGTGAATTGGAGTATGTGGACTTGGGCACCATCGCCCACGCCTTGGCCGAACGCCGCTAAAGGCAAAAAAAAAGCCATGACAATGGCTGCATGGCTTCACATCTTCCTTATCCCCAGCATTACGGCATCCGAGACAACCACTCCCGAGGCAATGTAGCTGCCTTTCTGGCGAACAAAATCAGCGCTGGCAGTAGTCTTTCTGTGGTGTCGGCCTATTTCACCATTTACGCTTACGCTGCACTGGCCGAGCAACTCGACCAAGTAACGCACCTGAATTTTCTGTTTGGCGAGCCTAGCTTTATTGCCTCGCTAGACCCCGAAAAAACCGATAAAAAAGCCTTCCAGATTGAAGACCAAGGCTTAGAGCTGTCTAACCGCTTGCAACAAAAAGACGTAGCGCGCCGCTGCGCCGAGTGGATTCGGGACAAGGTAGAAATCCGCTCGGTGCGCCAAGCTAATTTGCTGCATGGCAAGCTGTACCACATTGACGATGGCAAGCGCGAACATGCGCTGCTGGGCAGCTCCAACTTTACGCGCAGTGGGTTGGGGCTGGCCAACACGTCCAACATTGAATTGAACCTGATTGTCGATAGCGACCGCGACCGCGCCGACCTGAAACAATGGTTTGATACCGTTCTGCAATACCTACGCAAATCTAATCATTTCTGATTAAATCTACCGATTGCTTCCTGCTTCACAGAGGCTGGTTTCACTCGGGTCTTACGACCCAAGCCAGTGCCTTCCTCTCCACAGGCT
>NZ_JAQUCA010000018.1 GCF_028686475.1 Giesbergeria sp. | reverse complement strand
AAACCTGATTGACCTCGCGCGCCATCTGACGCAGCACTTTGGCGTGCTTGTCTTTGATGCGTAGGCGCAGGGTTTTGGTGCAATCCATGCTGTGGATTATGATTGGTTTAGCACGGCTACGTTCATTCGTGGTGGTGCGCCGCTAGACATTCTTCGGCAATACATCCAAGAGCAGCAAGCGCCCCATGAGGATGCCTACGGCATCCGCGCTCTCGACCTCCGGCTGCACCCCGAGGCTTCCCGCGCACTTGGGTGACCATCAAGCATCCTGATGGTGATATACCCACACCCACGTTGTACAGCATTCAGCGCCAAGCCGGATGGCGCAAGTAACAAAACAAGGAGCATCATGAAATTTACGGTAATTTTGTACACCGATGATGGCCAACGCTATGGCGTGACTGTGCCTGATCTGCCCGGTTGCTTCTCGGGCGGCGACAGCTTGGACGATGCACTAGACAGCGTGCTGGAGGCCATCGATCTGCACGTAGAAACCTTGCTAGAAGACGGCGACGAGTTGCCGGTGCGCCAGCCTATTGCGAAGCACCAAGCCAATCCTGACTATGCTGGCGGGGTCTGGGCAGTGGTGGATGCGCCGATCGAGAAATACTTTGGCCCGGCAGAAAAAATCAACATCACCGTGCCGCGCGTGATTTTGGCGCGCATTGATGACTACGCCAAACACCACGGCCTGAGTCGCAGCGGATTTTTGGTAGAAGCCGCCAGAACAGCGATGCGTGCCTAAGCCTCCACCCCCATGACCCCCCAAGATTTCATCGCCAAATGGGGCGCGCCCGGCGGCGTACCCGGCCCGGCCTATGGCCTGAACGAAGAACAAGGCGCAAAAAGCCATTTTTTGGATTTTGTGCGAGCTGCTGAACGTGCCCAAGCCCGGCAGCGCTGCGGGCTACCTGTTTGGCGGGCTACCTGTTTGAAGAAAAAAGCCACATCATTGGCGGCAAAACCGGCTATGCCGATGTATCGCTGCGTGGCGTGCCTGCTTGGGAGAACAAAGGGCTCTTCGTTATTCCGTGTGAAATTTGTGACTGAGAAAATCGACAGTGGTAGGCCCTGTGGTCATGGTCATGTAACTGAGGATGGGCATGGGTATCGAAGGGCTTTGTTGCACAAATAAACCTTTTAAAATCAACAAGTTATGTCGCTCAAGATAGAGAAATCTTCCAATTTTTGAACTTTTCCGCTGCCTCGTATTTGTAACTTGTTGATTTATAGGAGATTTTTTCAGTTATTTGTGCAACAAAGCCCAGCCAAGGCATAGATTCACTGACAGACAAACCGCGCTGCGGCGCACCGCGCAAGCTCGACCAGACAGCCATCGAGCGCCTGACGCAGTGGGCCAGCCAAAAGCCGTTGACGGCGGTGCAACTGTTAGAACTGCACAGCCAAGCACAAGGCCAACCGGTACACATCAACACACTGGTGGCAGCACTCAAGCGCGAGAACTTTGTCTGGAAACGCACGCGCCACAGCCTAAAAAAAAGCGCGACGACACTGCCTTCGAACAAGCACGCGAACAAATCGATGCCTTGAAAGCACGCGCACAGGCTGGAGAGATTGAACTGGCCTACCTAGATGAAGCAGGTTTTGGACAGGTGCATCCCAACCGCAGTGCCTGGCCCCCCTGTGGACAGCAGCACTGCATTGATGCCCCGCGTGGTCGGCGCTTGAACGTCATGGCCGCTTGGCTCAGCAGCGGTGAGATAGCGCCCGCTCAGTATTGGGAACATACCAATTCTGCGGTATTTGTCGGCTTTTTGAGCCAATTGCAGCAGCGAGTGGACAAACCGCTGGTGGTTATTTTGGACAATGCGTCTATTCACAAGGCCAAGGCTATCCAAGCGGAACTCAAACTGCTTGAGCAACGTGGTGTAACGCTGCACTTCTTGCCCACGTACAGCCCCGAACTCAATCGCATCGAGACCCTGTGGCGCATAATGAAACACCGCTGGCTCGATGCGTGCCATCGAACCAAGGAAAAGCTCGAACAAGACATCAAGCATATTTTTGACAACTTTGGTAAGCTTTATACGTTGAATTTTTTCGAAAAAACTTCTTATAGCTAACTTAGAACAGTCTAAAACACAGCCCCTCGGTATAACCAAGGCACATCCAATAGACGCTCACCCAGCAAGCGCAAGGACCAATCGCGTCCCCAGCGCACCAGCCCCGTGGCATGAAAAATGCGCCCATTGCGCTCAGAGCGCGCTTGCACACGCGCATTGCGTTGCCAGCGGTTGAGCGCATAGCGGCGCAGGCGCAGCGATACTTCTACATCGTGCATCGACAGCACATGTTGCAATTGGGTGGCATCTTCAATCGCCATGCCGGCCCCTTGGGCCAGATAAGGGCGCATGGGATGCGCTGCATCGCCCAGCAAGGCCACCAAGCCTTGCGCCATTTGCCCAGCATGGCGCAGTGGCGGGCGGTCAGATAGCGGCCACAAGCGCCAGCCCTGTCCGGTAGTTGGCACGGCGTGCAACAGGTCTTGCAAGGGGGTACAGGTGCCCGCCAAGGCGTGGGCCAGGTCGGCAGCATGACCGGGATGGTCCCAGCGTTCTAGGGCCGTGGGGGCAGGGCCTTGCACAATCACCACCAAATTTTGCCATTCACCCCGACGCACTGGGTATTGCACCACATGCAGCTTAGGGCCTAGCCAAACCGTGATTTCTTGGGTACGCAGGCGTTTGGGCAGTGAGGCTTGGCGCGCCAAAGCCCGGTAGGCCAAATGGCCGGTCGTGCGCGGAGGGCCATCATGGAGTAATTGGCTGCGAATATGCCCCCAAACACCATCGGCCCCAATCAGGGCATCGCCTTCTATCTCTTTACCAGCACTGCTTTGAATTAGCACTGCGCCATTGGCCTCGGTATAGCCCTCAATGGATACACCGGGGTTGATTTGTACTTGCGCGCAAGGCTGCACGGCTTGGAGCAGCAATTGGTGTAAATCCGCCCGGTGAATCGTGGCATAAGCAGCACCATAACGCTGCACCGATTGGGCACCCAAAGCTAAAGTGGCCAATGTTTGGCCACTCAGGGCGCTACGCACTTGTAAACGCGCTGGAAAAGCGGCAACGGCTTGTAAACTTTGTTGCAAACCCCAATTCTGTAAGCAACGCACCACATTCGGGCCTAATTGCACCCCAGCGCCTACTTCGGTAAATGTGGAGGCGCGCTCATATAAACGCACTTCCCAGCCAGCACGTACAGCCCCTAAGGCCGCTGCCATACCGCCAATGCCGCCACCGGCAATCAAGAGCTGTTTTCTCATCCAATTCTCCGCAAGGGTGTAAGCATGGTACAGCCATCTTGGCGGCTATTTTTGATGGAGGCAGAGTCCCAAATATCCTATTGGCAAACCCTAGCACCCAGCAGATGCAACTTTGGCCAAATATTGCACTGCAAATGAAGAATGTCCGCATGGGCGGACATTCTGGGTGGGAGCTTAAATCAGGAATTGCTCGCGGTCTTGGCCGTCAATCCATTTAGGGGCCTTGCCACGGCCCGTCCAGGTTTGGCCGGTAAGTGGATTGCGGTATTTAGGAGCCACCTTGTTGACGGTACCCACAGAGCCTACCAAACTGCGCGTGCCGCGCAGTGGCGGGAAAACTTGCTGTTGGGTGAGCTGGTACTCAGAGACCAAAGTACGCACAGTTTGCAGTGCGCTGGTCAGTTCAGCCCGGCGAGCGTCTTCAATTTTGGCTTCTAGGAGTTCGCGTTCTTTGAGCAGCTCTTTGTAATTGGACATGATCAGTGCAATATAAAGTGGAAAGAGGTTGGATTATATTACCAAAATGCAGACCACACACCATAATCACCCCTCTTTACCGTTGCTTTACGTAAAAATTTTGCCAATATGCGTGAACTACGCCCACAGTCCAACCGGCTACTCAACACGGAGGCAGGCTAAGCCGCCATTACCCGGTTCTTGCCCGAACGTTTGGCTAAATACATGCCTTGGTCGGCACGGCGCAAGGCTTCGGTGCTGGTTTCATCGGCTTCTATTTCGGCCACGCCTGCGCTGAAGGTAATGAGGACCTTCTCAGTGCCTTGCAGAAAAATACGGGTACTGAGTTCGCGTTGCAAGCGCTGCATGGCCTCTACCCCTTGGGGCAAAGTGGTATCTGGCAACACCAAGACAAATTCTTCACCACCGTAACGGCCCAACATGTCTTGCGGGCGCATCACTTGGCGCGTAATATCCGCCAAATGGATTAATGCGGCATCGCCTATATCGTGGCCCAAACGGTCATTAATTTGCTTGAAATTGTCCACATCTAGCAATGCCAAGCACAGCGGCGTGCCTTGGCGACGGGCGCGCGTTAGTTCGCGCTCCATCGTTTCGTCTAGCCCTTTGCGGTTGAGCGTGCCTGTCAGGGGGTCGTGGCGGGCTTGGGCGCTGACGCGGTCTAACTCTTGTTGCAAGCGCGCCATTTCGGCTTGTTTTTCTTCGGTGCGTTGGCGCAAATCGGTCAGTTCGCCGTGGGTTACTCGGCTATCCAAGGCCATTGCACGGGTGGCTACCATCACTTCTTTGAGCACCGGGGTAATCTCGTGCAGGGCCGTGGCTTTGTCCAATTGTTGCGCGCATTGCTCTATTTGCTCTTGATAATGGCCGCTGCTGCGGCTAAAAGCGGCCAACCGGTCAATAAAAATGGCCAGCAAGGCTTTCATTTGCTCTTGCGCTTCTACCATCTGGCCTTTGGCCTCGGTCTGCTTAAAGATGACATCTTTCAGGCGCAAGCGCACATCATCCAATCGGCGCAGGGATAAAGTTTGCGAGGTAGCGGCCATTAAGGCCTCGGCCTGGCCACTGAGCCAATGGTCATCGGCACTGAGGGCGGCGATGTTGGCAAATACCATGTGCAACAGCTCTAACAAGGTGCTGCGAATAGCGGCTTGGTCTTCGGTGGCAAAGGACAGCCGATAACTAAAATTGGCCAACATTAATTGGGCGGTACTGGCGGGCGGCTCCGGTTGGCGCAAAAATTGCACCAGCTGCTGGCCCAGCATGTGGACGCGCACGTCTTCGCTGTCTAAAACGGGCAGGGTGTGTTCTACCATGCGGGCAATTTGTTCGGCCAGCTCATTGGGCAAAACCACCGCCAAGGCCGTGGTAGCGCCTGGGGGCGGTGGCGGCTCGGCCACACTGAGCTCTTGCGGATGCAGGCCCAGTTTGGCGTAGCCTACCAACACATTTTGCAGGGCAGCCCAGTCGTGCTGCGTTACAGCGGCTTCAAACTGGTCTAGCAGGCGTTTTTGCGCTGGTGTTTGCCCCGGAATGACGCGCAAAATGTAGCGCAGTGGCCCTTCGGGAAAAGGCGCGGGTGAGCTATAGCCAGCAATTTCGTCATAAAGGGCTTGGTAGTTGGCAGGCGTAGGCGACAGGCGGCGTACCGCCAGCAGCTTCAGGGTTTCACGTGCAATGTCCGAAGGAAGTCGTTGCGCCATACTAGGGCATCGGGGTACAAAAAAAGAAGAAGAAACAATCAGCAAGGCTAGGGAGTGTGACAGACGAAACAGCAATTGCAAAGCAATGCCAGACAAACCATCCGCCCAAAACATGTTCTTTCGACACGCTGCCGCCTACAATTGGACGCACTCTGCCCTAGTTGACCCCTGCACCCTTCATGAAAATCCTCATTTCCAACGACGACGGCCACCAGGCCCCCGGTATTGTGGCGCTCCATGCAGCCTTGTCTAGCGTGGCCGAGGTCGAAGTGGTAGCCCCAGAACACAACAACAGCGCCAAATCCAATGCCCTGACGCTGCATTCGCCTTTGTACGTGCATACAGCGGCCAATGGGTTCCGCTATGTGAATGGTACCCCGGCCGATTGCGTACACATTGCCCTGACGGGTTTGTTGGGCTATCGGCCCGATTTGGTGGTCTCGGGCATCAACAACGGGGCCAATATGGGCGATGACACCATTTATTCCGGCACGGTGGGGGCAGCAATGGAAGGTTATTTGTTTGGCATTCCCTCGATTGCTTTTTCGCAGGTGGACAAGGGCTGGGGCGAGTTAGAAGCCGCCGCCGAGCAAGCACGCCAAATTGTGTTGCAGTTGCAAGCCCAGCAGCGCATTGGCCTAGAGCCTTGGTTGCTCAATGTGAATATCCCCAATTTGCCCTTGCAGGCCATGCGCTCGGTGCAGTGGTGCCGTTTGGGGCGCCGCCATGCCGCCGAGCGCGTTATCACCCAACAAAGCCCGCGTGGCGACACCATGTATTGGATTGGCAGTGCCGGTGCCGCCAAAGACAGCGGCGAAGGCACTGATTTTTACGCCACCGCCCAAGGCCATGTGGCGATTACGCCCTTGCGAATTGATTTAACCAATTACGAGCATTTGCCCGATTGGGCGCAACGCACGGCATGGGGCGCGCCAGGCAACGGTCCCCATAACAGTCCCCAGGTTGGGGCCACGCCAGACAAGGGGCACTGATGCAGCAACGCCGACCTGGGTTTCCTGCCCGCCTTCCGCAGCTTTCGGGCAACACGCCCGCAGCAAGTTCTACACCCGCAGCCCGCAAGGCAAGCCCCGCACCTTTACCCTTTGCGACTCCCGTGGGCGTGGGTATGGATTCTGCTGCCGTGCGCGCGCGCATGGTGCAAAGATTGGCGGCAGCAGGCATCAGTTCGGCACAAGTTTTGCAAGCCATGAATACGGTAGAGCGGCATCGCTTTGTCGATACGGCGCTGGTCAATCAGGCTTACGAAGACACCAGCTTGCCGATTGGGCTAGGCCAAACCATCTCCAAACCCAGCATTGTGGCGCGCATGGCCGAGCTGTTGTTGGGGGCCGAAATTGCCAAAAATGGCGCTGGTTTGGGCCGCGTGCTTGAGATTGGCACTGGTTGCGGCTACCAAGCCGTCGTTTTGAGCCGCTTGGTGCGCGAGGTCTATTCGATGGAGCGCTTGCGCGGCCTGCACGAGCGTGCGCGCGTCAATTTGCGCCCCCTGCAATTGATGAATGTGCATCTGATGCTGGGCGATGGCATGTTGGGTTACCCTAAAGGCGCGCCTTACGCCGGCATCATCGCGGCGGCTGGCGGCGATGCTTTGCCCCCCTGCTGGTGCGAGCAATTGGCCGTGGGCGGGCGCTTGGTGGCCCCCACGGTGGTATCGGGTGGCAAGCAAGCATTGTTGGTGGTGGACAAGACAGCACAGGGCTTAAAACAGAGCGTCCTAGAGTCGGTGCATTTTGTCCCTCTAAAATCGGGGATTGCCTAAAGGGATAGGATTGATTTATGTTGGTATCGCGTGGCCTGAAAGTCTGGGGTTCTATGGCGCTGGCGGGGCTCATACTTGCTGGCTGTGGCACTCGGCTGAGCAAGGCCCCCGTCGAAGACCGGGGCACCTCCGCTGGAATGGTAAGCAATCAGTATGGCGCTATGGTGTCTGACAAACCTTTGCCCGGCGCCGAAAACGCTGGCAAACCGGGCTATTACTCCGTTAAACCCGGCGACACCTTAATCCGTATTGGCCTAGAAAGCGGCCAAAGCTGGAAAGACATCGCCCGTTGGAACAACCTCGAAAACGCCAACCTGATTGAAGTCGGGCAAGTGCTGCGCGTGGTGCCGCCCGAAGCCCCCGCTGCCGCCGTCAGTAGCCGCCCAGTGGTAGCCACCGTGATTGCGCCCGGCACAACCGGCAGCGCCAGCAAACCCACCACAGCCACCCCCAGCAGCAGCAAGCCGGTGCCAGCGGTGGCCGCCTCCGGGGCTGATGACGATTTGGGCTTTATTTGGCCTGCCAGCGGCACCTTGTTGGCCGGTTTTGACGAAGCGCGCAACAAAGGCTATGACATCAGCGGCAAAGCAGGTGACCCAGTCATGGCCGCTGCCGATGGCCGCGTGGTCTATGCTGGCGCTGGTCTGCGTGGCTATGGCAACCTCATCATTCTCAAGCACAACAATACTTTTCTGACCGCCTACGCACACAACCAAACCCTGCTGGTCAAAGAAGACCAATCGGTACGCAAGGGGCAAAAAATTGCCGAAATGGGCAACACCGATGCCGACCGCGTCAAACTGCACTTTGAAATCCGCCGCCAAGGCAAGCCGGTGGATCCCTCGCGCTACCTGCCCGCCCGATGAAGCCGACACCATCCTTGTCGCCCTTGCCCCTTTCGGCAGGGCTGCAAGGGGCCAGCACCGCGCCAGAAACACCCGAGCCAGAATTTGAGCTAGAGGCAGAGGCCAGCGCCGAGGTCGAGTTACGCGCCCTGCCGATGGGGGCCGCGCAACATGGCCAGCGCCTAGACCGTGCTTTGGCCGATAGCGTGCCCGAGTTCTCGCGCAGCTACCTGCAACAACTGCTAGAGCAAGGGGCGGTGCGGCTCAACGGCCAAACGGCGCGCAAAGCCTCGCAACGCATCAAGGTGGGCGATAGCGTATTGCTAGAAATGCGCGCCACGCTGCAAAGCCAAGCCTTCCGCCCCGAGGCAATGGCGCTAGAGGTAGTCTATGAAGATGCCGATTTACTGGTGCTGCACAAACCCGCCGGGCTGGTAGTGCATCCAGCACCCGGCAACTGGACGGGTACCTTGCTCAATGGCCTGTTGGCGCGTGATGCCCAAGCCAGCTTATTGCCGCGCGCGGGCATTGTGCATCGCCTAGACAAAGACACCAGCGGCCTGATGGTGGTAGCGCGCAACCGCCGCACGATGGATGCCTTGGTACAGATGATTGCTGCCCGCACCGTGCGCCGCCAATATCTAGCGCTGGCACAGCGTCCGTGGCAAGGCGCATCCCAGCGTAGTGTCGATGCCCCCATCGGGCGCGACCCACGCAACCGGCTACGCATGGCGGTGGTAGATTTATCGGCCCATGCGGGCAAAACGGCCAAAACCGACATCCAATTGCTGGCCAATGGCGAGGCCGGTTGCTTGGTGCAATGCACTTTGCACACCGGGCGCACACACCAAATCCGCGTCCACATGGCACACATCGGCCACCCGCTGCTGGCCGATACTTTGTATGGCGGCAGCGCCAGTGCGGGCTTGGAGCGCCAAGCGCTGCACGCTTTTCGTCTGGCCTTTCACCACCCTAGCACCGGCCAAGCGCTCGATGTACGCGCCCCCCTACCAGCTGATATGCAGCAAGCCCTGTCTTGCTGGGGGCTGGGCTACAATCCCGAACGGTTGGCAGCATGAATACGCTAGAAGCCAAACGGGTGCTAGAGACGGTGCTGCTGTGCAGCCACCAGCCCTTGACTCTGCGCGAGTTGCGTGCAGTGTTCGACGGCGCTTTGGGCGCAGATACCCTCAAATCCTTGCTATTGCAGTTGCAACAAGAATGGCAACAGCGCGGCCTAGAGCTGGTGCAGGTGGCCTCGGGGTGGCGCTTTCAAAGCAAACCGGCGATGCGTGCATTTTTAGAGCGCTTGCAACCCGAAAAATCCAGCCGTTATTCGCGCGCCACCTTAGAAACTTTGGCTATCATCGCTTACCGCCAGCCAGTGACCCGGGGTGATATTGAAGATATCCGGGGCATTGTGGTCAACAGCGCCATCATCAAGCAATTAGAAGACCGTGGCTGGGTAGAAACCATCGGCCACCGCGAAACCGCAGGCCGCCCAGCCTTGCTGGCCACCACGCGGCAGTTTTTGGATGATTTGGGACTGCAATCCCTGAGCCAATTGCCCGTACTAGAAGAAGGTTCTTCGGAGCCTGCTGCTACTTTGCAAGTTTTGCAAACCCTGCCGTCCTTGCCAGACGACGGTTTGCCCACGACGACGACGCCTGCATCGCCGCAAGTCCATTAGCCATCAGGCACAAGGGGCATAAGGGCGCCATTCTTTTTTTGTCTATCTTAGGCAATGCCTTGGCGTTGCAAAAAAATCCATGAATCCAGAAAATCCCCGTGACGGCGATGCCGCACAACCGGGCCAGCCCCACAAGCCCAGCAGAAACGCTGCCCCGCGTTCCGCAGGCAAAACACGCCCAGCGCGCAAGCAGGCAGGCCCACAACGGCGCTCCAGCACAAGCGCCAAAAAAACAGCGCCAGCAGCACTGCCTGTGGCCACCGAAGCCGAGGGTTACCAGTTTGCCGATATTGTCTCGGGCCAATTGGATGCCGACGACACCAGCCCCGAAGTAGCACCCGCCAAGCGCGTCTTGCTGCCCCAGGTAGAAACCCCCAAACTGCATAAAGTGTTGGCCCAAGCCGGTTTGGGTTCGCGCCTAGAGATGGAGCAGCTCATTTTGGAAGGGCGCATCTCGGTCAACAACGAGCCTGCCCATACCGGGCAACGGGTGCAGTATGGCGATGTGGTCAAGCTCAATGGCAAGCCGATTCGCTACCGCATTGACCCGCCCCCCCCGCGCGTCATTGCCTACCACAAGCCCGTGGGCGAAGTCGTTACCCAAGACGACCCGCAAAACCGCCCCACGGTGTTTCGCAAATTGCCGCGTTTACAGCAGGGCAAATGGCAATCGGTGGGCCGTTTAGATTTAAATACCGAGGGCTTGTTGCTGTTTACCAGCTCGGGCGAATTGGCCAACCAGCTCATGCATCCGCGTTTTGGCCTAGAGCGCGAATATGCCGTGCGTGTATTGGGCGCACTCAGCAAAGAAGAAAAGCAGCGCCTGTTAGACGGCGTGCAACTCGATGATGGCATGGCCGCGTTTGGCTCGATTGAAGACGGCGGCGGCGAAGGCTCCAACTGCTGGTACCGCGTCACGATTTCTGAAGGGCGCAACCGCGAAGTGCGCCGCATGTTAGAAGCCGTGGGCCATGCCGTCAGTCGCTTGATTCGGATTCGCTATGGCGCGATGGTGCTGCCGCGTGGCCTCAAGCGCGGCGCTTGGCTAGAGTTGGACGAACGCGACATCAACGCCCTGCTACAAGCCACTGGCCTGAACAAGCCTGCGCCCAAAGCCGCAGAGCAGCCCCCCACACCCGCCCGGCGCATCTTTAGCAGCCGTGGCCCGCGCACGCCCAATGCCGAAAAACCCAGCAGCGCGCGCCAGCCCAGCAATACCCAGCCCGACCCCATGAAAACCTCGGTGGGCTATATTGGCACCGATAGCCTATCGCGTTATCGCCAAGAGCAGCGGCGCAACCCCAGCGGGCGTGGCCGCCGATAAGCCCCAGCGGCTACCAGCAGCCGGTTAGAATCAAAAGCTTTGTTCCTGTACCACAGGGGCAAACTTTCACTGCACTTTTATTTTGTTAGGAAATCCTATGGCTATCGAACGCACCCTCTCCATCATCAAGCCCGACGCTGTCGCCAAGAACGTTATCGGCCAAATCTATGCCCGCTTTGAAGCTGCTGGCCTGAAGGTCGTGGCTGCCCGCATGGCCCACCTGTCGCGCCTAGAAGCCGAACAGTTCTATGGCGTGCATAAAGAGCGCCCCTTCTTCAAGGACTTGGTGGACTTCATGGTCTCCGGCCCTGTCATGATTCAAGTGCTGGAAGGTGAAAACGCCATCCTGAAAAACCGCGAACTGATGGGCGCTACCGACCCCAAAAAGGCCGAAGCCGGTACCATCCGCGCTGACTTTGCCGATAGCATCGATGCCAACGCCGTACACGGCTCCGATGCCCCCGAAACCGCTGCCGTTGAAATCGCCTTCTTCTTCGCTGGCATGAACGTTTACTCGCGCTAAAACCGCACCCTGCACGAAAGCGTTTTTGCAAAGACATGAGCACCAATTTACTGGATTTTGATCTTGAAGGCCTGACCGCGTTTTGCGAACAGTTGGGCGAAAAGCGTTTTCGGGCTACCCAGTTGTTCCGCTGGATTCACCAGCGTGGCGCACGCAATTTTGACCAAATGAGTGATTTGGCCAAATCGCTGCGCCAAAAATTGGCCACCTGCGCGCACATCAACGCCCTGCCAGTGGTCAGTGAACACCAATCGGCTGATGGCACCATCAAATGGCTGTTTGATGTCGGTGCAGGCAATGCCGTAGAGTCGGTATTTATCCCCGAAGACGATCGGGGCACGCTGTGCATATCATCCCAAGCTGGTTGTGCCGTGGGCTGCCGTTTTTGCTCCACCGGCCACCAAGGCTTTAGCCGCAACCTCAGTACCGCCGAAATTTTGGCCCAACTCTGGTTTGCCGAACACACCCTGCGCCAGCGCTTGGGTGTCTCTGAACGCATCATTTCTAACGTCGTGATGATGGGCATGGGCGAGCCGCTGCAAAACTACAACGCCTTGCTGCCCGCCTTGCGTGCCATGCTCGATGACCACGGCTATGGCCTATCACGCCGTCGTCTCACGGTATCCACTTCGGGCATTGTGCCCATGATAGACCGCTTGGCCCAAGATTGCCCGGTGGCCTTGGCGGTGTCTCTGCACGCCCCCAACGATGCCCTGCGCGACCATCTGGTGCCGCTCAACCGCAAATATCCCCTCGATGAATTGTTGCAAGCCTGCGTGCGCTACCTAGAACACGCCCCACGCGACTTCATCACCTTTGAATACTGCATGTTGGATGGTGTGAATGACCAGCCCGAACATGCCCAGCAACTGATTCGTTTGGTGCGCGCTTATGCCCACGGACGCGCTTGGTGCAAATTTAACCTGATTCCGTTCAATCCCTTCCCTGCCTCTGGCTTGCAGCGGTCGCCGCAAGCCCGTGTCTTGGCCTTTGGCCAGCTGCTCAACGATGCCGGTATCGTCACCACCGTGCGTAAAACCCGTGGCGACGATATTGATGCCGCTTGCGGCCAATTGGCGGGCGAGGTGCAAGACCGTACCCGCGCCACCGAGCGCATGGCCCAGCGCCGCACCATCACGCTGACCCCTATCAGCCTTCATCAGGAGAAGCATTAATATGGTGTCTGCCACTTGGCCACAAAAAACCCGTTATTGGGGTGCTGTGGCGGGGCTGCTAATCTGCCTGGCCAGCTTGCAAGGTTGCGCTACCCACCATGCAGCGGGTTTGCGTGCCGACCCGCTGTTGCCACAAGCCGAAGAAACCGAGGCGCGTCGGCGCGCCCGTATTCGGCTAGAGCTGGCGGCTAATTATTTTGAATCAGGCCAGCCGCAAGTAGCTTTGGATGAGGTGCGCCAATCCTTGGCCAATGACCCGTCTTATGCCGATGCTTATAGCCTGCTGGGTTTAATTTATATGCGCCTCAATGACGAGGCCCAAGCCGATGCCAGCTTTGTGCGCGCCCTAGAACTGCGTCCGGGAGACCCTAATTTGTTGCACAACCGGGGCTGGTTGCTGTGCGCGCAAAAAAAATATGCACTGGCCAATGAATTGTTTGTGCAAGCGCTGGCCAACCCCAGCTATGGCGCGCGCAGCAAAACCCTGATGGCACAAGGTTTGTGTTACATCAAGGCCGGAGATACTGCGGCCGCAGAACAAGCCCTGATGCGCTCCTACGAACTTGACGCGGGCAACCCCGTGGTAGCCTACCATCTGTCTCATTTATTGTTTAAGAATAACGAGTTGGTGCGCGCCCAGTTTTATATTCGCCGCCTCAACAACAGTGAAATGTCCAACGCCGAAACCCTGTGGTTGGGCATCAAGGTAGAGCGCGTGATGCGTAATACCGTCGCCATGCAACAGCTGGCCGAGCAGTTGCGTAAACGCTTCCCCGATTCTCCCGAGTGGGCCCTGTATGACAAAGGGCGCTTTGATGAGTGATTTGCATCCTTCCTCCTCCCCGCCATTGACCAGCGCACCGATGCCGGGCGCCGTCTCGCCCGGTGCCTTGTTGCGCCAAGCCCGCCAAGCCCAAGGCTTGCACATCGAGACCGTAGCGGCCTCGCTCAAAGTTTCGGTGGCCAAGCTAGAGGCCCTCGAAACCGACCAGTTCCAGGTCTTTCCCGATGCCAATTTTGTCCGCGCCTTTGCGGGCAGCGTGTGCCGCACCTTAAAAATAGATGCTGCACCCGTATTGGCAGCTTTGCCACCCGGTGCCTTGCATCGGCTATCGCCCAACAGCGAGGGCATCAACACCCGCCTGCGCGATGAACGCAGCCGTGGTCTGCTCACTTTGCTGGGTGGCAAACCGATTGCCTTGGCCGTTTTTGCCTTGCTGGTGGGGGCGGTTTTGCTGTTTTTCATGCCAAAGCAGTCAGCAGAGACCGAGCCAGACCCTGAAACGCCCACCGAAGAGGCCGCTCAGACCACCGAGACGGAGCCTCCAGCCGTCAACACACCCGTAGCCCCCAGCCCCGCCGATGCGGCAGTGCCGGCATCGGTTGCGCCACTGTCTGCCACGCCGCCACCCGCCGCCACGGTGCCTGTGGTGCCAGCGGCTACCAGCGTGCCTTTGTCGCCGTCAGTGCCTGCACCAGTAGCGCCAGCAGCGTTGCCATCCACGCCGCCACCCGCTGCGGCGGTGCCAGCGGCCAGCAGCAACGCGGCAGAAGTGCTGGTACTCAGTGCCCGTGCCTCCTCTTGGGTGCATGTGCGTGATGGCAAAGGCAACACGGTGTTGCAGCGCACCTTGGGCACTGGCGAGCGCTTGGTGGTGGGGCAAACGCCCCCCCTGACGGTCACCGTAGGCCGGGCCGACATGACCGATGTCATGGTGCGTGGCCTGCCTTTCAATACCGCTGCGCTGGCGCAAAGCAATGTGGCCCGATTTGAGGTGAAATGATGTCTGTTCTTCAGCCTGCCAGCAGCGCTATTGCAGTAGCTGCGCCGCAAGCGCGCCGTAGCCGCCAAGCCCAAGTGGTTTGGGGCGGGCGTGTGGTCAAAATTGGGGGTGATGCGCCAGTGTGCATCCAATCCATGACCAACACCGACACCGTGGATGCCATCGCCACCGCCATCCAAGTGAAAGAACTGGCCCAAGCCGGTTCCGAATTGGTACGCATTACCGTCAACACCCCCGAGGCCGCTGCTGCCGTGCCCTACGTGCGCGAACAATTGGACCGCATGGGCATTGACGTGCCTTTGGTGGGCGATTTCCACTACAACGGCCACACCCTCCTGACCGACTACCCGGCCTGTGCCGAGGCCCTGTCCAAATACCGCATCAATCCCGGCAATGTAGGCAAGGGCGACAAGCGCGACCGCCAGTTTGGCCAAATGATAGAAGCAGCCATGCGCTGGCAAAAGCCGGTGCGTATTGGTGTCAATTGGGGCAGCCTAGACCAAGAACTATTGGCCCGCCTGATGGACGACAACGCCCAACGCGCCACGCCGCTAGATGCTCAACAAATCATGTACGAGGCGTTGATTAGCTCGGCCTTAGATTCAGCCCAAACTGCCGAATCTATGGGCATGGCAGGTGAGCAAATCATCCTATCGTGCAAAGTCAGTGGCGTGCAAGACTTGATTTCGGTCTATCGTGAATTGGCCCAACGCTGCAATTACCCGCTGCACTTGGGCCTGACCGAAGCCGGCATGGGCACCAAAGGCACGGTGGCCTCCACCGCTGCGCTGTCGGTGCTACTGCAAGAAGGCATTGGCGACACCATTCGGGTCTCGCTCACACCCCAGCCGGGCGAAGCCCGTACCCAAGAAGTAGTGGTTGCGTCGGAGATTTTGCAAGCCTTGGGCTTACGCATGTTCAACCCCAGCGTGACCGCCTGCCCCGGTTGTGGCCGCACTACCAGCACCACCTTCCAAGAGTTGGCCAAGCAAATTGACGACTATTTGCGCCAACAAATGCCCGTCTGGCGCGCGCAATATCCCGGTGTAGAAACGCTCAAAGTGGCCGTGATGGGGTGCATTGTCAATGGCCCCGGCGAGAGCAAACACGCCGACATTGGCATCAGCCTGCCCGGCACCGGCGAGGCCCCAGCGGCCCCCGTGTTTATTGACGGCCAAAAAGCGGCCACCCTGCGCGGCAGCCACATCATCGCCGAGTTTCAGCAGATGGTCGATGCCTATATTCAGCGCAAATTTGCCCCCTGACGCACTGGCCGTAGCTGCTACCAATACCAGTGCTGCTTATAGATAAGAGATACGTGTGACAACCGACAAACCCCAAACCAAACCCTTGCCCAAGGCCGAAAAAATCAAAGCCATTAAGGGCATGAACGATATTTTGCCGCCCCAATCGGCCCAATGGGAATGGCTAGAAGACAAAGTGCGCCAACTCATGGCCCGCTTTGCTTACCAAAATATCCGCACCCCGATAGTCGAAAATACCGGCCTGTTTGTGCGTGGCTTGGGCGAAGTGACCGACATCGTCGAAAAGGAAATGTATTCCTTTGAAGACCGCCTCAATGGCGAGCAACTCACCCTGCGCCCCGAAAGCACCGCTGGCGTGGTGCGCGCCGTGGTCGAGCATTCCATGCTTTACGAAGGTGGCAAGCGCCTGTATTACATGGGGCCCATGTTCCGCCACGAACGCCCCCAGCGTGGACGCTATCGTCAGTTTCACCAAATCGGTGCCGAGGCGCTGGGCTTTCCCGGTGCCGAAATTGATGCCGAAATGATTTTGCTGGCCGATGCCCTCTGGAAAGAACTGGGCCTGCAAAATGTACGCTTGGAACTCAACAGCTTGGGCCAGCCGCCAGAGCGCCAAGCGCACCGCGCTGCCCTGATTGCCTATTTTGAGCAGCACGCCGAGCAGTTAGACGAAGATGCCCGCCGTCGTTTGCACAGCAACCCGCTGCGGATTTTGGATACCAAAAATCCAGCCATGAAAGCGCTGGTCGAAGGCGCGCCCAAACTGCTTGATTTTCTGGGCGAGGCTTCTTTGGCCCATTTACGCACCGTACAAAATATTTTAGATGCCGCTGGTGTCGTCTGGCAGATCAATCCGCGTTTGGTGCGTGGCATGGATTATTACAATCTGACCGTGTTCGAGTTCATCACCGAGCAACTCGGCGCACAAGGCACCATTTGCGGTGGTGGCCGCTACGATGGCCTGATTGAGCAAATTGGCGGCAAACCTGCCCCCGCAGTCGGTTGGGCCTTGGGCGTAGAGCGCGTGTTAGAGCTGCTCAAAGAACAAGGCACCATGCCAGCACCCCCAGCACCCGATGCCTATGCGATTGTGCCCAGCGCTGCCGTTTTGCCCGCTGCTTTTATGGCCCTGCAACAATTGCGCGCCTTGGGAACTTCGGTGCAAATGCACAGTCCTACCCAGCCGGGCGAAGGCATGGGCAGCATGAAATCGCAGTTCAAAAAGGCCGATGCCAGTGGGGCGGCTTACGCGCTCATTTTTGGCGAAGACGAAGTCGCACGCGGCTGTGTCAAAGTCAAAGCCTTGCGCGATAGCCAAAGCCAAGAGCAAAACCAACAATCAGAATACCCTCTCGCCCAAGTGGCTAACTGGGCTGCCCTCTTAAAATCTACCCATTAAACACGGGTTCACCCTATGGCCAACCATCTCGATCTTGAAGAACAAGAACAAATAGACCAGCTCAAGCACTTCTGGAATACCTGGGGCACCCTGATTAGCTCGGTGCTGTTGCTGGTTTTTGGGTCGATTGCTATCTGGAATGGCTACCAGTATTGGCAAAACCGACAAGCCATGCAGGCCGCTGCGGTGCTAGAAGCCCTCGACAGCGCCGTATTGGCCAAAGACGAGGCCAAATTAGAGCAGGCATTTAAAGATGTGCGCGAGCAATACGCCAGCACCAACCAATCGGTGTTGGCCGGTTTGCTGGCAGCCAAAGCATGGCAAGACCAAAAAAATGCCACCAAGGCCGAAGAAGTATTGCAATGGGTCAGCCAAAGCGGGGCCGACGAAGGCCACAAAACCATTGCCCGTTTGCGCTTGGCTGGCTTGCTGATGGAAAAGAAAGCCTACGACGAAGCCTTGCAACAACTCTCCTTTGCCGTACCCGCTGCCTTTGAAGGCATTGTGGCCGACCGCCAAGGCGATGTTCGCATATTACAAGACAAGCCCGAACAAGCCCTAGAGCAATACCGCAAAGCCTACGATAAGTTGGCCGACAACCCCGAATACCGCCGCTTGGTAGAGTTCAAGCTCAATGCCTTGGGTGTGCAACCGGCCAAAGCCAGCGTCGCCACAGCAGGCCAAGGGGTTGCAGGATGAAGAATAAAGCGCGTATTGGGCTGGGTTTAGCGCTGGCAGTGTTGTTGGCGGGTTGCTCCTCTTGGGGCAGCAGTTCGGCACCCAAGCCGCAAACCATCGAGATGGTCGCTCCCTTGCTCGGGGTGCAACAGGCTTGGACGGCACGGGTAGGGGCAGGTTTTAAGCCCCCGTTGGCAATGCAGGCCAAAGGCCGGGTAGTCAGTTTGGCCTCTAGCGATGGCCAAGTGCTGGCACTAGACAGCAGCAGCGGCCAAATTTTGTGGCAGCGCGCCCTGCAAGAACCGCTCAGTGCGGCCATTGGGTTTGATGGCGACACCGTGGCCGTGGTCTCGGCCAACAACGAATTAATCGTCTTGCAAGCGGGCCAAGAAAAATGGCGCCAGCGCTTACAAGCCACGGTCTTCACCCCGCCATTGGTAGCCGGAGGCCGGGTGTTTGTGCTGGCCACCGACCGCAGCGTACAGGCTTTAGATGCCGCCAACGGTTATCGCCTCTGGACGCAAAGCCCCGGCACCAGCAGCGATAGCTTGGTGCTGCAACAAGCGGGCGTGCTGGCGGCCAGCGGCAACAGCTTGTTGGTGGGTATTCATGGGCGCATGGTTGCGCTGCAACCCGACAGCGGCAGCGTGCTGTGGGAGTCCGCTCTGTCCATTCCGCGTGGCACCAACGAAATCGAACGCTTGGTTGAGCTGGTGGCCCCCATCAGCAAACACAGTGGCAGCGTTTGTGCCAGGGCTTTTCAGTCGGCGCTGGCCTGCTTAGACACGGGCAGCGGTAGAATGGCCTGGAGCCAAAAAGCCCAAGGGGTGCATGGTGTCGCTGGTGATGCACAAACAGTGTACGGCATCGAAAGCAATGGCATGGTGCAGGCTTGGGGCCGCAACAACGGCACGCTGCAATGGTCTTCTGAACTGCTCAAGCACCGTAAACTATCGCCACCGCTGCTGGTAGGGCGCTCGGTGGTGGTGGGCGACCATGAGGGCAACCTCTACTTCTTGTCCAAAACCGATGGCAGCTTGCTCAATCGCCTCAAAACCGATGACTCTGGCATCTCTGCCCAGCCTATGCTGGCCGAAAACACCTTGGTCGTGACCACGGTAGCCGGCAAAATCTACGGCTTCCGTCCCGAATAACAATAATTACAATCCAATGAAACCAGTCATTGCCTTGGTAGGGCGGCCCAATGTGGGCAAATCTACCCTTTTCAACCGCCTGACCAAAACCCGCGATGCCATCGTGGCCGATTTTGCGGGTCTCACGCGCGACCGCCACTATGGCAGCGGCAAACAAGGTCCACACGAATACATCGTGATTGATACTGGCGGCTTTGAACCCGATGCCTCTGCCGGTATTTACCGTGAAATGGCACGCCAAACCCAACAAGCCGTGGCCGAGGCCGATGTGGTGGTGTTTGTGGTGGATGCACGCGCTGGCCTATCGGGCCAAGACCATGATATCGCCCAATACCTGCGCCGCTTGGGCAAAAAATGCCTGTTGGTGGCCAACAAAGCCGAAGGTATGCGCGAGGGCGTGCAACTGACCGAGTTTTATGAGCTAGGCTTGGGCGATGTCTATCCGGTCTCCGCAGCGCACGGCCAAGGCATACGCGGCTTGGTCGAGCTGGCATTAGACAGCCTGGCCCTGCCCGAGCCAGACGAAGATGCCGCCGCAGAAGAAGAAAAAACCATCAAATTGGCGGTGGCTGGGCGGCCCAATGCCGGTAAATCAACCCTGATTAATGCTTGGTTGGGCGAAGAGCGCCTAGTGGCCTTCGATATGCCCGGCACCACGCGCGATGCCATTTCGGTGCCGTTTGAGCGCGACGGGCAAAAATTTGAGCTGATTGACACCGCTGGCTTGCGCCGCAAAGGCAAAGTATTTGAAGCGATTGAAAAATTTTCAGTCGTTAAAACCTTGCAGGCGATTGATTCGGCCAATGTGGTGTTGTTATTGCTCGATGCCACCCAAGGCGTGACCGACCAAGATGCCCATATTGCCGGTTACATTTTAGAAAGTGGCCGTGCTGTGGTGCTGGCGGTAAATAAATGGGATGCCATCGACGAATACCAACGCCAATTGGTTGAGCGCGCCATTGATTCTAAATTGGGCTTTCTCAAATTTGCTGCACTGCATTTTATTTCGGCCATCAAGCGCCAAGATTTAGCAGCTTTGTGGCCAGCGATTTTGCAAGCGCACCAATCGGCCACTTGCAAAATGTCCACGCCGGTACTTACCCGCTTGCTGCTAGAGTCGGTGCAATTTCAAAGCCCACAGCGTGCCGGTATGTTCCGGCCCAAACTGCGCTACGCGCACCAAGGCGGCATGAATCCGCCGGTCATCGTCATTCATGGCAACTCTTTAGAGCATGTGACCGAAGCCTATAAGCGCTTTTTAGAAGGGCGCTTTCGCAAAGAGTTTAAGCTGGTGGGCACCCCGTTACGCATAGAGATGAAAACTTCTAAAAATCCCTATGCCGACCAAGAACGCTAATCTTCAGGCACCGTTGTTTTCCTGCCATTGGGGCATTTCTTGCCGTTTTTTGCGGTCTATTTTTAGTTTTATTTAACACGGAGGATATCGTGAGTAACAAAGGTCAAATTTTGCAGGATCCGTTTCTGAATGCTTTGCGGCGCGAGCATGTGCCAGTGTCTATCTACTTGGTCAATGGTATTAAATTGCAGGGCCAAATTGAATCCTTTGACCAGTACGTGGTACTGTTGCGTAACACCGTCACCCAGATGGTTTATAAACATGCCATCTCTACCATTGTGCCCGGACGCGCCGTCAGTTTTTCTGTGGCCGAAAACACCGAGCCAGAGAGAGATTGATATTTGAACCCCGATAACGCACAGCAGCAAGAGGCCACGCCCGTCATATTGGTGGGTGTGGATTTTGGTGGCCCCGATTTTGACGCACCACTCGAAGAGCTGGGCCTGCTGGCCCAAACCGCCGGTATGCGCCCCGTGGCTACGGTGGTGTGCAAGCGCAAGGCCCCCGATCCGGCCTTGTTTGTCGGCAGTGGCAAAGCCGATGAAATTCGGCTGTTGGCGCAAATGCACGGCGCTGCCGAGGTTTGGTTTGACCAAGCCCTCAGCCCAGCGCAGCAACGCAATTTAGAACGCCACCTAGAGATACCGGTCAATGACCGCACCTTTTTGATTTTAGAAATTTTTGCCCAGCGTGCGCGCAGCCACGAAGGTAAATTGCAGGTGGAGCTGGCGCGCTTACAGTACCTTAGCACGCGCTTGGTGCGCCGCTGGTCGCACTTAGAGCGCCAACGCGGCGGTATTGGTGCGCGTGGTGGCCCTGGCGAAGCGCAAATTGAGCTAGACCGGCGCATGATTAGCGAGGCCATCAAGCGCGTCAAAGAACGTCTCTCTAAAGTCAAGCGCCAACGCTCCACCCAGCGCCGCCAGCGTGAGCGACGCGAAACTTTCAATGTCTCGCTGGTGGGTTATACCAATGCCGGTAAATCAACCCTGTTCAATGCCTTGGTCAAAGCGCGCGCCTATGCGGCAGACCAGTTGTTTGCCACATTGGACACCACGACGCGCCAGCTGTATTTGACCGAAATTCAGCGCTCGATTTCGCTGTCTGACACCGTGGGCTTTATCCGCGATTTGCCACACGGCTTGATTGATGCCTTTCAAGCCACCTTGCAAGAAGCGATAGATGCCGATTTGCTGCTGCATGTGGTCGATGCCTCCAACCCTAAGTTTCCCGAGCAAATTCAGCAGGTGCAACAGGTGTTGCAAGAGATTGGGGCGAGCGATGTGCCGCAATTGCTGGTGTTTAACAAACTAGATGCCCTGCCCGAGGCGCAGCAACCCGAGCAAGTGCAGGATGTTTATGAGCTAGATGGCCGACCGATACCTCGGGTGTTTGTCAGTGCGCGCAGTGGCAGCGGCTTGGCCGCTTTGCGTGGCTTGCTGGCCCAAGCGGTGTTGCCAGCAGTGCCAGCAGCAGATGCGCTAGATTGAGGCCCGCGCCCCAAGCTAACTGAAACCAGAATCAGAGATTTTTCGCATGAACCAACCCTCTTCTGTCCGTGGCTGGGCACCCCTGTTGCAGCGCCTGCGTGGGATGTTCAATCTCAACGACCCGCGTTGGGGCCGGGGTGACAACAGCACTGGCGACGACAAGCCCGCGCCACCCGCACCACCGCGTCCGCCCGCAGCCGATGCTTCGCCCGATAGCCGTGGGCGCGATTCAGGGCGGCAGAACAATGGACAGCAGCCGCCCGATTTAGACGAACTCTGGCGTGACCTCAATCGCAAGTTGGCCGGTCTGTTTGGCGATAAGCAAGGCGGCGGGGGTAACCACAACGGCCACCACAGCCAGCAGCCCCCCGACATGAAAGGCGCAGGCATTGGCATTGGCGTGATTGCCACCATTGCGGTGTTGATTTGGCTCGGTACCGGCTTTTTTATTGTGCAAGAAGGCCAACAGGCCGTCATTACCCAATTTGGCAAATACCACAGCACCGTGGGGGCCGGTTTTAATTGGCGGATGCCCTATCCGGTGCAACGCCATGAGCTGGTGTTTGTGACGCAAATTCGCTCGACCGATGTCGGGCGCGACAGCGTGATTAAATCCACCGGCCTGCGCGAGTCGGCCATGCTGACCGAAGACGAGAATATCGTTGAAATCAAATTTGCCGTGCAATACCGCCTCAACGATGCGCGCGCTTGGCTGTTTGAGAGCAAAAATCCCGCCGATGCCGTCACCCAAGCCGCAGAAACCGCAGTGCGCGAAGTCGTCAGTAAAATGCGGATGGACACCGCCTTGGCTGAAGAGCGCGACCAAATTGCGCCGCGCGTGCGTAACCTGATGCAAACGATTTTGGACCGCTACAAAGTCGGTGTTGAAGTGGTAGGCATCAATTTGCAGCAAGGCGGCGTGCGTCCGCCCGAACAGGTACAAGCTGCCTTTGACGATGTGCTCAAAGCCGGTCAAGAGCGCGAACGTGCCAAAAACGAAGCCGAAGCCTACGCCAACGATGTGATTCCACGGGCGGTGGGTTCGGCCTCGCGCCTGAAAGAAGAAGCCGAAGCCTACAAAGCGCGCATTGTGGCCCAAGCCCAAGGCGATGCCCAACGCTTTAGCGCGGTGTTGGCCGAATACCAAAAGGCCCCGCAGGTCACGCGCGAGCGCATGTACCTCGATTCGATGCAGCAAATTTACAGCAACGTCACCAAGGTGGTGGTGGATTCGCGCCAAGGCGGCAATTTGCTTTATTTGCCACTGGACAAAATTTTGCAAACCGGTGCTATCCCAGCCCCTGATTTGCTGGGCGTACCCGCCAGCGCTGCCACCGCACCTGCACCTGCGTCAGCACCGGCCAGCTTGCCGGTAGATGCCCGCGCGCGTGACAACAGCCGCACCCGCGACCGCGAAGTCCGCTAGGAGAACCCTGTGAATCGTGTTGGATTTTTTGCTTCCTCCGTTTTTGCCTTGCTGGCCTTGGCCAGCTCGATGTTGTTTGTGGTGGATCAGCGCCAGTTTGGTATCGTCTATGCCTTAGGGCAGATTAAAGAAGTGATTACCGAGCCTGGCCTGAACTTCAAACTACCACCGCCCTTCCAAAACGTTACCTACATTGACAAGCGCCTGCTCACGCTAGACAGCACCGATACCGAGCCGATGCTGACGGCAGAAAAGCAGCGCGTGGTAATTGATTGGTATGTACGCTGGCGCATCAGCGAGCCTTCCGAATACATCCGTAACGTGGGCTTGGATGAAAACGCCGGTGCCATGCAGCTCAACCGCGTGGTGCGTAACGCCTTCCAAGAAGAAATCAACAAGCGCACCGTGAAAGAATTGCTCTCGGCCAAGCGCGAGCAACTCATGGCCGACGTCAAACGCGAGGTGTTGGAGTCGGTGCGTGGGGCCAAGCCGTGGGGCGTGGATGTGGTCGATGTGCGGATTACGCGCGTGGATTATGTCGAATCCATCACCGAGTCGGTCTATCGCCGCATGGAAGCAGAACGCAAGCGCGTCGCCAACGAGTTGCGCTCTACCGGTGCCGCCGAAGGCGAAAAAATCCGCGCCGATGCCGACCGCCAACGTGAAGTCACCATTGCCAATGCCTACCGCGACGCGCAAAAAGTCAAGGGCGAGGGCGATGCCGAAGCCGCGCGCATCTACGCTGAAGCCTTTGGCCGTGACCCACAATTTGCCCAGTTTTACCGTAGCCTCGATGCGTACAAAGCCAGCTTTAACAAAAAGAGCGATGTGCTGCTGCTAGACCCCAGTTCTTCCGAGTTTTTCAAGGCGTTTCGCAGCGCTGGGGGTAAGTAAGCCCGGCCAGATAGACATCTATCGTCTGTTGGCCAGTTTGCTCTAAATCGAAAGCCTGCGGATTGAGCAGCCAGTGGTGCACCAAGCCTTCCACCAAGGCTTGCAGGCCAATAGCTGCGGTGTGCAGGGCAATGCTCAGGGGCTGGCCACTGGCTTGGCTGGCAGCGGCCAAGGCCCGTTGGTTTTGCTCGACACAGCGTTGGTAAATACGCTGGCAGCGCTCTTGCACCGCGCCTAATTCATTGGTCAGTTCCATCTTTTGGATGGCAATTTCTAGCACGCGCCGCGTAGAAATATCGGTAGCAATCAGGTGCAGCGCACTCAGTAAGGCAGCGCGCAATCGGTCTAAACTTTGTTCCGCTGGGCCGGTTTGGTTGGCTTGGGCGTGGGTGGCCTCCAGTGGCAGCGTGACGCGCTCCATCATCGCATTGAACAAATCGGCCTTGTCCTTAAAGTGCCAATAAATGGCCCCACGGGTTGTGCCCGCCGCGCTGGCAATATCATTGAGCGAGGTGCGCGAAACCCCTCGGGCCTGAAAAAGCTGTTCTGCTGCATCCAGCAAGCTGTTGCGGGTGGCTTGCGCCTCAGCCTTGGTGCGTCGCGCCATTCTTTTACCTCCGGTTTACTTGCGGTTAAAAGTCACACTATACATACATTCTTGAATGTATATATACTAATCGCTTTCTTCACCCCTCCTGTGTGTGGGAGGGGTTGCTGTGCGCGCCGTCTGGCCCCAGCGGCTGGTTTTTTGCCGCTTGCACTGCCTTTTTCCTTCAAAGGATTTCTGTCATGTCCGGTTTTTCGCGTCCCCCCCAGACGGCCTTGTCTTTCGCCGTGGCCCTGCCGCCCGCACGACGATTTTTTCATACAGGTGCTGCTGTCAGTGCGGTGGTAGCTGCTTTGTTGTTGGCTGGCTGTGGCAAAACCGAGGCCCCAACGGCTGGCCCCGGAGGCCCGCCCGGTGGCAAAATGCCCCTGCCTGAGGTCGGTGTGGTCACGGTCAGTTTGGGCGATGTCGGTTTGGTGACCGAGCTGCCCGGACGGGTAGAAGCCTCGCGGGTGGCGCAAGTGCGCGCACGGGCCGCTGGCATCGTACAAAAACGCCTGTTTACCGAAGGCAGCGATGTCAAGCAAGGCCAATTGTTGTTGGCGATTGATGCCGCCCCCTACCAAGCGGCTTTGCAAACGGCCCAAGCCCAATTGGCCCGCGCCCAAGCCAATTTAGGCCAAGCCACGGCCTTGGCCCAGCGTTACCAACCTTTGGTCGAGGCCCAAGCCGTGAGCCGACAAGAATATGCCAATGCCGTTGCGGCACAGCAGCAAGCCCAAGCTGATGTAGCTGCTGGCAAAGCAGCGGTGCAAACAGCGCAAATTAACTTGGGCTATACCAGCGTCACGGCCCCGATTTCTGGCCGCATTGGGCGCGCTTTGGTCACGGAGGGGGCTTTGGTTGGCCAAGGCGAAAGCACCCCCTTGGCGGTGATTCAGCAAATTCAGCCGGTGTATGTCAACTTCACCCAATCTGCGGCTGAAGTCATGAAACTGCGCCGTGCTTTGGAGTCTGGCCAGCTACAACGGGCAGCGGGCAAAGAAGCCGCCAGCGTGCGCGTGGTGCTAGAAGATGGAAGCGAATACCCGCTGTCGGGCAAACTTTTGTTTTCCGATTTAACGGTCGATGCCAGCACCGGCCAAATCACGCTGCGCGCCGAGGTACCCAACCCGAAAGGCGAATTGTTGCCCGGCCTGTATGTGCGTGTGCGTTTAGAGCAAGCCCAAGTATCGGATGCCATCAGCATTCCACAGCAAGCCGTCACGCGCACCCAACAGGGCGACAAAGTCACCATCGTTACTGCCGATGGCAAATTGGTACCGCGCATGGTGAAGGTGGGGGCAGCGCGCAACAACCAATGGTTGGTGCTGGAGGGCCTCAAGGCAGGCGAGCAGGTGATGGTCGATGGCTTCCAGAAGCTGCAAATGCTGCCACCGGGCACCCCGGTCAAGGCGGTGCCGTGGCAAGCCAACGCCAGCGCACCTGCCGCACCTGCGCCTGCACCTGAGAAAACGGCCAGTCCGACCGCAGAGCCAGCACCAGCAGCCAGCACAGACAAGCCTGCCAGCAGCGCTCCAGCAGCGCCAGCCAGCAGCACCAAGGCCGATAGCACGGCACCCGCCAGCGCGGCCCAGCACTAAGGAGCCACGTTTATGGCTAAATTTTTTATTGACCGGCCCATTTTTGCCTGGGTGATTGCCCTGTTCATCATGGTGCTGGGGGCGGTGTCTATCACCAAATTGCCCATTGCCCAGTACCCGGCTGTGGCACCGCCCACGATTGTAATCACGGCAGCCTATCCCGGTGCTTCGGCGCAAACATTGGAAGACAGCGTGCTGGCCGTGATTGAGCGCGAAATGAATGGCGCGCCCGGCTTGGCGTATATCGAAACCGTGAGCCAAGCCAATGGCTCGGGCACCATCACCCTGAGCTTTGAACCCGGTACCAATGCCGAGCTGGCACAGGTGGAGGTGCAAAACCGCCTGTCACGCGCTACGCCGCGCCTGCCAGCGGTGGTGAACCAGCAAGGGGTGCGCGTGGACAAGGCGCGCTCCAACTTCTTGTTGTTTGCCATGTTGTCGTCAAACGACCCAAAAATCGACGTGTCGATGTTGAGCGATTACGCCTCGCGCAACGTGGTGCCTGAGTTACAACGCCTACCCGGCATTGGCCAAGTGCAATTGTTTGGTGCCGAGCGTGCCATGCGCGTCTGGGTAGAGCCGAACAAACTGCAAAGTTACCACTTATCGGCCGCCGAAGTAGCCAGCGCCATCCAAGCACAAAACGCCCAAGTATCGGCGGGCAGTTTGGGCGAATTGCCGCACCTGGTGGGCCAAACCATTTCGGCCACGGTGGTGGTGCCGGGCCAATTGAGTACGGTAGAAGAGTTTGGCCGCATTGTGTTGCGCGCCAATGCCGATGGTTCTACCGTGCGCCTGCGCGATGTAGCACGCATTGAACTTGGTTCGCAATCCTACGCCACCAGCGCGCGCCTGAACGGCAAACCTGCCGCCGGTATGGGGGTGCAGTTGTCGCCCTCGGGCAATGCTTTGGCCGCAGCGGAGGCCGTCAAAACCCGTTTGACCGAGTTGGAAAAGTTTTTCCCGCCCGGCGTGGTTTGGTCGATTCCTTACGATAGCTCCAACTTCATCAAAATCTCCATCAAACAGGTAGCGATGACGCTGCTGGAAGCGATTGTGCTGGTGTTTTTGGTGATGTTCTTGTTTTTGCAAAACTTGCGCTACACCGTCATTCCTACCATTGTGGTGCCGGTGGCGCTGCTGGGTACTTTTGGCGCACTGCTGGCGATGGGCTTCTCCATCAACGTACTCACCATGTTTGGCATGGTGTTGGTGATTGGTATTGTGGTGGACGATGCGATTGTGGTGGTAGAGAACGTCGAGCGCATCATGAGCGAGGAGGGGCTATCCCCCCTGCAAGCCACGCGCAAAGCCATGAGCCAAATCTCTGGGGCCATCATCGGTATTACGGTGGTGCTGATTTCGGTGTTTGTGCCGCTGGCCTTCTTTGCTGGCTCGGTGGGCAATATTTACCGCCAATTTTCTGCCGTGATGGCGGTGTCGATTGCCTTTTCGGCCTTTATGGCGCTATCGCTCACACCGGCACTGTGCGCTACCTTGCTCAAGCCGGTGCAAGCGGGCCATGCCCATGCCAAAACTGGCTTTTTTGGTGCTTTTAACCGAGGCTTTGCCCGCAGTACCAAAGGCTACGAAGGTTGGGTGGCTAAATTATTGCGCCGCTCCGGGCGCATGATGGTGATTTATGTAGCGCTGGTGGCGGCGATGGGGGTGTTGTATCTGCGCCTACCCACTTCTTTCTTGCCCAATGAAGACCAAGGCAGCGTGTTGGTGAATATCCAGCTGCCGCCCGGTGCCACGCAAGAGCGCACCCGCGCCGTAGCTGAAAAGGTCGAAGCCTTTATGCTGGCGCAGCCCGAAGTAAAAAGCATGGTGGCCGTGTTGGGCTTTAGCTTCTCGGGCCAAGGGCAAAATGCCGCGCTGTCTTTTGTTACCTTGAAGGATTGGGCCGAGCGTCCCGGCGAGGCCCACACCGCCGAGGCGCTGGTCAAGCGCGCGATGGGTGCTTTGATGGGTATCCGCGATGCGTTTATTTTCCCGCTCAATCCGCCGCCGATTCCAGAATTGGGGGCCAGTTCGGGCTTTAGTTTCCGCTTGCAAGACCGAGGCGGCAACGGCCATGATGCCTTGGTGGCTGCGCGCAACCAAATGCTGGGTATGTCACGCCAAAATAAAATCCTCACTGGCGTGCGCCCCGATGGCTTAGAAGACGCACCCCAATTGCAAGTGGATATTGACCGCGATAAGGCCAATGCCCAAGGGGTGAGCTTTGCCGCCATCAACAGCATTATTTCTACCGCTTTGGGTTCTGCCTATGTGAACGATTTTCCCAATGAGGGCCGTTTGCAGCGCGTAGTGGTGCAGGCCGAAGCCAAAGACCGGATGCAGCCCGAAGACATCCTCAACCTGACCGCCGTGAATAACCAAGGCAAGGCGGTACCGCTGTCGGCCTTTGCCAGCACGCGCTGGGTGTCTGGGGCGATGCAAACCGTGCGTTACAACGGTTATCCGTCGATGCGTATCTCGGGCAGTGCTGCACCGGGTTACAGCACCGGCGAAGCGATGGCCGAGATGGAGCGCTTAGCCGCCCAATTGCCGCCCGGTTTTGGCTTTGAATGGACGGGCCAATCGCGCGAAGAAAAACTGGCTGGCTCGCAAGCCATCATCTTGTACGGTTTTGCTATTTTGGCGGTGTTCTTGGCACTGGCCGCGCTGTACGAAAGCTGGTCGATTCCGCTGGCCGTCATTTTGGTGGTGCCACTGGGTGTGCTGGGCGTGTTGCTGGGCATTACCGGGCGTGGCATGACCAACGACGTTTATTTCCAAGTCGGCTTGATTACCATCATTGGCTTATCGGCTAAAAACGCGATTTTGATTATCGAGTTTGCCAAAGACTTGCAAGCCCAAGGCGAAAGCGTATTTGAGGCCGCGCTGGCGGCAGCCCATTTGCGCTTCCGGCCTATCATCATGACCTCGCTGGCCTTTATTTTGGGCGTGGTGCCCTTGGCCATTGCCACTGGGGCCAGCTCGGCCAGCCAGCGCGCCATTGGCACGGGGGTGATTTCGGGCATGGTGGTCGGTACGCTGCTGGCAGTGTTTTTTGTGCCGATTTTCTTTGTCGTGGTGCGTAGCCTGTTCAAAGACAGCGCTCGCCAGCGTGAGCGCTTTAAGCACCACGCCGAAGAAGCGGGCATCACTGCCGAAGCCAGCGCTGCTTTGTTGGCCCAAGCCGAAGAAGGATTATCGGAAGAAGAAAAGCGCGCCCTGCACCAAGGAGCCAGTAACGCCGATGCGCCCCATCAACCTCCGCAGAAGGGACACTGAACCATGCCGCTGAATTTTTCTATCCGCACTGGGCTGGCTTTGCTCGCTGCCAGTGGCTTGACCGCCTGCTCTTTTGCGCCGGAGTATGTACGCCCTGAAGCACCCGTAGCGGCACACTGGCCGACCTCTACCGAGGCCCATGCCAGCAGCCAGCAAGCCCAGGCCGATATTGCCGCTTGGCAAGACTTTATTGTCGATGCCCAACTGCGCGAATTGGTCAGCTTGGCTTTGCAGCAGAACCGCGATTTGCGGTTGGCGCTGGCCAATATCGAGCAAGCGCGGGCGCAATACCAAATCCGCCGTGCCGACCAATTCCCCACCATCAATGCCGGTGTGATGGGCAACCGCCAGCCCAAAACCGATGGTAGCGGCGATATGACCAGCGCTTACAGTGCTGGACTGTTGCTCACCGCCTGGGAAGTGGATGTATTTGGCCGCATTGCCAACCTGAAAACGGCGGCCCAAGCCCAATGGCTGGCGACGCAAGAGGCACGCAACGCCGTGCAAACCAGTTTGGTGGCGGCGGTGGCCAGTAGCTGGCTTAGTTGGCAAAGCAATAGCCAATTGTTGGCCCTTGCCCAAGCTACGGTGGCCAGCCGCGAAGAATCTTTGCGTTTGGTGCGCCTGCGCTTTGAGCAAGGCGTGGCTTCGGCCTTGGAGTTGCGCCAAGCCGAATCGGTGCTGGCGGCGGCGCGCGTGGCCCAAGCGCAGCAACAGCGCTTGCAAGCCTTGGATGTGAATGCCCTGACCTTGTTGCTAGGCCAAGCGCTACCCGAGTCTATGCAACAACCGTCAGCGCGCCCAGCAGTGGATGCGCTGGCCGCTGGCGTTTTGCCGCTGCACCCGGTGCCGGTGGGGCTGCCCTCCGACTTGTTGCAACGCCGCCCGGATATTCGCCAAGCCGAGCAGCAATTGCTGGCTGCCCATGCCAACATTGGCGCGGCACGGGCTGCGTTTTTTCCACGCATTGCTTTAACGGCCAGTGCAGGCACGGCCAGCGGGGCGCTCTCGGGCCTGTTTGAAAGTGGTTCTTGGGGCTGGACTTTGGCTCCCCAAGCGCTGTTGCCTATTTTTGATGCCGGACGCAATCAGGCCAATTTGGAAGTGGCCCAAGCCGGTCGCCAGCTGGCCTTGGCGCAGTACGAAAAAGCCATCCAAACCGCCTTCCGCGAAGTGGCCGATGCGCTGGCCGGGCAAAGCACCTTACAGCAGCAATGGCAGGCCCAGCAAGCGCAAATGCAGGCCGAACAAGAACGTTTGCGCTTGGCCGATTTGCGTTACCGCAATGGCGTGGCCAACCACCTAGAGTTGCTGGATGCCCAACGGGCTTTGTTTGCCAGCCAGCAGGCTTGGGTGCAGACCCGGCTGGCGCAGCAGCAAAACCAAGTGGCGCTCTACAAAGCTTTGGGCGGCGGCTGGAAGGAAGACCACGGGCTTTAAAATTCGCTGCTAAAGTTAAGCGCTTATGCCCTCCGCCATCCACAATGCTTTTTTAGATGCCAGCTTGCTGGTTTGTGCCTTGGCCGTGGCCCTGTGGATGCAGCCTTGGCGCTGGTTGCGCGGCGGTGCTTTGCTAACGCCCGTATTAGCCACCTTGGTGGTGTTACCGTGGTTGTGGGCTTTGCCGCAATTGCACGCCATGCCCTTGCAATTGCAGTTTTCTGGGGCTTGCATGGTCACGCTGATGCTGGGTTGGCCGCTGGCGGTGCTGCTTTTGTTGGCGGTGGCCGTGATAGCTGGCCTGCTCAGTGGTGCGCCAGCGCTCAATAGCATCGTGGCACTGGCACTGTGGCAGGGGGTGCTGCCAGCCACGCTGGCGCTGTGTTTGGGGGCGCTGCTGCGCCGCATCACAGGTGAGCATCTGTTTGTATATGTGCTGGGCCGCGCCTTTTTGGGCACTGCCGTTTGCCTGTTTGCCTCGTCGGCATTGGCGCAATGGTTGGGCCAGCCGCTGCCCGGCGTGGGGGGTGATTTGTCTATGGTGGCACACTGGCTGATGGCCTGGGGCGATGCCTTCATGACCGGAATGCTCACCGCCGTGTTTGTCGCCTTTAAGCCCGAGTGGCTGGCCACTTGGTCAGACCGGCTGTACCTGCGCCCACCTCCGGCCTGACTTGGGTTTTAAGCGACGCTGTTGGAGCGCAACCGCATTTCAGCGGCCCGCGCATGGGCTTGCAAGCCCTCGCCGTGGGCAATGACAGAAGCAATCTGGCCCAACACCTGCGCGCCTTGCTCGCTCACTTCAATCAGGCTGCTGCGTTTTTGGAAATCATAGACCCCGAGCGGGCTGCTAAAACGCGCCGTACCCGAAGTGGGCAGCACATGGTTGGGGCCAGCGCAATAATCGCCCAAGCTCTCGCTGGTGTAGGCACCTAAAAAGATGGCCCCAGCGTGCTTGAGCAGTGGCTCCCAGCGGTGCGGCTCTTGGCTAGAGACTTCCAAATGCTCGGGCGCGATGCGGTTGCTGATGGCGCAGGCTTCTTCCATGCTGCGGGTTTGAATCAGCGCACCACGGCCATTCAGGCTTTTGGCGATGATGTCGGCGCGCGGCATGGTGGGCAACAGGCGGTCAATGGCCGCTTGTACGGCATCCAAATAGGCCGCGTCGGGGCTGAGCAAAATGGATTGGGCCAGCTCATCGTGTTCGGCTTGGCTGAACAAGTCCATCGCCACCCAGTCGGGCGGGGTTGTGCCATCGGCCAGCACCAAAATTTCGCTTGGACCCGCAATCATGTCGATGCCGACGGTGCCAAACACATGCTTTTTGGCACTGGCGACGTAAGCGTTGCCGGGGCCGGTGATTTTGTCCACCTTGGGCACGGTTTCGGTGCCGTAGGCCAAAGCAGCCACGGCTTGGGCACCGCCAATGGTGAAAGCCCGCGTGACCCCGGCCACATAGGCCGCCGCCAGCACCAGTGGGTTTTTCTCGCCCTTGGGCGTAGGCACGACCATGATAATTTCTTCTACCCCGGCCACATGGGCTGGAATAGCGTTCATGAGCACGCTGGACGGATAGGCGGCTTTGCCGCCGGGTACATAAATGCCCACCCGGTCTAGGGGCGTGACTTTTTGTCCGAGCAAGGTGCCATCTTCGTCGCGGTAGCTCCAGCTCTCGCCGCTGGCTTTCTTTTGTGCTTCGTGGTAGCGGCGTACGCGGGCGGCGGCTTGTTGCAGGGCTTGGCGCTGCTGCTCAGGCAGGGTATCGAAGGCGGCTTTGAGTTCCTCTTGGCGCAGTTCCAATTCGGCCATACGGGTGGCCGGCACGCCGTCAAAGCGCTGCGTGTATTCCAGCACGGCGGCATCCCCGCCTTGGCGCACATCGGCCAAGATGTCGGCTACACGCTGCTCAATCGCGGCATCGGTATCGGCAGACCAGTGCAGGCGCGCCGCAAAATCAGCTTCAAACGAGGCGCTCTCGGTACACAGACGGATGGGGGTAGCTTGGATCATGCGATGCTTTCCTGATAAACGTGGGCCGTAGTGGTAGCGCGGCTTAATCTTGCGCGGGAATGGCCGCGGCAAAAATATCAATCAAACGGCGCAAAGGGGCCATTTTCAGTTTGAGCGCAGCTTGATTGACCACCAAATGCGAGCTGATGTCCATGATGCGCTCGACCTCAACCAAGTGGTTGGCCTTGAGAGTGTTGCCGGTAGAAACCAAATCGACGATGGCATCGGCCATGCCGGTGAGCGGGGCCAGTTCCATGCTGCCATAGAGCTTGATCAGATCCACATGCACGCCTTTGCTGGCAAAAAATTCGCGGGCAATGGCGGTGTACTTGGTAGCGACCTTCAGGCGCGAGCCTTTTTTCACGGCCTCGGCATAGTCAAAACCAGCGCGCACGGCCACACTGACGCGGCATTGGGCAATGCGTAAGTCCAGTGGTTGGTACAGGCCCGAGCGGGCTGCACCACCCCATTCGGCGCTGTGCTCGATCAGGGTGTCTTTGCCGCACACACCCATATCGGCACCACCATGCTGCACATAGGTCGGCACATCGCTGGCACGTACCATGACCACGCGCACATCGGCTTGGTTGGTGGGCAAAATCAGCTTGCGCGATTTTTCGGGGTCTTCTAATACCTGAATGCCAGCAGCAGCCAGCAAAGGCATAGTTTCATCAAAAATGCGGCCTTTGGACAGGGCGAGGGTAATCATCGGTCAAATTCTTTCTATGTCGGCACCCAAGCCGCGCAGTTTGGCTTCCATGCAGTCGTAACCCCGGTCGAGGTGGTAAATCCGGTCGACGGTGGTTTCACCGTCTGCCACTAAACCAGCAATGACCAAACTGGCTGAGGCGCGTAAATCGGTTGCCATGACGGTAGCACCCGACAGCTTATGGCCACTCTGCCCCAAGCCTTCGATCACGGCGGTGCGGCCATCAATTTGGATGCGTGCGCCCAGACGTAGCAGCTCGTTGACGTGCATGAAGCGGTTTTCAAAAATGGTTTCCGACACCGTGGCCGTGCCTTGCGCTACACAGTTGAGCGCCATGAACTGCGCCTGCATATCGGTGGGGAAGCCTGGATACTCGGTGGTGCGGAAGCCCTGGGCCTTGAGTTGGTCTGCACCAGGGCTAGAGACGCGGATGCCACCGGGCGCAGCCTGTACCTCCACCCCTGCGTCACGCAATTTATCGATCACGGCATCCAAATGATCGGGGCGGGCGTGGCGCAGCAGCACATCGCCACCCGTGGCGGCCACAGCGCACAGAAAAGTACCGGCCTCGATTCGGTCGGCCACGACCTCGTGGGTGCAGCCGTGCAATTGCTGCACGCCTTGAATGCGGATGCGGCTGCTGCCGTGGCCTTCAATCTGGGCTCCCATGCGAATCAGCATTTCGGCCAAATCGACAATTTCGGGTTCTTGGGCCGCGTTTTCCAGTACTGTCTCGCCCTCGGCCAGAGTGGCTGCCATGAGGAAGTTTTCTGTCCCGGTGACAGTGACCATATCGGTGGTGATGCGTGCGCCTTTCAGGCGGGTACGGCCTTCGGGCAGGCGGGCTACCATGTAGCCATGCTCGACCACAATCTCGGCCCCCATGGCCTGCAAGCCTTTGATATGCTGGTCAACCGGGCGCGAACCAATGGCACAACCACCGGGCAAAGACACGGTAGCACGGCCAAAACGCGCCAGCAACGGCCCCAGCGCCAGCACCGAAGCGCGCATGGTCTTGACCAGCTCATAGGGTGCTTCGGGGTTGGACAAAGCGCCTGCATCCAGCTGTACACCGCCGTGGTGATCGCGCTGCGCTGTCACGCCCATATTGCGAATCAGCTTGAGCATGGTGGCCACATCTTGCAGATGGGGCACGTTGTTGAGCTGTACCGGCTCTGGCGTGAGCAAGGCAGCGCACAGCTCGGGCAGAGCGGCGTTTTTAGCGCCTGAGACCACCACTTCACCCATCAGGGGGCGGCCACCGCGAATCAAAAGTTTGTGCATGGTCAGGGTCTTAGTTGCCCGATTGGGCCGCCCATTCGGCGGGGGTGTAGGTTTTCATGGACAGGGCGTGGACCTCATCCGTTTGCAGCTTGCTGCCCAGCGTGGCATAGACGCGCTGGTGGCGCGCAATGGCGCGCTTGCCTTCAAATTCGGGCGAAACGATGGTGGCGTACCAATGGCGGCCATCGCCCTCGACGCTCAGGTGTTGGCAGGACAGACCCGCGCCAATCAGTTGTTGTAGTTGTTCGGCAGTCATAAAAATTGGAGAAATCTTAGTTGCGGATTTTGTAGCCCGTGCGTAACAGGTGCAGTGCCACGGCGCTCACCAGCAGCCAAGCGACACTCACAATGCCCAAACTCAGCCACGGCGAGGCATCGCTTTGGCCAAAAAAGCCATAGCGGAAGCCATCAATCATGTAAAAAAATGGGTTCAGGTGGCTGACTTGCTGCCAAAACGCTGGCAGCGAGTGGATAGAGTAAAACACGCCCGATAGAAAAGTCATGGGCATGATGACAAAGTTCTGGAACGCGGCCATCTGGTCAAATTTATCGGCCCACAGACCGGCAATCAGGCCCAAGGTGCCCAGCAGGGCAGCGCCCAATACGGCAAACACCACAATCCACAGCGGCGCGGCAAATTCTGGCGTGGCAAAGCCCAGCGTGACCAAAAACACGCCCACGCCCACAGCCAAACCACGCACCACCGAGGAGCCGACATAGGCGACAAACCACGCCCAATGCGACAAGGGCGTGAGCAGCAAAAACACCACGTTGCCCATGATTTTGCTTTGCACCAAGCTCGACGAGCTATTGGCAAAGGCGTTTTGCAGCACGCTCATCATCACCAAACCGGGCACCAAAAAGCTGGCATAGTCGATGCGGTCATACACTTTGACGTGGTCTTGCATCACGTGGCCAAAAATCAGCAGGTACAGGGCAGCGGTCAGCACCGGCGCGGCGATGGTCTGGAAACTGACCTTCCAAAAACGCAGCACCTCTTTATAAAACAGCATTTGCCAGCCAGTCATGCGGCACCTCCGGTGGTGTGGGCAGCCATCACGCTCAGGAACACATCTTCTAAATCAGCGCGGCGGATTTCTACATCTTGCACCTGCACCCCTGCCTCACGCAGGGCCGCCAAGTGGCGTTCAATCTCTTGCGCATCGTGGGCTACCATTTGCACCACGCGGCCCGTGATGCGGGCTTGCGCGGCCAAAGCAGTCGGCAAAGCATCGTCGGTTTTGAACACCAGCACGTTGCCCGATACGGCTTGCAATAGCTTGGAAGTGTCGTCTAGCGCCACCACTTGGCCGCGTTTGAGCATGGCGATGCGTCCGCACAGGGCTTCGGCTTCGTCCAAATAATGGGTGGTCAGTAGTACCGTGTTGCCTTCTTTGTTCAGGCGGGCGATAAAGTGCCACAGGGTTTGGCGCAGTTCCACATCGACACCAGCGGTAGGCTCATCCAGCACGATGATGGGCGGTTTGTGTACCAGCGCTTGTGCCACCAGCACACGCCGCTTCATACCACCCGAGAGCTGGCGCATATTGGCATTGGCTTTTTCTGTCAGGCCCAAACTCTCTAACAGTTCGTCAATCCAGGCATCGTTGTGCTTGACACCAAAATAGCCCGACTGAAAGCGCAGCGCTTCGCGCACGTTAAAAAACGGGTCAAACACCAACTCTTGCGGCACGATGCCCAACTTGCGCCGGGCAGCGGCGTAGTCGGTTTGCACATCGCTGCCTTGCACCAACACCCGGCCACTGCTGGCGCGGGCCAGACCAGCCAAAATGCTGATCATGGTGGTTTTGCCGGCCCCGTTGGGGCCGAGCAGGCCAAAAAATTCGCCCTCTTGGATGTCTAAACTGACATTATTGAGGGCATGGAACGGCCCTTGGGCCGTGGAGTAGGTCTTAGAGACCGCTTGGAAGGAGATAGCAGGCATGGGAGCGGGTGATTTTACCCGCTGGCCTTGCTCCTTAGGGTCTTACGGCCTTTGTGGCGGGCTACCGCATGAACGCCGGTGGATGGGGCTGGGCTTGCATTTGTGCCTGCTGCAGCATCTCGCGCAGAGCAGGTCCCATGCGCCCATAGCTACGGCCATTGCCACGTTCAATCGCTGGTAGCGCCAGTACCTCGTACACCGGCAGCCACTGCTCCTGTCCATCTGCGCCCAACACGCGCAAACGCAGTGCCGGGTTGGGCAGATAGTGGCCGTTCATCATGCGCTGCCACAGACGACGGGCGGGCTGGTAATCGCTGTTGACCTCGGCGCGGGCCAGCACCGCGTTAAAGTAGCTGCGCTTGCGCCGCTCTTCGCGCCAAACGGCATGGGGCAGGGCATCCATGTTACGCATTAAATAAGCCGCGTCAAAGCCGGACAGGCGGACGATGCCGGGTTGCTTCGGGTCGCCTGCCACATAGGGGTTGTACAGCATTGAGGCCAGCGTCTTGAGTCCGGACAGCATCAGTTGCAGCGGTAAGTATTCGCCTTGGTGCTGGTGCAAGCGCAGCAAGCGCCCATCGACCTGCACATCAATAAAAGGCGCGGCTACGCGCTCCCAGATGGCGGCAAACTCGTCGCGCGCATAGGCGGCATCGCGTGTGGCACGGGCCAGCGCGTAATGCTGGGCGGTGTGGCCGAACAGGTCGCGTACCTCGATGTCGGCCCCACGGTCGATTAACACCTCCACCAAAGGCAGGTTGCCCGCCTCGGCAGCCAGCATCAGCGGCGTGGCATCTAATACCGTGCGGTGGTCCACGCCGTACTGGTCGCACTGTTGCAAGATGTCTTTGAAGTTCTTTTTTTCGTAGGATTTGGCGTAGCGGGTATTCAGTGCCTCGCGGGCGCGGCTAAAGGAGCCGGAACGCAAATTGGCCAACATTTGGCCAGCTACGGGCCAGTGCATTTCTGCATTCAGTGCATACAAGTGGTTATCTAAATAATGCCAGACGGCCATGTCCAGCAGTTGCTGGCGTGGCTTGTTGGACAGATTGCTGGCATCGTAGGCGCGCTCGGCGCTGGCGGCCAGCAATTCGCCATTCCAGACCGGCCAAGGCACGGGTTTGGTACGCAATACATTTTGGCGAATCGCATCGGCCTGCTCTTGTTTGCCCTGCTGTTCTAGGCGGTGGGCTTCGCGCTCCCAGTCTTGGCGGCTGGAGGCCGTCGCTTGCACCTCCACACGCTCGCCGTTATCGTGCAGCTCTAGCAGTTGCAACAGCGGATGGGCCAAATCACTCTCTACCAAGAACAGGTTTTCTACCGCCCGGGTGATGGCGACGTAGAGTGCATTGACGTAGAACTTCCACAGCTCCAAGGAGCGGTCGTGTTTGTCTTTGGCGCGGCGGTAGTCCAGCTCTTCCTTGGCCAGCGCAGCGGCACTGACACCCTCGCAAATTTCGGCATAGGCTTGGCGTTGGGCGCTGACAAAGCGGTACAGGATGATGCTGGGATACTCCAAGCCCTTGGCCTCGTGTACCGAAAACACCAGCGGCGTGCGAAAGACAGCGCGCGCCTCGGCCTTGTCCTCGTCGCGCAAAACCAGCACGGCAAACTGGGTCGAGGCCCGGGTACGGGCATCCAATTCTCGCTTGACGGCATCTTTGTCGGGCAACAGGCGCACTTGCCCTTCTGCGTTGGCCGCAGCGCGCACCAAGTGGTTGCTTTCGCGGTCAATCGAGCCAAAGCGTGCATGTTTGATTTTAAGTAGCGTATTGGCCACGCGCGTCACTTCGCGCGTATTGCGGTAATTGACGGCCAACACCGACAGGCTTTGGTGTTCGGCCAGCTGTGGATCGCGCCAAAACAGGCTCTTAACGGCGCTCCACGAGAAAAAGTTGGGATGCACAATCTGATTGGAATCGCCACACAACATAAAGCGTCCCGGCCCTTTGTGCGATTTGAGCGTGCGTAACACCAGCGCCAGCTGGGCATTGGTCAAGTCTTGCACCTCGTCCACCACGATGAAATCGTACTGCGGCTGGGCCAGCGCCTGCCATTCGTGGGCAATCAGGTTGCTGTCAAACTGTTGGCTTTCGGCCAGCCAGTCGCGGTATTTGCCAAACAGGGCATAAATCGCCTCACGCTGTTCAGGCTCAAAAATAGACTGGCGCGGCCCCAAGGCCAAATAGGCTTGGCGCGTCAGTACGCCTTCGGGCTGGCTGCCAATCACACCGCGAAACTCCTCAAAACACGGGTGGGCATCGGTGAAGCGATAAAACTGGCGGTGGCGCTCAAACCAGTTGCGAAAGGCGGCAAACGTTACTTCGCGCCCCGGCGGCACGCGCAGGGTTTCCAAAAATTCGCGGTAGGACAAAAATTGTGCTTCTTGCGCCGGGTTTTCATAGCCGTGGGACTCGTAAATGGCGCGTGCATTTTGCGCCAACCACGGCGATTGGGTGACATACAGCACCTCGCCCTCGGTTTGGCGTAGCTTGGCCAAAGTCAGTGCCGTTTTGCCTGAGCCTGCCGACCCGACCAAAATCAAGGGGGGTGGCAGGCGGTAGATGCTCTCTTGGGCATCGTCAAACGAAATCGGCTTGTCTAGTACATGAAAATCCACGCGCCCAGGGTGCAGGTAGCGCAGTGGCTCGGCCTCTTGGGCGGCCTGCGCCGCATCGACATCGAGCGTCTGGGAAGTGTCTAGGCGCGCCCCACGCAAAAAACGTGATTTATCGTAAGCATGGTGGGCAATCACTTCCAAGGCCAAACACACCGTGCGCTCGCCGTGGCGCACAAAGCGCACCAGCAGACGACTCGCATCATCGAGTTTGGCGCGACAGTAGGGCGTAGGGGCCAGTTTCTTGACATCAGCACTCTTGAAATCACCCCGCTCGATAGCGGCGCGGACTTTGTTGAACTTGGTCTGAAAACCAGTCAAATCCAAATCGGTATGCAACAGAACGTCCATAAACAGAGAGGGTGAAAAGTGAGCAGGAGCTAACCATAACAAAAAAAGCCCGCGCACTGCGCGGGCTTGGGACAAAAAGTGGCCACCTAGCGCCTTACAGCCCTAGATGCCCCTCATGCAGTGTCCAAATTAAGCGGCAACGCCTTTGGCCACGTCAGCGTACTCTTCAATTTGGTCGAAGTTCATGTAACGATAAACGCTGGCCTTGTCGGCATCAATCACGCCCATCGCCGCCAGATACTCTTCCTTGGTGGGCAACTTGCCCAGTTTGGAAGCAATCGCGGCCAGCTCGGCGGAACCCAAGAACACATTGGTGTTCTTGCCCAAACGGTTGGGGAAGTTGCGCGTGGAGGTAGAAATCACGGTAGCGCCTTCGCGCACTTGGGCTTGGTTGCCCATGCACAGCGAGCAACCGGGCATTTCGGTACGCGCACCCGAGGCACCAAAGGCAGCGTAATGGCCTTCTTTGATGAGTTCGGTTTGGTCCATCTTGGTGGGAGGGGCCACCCACATCTTGACCGGGATGTCACGCTGGCCGCCCAGCAGCTTGGCAGCGGCACGGAAGTGGCCGATGTTGGTCATGCAGGAGCCGATGAACGATTCGTCAATCTTGGTGCCCGCCACTTCGGACAGGAACTTGGCATCGTCCGGGTCATTCGGGCAGCAAACGATAGGCTCTTTGATATCGGCCAAGTCGATTTCAATCACGGCGGCGTATTCGGCATCCTTGTCGGCTTCGAGCAGATTGGGGTTGGCCAACCAGGCTTCGACCTTCTCGATGCGACGGGCCAGCGTCTTTGCGTCTTGGTAGCCATCGGCAATCATGTTCTTCATCAGCACGATGTTGGAACGCAGGTACTCGGCAATCGGCTCGGGGTTGAGCTTGATGGTGCAACCGGCGGCAGAACGTTCAGCCGAAGCGTCGGACAGTTCAAAGGCTTGCTCGACCTTCAAATCGGGCAGACCTTCGATTTCCAAGATACGGCCCGAGAAGGCGTTAATCTTGCCTGCCTTGGCCACGGTCAGCAAACCTTGCTTGATGGCGTACAGCGGAATCGCGTGTACCAAATCGCGCAGGGTTACGCCGGGCTGCATTTCGCCCTTGAAGCGCACCAAGATGGATTCAGGCATATCCAGCGGCATCACGCCAGTAGCCGCACCGAAGGCCACCAAACCGGAACCAGCGGGGAAGGAAATACCAATCGGGAAGCGCGTGTGCGAGTCACCGCCAGTACCGACGGTATCGGGCAGCAGCAAGCGATTGAGCCAGCTGTGAATCACACCGTCACCGGGACGCAGGGCCACGCCGCCCCGGTTGCTGATGAAGGCGGGCAGTTCGCGGTGGGTTTTCACATCGACTGGCTTGGGATACGCAGCGGTGTGGCAGAACGATTGCATCACCAAATCAGCACTGAAGCCCAAGCAAGCCAAGTCTTTCAGCTCGTCGCGCGTCATGGGGCCGGTGGTGTCTTGCGAACCGACGGTGGTCATTTTGGGTTCGCAGTAGGTACCGGGGCGCACGCCTTGGCCTTCTGGCAGACCGACGGCACGACCGACCATTTTTTGCGCCAGCGTGAAGCCAGCTTTGGTCTCAGCCGGTGGTGTGGGCAGGCGGAACAGCGTGGAAGCGGGCAGGCCCAAAAACTCACGCGCCTTGGCAGTGAGCGAGCGGCCAATAATCAGGTTGATACGGCCACCGGCGCGCACTTCGTCAAACAGCACATCGCTTTTCAGGGCAAACTCGGCCACGGTGTCGCCGTTTTTAACGATTTTGCCGTCGTAGGGCAGCACGTCAATCACGTCACCCATTTCCAGCTTGGACACATCGACTTCAATCGGCAGCGAGCCAGAATCTTCTTGCGTATTGAAGAAAATCGGGGCAATTTTGCCGCCCAGCGTGACACCGCCAAAGCGCTTGTTCGGCACGAAGGGGATGTCTTGGCCGGTAGCCCAAACGATGGAGTTGGTGGCCGACTTGCGGCTCGAACCCGTACCGACCACATCGCCGACGTAGGCCACGAGGTGACCGTTTTTCTTCAGGTCGTCGATGAACTGCATCGGGCCGCGCTTGCCGTCTTCTTCGGGCTTGAAGGCAGCGTCAGGACGGGTGTTCTTCAGCATGGCCAAATAGTGCAGCGGGATGTCGGGGCGGCTCCAGGCATCGGGCGCGGGCGACAGGTCGTCGGTGTTGGTCTCGCCGGGCACCTTGAACACGGTGACAGTGATTTTTTTCTCGACTTCGGGGCGGCTGGTGAACCATTCGCCTTCAGCCCAGCTTTGCATCACTTCTTGGGCCTTGGCGTTGCCCGCTTTGGCTTTGTCGGCCACATCGTTGAAGAAGTCAAACATCAGCAGCGTCTTCTTCAGCGCTTCGGCGGCCACGCCAGCTACTTCGGCATCGTCGAGCAGTTCAATCAGCGGATGCACGTTGTAGCCACCCACCATCGTGCCCAGCAGCTCAGTGGCTTTGGCTTTGGAAATCAAACCCACAGCGATGTCACCATGCGCTACCGCAGCCAAAAAGCTGGCCTTGACCTTGGCGGCATCATCCACGCCCGGTGGCACGCGGTGCGTGAGCAAGTCCAGCAAGAAGGCTTCTTCGCCAGCGGGTGGGTTCTTAATCAGTTCGATTAATTCGGCCACTTGTTTGGCATCCAGCGGCAGGGGGGGAATGCCCAGTGCGGCGCGCTCGGCCGCATGATCACGGTAGGCTTTTAACATCAATTTCTCCGGTGGTTTTATAGGGGTGGGGCGATTTCAGCAGTGAAGGCAGCCGCCCTTAGCGGGTAGCGGTGGGCTGTGCATCCAGCACGCTGGGTGGGGGGGTCTTTTTGATGGCTTGGGCCACTTGGTATTGCTCAGGGCTCATGCACTCATCGGCCAAGCGCTGGCCACGTTTTTGGTCCATCAACATGGATTTGTTGGCAATTTGTAACCAAACCGCACCGGCTTTTTGGTCTTCTAGGCGCACGGTGCCGGTGCTGGTGGCCACGGGTGCCATGTGGTACTTAAAGCCTTTACCATCAATTTGGAAGTGACCGGGCGTTTGTGGGTCAGGCGTGACGCGCACCGAAGCACCCAACTCGCAAGCGATGGTGCCGGTGTGTACGCGCTCGGCCAGCGACAGCACATCGGGCGATAAAGGAGCAGCTGCAGCTACCGGGGTACTGGTCAAGGCGGCAGCGCCCAAAGCACCCGCACCCACGACGGCAGCACCGACCGCCACAGCGCGGCCACGGCCAGAAGAACGGCTGCTGGTATCGGCCTTGGCCACCACGATTTTTTGGCTGGGCTTGGCTTTGGCGCTGATGGCTTTCGTGCTGCTGGCCTTGGCGGCTGGCTTGGCTTTGGCGCTAGAGGGACTAGAAGGTGCTGCCAGTGCCAGTGCAGGGACTAAGGCCAGCAAGGTGGTAGCAAACAGGGCTTTCATAAGGAACTCCGGCAAAATTAAATAAGGGTGCATGAACAGAACAAAAGTTCACAACCAGTGTTGTACCGCAACTGGCAAAGCCCGGCCAGTTTGGTGGGCGCGTTCTAACAATTGCCAGAAGTAACGGTAACTGGCCCGGTCATGCAAAACGCCATCGAGGCTAATGGGTGCCCAATCGGCGGTGCCAGCAGCAGCAATGATGCGCGCGGCATGGTCAATCTCGTCTTGGGCTGGGGCAAAGGCGGCCAAAATGGGCCGAATTTGCGCCGGGTGGATGCTCCACATGCGCGTGTAACCCAACTCGGCAGCGGCGCGGTGGGCAGCCGCTTGCATAGCAGCGCTATCGGTAAACTCAGTGACGACACAATGCGATGGCGTTTTGCCGTGGGCATGGCAGGCGGCGGCAATTTCTAATTTAGCGCGCAGCACCAGTGGGTGCGTAAACTGCCCGGCAGAAGTCATGCCCGAGGCCGGAATCGCCCCACCATGCGCCGAGACAAAATCCATCAGGCCAAAACTCAGGCTTTGCACCCGTGGATGCGCGGCAATTTCAAAGGCGCGATGTACGGCGGCGGGCGATTCAATCAATACTTGCAGTGGCAAATGGGCGGCACCAGCGCGCTCTAGGGCTTTTTCGGCCAGCAACACATCATCGACCGACTCCACCTTGGGCAGCATGATGTGGCACAGCTTATGGCCCGCCTCGCCCGCAATGGTGGCCATATCATTGGCAAAAGCCGGGTGGTCTACCGGATGCACCCGCGCGGCCACACGCGCACCGGGTGCTGCGGTTTGGGCCAAGGCGGCCACCAAAGCGGCATGGGGAGCCTCGCCACCCACAGGGGCACCATCTTCACAGTCCAGCGTGACATCAAACACGCAGGTACCAAATTCTTCAGTCATTTCGGCCTGCAATTGCAGGCTTTTACGCATCCGCACTTCAACGCCGCTGTAATGGTCACAGACGGGCAAAAAACCGGTTTGCGCCTGGGCACCAAGGAGAACGTCGCGGGGATGGGTCATAGACAATTACACACTAGGCCAACGAGGCCGGAAAAAACAAAGCGCAGTCCCAGAACACACACCGGCATCTGGGACTGCGCTGTCAAGGGGCGATTACAGCAGGTGCTTCACGCCGTCGGCTTCGCCTTGCAGCTCGGCCAAAGTCTTGTTGATGCACTCTTGCGAGAAGGCATCAATTTCCAGACCTTCGACGATTTTGTATTCGCCATCAGGGGTGGTGGTGACGGGGAAGCCAAACACGATGCCAGCAGGAATACCGTATTCGCCGTTGGAAGGCACGCCCATTGTTACCCATTCGCCATTGGAGCCCAAAGCCCAATCGCGCATGTGGTCGATGGCGGCGTTGGCAGCCGAAGCCGCCGAAGACAGGCCACGGGCAGCGATGATGGCCGCCCCGCGCTTGCCCACGGTGGGCAGGAACACTTCGGCGTTCCAGACTTGGTCGTTGATGGTGTCTTTGACCGAAGCGCCGTTGATGGTGGCAAAACGGTAATCGGCGTACATGGTGGGCGAGTGGTTGCCCCACACGGTCAGGCCCTTGATGTCGCCCACGGCGGTGCCGGTCTTGGCCGCGATTTGCGAAGCCGCGCGGTTGTGGTCCAGACGCAACATGGCGGTGAAGTTCTTGGCGGGCAGATCGGGGGCCGACTTCATGGCGATGTAAGCGTTGGTGTTGGCGGGGTTGCCCACCACCAGCACCTTGACATTGCGGCTGGCGACCTTGTTCAGGGCCTTGCCTTGCACGGTGAAGATGGCAGCGTTGGCGGCCAACAGGTCAGCGCGCTCCATGCCGGGGCCACGCGGACGGGCACCGACCAACAGGGCGTAATCGGTGTCTTTGAAGGCTTCTTCGGGGTTGCTGTGGGCTTCGATGCCAGCCAGCAGCGGGAAAGCACAGTCTTCCAGCTCCATGATCACGCCTTTGAGGGCGTTTTGGGCTTTTTCGTCTGGGATTTCGAGCAGTTGCAGGATGACGGGCTGGTCTTTGCCCAGCATTTCGCCGGAAGCGATGCGGAACAACAGGGCGTAACCGATTTGACCTGCTGCGCCGGTGACGGCCACGCGAACGGGTGCTTTGCTCATGGTGGAAAACTCCAGGAAGTGAAGAAAAACAGGGAAGATTGCAGCGGTTGCCACCTGCGCCTGTAACCAGCAACATGTGCCCCGCAAACAGCTGAAGATTGTAGCCTCGATTTTTGTTGTGCGTCAATTTGTCTTATGTCTTATATAAGATATGATGCGTCTGCCTCACCATGCCGTCATTGCCCCTTTCTTCCTCTGATAACCCGGTTGCGTTGCCCAGCGCTGCGGGCCTGTCTGTGCCTGCCTTTAGCCCTTTGTACCAGCAAATCAAGGGCTTGATTTTGCACAGCCTGCAAGCGGGCGAATGGAAGCCCGGCGAGGCCATCCCCAGCGAAATGGAGCTGGCCGCGCGCTTTCGAGTCAGCCAAGGCACAGTACGCAAAGCGATTGACGATTTGGCGGCAGAAAATTTGGTGGTACGCCGCCAAGGCAAAGGCACTTTTGTCGCCACCCATGCCGAACAGCAAGTGCAGTACCGTTTTTTGCGTTTGTTGCCCGATCATGGCGATGCCAACGCCGAGCGCCCCGCACAGCGTCACATCATCGAGTGCAAACGGGTGCGCGCCAACGCTGAAGTGGCACGCAGTTTGGGCTTGCGCGCCGCCGACCCGGTCATGCAGGTGCGCCGCGTGCTATCGTTCAATGGTGTAGCGACTATTTTGGAAGACATCTGGTTGCCCGGCACCTCGTTCAAAAGCCTCAATGCCGAACAAATGGCCAACTACCCCGGCCCCACTTACGCCATGTTCGAGTTAGATTTTGGCGTGCGTATGGTGCGCGCCGCAGAAAAAATCCGTGCCGTATTGCCCGAGCCGGAGCAAGCCGATTTATTACAAATTTCACCCGCTACGCCCCTGCTCAGTGTCGAGCGGTTGGCCTACACCTACAACGATGTGCCAATGGAGCTACGCCGTGGCCTGTACCGCACCGATAGCCACCATTACCGCAACGATTTGAGTTGAAACTATGCGCCTATCATCAGCACCACGTCAGCAAAGAGTCGACAATATGCGCCGCGCCAAACCTACGCCTTGCTGCATTGCAATAGAATTTTGGCTTTCCTTGTCTGCGTAAGAATTAGTTACATCCACGAAAGCATTTGCCATGACCGAGCTAGCCAAAAAGCGGCCTGAATTCCGCAACATCAACGCCTTCAAGGACCTGACGACTTATCGCATGGCCCCGGCTGCATGGGTTTCCATCCTGCACCGTGCCAGTGGTGTCATCATGTTCTTGTTGCTGCCGTTCATTCTCTGGATGTTCGACATGTCGCTGTCGTCCGAAATCTCTTTTGCGAGTTTCACGGCTGCCTTTAGCGATGGGCTGGGCTTTGTGCCCGGCTGGTTTGTCAAGTTGGTGGTGTTGGCCCTCATTTGGGCCTACCTGCACCACTTCTGCGCTGGTGTGCGCCACCTGCGTATGGACATGAACCACGACTCGGTCACTAAAGAGTCGGGCAAATCCACCGCTGTCGTTACCTTGGTTATCAGCATTGCCCTGACTGTGGTGCTGGGTGCCAAACTGTTTGGCCTGTACTGATGGCCCTGTGGCCAGCACTGCATCCCAGTCCACCCCTCATTCAAAAGGAATTCCACCATGTCCGTCAATTACGGCTCCAAGCGCATCGTCGTCGGTGCCCACTATGGTCTGCGCGACTGGCTCAGCCAGCGTGTTACAGCGGCTCTGATGGCGCTGTTTACTGTGGTTGTGCTTGCACAACTGATTTTCACCAAAGGCCCCATCGGTTACGCTGCTTGGGCAGGCATTTTCTCTAGCCAATGGATGAAGGTCGTCACCTTCTCGGTCATTGTGGCCCTGATTTGGCACGTCTGGGTAGGCGTGCGCGACATCTGGATGGACTATGTCCAACCGGTTGGGCTGCGCCTGGTATTGCAGGTTTTCACCCTCGTCTGGCTGGTCGGCTGTGCTGGCTGGGGTTTCCAAGTTTTGTGGCGTCTCTGATTCCCGCGACTGAAGGCAAATAATGAGCTACACCAACGCTAACATCACTAAGCGCAAATTTGACGTGGTTATTGTCGGGGCCGGCGGCTCCGGTATGCGCGCCGCCCTCGAACTCTCGCGCGCTGGCCTGAACGTGGCCTCGCTGTCCAAAGTGTTCCCCACCCGTAGCCACACCGTGGCCGCGCAAGGTGGCGTGTCCGCCTCGCTGGGCAACATGAGCGAGGACAACTGGCACTACCACTTCTACGACACCATCAAAGGCTCTGACTGGCTCGGCGACCAAGACGCGATTGAATTCATGTGCCGCGAAGCCCCCAACGTCGTGATTGAGTTGGAACACTTCGGTATGCCGTTTGACCGCAACCCCGATGGCACGATTTACCAGCGTCCGTTTGGTGGCCACACTGCCAACTACGGCGAAAAACCCGTGCAACGCGCTTGCGCTGCGGCCGACCGTACCGGCCACGCCATGCTGCACACGTTGTACCAGCAAAACGTCAAGGCCAAAACCAACTTCTTTGTCGAGTGGATGGCGCTGGACTTGATTCGCAACAGCCAAGGCGATGTGGTCGGTGTCACGGCGCTAGAGCTGGAAACCGGCGACCTGTACGAGTTGCACGCCAAAGCCGTGCTGCTGGCCACTGGTGGCGCAGGCCGTATTTTTGCCGCTTCGACCAACGCCTTCATCAACACCGGCGACGGTTTGGGCATGGCGGCCCGTGCTGGCATTCCGCTGCAAGACATGGAATTCTGGCAGTTCCACCCCACCGGCGTGGCTGGTGCGGGTGTGCTGCTGACCGAAGGCTGCCGTGGCGAAGGCGCGATTTTGCTCAACAGCAATGGCGAGCGCTTCATGGAGCGCTATGCGCCCACCCTGAAAGACTTGGCCCCGCGCGACTTCGTTTCGCGCTCGATGGACCAAGAAATCAAGGAAGGCCGTGGCTGTGGCCCCAACAAGGACTACATCCTGATGAAGTTGGACCACCTCGGTGCCGACACCATCCGCAAGCGTCTGCCCTCGGTGGAAGAAATTGGCCACAACTTTGCCAACGTGGATATCACCAAAGAGCCGATTCCCGTCGTGCCCACCATCCACTACCAAATGGGCGGTATCCCAACCAACATCAATGGCCAAGTGGTGGTACACGATGGCGTGCAAAACCATGTGGTCAACGGCCTGTATGCCGTGGGCGAATGCTCTTGCGTCTCGGTACACGGTGCCAACCGTTTGGGCACCAACTCGCTGCTCGATTTGCTGGTGTTTGGCAAATCGGCAGGCAAACACATTGTGCAGTTTGTCAAAGAACATGGCGACCACCAGCCGGTGCCCGCCAATGGTTCTGAGCGCACCCTGACGCGCCTGAACCAACTGCAAGAGTCCAAGAGCGGCACCTACGCCCAAACGCTGGCCAACGACATCCGTACTTCGATGCAGCAGCACGCTGGCGTGTTCCGCACGCAAAAAAGCATGGACGAAGGCGTGGTCAAAATCAACGGCTTGCGTAGCCAAGTCTCCTCGGTGACGCTGCAAGACAAGTCCAAGGTCTGGAACACTGCCCGCATGGAAGCGCTGGAAGTGGACAACCTGATCGAAGTAGCCCAAGCTACCATGACTTCCGCCGCTGCCCGCAAAGAATGCCGTGGCGCGCACACCGTCTATGACTACGAGCATCCAGCTGACCACGCCGAGTTCCCGCTGGGCCGCAACGACAAGGAATGGATGAAGCACACCCTGTGGCACAGTGCTAACAACAGCCTGACCTACAAGCCGGTGAACCTCAAACCCCTGACCGTGGACAGCGTGCCACCTAAAGTCCGTACCTTCTGATCGCAGCGCACTGGAGTAAAACAATGGCAAAACGTACTTTCAAAATCTACCGCTACGATCCTGATAAGGATGCCAAGCCCTACATGCAAACCGTGCAGATTGAGCTGGACGGCCACGAACGCATGCTGCTGGATGCGCTGGTCAAGCTCAAGCAACAAGACCCGACCATCTCCTTCCGCCGCTCCTGCCGCGAAGGCGTGTGCGGATCCGATGCCATGAACATCAATGGCAAGAACGGTTTGGCCTGCCTGACCAACATGAACACCTTGCCCGGTGAAATCGTGCTCAAGCCCCTGCCCGGCCTGCCCGTCATCCGCGATTTGATTGTGGACATGACGCAGTTCTTCAAGCAGTACAACTCGATTAAGCCGTATCTGCAAAACGATAGCCTGACCTCGCCGACTAAAGAGCGTTTGCAATCGCCCGAAGAGCGCGAAGAACTCAACGGCCTGTACGAGTGCATTTTGTGCGCCAGCTGCTCGACCAGCTGCCCCAGCTTCTGGTGGAACCCCGACAAGTTCGTCGGCCCCGCTGGCCTGCTGCAAGCCTACCGCTTCATTGCCGACAGCCGCGACGAAGAAACCGCTGCGCGCCTCGACAACTTGGAAGACCCGTACCGTCTGTTCCGCTGCCACACCATCATGAACTGCGTCGATGTGTGCCCCAAGGGTCTCAACCCCACGCGCGCCATTGGCAAAATCAAAGAGCTGATGGTGCGTCGCGCTATCTAAGGCACTGACAAAATTATGGGTGAAATTCCATCCTCCGATATGGTGGCAGACATGCCACTGCTGGACGAGCGGGCGGTAAGCATGTTGCGCTGGCGCAGTCGGCGTGGCATGGTGGAGAACGACCTGTTCATCGAACGGTTTTTCACCCGCTTTGCTTCCCAATTACACCAACGCCATGCCGACGGCATGAATGCGTTAATGGATTTGGCAGACAACGACCTGCTGGATTTGCTGCTACGGCGGCGTGAGCCAGAAGGCGCGTTGAATACCGAAGAAGTGCGTGAAGTGCTAGGCATGATGCGCCAAGGTGGCAGTGGTGCAACAGCGCCAGCGCACGGATAGACAAAGCACGCAGCCCCTCTCCCCAGCCCTAACCATCGGCAACCTACCCAAGGAAATTACAATGAAGTTAGCTGACAACAAAGCCACCCTGTCGTTCTCCAATGGCAGCCCCAGCGTGGAACTTCCTGTGTACCAAGGCAATATTGGCCCAGATGTCATTGACATCCGCAAGCTGTATGGCCAAACCGGTATGTTCACCTACGACCCCGGTTTCCTGTCCACCGCCTCCTGCCAATCGGCCATCACCTACATTGATGGTGACAAGGGTGAATTGCTCTACCGTGGCTACCCGATTGAACAACTGGCCACCAAGTGCGATTACCTCGACACCTGTTACCTGCTGCTCAAGGGTGAACTGCCCACAGCGCCCCAGCGCTCTGACTTCCATAAGTTGGTGCTAGACCACACTATGGTGAACGAGCAAATGCAGTTCTTCCTGCGTGGCTTCCGCCGTGATGCCCACCCGATGGCGGTGTTGACGGGCTTGGTAGGCGCTATGTCGGCCTTCTACCACGATAGCACCGACATCAACAACCCCGAACACCGCGATGTGGCTGCAATTCGCCTGATCGCCAAGATGCCCACGCTGGTGGCAATGGCTTACAAGTACGGTAAGGGCGAGCCTTACATGTACCCACAAAACAACCTGAGCTACGCTGGCAACTTCCTGCGGATGATGTTCGGTACCCCTTGCGAAGAGTACAAGGTCAACCCCGTGATTGAACGTGCGATGGACCGCATCTTCATTTTGCACGCCGACCACGAGCAAAACGCTTCCACTTCTACCGTGCGCCTGTGCGGTTCTTCGGGCACCAACCCGTTTGCTGCTATCTCCGCAGGTGTGGCTTGCCTGTGGGGCCCTGCCCACGGCGGTGCCAACGAAGCCTGCCTGAACATGCTAGAAGACATCCAGCGCCAAGGCGGCATCGACAAGGTGGGCGAGTTCATGGAAAAGGTCAAGGACAAGAACTCCGGCGTCAAGCTGATGGGTTTTGGCCACCGCGTCTATAAGAACTACGACCCACGCGCCAAGCTGATGCAAGAAACCTGCGACGAAGTGCTGGCCGAACTGGGCCTGCAAAACGACCCGCTGTTCAAGCTGGCCAAGGCACTGGAAAAAATCGCTCTGGAAGACGACTATTTCGTCAGCCGCAAGCTCTACCCGAACGTGGACTTCTACTCCGGTATCGTGCAACGCGCCATCGGTATTCCGGTCAACCTGTTCACTGGTATTTTTGCCCTGGCCCGTACCGTCGGTTGGATTGCCCAACTGAACGAAATGATCAGCGACCCTGAGTACAAGATTGGCCGTCCACGCCAATTGTTCACTGGCGCACCCCGCCGCGACGTGGCCTAAAGTGCCGTTTTGCAGCGCTTGTGCGCTGCAAGTAGCCCAACCCGCCGTGGCCCGGCGGGTTTTTTTATGGGTGCTGGCCTATAGTAGCGGTCTGGCACAGCGCAGCTAGGCTGCCGCTGTTTTTGCAATTTTTCTACCCCCCATTTTCCCTATGAAATCCAAAGCCGCTGTCGCCTTCAAAGCTGGAGAACCCCTGCAAATCGTTGAAATTGACGTCGCACCGCCACAAAAGGGCGAGGTGTTGGTCAAAATTACCCATACCGGCGTCTGCCACACCGATGCCTTTACCCTGTCAGGCGAAGACCCGGAAGGCATCTTTCCCGCCGTGCTAGGCCATGAGGGCGCGGGCATCGTGGTCGAAGTCGGCGAAGGCGTGACCAGCGTCAAGCCCGGCGACCATGTGATTCCGCTCTACACCGCCGAATGCGGCGAGTGCCTGTTCTGCAAATCGGGCAAAACCAATCTGTGCGTGGCGGTGCGTGCCACCCAAGGCAAGGGTGTAATGCCCGATGGCACCACGCGCTTCTCGTACAACGGCCAGCCGATTTACCACTACATGGGCTGCTCTACCTTTAGCGAGTACACCGTGGTGGCCGAAGTCTCGCTGGCCAAAATCAACCCAGAGGCCAATCCTGAGCAGGTGTGCCTGCTGGGCTGTGGCGTGACTACCGGCTTGGGCGCGGTAAAAAACACCGCCAAAGTGCAAGAAGGTGATACGGTGGCGGTGTTTGGCTTGGGTGGCATTGGCTTGGCAGTGATTCAAGGGGCCAAGCTGGCCAAAGCTGGGCGCATCATTGCGATTGATACCAACCCGGCCAAGTTTGACTTGGCCAAGGTGTTTGGGGCCACGGATTTTGTCAATCCGAAAGATTTTGACAAACCCATCCAGCAAGTGATTGTTGAGATGACCGGCTGGGGTGTGGACCACAGCTTTGAGTGTATTGGCAATGTCGATGTGATGCGCGCAGCGCTGGAGTGCGCGCACCGGGGTTGGGGCCAAAGCGTGATTATTGGGGTGGCTGGGGCTGGCAAAGAAATCTCTACCCGCCCGTTCCAACTGGTGACGGGGCGCAAGTGGCTAGGTTCGGCGTTTGGTGGCGTAAAAGGCCGCAGCGAGCTGCCCGGCATGGTGGAAGATGCCATGAGCGGCAAAATCCAACTGGCTCCGTTTGTCACGCACACCATGCCCCTGACGGAAATCAACACCGCCTTCGATTTGATGCACGAGGGCAAGTCAATTCGCAGCGTGGTGGTGTATTAATCAACGTGGCCAGATAGGTTAATCTACCGTTAAGGCAACGCCACAACAATCGCTGCCTATGCCCCAGACACTGATTCGCTGGCTGCCTTTTGGGGTCAGCTCGCACACCCCTTCCCGTCCCTTAGATATTGCCAGTGCAGAAGGGGGTGCGGCACCTTTAGCCAGACACCCTGCATGGCCTATTTTGCTGATCAGTGTGTGGCTGGCCACGGTGTGCAACGCTGCACTGTGGCGCGCACTCACGGCTTTACCCAATGGGACAGACCTGCATAGCTGGGGGTTTGTGCTGGCCTTTGCCGTGATTGTGGCCGCTGGGAATGTGGCGGTATTAAGCCTTTTGGCGTGGGGCCGCGCTACCAAGTGGGTACTTGGCAGTTTTGTGCTGATGGCGGCCTTTGGCAGTTACTTTATGCTCAACTATGGCATCGTGATTGATGCCAGCATGTTGACCAATGTGCTGCAAACCGATGTGCGCGAGGCTGGGGATTTGCTCAATGGGCGTTTAGTGGTCACGGTGTTGGTGTTGGCTGCACCGCCGCTGTGGTGGCTGTGGCACCAGCAAGTGCGCCCGTTGGGGCTGGTGCGCCATCTGGCACACAATGCAGCTTTGCTGGCTGCGGCGTTGTTGGTGTTGGTAGCTGCCCTGCTGCTGGTGTTTCAGGATTTTGCTTCTACCATGCGTAACCATACCCAGTTGCGCTATTTGATTAACCCGCTCAACAGCGTCTATGCCGTGGCGCATATGGCAACCAAGCCTTTGCGTATGGATACCAGCACTTTGCTACCCTTGGGGCGCGATGCCCAATTGGGTGCCAGCTATACCCAGCAAAGCAAAGTGCCCTTGCTGGTGCTGGTGCTGGGCGAGACCGCACGCAGTGCCAATTTTGGCCTGAATGGCTATGCACGCAACACCACGCCATTGCTATCAGCGCGCACCGATTTGGTCAGTGCGCGCAATGCTTGGGCTTGCGGCACCAGCACAGCGGCATCGTTGCCGTGCATGTTTTCGCATTTGGGCCGCGATGGGTTTGAAGGGCGCAAAAACAACTTTGAAAGCCTGTTGGATGTATTGCAGCACGCGGGACTGGCGGTGCTGTGGGTGGACAACCAATCTGGCTGCAAAGGGGTATGCGACCGCGTAGCCCAAGCCAGCACCAGCCGTGACACCGACCCCGCCCTGTGCCCAGAGGGCGAGTGCCCCGACACTATCATGCTAAAAGACTTGGAGCAGCGCATTGCCGCTTTGCCCGCCGAGCAACGCGCCCGTGGCACCGTGGTAGTGCTGCACCAAATGGGCAGCCACGGCCCCGCTTATTTCAAGCGCTCGGCCAAGTCTCAAAAGGCATTTACCCCTGAATGCACCTCGAATACACTGCAAGAATGCGGGCAGGCCCAAGTGGTGAATGCCTACGACAACAGTATTGTGGCCACCGATGCTTTTCTGAATGCCACCATTGAATGGTTGCAAGCACGCGCAGACCAAGCCCATACAGCGATGCTCTATGTGTCCGACCACGGCGAATCTTTGGGCGAGGGCAACCTGTACCTGCACGGCCTGCCTTACGCTATTGCACCCGATGTGCAAAAGCAGGTGCCTTGGATTACCTGGCTATCGTCGGCCATGCAGGCGCGCCACCAGCTGAACCTTGGCTGCTTGCAAAAAGAATTGGCCGAGCAGCGCATCAGCCATGATGCTTATTTTCATTCGGTGCTGGGCCTGATGGATGTGCAAACTACGGCATACCAAGCTACGCAAGACATTTATGCGCCCTGCCGTAGCGTGCAAACGGCCCAAACCAATCGCTAAGGGGCAATGCCTGCGGGGCTATTCATTGTCCGTGCAGCACAGTGCGAGATTCGCAATGGGCTACATTGCGCCCCTTGTCTGTCTTGCACTTTGTGAGGATGCTATGGGTTCAAAGCCGCCGCTAATTTTGTCTTCTTTAGACTTGGAACGTATCGAAGCCCTGCTGGCGGGCATTCCGTCGAGTGCGCTGGCGGGCAAGGCCGAGTTGCAAGCCGAGTTAGACCGGGCAGATGTTTTATCGCCAGAAGAAATGCCGCCCAATGTGGTCACCATGAATTCAACGGTGCAGTTTACGATGCTAGAAACGGGCAAGGAACTGCGCCTAACGTTGGTTTATCCACGCGATATGGACGGCAGTGCCGACAAGGTGTCTATTTTGGCCCCGGTGGGCAGTGCGCTGCTGGGTTTGTCGGTGGGCGATGAGCTGGCTTGGCCCGGCCCAGCGGGCAAAGCCATGACGGTGCGCGTGACCGATATTTTGTACCAGCCTGAACGTGCAGGTGAGCTGCACCGCTGATGGGCTGGGATGCGACTGGCCGAGCGGATTTATAAAACCACCACTTCATCGCTGAAGTTATCTGCCACCCGCGTACCAGCGCACAGCACCGAATAAACCGAGCAATCCAAATGGGCCTTTTGCACGGCAAGAGTAGCGGCAAAATCGGCTGAGAGCTGGCAATCGCCATCACTCAGCATCAGCACATCGGCTTTTTGGTAGCTTTTTTGCTCCGCAATGAGAGCCAACGCGCGGTGCAACGGGGTCTCAAAATCGGTGCCACCGCCATAGCCTTGTTGCAGAAACTGGAGCAGCCCCACAGCATCGTTGCGCTGCTCCATTGAAAACTCGCGCACCTCGCCCGAAGCCCCAAACAGCAGCACATGCAGCGAGCGATTTTCTTGCTGCAAGATATTGGCAATGGCCAGCAACAGCGCCTTGGCTTTGAGCAGGGGCGCGCCCTGCATACTGCCTGAAGTATCCAAACAGGCTACCACTGGGCCGGTACGTTGCTGCTGGCGTTCTATCTCTTCGCCGTTGCGGAATGTCACCCCTTGCAACTCGTAGGACAGCAGGTTTTTTTCCAGCAGTCGGGCGTAGAACACGGTTTCCAGCGTTTCATCTTCCAGATTAAGCAGTTCACTGGGCAAGACGCGCATCAAATCGTCGCTGCGGTGCGTGCCGTGGACTTCACTGCGGCTGGCTTGCGGTACTCGGGTCTGTTTTTTGCGCTCCTCGGAAATATAGTTGCGCCCCATTTTGCGTGCCAGTTCTTGGATGCGGGGATTGCCCTGCAACTGCAGCGCCAACGCCGAAAAATCCTCACCCATTGCCTTGAGTTCGGCATAAGAAAAGCGTGCGCCGGGGCAGGCGGCCAAAAAACCTTTGACCTCTTCGTATTTTTGCGAAATGTCACTCAAGGTTTGGCGGAATTGCCCCAGTTTCTGGCGAATGGGGGCCGGAATGTTCTCGTCGGCAATCTCGGCTTCGTAAGTTTGGGTGGCGGCAAGTTGAGCGCGGATGTCGGCGATGCTGTCGGCATCCAAGTCCAGCTGGCAGAAATGGTCGGCATGGGCTTGCCAATCGGGTTCGGGCGGGGGTTCTTCGCGGGGTGCGGCGGCATCCTCGTTCTGCCAATCCCACAGCCGCCATTTGGTGGCCCCGAGTTTGTCACGGGCAGCCGCTTTCAACGCCGTGATGGTAGGCTCAAAGGTGCCATCAGGCAGCATGGCCAGGGCACGATCGAGCAGTGACAGCTCTACATCGTTGCCCGCATAGTTAACGCAGCGGGTAGAAAACTGGTGGCAGTTTTTAATCACCAACCCATAAAAAGCGCGTTCGCCCACATGGCGGGCCGCGCCGTGTGCCACCGCAGAATGGCCGACTGCCCCTTGGCTATTGCAAGAGACGTAAATTTTGCGCCCCATGCTGCTTTTGGAAGTAAAACTTTCCGGGCCACAGGCTTGCACGGTGCTTTCGGCCAGCCCATCGACCACGATGTTGGAGATTTGGCCGTCGCCGAGGTAAATGCCAGAGTGCTCTACCGCCAGCCACAGGTCGCAATACAGCACGCTGCCAGGCATCGGGCGCACCTTGTCGCGGAACACGCTGTCGATAAAGTATTTGAGCGGCTTGATGCCGAGGGCGGCGGTGAGCCGCCCCCAGCCGCCCAGCAGCGGCCCGAGAAAAGGAAGCATAGCAGGCCGCCTTTAGAGCCAGAAGTTGGCACACACTTGTTCGGAGAGCTTGATCTTGTCTCTCATTTCCTTTATGTGCTTAGTCGCTATCTTCGCGATTACAGAACCTTCTGAGACCTTGTCACCTAGTGCGACTGTCAGTTCCTTCAGCATACCCGCATGGCTGGAGGGAATCTCTAGGGCGGCTTTGTCGCATTCGATAGTGATCAGGCTTTGCCCGACTTGGATGGTATCGCCCGGCCTGACCAGCAACTCGATCACGGTCACATCATTGAAGCCACCGATATCTGGAGCTTGGATTTGGATAACACCATCTCCAAAGAAAATTTTCTCGGGTAATAAAACATTCAGGATCAAATCTCTAACCTTGGGTGCATTGTCCGGGTGGTTCCACAGGCAATCTTTGAGCAGCAACAGATCGGACAAATCCACCGCGTCACGCCCATTGGTGGCCGCCGAGACACACAGCAAGCCTACGGCCTTTTTCAGGCGGCGGTCGGACAGGTTCTCGCGCCGGTCTTCTTTGAACAGCTGCTTGTGCCCGGCCCAAATGCGTTGCAGGGCCGTGATGATTTCCGGTGGCAAGTTCACGTTGGCGGCGGCTTGGCGCACCGCCTCCATATCGGCCCCGGTGAGTGGTTCCAGCGCTGGCGCTGGCCCCGGTTTACGCAGCAACTGTGGCAGCCCGTCTTCACTGACGTAATCGACAAAGCTGCGTAGCAAAAATCGGTCGTAGAGGGCCTCCAGCTCTTCTTGTCCGGTGGGCAGTTCGTTGGAAGCGGCGATCAGCGCCTGCAACGGTACCGGCTGGGCTTCGGTGCCGTTGTGGTAGATGCGCTCGTTCAAAATGGTCAGCAGCGCATTCAAAATCGAGGAGCTGGCCTTGAAAATCTCATCCAGAAATGCCAAGCGTACCGAGGGCAAATAACCCGCCGTGTTGCGCCGGAAGCGGTCGGCCTTGAGTTCGCTGATGGACAGTGGCCCGAAGATTTCTTCCGGGGTCGAAAACTTGGTGAGCAGGTATTCAAAATAGCCCGCTGTTGCGTCGCTGTGGTGCAGACTCTCGGCCATGCGCCGCGCAATCAGGCTCTTGGCAGTGCCCGGTGGCCCAACCAGCAGCAGGTTTTCCCCGGCCAGCACGGTCAGCAAAGCTGCCTTAATGGCGGGTTCACGTTCTACCAAGCCGTGGTTGAGGGAGTCCAACAGGCGGATGAGTTTTTGCTTCAAAGGGTGGTTCATCGGTAAAACTTGGTTGAACAAACAAGGGGCATCGGGTGGCCGAGGTGAACAAAAGCTCAGGGGCGTGTAAGCCACTGCGGCAATTGCTCCCACAAGGCTGATGCGCCAGAGGCAGGGCGGGCTTCCAAATGTGTATGACCACAACGCGGACAGATTTTCGGGGGCAGGGCCATCAGGGCATCAGAGCTAGGCTGCCAATGCTGCTGCCAAGTGCATTGTGGACAACGGATGTGAAGCGGAGGTGGGCGAATAGGCATAGCGAAGGACTGGCTGGGGTGCTGAAGGGTATTTTGTGCCAAGTTAAACCGATTGCTGTGCCTGCACCCAAGCACTGATGGTGCGTTGGTCAGTCAGGGGGCGAATTTCTTGGTAGGCCATTTCGGCTTCGGGAAAGCGCCGACGCAACAAATTAAGCCATTGCTTGAGGCGGCCAGCGCGCTGGCGTGGCTCTAAATTGGTACACACCAATTGCCAAAAGTGGGCGATGTGGGGCAAAAGCTCGGGCCATTGCACCGGCGCAGGCAGGCTGTCTTGCCCACTGGCGAGGAGGGTATCGGCGGCGGCAGCATCGGCGGCCCGAATGGCCAGCGCCAGCCCCGGATTGGCCACCATGCCGCGCCCCAGCATCAGGGCATTGCAACCCGAGACGCTGCGGCAGCGCTGGGCATCTTGTACCGTCCAGATTTCACCGTTGGCCACTATGGGCACCGATACTGCGGCTTGAATCGCTGGAATTTGCTCCCAGTAGGCGGGAGGGCGGTAGCCGTCTTGCTTGGTGCGGGCATGAACCACAATCTCGCAGGCTCCGTTGTCGGCCATTGCTTGGGCGCATTCACGCGCCAAGCTGGCATCGTGGTAGCCCAAGCGCATTTTGGCCGACACAGGCAGATGTGCTGGTACAGCGCGGCGTACCGCAGCCACCAGCCGGGCGATGTGTTCGGGGTTTTGCAGCAGGGCCGCACCGCCCCCGTGCCGGTTGACCACCTTGGCCGGGCAACCAAAATTCAAATCAATGCCTTCGGGGTTCAGGGCGGCCAGACGCGCGGCATTTTCTGCCATGCACACCGGGTCGGAGCCGAGCAATTGCGCCCGCACGGGCACGCCAGCCAGGGTGCGGCTGCCATTTTGCAATTCGGGCAGATAGCGCAAAAATACCTTATCGGGCAACAAAGTATCGCTGATGCGGATAAATTCCGAGACACAGCGGTCCACACCACCCACGCGGGTCAGCACATCGCGCAGCACAAAATCAAGCAAGCCCTCCATCGGGGCCAAGAGCAGGGGCATACGGGCTGGGGCTGGGGGCTTCATCGAAATGTCATGGTTGGGCGATTTAATAGCGGTTTTATCCACTGCTTGATTTTCATGCGATTGCAGAAAACTGAAAAAGCCCATCAGGAACTCTCTCCCGGTGTTCGCACCTTGAGCCTGCGTGAGCGTTCGTTGCTGCTGTTGGCCGATGGCAAACCGGTGTCGGCCTTGCAGGCCATGTACCACGGTATGGGCGCACAAATTGTCGAGAACCTGCTGCACCAAGGTTACCTGACGCGCACCAGCGCGGCCCATGCCCAGGCGGTGCAAGCGGCTGCACTGCGTAGCGAATTATCGCTGGCCGGGGCGCGCATGTACCTGTTTGATATTTGTGAGCGCATGTTTGCCCGCCGCCATCCTGAGTTGGCCCACCACCTGCGTACCGCTTTGCGTAATGCACGCGATGGCGATACCTTGCGCCATGTGGCCGAAGAACTGTTTGCCCAAGTAACCCACCATGCAGGCGATGAACGCGCCGCATCATTACGCACCCAAGTGTCTGCGGTGTGGGCCAGTCCAACGCCAGAAATGGCGTTGGAGACTTGTTAGGCCGTTGCGGCCACTGCCAAGCGCCACAGCGAAGTGACTTCGGCGGCCCGTGCGGCGTGCAGTGGGTCGCTGCTGTCTTGCACTTTGGGGTGCTGTGGGCGGATGTCGTGGCGCTCTAATACGCGCAAACCGGCTTCGGCTATCCAGCCCAATAGCTGCTCACGTGGGCGCAAACCCAGATGCTCGGCCAAGTCCGACAAAATCAGCCAGCCTTCGCCGCCGGGGCTTAAATGCGCTGCCAAGCCTGCCAAAAAGCCACGCAACATGCGGCTGCCTTCGTCATAGACGGCCTGCTCTAATGGCGAGTTGGCGCGCGCTGGCAACCACGGCGGATTGCACACAATCAACGGCGCTTGTCCTGCTGGGAACAAATCCGCCGGTTGCACCTGCACCTGTTGGCCGTAACCGAGTTGTTGCAGGTTGTCTTGGGCGCAGGCCAAGGCGCGTGGGGCGTTGTCGGTGGCGATGATGTGGCGTACCCCACGGCGCGCCAGCACCGCCGCCAGTACGCCGGTGCCGGTGCCAATGTCAAAGGCCAGTTCTTGCGCTGGCAAAGGTGCTTGGGCTACCAAGGTGATGTATTCGCCACGCACCGGCGAAAAAACGCCGTAATGCGGGTGGATGCGCGCACCATCGCCCAAGGCGGCAATTTCTACCCCTTTTTTACGCCATTCGTAAGCGCCGACCAAGCCGAGCAACTCGCGCAGGCTGACCACTTGCGGCTGGCCGGTAGCTGGCCCCCACGCTTGCGTACAGGCTTGAACCCAATCTGGCGCGCGGCGCAAAGCGATGCGGTAGTCGCCTTCTAGCTGAATGACGATGCTGGCCAAAGTGCGCGCACGCTGTGATTGGGCTTGTCGGTGCAAATGAAAAGCTTGCTCTGGCGTGGCCTGCGCCCGTTTGGCGGCAGCACGGGCAGCGGCTTTGGCCGGTTTGCGCTCTACGCGGCGCATCAGCGCTTGCAATAGCAGGCGGGCGTTCTGAAAATCACCGCGCCACAGCAAGGCAGTACCGGCGCAAGCATGGCGGTAGGCGGTATCAGCCGACAGGGTGTCGTCGGCCAAAATAACGCGCTTGGGCGCGGGTGCGCCACTCTCGGAACGCCAGTGCGCTGTACGCACCTCGCCCTGTTCGTTCCATTCAATCATGGGGATAGCTTTCTGTGGGTAAGAGAATTAGTTAAGTGAGCGCTTCAGGCGCACTTCTTCGATTTTGACACCACCCACCACGGCGGTTTTGGCGGTGGACATTTCGCGCTTAAAACCGGCCAGCTCGTGAAAGCGGATGGCGCGTTCATTGCGTAGTGGCACCCAAGCGGTGACGTTGGTGCAGCCTTCTTCTTGCAGCCCTTCGCGCGCGGCATCCCACAAGGCCAAGCCGATGCCTTGGTTCCAGTGGCTGGGGGCGGCGTAGATGGCCCAGATTTCACCCGTGGTGGGGCGCGATTTTTCATCGCGTGAGCGGTCGTAGCCGACAAAGCCGACGATTTTGTCGTCTTCTACCGCCACCTGAACTTGTGGCTCACAGTATTCGATGGCCTCGCGCCAGTAGGCTTGGCGCTTCTCTACCGACATGGTCTTGAGATGCTCATCAGGAATCAGGCCCTTGTAAACTGTTTGGGCCGATAGGGTATGGAGTTGGGCGATGGCTTTGGCATCGCGGAGCGTAGCGGGACGTACCTGAATGGACATGAAAAAACCGAACGAAAACAGGAAAAAATCAAAAGGAGCGGCATTGTCGCCGCAAATGGATTTTGCGCGGTAGCGTGTAGGCTTTAAGGCACTAGGTGTTGCCAGTAGCGCGCTGGGTTTTGGCGCTGGCAAGTCACGTTGTCGGGCTGTTCTGAAGACCAGTGTGCCGCCCCACACTGCACCGAGTTGACCAAGCGAATTTGGCGCTCTTGCAGGCGTTGCACCACTTCTGGGGCCGGGTGGCCAAAGCGGTTGCGGTAGCTGGTTTGCGCCCAGGCACTGCGCGGGCGCACGGCATCCAACAACGCCGCACCGGACGAGGTTTTGCTGCCGTGGTGCGGCAGCAATAGCACATCGGCACGCAATGGAGCGGCTTGTGCCAGCAAGCTTTGCTCTTGGGCAATTTCGATGTCGCCGGGCAACAGGGCGGCTACGCCATTGGGGGCCATGATTCGCAGCACGCAACTTTGGGCATTGGTGTTGCGCGTTTTGCCGGTGCTGGCGGGGGCATCTGACTCTGCTGGCTGGGGATGCAAGATAGAAAATTCCACGCCATCCCAGTGCCAGCGTTGACCCGCCATGCACGCACTGGCCGGGCGCAGGGCTTGCAGCTCGGGCAGCTCTGCCACAGAACCCAATAATTGTGCTTGGGGCTGGGCTTGCAATACGGCCACGGCCCCGCCAGTGTGGTCGCTATCTGGGTGGCTGAGCAACAGGGTATCGAGGCGCTCGCCCAAGGCACGCAACAAAGGCACCAGCACGCGGCTACCGGCATCGCTGCTGGCGCTGGTGCGCGGGCCAGCGTCATAGAGCAGGGTGCGGCTGGCGGTACGCACCAACACGGCAGTGCCTTGGCCGACATCGGCGGCCAACAGTTCAAACTGCCCTACCGCTGGGCGTGGGGGCTGCCAAAAAAACACCGGCAGCAACAAGGGCAAACCCAACAGGCGCACCGGCATGGGCAAACGCAAGGCCAACAAGGTGCCACCGGCCACCGCCGCGACGCCCGCCCACAGCGGCGCTATCGGTAGCCACCACGCCGCTCCCGGCACGGCGGCCCACCATTCCAGCCACAATACCATCCATTGCACGGCGGTGCCTGCCAATTGCCACAAAGGCCCCCACAGCACCCCCAAAAACGCCAAGGGCGTAACCACCAAGGTCACCCACGGAATCGCCAGCATATTGGCGGCAAAGCCCACCACCGACACCTGACCGAACATCAGCAATCCCAAGGGCGTTAAGGCCAGCGTGACGACCCATTGCTCGCGCAGCATGGAGACAAAGCGGCTCCACAGACTGGGGCGTTCTTGGGCGCTGCCGCCGGGGTCACTGGCAAACAAAATCCCTACGGCCACAAAACTGAGCCAAAACCCTGGCTGCCACAGCGCCCACGGGTCTGGCCAGACGACCGCCGCGCAGGTCAGTAACCACACTTGTGGCCAAGGCCAGCGCAAGCCCAACAGGCGCAACAAGGCCACGGCGCACAGCATAGAAATCGTGCGTTGTGCCGGAATGCCCCAGCCACTGAACAAAGCATAAGCTGCTGCCAATGCAGCACCACCCAGCAGCGCTGCCGAAGGTGCGGGCAACCACAGGCACAGGCGCACTGAGCGCCGCCACAGCACACCAATCAATGCGGCTGCCAACCAAGCAAACAGGGTAATGTGCAGCCCGGAGATGCTCATCAAGTGCGACACCCCCGTGGTGCGGAACAGGTCCCAATCGTTGCGCTCAATGGCGCGTTGGTCGCCCGTGACCAACGCTGCCACTACCCCAGCAACGCGCTGGCTGGCTGCATCAAACGGATTGGCGGCCAATTGCGCCATGATGGCATCGCGCACGCGCTGGCGGGCCTGCTCTACCGGGTGCTGGTAGGTGGCAGCCAAGCGTTGTGGTGGCTGGTCTTTTTTGCTGGTACGCACATCGCCCACCGCTTGCACGCCTTGCTCCCAAGCCCACAGTTCGTAGTCAAAGCCATGTGGGTTGCGTAGGCCGTGCGGCGCTTTGAGGCGCACTGTCATTTGCCAGCGCTCTCCGGGGCGCACCAGCACCGGCGTGCTGCTGTCTGCGGCATCGTTGCTATGTTGTGGCCGGTGGTACCAGCCTAAATCCAGCAACTCGGGCAGTGGTACGGGGCTGCCTTGGGGCAGCAGGGTGGCGGCTTCTACGCGCAGGCGCAGGCGCTGCCCACCCTCTAAGGGTTGGGGCATGGCAGTTACCATGCCAGTGATGCGGATGTCTTGGCCCTCTAACGCTGGCGACAAGGCACCCGCTGCAAAATGCTGCGCGCGTAACCCAGTGATGGCAAACAGCAGCAGCGTGGCCAGCAGCAACCATACAGCATGGGCGCGATAGCCCGCCAAGCGCTGGCGTTGGCTGGCCAACACCCCAGCCAAAGCACCCCCCAAGGCCAGCAAGCCCACACCCGCATACCACGCCAACGGCCACAACTGGGCTTGGCACACTTGCAGCGCCGCCCCCAGCAAGCCACCCACAACGATAGCGCTACCATGCCACAGACGAGGCTTTGAACAGGACATAGGCAGGCAGATGGTGTGTTAGGCCGGTAGCAATTGCAGCTATCATCATAGGGGCTTTTTAGTTTACAGGTGGCAAAAATAGGTACCGATACCATCCCCCGCCTTGGTCAGCGCCAGCACGGTTTTACGCTGCTAGAGCTGCTGGTAGTGATTAGCATCATTGCCGTGGCCACCGCTGGCACGGCTTTGGCATTGCGCGACAGCAGCAGCGGCACCCTAGAGCGCGAAGCCGAGCGCCTGGCCGCACTGCTAGAGGCCGGTCGGGCGCAGTCGCGCGCCAGTGGGGTGCCGGTGCGCTGGCACAGCGTAGCCGGTGGGTTTGAGTTTGTCGGCCTCCCCCCAGAGCGGCTGCCCACGCAATGGCTATCGGACAGCACCTCGGTGCGTGGCGATAGCCAGCTATTGCTGGGGCCTGAGCCTTTGATAGCCGCCCAAGGCATCACCTTGGTCAGCCGTGAGGCACCGGCCATCGCCTTGCGCGTGGCCACGGATGGTCTGCGCCCGTTCGCCGTGCAGCCTGTGCCATGAAGCTAACGCGCCAGCAAGCAGGTTTTACACTGGTCGAGGTGTTGGTGGCCTTGAGCATTGTGGCGATTGCCCTGATGGCTGGTTTGCAGGCCAGCGCCGCCCTGACGCGCCATGCCCAACGCCAATCGGATATTTTGTTGGCGCAACTGTGCGCTGAAAACATGCTGGTCAAAACCCGGCTAACGCGCCAAATGCCAGCCATTGGCGACACTACCGAAATTTGCGAACAGGCCGGGCAGCGCTTGACTGTGGCAGTGGCGGTGCGGCCTACGCCCAACCCCAGTTTTCGGCGCGTGGATGCCCAAGTGCTGATAGAAAATAGGCCCGTGCTGCGTTTAAGCACTATTGTGGGGCGGCGCTAAAACCGGTGTTGGGGGCCATTTTTGGTAAGTCACTGATGTTACGCAGCCGCCCGGAACTGCTGAAGCTGGGCGCAGGCGGTGCGAGATGATTGACCGAAGACAGCCGGGGCCGCTGGTATTTCAACGTCACAGTAGAACTTCCAGAATTCATTGGCCCCCGACTTCCGGTCCCAGCCGTGGGCATAAACCTCGGACTCAAAGACTGCGCCACGGCATCCAACGAACAAGCGTATTCAACCCAGACTTGCTCGTGCTGCGGGGTTATACCTGCCAGCAGTCCGAAAGGTAGGGCAGGACTTGGAATAAGAGCATGGACGTGCAGCGATTGCGGGGCGGCACACGACCGCGACGTGAATGCAGCACGGAACATTCTCACGGCTGGCCATCTTCATCTAGCAGCAGGAATCTCCGGGATTTAGCCCTTGCCTTTACCCAAATCTCACATAAGCTATTGATTTCATTGATTTGTGACTCTAGTTTATCACTGAAAAAGTCTATACAAATCAAATAGTTATAAAGATGTGGGTAAGGTTCTGGGGTTTAGCCTGGAGAGGATGTCAAGTTGAAAGATAGGGTGTCCAACCACTGTTTGCATGGCTTAATTATACGGGAATCCCGTACTTAATTGCACCGCGTCTCTAACGCTGAAATCAGCGGTGCCGAAAGCGTCCGCTGGATTGATTAGTTGGGCGGCAATGCGTCGATAGAGCGAAGGATTGCCCGTGCGATTGCCTCTCTTTTAAAAAGATCATCCGTTCTGTTTGG
>NZ_JAQUCA010000033.1 GCF_028686475.1 Giesbergeria sp. | reverse complement strand
TTGCCAATCAAGGCCAGACCGGCCTGGCCGCTCAGGTCGTAGGGCAACTGTTTGAGAATGAAATTGGGCATGGGGATTCACCTGCTGGGTGAACAGTATTTGGAGCCTAAACTATTGATTTCAATAGAGAAACTGGAGATTTTTGACATGAATTCACGGATTCAGGACAAAGATAAGCCCCGAGAACCACCAAAAAGTCAGCCCGCATGAAGGATAACCAATCCAAGCATTTTGATGAGGCGCATTTGCTGCGCCAGCAGTTTGCCCAGTATCCTGGAGGTGCCTTCGAGCAAGCACTGGGCAGCGATGGCTCGTGCCAGAATGTCGTCGTGCGCCAGCTGGCCCAGCGCCTGAGCGCAATATTTTGCTCAACCCACACCACCCAGCTTTCGCCCGTATCGTGATGAGTGCGCCCCAGTCGCTGCAAACTGATATGCGGCGGCTGCGCCAGCTTGGCTGACCTGTTTGCTGGCGCACCGCCTCCGTTGGGCAAAATGCGACAGCCAAGCCTTTCCTTTACCACGCCTTTACGCGCACGACAAGCAGCCCTGACGCGCTGGCGCGATGCTTGCAGCACTACCACGACTCTGGGGGGTCCATGAACGCACACCTGCTAATGATTGAAGACGATGCCCGTTTGGCCCACATGGTGGCCGAATACCTGAGCCAAGCCGCCATGCAGCTTACCCACTGCGCCGATGGCGGCAGCGGTTTAGCGCAGTTGTCCAATGGCACGCGGCTGCCGGATTTGGTGATTTTGGATTTAATGCTGCCCGATATGGATGGCCTAGACGTGTGCCGCACAATTCGCAGTTTGCCCGGTGCAGCAGCGCGGGTGCCAGTGTTGATGCTCACCGCCAAAGGCGACCCCATGGACCGCGTGATTGGGCTAGAACTGGGGGCCGATGATTACCTGCCCAAACCGTTCGAGCCACGCGAGTTGCTGGCACGCATTCGGGCTATTTTGCGCCGCCGCAGCGATGGCCCACCGCCCCACAGCGCACCGATGCGCTTTGGTACGCTAGAAATTGACCGCGACGCGCGCACCGTGGCGGTGGCAGGTCAGCCGTGTGACTTGACCTCGTACCAGTTTGATTTATTGGTCACGCTGGCCGAGCGCGCCGGGCGCGTACTCACGCGCGAGCAAATCATGGAGGCGGTGCGCGGACGCGAGTTAGAAGCCTTTGACCGCTCGATAGATGTCCACATGGGCCGCATCCGCGCTGCGATTGAACAAGATGCCAAAAACCCGCGCCGCATCCTGACCGTGCGCGGAGTGGGCTATGTGTTTGCCAAACAGCAAGATTGAGTGCCGTGCCATGAGGTCCTTGCTGCGTTTATTCTCTCAGCGCCTACACCTGCGTATTTGGCTGGCCGTAGTGAGTGTGGTGGCGCTGCTGATGCTGCTGGTGGGCTGGGCTTGGCGCGTCGCAGCAGAATACCATTTGCAAACCGCTACCCCGGTAGCACGCAACATTTTGTTACGCGATACCAAAGGGGTGCTGATTGGGCATGGCACCGCGCAACGGGTGCCGGGGCCAACGCCGACGTTTCAGTTTCAATTAGACAATGGCCAGTCGTATCGCTTAGAAATGACCACGAGTCCACCACCGCCAGATAAAACCGCCGCTTTTTGGCTGCGTCCACCCTTGGGCTTTGTCTGGATGTTGGGCGTGGTGGGGCTGGCCGTAGCGCTGGGAGCGTTTCCGGTGGTGCGCCGCTTGCTCAAGCGCTTGCAGGTTTTGCAGCGCAGTGTGCAGCGCTTTGGCGAGGGCAATTTAAGCATCCGGGTGCCAGTGCAGGGCGATGATGAGGTGGCCGATTTATCACGCCAGTTCAACGCCGCCGCCAGCCGCATCGAGGCGCTGGTGCAATCGCATAAATCTTTACTGGCCAATGCCTCGCACGAATTGCGCTCACCCTTAACGCGCATCCGCATGGGATTAGAGCTGCTGGACACCGCGCAACCAGCGCCAGCCTTTCGGACTGAGATTTTGCACAACATTGCCGAACTAGACCAATTGGTCGATGAGATTTTGCTGGCCAGCCGCTTGGATGCGCTGGAGGTTGATATTGGCACGGTCGAGCTGGTCGATTTGATTGGATTGGCCGCAGAAGAATGCGCGCGCGTAGGGGCCGATTTGGATGCTGGCACCGACACCCTGGAGGTGGTGGGGGTGGCCAAACTGCTGCGCCGCGCCTTGCGTAATTTGCTAGAAAACGCGCGCCGTTATAGCCAAGGCGATATTACGGTGGTGCTACGCCGCCACGGCGATATGGCCCAAGTGGAAGTCTGTGACCAAGGCCCCGGCGTGCCCGAAGCGCTGCGCGAACGCATTTTTGAGCCATTCTTTAGATTGCCCGGTGCCAGTGAACGCGCTGGGGGGGTGGGCTTGGGGCTGGCGCTGGTGCGCTCGATTGCCTTGCGCCACCAAGGCCGGGTGCATTGCCAAGACCACCTGGGTGGCGGAGCCTGCTTTGTGTTGCGCCTGCCTTTGCAAACCAGCGCCCCTTAGGTCGGCACCGGCTGCACCGGCAGCAAACCATCGGCCATTTCTACCCGGTTGCGCCCGCCACGTTTGGCCGCGTACATGGCTTGGTCGGCCCGGTCAATCAGGGCCTGTGCATCTTGCACGCCTTGCGGAATACAGCCATACACGCCAATGCTGATGGTGACGCGAATGGTTTGGCCCTCCCAAGGTACCGCCAGTTGCTCCACGGTATAGCGCAGATGTTGGGCCAAGGTGGCCGCCCCTGTCATGGGGGTATCGGGCAGCAACACCAAAAACTCTTCACCGCCGTAGCGCCCCAAAGTATCTTGGGCGCGCAAACCCGCTTGCAAGCGCTGCGCCACCGCCTTGAGTACCGCATCACCCGCCAAATGGCCGTAGGTATCATTCACGGCCTTGAACTTGTCAATGTCCGCCATGAGCAAAGACACCGGCCAGTGTCCGCGTGCCGCTTGGGCCAGCACATGCTGGAAGGTATCCAAAAAGGCACTGCGGTTGGGCACCCCCGTCAGGGCATCCAGCCGCGCATGTTGCCGAAATTCGGCCTCGGCTTGCTCGCGCGTCATTAGCACATAACCCAGCGTGACAAACACCAAGCCGACCAAACAGGCCAAATAGGTCAGTACCTGGGGCAATTCTGGCTGGCGGTGTAGTTCCAAGCCCCACTCGCAGCCTCCCCACAGGCAATACAAGCGCACCAAATAGACCAGTGCCATCAGCGTGGCCCCACCCAGCAACAACCAACGCCCACGGTCTAGGGAGGTATTGTGACAACGTAGCGTGCTAGAGGCCACCATCATCCATTGCACCATAAGCACTGCATTGACGCTGGGCACCCGCAGCCGAGGCTGCTCTAAAAAAACCCAAGATAAGCCAGCCACCAACCACACTGGCCCAGCCAAGCACCAAACAGAATAGCGTCGCTGGTGAAAAGAATCCAGCGCTAGCAAAATCAAGACAAACGACAGCGCCAGCAACACATTGCCCAGCCACAGCAGCCAAGGCTGGTGAACCCAGCTGTACAGCCCAAACAGCACAAAACCTGCCGCCACCAGCAGCAACCCAAGGCCCCATAAGGCCAGGCCATCGCGGGTGGGCAAGCGCCAGCCCGACACCAGCACCGCCGAGCCCATAGAGAAGGCCACCACCACAATGGCCAACAACAGCGTGGGCATATCAATCGGCATGGGGGACAATCCTTTCTTGGTACAGGTGCGGGCGCACCCAATAGCCGCCATCTTATGCCTTAGACAAGGTAGCCAAGCCCAAGAACAATACCGCCATGACTCTTTTGAACCTTTGCCATCTTGCCGTTTTTTGGCGCATTGAGAATTTTTAGGCCATGCGTATTCTCAAACTGCTGCGCGACCACTCCACCAACGGCATCACCACCTACCACCGTATGCTCACCCAAGCCCTGCAAGCCCAAGGGCACGCGGTAGCGCTATGGCCGGGCGAGCAAGGCCGCTGGCGGCAAGACCCGCGCACGTGGCTATTGCACCCGCAGTTAGAACCGCTCGTGCGCGGCGCAGTGGCGGCTTGGCGGCCCGATGTGATTTATGTCAGCCACTACACACAAGCCCGGTTAGCACACCGCCTGCGCCAAACCTTGGGCATTCCGTGGGTGGCCTGTATGCACAATGGGCACTCGCCCCAGCGCATGGCGCAATGGGCAGCGCTTTATACCAATGCCAGTGGCATTGTGACGATGAGCAACACCCTAGACCAGATGTATCAAACGCTGGTGCAAGCGCCTTCATGGCCTGTGGGCGTGGCACGTCCGGCCTTTTTACTGAGCCGCTTGCCACTGGCAGCAGCCCCATTGCGTGCGCCCTACCAAGCAGGGCAGCCCTTGGTGTTGAGCTATTGCTCGCGCCTGAGCGGCCAAAAAGGCCCACGGTGCGGCGCTTGGCTGCAAGCCGTGGCCTCTTTGCCCAACGCCGCACAATTCCACTTACAAGTGATTGGCGGTGGCAGCCATTTGGCAGCACTGAAAAAACAAGCACAAGATTTGGGCTTGTCGGTCAACTTTACCGGCATGGTGGCCAACCCAGCGCCCTTGTTAGCGCGCACCGACGTACTCACTGGGGCTGGCTATGCGCTGATGGAAGGGCTGGTGCGTGGCTGTGCCGGGGTGGGTTTGGGCTTTGGCGGCTGCTTTGGGGCCATTACCCCAGAGCGCTTGCCCGAAGCCTTTGCCGTTAATTTTGGCGATCACTGCCCGTATCCACTGCTCGATAGCCCCGAAAGCATCGCCCAAGCCTTGCGCTTGGCTATCGAGCAATACCAGCAAGGCCAAAGTACCATAGTGACCCAACGCTGCCGGGCGCAGTTTGACCCAACCGACATCGCCGCAGAGTTGGCAGTGTTTTTTCAGGCAGTAGCCAAAGCCGCGTAGGGCGTGAACAGGCAGCGCTTAGGGCGTGGGCGTAGCCTGAAACCAACGCAAAAATTTGCGCCGCCGCAACCACCAACCGCGCCGCAAATAAGCACTGGCCAACGCTTCCGGAGAAAGCGGCGAAGCCGCACGAAAATTGTGCCGTAACTGCTCGGCCAGCACCGAGGGTACTGGCCCTGCCGCGCCAGCACCAGACTGGCAGATATAGCGCATAGCCCCCATCAGGCTGCGTGCGGCTTGGTGTGCCAGCGCAAAGCGCAGGGCAGGCTGCTGCGCTAACTGGGGCGCTGTGTGTAGCGCGTGGGCCAAACCGAGCAAGGCGGCTGAAAGGTCTAGCGCCTTCGCGGTGTTCATGGTGGCCAAAATGCTACTGGCACGCTGGCGGTAAGCCACCCAAGGCTGTGGGGCGTAAAAAAAACTGTCGGCACGCAATGCCAGCAGCGGCATGGTGGCCATATCCTCAAAATAGCGCCCCACCGGAAAACGCAAGGCAGCGGCACTGTCTGTGCCAGCCCACAAAGCCCGCCGTGAAATTTTGGACCAAGCATGGAGTTGGCCCATCATCAGCATCCCTGTTAAAAGTTGACTACGCTGGCGCACTAAGCCATCTGCTGGGCCATCAAAGCTGCGCTTGTGGGCCTCGCCGCGCAAACGGTGCTTGAGCTGCACTCGTTCGCGCCACACCTGAAAATCGCACAGCACCACATCGGGTGCGTGCTGGCGCACAATGCCATGTAAATGGGCGATGGCACCGGGCAGCAGTTTGTCGTCCGAATCTAAAAACCACAAATAATCACCCGTGGCGGCATCTATCATGGTGTTGCGCGCCGCACTGAGGCCCGCGTTGTGCTGGTGGCGTAGCAGCTGCAAGCGCCCCGGCCAGCGTGCGCTCAGTTGCTGCATCAAGGCCCACGAGCCATCGGTGGAGCAATCATCCAACACCAACACCTGCACCCCGCCTTCGGGCGGCCATTGCGTTATCACCGAGTTCAGGCATTCTTCAAGGTAGCTTTGCACGTTATAAACGGGCACCAAAATGCTGAGCCACATCATGCGGGCACCACCTCGGGCTTGTCGCTCTGGCCACTTGGCGTGCGTGCGCCCCGTTCTAAACCACGCAGTGCCGCCCACAGCACCGCCACATAAAACACAAAAAACATGATGCCACTGTTGTGGTTAAAAAATGGCTGCGACATGCCAAACACCAAGTAGCATACTGGCACCAAACTGCCCATAGCGCGCAAAGCCAAGGCTTCGTGCCAGTGCCATGAATCTTCGGGCCAGCGTTGCAAGCGTTGCTGGCTGGGCCAAAAAAGGGAAAGCACATAGGCAAACAAAACTGCCTGCAACGCCACCCCCCACAGGCCCACCTTGACCCACACATCCAAAAAATCATTGTGAATTTGTGGGTAATGCACCAGCATCGGCGCAAACTCACCACGGGCTACCCGTTGCTCCATTTCTTGCACAAAGCCATGTGCGCCCCAGCCCAGCCAAGGTTTTTCTGGAATCATCTGCGCGACCAAGCGGTATTGGTCTAGCCGATTGCCTATCGAGGTGTTGCCATTGCGGGTACTCAAGTAGCTTTGTATCTCGGTCACGGCCAGGGCGATTCTTTCGTTGAAGCTGGGGGTAAACGCCAGCACCGCCACCACCACCGCCACCAAAGCCAACGACAACAGCAACAAACGCCCGAACCACTGGGGACGGATTTGCCGCACTTGCAGCAACAACACCGGAAACACCAGCAACAACGCCAGCCAGCCGCCGCGCGATTGCGACAACAACGAAGCAGCTATCCCAGCCACCACCGCCGCGCACATCAGGAGCCGCCAAGTCCAGGCGCGTAGCCGCCAAAACACCGCCACACACACACCAGCCATGCAGGCCAGCAACAAGGCCAAGTTACCCCACTGGATGGCATTGGTAAACCCCGTGGCCCGCTCCAAGCCTTGGCCTGTAGTCTGCCACACCGCCAGCGCCCCCATGCCGATACAGCCCAAGGGCACGCCAGCCATAAAAGCCTTGGGCGGCGGGGGATAGGCCACAATAAAAAACAGGCAAGGGATGCCCAGCAGCCATTTGCTGCCTTTGTCCCAACGCGCCGCGCCGTGGTCTAAAGAGAGCAAAAACCACATGCAGCCCATGCCAGCAAACAACAGCGCCAGCTTGAGCGTGGCAGACTCGGGCGGCTGGCGTAGCCAACGCGGTGCAAAGCACAGCGCGCCCAACAGCAGCAACACTGCCGCATAGGAATAGCCCGAAGGTACCCAAATAGCCAGCGCGGCCAACAAAAAAGCCGCCAGCGCCGTCACTTTGCTGGGAAAATCATTCAGTTTGAGCATAAAGCGGGTGCTGGGGGTACGTTGAGCAAAGCACGGTAGCGCTGCCACATTTGGTCGCGCCCAAAATTTGCCACAGCATGGCGGCGCGCTGCCTGCCCTAAACGCTGGGCCAGCGCCGGGTTTTGTAAAAGCCGCTGCAAGGCATCGGCCAAGGCATTGGCATCGGCATGGGGCACCAGCAAGCCGGTGCGCTCATGGGCGATGAGCTCGCGCACGCCCAGCACTTCTGAGCCAACGCAAGCACAACCAGCAGCCATCGCCTCTACCAAGGCCAAGGGCATCCCTTCCCAATGCGTGGACAACACAAACAACTGGGTCGATGCCAGACGCTGCGGCACATCGGCCACATTGCCCAAAAACTGCACCTGCTCTTGCAAATCGAGTTGACGCACCAAAGCCTCGGCTTGGGCGCGTAGCCGTGCGCTGCCCGCACCCGCCAAATACAGCACCGGCCTGAGGCCCCGTTGGCGCAACAGTGCCAGCGCCTGTATCAGCGTGGCATGGTCTTTTTGCCGGGCAAAACGCGAGGCCATCAGGATAGCCGCCTCGCGCTGCTGCCAATGTGGGGGCAACAAGGCATCAGGAAAGCGCTCCAGCGCAATGCCGTTCGGAATGGCCAAACAACGCTCGGGCGCAAACCCACGCTCTATCAGCGCGGTACGTACCCCTTCGGACACGCCAATACTGGCTTGGGTATAGGGTTGCAGGGCCAAGGCTTGGCGCAAACGCCGGGGGGTATAGCGCTCGTGGGAGTTATGCTCTACATGGTAGATGCACGGCACCCCTTCGGCCACGGCAGCACGCCGCCCCCAAATGTGGTCACTAAAGCCGTGGGCAAACACCACATCAGGCCGCCAAGCACGCATGATTTTGCGTAGCTCCCACACGGTGAGCAGGTGCAGCCAGTTAGACACCACTTGCACTTGCAAGCCTTGGTCGCGCAACTGCTGCACCCGCGCCGCCGAGGTATTGCGCTTGCGGCGCAACACCAACAGCGTTTGTATGCCGGGGTCTTCGCGTGCCGCTAGGCACAAATCCACCGCCACCTGCGTCGCACCCGAAAACCCACCCGTTACAAAATGCAGCACCCTGAGCGGGCGCGCTATATCTTGTGCCTGCATGGCCAAGGGCGGCACTGCACCTTCAGTGGCCGCCGTGGAAATGCTCCCCCGCCTTCAGGCGGTACACCGTGCCACAATAGGGGCACTTGCCCTCGCCGGTATGCGCCACATCCACATAGACTTTAGGATGGGTGTTCCACAGCTTCATGCCCGCTTTGGGGTTGGGGCAAAAAACACCCCCTTGGCGGTTGAGCTCCGAGGCCAACAGTTCAACAACAGCAGCAGCTTGGGACATGGCAATCAGACCTTGGTGAGCCAGTGGGCGTATTGCGGATTGCGGCCATTGACGATGTCAAAGAACGCAGCTTGGATTTTTTCGGTGATGGGACCACGGCTGCCGCAACCGATTTCGAGGCGGTCGAGTTCACGAATGGGCGTGACTTCAGCGGCGGTGCCGGTAAAGAAGGCTTCATCGGCGATATAAACTTCATCGCGCGTGATGCGTTTTTGCACGATTTCCAAGCCCAAATCTTTGGCGATGTGAAAAATGGTGTTGCGCGTGATACCGTTGAGCGCACCGGCTGACAAATCGGGGGTGTAAATCACGCCGTTTTTGATGATGAAAATGTTCTCGCCCGCACCTTCCGAGACAAAACCGGCGGCATCCAGCAGCAGGGCTTCATCGTAGCCATCATCGGTGGCTTCCATGTTGGCCAAGATGGAGTTGCTGTAGTTGCTCACGGCCTTGGCCTGCGTCATGGTGATGTTGACGTGGTGGCGCGTGTAGCTGCTGGTTTTGACGCGGATACCGCGCTTCATGCCTTCTTCGCCCAGGTAAGCACCCCAAGCCCAAGCTGCGGCCATAACGTGGATTTGGTTGCCCTTGGGCGAAACGCCCAACTTTTGGTCACCAATCCAAACCAAGGGGCGAATGTAGCCACTTTCTAACTTGTTCTCGCGGATGACGGCTTTTTGTGCCTCGTTGACCTCTTCTTTGCTGAAGGGCAGCTTCATCCGCAAAATTTTGGCGCTATTGAACAGGCGGTCGGTGTGTTCCTCTAGGCGAAAAACCGCAGTACCGTTGACGGTGTTGTAGGCGCGCACGCCCTCAAAAACACCGCAGCCATAGTGCAGGGTGTGGGTCAGCACGTGGATTTTGGCATCGCGCCAATCCACCATCTGGCCATCCATCCAGATTTTGCCGTCACGGTCGGCCATCGAGGGAATCACGGGGCTCATTGGGGTATCCTTTGGGGGTTGCAGGGAGTCGCAAAACTGACCATTTTACGGCGTAGGGGCCACAGGTGCAGCATCGCGGTGGCCACTCATTTACGCAAATGGCCTTCCGAGTTCACAATGGTCAGTTCGACCCCACCCCAGCCTTGGCGACCATTGGGGCCATAGTTCACGCTCACACCGCCCAAGTCGTAATTACCCAACTGCTGGAGTGCGGCCAAAACGCGCTCGCGCGATGGTGTGCCAGCACGGCGCACCGCCTCGGCTGCAATTTTGGCCCCGGCAAAGCCCTCTAGGCTAGAGTAACTCATCGGCTCTTTCGGCGCAAAGCGGCGCATGGTTTGCTGGTATTCGGTGATGAGTGGCTTGTACATGGTGTAGGGGTAAGGCAACGATTGGCTTAACACCATGCCGCACGCCTTGTCTTTGCCCGCGTGGGCCACCAAATCATCGTGCAGCAACACCGATACGCCGTACATCTGCATCGCACCACCAGGGCCGGCACGCATGGCGCGCACAAACTCGTAGGCCGGGCGACCAGAGGCCAATACCAAGATGGCCTTGGGTTGCGCTGCCGTGGTGTCTTTCACGGCAGCCTGTATGCTGGCCTCTATGTTGTCGGATTTAGCATCGAGTACCGAGTGCGACACCACTTTTAAACCTAGCGCTGGCACACGCTCCAGCGCCAACTTCGACAGCATCGGGCCAAAAGCAATGTTCATGCTGACCACCAAAATGGCATCGCGCCCCCCAATTTTTGGCTTCTTTTAGCAAGGCTTCAATCTCGTTGGCATAACCACTGCGAAACGGAAAAATGTTCGCACCACCGATGACATGCTTAGGCTTTGTTGCACAAACACTACCTCATCGGCCTGTACGGCCCCGCCCAGCACCAGGCCACACAGCAGCACCGTGCCAGATTTGCGAAAAAAAGCCATGGTGTCTCCATCCATTTAATTGCAATAGCGTGTTGTGCAGAAAATTGCATTGAAGGCAAAACAGGTGCAGTGCGTACAACAATGCTAACAATCGCGCTGCTCAGGGGCTAAAAACGCCTCGGCATATTGGCGATAAACCTGCTGGCGCACAAACACCTCGTACAAATCCGGGTCAATGTGGCCACGCTCTTTGAAGCCACGCAAAATATCCAGCGCCTGCGATAACGGCATGGCTTGCTTGTAGGGGCGGTCGTGCGCGGTCAGGGCTTCAAAAATATCGGCAATGCCCATCATGCGCGCTTGCCAGCTCATTTGTTCGCGCTTGAGGCCATTGGGGTAGCCGGTGCCATCCATGCGCTCATGGTGGCCGCCCGCATATTCGGGCACATTTTGCAAATGCTGCGGCCACGGCAGGCTTTGCAGCATTTTGATGGTGGCCACAATATGGTGGTTAATGATTTCACGCTCGGCCGCATTGAGGGTACCAGCACGTACCATCAGGTTGTCTATTTCTTCGTCGCTGAGCAACGCGGCCTCGGTGCCAGCGGGGGTTTGCCAGCGGTAATGGCTGCCAATGTGGCGCACGCGCTGCACATCGGCCTCGGCCATGCGCTCACCGCCCAAATTGGCACGGTGCAAAAAGTCGCGGTCGGCATCGCATTGGGCGCAAAAGGCAGCGCATTCTGCTTGGGCTTGGGCGGCAGCGGCCCCTTGGGCAATCGCTTGCCACTGGCGCACCAAGGCATCGCGCTTTATGACTTCCCAGCGGGTATCAATTTCGTGAATGCGGTCGTACAAGGTTTGCAGTTTGGTGGCCTTGTCCACCACATGCACGGGCGTGGTCACCTTGCCACAATCGTGCAGCAGGGCGGCAATGCGTAACTCGTAAAAATCTTTATCGCTTAAATGCACCTGCGCCAGTGGCCCCTCTTGCGTGGCATTGACGGCACGCGCCAGCATCATGGTCAGTTCGGGCACGCGCTGGCAGTGGCCGCCGGTGTAGGGCGATTTATCATCAATGGCCACGTTAATGGCCTGAATGAAGCCTTCAAACAAGGCCTCCAATTGGTAGAGTAATTGCCGATTGTTCAACACAATCGCGGCTTGCGAGGCCAAAGACTCGGCCAAGCGCTGGTCAGCCTGCGAGAACACGCACACCTGCCCCGTGTCAGGGTGTAGCGCATTGAGCAGCTGCAATACGCCAATCAAATTGCCCTCGTGGTTTTTCATGGGCACGGTCAGAAACGACTGCGAGCGGTAGCCGGTGCGCTGGTCAAAAGCGCGCGTGCCCGAAAAATCAAAACCCTCGGCGGTGTAAGCGTCTGGAATATTGACGGTTTGGCCGGTATTGGCCGCAAAAGCGGCCACCAGATGGTTATTGGGGCTGCCATCGGCAGTTTGCAGCGGCAGGTCGTGAAACAAGCCAGAAATCGGTAAACCCGTGGTGCCCCCCAAGGCAATCCCCAGCGAGTCGGTCCGCACAATTTCAAAATGCAGATGCTGGCCTTCTTTGGTCAGCAAATACAAAGTGCCGCCATCGGCATGGGTGATGGCCTTGGCCGCTAGTAAAATTTTTTCTAGCAGACGATTGAGGTCGCGCTCGCTGGACAGGGCAGCGCCAATCTCGTTGAGCTGCTCAAAACGCCGAAACAAATCGTCGATAGTTTCCATCATGGCCACCCTTGGTTGTTTGCTGCCATGCTGCTATGGCAGCACAGCAGCAGGCGGTTGTAGCGCGCCAGCCTCAGTGCTGATGGCCGTGGGCGCTGTGGACATGCCCGTGCTCAATTTCGCTCGCCGTGGCGGGGCGCACTTCTAGCACGGTGCCCTGAAAACGCAGCGCCTGACCGGCCAGCGGGTGGTTGCCATCCAAATGCACCTCGGGGCCTTTGATTTTGACCACGCGGTACATCTGCGGCTGGCCGTCTGTACCGGGGCCTTGCAATTGACCGCCCACCTTCACCCCCGGAGGAAACTCGCTTTTGGGGATAGTACGCACCAGAGATTCATCGCGTGCGCCAAAGGCATCTTCCACGGCTAAATCAACCGTGGCGCTAAAGCCCACGCTTTGGCCATCGAACGCGGCTTCAATTTTCGGAAAAATGCCCTCGTAACCCCCGTGCAGATAGGCCAAGGTGCCCGCATCTAGCGGTTTGCCTTGCGGGGTGGTAATTTGGTAGCGAACGGTGACAGCGGCATCTTCGGTAATTTGCATAAAGCTGCTTTCTGGGTACTTGAATGAAATTTAATGGTTAGATGGGGCCAGCGTCGGTTGCAACGGTGGCGAATCCATGCCGCGCAGACTTACACCGCCCGATTGGCGCATATTGCGGTCGCCCAGCACAGGTTTGTTGTAGGCCGTGCCCAGCATTTGCCGCCACGGCTCTAGTTTGCTGCGTAACTCGTCGGCATTGATGATGTCGGCCTCGTAGCGCTGCAACACGCGCCAGCCGGTTTCGATGATTTTGGCGTTCAAGCTGGCCACGCCTTGGGCCAGCAGAGTTTCTACGGTTTTTTGCGGTTCGCCATTGCGGCTCGGGGCCAGGGCTTGCTCTAGCAGGCGCAACACTTGGGTGTTACAGGCGGTCAAAATTTCGGACATCACGGGGTGCTTTTTGGCCGCCCCCACCAGCAACTCGGCCATTGCCATCGAGGTAGCAAAGCGCATCCCCAAGGTACGCACCATGCCTTCCATCTCTGCAAAGACCACATTGCGCGTGGACAGCAGCGCAAACACCGACAACAGATTGCAAGCCGCTTCAAAATCAAAATCGGGTTCTAGGATGGCTTTGGTGAGCAACTCTAGCGCCTGCAAAGTTTCAGGCTCGCCTTGCTGCATACAGGCATCCAATACGCGCAGGGCCTGCACCATGCGTTGCAAGCGCACCGATTCGGGGTTGCGGTCGGCCATTTGTTGCAGCTCATTCAAAAAGCTGCGTACTTGTTTAGGCTCGTCAATCTCAAAACGTTGCATCGCCAGCAGCGCCAAGGTTTGACCGTCAAACATTTTGGAACCTAAGCCCAAGCGGCGCGCGCGCTCTAGCAGGTTCAGGGCTTTTTCTTTGTCGCCCAAATACCAAGCCAACATGCCGTGGCGCTGTAAACGGGCAATCGAGGTGGGCGTGAGGTCGGTGGCAGATTGGTGTGCTTTCAGGGCTTCTTCAAACTGGCCCATCTCCATCAGGGTACGCGCCAAGTTATCGTAGGCATCGGCGTAGCCATGCTCTTCTTCTACCAGCTTTTCTAGCAGCGGCTTGGCTTTGTGCGCTTGGCCCATTTCTAGCTGTACACGCGCCAAGCCCAAGCGCGCCCAAGCCGGGTTGTCGATGGCAATCACATCTTGGTACAGATGCTCGGCTTGCTCAAATTTAGCCAAACGCAACAACAATTCAGCGCCGACGCGAGCGGCAAACATATGGTATTGGCCGCGCTCGTAAAAGCGCGAGAGGCACAGTTGCAGCGTGCGTTCAAACTCTTGCAAATCGACCGCTTGGTAGATGTCTTGCAGCGCCACTTTGCGCTTGCGCGCTTGCGAGATGCGCTCTTGCAGCCGTGCTGCCGTGAACGGCTTGAGCAGATAGCAATCGAGCATCGACTCAGCCGCCTCGGACACTTTACTGTACGAGGCTTCGGAAGTTACCATGATAAAAATGGTAGCCAGCGGCAACATACCTCCCCGGCGCAGGTCGTCCAGCAAGTCTTGCCCAGTCACGGATTCTTGTGGAAAATTCTGCTCGCACAGCACAATGTCGAAGGTTTGCGCCTCTAGGTGCTTGCGCGCATCACTGGCGCGCGAGACCTGTCGGATGGATTTCACCCCCAGTTCGCGCAGCTGCGCGCCCATCACACTGCGGGTAGTCGTATTAGCATCTGCAACCAAGGCCGTAGCCTGGGTGAAGTCATTGGTCAAGGATTTGGAAGGCCAGCTCATAACCCGATTTTGCCCCGATAGCGTTGACAATGGCGCAAATGCTGACAATCTAGCAAAAAACTGCCCCCTAATCGGCTGTTTTAGCCTCCTTTACGGCAGCACCCTAGCCCCAGAGACCGAAAAACCATGCTTCCAAACCATCTTGCCTTGCGCTTGCGTGCGCTGGCCTTGTCGGTAGCGCTGGCCACCACGGGCCTTGCACCCAGCACCCCAGCATGGGCCGGGCCGGGCTTGCCCAGCTTGGGCGAGGGCGCAGACCTCAGCCCCAGCACCGAGCGCCAATTGGGCGATAGCATCATCCGCACCCTGTACCGCGACCCAGACTATCTGGATGACCCGGTGCTACAAGACTATGTGCAAACCCAATGGCAGGCACTGCTGGCCGCTGCGCGCACACGCGGCGAGCTGCCCCCAGAACTCGACGAACACTTTGCTTGGCAAGTGCTGTTGGGGCGCGACCGCTCCGTCAATGCCTTTGCCCTGCCCGGTGGCTATTTGGGCGTGCATTTGGGCTTATTGGCCGTGGTGGGCAGCCGGGACGAGTTGGCCTCGGTGCTGGCGCACGAACTCAGCCACGTCACGCAGCGGCACATTGCCCGCTTGCTCATGCAGCAAAACCGGCAAACACCGCTGTTGTTGGGCACGCTGGTACTGGCCATGCTGGCAGCCAGCAAAAATCCAGAGGCAGCCCAAGCCATCAGCGTGGGCGGGCAAGCCCTAGCGGTGCAAAATCAGCTCAACTTCTCACGCGATATGGAACGCGAGGCCGACCGCGTCGGCTACGGCCTGATGGCCCCGGCCGGTTTTGCACCACAAGGCTTTGTCGGCATGTTTGAAAAGCTGCAACAAGCCAACCGCCTCAATGACAACGGCTCTTGGCCCTATTTGCGTAGCCACCCCCTGACCACCCAGCGCGTAGCCGATATGCAAGCGCGCTTGCCACTGCATTCACCCAGCAAAGAAACCAAAGAAGCCAGCGTACCAACGCTAGAACATGCCATGCTGACCGCGCGCGCGCGCGTGTTCTCGCGCCCCGGTGTCGATAGACTGCGCCAGTGGCTGGCCGAACCACAAAGCAGCGGCTTTGGCCAGCGCTCCACCGCACAGCAAGTGGGCGCACTGTATGCCGCCATTTTGAGTGCCGATGCCCTACGCGAGCCACGCCAAGCACGCCAATGGCTACCGCGCTTACACGCTTTGGTACAACAGGATGCGCGCGCCACCACCTTGGCCCAATGGCTAGAAGCTGAAGTAGAGCTGGCCGCTGGTGATGCCGCCAGCGCGTGGCGCAAACTACCCCCTTTGGGCAAAGAAGACAGACCGGGCCTGTTGTTGCGCGCACGCATTGCCAGCACGCTAGGGCGCGCCCCAGACGTGCTAGAACCACTGCAAACTTGGGTCAGCCTTTATCCGCAAGATGCCAGCGCGTGGCAAGCCTTGGCCAGCGCTTGGCAAGCCCAAGGCCAAACCTTGCGTGCTATCCGCGCCGAAGCCGAAGTTCATGCCGCCCACCACGACTACACCGCCGCGATAGACCGCCTGAAAGCTGGGCAAGATTGGGCGCGCCAAAGCCGCAACGCACAAGATTTTGTCGAAGCCTCCATCATCGACACCCGCCTGCGCGCCATGCAAGCACTGGCCCAAGAACAAGCCGCCCTGCAAGTGCGCTAAACCGCTGGTATGGAGAGGAGGGAATCACTTTTTTAGTGGGCCGCTGGGGAAGCAGCCGTGCGGCGCGCCAAAATCAGCTTACCCAAACCCAGCACCAGCAGGGCACCGCCCACACTGGCCGCATACTTTAGGGTGTCAGACTGGGGCAACTTGAGCATCCATTGCCATTTATCCGGGTTGGCCAAGGCCGGGTCAGAGACCAACATACCACCCGCAATCCAGCCCAACAACATCCCGCCCAAAGTAATAATGACAGGGAAACGCTCCATCAGCGTAATCACCAACTGGCTACCCCAGACAATGATGGGGATAGAAATCAGCAAGCCCAGCGTGACCAACAGCAACTGATGGTCGCCCGCATTTTGTGCTGCACCAGCAATGGCAATCACGTTGTCCACACTCATCACCAAATCGGCCACGATGATGGTTTTGATGGCCGCCAGCAGCTTATCGCTGCCTTGCACATCCCCATGACCTTCTTCATCCGGGGCCAGCAATTTCACCCCAATCCAGACCAGCAGCAGCGCGCCAGTAAATTTCAGGAATGGCAGTGCCAACAGCGTCATGGCAAACGCAATCAAAATCACACGCAAGATGATGGCCCCTGCCGTACCCCAAATAATCCCTTTGCGGCGCTGCTCGGGCGGTAACTTGCGGCAAGCCAAGGCAATCACCACCGCGTTGTCGCCCCCCAACAAAATATCAATAATGATAATTTGGCCTAAAGCAAGCCAAAATTCGGGCGCAAATAAAAAGTCCATAAAAAATTCTCAATCACAGTAAACGGAAGGGCAGGCATCACCACATTGATCATGCTTACCCGATACGGAGAGTATGAGGCCACACACCGCCTTGGGCAGGGGGATATTGCAAAGGCCGCCACCGACAGCAGGCCATGTTGTGCCAACATAGCACCCATGAACCCGACGATTGAACAACTTCAGACCCTGTGCGCGATTGCACAAGCCGCTGGCCAGCACATCATGGACGTTTATGCCCAAGATTTTGCCAGCTGGCAAAAAGACGATGCCTCCCCCCTGACCGAGGCCGACCTGCGCGCGGACCGCTGCATCCGCGCTGGTTTAGAAAGCGCATTTCCGGGGATTTTTATTTGGTCAGAAGAATCCATATCGACCGGCACACGCCACGCCGAGACCTTTTTTCTGGTGGACCCCCTCGATGGCACCAAAGAATTTGTGCAGCGCAGTGGCGAGTTTACCGTCAACATCGCCCTCATCCACCAAGGCCAGCCCGTGGCCGGAGTCGTGCTGGCCCCCGCCACAGGAGAATTATTTTATGCCGCCCAAGGCTTGGGCGCGTGGCAAAGCCAAGCCAACGAAGCCACCGGCGCGCTGGCCCTGCGCGTAGCCCCGGCGCGCAGCGGTGCGCCACTGCGCGTGCTGGGTAGCCGCTCGCATGGTGGCCCCGCATTGGCAGCTTGGCTGGCCCAATTGCCGCTGGCACATGATTTTGTCGCCGCTGGCAGCTCACTCAAATTTTGCCGTATTGCCCAAGGCCAAGCCGACATCTACCCCCGTTTTGGCCCCACCAGCCAATGGGACACCGCTGCTGCCCAGTGCGTGCTAGAACAAGCCGGAGGCCACGTGTACGATTTTGCGGGTCAACGCTTACGCTATGGCTTGCAGCGCCCGATACTTAACCCCGAGTTTCTGGCCGTAGGCGATGCACAATGGTTACAAAATTTAACGCCCCTCCAAGCCACAACCCAGCACCCATGAGCAGCCTGCAACGACTGACCACTGAATACGTCGAAACCGAAGACCGCATTCGCATCACCGGCGAACTAAGCAACTCCGCTGATGATGCGCCCACAGCACCCACCGTGGTACTGTGGCTAACGCAACGCCTACTCAACCGCTTGCTACCGCACCTGTTCAGTTGGCTACAACAACACGACAGCCCACCCAGTTGGGGCGATGAAGCCGTACAAGGCTTTGCCCAACAAACCGCCGTAGCTGCCTTGCAGGCACAGGCAGCAGAGCCGGTGTGCAGTGCTGCACAAAGCCCCTCTTGGTTGGTGCATAGCCTGCAATTGAGCAGCACGCCAGAACAATTGCAATTGCACTTCCCAACAGCCACCCAGCAACCCACCGAGCGCATCAGCCTCACTTTGGCGGCACAACCCCTGCGCCAGTGGCTGCACATCGTTTACGACCTGTACGTGCGTGCTGGCTGGCCGGTGGCACTGTGGCCGCAATGGTTGGTAGAGACAAAACAGCTGGGCAGCGCCCGTCCAAACACTTGGCTGCACTAGCACCGTGGCACAAATTACGCTGGCCGATTTAGAGGCCGCCATCAATTATTGGCGCAAATTGCAGCCAGCCACCTTAGGGCAACCCTTGGCTGCACCGCTACAAGCACTGGCACCAACTTATGCGCTGCTTGCCTTGGCGCGCGCATCAGGCATCGAAGAAAGCGATTTACCTGCTGCAAGCCAACAAGCTTGGCTGGCATGGTACACCAGCACCCCTGATACCCCCTGCATTGCCATCTGCTCCACCAGCCAAGGCGATGAACACTGCAAAGGCTGTGGCCGCAGTTTTACCGAGGTACAACACTGGTTGGCTTTTAGCCCAGCAGAAAAACGTGCAGTTTGGCACCGCATTCTGGCCCAAGGCAGCGCATGGCGCTTTAATCGCTACGCTGAGCGGGCTTGATTTTATAGGGTGGTAGGCCGTGTTGGACTTGAACCAACGACCAAAGGATTATGAGTCCTCTGCTCTAACCAACTGAGCTAACGGCCCCCGTCAGCCATTGTAGCCAAAATATAGGCATAAAAAGCAAAACCCCTCTAACCGATAAAAGTTAGAGGGGTGCGCTTGGTGTAATGAGCCTGACGATGACCTACTTTCACACGGGAACCCGCACTATCATCGGCGCAAAGTCGTTTCACTGTCCTGTT
>NZ_JAQUCA010000017.1 GCF_028686475.1 Giesbergeria sp. | reverse complement strand
ATCCGATGAATTTCACAACCTTGTCACTCATCTTTTTATACGAAAGTATAATTTAAATCTTTTATTTAGAAGTTAATAATTTTAAAAACAAAAAAAATTGAAAACATTTGAAATTTTACCACCACCAGTTTTTCTTCGGCCCGGTGGAGTTCTACTTGGCTGCTGAGATGCAGTTTATTGCTTAAAACCATAGGGCATCCTTGGCGATAAAGGGAGCGTATTTCATGCTGCAACTGCCTGTGCTGAAGGGAAAAGCTGCTGCATCAGCCCTTTTTTGTGGGTTTTTAGGGTTTCGAGTTTTTGGATTTCTAAAGTAATCAGGGTATCGAGGCTGCTTAGGCACGAGGCGATGCGTTGTTGTTCTCGTTCCTTTGGCAATCGAATGGTCAATGCTTTTAATTGCCCGCCTGTAATAAGCGGCTGTCCCGATCCGAAGACCATTTTATTTAACCCAATTTGATCGAGATAGTAGAAGATGAAGTCAATATTTTGCTTTGCGTTCAAGATAATGATGAGAGTATTGTCGGTGACACCAAACTCGCCTGTCGTCTTGGTCAGTAGCCCAGCGTTTGCACCAACACGCGCAACTAAAATGTAAGTTCCGCCGTAACTGCAATTTTTTGTCTTGCCAATAATTCCAGTTGAACCATATAAATCGAAAGCTCCATCGGTAGCAACTTTATCTTTGCCTGATGAAATACTTTCGCTCAATTCCTCTAAATCCTGTGCCATCCACTCATCTTGGAATTCAGGGAAGCGCAAACGCGGTTGGGTTTCGCCTGCGCGGGGGAAAAGCTGCTGCATTAGCCCTTTTTTATGGATTTTGAGCGCCTCCACTTGCTGCGCTTGTGCGGCGATTAGCTCATCCAAAGAACCCAGGCAATCGGCGATTTTTTGTTGTTCATCGAGTGACGCTACGGGCAAGGGCATAGCCATAAAATCGTCACTGGATATAGCCATTCTATCGTGTCTTGCACCCGTGCTAGATGCCTGGCGCATATAGGTATGCCAGCCAGTAGTTTTGAAAAAATGTTCGTAAAAATCGTTACTGTTGTCTTTGAACTTAAAGACGGTATAAAGTGGCGACATTACGCCTGTGCCAATTTTATTCTTGGATATGGGGCCTACGGGTGCTGTGGATGATATGCGCGGATTATAGACGTAGCTGCCCAGCTCAACAACAAAATAGCCCTCAAGTTTTCCTTGGGTAGCAATGTCTTTATCAAAAAAATCTCGCTGATCAACCACGCCAAATTCAGCGGAATTGGTCAGTACACGTTCAATCTTTTCATCTCTATTTTTTTGTTTGGTACGAATCGCCAAATGGCTTAGAGGGATAAATTTCCATCCTCCTGCTTCTAAAAAATCTGGAAACCGCAGCTTGGGCACTAAAGCGCATTTTTCTACTATTCCCGCCATTGCATTATCCTGCTGTTTGCTCATAGACTTCCCGCCATAGCCTGCCCATTTGTATTTAACCCAGCATCGCGCATTTCCTGTTGCAGGCGCAAAGGGTCTTTGTTGGCAAATGCTGCAATGGCAGGCAAGTCTTTTGCCCTATCCACCAGCAATTCGGTCGGCTGCTTGCTGGCTAAATCAGGGGCCAACATCAGCTTATTCCATTCCCGTGCCTCTTGTGCTTTTTGTGTCAGATACATCGTGTAATTCAGCAATTTGGATTGCAGCGCCAAGGGCAGCACGGCGGCACGTTGTTGGATTTCTTGCAAAACGCTGTTCATGGTGGCTTTCCTTTCATTGTTCATACGCATCCAGTCCAGAAATGTCGCGCCCCCAGCACGCTTGACAAGGTAGGGGGCGCAGTCCTCCATCAGGGAGAGTTCTTTGTGCGTGCGGGCTTTCCAACCCAGTTCCAGCGGCGCTAGCAAATCGGTCAACTGTTCGCCATCAAAAATCATGCGCTCCAGAATGCCATCGACAAAAGTTTGTAGGGCGGTGCTGGCCAAGCCATGCTTGGCCGCGATGGCGGCCAGCTCTTGGGCGTTCTTCTCGGCCTTAAAGTGGCTGTAACCGTCGCGGATGGCGGCTTCAGACAGGCCCGCGCCCGCTTGGAGCGTGGCGATGTATTGGGCGATATCGTCGCGCTCGTGCATAAACTTGGCATCGGCGCTAATCAGACCAATCAGTTCCTCGCGCGTCATTTTGGCCTTGCCCGGCCCTTGCTCTGAAAATTTGGCCATCAGGCCCATGATGTAGTCGTAATCAATCACGGCAGAGGCAAACAGCACAAACTCAAAATCGAGCTGCTCCACGGCATCGGTGGTGCTGGGGCCAGCATCCTCCTTGCCGCTTTTGCCCTGTTGCTCTTTCAGCCTTCTAGCGGTTTCCAGATACTGGCCTTTGAAGCCGCGCAACTGGTCTTCGGGCAGCATTTGCGCGATGGCAGTTTGGTTGTCCTCGGTCAGGTCGGTGTATTGGTCAAGCTGGGTTTTAAGCCGTTGTACTTCCTTAAAGTGGGTAATGAAGGCGGCGCGGGCCGCGTCGCCCTTCAAATTGGCCACGGCAGAGGGGGTGCAATCCAGCCCTTGGGATTGCATAAAGTCGTCGAGCTTTTGCATGGCGGTCTCCAGCTTCTGGATGACTACCGGCGCTTTGTCCACCAGCCAGATTTCTCGCGCTTCTTGGCCGGTTTTTTCGCCAGAAAATAGCGCAATGGCAGCATCCACGGCCTCTTGTTGCTGGCGAAAATCGAGGATGTTGCCGTAGGGTTTAGTGCCGTTCAGCACGCGGTTGGTGCGCGAGAACGCCTGTATTAAACCGTGGTATTTGAGGTTCTTGTCCACATACAGCGTGTTCAAAAACTTGGAGTCAAAGCCCGTTAGCAGCATATCCACCACGATGGTGATGTCGATTTTTTGCGCGGCGGGGTAGTCGGCATTGGGCCATTGCTGGTCTTTAATGCGCTTTTGCACATCTTGGTAGTAAAGGTCAAACTCGCTCAGGCGGTGATTGGTACCGTAGCGGGCGTTGTAGTCGGCCAAGATGGCCTTGAGCGCGGCTTTTTTGCCTTCGGGGTCTTCTTGGTTGTCGGCTTGCTCTTGCGGCAGGTCTTCCTGAATTTGCTTCACATCCGGGTCGCCCTCGGCGGGCGGCGAGAACACACAGGCAATGTTGAGCGGCTTAAAAGTGGGGTCGGCGGTTTGTTTGTCCGCCTGCATGGTCTTGAACAGCGCGTGGTATTCCATCGCGTCGTTGATGGACGCAGTAGCCAAGATGGCGTTAAAGCGCCGCCCACCGGTGGCGGCATCGTGCTTGGCAAAAATAGCTTCAATGATGGCCTGCTTGGCGAGGGCTTCGCCGGGTTTGGGCGGGTTTTTACCCTCGGGCTTGAAATAATCAATGTGAAAGCGCAGCACGTTGCCATCCTCAATCGCGTGGGTGATGGTGTAGGCGTGTAGCTGCTGTTGGAACAGGTCTGCCGTGGTACGCATGGAGGCTTGCGCGTCCTCGATTTTCTGCAAGCTGGCATTGGCTTCAAAAATGGGCGTGCCAGTAAAGCCAAACAGTTGCGCCTTCGGAAAGAAGGCTTTAATGGCCTGGTGGTTATCGCCAAACTGCGAGCGGTGGCATTCATCAAAAATGAAGACGATGCGCTGGTCTTTCAGGGTTTCGAGCTGCTGCTTGTAGGTGGCCTGTCCGCTTTTGCGGCGCTGCTGGTTGCGCTTGCTATTCTCATCCAGTGCGAGGCCCAGCTTTTGGATGGTAGTGACAATCACTTTGTCGGCGTAGTCTTCAGAAAGCAGGCGGCGCACGAGTGCAGCGGTATTGGTGTTTTCTTCGACACAGCCGTCTTGGAAGCGGTTAAATTCTTCCCGCGTCTGGCGGTCTAGGTCTTTGCGGTCCACCACAAACACGCATTTGTGGATGTGTTCATTCTCCTTCAGCAGCGTGGATGCCTTGAAAGAGGTGAGCGTCTTGCTGCTGCCAGTGGTGTGCCAGATGTAGCCGTTGCCGTTGTTGTCGGTGATGCACTGCACCATGTGTTGCACGGCATAGACTTGGTAGGGCCGCATCATCATCAGCTTTTGCTCCCCGGCCAGCAGCACCATGTAGCGGCTGATGGTTTGGCCAAGGGTGCATTTTTTCAGAAAGTGCGCGGCAAAGTCATCGAGGTGGGTGATTTTGCGGTTGCCCTCGTCGGCAAACTCATAGACGGGCAAAAAGCGCTCGTCGGCCTGGAAGGCGAAGTGACGCGCGTTGTTGTTGGCAAAGTAGTAGGTGCGGTCACGGTTGCTGACGATGAACAGCTGTATGAAGCAAAGTAGCGTCTTGGTGTAGCCGTTGCCGGGGTCGTGCTTGTATTCGACAATTTGCTCCATCGCCCGGCGCGGAGGGATGTCCAGGGCTTTTAACTCGATTTGCACCACAGGCACGCCGTTAATCAGCAGCATCACATCGTAGCGGTGGTGGCTGTTGTCGGTGTTGATACGCAGTTGGTTGATGACTTCGTAGTGGTTTTTGCACCAGTCCTTGAGGTTGACAAGGCTGTAATTCAGCGGCGTGCCGTCGTCGCGTGTAAAGGCGTTGATGGCACGCAGGTTTTTGGCAGCGCTAAAAACATCCGGGGTAACAATTTCATCGAGCAGGCGGGCGAACTCGGCATCCGTGAGGCGGACGCGGTTCAGGGCTTCAAATTTCTGGCGGAAGTTTTTCTCTAGCGCGGTGCGGTCGGTGATGTCCGCGCGGTATTCGTATTTCAGCCCCGTCAGTTTGGCGATGAAGCTTTGTTCGATGTGTTGTTCCAGCATGGGTGCATCATAGATACTGCCAGTATCGCCAGATGCGCCTGGCCGCAAGTTTTGTCGGTGGCCGTAGCAACCGGTGGGCACAATGGCAGGCCACTCTCTCTGCCACTTTTTCTAAGCCTGCCATGTCCCACCCCGAGCATCCCAATCAGTTTGCCCTGCTGCGCCAGCGCCGCTTTGCGCCGTTTTTCTGGACACAGTTTGCCGGGGCGGCCAACGACAATCTGTTCAAATTTGCCTTTACCGTGCTGGTCACGTACCAGCTTCAGGTGGCTTGGCTGCCGCCATCGCTGGCCGGGTTGGTGATTGGGGCGCTGTTTATTTTGCCGTTTTTGTTGTTCTCGGCCACGGCGGGTCAGCTCACCGATAAATTGGAGAAGACGCGCATCATCCGCTTCGTGAAAAACCTGGAAATTGCCATCATGCTGCTGGCAGGCTGGGGTTTTATGGCGGACAGCGTGGCCGTGCTGCTGGGGTGTACTTTTTTAATGGGCGTGCATTCCACTTTGTTTGGCCCGGTCAAGTTTGCCTATTTGCCCCAAGCCCTGAGCGAGCGCGAACTCACCGGCGGCAATGGCATGATTGAGATGGGGACTTTTGTCGCCATCTTGTTGGGCAATGTGGCCGGTGGCTTGCTGGTGGCTTTGCCCCATATTGGCCCGACCACGGTCGCTGTGGCCTGCTTGCTGCTGGCGCTGCTGGGCCGGGCGTTGGCGCAATTCATTCCGGCAGCACCAGCGACGGACCCGCAGTTGCACATCAATTGGAACCCCATCAGCGAGACGTGGCGCAACCTGAAGTTGGCGCACGGCAATATCGTGGTGTTTCGCTCTTTGCTGGGTATTAGCTGGATGTGGTTTTTTGGGGCCGTGTTTTTGGCGCAGTTCCCTAGCTTTGCCCGCGATGTGCTGCATGGCGATGCCCATGTGGCCTCGTTGCTGTTGGTGGTGTTTTCGGTGGGGATTGGCACCGGCTCTTTGTTGTGCGAAGTGTTATCGCGCCGCCATGTCGAGATTGGTTTGGTGCCCTTGGGGGCGATTGGTATGAGCGTGTTCTCGGTGGATTTGTACTGGGCCGCGCACAGCTTGCCGCCAGCGGCACAAATGGGCGTAGCGGCTTTTATTGCCCAACCTGCCCATTGGCGCGTGGTGTTGGATTTGCTCTTGCTCAGTCTGTTTGCTGGGCTGTACAGCGTACCCATGTACGCGCTGATTCAGCTACGCAGCCAAGCTACGCACCGCGCGCGCATCATTGCGGCCAACAATATCCTCAATGCCTTGTTCATGATTGCCAGTTCGGTGCTGGCGGGGGCTTTGTTGGGGGCTGGCTGGACGGTGCCCGAGGTCTTTTTGGCCACCGGGCTGGCCAATGCCGTGGTGGCGGGCTATATCTTTTTGCTGGTGCCCGAATACCTGTTGCGTTTTATGGCCTGGGTGCTGTCGCGCTTGGTTTATCACTTTAAAGTGGTGGGCGATGAGCATTTGCCCAGCACGGGTGCGGCGCTACTGGTGTGCCACCATGCCCGTTTTGCAGACCGTCTGTTGCTGCTGGCGGCCAGCCCGCGCCCGATTTGCTTTCTGGTCGAGCCCGCACTGTTGCAGCGGCCTCTGCGGGGCTGGTTGCTGCGGCTGTCGAAAGCGATTGCTTGGGTGCCCGAGCAGTCCAACCCGTTGGCGCACCAACAGGCGCTGGCAGCAGCTTTGCAGGTGTTGCGTGACGGTGATTTGCTGGCCGTGGCCTCGGAGCAAGAGGCTTTGCATGTGCTAGAACACGCCCGCGCTGCTGGTTTAGCGCTGCCCTGTGTGCCTTTGGCGCTGCACCAGCCGCCCCATCCGGCTTGGGGCCGGGTGCAATTGCAAGTCGGCCCCGCCTTGGCCGCCGCCGATGGCCACGCGCAAGGCTTGCGCCAAGCACTCGCTGCTTTGCAGCCCTGAATAGGGCGCCGCTTGTTATTCCAACACCTTATCCGCCTTTTGCAGCAGGGCCGGGCTGATGTGTACGCCTTGCCGTTTGGCCGCGCGCAAATTAAGCACCAAACTAAACTTTTCTGTCGGCTCCCACGCAATGTTACCCACAGGTATTCCCTTGAGTACCAATATCGCCTTTTGGCCTGCCGCATAACCAATCAAAAAATAATCGAGACCATAAGCCGCCACCACGCCGCGTGCTACGCTGTTGATGTCGCCCGTAAACAGAGGAATGCGGTGCCGGTTGGCCACCGCCACCAGTGCCTCTAAGTTGGCCACGGTGGTGTTGTCTGAGGTGATGGTAAAAGCTTGCACCTTGCCGACCAAAGAGCCAGCGGCCGCCCCGACTTCGTTGCTATGCTCAATCGGTACCTCAATTAGTCGTAACCCTAATTGCTGTGCGGCAGCACGCATGGCCCTGATGTGGGTGATGGAGTTGGGTTCGGTCGGGTTGTAGATGGTGCCCCACTGTTTGGCGTGCGGCACCATTTTGGCGTAGGTTTCCAATTGCAGCAGCACCGGCCATAAATCGCTCACCCCGGTCACGTTGGTGCCGCTGGCTTGGCCGCGTGCAATGCTGGGCGGCACGATACCGGCTCCTTGGGGGTCGGTAATCGAGGAAAAAACAATCGGAATGCTGCGCGTAGCCTGCACCACAGCTTGGGTGGTGGGGGTGGCAATGCTGTGGATTAAGTCCACCTGCTCGCGCACCAACAGCGCGGCAATGCTTTGGGCTTGGGCCAAGCTGCCATTGGCGTTGTGGCGCAGGTAGCGCAGGTTGACCCCTTCTCTGAAGCCTGCAATGGCCAATGCGGCTTCAAAGCCCTTTTGGTCGGCATTTAAGGCCGCATGGGAGACGATTTGCGTCACGCCAATATGCAGCAAAGGCCGGGGAGTGGTCTGTGCCAGCGCGGGGCTACCCCACCCCAGCGTGGCAGCAAAGGCTAAACCGCTGTGCAGAAACTGGCGTTTGTCTAGTCCGTGTGGGCGATGGTGCATATGAAGGGGGCGAGTTTGTAAATTCTTATGAAGTCATCGGTAAAAATAAAGAGAAAATTAGTTCTTATAGAATTTAACTATAAAAGCTATGGTAGCCAGAGTGGAGCTTCTTGCAGGGCTTCGATTTGCTCGTGCAGCATGTCGATTTGACCGCGCCAATAGTCGCTGGAGCCAAACCACGGAAAGTTCATCGGAAATATCGGGTCTTGCCAGCGCCGCGCCAGCCAAGCGCTGTAATGAATCAGGCGCAGGGTGCGTAGTGGTTCTATCAGCGCCAGCTCGCGCCGGTCAAAAGGGCGCAGTTGCTCATAGCCTTCGATTAAAGCCGCCAACTGTTGCGTGCGCTGGCTGCGTTCACCCGAGAGCAGCATCCACAGGTCTTGCACCGCTGGCCCCATGCGCGCATCGTCCAAATCGACAAAATGCGGGCCACCGCGCCCATACTCATCCAAGGGTGTCCAAAGGATGTTGCCGGGGTGGCAATCGCCATGCAAGCGCAGCAGGGTGGCATCTTGCACGCGGTAGCCTGCTGTGCCGCCGCTGGCTATCAGACTGAGCGCTTGTTCGCAGGCTTCGCGCCAGCCAGAGCGCATATCCAGCGGAATCATGTCGTGTGCCAGCAGCCAGTCGTAACTGGCCGTGCCAAAGCTGGCGCTGTCGAGCGTAGGCCGGACGCTGAATGGACGCATCGCGCCCACGTTGTGGATGCGGGCCATAAAGCGGCCCAACCACTCTAGCACCTCCCAATCGTCCAACTCGGGCTGGCGACCGCCGCGCCACGGACTGACCGAAAAAGCAAAACCGCCATACGGGTGCAGCGTTTGCCCTTGTAGCACCAGCGGGGCCACGGCGGGCACTTCGGCCTCTAGCAGTTCGGCGGCAAAGGCGTGTTCTTCGGCAATTTGGGCGCTGCTCCAGCGCTCGGGGCGGTAAAACTTGGCTACTACCCGGCTGCCATCTTCCAAACTGACTTGATAAACCCGATTTTCGTAGGAGGACAAGGCCATCAGGCGGCCATCACCATACAGGCCCACGCTGGCTAAAGCATCCAACACCACATCGGGCGTGAGGGCAGAAAAAGGGTGGGCAGCCAAAGCAGGGGTGGGGGTGGCATTCATCCAGCCATTGTGCAACCATTGCGGCTGTCGGTGGCAACAAAAAAAGCCAGCGTGTACCGCTGGTACACACTGGCTTGGCGGCCAACCCAGGCTAAGCCCGGTTGGCCAGAGACTGCGAGGCGCTTAGTACTTGAACACGCCTTGGCCGCTCTTGCGGCCCAAGCGGCCAGCGGCCACCATTTCTTTCAGCAGCGGGGCAGGGCGGTATTTGCTGTCGCCAAAGCCTTCGAGGAACACTTCCATAATAGCCAAGCACACATCCAAGCCAATCAGGTCGGCCAGCGCCAGCGGCCCCATCGGCTGGCCGCAGCCGAGCTTCATGCCTGCGTCGATGTCTTCTGCCGTGGCCAAGCCTTCGGCCAGCACAAAGAAGGCTTCGTTGATCATCGGAATCAGCACACGGTTGACGACGAAACCGGGGTTGTTCTTCACGGTAATGGGGGTTTTGCCCAAGGCTTTGGCCAACTCTTGCACTGCCGCGTGCGTAGCATCGCTGGTTTGCAGACCGCGAATCACCTCTACCAGCGCCATCATCGGCACGGGGTTGAAGAAGTGCATACCGACAAACTTGTCGGCGCGGCTGGTGGTAGCGGCCAACTCGGTAATGGAGATGGACGAGGTGTTGGTGGCAATGATGACTTCAGGGCCAACCAGCGCATCAATCTGCTTGAGAATTTTGACCTTGATGTCGTGATTTTCGGTGGCGGCTTCAATCACCAGTTCGGCGGCCTTGAGGTCGTCGTAGCTGGTGCTGGTTTTGATGCGTGCCAAGATGGCATCTTTGTCAGCAGCGCTGATTTTTTCTTTTTTGACCAGACGATCCAAGCTACCCGCCACGGTGGCCAAACCCTTTTGCACTGCTGCTTCAGAGATGTCCACCAAAATGGCGTTGATACCCGCAACGGCGCACACCTGTGCGATGCCGTTGCCCATAGTTCCGGCCCCGATGATGCCAACAGTGGTGATACTCATATAAAAATCCTTTTCAAAGTAAAACAAAGGCAATGCCCGTGGCGAGTGTCTCGCGCTCGCTCATGCTGCGGGTGGTACAGCATAACCAAGTTCTATGACGCACTGCCAGCATTTTGCACTCTGCATTAAAGTGGTAGCCAGTTGCAGCAGCTTGAAGGCGCTCTGAACGGGTGGCCTGTTGCTGTGTGTTGGATTTGTTTTTCTGAAAAGTTAGGCTTTTGTATGACCACACTGGGTACGCCCCTGTCTCCCCACGCCACCAAAGTAATGTTGCTCGGCTCGGGCGAGTTGGGCAAAGAGGTGCTCATCGCTCTGCAACGCTTGGGCGTAGAAACCATTGCCGTGGACCGCTACGACCACGCCCCCGGCCAGCAAGTGGCGCACCATGCCCGCACCATTGCCATGAGTGACCCAGCACAATTGCAAGCCCTGATAGAGGCCGAAAAGCCCCATCTGGTGGTGCCCGAGATTGAAGCCATCGCCACCCCGATGCTGGAGCAGTTAGAAGCCGCCGGTGTGGTGCGCGTCATTCCCACCGCCCGTGCCGCCCGCTTAACGATGGACCGCGAGGGCATCCGCCGTTTGGCGGCAGAAACCTTGGGCCTACCCACCAGCCCGTACCAGTTTTGTGATTCGCTGGCCGAATTGCAAGCAGCGATTGAGGGTGGCATTGGTTATCCCTGCATCGTCAAGCCGGTGATGAGCAGCTCGGGCAAGGGCCAAAGCAAAATTGATGGCCCAGAAGATGTGCAAAAGGCGTGGGACTATGCAATGGCCGGAGGCCGCGTTAGCCACGGGCGCGTGATTGTGGAAGGCTTTATCGACTTCGATTACGAAATCACCCAACTGACGGTGCGTGCCTTGGGCGCTGACGGCCAAATCGAAACCCATTTTTGCGCCCCGATTGGCCATGTACAGGTGGGCGGCGATTATGTGGAGAGCTGGCAACCACACCCCATGCACCCGGTAGCCTTAGACAAGGCACGCCAGATTGCCAAAACCGTGACCGACAACTTAGGCGGTCAAGGCTTGTTTGGTGTCGAGTTGTTTGTCAAGGGCGAGCAGGTTTGGTTCAGCGAGGTCAGTCCACGCCCGCACGATACCGGCTTGGTCACGCTTTGCACGCAACACCAAAGCGAGTTTGAATTGCACGCGCGCGCCATTTTGGGCTTGCCAGTCGATGCCAGCTTACGTAACCCCGGAGCCAGTGCCGTGATTTATGGTGGCATGGAGGCCAGCGGGATTGTGTTTGATGGCGTGGATGAGGCCCTGCGCGTGCCCAACACCGATTTACGTTTGTTTGGCAAGCCCGAGAGCTTTGCCAAGCGCCGTATGGGGGTGGCGCTGGCGCGTGCTGCCGACACCGACAGCGCGCGCCAGAACGCCAAACTGGCCGCCAGCAAGGTGCGCCCGCGCCAAATCTAAACGGCGCAGGCGGCAGCAGAACAGCGTTTAGACCAGCAGCGCATTCACGCGCTTGACGTAAGCGGCTGGGTCTTCGGGCAGGCCACCTTCGGCCAACAGGGCTTGGTCAAACAAGATGTGCGCCAAGTCGTGGAAATGCACGCTGCCATCGAGCTTCTTCACCAGTGCATGTTCTGGGTTGACCTCTAACACCGGCTTGGTGTCGGGGGCTTTTTGCCCAGCTTGCTTGAGCATACGGGCCAGTTGGGTGCTCATGTCGTCGTCTTGCACCACCAAGCAGGCCGGGGAGTCCACCAGGCGCGTAGTGACGCGCACATCTTCGGCCTTGTCTTTCAGCGCTTCTTTCAGCTTGGCCAGCACCGGCTTGAAGGCTTCGGCGGCTTCTTCGGCGGCTTTCTTTTCGGTTTCGTCTTGCAGCTTGCCCAAGTCCACCGCACCCTTGGCCACGCTTTGCAGCGGCGTGCCGTCAAACTCTTGCAGGTAGTTGAGCGCCCATTCGTCCACGCGGTCCACCATCAGCAGCACTTCAATGCCCTTTTTCTTGAACACTTCCAATTGGGGGCTGTTTTTGGCGGCGGCCAAGTTGTCGGCGGTGATGTAGTAGATGGCATCTTGGCCCTCTTTCAGGCGCGCTTTGTAGTCGGCCAAGCTGACGCTGGGCGTGTCGCTGCTGGTGCTGGCAAAGCGCAGCAGTTTGGCAATGCGCTCTTTGTTGCCAAAGTCTTCGCCCAAACCTTCTTTCAGCACCGCGCCAAACTCGGCGTAGAACTGGCTGTATTTGCCCTCTTTGGCCTTGTCGTCGGCATCGACCACATCGGTCACGCCATCAGTTCCTTCGGCGGCTTCGTGCTTGTCGTGCTTGGCCAAGTCTTCTAGCATCGTCAGCACGCGCTTGGTGCTGCCTTCGCGGATAGCGCGCACATCGCGGCTTTCTTGCAGCAGTTCGCGGCTCACGTTGAGCGGCAAGTCGGCTGAATCAATCACACCTTTGACAAAGCGCAGGTAGGTGGGCAGCAGCGCTTCGGCCTCGTCCATGATGAACACGCGCTTCACATACAGCTTCACGCCGGCCTTTTTGTCGCGGTTCCACAGGTCAAACGGGGCTTTGGCTGGAATGTAGAGCAGTTGCGTGTACTCGGTGTTGCCCTCGACACGGTTGTGGCTCCAAGTCAGGGGCGCTTCAAAATCGTGGCTGATGGCTTTGTAGAACTCGGCATATTGCTCATCCGTGACTTCTTTCTTGGGGCGAGTCCACAGGGCGCTGGCCTTGTTGATGGTTTCCCACTCGCCGGTTTTGACCATGCCGCCGGGTTGGTCGTTCTCGCCCTCTTTCCATTCTTCCTTTTCCATCAAAATGGGCAGGCTGATATGGTCGGAGTATTTGTTGATGATGGACTTGAGCTTCCAAGCGTTCAGGTACTCTTCGGCATCAGCACGCAGGTGCAAAATCACGCTGGTACCGCGTTGGGTGCGGCTGATGGTTTCGACTTCAAAGTCGCCCGTGCCAGCGCTAATCCAGCGCACGCCTTCTTCGGCGGCCAAACCTGCGCGGCGCGACTCGACGGTGATTTTGTCGGCCACGATAAAGCCGGAATAAAACCCGACACCAAATTGGCCAATCAATTGGCCTTGCTCTTTGGCATCGGCCTTTTTGTCGGCCTCTAGGCGGCTCATAAAGTCTTTGGTACCGCTCTTGGCAATAGTGCCCAAGTGGTCAATGGCCTCTTGCGCGCTCATGCCGATGCCGTTGTCGGTGATGGTCAGGGTTTTGGCATCCTTGTCAAAGGACACGCGCACTTCCAAATTGGGTGCATCCTCGTACAGGGCGTTGTTGTTCAGGGCTTCAAAACGCAGTTTGTCGCAAGCATCCGAGGCGTTGGAGACCAACTCGCGCAGAAAAATTTCTTGGTTAGAGTACAGCGAGTGGGTGACCAAGTGCAGCAGTTGGGCCACTTCGGCTTGAAAGTGCAGGGTTTGTTTGCTCATAGAAAATTTTCTCTTAAAGACCAAAATTGCAAAAATACGCGCACCGCGCGCCAGAGGGGGCAGGGCTTTGCGCCAGCAGCGATGCAGTTATGGGCATTGCGTGCGGTTTCAAGTCAATTCGCTTGACGAAATTTGCACTGTGCCAAAGCTTGGCCGCACAATAGCCCCTATGACCCTGACTGAACTCAAATACATCGTTGCTGTGGCGCGCGAAAAGCACTTTGGTAAAGCCGCAGATGCCTGTTATGTTTCCCAGCCCACGTTGTCGGTGGCTGTGAAGAAGCTGGAAGAAGAACTCGACATCAAGCTGTTCGAGCGCAGTGTGGGCGAGGTCACTGTCACCCAGCTGGGTGAAGAAATTGTGCGCCAAGCCCAAAGCGTGTTAGAGCAGGCTGCCGCCATCAAAGAGATTGCCAAGCGCGGCAAAGACCCGTTGGCCGGTGCCCTGACGCTGGGGGTGATTTACACCATTGGCCCCTACCTGCTGCCCGAGTTGGTGCGCCGCTCGATTGAGCGCACGCCACAAATGCCGCTGTTGCTGCAAGAAAACATGACCGCGCGTCTGCTAGAAATGCTGCGTACCGGCGAGATTGATTGCGCCGTTTTGGCCGAGCCATTCCCTGATACCGGGCTGGCGATGGCCCCGCTCTACGATGAGCCTTTTATGGCCGCTGTGCCCAGCACGCACCCGCTGGCCAATGTCAAAAGCGTAAGCGCCGAAGACCTACGCAATGAAACCATGCTGCTGCTGGGGGCCGGCCATTGCTTCCGCGACCATGTGCTAGAAGTTTGCCCCGAGTTTGCCCGCTTCTCTAGCAATGCGGAGGGTATCCGCAAATCGTTTGAAGGCTCCTCGCTCGAGACCATCAAATATATGGTGGCCGCTGGCATGGGCGTGACGCTGGTGCCGCGCATGTCGGTGCCGCGCGATGCCTTGATTAACACGGTGCGGCGGCGCAAAAGCGATGAAACCTATATCCGCTATTTGCCGATGGAAGAAGGCGATGGCAGCGCTCCACCCATGCGCCGGGTGGTATTGGTATGGCGGCGCAGTTTTACCCGCTACGAGGCCATTGCCGCGCTACGCAATGCCATTTACGCTTGTGAATTGCCGGGCGTGCAGCGCCTATCCTAAGTGGTATTGCACCCTCCAGCGCTGGCTGGGTTACAGTGGCAGTTCATTGTTCAGAGGAGATGTACCATCATGGCCAAAAGCACCAAAACCACTGCCCCTGCCATCCATATTGGCATCAGCGATAAAGACCGCGCCGCCATTGCCCAAGGGCTGTCGCACTTGTTGGCCGACACCTATACCCTCTACCTGACCACGCACAACTTCCACTGGAACGTCACTGGCCCGATGTTCAACACCCTGCACACCATGTTCATGGGCCAATACACCGAGCTGTGGAACGCCGTGGACCCGATTGCCGAGCGCATCCGTGCCTTGGGCCATCCCGCGCCCGGCTCTTACGCCGAGTTTGGCAAACTCGCCAGCGTGCCCGATGCCCCCACCAAGCCACCCAAGGCTTTGGAGATGGTGCGTATTTTGGTCGAGGGCCACGAAGCCGTCGCCCGCACTGCGCGCGCCCTGTTCCCCGTAGTGGACAAAGCCAGCGACGAGCCTACGGCAGATTTACTCACCCAGCGCTTGACGGTACACGAGCAAACCGCTTGGATGTTGCGCTCCTTGCTGGAAGACTGAACGATGGCCCGCCGCTCCAAGGTTGCTGCCAGCGCAGCACCCACCGAAATCGAGGTCAAACTGGCCCTGCCCGGTGCCGATGTGCAAGCGATAGCGGCGGCTGTGGCGGCCAGTCCGGTGTTGGCGCGGCGCAAAGCGCAGCGCCAGAGGGTGTTTAGCCAATACTTTGATACCCCCGACCAAGCCCTGCGCCGCCAGCGCGTAGCCTTGCGTCTGCGCCGTTTGGGCAGTCCAGAGCAGCCGCAGTGGCGGCAAACCCTCAAAACCGCAGGCCAAGGCGATTCGGCTTTCAGCGTGCGCGGCGAGTGGGAAATGCCCGTGCCCGCCCCCGCGCTGGCGCTGGAGCTGCTACAAAACTCGCCGTGGCCGCAAATGGATGCCGATAGCAGTCTGTCTGCCGCCTTGCAACCCTGCTTTACCACCGAGTTTGAGCGCACCACTTGGCTGGTGCGCCAGCGCGATGGCAGTCAAATTGAAGTTGCGCTCGACATAGGCAGCATCACAGCCGCAGGCCGCAGCGTGCCACTGTGCGAGTTGGAGTTGGAGTTAATCGCTGGTTCACCGGCCGCCTTGTTGGACTTGGCCGGGCGTATTGCACGCAGCGTGGCGGTGCTGCCTTTGGCGGCCAGCAAGGCCGAACGTGGCTTTGCTTTGCAAGCATCGGCCCATTCAGCGGCTAATCCAGCGGCTAATCCAGCGGCTCCTGTGCTTGCCGTGCTGGCCCAGCCGCCCAAAGTCAGCCCCAGCGATAGCCTGGCCCGTATCGCCCGGCAGGTGTTGGGCGAGGCATTCTTGCAATTTACCGCCAACTTATATCGCCTACAAACCAATGATGCGCCAGAGCTGGTTCACCAAGCGCGTGTCGGTTGGCGGCGTTTCCGCAGTTTGTGGCGCATGTTGCGTCCCTTGCTGCCAGATTGGGCCTTGCCACCCTTGCAGGCTTTGCAGCCCCTTTTGGGCAGCTTGGGGGCTTTGCGCGATTTGGATGTGGCCCGCACCGAAACCCTGCCGCCTTTGGCGCAAGCCTATCTCCAACACAGCCAGCACGAGGCTGGGGCCGATATGCCCCAGCAGTGGCAGCAATTACAAACGGCGCTGGGTCAAGCCGCCAGCCAAGAGCGCGCCGCTGTGCGCGCCGCTTTAATGCAGCCCAGCGTAGGCGCTGCCTTGCTGGCGCTGTCACACTGGCTAGAATTACTGGATGGCCCCTTGGCCGCTACCGTGGCCCCCCAGTCGGCCAAAGCGCAAGCACGGAGCCTCCAAGCCCTGCGTCGCCGTGCCTTGCGTTTGGCTAAGCGATTGGAGCAAATGCTGCACCAGTGCCAGCACGACCACTCCCCCGAGGGCATAGAGCGCCAACACGAAGTGCGTATTCTGGCCAAACGCTTGCGTTACAACGTACACGCACTGGCCCCGCTGCTGCCCAAACGCCTGCAACAACAGCACCGCGCCGCCCAGCAATTGCAAGAGCGCTTGGGCGCAGCGCGCGATTTGCTGCAAGCGCGCCATCTGGTGGCCCGCTGGGGCGCTAACCCCTTGTGGCTGGCCTTTTTGCAGGGTGTTGTGGTAGCGCGCACGCTGGACGAGCCTCCATCGCCTTAATCATCGTATGTCCACCGCGAGCCGTAGCCGTAGCCGTTTGTCCCTGTACCTTGATTTAATCCGCTGGGACAGACCTGCCGGTTGGTTGGTGCTGATGTGGCCCACCCTCAGCGCCCTGTGGCTGGCGGCTGGCGGCTTTCCGGGCTGGCATCTGTTGGCCGTGTTTGTGTTGGGCACCATCCTGATGCGTAGCGCTGGTTGCTGTATCAACGACGTGGCCGACCGCCACTTTGACCGCCACGTCAAGCGCACCGCGCAGCGCCCTATCACCTCGGGCCAAGTGTCGGTGCGCGAGGCCATCGCCGTGGGCGTGGTACTCAGCTTGCTGGCCTTGGCACTGGTGCTGACCACCAACGCCGCCGCTATCGCTTGGTCGGTGGCCGCCCTGTTGGTGACGGTGCTGTACCCGTTTACCAAGCGCTTTTTGGCCATGCCACAAGCCGTTTTGGGCATTGCCTTCAATTTTGGTATCGTGATTGCCTTTGCCGCAGTGCAAGGCAGCGTGCCGTGGTGGGCTTGGTTGCTGTGGCTGGGCAACCTGTTTTGGGTGCTGGCCTACGATACCGAGTACGCGATGGTGGACCGCGACGATGACCTCAAAATTGGTATCAAAACCTCTGCTATCACCCTGGGTCGTTTTGATGTGGCCGCGATTGTGCTGTTTTATCTGCTCTTTTTGGGCCTGTGGTGGCTGGCGTTGGCACCACAGGCTTTGGGCATGGCTTTTTACCTAGCGTTGGCCGTGGCTTTGGCGCAGGTACTCTGGCATTGGCAGCTGATTCGCACCCGCACCCGCGAGGGCTGCTTCCACGCCTTTCGCGTCAACCACTGGTTGGGCTTTACCGTGTTTGTCGGTATTGTCGCCAGCTACTTGGTGCGGGCTTAAAGGCCATTAAGCCTCACAGGCATCACCCAGCTCGTGGGCGCGTGCCTGTGCGGCGCGCAAAGCTGCAATAAAGTGCCGATTCAACTCGGCAGCGCGCATAGATTCCAATGCTGCATAGGTGGTGCCGCCTTTCGATGTCACCCGTTCGCGCAGTACAGCGGGCGACTCGTGCGAACGCCGTGCCAACTCCGAAGAGCCAGCAAAGGTAGCAATCGCCAATTGCTCGGCCTGTGCCGCACCCAAGCCCATCTCCACCCCGGCCTGCACCATCGCCTCTAAAAAATAAAACACATACGCCGGACCAGAGCCAGACAAGGCCGTCACCGCATCCAATTGCGCTTCTTCTGGCACCCACAAATGCTCGCCCGTAGAGGCCATAATCTGTGCCACCAACTGCCGTTCAGCCTCGCTCACCGTGGGGCGTGCATACAAACCGCTGATACCCTGACCAATCAAAGCCGGTGTATTGGGCATGGCGCGCACCACCCGTTCACTGCCCAGCCAGTGGGCAATGCTATCGCTACGCACCCCAGCGGCCACGCTCAGATGCAGTGCTTTGCCAGTATGGGTGCCGGTAGTCAGTGCCGCCTCTTTGAAGGTTTGCGGCTTGATCGCCCAGACTACCACCTCGGCGCGCTCCAACTGCGGGCCAGCACTGGCTTGGGCCAGCACACCAAACTGCTGTTGCAAAGCGGCACGGGCAGGCTCCCAAGGCTCCACCACTTCAATCTGGCTCAGAGGCAGCCCTTGGTGCATCAGGCCGCCTAAAATAGCACTGGCCATGTTGCCGCCGCCAATGAAAGCGATGGCCGGAAAACGAATTGCAGTAGATGCGGACATGTGAAAAGTCTCCAACAATCAAGTAAAGAATGGCATCGTAGCCGCTTGCTGCGTGCTGTTGGCTGTCTTTTTAAGGCAATAAAAAGGCACTAGGCATTGACACCCCAGAATTTTTTTGAAACAATAGCGGGCTTCGCCGTCAAAAAGCGAAGTTTCTGCCCCACAAGAAGCGCTGCAAATGGTTTGCGCCGCTGACGACGGGCCCAAGACTGACTGGCTGGTTGGCAGCGCTTGAGAGTTTCTCTGGGGCTGTTGATCTTGTTGGTGCAAGTTGGGAATATTAAAATGATCCAAACAGAAACCCGGTTAGACGTTGCCGACAATACCGGCGCCAAGTCCGTCCTGTGCATTAAAGTGCTGGGCGGGTCTAAGCGTCGCTATGCCAGTGTTGGCGACATCATCAAGGTGAGCGTCAAGGAAGCCGCTCCACGTGGCCGCGTCAAAAAAGGCGAGGTTTACAGCGCAGTGGTTGTCCGTACCGCCAAAGGCATTCGCCGTGGCGATGGCTCGCTCGTCAAATTCGATGGCAACGCAGCAGTGTTGCTCAATGCAAAGCTGGAGCCCATTGGCACCCGCATCTTTGGACCCGTGACGCGTGAACTGCGTACCGAGAAGTTCATGAAGATCGTGTCCCTGGCTCCTGAAGTTCTCTAAGGACGGCGCGATGAATAAGATTCGCAAGGGCGACGAAGTCGTCGTACTCACCGGGCGCGACAAAGGCAAGCGCGGCACTGTAACGCTGCGCGCTGATGACTCCCATCTGGTGGTCGAAGGCATCAATCTGGTCAAAAAACACGTCAAGCCCAACCCCATGAAGGGTACGACTGGCGGCATTATTGACAAGGCCATGCCTATTCACCAGTCCAATGTGGCCATTTTCAATGCCGCCACGGGCAAGGCTGATCGCGTTGGCATCAAGCTGCAAGCAGACGGCAAGCACGTGCGCGTGTTCAAGTCCAGCGGCGCTGAAATCAAGACGGCCTAAGGGGTAAAACATGGCACGACTCCAAAAAATCTACCGCGAAAAACTCGCCCCCGAACTAATGAAGCAGTTCGGTTATACCTCGCCCATGCAGGTGCCGCGCCTGACCAAGATCACCCTCAACATGGGTGTATCCGAAGCCGTGGCCGACAAAAAAGTCATGGACAACGCCGTGGCTGATTTGACCAAGATTGCTGGCCAAAAGCCCGTAGTCACCAAGGCCAAGAAAGCCATCGCTGGTTTCAAAATCCGCGAAGGCCAAGCCATTGGTTGCATGGTCACTCTGCGCGGTGTGCAGATGTATGAATTCCTAGACCGCTTTGTCACCATTGCACTGCCGCGCGTGCGCGACTTCCGGGGTATCTCCGGTCGCGCCTTCGATGGCCGTGGCAACTACAACATCGGTGTCAAAGAACAAATCATCTTCCCTGAAATTGAGTACGACAAGGTCGATGCCCTGCGCGGTCTCAATATCAGCATCACCACAACGGCCAAATCCGACGAAGAGTGCAAAGCACTGCTGACCGGTTTCCGTTTCCCCTTCAAGAACTGAGGCGGCGTATGGCAAAACAAGCTTTGATCCAGCGCGAACTCAAGCGCGATAAACTGGTGGCCAAATACGCCGCCAAACACGCCGAACTCAAGGCCATCGCCTCTGATGCCAAGCGCAGCGATGAAGAGCGTGATGCAGCCCGTCTGGGCTTGCAAAAGCTCCCACGCAACGCCAATCCCACGCGCCAGCGCAACCGTTGCGAAATCACCGGTCGCCCCCGTGGTACTTTCCGTCAATTCGGCTTGGCCCGCGCCAAGATCCGCGAACTGGCTTTTGCAGGCGACATCCCCGGTGTCACCAAGGCCAGCTGGTAAGCAGGCAGGAGAGATACAACATGAGCATGAGTGATCCCATCGCTGACTTGCTGACCCGCATCCGCAATGCCCAAATGGTTTCCAAAGCCACCGTGAGCGTGCCTTCTTCCAAAGTGAAGATTGCCATCACCCAAGTGCTGAAGGACGAGGGTTACATTGACGGTTTCGAGGTCAAGACCGAAGCCGGCAAATCCGAACTCCAAATCGCCCTCAAGTACTACGCTGGCCGTCCGGTCATCGAGCGTATTGAGCGTGTGAGCCGCCCCGGCCTGCGCGTGTACAAGGGCCGTGATGCCATCCCCCAGGTCATGAATGGCCTCGGCGTGGCCATTGTCACCACGCCCAAGGGTGTGATGACCGACCGCAAAGCGCGTGCTACCGGTGTCGGTGGCGAAGTGCTTTGCTACGTGGCTTAAGCCGTGACATTGAGGAGAAACTGAAATGTCCCGTGTAGCAAAATCGCCCGTCGTCATCCCCGCAGGTGTGGATGTCGCCATCAAAGACGACCAAATCAGCGTTAAAGGCGCTGGTGGTAATTTGGTTCTGACCCAGAACGCTCTGGTCAAGATTACCAACACCGATGGCAAAATCTCTTTTGAGCCCATCGACGCATCGCGCGAAGCCAACGCCATGAGTGGCACCTTCCGCCAGTTGGTCAACAACATGGTGTTGGGTGTTAGTAAAGGCTTTGAAAAGAAGCTGACCCTGATTGGTGTGGGTTACAAAGCCCAAGCCAGTGGCAACAAACTCAATTTGGCCGTGGGTTACTCCCACCCCGTCAATTTTGATATGCCCGCCGGTATCACCGTGGCTACGCCTACCGCGACTGAAATCGTGGTCAAGGGTGCCGACCGCCAGCGCGTAGGCCAAATTGCCGCTGAGATTCGTGCCGTTCGTCCACCCGAGCCCTACAAGGGCAAGGGCATCCGCTATGCGGACGAAAAAGTCACGATCAAAGAGACTAAGAAGAAATAAGGAGCTGCAATATGTTGACCAAGAAAGAGCAGCGTCTTCGTCGTGCCCGCCAGACCCGCATCCGCATTGCCCAGCAAGGTGTTGCCCGTCTGTCGGTAAACCGTACGAACCTCCATATTTACGCTACCGTGGTTTCCGGCGACGGCACCAAGGTGCTGGCCAGTGCCTCTACCGCCGAAGCCGAAGTACGCAGCGTACTCGGTGGTTCTGGCAAAGGTGGCAACACTGCTGCAGCCCAAGCCATCGGCAAGCGCATTGCTGAAAAGGCCAAGGCCGCAGGTGTCGAAAAAGTTGCATTTGATCGCGCAGGCTTTGCCTACCACGGTCGCGTCAAGGCTCTGGCCGACGCAGCCCGTGAAGCAGGTTTGCAGTTCTAAGCGGAACGGAATACAAAATGGCTAAATTTCAACCCCGAGTGCAAGACGAAGGCCGCGACGACGGACTGCGCGAGAAGATGATCGCGGTCAACCGCGTCACCAAAGTGGTCAAGGGCGGTCGTATCCTCGGCTTTGCTGCACTGACTGTAGTGGGTGATGGCGATGGTCGCGTTGGCATGGGCAAAGGCAAATCCAAAGAAGTGCCCGCTGCTGTGCAAAAGGCGATGGAAGAAGCCCGTCGCAACATGGTTAAAGTATCGCTCAAAAACGGTACCATCCACCACCAAGTGACAGGCCACCACGGTGCTGCTTCCGTCATGATGGCCCCGGCCCCCAAGGGTACCGGTGTGATTGCTGGCGGCCCTATGCGCGCTGTGTTTGAAGTGTTGGGTATCACCGACATCGTGGCCAAGAGCCACGGTTCGTCCAACCCCTACAACATGGTTCGTGCCACCTTTGATGCGCTCACCAACTCCACCACCCCCGGTGCAGTAGCGGCCAAGCGCGGCAAGTCGGTCGAAGACCTCTTCGTCTGACAGGAGCTTTGACAATGTCTACACAACAAACCGTGAAAATCCAGCTGGTTCGCAGCCCGATTGGCACGAAAGAATCCCACCGCGCCACCGTGCGTGGTCTGGGCCTGCGTAAACTCAACAGTGTCAGCGAACTGCAAGACACGCCTGAAGTGCGCGGCATGATCAACAAGATCAGTTATCTGGTCAAAATCGTCTGAAAGGTTGATGATGGAACTCAATAACATCAAGCCCGCAGACGGTGCCAAGCACGCCAAGCGTCGCGTCGGCCGGGGCATTGGCTCTGGTCTGGGCAAAACCGCTGGCCGTGGCCACAAAGGTCAAAAATCGCGTTCGGGCGGCTACCATAAAGTCGGTTTTGAAGGCGGTCAAATGCCTTTGCAACGCCGCTTGCCCAAGCGTGGTTTCAAGTCGCTGACTTTGCGCTTCAATGCCGAAATCACCCTCAGCGATGTCGCCCGTTTGGGTCTGGCAGAAGTCGATCAACTGGCCCTCAAACAAGCTGGCCTGATCAACGATCTGACCCGCACGGTCAAAGTCATCCAAAGCGGCGCTATCACTACCGCAGTCAAGCTCAGCGGTATCGCTGCAACGGCTGGTGCCAAGGCAGCGATTGAAGCTGCTGGCGGCAGCGTAGCTTAACGCCTGCCCGAAGGAAAAAAGCTGTGGCTACTAGCACTGCTTCCGTGGCAAAAACTGGAAAATTCGGCGATTTGCGTCGCCGACTGGTTTTTCTCTTGTTGGCGTTGGTGGTGTACCGGACGGGGGCTCATATTCCCGTTCCGGGCATTGATCCAACCCAGCTGCAGCAGCTGTTCAATAGCCAGCAGGGCGGCATCCTGAACCTGTTTAACATGTTCTCGGGTGGTGCGCTGTCCCGCTTCACGGTGTTTGCGCTGGGAATCATGCCGTATATTTCGGCATCGATCATCATGCAGCTGATGACCTACGCTGTGCCCGCTTTCGAACAAATGAAGAAAGAGGGCGAAGCCGGTCGCCGCAAAATCACGCAATATACTCGCTATGGTACTTTAGGGCTGGCTATTTTTCAGTCCTTGGGTATTGCAGTGGCATTAGAAAGCTCAGCTGGTTTGGTTTTATCACCCGGCTTTGGTTTTCGTATGACGGCGGTGGTCAGTTTAACGGCTGGCACCATGTTTTTGATGTGGTTGGGCGAGCAAATTACTGAGCGTGGTTTGGGTAATGGTATTTCCATCCTGATTTTTGCTGGTATTGCTGCTGGCCTGCCCAGCTCGATTGGTGGTTTGTTAGAGCTGGTGCGTACCGGTGCCATGAGCATTATTGCTGCGATTATCATTGTGTTGTTGGTGGCCTTGGTCACTTACTTCGTGGTGTTTGTCGAGCGTGGGCAGCGTAAAATTCTGGTCAATTATGCTCGGCGTCAGGTGGGTAACAAGGTGTATGGTGGTCAGTCTTCGCACTTGCCACTGAAGTTGAACATGGCAGGTGTGATTCCTCCCATCTTTGCTTCGTCCATCATTTTGCTGCCCGCCACCGTTGTGAACTGGTTCAGTGCGGGTGAGTCCATGCGCTGGCTCAAAGACATTGCAGCAACACTGACCCCCGGTCAGCCGATTTATGTAATGTTTTATGCCACAGCCATTGTGTTTTTCTGCTTTTTTTATACGGCATTGGTATTTAACAGCCGCGAAACAGCAGACAACCTCAAGAAAAGCGGCGCATTTATTCCTGGTATTCGGCCCGGTGATCAAACAGCACGTTATATCGACAAGATTTTGCTGCGTCTGACGCTGATTGGTGCGGCTTACATCACCTTTGTTTGCTTGTTGCCAGAGTTCCTGATCCTCAAGTACAACGTTCCTTTTTACTTCGGTGGTACCTCGTTGTTGATTATTGTGGTGGTCACGATGGACTTTATGTCCCAAGTGCAAAATTACATGATGTCGCAGCAATACGAGTCGCTGTTGAAAAAAGCGAACTTCAAAGCGGGTTCAGGCGTTTGAGTCTTGTCTTTCGTACCATGCTGGTTTGAAAGCGCTAAAAGTTTTAGGAGAATGAAATGAGAGTTTCTGCTTCGGTTAAAAAAATCTGCCGTAATTGCAAAATCATCCGCCGCAAGGGTGTGGTGCGCGTGATTTGCACTGACATGCGCCACAAGCAGCGTCAGGGTTGATGAGAAAAGTATAGAGGACGCATATGGCACGTATCGCTGGTATCAATATTCCGCCACATCAGCATGCTGAAATTGGCCTGACCGCCATTTATGGCATCGGTCGCACACGCGCACGCAAAATTTGCGAAGCCTGCGACATCGCTTATTCCAAAAAGATCAAAGATCTGACGGATGGCGACCTTGAAAAGATTCGCGACCAGATCGCACAGTTCACCATCGAGGGTGATCTGCGCCGTGAAACAACGATGAACATCAAGCGCCTGATGGACATCGGTTGCTATCGGGGATTCCGCCATCGTCGCGGTCTGCCGATGCGTGGTCAGCGCACGCGCACCAACGCCCGCACCCGCAAGGGTCCGCGCAAAGGCGCAGCGGCACTGAAGAAATAAAGAGATTGAAAGATCAATATGGCTAAATCTCCTGCCAACAACGCATCCCAGCGTGTTCGTAAAAAAGTTCGCAAGAACGTTTCTGACGGCATCGCCCACGTGCATGCGTCGTTCAACAACACCATCATCACGATTACCGATCGCCAAGGCAATGCTTTGTCTTGGGCATCTTCGGGTGGTCAGGGCTTCAAGGGTTCGCGTAAATCGACCCCCTTTGCTGCTCAGGTCGCTTCCGAAGTCGCTGGCCGCGCTGCTATCGAACAAGGTATTAAAAACCTGGATGTCGAAATCAAAGGTCCCGGCCCCGGTCGTGAGTCTTCGGTGCGCGCTCTGGGTGCCTTGGGTATCCGTATCACTTCGATTGCCGACGTGACCCCGGTGCCACACAACGGTTGCCGCCCACAAAAGCGCCGTCGCATCTGATTGATTCAAAGCCCACCGCCGCCTGCGCTGCATAACAGCGTTTCAGGCGGCTCCCGCAATGCACTTGCGGTAGATGAAATAAAAGGAAGTTCTCGTGGCACGTTACCTCGGCCCTAAGGCCAAACTCTCCCGCCGTGAAGGCACGGACTTGTTCCTCAAGAGCGCCCGTCGCTCGATTGCGGACAAGGCCAAGTTCGATTCCAAGCCCGGTCAGCACGGTCGCACTTCGGGTGCCCGTACCTCTGACTTCGGTCTGCAACTGCGCGAAAAGCAAAAAGTCAAGCGCATGTATGGCGTGTTGGAAAAACAATTCCGCCGTTATTTTGAAGCTGCGGACGGCAAGAAGGGCAACACCGGTGCCAACCTGCTCAGCCTGCTGGAATCGCGTTTGGACAACGTAGCCTATCGCATGGGTTTCGGTTCTACCCGCGCTGAAGCTCGCCAATTGGTGTCGCACAAGGCGATTACCGTGAACGGCCAGTCGGTCAATATCCCATCCTACCTGGTCAAGGCCGGTGATGTGGTGGCCGTGCGTGAAAAGTCCAAGAAGCAAAACCGCATTGTCGAAGCCCTGCAACTGGCCCAACAAGTGGGCTTCCCTGCTTGGGTAGAAGTGAGCGTGGACAAGGCCGAGGGCGTGTTCAAGAAGACTCCGGACCGCGATGAGTTCGGTGCTGACATCAACGAATCTTTGATTGTTGAATTGTATTCGCGCTAATCGCTCTGCGATATAGTTGAAAACCGTACCTGAACCGCGAGGCATCGCGGTTTAGGCGCTTCACCAGCCTTACCGGTGTAACGAGCTGGGGGTATTGAGAGGAAGTCTGCATGCAAACCAATTTGCTGAAACCCAAGACGATTAATGTTGAACAGCTGGGCTACAACCGCGCCAAAGTAGTGCTAGAGCCGTTTGAACGTGGCTATGGCCACACGTTGGGCAACGCCCTGCGCCGTGTTCTGCTATCGTCGATGGTGGGTTATGCAGCGACAGAAGTGACCATTGCCGGGGTGTTGCACGAGTATTCGTCGATTGATGGTGTGCAGGAAGATGTCGTCAACATCTTGCTCAACCTCAAGGGCGTGGTGTTTATGCTGCACAACCGTGATGAGGTGACCCTGAGCCTGCGTAAAGATGGTGAAGGCATTGTCACGGCGCGCGATATTCAAACACCGCACGATGTCGAAATCATCAACCCTGACCATGTCATTGCCCATTTGTCGCAAGGCGGCAAGTTGGACATGCAGATCAAGGTAGAAAAAGGCCGTGGTTACGTGCCCGGCACCATGCGCCGCTATGCCGACGAGCCTACCAAGAGCATTGGCCGTATTGTGCTGGATGCCTCTTTCTCGCCGGTCAAGCGTGTGAGCTACACCGTCGAGAGCGCCCGCGTCGAGCAGCGTACCGACTTGGACAAGCTGGTACTTGAGATTGAAACCAACGGTGCCATCACCGCTGAAGATGCGGTACGCAAGTCGGCCCGTATTTTGGTCGAGCAGCTGGCCGTGTTTGCCCAATTGGACGGTGGCGAGTTGCCAGGTCTGGGTGAAATTTCTGGCGGTGGCCGCAGCAGCGCCAGTTTCGATCCGATTCTGTTGCGTCCGGTCGATGAGTTGGAATTGACTGTGCGTTCGGCCAACTGCCTGAAAGCCGAAAACATTTACTACATCGGTGACCTGATTCAGCGCACCGAGAACGAGTTGCTCAAGACCCCAAATCTGGGTCGCAAGTCGCTCAACGAAATCAAGGAAGTGCTGGCTTCGCGCGGTCTGACCTTGGGTATGAAGCTGGAAAACTGGCCACCCGCTGGCTTGGACAAGCGTTAAGCTGTCGCTATAATCTTGTGCCCCTTGGATGGGGCAGTGCCTCGGGCAGTACCTGATACGGCTGCCCGATTTAATTTGTATCAATAAGGAAAAGCACCATGCGCCACGGAAACGGCCTTCGTAAACTCAATCGCACTTCTTCGCACCGCCTCGCGATGCTGCGTAACATGATGAACTCGCTCATCGAGCATGAGGCCATCAAGACCACTGTACCCAAGGCCAAAGAACTGCGCCGCGTGGTCGAACCCATGATTACCCTGGCCAAGGTGGACACCGTGGCCAACCGCCGCCTGGCGTTTGACCGCCTGCGCGACCGTGACAGCGTGACCAAGCTGTTCAACGTGCTTGGCCCCCGCTTCAACACCCGTCCCGGTGGCTACACCCGCATCCTGAAGATGGGTTTCCGCGTCGGTGACAATGCCCCGATGGCCTTGGTTGAGCTGGTCGAACGCACCGAAATCACGGCTGAAGAAAATATTTCTTCCGAAGCTGCATAAAACAGCTAAAAAAGCAGGTTATAATTAGAGCGCGCGATGGAGCAGTCTGGTAGCTCGTTGGGCTCATAACCCAAAGGTCGAAGGTTCAAATCCTTCTCGCGCAACCAAATACAAAAACCCGCTAACTGCAAAGTTAGCGGGTTTTTTTATGGTCTGTGCTTAGTGTCGCTTACCGTATTAAGCTTCTGCATACCAGACCAGCAGCGGACTGATGGAAAGTCCGACCAGGCCGAACAGCAGATAATTGCCATTTCGAGGGTTAAAGTCAGGCCAAATTTTCGCCCATGACTTGCGCATAAGCCACCTCCCAATTGCAATGTCAAAGGCGGCCATGAAAGCGGCCAGACCCAAGCCTAAATTGAGATGCGCTTGCGAAGACTGTAAGCCAATGTCTGGAACCAGCGCCCAACATGTAGCGAGCGCCAGAAGTGTCCCCGTAAATGCACTGAGCTTTACGGCCCGATGTTTTCCGATGTGTGGAGTCATCAGCTTGATACGCACGATGCCATGAAGCGTCTCTACTCCAGCCAGAACGACGCATAGAGCGATGATTCGGATGATTGTGTCTGCATTCATGGTGAACACCTCGTTTCTGCGACCCGCAGCGGCATTGCTTCCTACTTTGAGCAGAATCGCGGCATCAGCGCGAACACGCCCCAGCCCATATATTCGCGTGTATAAGCAGCGTAACGCTCAGGTTCGGAGGCCAATTTCGATTGCACTTCTTGGGCCAGCTCATCATCCGGATTGGCTTCAAGCCATCGGCGCATGGTCAACCATTTGGCTGCCTCGTACCGATCCCAGCCCTCTTGGTTGGTGAGTACCATTTCAACCACGTTATAGCCCAACTGACCGAAAGATGCGATCAGTTCTGGCAACACCAGAAAATCAGCAATAGCGTTGGCTAAACATCCCTTGGCAATCTCTTCCGTTGGCGGCAGTTGCCGCCAGTAAGGTTCGCCAATCAGGATGATGCCTCCGGGGCGCAGGCTTCGGGCAAGAAGTTCGATAGTGCCGGCAACTCCCCCAGCGATCCAAGTAGCCCCAACACAAGCGGCCACGTTCACCTTCTCATCGGAGATACAACCCGCAGCATCGCCATGAATGAACTCAATACGCTCAGCGACCCCTAGTTCTTCTGCACGGCACTTTGCTTGATCGCTGAATAACTGGCTCATGTCGATACCTGTCCCGACAATGCCGTAGTCGCGTGCCCAAGTACACAGCATCTCACCCGAACCACTGCCAAGATCCAAAATACGATCACCTGGCTTTAGACGCAAGGCGGCACCGAGAGTGGCTAACTTCTCTGGTGTGAGCGGATTATGAATGCGGTGTGCACTTTCCATGATATTGAATATTTTTGGGATATCCATTTTTTAAGTTTCCTTACAAAAGTAAATAGAGCGTAGGTTGGGTTACGGATGTAACCCAACATCTTCAAGACCAACACCCACCCACCGTAACAAAATTGTGCACCTGTTATGGTGATGTTGGGTTGCACGCAACCCAACCTACGAGGCTTGCACAAGATTAAGCGGGCGCGGTTTTAACGGTATTATCTGCATGATTCCAGATTTCAAGCCCGGCGACCAAGCGCCAGAAGGATACCTGGCCTGGCACGAATGGGCCGAAGTGCAGCACAAGGCAGGATTGCGACAGAAGGAGTGCGGGCGCTGTGGGAAGTGGAAATACCCGCAGGAACTGAGTGACCAGATTGACCGGCACGAAGCTAAAAGCCGCAAAGGGCCGGTGACTGTGGAAACGGCTGTGTGCCTGAAGTGCATGACGCCGAACGCCCTGAGTTTAGCCGCCGCCGTAGGCGGTCGGCTGCGACGAGTGGTTAGACGATAGATTTAATAATTATTTTTTCCAAGATATTTTTTGCCGGTCACTTTCCATTGGAATTTTATTCTATCAACAGTGTATTGATATTTTTTGCTAGGGAAATTATTGGCATCATTTTCCCCGTGCTCTGATGATACGACTAAAAATTTTTCGTTGTTAATTTTTTGAAGCTTTTCAATAAATCTGGAATTTATGTTTTTGGAAAAATCTTCGCCAAAAGCATCGTTATTTAAAACGAGGAATGGTCTGGATTCCGTAAAGCGACCTACCTCACTTATCATAAATGAGTGTGTTGCAGACCCACCATTGCAGCCGATATCGCCATCCCATAATATGAAATATGTAGCACTACCCATTTCTTCATCTCGTTCAATGGTGTAGACATTCTTTAAAAATTTACGAACTGATTTTTCTTCTTCAAAGCTGCTTCCGCAAGAAACAGTTTCTGAATATTTTTTTAGAACTGTAAGAGCAATAATTTTCTCTTCAGATTCTGTTTTTGATTGAGCGAAAGAAGATGTAGGTGCTGCAGCAGCCAGTAGTACGGCAGGCAGGCAAGAAAGAATTTTTCTAAGCATAAGCAGTTTGTTGAGAAGTGGCTAACGAAAAAGCTAAGTCGACCGCCGAAGGCGGGTCGGCTTGAGCGCTGGGTTAGAAGCTGATTTATTTTTCAATGATGAAGCCAATGTCGTTGGACAACTTCATGACCCATTCATGATCTGGCTGAACTTCGTCATTGCCCATTACTGGATATCTGCTGCACCAAGGTTCAGAATTAATTCCCATGCCTTGGCATAAATCATGTGCTTTTGCTCGAAGCGAGTCGGCATCATCAGAAATCATTACAACTTCATCTGTGTAGATGTTCTCGCCGTCTTCACCTCGTGTTGGGGTAGATTTAATTAATTTCATAAATTTTCTAACGAACTAAGGTAAGCGGCAGCTGGAAGCTGTCCGCTTGAGCGTCTGGTTAGACCAAGCCGCAGGAGCTTACCCAATTTGTTTATTAAGTGCAGGCAATACATTATGCTCCTTGATGTACATAGTATGTAAGAAGACCTCCATAAGAGAAACAAGTTCTGGATCTGACACTGTCACCACTCCGAGACGAGCATCACCACTGAGGATGTAATTTGCTTGGCTAGAGTATCTAGCGCAACTGAAACCATTTCTTGGAAACGTCCGTTTCCCGTTGTGCATGATCATCGGTGTCTTGCAGTGATCCCACACTCGATGATGCAAGTTGCTTTTCGTTGCTTTGCCAATATAAATGATCTCACCTTCGGGTGAGGCAAAAAAATAGACTCCACTCTTACAGCCGATACCGTCACCTGTGACAAGCATTCCCATGCTTTCTGGCCGTGACCAATCACCAATTGGCAAGCTATTATCAAAAAAATAATATTGAATCTCTATATTTGAGAACAAAGCTGGCAGGCTTTGTGTCAAGGTTTCGAGGACTGTGCGGACTTGATTGAAATTCAATGGTACCTTCCTTATCTAACGCCACTAGCTAACCGGCACGCTTTTGCGTGTCCGCGTTGAGCGGAACGTTAGAACTGAATTTTGAAAGGAAACAAAATGAGCAAGCAATGGGGCCACGGGTTTCACAAAGGAAAAGAACACGGAGAACATTGGGGCGCGATGTATGAGGGCGGCAAGTGGGAAATTGAACTCAGCAAAACAACAGCGAGGCTGCACTTGTTGATTAACGCGCTCCGGCTTCCGGTGGAACACAAAAGCGGAAGGACTGAAACATGGTGGCAGTTGTATGTGAGTGCTGCTGCGAACGAACTCGAAGAAATCACGCGGACGCTGCCTGGGACGCTGAATGGTGTCTATGAGTTTGAAAAGGACATCCCGCAGGACGAAACCCCTAACTAGGATTAGGCGACGGCCCCACGCTGACTGTCAGTCGAATAAAGTTGGACGATCCTACAGCACCCACAGGACAACCTCAACCGCATGATATTTAGACAAACCTAATTTTTTGCGGATGATAGCCTGTAGGTCTGGTTCGCGCATCGTAACCCGACACCATCACAGTAGCCCCCACCATTGCGGGCGGGGTGCCGTATTTTTAGCCGTCAGCATTAATCCGCTGAATCAGGGTTTGCAGCAACGCATCGGCTTGGTCATTGCTGATTTGGCAGGTGCCAGCGGCATTGTGGCCGCCGCCGTGGTATTCCAGCATCAGGTTGCCGACATGGGTTTTGCTGCTGCGGTCCAAAATAGATTTGCCGGTGGCAAATACAGTATTTTGTTTTTGCAAGCCCCACAGCACATGGATAGAGATATTGGCCGTAGGGAACAGCGCATAAATCATGAAGCGGTTCACGGCCCAAATGGTTTCTTCACCGCGCAAATCCAGCACTACCAAATTGCCATGCTGGGCGGAGCAGCGCAAAATTTGTTCTTTGGCTTTTTCGGCGTGGTCAAAATACAGCTCGACGCGCTCTTGCACATCGGGTAGTTGCAAAATTTGTTCGATGCTGTGATCGCGGCAATACTTGATTAAATCCATCATCAGCTGGTAATTGCTGACGCGGAATTCACGGAAGCGCCCCAGCCCGGTGCGCGAATCCATCAGGTAGTTGAGCAGCGTCCATTTTTGTGGATTCAGCACATCTTCACGCGAGTATTGTGCCGAGTCTGCTTGGTCTACCGCTTGCATCATCTCGTCGGTGACGCGCGGAAAAGCGGCTTTGCCACCAAAGTGGTTATAAACTACCCGGGCAGCTGAAGGGGCATGGGCTTCGATAATGTGGTTGGCACGCTCGCCGGTGTTGCGGATAGTTTCGGACTCGTGGTGGTCAAATACCAAGTGTGCGCTGGCGACATAGGGTAAGTTGGTGGTGATGTCGCGGCTGCTGATGTCGATTTTGCCATCTTGCATGTCTTTGGGATGGACAAACAAAATGTCATCAATCATCTCCAATTCATTGAGCAGCACGGCACAGACCAGGCCATCAAAATCACTGCGCGTCACCAGTCGGTATTTGTTGGAACTCATGGGGGTATCTCCTGAAAAAATGAAGCAGGGGTGGATTAAGAATAGTTTAAAAATGCTCGTGTGGCCCTAAGTAGCGCCACTGGCCCACCGGTAACTGGCCCAACACAACATGACCAATGCGAATGCGTTTGAGGCCCACCACTTTAAGGCCCACCAATTCACACATGCGCCGAATTTGGCGTTTTTTGCCTTCGGTCAGGACAAAGCGCAGTTGCTCGGGGTTTTGCCATTCGACTTTGGCGGGTTGCAGGGGCTGGCCGTCTAAACTCAAGCCGTGGCGCAGGCGCGCTAGTTGTTCTGCTGGAAAAATGGCCTGCACGTTGCGGCTGACGGGGTCATTTTCGTGGATTTCTTGCAGTGGTGCGGCGCGTTCATTGGGCGATAGCGGGCGCAGTGGCCCCGGCCCTTGGTAAATCACGCGCACCAGGTATTCTTTTTCCATCACCGAGTCTTCGCCGATGATTTTCCGTGCCACGCGGCCATCTTGTGTGAGGACTAATAAGCCTACCGAGTCAATATCAAGCCGTCCTGCGGGGGCTAAACCGCGCAATTGTGGCGGCGAAAAACGCAGGCCGCTGCTGTCTTGTCGCCAGTGGGTGCGTGGGTTAATCAGTGTCACGGCGGGTTCGTGGCCGTCTTCGGCTTGGCCGGAGACATAGCCGATGGGCTTATTGAGCAAAATGGTGACGCGGCTGTCTTGCTGGCGTTGCGCGGCACGTTCTACTTCGACCCGGTCTTGCGGCGACACTTTGCTGCCCATAGCGGCTACTTGGCCATTCACCAGTACCCAGCCTTGGGCTATCCAATCGTCGGCTTCGCGGCGCGAACACAGGCCCAATTCGGCCAAGCGTTTGTTCAGGCGGATGCCCGTACTGGCTGGGGTTGCAGCGGCGGTGCCAGTGCGGGCTGCCGGGGTGTTTAGCGCTGGTTTGCTGGCTGGGGCAGAGCGGCTGGGGCTAGGTTTGGCAGTGGCTGCCGCGAGCGGTGGCCGACGTAGCAGTGGGCGAGCGGTGGCGCTGCTGGCAGCAGGGGTGCCCGAAGGGCGAGGAGTATCAGAGGACATGAACGAGATAGGCTAAAGCGGGGGGCCTCAACGGGCGGTTTCTTGCGTCCAAGCGCGTTGGGCTTGCCAAGACAAGAAGGCATCCACCGGCAAAGGGCGGCTGACATGGTAGCCCTGCGCCTCGTCGCAGCACAGGCCGCGCAGGCGCTCTAGGATGGCGGCAGTTTCTACCCCTTCAGCCACCACGCTCAGGCCCAGATTGTGCGCCAAATCAATGGTGGAGCGCACGATGATGGCATCGTCCGGGTCTTCTTCCATGCCCATGACGAAGGATTTGTCAATTTTGAGTTCATCCACTGGCAGGCGTTTGAGGTAGCCCAAGGAGGAGTAGCCAGTACCAAAATCATCAATCGACAGTTTGAAGCCTTGTTGTGACAAACGGTTGAGCATGGCTTCGGCGCGTAGCGGGTCGTCCATGATGGCGCTTTCGGTGATTTCGAGGCAAAACCCCTTTGGGGCGACACCGTGGCGCGTCAACATGGCTTGTAGGCGCTCGCACAGCTCGGGGTCTAATAAATCGCGTGTGGACAGATTAACCGAGATACGCAGGCCCATGCCTTGGGTGCGTGGGTCGGCCAGCAGGCGGGCTGATTCTTCAAACATCCACAGCGTTAGTTGGCGCACAAAGCCGGTTTGCTCGGCAAAGGGGATGAATTCCATCGGCGGCACCAGCCCGCGCTGTGGGTGCTGCCAGCGCACCAGTGCCTCGGCGGCCAAACCCGGTTTGCCTTGCAGTGGTACTTTGGGTTGCAGGTACAGGCGCAGTTCGCCGCGCTCGATGGCTTGGCGCAATTCGGTCAACAGCGATAGCGTTTGCGCGCTGGAGGAGTCCATGATGGGGTCATAGAGCTGCGGGCCGTCCAATTTGCGCTTGGCCACGTACATGGCAATTTCAGAGCGATTGAGCAGGGTATCGACATCGTTGGCATCCTGTGGCCAGCAGGCTATGCCCATGCCTGCGCTCAAGTCCACCATTTGGTCGCCAAAGGCCAGTGGTTTTTCAAAGGCTTGGGTAATATTACGCGCCACTACCAGTGCGGCGGCAGCATCGGTGCGGCGCAGTAGCAGGGCAAACTCGTTGCCACCCATGCGGGCCACCATATCGCCGTGGGCCATGATTTGTCCGCGCAGGCGTTTGGCCACGGCTTGCAATAGGCGGTCGCCAAAGGCATGGCCCAAGACATCGTTGACATGCTTGAAGCGGTCTAAGTCCAAAGTGATAACGGCCAAGGTGGTGGCTTCGGGGTTGTAGTCGGCGTGGGCGGAGATGGCGGCCAGCACGGTGTTGCGAAAGCGCTCGCGGTTGGGCAGCCCCGTAAGGCGGTCCCAGTAGGCCAGATGGCGGATTTCGGCTTGCTGCTCGGCAATATCAATCCGCATTCGGTCAAAAGAGCGTGCCAGCAGGCCGATTTCGTCGCGGCGCTCGGTATGTTCTACCGGCATATCGTATTCGCCGCGCGAGATACGTTGCGTGCCCAGCACCAAAGCGCGCAACGGGGTAATCAGCCAACGGGCCATCAAGCCTTGGCCGATAGCAAACAGCAGCACGCCTGTCAGGGTGATACCCGCCAGCAGCCATTGCAGTTGACGGTAGGGGGCCACCACGGCATCGACAGAGCGCAGGAGCAGTGCTTGGACGGGGGGTTGGCCCTCTTGGCCATCGCCCAAGGGGCTGGCACGCACCAGCCAAATGGCCTTACCGCTGGACAGCTCGTTCATGTTGCTGCCTTGCTGTTTTTGCAAGGCGGCCAATCCGGCGGCATCTAAGGTGCTGACGGGGATGCTCCATTGGCCGTTGGCCTCTGGCACGCGCAGGGCCACTTGCACGTCGAGCAATTGCTGCATTTGGTTGGCCAGCGTTTGGTGGATAGGAAAGCCCATCAGCACCCAGCCCACCACTACCGGTGCGTGCATGGGTACCAAGACAAATTGGTGCGGCAGGCCATTGAGTGTGCTGATGTAGCTGCTGCCTTGCCCACCGGACAAGCGCGGGATAACTTGGGCTAAAGTCTGTTCTAGGTACGTCAGGCGGCTGGCGCTGTCACTGACGCTGACCACCTGCCATTGGGTATTGAGCAACACCGCCACCGCTGCGCCCATGCGCTGGCCGTGGTTTTCTAGCGCAGATTGGATGGTTTGCTCATCGCCAGAGCCTACTGCGGTGCGAAAACCATAATCGGCGGCCAACAGGGTGGCCCCTTGGCGCAGGCGCTCGGCGTTTTGTTCTAGTAATTGTCGCCAGACGTTTTCGTCGGTGTTGAGGGTGTGCGTAATTTGGCTGCGCGCGTTGCGTTCAATGCTGCTGCGTACCACGGCAAAGCTGGCCAATTGCACCACCAACAGCAACAGCAAAGAGATACCCACCAGCCGCACCACCAAGCTGCGCGACAAAGAAACCAGATGCCAGTTCAAGGTGTTAGCCCCTTTAATTGCACAGTGGTGGCCAGAGAGTCTGTGGCCGTGAGGGTGATGGTTTGCTCGCTGGGGTTGGCACCCAGTGGCAGCTGAGGATGCCAGACGCGCAGGCGGTATTGGCCAGCCGGTAGGTTGTTTAATTGCACTTGGCCGGTAGCATTGGTTTGGCCGTAATAGGGCGTGTCTAGCACCACAATCCAGCCGACCATCTGGTCGTGGATGTTGCAACCCAGCACCACCACGCCGGGCTGCTCAAAGCGCACCGGTTCGGCAGGGGTGCCGCTATACAGCTTTAATTCAAACTTTTTGGGCGCAGAAAAAGAATAGACGTGGTGGCGCACCGTGTCGCGGTTGGGAAAATAAACATCGCTGCCCACCGGCACCACCAAAATCTCGGGGACGAAGCGCTTGCCTTCTTGTGCCATTTCTAGCCTAGGTGCTGGCTTCACTTGGCGTTGTGCTTGTGCTGATTCTAGGTACACCACCGCCTGCGTTACTGGTTGCCCGTTGGGGGTTTGTACCGCTACCTGCACGCTGGCGGCTGGCGCTAAGCTGCTGCCCAGTGCAAGGGCGCACAGTGTGCTGAGCGTGCGACCCAGCGATAAAAAAGAGTAGGGTTTCATGGCACGATGGCGATGCCTAGCAGCGCTTCTCCGTCACCAATCACACCCAACACGCGGGCGCGGCCTGTGGCCAAGTCAATTTGGTAGAGCCGAGTGGGGGCTGAAGGCGAGAGGCCACGCACGGCGGCCAGCGCTTGGTTAGAAACATCAGAAATATCCAAACTGGCATCGGCCACTGGCCCTAGCCCCAAGGGGCCAACGGTATGCAATTGCCCGGTGTTGGGCGAAATTTGCGGCTGTACGGCCTCTAAAGAGCCTTGCACGGCCAAGGTGCCCAAGGTTTTATCAATGGCGTAGTTGGTGGTGAGCTGGTCGTTTTGTGGGTTGTAGGTGTAGGCCACGGCGCTGATGTCGGGCTGGCGCCCGGCGTAGGTATCGCCGGGGGCGTAATGCAGACGACCATCGGTTTGCGCGCCCGGTTGTTGGGCATCGCCATCGACCAGTGCGCCCGTGTCGGGGTGCAAGCGCAGGTTCAGGCCGTTGGGACCAGCAACGCGCAGTCTATCTACCGTGGGATTGAAATCCAAGCCAAAGCTACCGGTGGGCAAAGCCAAGCCGCCTGCGCCCACGGCTTGCAAGGTAGCCTGTTGCGGGTGCAGGGTGTAAAGTTGTCCTTGTTGCGATAGCGCATACAGCACGCCGCGCGCTACCCGAAAATCGATACCAAGCAGCGTATCGCCTTTGGGCAAGCCTTGGATGCGCTGGCGCTGCAAAATCTGCCGGGGCTGGTCGGCCTGAAACCGAATCAACTCCATCGAGGCCGTGACAGCCAACAACTCGGGCGCGCGTGCCGCAGGGCGGGTTTGCAAGGCGCTGGCAGAGGCACTGCCGTCGCTCTGTGTGGGGGGCGCGGAGGGGGCACCCGTGCAAGCAGCCAGCACCCAAGGCAGTGCAGCCAGCCAAAGCAGGCGAGAAGGGGGCAGGGAGGTGCTTAGCATAGGAAAAATCTATATCTTTGTCAAAAGCGTTTGTTATAACGCTTAACTATCGACTCTGCAAACCAGTAGCCTATCTATCGCTGCCTAACGTTTACGACGGCTGGCCTTGCGGTGTTCGCCCACTTGGAACACATGCCAGCGCAGGGCGGCCAAATCCAGCACGCGCAGGCCGCCATATTCCACTTGGATGGCCCCTTGGCGCTCTAGCGCCGTGAGTGCTTCGTTCACCCGCTGGCGCGACAAGCCGACCAAATAGGCCAACTCTTGTTGCGTGATGTGCAACATTTGGCCTACGCTCGGGTACAACACCGGATTGAACAGCGCAGCCAAACTGCGTGCCACGCGCAAATCCGGGCTATTGAGGCGGTCAATTTCGCGGGCGGCAATAAATTGGCCCAGCCGCTCATTGAGCTGGTTCATGACAAAGCGATTAAAGCCGATAGAGTGGTCTAGCAGCCAATGGAAGGTTTCAATCGGCAGGCCCGCTACCACGCTGGCGCGCAAGGCTTGCACGTTGTAGCGGTAGGGTTCACGCTTCATGGCGGTACCCTCGCCAAACCAGCCGCCGGGGGGCAGACCGGCAAAAGTCATGCTGCCACCGTCGGGGTTATCGTTGTTCATTTTGAGCAGGCCCTCGACCACACCAAACCAGTAGGTGACGGGGCGGCCGATGCGGCAGACGTAATCGCCGGGGCTGGCATCGCCCACCAACAGGGCGGCAATGGCGCGCTCGCGCTCGTGGCGATGCAAAGGGGCCAACCAAGGAATGCCCTCAATTTCTTCGGTGCTGGGGGGGCGGCGGCGCTGGTGCAGGGACAATTCTTGGCTCATGGGGCAATCATCAGGCAGCTAAGTTCTGAGTGGGATGCGGGATTTCCACGAGATAGATTGTCGGCATAAAGACAGCTTTTGCTTGCACACTGACCGATGATGCAAGACCCACGCATCTGTTGCGGGCCATGATGCAGTTATTTTTGCCACCCCCATCCTCAAAATTTGCCCCTCCATTGTGGAGTTGATAACACTATGACCGTTCAAACAACTACCGAGATTCTTTCTGACCAAGCTACCGCCACGCTGGCCCGTCGTCGTTTTTTAACCACGGCGTTGGCTTTGCCCGCTGCCGCTGCGATGCCTGCTGCTTGGGCGCAACAGGAGGGCGTGGTCAAGCTTTGCCAGACGACTGCGCTGACGGGGCCTTTGGGTGATTTGGGTTCGGCCTTGCACCAAGGCGCGATGGCGGCGTTTCAGGCGATTAATGCGCGTGGTGGGGTGCATGGGCGGCAAATCAAGCTCGAAACTTTAGACGATGCCTATGAGGTGTCCAAGGCGATGCTCAATTTGGAGCAGTTTTTGAACGATCCAGACTGTTTTACCCTGTTCAACTGTTTTGGCACCCCGATGGTGGAAGAGATGATGCCTAGGCTCAAAGATGGCAATATGCCCTTCTTTACCCCGCTCACGGGTGGGCAGGTCTCGCGCGTGGCCGGGGCGCGCTATGCGTTCAACATCCGCGCCAGCTATGCCGATGAGGCCGAAAAGCTGGTGCAGCATCTGGCCACGATTGGCATTAAGCGCATTGGCATTGCCTACCAAAACAACACCTTTGGCCGTGAAGTGTTTGCCGGGGCCGAGCAAGCCATGCAGCGCGCCAAGCTGCCCGATGCAGTTTCCACCACGGTAGAGAGCAATGCCTCCGATGCTGCCAAAGCAGCCGCCTTGCTGGCCGATGCCAACCCCGAGGCCGTATTGTTGGGCTTGGCCGGTAAGCCGGGGCTAGAGTTGATTAAACATTTCCGTAAATTGCGCCGGGGTGTCAGTTTGTATGCGCTGTCGGTGTTGGGCACACCCGTCAACATCAAAGCACTGGGCATAGATGCAATGGGCATGGCGATTTCGCAGGTGGTGCCCTTGCCCACCAACTCCACTACTGCCGTGGCGCGCGATTTTGTGCGCGCCCTGAAAAATCTGGATGCCAAGGCCGAACCCTCCCATTTGGGTTTGGAGGGTTATATCAATGCCAGAACGTTTGCCGAAATTTTGCAGCGCGCTGGCAAAGGGGCTACACGCAGTGCCTTTATTGATGCCAGTTGGGGGCTGAAAAAATGGGATTTGGGCGGCTTTGAAATCAACGCTACCACCCCCGACCGCAGTGCCTCGCGCTTTGTCGAGTTGACCGTGGTGGGGCGTGAAGGCCGACTGATTCGTTAAAAAAGCGCTTAAACAAGGGTTTTACCCAACAGGGAATAACCCTGCAATTGTCGCCGTAAAGACAACTTAACGTCAAATTGCGCCCTACCATTCCGGGCAACTTGCAGGCACCCGTGGCCTGGCAACGCTGGCCCCCACCGGCCATCCCTTGAACCTTTTAGGACCCGGAATGAAGACCACGTTTCCGCAACTGCTACTTCAGCACGCTGCCGAGCGCCCCGATGCCCCGGCACTGCGCGAAAAAGAATATGGCATTTGGCAAACCCATACTTGGGCTGGCTTGGCCCGTTTGGTAGAGCAGGTGGCCGCTGGCCTGCACCAGGCTGGTTTGGCGCGGGGTGAGCACATGGTAGTCGTGGGGGCCAACCGTCCGCACCTCTACGCCACCATGTTGGCCGCGCAATCGCTGGGAGCTATCCCGGTGCCGCTGTACCAAGATGCCGTGGCGGCCGAGTGCGTTTATCCGCTCAACAATGCCGAAGTACGTTTTGCCGTGGTCGAAGACCAAGAGCAGGTGGACAAGCTGCTCGAAATCCGCGACCGCTGCCCGGCCATTTCGCATATTTATTACGATGACCCGCGCGGCTTGCGTAAATACAGCGAACCCGGTTTGGCCTCGTTTGAAACCCTGATTGAGACGGGTGCTGCATTTGCCCAGAAAAATCCGCAGTGGTTCCTCAACGAAGTGAGCAAGACCCAGCCGCAAGATGTGGCCTCGATGTTTTTTACCTCGGGCACCACCGGCAACCCCAAGGGCGTAGTGCATACCCACGCCACCTTGCTCGACCGTGCCACCGCCGGGGCCGAGTTTGACAAACTTACCAACGCTGAAGAAGTGCTGGCCTATCTGCCGCTGGCTTGGATTGGGCAAAACATTTTCAGCTATGCCCAGTGGCTGGCCTGTGGCTACGTGGTCAACTGCCCTGAGTCGGCCAGCACCGTCAATATCGACCTGAAAGAGATTGGCCCCACCTACTATTTTGCGCCGCCACGCGTGTTTGAAGGGCTGCTCACCAGCGTCACCATCCGCATGGAAGATGCAGGCAGCTTCAAGCGCAAGATGTTTGAGTCTTGCATGGCGCTGGCGCGCCGTGTTGGCCCCGCGCTCATGAATGGCGAAGAAGTCAGTGCCATCGACAAGCTCAAGTACACGATTGGCGATTGGCTAGTCTATGGCCCGCTGCGTAACAATTTGGGTTTCTCGCGCGTGCGGGTGGCTTACACCGCCGGTGAGGCTATTGGCCCCGACCTGTTTACCTTTTACCGCTCCATCGGTATCAACCTCAAGCAGCTCTACGGCTCCACCGAAACCGCAGTGTTTGTGTGCTTGCACCCCGATGACCAAGCCCGTGCCGACACCGTGGGCGTGCCGATTCGGGGCGTGCAAATCAAGGTGGCGGATAACGGCGAGATTTTGGTCAAATCGGCTGGTTTGCTGAAAGAGTATTACAAAAACCCCGCTGCCACTGCCGAAGTGCTAACCCCCGATGGTTGGTACCACACCAGCGATGCGGGCTTCTTGGATGCCCACGGCCACCTGAAAATTATTGACCGTGTGAAGGATGTGGGCCGCCTCAAAGGTGGCGCGCACGATGGGGCCATGTTTGCGCCCAAATATGTAGAGAACAAACTCAAGTTCTTCCCGCATATCAAAGAAGTGGTGGCTTTGGGCGATGGCCGCGACCGCGTTTGCGTGATGATCAATATTGACTTTGAAGCGATGGGCAATTGGGCCGAGCGCCGCAATCTGCCCTATGCCGGTTACACCGATTTGGCGCAAAAACCCGAAGTCTATGAATTTATCCGCGAGTGCGTAGAAAAAACCAATGCCGATTTGGCCAGCGATGTGCTGCTGGCCGGTAGCCAAGTCAGTCGCTTCCTGATTTTGCACAAAGAGCTGGATGCCGACGATGGCGAATTGACCCGCACCAACAAGGTACGCCGGGGCTTTATTGCCGACAAATACGCGGTGTTGGTCGATGCCCTGTATGCAGGCCGCACCGAGCAATTCATCGAAACCTTGGTCAAGTTTGAAGATGGCCGCACCGGCAGTGTCAGTGCCACGCTCAAGCTCTCGGATGCCAAAACATTCACCCCGGTCAAAGCCGCTGCCTGAGGAACCCCATGAGCGATAAGAAGATTGGCGACGTCATCCTCGACATCCAAAACATCAGCCTGCGTTTTGGTGGTGTGAAGGCCCTGACCGATATTTCCTTCAATGTGCGTGAGCATGAAATCCGCTCCATCATTGGCCCCAACGGTGCGGGTAAAAGCTCGATGCTCAACTGCATCAACGGTGTTTACACCCCGACCGAAGGCTCGATTACCTTCCGGGGGCAAAAGTTTGACCACATGAACAGCCGCCAAGTGGCCGAGATGGGCATCGGGCGCACCTTCCAGAACTTGGCGCTGTTCAAGGGCATGAGTGTGATCGACAACATCATGACCGGGCGCAACTTGAAGATCAAGAGCAACCTGTTCATGCAGGCTTTGCGCATTGGCCCGGCCCAACGCGAAGAAGAAAAGCACCGCGAGTTTGTCGAACACATCATCGATTTCTTGGAAATCCAAGCCTTCCGTAAAACCCCGGTCGGCCAGTTGCCCTACGGCCTGCAAAAGCGCGTGGACTTGGGCCGCGCCTTGGCGATGGAGCCGCAAGTGCTGCTGCTGGATGAACCAATGGCCGGTATGAACGTAGAAGAAAAGCAGGACATGTGCCGCTTCATTTTGGACGTGAACGATGAATTCGGTACCACCATCGTGCTGATTGAACACGATATGGGCGTGGTGATGGACATCTCCGACCGCGTAGTGGTGTTGGATTACGGCAAAAAAATTGGGGACGGCCAGCCGCAAGAAGTGCGCGACAACGAAGACGTCATCCGCGCTTATCTGGGCACTAGCCACTAACCGCAGGAAGAATAAAAAATGGCCTTTTTTCTTGAAACCCTGATTGGCGGCCTGATGGCCGGCATGTTGTATGCCTTGGTGGCTTTGGGCTTTGTGCTGATTTACAAAGCCTCGGGTGTATTCAACTTTGCCCAAGGCGCGATGGTGCTATTTGCTGCTTTGGCAATGGCGCGTTTCTCTGAGTGGATTCCCAAATGGTTGGGCACCGATAGTTTGCTGATAGCCAATGTGCTGGCCTTTATCATTGCTGGGGCCTGTATGTTTGTCGTGGCCTGGGTGATTGAACGGCTGGTATTGCGCCATTTGGTGAACCAAGAAGGGGCTACCTTATTGATGGCCACTTTGGGTATCACTTACTTTTTGGAAGGTGTGGGCCAAACTATTTTTGGCAGCGATATTTACAAAATCGACATCGGTATGCCCAAAGAGCCGGTATTTTTGCTCGAATCCATGTTTCCCGGTGGCGTGCTGGTGAACAAAGAGGACGTGATTGCCGCAGCCATTGCCGGTGGTTTGGTGATTTTGCTCAGCGTCTTCTTCCAAAAAACCACCACAGGCCGCGCCCTGCGTGCGGTGGCCGATGACCACCAAGCCGCACAATCGATTGGTATTCCCCTCAACCGCATTTGGGTGATTGTCTGGTGCGTGGCTGGTGTGGTCGCCTTGGTGGCAGGCATGATTTGGGGCAGCAAACTGGGCGTGCAGTTCTCGCTCACGACCGTGGCTTTGCGTGCTTTGCCGGTGGTGATTTTGGGTGGCCTCACTTCGGTGCCCGGTGCGATTATTGGTGGCCTGATTATCGGCGTGGGCGAGAAGCTGTCTGAAGTCTATCTTGGCCCATTTGTGGGGGGCGGTATTGAAATCTGGTTTGCCTATGTGCTGGCGCTGGTATTTTTGCTGTTCCGCCCACAAGGTTTGTTCGGCGAGAAAATTATCGACCGCGTGTAAACAACAAAAAAAAAGAAAAGGAGACTTTCCATGTTTTACCGCGAGAACGGTCAGTTCAAAACCTCTTACCGGACTGACCAACAAATTTTCCCGATTGCCCAAGACCGCATTGCCTTGGGGGTGATGTTGGCCATCGCCTTCTTGGTGGTGCCCATGTTGGCTACCGATTATTTTTACCGCGCTATTTTGATTCCGCTGGTCATTATGTCGATGGCCGCCTTGGGTGTGAACATTCTGGTGGGCTATTGCGGCCAGATTTCGCTTGGCTCTGGGGCTTTTATGGCCGTGGGTGCTTATGGCGCTTTCAACTTCTTTGTGCGCTTTCCGGGCTTGCCGTTGATTCCAGCTTTGATTTTGGGCGGCTTGTGCGCCACCTTCTTTGGTATTTTGTTCGGTTTGCCTAGTTTGCGCGTGAAGGGGCTTTATTTGGCCGTGGCCACTTTGGCAGCGCAATTTTTTAGCGACTGGATGTTCTTACGCATCAAGTGGTTTACCAACAACTCCGATTCTGGCTCGGTATCGGTGAACAGCTTGCAAGTGCTGGGAATGCCGATTGACAGCGCTACCTCCAAATACCTGTTCTGCTTGGCCCTGTTGGTGGTGATTGCCCTATTGGCTAAAAACCTAGTACGTGGTGCAATTGGCCGTGAGTGGATGGCGATTCGGGATATGGACGTGGCGGCCAGCGTGATTGGTATTCGCCCCATGTACGCTAAGTTGTCGGCTTTTGCGGTCAGTTCTTTCATCATCGGCATGGCTGGTGCCTTGTGGGCCTTTGTTCACTTGGGTTCTTGGGAGCCTGCGGCGTTCTCGGTCGAAATCTCCTTCCGCCTGCTGTTTATGGTGATTATTGGTGGCTTGGGTTCTATCATGGGTAGCTTTTTTGGTGCTGCTTTTATTGTGCTGTTGCCGATTGTGCTCAACCAGTTCTTGCCTGCGCTGATGGGCTTGTTTGGCATCGAAATCTCTACCGCTGGTGTTTCTCACGCCGAGCTGATGATTTTTGGTGGCCTGATTGTCTGGTTCCTGATTGTCGAGCCACATGGTTTGGCCAAGCTGTGGTCGATTGCCAAGCAAAAGCTGCGTTTATGGCCGTTCCCACACTGATTTTCCCTGTGCATTGCATTTTTCACCTTTCATAACTAGGAGACATCCATGAAGCTTTCGAAAATCGTGATTGCCGTGGCCGTATTGGCCGCCGGTGCCACTTCGGTCACCAGTGCAGTGGCGCAGGCCAAAGAGCAGTTCTTTCCGCTGCTGTCGTACCGCACTGGCCCCTATGCCCCCAACGGTACCCCTTGGGCCAACGGCAAACAGGACTACCTGAAAATGATTAACGCCCGCGATGGCGGCATCAACGGGGTAAAAATTGCTTTTGAAGAGTGCGAAACCGGCTATGCCACCGACCGGGGTGTGGAGTGTTACGAGCGCCTGAAGAGCCGCCCCGGTGTCACGCTGTTTGACCCCCAAGCCACCGGCATCACCTTTGCCCTGACCGAAAAAGCGCCCGTGGACAAAATTCCGCTGATGACGCTGGGCTATGGCCTGTCGGTATCGCAAGACGGTATGGCCTTCAAGTGGAACTTCCCCTACTTGGGCAGCTACTGGACAGGCGCCGATATTCTGGTGCAACACATCGGTAAAAACGCTGGCGGCATGGACAAGCTCAAGGGCAAGAAGATTGCGCTGGTCTATCACGATAGCCCGTTTGGCAAAGAGCCGATTCCGCTGCTGCAAGAGCGCGCCAAGATGCACGGCTTCGAGCTGCAAATGCTGCCCGTTACTGCCCCCGGTGTTGAGCAAAAGGCTACATGGTTACAAGTGCGCCAAAGCCGCCCCGATTACGTGATGCTGTGGGGCTGGGGTGTCATGAACTCCACCGCCCTGAAAGAAGCCCAAGCCACCGGCTTCCCACGGGACAAGTTGTATGGCGTCTGGTGGGCCGGTGCCGAACCTGATGTGCGCGACGTGGGCGAAGGGGCCAAGGGCTACCAAGCACTGGCTTTGAATGGCTATGGCACCGATTCCAAGGTGGTTCAAGACATCCTCAAGCACGTTTATGACAAGGGCCAAGGCACGGGTGCCAAGGATGATGTCGGCTCGGTGCTGTACACCCGTGGCGTGATTATCCAGATGCTGGGCGTAGAAGCCGTGCGCCGCGCGCAAGAGCGTTTTGGCAAAGGCAAGGTCATGACCGGCGAGCAAGTGCGCTGGGGCATGGAAAACTTGGCCCTTGACCAGAAGAAGTTGGATGCGCTGGGCTTTAACGGTCTGATGCGCCCAATTGCCACCAGCTGTGCCGACCACATGGGTTCTACCTGGGCGCGTGTGCAAACTTGGGATGGCAAGAAGTGGGGCATCACCTCGGATTGGTACCAAGCCGATGAGCAAATCCTCAAGCCGCTGGTCAAGACGGGCGCAGATAAATACCTGGCCGACAAAAAGCTGACCCGCCGCGCACCCGCCGATTGCCAATCTTGATGGCCTGAAACGCGCCCTTCCGACACAGCTGGGGCCGTGTCGGGTTCTGGCGGCTGTGCCCTTACAGCCGCCAACCGGCAGGGTTGGCCTGCACAAGCCCTGCCGATTGGCACAGAGAGAGAAATCGTATGGAAAACCGAAACATTGTCCTGAACGTCAACGGTATCGAGGTCATTTACAACCATGTCATCTTGGTGCTAAAAGGGGTCTCGCTGCAAGTCCACGAAGGTGGCATCGTGGCCATTCTGGGGGGCAACGGCGCAGGCAAAACCACCACCTTGCGCGCCATCTCCAACCTGTTAGCAGGCGAGCGCGGTGCCGTGACCAAGGGCAGCATTGAGTTCCGGGGTGAACGCATTGAGAACCTCTCGCCCGCTGATTTGGTCAAGCGCGGCGTGGTGCAGGTGATGGAAGGCCGCCACTGTTTTGCCCACTTAACCATTGAAGAAAACCTGCTCACCGGCGCTTACACCCGCGACAGCAAGGCCGAGATTGCTGCTAATTTAGAGAAGGTTTATAACTACTTCCCGCGCCTCAAAACCCGTCGCACCAGCCAAGCGGCCTACACATCGGGCGGCGAGCAGCAAATGTGCGCCATTGGCCGCGCCATCATGACCAACCCCAACATGGTGCTGTTGGATGAGCCTTCGATGGGCTTGGCCCCGCAAATCGTGGAAGAAGTGTTCAACATCGTCAAAGACCTCAACACCAAAGAAAAAGTCACCTTCTTGCTGGCCGAGCAAAACACCAACATGGCGCTGAAGTATGCCGACTATGGCTACATCATGGAAAGTGGCCGCGTGGTGATGGATGGCACCGCCACCGATTTGACCAGCAACGAAGACGTGAAAGAGTTTTACCTCGGTGTTGGTGGTGGCGAGCGCAAGAGCTTCAAGGATGTCAAAAGTTACAAGCGCCGCAAACGCTGGCTGGCCTAAAAGCCTGCTGAAGGCGGTTCGTTTTTTTCCTACGTACTCTCCCCTCCACTTCGCCCCACACCACCATGACCTCTTTTTACGACAAGCTGGAAACCCGCGCCCCCGCCGACCGTGAAGCCACCCTGTTGGCGGCACTGCCCTTGCAAGTAGCCCATGCGCGCCATGCAGCACCTGCGTTTGCGGCTATTTTGGCCGATGTCAACCCTGCCAGCATCACCAGCCGCGCAGCGCTGGCCCGCTTGCCGGTCACGCGCAAATACGAGCTGCTAGAGCGCCAACAGGCGCAGCGTGCCGACAACGTGTTTGGTGGCTTTAGCGCCATTCAATTTGGCAGCGCCATGCCGCGCGTGTTTTGCAGCCCCGGCCCGATTTACGAGCCTGAGGGTCAGCGCGCCGATTATTGGCGCATGGCGCGTGCCTTGTATGCGGCGGGTTTCCGGGCCGGAGATTTGGCACACAATAGCTTTAGCTACCATTTTGTGCCTGCTGGCTCGATGATGGAAGTCGGTGCCCATGCTTTGGGCTGTACCGTGTTTCCGGGGGGCACTGGCCAAACCGAGCAGCAAGTGCAAGCGATGGCCGAATTGCGCCCCGCTGGTTATATTGGCACGCCCAGCTTTCTCAAATTGATTTTAGAAAAAGCGGCAGAACTGAAACAACCCATTGTGGGCATGAACAAGGCGCTGTTGTCGGGCGAGGCTTTTCCGCCCAGCTTGCGCGATTGGCTGGCCGAGCGCGGCGTGCAAGGCTACCAGTGTTATGCCACGGCCGATTTGGGTTTGATTGCCTACGAAACCAGCGCCCGCGAAGGCTTGGTATTGGACGAGGGGGTGATTGTCGAAATTGTGCGCCCCGGCACTGGCGACCCGGTGCCCGAGGGCGAAGTGGGCGAGTTGGTAGTGACCACGCTCAACCCCGATTACCCCTTGATTCGCTTTGGCACCGGCGATTTATCGGCCATTTTGCCCGGACAATGCCCGACTGGGCGCACCAACACCCGCATTAAGGGTTGGATGGGCCGTGCTGACCAAACCACCAAAGTGCGCGGCATGTTTGTGCATCCGGGCCAAGTGGCCGCCATTGCGGCACGCTTTCCGCAAGTGTTGCGCGCCCGTTTGGTGGTCAGTGGCGAAATGGCCAACGACCACATGGTGTTGCAAGCCGAAACCGCCGAGTTTGCCGGTGGCTTGGCCGAACGCCTGCAAGACACCATCCGCGAAGTCACCAAACTGCGCGGCGAGGTAGAGTTGGTAGCCCCCGGCTCTTTGCCCAACGATGGCAAGGTGATTGAAGACGCGCGCAGTTATCGCTGATTTTTTACCATTGCCCCCAAGCCGCCTGTGTTTTGCAGGCGGCTTTTTTTTGCCCACCACGTTTTTGCCTATCACAGCAAGCCTATTGCTTCAATTTGGTGCCGGGCTTTCCCTAGTGTGGTGCCGTGCCAGATGGGATAGATTGAAGCTATCAAAAATACTTTATTATTTTTAGTTATAAAGTATGCTGAAAATTGCATAAAAAAAGGCCAAAAAGAGGGGGGCGAAGCGGTGGCACGAAAGCTGCTGTCTCTCGCTAGAGGTAAGCAGATATAAAAGGAGCTTCGCGTGAAACACTTGCATATTGCCCAACAATTGGCGATTGGCTTTGGCCTGTTGCTGCTATCGCTGATAGGGGTCAGTGCTTTTTCGGTCTATCAGCAAGACAAACTGGGCGCACTGATGGTGGCCGAGTTCAAACACCCGTTTGCCGTCACCAACGCCATCACACGGGTGGATGCCAATGTTGCCCGCATAGCCCGGGCCATGCGCGATATGACAATGGCCGAAACCGAGGCCGACCTGCAAAAGTTCACTGCCGATGTGCAAGGGCTAGAGCAAAAAATTTTTCAAGATATGGCCATCGTCAAAGAGCGCTTTTTGAGCGATAAAGGCCACTCAGAGGCTTTAGTGGCCAAAATCCGCTCGTGGCAGCCCATCCGCGAGCAGGTGTTGCAGTTGAAAAAAGCCGGCCAAAGCACCGAGGCTGCCCAAGTAGTGCGTACCCAAGGCGTGAGCAAGGTGGCAGAAATCAATGCCGCCATCAACGAAATTCACAAAATTGCCTGGAGCAAGGCCGAAAGTTTTCAGGCCAATGCTTTGGAGGTGCAGCAAAACGGGCGCAATATCTCGCTGGGGGTTAGTGTGGTGTTTGTGCTGCTGGGTGGGCTGACCGGGGTGCTGATTACCCGCGCACTCACTGGCCCGATTCGGCAGGCGGTAGAGGTGGCGCGCACCGTGGCGGCGGGTGATTTGAGCCAGCGGTTTGTCGCAGAGGGTAAAAACGAAACCGCACAGCTATTGCAAATGCTGCAAGAGATGCAAGCCAGCTTAGGCCGGGTGGTGCTGGCAGTGCGTAGCGGCTCCGAGAGCGTGGCCTCGGCCAGTGGGCAAATTGCCTCGGGCAACCACGATTTAAGCCGTCGCACCGAAGAGCAAGCCGCCATGTTGCAACAAACGGCAGCCGCGATGGAGCAACTCAGTTCCCAAGTGCAGCAAAACGCCGATAGTGCCAAGCAAGCCAACCAATTGGCCCAAGGTGCCAGTAGCGTCGCCATGCGTGGTGGCGAGGTGGTGGAACAGGTGGTTGGTACCATGAAGGGCATCAACGATGCCAGCAAAAAAATTGCCGACATCATCCAAGTGATTGATGGCATTGCCTTCCAAACCAATATCTTGGCGCTGAATGCCGCAGTCGAGGCAGCACGGGCAGGCGAGCAAGGGCGTGGTTTTGCCGTGGTAGCGTCCGAGGTGCGCTCCTTGGCTGGACGCAGTGCCAATGCGGCCAAAGAAATCAAAGCACTCATCCAAACCAGCGTCGATCGGGTAGAGCAAGGGGCGGCTTTGGTCGATCAGGCTGGGGCCACCATGACCGAAGTGGTCAGTGCCATCCGCCGCGTGACCGATATGGTGGGCGAAATCACTGCCGCCAGCCACGAGCAAAGCGATGCCGTGCAGCAGGTCGGCACCGCCGTAACGCGCATGGACCAGGTAACGCAGCAGAACGCTGCTTTGGTCGAAGAAATGGCCGCTGCCGCTGGTGGCTTAGAAAAGCAGGCGCAAGATTTAGTGCAAACCGTGGTGGTGTTCAAGCTAGAGCAGCAACACTGGACACCGGCGGCAAGGCCGCGTGCTGCTGCCGTTCCGCGTCTTAGCAGCTAATGAGAGGCGCGCGTTAAACCCCCCGCGCCCGTTCTGCCTTAAAGCGGGCGCGGAAGGCGGCAAATTGGCCCACATCCAGCGCCTCGCGCACTTCGCGCATCAGGTTCAGGTAGTAATGCAGGTTGTGGACCGTGGTCAGCATTGGGCTGAGCATTTCGCCACAGCGGTCGAGGTGGTGCAGGTAAGCGCGTGAGAAGCCATCGCGTCCGCCTTGCTCCCAACTCACGCCACTGCTGCCCGCACAGGCATAACAGGTGCAACTGGTGTCCAGCGGCTGGTGGTCGGTCTTGTGGCGTGCGTTGCGGATTTTGAGGTCGCCATAGCGGGTAAACAGCGTGCCGTTGCGGGCATTGCGCGTTGGCATCACGCAGTCAAACATATCTACACCGCAGGCCACGCCTTCTACCAAATCTTCGGGCGTGCCCACGCCCATCAGGTAGCGTGGTTTGTGCGCTGGCAGGCGATGCGGCGTGTGCGCCATGATGCTGAGCATTTCCTCTTTGGGTTCCCCCACACTCACGCCACCAATGGCATAGCCGGGGAAGTCCATCTCGACCAAGCGCTGCAAAGATTCTTCGCGCAGGTTCAGGTACATACCGCCCTGCACAATGCCAAACAGGGCATTGGGGTTTTGCAGCCGTTCTATTTCATTTTTGGAGCGCACCGCCCAGCGCAGGCTCATTTCCATCGAGGTACGCGCTTCGCGCTCGGTGGTCAGGTGGCCTTTGGTCTCGTAGGGCGTGCATTCGTCCAGTTGCATCACGATGTCCGAGTTGAGTACCGTTTGGATTTGCATACTCACTTCGGGCGACATAAACAGCTTATCGCCGTTCACCGGGCTGGCAAAAGTCACACCTTCTTCGGTGATTTTTCGCATGGCTCCCAAACTCCAAACCTGAAAGCCGCCCGAGTCGGTCAGGATGGGTTTGTCCCACTTTTCAAAGGCGTGCAGGCCGCCAAAGCTCTGCATGATGTCCAAGCCGGGGCGCATCCACAGATGAAAGGTATTGCCCAAGATGATTTGTGCGCCCATATCGTGCAAACTGCGTGGCATCACGCCCTTGACGGTGCCATAGGTGCCCACAGGCATAAAAATGGGGGTTTGCACCACGCCGTGGTTGAGCGTGAGCTGGCCGCGCCGGGCATGGCTGGCGGGGTCGGTGTTCAAAAGTTCAAATTGCAGCATGGTGGCATTTTCCGCGATGCTGCGCCGCTACACTGGCTGGTATTGCTTGCGCTAAAGACTCAAAGGAATTTTCATGCTCAAAATCTTGATTGCCATTGATGGCTCCGAATGTTCACTCGATGCGGTACACCATGCGCTCAAGCTGGTCGAAAAAGGCTTGCAGGCCGAGTTTGTGCTGGCCAATGTGCAAGAACCGGCTTCCTTGTACGAGCTAGTCACTTCGCGGGACCCAGATTTGATTGCCGCCGCCAGCGTCGAGGCGGCACAAGATTTGATGGCCCCAGCGTTGGCGCTGTTGCAACAGGCCGGGCTAGAGTGCAGCACCGAGGTCGGTATGGGAGACCCCGCCCATACGCTCATAGACATCATCGAAGACACCGGCTGCGATTTGGTATTGATTGCCGCACGCGGCCAAGGGGCGATTGCCAGTGCGCTGCTGGGTTCGGTATCACAAGAATTGGCACACTCTAGTCCCGTGCCTGTCACCATCGTCCACCCTATCGACAATGATGTCGAGGAGGAGCAACTGGCTGATGAAGATAAAGCGACTGATTGAGCGCTCTTAGGCCGCTCGGCGAAAACCAGCGCTTCCTTGGCGCTGTAATTTGCCATGCGGTAAGGTGGCCAAGCGTTTGAACAGGCGCTGCACATAGCCCCGAATCCACAGGCATTTGTTCAGCTCTTCTACCGGCAGGGGGCCAGAGATCACCACAATGTCATTGGCCTGTGCCAAATTACCAGCAGCGCGCAAACGCCTGCGCGTCATGGTGGCCCAAGAGTGGATGCGGTGCGGATTGCCATGCTGTTGCACCTCACCGGTGTGCAAGTCAAAGGCAATGGCGACCGTGTCGGTCTTGAGCTTAAAGCGGCGCTCCCCGGTGATGGCGCTGGGGGTGTCGCGCATGTCATATAAATAATAGCTGCCAGCTTTGAGCTGGTATTGCAAGTCCATGATGCCTCTCCGTGGCGCGATTGTCGTGCAAATAGGTGTCTGTCAAACGTCGAATAAACCCGGCAAAAAGCTGTGGATGTTGCTCCCATTCGGTTTAGAAGCGCGGGGCTGTGGCAGCCCGCGCAGCAAACTCGGCCCGCAGTGCGCGCAGTTTTTCGCGGTAATCTTCTTGCACTGGCGCTTGGTTGAGCTTCATTTCGGCAATATCAAAAAGAACGTCTGTCACGTTTCAGTCAAAGAGCATCTGTGCTTGGCCAGATGACTCATTTGGAACCGTAATCCATTGGTTTTGCCCACTGTCCTTGTCAGTGTGGTTAGCTTGTAAATTCGCTGGCACTGAGGCACTTAACTGATCTGAAACAGATGTGTGGCGCAGGTTCTCAAGAAATTGCAACATACGCTGTGTTTCGACTAATGGATTGCGGAACCAGTCTGTTGACCAAATACGCCAAATCTTATTGCGCCAGCCCAAGCTTTCCAAGATTTCTTGTCTGATGCGATCTCGGTCTCGCACCGAAACGCCAGAATGGTATGAGGCACCATCGCACTCAATGGCTGCGAGATACCCTGAAAGCTGGTGGGGATGCCGAACCGCAATGTCGATTCTGAACCCAGCTACACCAAGCTGGGGTGTGACTTCATAGCCCTTGGTGCGAAGTACATCCATGACGGTGATCTCAAAATCACTGTCCGGGGGAAGCCCCGTCTCTTTGTCAACAGAAAGTACACCATTACGCGCAAACTCAAGGTAGTTGCGTAATGCCCGAGTACCTTCGGGTGTACGACTGTCAGAAACAATGTCTTCTGGTTGCATTGAGCTGTACACAGCGACTGCTTTGCGGGCGCGCGTGAACAATACGTTTAGCCGCCGCCAGCCCCCTTCACGGCTAATAGGCCCGAAATTTTGGCGCACCACTTCCGTCCCTTTGGCTTTACCGAAGGTTGTGGATATCAAGATGCAGTCACGCTCGTCACCCTGAACGTTCTCTAGGTTTTTCACGAATAAGCTTAAGCCTTCAGCCTCCCATTTTTCTTGGAAGTGGGCAGCCTGTGGCAGGTTATGCAGACGTTCTTCTAAAAGTTCTGCAACCAAATCTCGCTGTTTGATGTTCAGCGTGACGATGCCCAGCGAGTCATCTGGCCGGTGAATGATATGGTCTACGGCTGCGTCCACTACCCGATGGGCCTCGACATGGTTCATCTGGTTTTCGTAGATACCATCTTGCACGTACTGGTAACTCAGACCTAGCGATTTGCTCTGTGGAAACGGTGAAGGGAACACCACCAAGTTGCCGCGATAGAAATGTTGGTTAGAAAACGCAATCAGTGACTCATGGCGGGATCGGTAGTGCCAGCGCAATGTGCGGACAGGTTGGAAGTGAGCGATACACACATCCAAAATACTCTCTGCATCAGATGTCACCAGCTGGCCTAAGCTGTCTCCGTCGCCATCTGTAAGCGACATGCGTGAGAAGAAAGACGTGGGCGGCAATTGCTTGGGGTCACCCACCACTACCAACTGAGCGCCACGGGCAATCGCGCCAATGGCTTGTTCGGGGCGCAACTGCGATGCTTCGTCCATCACAACGATGTCGAAATGGAACTGCCCCGGCTCCAGAAACTGCGCTACTGCCTGAGGCCCCATCATGAAGCATGGTTTCAGCTCTTGAATGGCTTTGCCTGCGCGTTTCATGATTTGCCGCACTGGCACACGAGGCCGTTGTAGGGAAATTAGGTGTTCAAGGAGCTTCATTTCTGTTTTGTCACCTACCCGTGCTCCATGCTGGCCTATTGGTGGATCGCTTTGCTCTTCGCATGTCTGCGCCACTTGTAACCCTCGTAGCTCGATGATTTGCTTGTCTAACGCAGCAAACTCTCTACGCACCGCGCTGTGCCGAGTTCCGCTGAATTGCTTGAGGGCGGGGATTCTGTCAAAGACCCCTTTAGCAAGCGTTGCATAAAAGCGATAGGCGAACGCATGTTCCAGCAGTGCCGGTGCCACCATACCATTTTCAAGACCTCGCACAAATTCATCTAAACCAAATGCCAAGGCTTGCTCTCGGGTAGCGACATACTGCACCCAAGCAAGCAGACTGCCGAGACTCTCTGCAGCAGTTTGTGTTTTCCTTGCTAAGTCAGAGGCATATGTGGAGTTTGCTTTGTTACTGGGGTTAACCCATTGTGTTGGCTCGAAGCTGCCATAAGCAGACATCGCCTTGCCAAAATCGATACTGTCTTGCCATCCTTGCTTGATGCCTGCCGTGTATTTTTTGAGCAATGCGTAGTTCTCTGCACACTGCTCAGAAATCAGCACGCTTTCGATGACTTTGGGCAAGCCAGCCTTTTTGACCAAGGAGCCATAGGTGTGGGCGGCAAGTATTGGCACCAAATTAGTTTGTACTCCCTCGAACCGTGGGCCTATCAGTAACTTGGCGGTTGTATTAGCTTCTAACTGCGCTTCTAGGTTTGGTATTTCTTGACTGGCTTGCAGCGCAATCAGCCCTTGTTGGAGAGACACACTTGGTAGCAAGACACTCTGAGCAAAGTCATGGCTTGCCAAGGCTACTTTGGCCGCATGTCTCCAAGTTTCGATTCTGAGGAGCCATGCGGGTGCATCAGTGTTTTTGAGCACATCGGGTTGAGCATCCGTCAGAGCTGTGCGTGCAAGGATTTGAAGCTCGTCTAAGGAGGTCAAGCCGTGGTCTATGTCCGCCGTATTTGCCCGTAATGATTCGAGGACAAGCTGCTTTGCTGTCAGCGGGTCAAATGTTTCAACTGGTACGCCTGCGCTGTCGAGAATAGTCCGAGCTTTGGCTAACCATTCTGCCAGTGCGATGAGTTCGTCAAAAGGTGTTTTTTCAGCATCAAACCACACTCCGGCAATTTCTTTCAGGGTCTGGTCATTTTTCAGCTCGTTTCGTACCGAGTTGAGTTGAACAAGTAATTCCAAGTCTTTCAAGCAAGCAGCGCTAGACCGCTTGGCCTTGTTACGAGACAGCGCCGTGTGCAATCTTCGTGCTTTACGCCATCTACCTTGAAAAATTCGATACCAAGCGTCGCCCTCACGAAACGTACGAACAGCCTCTATCAGTTCTGGCTCGGGCGGCAGAGCGTCTAGGTACATCAGACTCTCTGCTTGCGCCCTCACATCCAAAAAAGCTGTGCTTTTTGCCAAGCCTTCTTTGAGCTTAATTACCGCGATGGGCAGATTCAGTCCGGCATGTCGGTAGTTCAGAATCTCCATCGGTGTATTGACAGCAACCTTTGCGGCTGCCTTTAGCACTGCCAAGTCGGAGCTTTGGTCTGTCAGTGGAAGCCCTGCATTCTGGGCGGTTTGCTGCAACTTTCTGAGGGCATCATCGGCTAATCTGGCTGCTTTCGATAGTTGAGCGCCTGTTTCTGACAGACTTGTCCACCATGTATTTTCCAAGCCGAAAATCTTAGCGTCCTCAACCTGCTGTTTGGCCGTTGCCAAAACATCGTCGCAGGCAGACACCGGATTTTGAAGTCTCTGAGAAACTTGCTTTGATAGCTCTCCAAGTCGCGAAAGTTGGATTTGAATGCTTTGCAACAGGGCAAGACTGTTGCGCCCTGTTGGATCATCTACCGGAAACAACTTTGGCAGATAGGTAAGATCTGCCTCGCTTACATTGGTTGGCGCAATCCTGTCAAGGATGTCCAAGAGCTTCTCGGCACCTTGAGCGCTGAGGTTGAGGTTGCCGCCACCCAGAAATTCCGCAGCTTCATAGGTTGTCTGAGCAAAAGCAGTAAAGCGCTTGGCGTAGTCATTGAGCATTCGCTGGACAGTCAAGTCTTGTTCTGGGGACAGATCTTTTGGAAAAAATCCCCATAAAGAGTGCTCAGGCCCATAGGTTCCAATCAAGTCCAGCTGGGTGGCAAGATGGCGAAGGCAGTCGCAAATATCAGCAAACAGAACCGGGGATGTTCTGGGGGCAGCGAAGTATTCAACTGCTTGAACGGCTTGTGCAGACTCTCCCCCTTGCAAACGGTGTCGCTCTGCACGCCACATGATTTGGTGCAGAGTCAGGTCAAGCTGATTCCCGACTTTGGTGTTCATCAAGTCAGCATAGGCTTTGAGTTCCTTGCGCTTTTCCTCATGGCGTTGCAACAAATCTGGCAGATCGTGAGCTTGTGGGAGATCTAAACGAATTCTGGCATCTAAGTCTTCAAGAATCCGTTTTTTGTTGGTTTTGTTGCTGTGCAATTCAAGCACGAATGGCGATAGCCTTGCCTGCGTGAGCCTAGACTTGACAACTTCTAAGGCAGCAAGCTTTTCAGCGACAAAAAGAATTTTTTTGCCAGCTTGAAGCGCTGTCGCAATCAGGTTGGTGATGGTTTGCGATTTGCCTGTGCCGGGAGGGCCTTCGATAATACGGCTATGACCTTCAAGAATGTCAATCAGGGCACTGTGTTGCGAACTGTCCGCGTCAAAGATCAGCGGCAGATCCCCTTTAGGGTGCTCATCGATTGGGTATTCATCGGCGTATTGGGGTTCACCATCGGATGGTTTTCCTTCAAACACCTGTTTGATCAAAGGATGCTCAACGAGAGAGTTGAATTGTCCTTCTTGACACCATTTGTTTGGATCCAGATCACGCACCAATAGCATGTTGCTGAATGAAAGGAGTGTCAAAGTCAACATGGGCTTGACGCTCCAGTCGGGCAGCCGCCTCACGGTTTGGTTGACTCGCTCTAGGTAGTCCTCTGCGGATTCATTGCCCTCTGGATCGAATTCGGGTAAGTTGAAACCGACGTCACGCTTGAGCTTTTCTCGTAGAGACAAGTTGTCAGAGACTTCTTCTCCGGTGTGATTGAGGTAGAAGCTGGAGTATTGTCCCTTGTCGATTTTCGATATAGATACTGGAATGCACAGCAGCGGCGCTAGATAGCGCTTTTTGCTGTTGGGGGCTTCAGGGAATTCGAGGAACCCAGCCACCAAGTAAAGCATGTTGGCACCAGTTTCCTCAATGGCCAACCTAGCCTCGCGTTCGAGCTTACGGCAGTGCTTTCCTAAGTCTTCGGCGTAGTAAAGGGTTTGCAGGTCAGCTGCACTCAGAGGATAGAGCCCTGCTGTTTCTGTGAATATGTAGCTGGTCGGAATGCCGAGACTGGTGGCCCAGTCTTTTGAATCAGGTCTGGCTAAACGGCCATTTTTTTGTACCCACTCGTTTCTGTCCGGTTCCGGGAGTGGGGTGATGGCGACGCGGTTGTTTTGTTCAGTTAGCCGTTTGAACGTACCGTCAATCGTGCTATGTACAAACTGCAAGGACTTGCCCGGACTGTGCTTGAAATTAACCAAGCGGTTGCGGCCAGTCATGTCCAGCAAACGCAGTCGTAATTCCTTGAGGACAGCCTCAATCGGCACTTTTCCGGAGAACAGTCCGGACTGGGATGCTTGATGAATATCTGCGTTGTGTTCTAGAATTTCTGGCATCAAATACATCCTTTCTGGCAAGCCGGAGTGGCAAGCGTTTTACCGGAATGGGATGGTGCCTGCCGCCCGCGCAGCAAACTCGGCCCGCAGTGCGCGCAGTTTTTCGCGGTAATCTTCTTGCACTGGCGCTTGGTTGAGCTTCATTTCGGCAATAAAGCGGCTCGGTTGTGCTTTGACCATCTCGCGCCCTTTTTTGCGCTTTTTGCTCCAACCCACGGTCAGCGTTCGTTGGGCGCGGGTGATACCCACATACATCAAGCGGCGCTCTTCTTGTAGGCGTTGTACCATCTCGGCCCCGTCCTCGTCCTCATCGAGCTTGAAGGGCAACATGCCCTCAGTCACGCCTGCCAAAATCACATGCGGCCACTCTAGCCCCTTAGAGGCGTGCAGGGTAGACAGTGTCACCATGTCTTGGTCTTTTTCGCGCTCTGAGATGGTGGACAGCAAAGCGATGGTTTGCGCTACCTCCAGCAGGCTTTTACTTTGCGTGGTGATGACATCGCCTGCGGCCTCGTCCAGTTCACCACCGGCGCGCTGCGCCATCCAATCGCAAAAATCCAGCACATTGGTCCAGCGGGCAGCGGCTACTTTTTCGCTTTCTTCGCCCTCGTAGAGGTGCTTTTCGTAGCCTATTTCTTGCAACCACTCTTGCAGAAAAGTGCGTGCCGCCTCGGCCCCGTGGGTGTGGCGGGCGCGGTATTCCAAATCATTGATATAGCGGCCAAACTCGTGCAAGTCTTCTAAGGCCCGTTTGGGGATGGCGGCCGGTAACATGCCATTGAACAGTGCCTCAAACATGCTTTGCTTGTGCTGGCTGGCAAAGTTGCCCAATTGGCTTAAGGTGGTGTGACCAATGCCGCGTTTGGGACTGCTGATGGCACGTAAAAAGGCCGGGTCGTCGTCGGCGTTAATCCACAGCCTAAACCAAGCGCACAGGTCTTTGATTTCGGCGCGGTCAAAAAAGCTGGTGCCACCCGAGACTTTGTAGGGAATATTGGCCTTGCGCAGTGCCTTTTCAAACGGTTTGGCTTGGTGGTTGGCACGGTACAAAATGGCAAAACTGCGCCAATCGGGTGGTGGATTACTGCTGGCACGCAGGTTTTGGATGCGTGCCACGGCGCGCTCGGCTTCGTGTTCTTCGTTGTCGGCATCGACCACGCGCACCGGTTCGCCTTCGCCCAATTCCGAAAACAGGGTTTTGGGGAACAGCTTGGGGTTGGGCTGGATGACGTTATTGGCCGCGCGCAAGATGGCACTGGTGGAGCGGTAGTTTTGCTCCAGCTTCACCACCTTGAGTGCCGGAAAATCTTGTGGCAGCTTTTTTAGGTTGTCTAAGGTGGCACCGCGCCAGCCATAGATGCTTTGGTCATCATCGCCCACGGCGGTAAAGTGGCCGCGTTCGCCCACCAGCAATTTGAGCAGCTCGTATTGGGTGGCGTTGGTGTCTTGGTACTCATCCACCAGCACATGGCCCAACAGGGTTTGCCATTTGGCACGCACCTCTGGAAAATCGCGCAGGAGTTTCAGCGGCAGGCTAATCAAATCGTCAAAATCGACGCTTTGGTAGGCACTCAGGCGCTCTTCGTAGCGCGCCATGAGTACGGCGGTGCTGCGTTCTTGTTCATCCTGTGCTTGTGCCAAGGCTTGGGCGGCGTTGAGACCCTGGTTTTTCCAGCGACTGATGGCCCATTGCCACTGCCGGGCGGTGGCGGCATCGGTGGTGCCACCGGCGGCATCTTTGAGGATGCTGGTCACATCGTCGGTGTCCAAAATGCTGAACTGCGGTTTGAGGCCCAACCTTTGGCCATCTTCGCGCACCATACGCACCCCGAGTGCATGGAAGGTGCAAATCAGCACCTCTTTGGCCCGGCGGCCAATCAAGCCTTGGGCGCGCTCGCGCATTTCAGCGGCGGCCTTGTTGGTAAAGGTGATGGCGGCAATGCGGCGCGGGGCCAGTCCCTGTTCAATCAAATGGGCAATTTTGTGCGTAATCACACGGGTTTTGCCCGAGCCAGCACCAGCCAGCACCAAACAAGGGCCGTGGGTGTAGTGGACAGCCTGAAGCTGGGCAAGATTGAGACCAACAGACATAAAGCGGAAGCAGGGAAGAAGGCAAGCAAAAGCGCGCGCAATGATACCCAGCAAAAAAATGTCTGCTTTTTGCCACGCTGCAAAAAAATCCTGTTACGCACGGTGGCAATCGCTAACATAGTTGTCGATTGCTTTTATAGGTGTTTAGCGCCTGTAGGGTAGTCTTTTTCTATCAACTTACCATTAACTTACGCCTTTTTTGAAGAGGCCCTTCCATGAAAAAGACCATTGCACTGACCGCATCTGCCCTGTGGCTGGTTTTCAGCAGCAGCGCTTTCGCCGCCACTGATTACAATCGCCCTCCCTCTGATGATGCCCAATACCGCCAGTGCCTGCGCTACGCTGCCAAGCTCTACGAGGGTGGCGACGAGGCCAGCCCCGTGCGCGGTCAGACCAAGGCCCAAGCTTGGTGTACCTGCATGTGGAACGAAACCCCCGATGATTTTGCAGGCAACTTGGTGAAATTCTCCGAGTCTTCCAAAGGTAAATCGACCAACCGGCTGTGTGAAAAGCACGCTGATTGGCAAGAGTGATGGGTTAAAGGTGTTAGCCCGCCAAGTGGCCGGGGGCTGATACCAAGGTAGTCAAAGGCAACTGGTGCAGTTCTTGCAGCAATTGCACCAGTGCCTGCGCGGCTGCTTGGACTACCGCCCGACCTTTATCGGCAGTGGCGGCAGCGGCATTGCCCACTGCACCTGCTGGGTGGTAGTCTTGCATGGCCCAACCCAGTTTGGCGCTTTTGCCATTGCCCAGCAGCGCATAGTGTTGCGAGCGCTCATAAGAGCTTGATGGGAAGTCTTGCGCCCGTTCCATGTGTACCGTCTCTGGGGCCAAGTGCAACATCATAGAAGTCTCAATATCCCCAGCATGGATGCCAAAGCGGTGTTCGTGCGCGCTGAATTGTCCGGATACCGCATCGGGCAGCGGCAGGCTAAACCAGCTGGCGCTATACACCAGCAAACGGCACTCTTGGCGCAATTGCCGCGCCACAATATCCATCACACTGACTTGGCCGCCGTGGCCGTTGAGCAGCAGCAGTTTCCGTACCCCCGCACGGGCCACGCAGTGGCCGATTTCTGTCCATACGGCGATTAAGGTGGCTGGCGAGAGGGTCAGGGTGCCAGCAAAATCACGGTGTTCGGTGCTGAGGCCGAGGTTTTGCGCTGGTAAAAATAACACTGGCAATTCGGCGGGTAGTTGTGCCAGCGCGGTATCTATCACCCCTTGCAGCAAGGCGGCATCTACCGAGAGTGGCAGATGTGGCCCATGCTGCTCTATTGCTGCCACAGGCAACACGGCCACAATCTCTTGCGCCATGCCGCTGGCCTGAAGCTGGGCAAAGTCGTGTGTAGAAAGCGCGGCCCAAAAACGCGAGGGCAAGCCGTGGGCAGAAATAAAAGGGGCTGGTGGGTGGCGCATAACGGGGATTGTCGGCCCTCTCGGCTACCATGCAACGGCCCACCCCCGTTGCCATTGGCTGGAACCAAACGGATGTCTGTGGCTCCGACTGACCACCATGCTGCATCCTCTTTTTTTTCGATTTTTCTCTATTGTGTTGTGGCTGGCTGCCAGTCTTTGTAGTCCGCTGGCGCTGGCCCAAGCTGGCCTGAGCGCAGCTACCAGCAGCGTCGTTACCACGCCCCATGTGCGCGCTGAACTCATCGCCCACGCCCCGCAAGGGATTGCACCGGGCCAACCGTTGTGGCTAGGGCTGCAACTCACGCACCAACCCAATTGGCACAGCTATTGGAAAAATCCCGGCGATTCTGGTTTGCCCACCGAGCTGCATTGGGAGCTACCCGCTGGCTTAGACGCTGGCGAAATCCTTTGGCCCGTTCCGCGCCCCATTCCGGTTGAAACCTTGGTCAACTATGGCTATGAAGGCCAGCTGCTGCTGGCAGTGCCCGTGCAGGTAACGCCGCTGTTTAAGCCGCCCTTGTTGGGCAGTGGCAACATCACCGTGCGCCTGCGCGCCAGCTGGTTGGTGTGCCGTGTGGAATGTATCCCCGAAGAAGGCCAATTTACCTTGGCGCTGCCAGTGCAGGGTTCCACAGCCTTGCACAGCGCTGCTTTTGAGCAGCAGTTGGCTACCCAGCCTGTTACTTTGGCGGGCGAGGCCAGCGCCCAAGTGGATGGCGAACATTTGCAAGTGCGTGTGGCCGGTTTGCCTGCCTCGGTGCATGGGCAAACCTTGTTGTTGTTACCAGAGACTCCCGCTGTGTTGCAGCATATGGCGCAAGCAGACCCGCGTTGGACGCAAACTTGGGACGGTGCCATCTGGACTGCCCGCCTGCCCCTCTCGCCTGACCGAGGGGAAAACATCAGCCGTTTGCCTCTGCTCTTGGTGGTTGAAAGTACCTATGCCCCCGGTGCTACTTTGGCAGGTGCAGCTTGGCGCATGCTGGCCTCCATCCAAGGCCAATGGACCCCCGCCGCCCGTGCCGAACTGTCGCCAGCTTTGGCTGCCGCCTTGGCCAGCAACCCGGTTGCTCCACCTCCCGCCGTAGCAGTGCCTGCAAGCACTTGGCTCTTGGCCTTGCTGGGTGGTTTGGTGGGCGGCATGTTGCTCAATTTGATGCCCTGTGTGTTTCCCATTTTGGCGCTGAAGGTGGTGGGATTTTCTCGCCACGGACAGGAGCGGCGGGCGCAGCGTTTGGCCGGTGCCGCTTATACCGCTGGTGTGGTGTTGTCGTTTCTGGCCTTGGGCGGGCTGCTGCTGGCTTTGCGTGCTGCTGGCGAGCAACTGGGTTGGGGTTTTCAGTTGCAATCGCCTGCCGTGGTGGCCGCGTTAGCCGCTTTGTTCACCCTGATGGGCCTCAATTTGGCCGGGTTGTTTGAGTTTGGCCAGTTTGTGCCCTCTGGCTTGGCCAGTATGCAGGTGCGCCATCCCGTGGCCGATGCTTTTTTATCTGGCGTGCTGGCCGTGGCTGTGGCCTCGCCTTGTACGGGGCCGTTCATGGGGGCTTCGCTGGGCTTGGCGGTAGCGTTGCCTAGTTGGCAGGCGCTGGCGGTGTTTGCTGCACTGGGTTTCGGGATGGCCTTGCCCTATCTGCTGGCGGCTTGGATTCCCGCCGTGGTGCGCTGCCTGCCCCATCCAGGGGCTTGGATGCAAACTTTCCGCCAGGCGCTGGCTTTTCCGATGTTTGCCACGGTGGTGTGGTTGGTTTGGGTGTTAGGCCAGCAAACGGGCATGGATGGCGCTGGTGCCTTACTCTCCTTGTTAGTCGCCTTGGCTGCACTGGTGTGGGCATTTGCTTTGCCGGGGCGTAGCCGTTGGTGGTGGGGCGGTATATTGCTGCTGTGGAGCGGTTGGCTGTTGGTGGTGCTGGGGCCTTACATCACCCAATCCAAGCCTATCCGGGCCAGCGTAGAGAACACTGCACCCAACGATGCCAGTCAAGCCCATTGGCAGCCGTGGTCGGTGCAGCGCGTGGCTGAATTGAGTGCCGCCGGGCAGCCGGTGTTTGTGGATTTCACGGCGGCATGGTGCGTTACCTGTCAATACAACAAGCGCACCACCTTGGCCGATGCCAGTTTGCTGGATGATTTTGCCGCACGTAAGGTAGCCTTGTTGCGCGCCGATTGGACACTGCGCGACCCTGCCATCACTGCGGCCCTGACCCAACTGGGCCGTAGTGGAGTGCCAGTTTATGTGCTCTATGCACCGGGGCGTGCGCCGGTCGTATTGACTGAAATACTCAGCGTGCAAGAGGTACGCACGGCTTTGCAGGCGCTCTAACCTGATGGCAGCGCTACCATCCCTGCACCCCTGATGGTTCCTTAAAAATTGCCTACTGTTATGCCCCATCTGCAAAATTTAGACAACTCAGACCAGCACTTGCGCGCCATTTTCGCGCCATGCCGCACCATTGCTGTGGTGGGCCTATCGCCCAAGCCGCACCGCGACAGCTACCACGTCGCCCAGTACCTGCAACAGCAAGGCTACCGCATCGTGCCCATTAATCCGGTAGCCGCCCAAGCGGGCGCATCCATTTTGGGCCAGCCCTGCTATGCCAGTCTTAGCCAAGCGGCCCAAGCCCTGGCTGCCCAGCACATTCACATTGATATGGTGAACGTGTTTCGCAACAGTGCCGATGTGCCACCTATTGCCCAAGAAGCCATTGCCATTGGCGCACCATGCCTGTGGTTGCAATTGGGTATTCGCCACGACGAAGCCGCCGCCCAAGCCCGTGCCGCTGGTTTGCAGGTAGTGCAAGACCGCTGCACCTTGGTAGAACACCAACGCCTGCACGCCACAGGCCCATTCTGAGATGCGTTTTTGGTCTTTTTTCCAGCGCTGTGCTTTGCGCGCTACCCTCGCAAGTTTGTGGGCCGTAGGAGTTAGCACGCCCGTTGGGGCGGCACCCGAAAGCCCGGTGTCCTCCCCCACAGCAGCTTCGGTCACGCCAGAATGCCAAGCGCTGGTGCGCCGCTTGCCCAATGTCACCTTGGCCCAATGCCAGCAAGCTGGGCTGAACGCCAGTGCCGCACGCTCGGTGCAAGGGCGGCGCATTTTGCTCACCGATGTGTTACCCACAGAAACGCCACAACTTCGCGTGCTGGTCCTTGGCGGTATGCACGGCGATGAGCCTTCCTCCTCCTCGGTGGCTTTGCATTGGTTGCACTGGGCGCGCGACGGTGCTTTTGCACTGCCCCAGCCGGTACATTGGCGCTTTATTCCGGCCCTCAACCCCGATGGCTTGTTGATGGCGCGGCCTCGGCGCACCAACGCCAACGGGGTGGACTTAAACCGTAACTTCCCCACCCCGGAATGGGAGCGCGATGCCCCACGCTATTGGGCGCAACGCACCGGTAAAGACCCACGCCGCTGGCCCGGCAAAGTACCCCTGTCCGAGCCAGAAAGCCGCTACCTGCACAAGCAGATGCAGCAATTCAAGCCGCACCTCATCGTCAGTTTGCACGCGCCCTATGGCGTGTTGGATTTTGATGGCCCCATCACGCCGCCCTCACGCTTAGGCCGACTCTACTTAGACCAAGTAGGCATCTACCCCGGCAGCTTGGGCCACTACGCGGGCGTACACAAAGCGATGCCCGTAGTCACGGTAGAGTTGGCCAGTGCCAAAACCACCCCACGCGAGGCCGAAATGCGCCAAATGTGGGTCGATTTGCTGCGCTGGATGAGCGAGCGCCTCATGAGCGCCCCCTTAGGTCGATAACGCCGTCCAGCGCTCCAAGGCCGCCATCAACGCCTCTTCAATTTCACCTTCGCGGGCGTGCAAAGCGGTGGCGCGGGCGGCATCGGTGCTGTACAACGTGCCATCAGCCAATTCCGCCTGAATACGGCTTTGTTCAGCCTCCAAGGCTGCAATTTGCTGCGGCAACTGCTCCAACTCGCGCTGCTCTTTGTAGCTCAATTTGCGCTTGCTGGCGGCTGGTTCGCGTGCTGTGTTGGCAGCTTCTTTGGGAGCCTCGGGGGTTTTTGGGGGCGCTGCCACCGTAGCGTTTGCGTTAGCAGCGGCAATCTCGCGGCTGCGGCGCGACTGCACCAGCCAATCTTGCACGCTGCCCTCGTACTCCCGCCACAGGCCATCGCCCTCAAAAGCAATCGTGCTGGTCACGACATTGTCCAAAAACGTCCGGTCGTGGCTGACCAAAAACACCGTGCCCTCGTAGCTTTGCAGCAAATCTTCTAGCAAATCGAGCGTTTCAATGTCCAAATCGTTGGTCGGCTCATCCAACACCAACACATTGGCCGGACGGGCAAACAAGCGCGCCAACAGCAAGCGGTTGCGCTCCCCCCCCGACAGCGAACGCACTGGCGAATGCGCGCGCGCTGGCGAGAACAAAAAATCGCCCAAATAACTCTTCACATGCTTGCGCTGGTTGCCAATCTCAATCCACTCGCTGCCGGGGCTGATGAAATCCTCCAGCGTGGCATCCAAATCCACGGCATGGCGCATCTGGTCAAAGTAGGCCACCTGCAAGTTAGCCCCTTGCCGTACCCGGCCACTATCAGCGGCCAACTCGCCCAAAATCATCTTCAGCAGCGTCGTTTTACCGGCACCATTCGGGCCAATCAAGCCCACCTTGTCGCCACGCAAAATCGTGCCACTGAAATTGCGTACCACGGTTTTATCGCCAAAAGTCTTGGACACATGCTCCAGTTCGGCCACAATTTTGCCGCTGGGCGCACCCGAGGCCAAATCCATCTTCACACTGCCCAAAGTCTCGCGGCGTGCGCTGCGGCGCGCGCGCAGGGCTTCTAAACGGGCAATGCGGCTTTGGCTGCGCGTGCGTCGGGCCTCCACCCCTTTGCGAATCCAAACCTCCTCTTGGGCCAGTAACTTGTCGGCTTTGGCCGAAATGGTTTCTTCTTGCGCCAGTTGTTCCTGCTTGTGCAGTTGGTACTGGGCAAAATTGCCGGGATAAGAACGCAGATTGCCCCGGTCTAGCTCCACAATGCGCGTGGCTACATTGTCCAAAAAACTGCGGTCATGGGTAATCGTCACCACGCTGCCCGGAAAGTCCAGCAGCAAACCTTCCAGCCACTCAATCGAATCCAAATCCAAATGGTTGGTAGGTTCATCGAGCAGCAGCACATCGGGCCGTGTCACCAGCGCCTGTGCCAAGGCCACCCGTTTTTTGGTTCCGCCCGATAAATCACCAATGCGTGCCTGCGGGTCCAGGTGCAGCCGTTGCAGGGTTTCTTCCACCCGCTGCTCCCAATTCCAAGCGTCAAAGGCTTCAATCTGGGTTTGCAAAGCATCCAAATCGACCCCCTCTTTGCCCTCCAGATACTCCTCACGCAAGGCAATCACCGTGGCCAAGCCTTCCGAGGTGGCCTGAAACACCGACGTATCCGCATCCAGCTCCGGTTCTTGCGCCACATAGGCAATCCGAACGCCTTGCTGCACATGCTTATTGCCATCATCAGGCTGGGCCAGTCCCCCCAAAATTTTCAATAAAGAAGACTTGCCAGCGCCGTTGCGCCCAATCAAGCCCACCCGTTCCCCCGTCTCCAAAGAGAAGTTAGTGTGATCTAGTAGAGCCACATGCCCGAAGGCCAGCTGCGCGTTAAGTAAGGTAATCAGTGCCATACGTCCGATTATCCGTGCCCCGTCCCCTAGGTGCGCTACCACCGCCCAGCAGCAGCCTTACCCAAGCTGCTAAAACGCGAAAGCGCCAAAAACCCCTGCTACAATCACGCCCTTGCTGCCAACCAAGCCCTTCTGTCACAAGAAAAGCAACTGGCAGCAAGTGGGTTTTGGTTTGATGCAGGTTTCCAGTGTTGGCAAAGTTTTTT
>NZ_JAQUCA010000006.1 GCF_028686475.1 Giesbergeria sp. | reverse complement strand
ACAGCCTGTGGAGAGGAAGGCACTGGCTTGGGTCGTAAGACCCGAGTGAAACCAGCCTCTGTGAAGCAGGAAGCAATCGGTAGATTTAATCAGAAATGATTAGATTTGCGTAGGTATTGCAGAACGGCCAAGTGCCCGGTACAGAGTTTCACGCGGCATACCTGCACGCTCGGCCACGGCGGCCATACCTTGGGCTTCGGCTACATGGCGCAAGGCGGCCAACAGTGCCACCTGTCCGCCGGGCTGGTCTGCCTCATCTAAAGCAGCGGCCAAATACTCAGTTGCAAAATCAGGGTCGGCCTTGAGCAGCTCAACCACAGCAGCATCGTGTGGGCGGCTTGCAGGTGGGCGGGTGGTGTTCATGGGCTGGCTTTATACCGCCTTGCTGTGCAGTTGGATGATTTTTGTGCCAACACGCAGTTGGTCTAGGTAGTCTGCCGATGTTTGCATCATCAACCGGCGCAGCTCCATGTATTCGGCGCAGTCGTAGGCGCTACCAAGGGGGCTGCTTTTGCCGTGGCCTAGTTGGACTTAGCCAAAGTGTGAATCCCCAAAGTGGCGCGGCGTGAGGGATTCGAACCCCCGACAGCCCGGGTAGAAGCCGGATACTCTATCCAACTGAGTTAACGCCGCCAAGGCTGCTATTTTACCGGAATCTTCGCGGCAAGCCTCGGGGTTGCGCCCGAGGTTCGAGCGAACAGGCCGGTACGGCCTGTGGTTCTTTTGCGCTGCATCGCCTATGATGATGTCCATTGTGAGTACCAGAACCCTTCAGCTCCGCATCAAAGACAAGCACGCCAAAGTGCTGCGTCAGATGGCACGCGAGGTCAATCAGGTCTGGAACCACAGCAACGAAATATCGGCCAAAGCGGCGCGGCCTTTTCATGGTAAGCCCAAGTATCTGTCGGGCTACGACTTGCAAAAATACACCGCTGGTTATAGCAAGTGCGATGGCGTAAGCGTAGGCAGTGGCACGGTGCAATTGGTGTGCGTCGAGTACGCCACCCGGCGTAAGCAGTTCAAGAAAACACGGCTGAACTGGCGCGTCTCCAATCCCAAGTCGTCCAAGTATTCGCTGGGTTGGGTGCCATTCAAAGGCGGGCACGCCAAATACAAGGCCGGACAAATCCACTTTGCAGGCCAAAAATTTAGCCTCTGGGATAGCTACGGTCTGTCCAAATACGAGTTGCGCGCTGGTTCGTTCACGGAAGACAGCCGGGGCCGCTGGTATTTCAACGTCACAGTAGAGCTTCCAGAATTCATTGGCCCCCGACTGCCTGCACCAGCCGTGGGCATAGACCTCGGACTCAAAGACTGCGCCACGGCATCCAACGAACAACAATTGCACGGACGTTGGTATCGTGAGTATGAATTAGAACTGGCCAAAGCACAGCGGGCCAACAAGAAAAAGCGCGTCAAGGCGATTCACGCCAAGATAAAGAATCAGCGCAAAGACGATATGCACCAGTTCAGCACAACGCTGGTGCGAAAAAATGCCGCCATCTTCGTGGGCGACGTGGCCAGTGCCAAGCTGGTCAAAACCAAGATGGCCAAGTCCACGCTGGATGCGGGCTGGTCATCACTGAAGACGATGTTGGAATACAAGAGCCATCAGGCCGGTATCGTCTTTATGGAAGTGAACGAAGCGTATTCAACTCAGACTTGCTCGTGCTGCGGGAGCATTCCCGCCAGCAGTCCGAAAGGTAGGGCAGGACTTGGAATAAGAGCATGGACGTGCAGCGATTGCGGGGCGGTACACAACCGCGACGTGAATGCAGCACGCAACATTCTCGCGGCGGGGCATCGTCGTCTAGCAGTAGGAATCTCCGGGGTTTAGCCCGGAGAGGATGTCAAGGCCTCAGTTTGGGCCTTGGCCAGCTTGGGCTGGATGAAATACAGGTTTTTTTGTTGCAGTGCAATAAAAAAATGTTGCACTGCAACAAAAAAGTGCCTACAGTGGCAGCATGATCCCGACCAAAGACTGGCTTCAAGCATCCTGGAGCGCCGGCATTGACCTGCTGCGTCCAGTAAGCGACCGGGAGACCGGCGATGCTACCCCCTTGCACCCTGTTGCGCCTATCGGCCATCCTAATCTGATGGTGCCGATACGCTCCTTAGGGCCTAGCTACCGCGAACGCATTGCAGCACACCTGTTGGCGCTAGAGCCGCCAGACCGTTACCTGCGCTTTGGCTATGCTGCCAACGACACCCAAATCCGCCGCTACGTGCAGCAGCTGGATTTTTACCGCGATGAAATTTTTGGTGTCTATAACCGCCGTTTAGAACTGATAGCGATGGCCCATTTGGCCCTGTCCCAACACCCCGAGCATGAACAATGCGCCGAGTTTGGTGTCTCGGTGCTGCACAAAGCGCGTGGTCAAGGGCTGGGGGCGCGCCTGTTTGAGCGCGCCACTATCCATGCCCGCAACGCTGGAGTGCATTTGGTGTTTATCCATGCCTTGTCAGAAAACAAGGCCATGCTCAAAATTGCCCGCAACGCTGGAGCGGCGATTAGCCAAGACGGTGGCGAGTCTGAAGCCTATCTCACCCTGCCACCGGCCAATTTAGATTCGCGCATGACCGAGCTGCTAGAGCAGCAATGGGCCGAGCTGGATTACCGCTTCAAACAGCAAGCGCAGCAGTTTTGGCGCTTTTTGGCCGGGGTGCAAGCGGTGCGCCAAGGGGCGCATACGGCGCGCAAACAGTCGGCTGAATAAGCCACACCCGCAAGCAACAGGGTGTAAAAAATACCCAAGACCGTAGCCATCCAGTATCCTAGCCACTCTTTTTACTATTACTGCAGGTTCTGCAACCAAGGCTGTGTCCGAACCACACTCTGAGCGTTGGCCCGATAGGGAAGACAAACGCACCTTCCTGCAAAAGCTGGTCGAGTTTATTCACCCCGGCCCGGATTCGCGCGCCGAACTGTTAGAGGTGCTGACCGAGGCCGAAAGCAATGCCCTGATTGATGCCGAAGTGCGCCTGATGCTAGAGCGCGTGATTGGCCTGACCGATGTGCGTGCCGGTGATGTGATGGTGCCTGCGCCGCGCATGGACATGCTACCCGTCGAGGCCACACTCGATGTCTTGCTGCCCACCATCATTGGCGCGGGGCATTCGCGCTTTCCGGTGTACCAAGGCGAACGTGAAAACATCATCGGGGTCTTGATTGCCAAAGATTTGCTCAAATTGCAGCACAACCCGGCTTTGCAAGTGCGCGATGTGTTGCGTCCGGCCATGTTCGTGCCCGAAAGCAAAGGCTTGAACGAACTGCTGCGCGAGTTTCGCGGCAACCGCAACCACTTGGCGATTGTGATTGACGAGTTTGGTCGCGTGGCTGGCCTTATCACCATTGAAGACGTACTAGAGCAAATCGTCGGCGAGATTGAAGACGAGTTTGACCTGCCCGAAGACCAAGGCGACATTCTCAGCTTGTCCGACAGCAGCTACCGTGTCAGTGGCGATACCCCCGTGACCCGGCTGTCCGACGTGTTGGGCGTGCCCCTGTGCAGTAGCGATGCTGACCTGAGTTTCGAGACCATCGGCGGTTTGGTGGCCCACGAAATGGGCCATGCTCCCCGGCGGGGCGAGCAGTTGGCGCTGTGCGGTTTGCAATTTGCGGTGCTGCACACCCGCGGTGGGGCTGTGCGCTGGCTCAAAGTGACCCCAGCCCCCACACCAGCAGTGGCTACCGCGTCGTGATTCGCCCTGCGACTGCGTGGGCAGCCGCGCTGCCGCCGCATCTCTGGCGCTTTAGCGTGCTGGCCTTGTGTGCCGGGCTGGCGCAGGCAGCCTCTTTGGCTTGGCCGGGCACTGGCCAGCCGTTATGGTGGCTGCAACTGGCCTCTATGGCCGTGCTGGCCTGGCTGCTGCGCCCACCGCTGCCTTGGCGACGGGCAGCGCTATTAGGTGGCCTGTTTGCCATAGCGTGGCTGGTCGGTACTTTCTGGTGGTTGTTTATTTCCATGCACACCTATGGTGGGCTGGCTGCACCGCTGGCGGTGCTGGCGGTGCTGGCGTTGGCCGGTTTTTTGGCCAGCTATTACGCCGCTGCGCTGGCGCTGTTTGCTTGGCTGGCCCCGCGCCATCGCGGGCTGGCGGCGCTGGTGTTTGGGGCCGCTTGGCTGCTGGCCGAGTTGGCCCGTGGCACTTGGTGGACGGGCTTTCCGTGGGGGGGCAGCGGTTATGCCCATGTCGATGGTCCGCTGGCCGTGTTGGCACGCACTGTGGGGGTGTATGGCATCAGCTGGGTGGCCGCAGTGCTGGCCATGTTGCTGGTGCAGGCGCGGCGCACCGATGTGCGCCAATGGCGCGTGTGGCTTTTGGGTGGAGCGTTGCTGGCTGGCTGGGCGGGGCTGGCATGGCAGCGCGATTGCGCCCTGCACGGTTGTGCGAATCAGCCCTTAACGCCACCCACTGCCACCATCCGTTTGGCTTTGCTGCAAGGCAATATCCCGCAAGATGAGAAATTTCAGCCCGGCAGTGGCGTGCCACTGGCGCTAGGCTGGTATGCCCAAGCCTTGGCCGAAGCCCCAGCTGATTTGGTAATTGCCCCAGAAACCGCCATTCCGCTGTTGCCGCAACAACTCCTGCCCGGTTATTTAGAAGATTTACAGCAGCGCTACACCAGCGGCCCACAGGCGGCGCTTTTGGGCATTCCGTTGGGCGATGCCAACCAAGGCTATACCAACTCCGTCATTGGTTGGCAGGCCGGGCAGACGCAAAGTTACCAATACGACAAACACCATTTGGTGCCGTTTGGTGAATTTATACCGCCGTTGTTCAAATGGTTTACCGCCATGATGAACATTCCGCTGGGCGACTTCAACCGGGGCGCACTGGCCCAAGCGCCCATGCACTGGCGCGGTCAGCGCATTGCGCCCAACATCTGCTACGAAGATTTGTTTGGCGAAGAACTGGCCGCCCGCTTTTTAGACCCAGCACAAGCGCCTACGATGTTTGTTAATTTCAGCAACATTGGCTGGTTTGGCGACAGCTTGGCGATTGACCAGCATTTGCACATCAGCCGAATGCGCGCCTTGGAGTTTGAGCGCCCGATGGTGCGCGCCACCAACACCGGCGCTACCGCTGTGATTGACCACCGGGGCATCGTCACCTACCAGCTGCCACGCCTGACGCGCGCCATACTTTTGGCACAGGTGCAAGGGCACGCTGGCCCCCCCACGCCTTATGCGTTTTGGGTGGCGCGTTGGGGCTTGTGGCCGCTGTGGTGGCTGGCCGCTGGGCTGCTTTGCTTGGCTTGGCGCAAGCGAGGTGCTGTTGCAAGCAGCGCAGTAGCAGGATAATGGCGGGTTGACTTTTTACCCAGCAGAAAAACCAAAGCGGCAATGCCGCTGTTGTGGAGCACGATTGAACATGGCAGATTCCTTTTCCTATGAACAACTGATTGCCTCGGGCGAAGGACGGCTGTTCGGCCCCGACAGTGGCCGCCTACCGCTGCCGCCCATGTTGATGTTTGACCGCATCACCCATATTGACGGAGATGGTGGTGCCCACGGCTTGGGCCGCATCGTGGCCGAATTGGATGTCAAGCCCGAGCTGTGGTTTTTTGCCTGCCACTTCCAAAGTGACCCGGTCATGCCCGGTTGCTTGGGGCTAGATGCCATGTGGCAGTTGATTGGTTTCTATCTCACTTGGCTGCAACTGCCAGGCCGAGGCCGCGCCTTGGGCGCAGGCGAAGTCAAATTTACCGGCGAAGTCGGCCCCGACGTGAAGCTGGTCACCTACGAAATCGACATCAAGCGCGTCATTAAGCGCAAACTGTGTATGGCCATTGGCGATGCCCGTTTGCTGGCCGATGGCAAAGAAATTTACGTCGCCAACGACTTGCGCGTGGGCTTGTTTAAACGCGAGGAAGACGGCGCAGCACAAGGAGGCGCAGCATGAGCAAAAAACGGGTAGTGATTACGGGCACAGGCATTGTCTCGTGCATTGGCAACGACCGCGCCACGCTGGTGCAATCCCTGCGCGAGAGCCGCTCGGGCATTCGCGCCATGCCCGCGTTTACCGAGTTGGGTTTGCGTAGCCAAGTGGCTGGTATTCCGCAAATTAACTTAGAAGAGCGCATTGACCGCAAGCAACTGCGCTTTATGGGCGATGCTGCCGCTTACGCGCACATCTCATTGCAAGAGGCGATTGCCCAAGCGGGCCTGACACCCGCGCAAGTCTCGCACCCGCGCACTGGCCTGATTATGGGTTCGGGCGGCGGCTCGCCTGCCAACCAAATCGAAGCTGCTGATGTGTTGCGTAGCAAGGGTATCCGCCGCGTGGGGCCGTACCAAGTAACGCGCTGCATGAGCTCGACCGTCTCGGCGTGCTTGTCCACCAATTTTGCCATCAAGGGCATCAACTACTCCATCACCTCGGCGTGCAGCACCTCGGCGCACTGCATTGGCGCGGCGGCGCAGCAAATTGCCTGGGGGATGCAAGATGTGATGTTTGCCGGTGGTGGCGAAGAACTGAGCTGGGGCATGGCCTTGCTGTTTGATGGCATGGGCGCGATGTCGAGCAAATACAACGAAACCCCCGAAAAAGCCTCGCGTGCCTACGATGCCAATCGGGATGGCTTTGTGATTGCCGGTGGCGGCGGCGCGGTGGTGCTAGAAAGCCTAGACCATGCTTTGGCCCGTGGCGCTACCATTTTGGGCGAAGTGGTTGGTTTTGGCGCTACCTCGGATGGTGAAGACATGGTCGCTCCCTCGGGCGATGGAGCCATCGCCTGTATGCGCCAAGCGATTGAAGGTTTAGATACTCCCATTGACTACATCAACACCCACGGCACTTCTACCCCCGTGGGCGATGTGCCCGAACTGCGTGCCATCCGCGCTGTGTTTGGCGATGCTATTCCGCCGTTTTCCTCCACCAAGTCGCTCACTGGGCACTCGCTGGGTGCTACGGGCGTGCAAGAGGCCATTTACTGCCTGTTGATGCTGCAAGACGGCTTTATTGCCGGTTCTGCCAACGTCGAAACCTTAGAGCCTGCCGCCGAGGGGATGCCACTGGTGACCGTCACGCGCGACGCACCGATTCGCACGGCCTTGTCCAACAGCTTTGGCTTTGGTGGCACCAACGCCAGTTTGGTGCTGCGCCGCTGGGACGGCGCATAAAGCCGCCACGGCCCCAGCCTGAACCAGCACACGGCCCGTCTGCCCCCAGAGCAGGCGGGCCGTGCTTGTTTGGGTGGCCCGTAAAATCACCCGTCTAGGCTGCTCCGGCGGCACCCGGCACCTCCCTCTTTTTACTCTGCGCGGTTTGCACCGCGCCGCACCACGCATGTTGACCTTCCAGCAAATTATCTTGAAGTTGCAGTCCTACTGGGATGCCCAAGGCTGCGCGCTCCTGCAACCCTACGATATGGAAGTGGGTGCGGGCACCTCGCACACCGCCACCTTTTTGCGTGCCATTGGCCCCGAGCCTTGGAAAGCCGCCTATGTGCAACCCAGCCGCCGCCCCAAAGATGGCCGTTATGGTGACAACCCGAATCGGCTGCAACACTACTACCAATACCAAGTGGTGCTGAAACCAGCACCCAGCAACATCCTAGAGCTGTATTTGGGCAGCTTAGAAGCCTTGGGCTTTGACCTGAAGAAAAACGACATCCGCTTTGTGGAAGACGATTGGGAAAACCCCACCTTGGGCGCTTGGGGCTTGGGCTGGGAAGTGTGGCTCAACGGTATGGAAGTGACCCAGTTCACCTACTTCCAGCAAGTGGGCGGCATTGATTGCAAACCCGCCACCGGCGAGATTACCTATGGCCTAGAGCGCTTGGCCATGTACCTGCAAGGGGTGGACAACGTCTATAACCTGCAATGGACAGACACACTCAAATATGGCGATGTCTATCACCAAAACGAAGTCGAGCAGTCCACCTACAACTTTGAACATTCGGATGCCGATTTTCTGTTTACCGCCTTCAATGCCCATGAAAAGCAGGCCCAATACCTGATGGAGCAACAACTGGCCCTGCCCGCCTATGAGCAGGTGCTGAAAGCGGCGCACAGCTTTAACCTGTTGGATGCACGTGGTGCTATCAGCGTGACCGAACGCGCCGCCTACATTGGCCGTATTCGCAACTTAGCGCGTGCTGTGGCCCAAAGCTACTACGAAAGCCGCGAGCGCTTGGGCTTTCCGATGGCCCCGCGTGAATGGGTGGCGCAAATGCAGAAAAAAGCGGCTTAAACCACTGACCCGATAGCTGCTCTATGTCTAATGCTTCCTTTACTGTCCACACGCTCAAAAATTCAACCACCCCGTGGTTCAGAAATAATCTGCTGAGTTCTGGATTTTTGCCCCATGAAGTGATAGGCCATAACTATTCACCCTTGGCAGTAAAAATAGCAAAATGGCTAGAGCAGCACTTTGAACCAGAAAAATTGGCGGCTTATAACGAGTCGCAACTCGAAAATAGCTTTATCGGCCCCTTGTTGCTGCAATTGGGTTGGGTTACTTTGCCCCAGCAGTCCTTGGTGGTACAAGGCAAACAGGCTAAACCAGATTGGTGCTTGTTGCTTGAGGTGGACCACGATATTATTTTGGCAACAGAAGGAGTCAAGCAGCTCAAATTAATCAAAGCAGTCACGGAGTCCAAAGCCTGGAATAAACCCCTAGACAATGGCAAAGCCAGCAAAGAAAATCCGCACCACCAACTGCAAGACTATCTTAATACCTTGCATGTGCGTTTTGGTTTTCTGACCAATGGCCGCTTTTGGCGTATTTATGACACCGAAAATATTACCGAGCAAAAAACTTTTATCGAGTTTGATTTAGAGCAAATACTGGCATTGCCAGATGCAGCACAAAAGAATCAAGCATTGGCCCTATTTGCTTTCTTTTTCTGCCGTGATGCCTATGTCAAACCCGAGGATGGCGGGGCGCAAAGTGCCTTAGAGCGGCTGATTGCAGCATCACGTGAATTTTCTTTGGCGGTAGAAGAAAACCTCAAGGCCGTGATTTATGGCTACGAAGGTGAAGATTCGGTCTTTGAAGTGCTGGGTAAGGCTATCTACCGTGCCAGCGACCCACAACAAGTTACACTAGAAGAGGTGTATGAAAATAGCCTGATTTTGCTGTTTCGCTTGTTGTTTGTTGTTTATTTTGAAGATAAAAACCAAGAGATTTTAGCGCAGCATCGCTACTACGATGCACAGAGTTTGCAAACTTTGTATATCAAACTGCGAACCATGCACGAAACCGAGGTCGATGGTTATCACGGTATTTTTGCCCTGAAAGGCTTATTTTCTTTATTAAACGGTGGTGCAGCAGATATTGACATCCCACTGTTCAATGGTGGTTTGTTTGACCCTGAGCGTGCGCCGCTGCTGCTCACCCCCAAAATTCTTGATAATGCCACCTTGTTGTGGGTATTGGAGCGTTTGCTTTTCAAAACAGAGCGCGGTAAACCTTTGTTGGACGTGCGGCGCAATTTCAAATTCATGAGTGTTACCCACTTGGGGCGCATTTATGAGGGTTTGTTAGAGTTTCGTTTTGATAAAGCCTTAGAGCCAGCCACTTACCTCGAATACCAAAGCCAAGCCACCGCAGGCAAAGTGATTGAAGCCTACTTCGATGCCTACGACATGGTCAAAATTCGCAAAGAAAAAGGCTTGAAGATTTTTCGTGAGTTGAATGTTCAGTCTGGCGATATTTACCTGAAAAGCGCCAGCAATTCGCGCAAAACCAGTGCCAGTTACTATACGCCCAGCGCATTGTCAGAGCGCCTAGTCAAAGCGGGTATTGACCACGCCTTGGCCCAAGGTAAATCTTTGGCCGATATTAAAATATTAGATAATGCTTGCGGTAGTGGCCATTTTTTGGTAGAAGCATTAAGCTACATGACCACCTTGGCCGTGCAGCGCCTAGAGAGTGATGCCCCACTGGCCGCCTTGGTGCAACAAGAGCGCAGTAAAATTGCCGTGCAGCTCAAAGCCTTGGGCTTGCCTTACACTCCAGACGATGGCCAAATCCTGAAGCGCCTGCTGCTGAAACGCTGCATTTATGGTGTCGATTTGAACCCATTTGCTGTCGAATTAGCGCGTCTTAGTTTGTGGATGGACAGCTTTATTTTTGGCACGCCCTTGTCATTTATTGAACACCACATTCAGCACGGCAATGCCCTGCTGGGGGCCACGGTACAAGATTTAATTGCGTACAGCAGTGGTGACCAGCAACAAAACGACTTCTTTGTCGATGATTTGCGTGGACGTTTTGATGAGTTGCGCCAAGTCATGCAAACATTGGATGCCATGCGCGATACTACGCCCGCTGAAGTGGCGCAAAGCAAGTCGCTGTGGTTGAATACCATTTCCCCTAAACTAACCTTGTTGGCGCAGGTTTTGGGTTTTATTTCGATGCGCCGGATGTTAAAAGCCGAGGGCCAGCTTGCGGCGGTGGAAGCGTGGGATAAAACACCGAATTTGTTAAGTCAATTGTTTGATAGGCAGTCAAATAAGCCTTCTCCTTTATTAGAGCAAATACAAGCCTACACCGAGCGCTACCACTTTTTTCATTATGAAATAGCTTTCCCAGAAGCCTTCAGTGGTGAACAATGGGGTTTTGATGTGGTGATGGGCAATCCGCCTTGGGATAAAACCAAGTTCAGCGATACCGATTTTTTCCCACAATACCATAGCCGTTACCGCAGTCTGAAGAATATCGAAAAATCAGCGGTGCAGCAACGCCTGCTGGGCAGCTTGCATGTGGCGACGGAACATCAAAAAACCCAAGAAATACAAGAGGTGCTAGATGCGTACTACAAAGACAAAGAGCTTTTTCCACTAAATAAAGGGGCAGTGGATACCAATTTATTCCGCTTGTTTGTAGAACGCAACTTGGGCTTACTGGCCCCAGGCGGCAGCCTGAACTATGTGCTGCCCAGCGCCTTGATGTTTGAGGAAGCCTCTACCGCACTGCGCCAACATATTTTGCAGCATTACCAAATGCGGTTTTTCCATAGCTTTGAGAATCGCCAAGGATTGTTCCCTGATGTGCATCGTAGCTATAAATTTGCCTTAATGCAGTTGATTAAAGAGCCACCTTTGGCCGGTGATAACTTTATTATCGACACGGCTTTTTATGTGGCCGACCCGGCAGAACTTAACCACCAGCAGCGCCATGTTCCGTACATGCTAGGCATGTTAAAAAGCCTGTCCCCAGACCAATGGGCTTTGATGGAACTACGCGATGCCAAAGATTTATTGGCCTTGGTCAAATGCTATGCAGCTTTTCCGGCCTTGTCGGCAGATTGGATGAATTTCCGTCGTGAACTGCACATGACGCACGATAAAGATTTGTTCCAAGAGCAGTTTATGCCCGGTGCTTTGCCCTTGGTCGAGGGCAAGATGATTTGGCAGTATAACCACCGCTTTGGTTTGCCACAGTATTGGCTAGACCCCGTGGCTTTTGATGAGCGTATGCGTAGCAAAGAGCTGCACCGCATGGCGCAAGATTTGGGTGTGCCTAAATCTGAAGTAGAGGCCCATGCGGATGCTGTGCGTTTTGACCGCAATTATCTGCGTTTGGCATTTCGAGCCATTGCCAGTGACACGAATGAGCGCACTTTAATTTTCTCATTGCTGCCAGCGGGTTTTGGTACTGGGCATTCAGTTTTTGCCACCACCCCCAAGCATTACGTTCTTAATGATGCTGGAAAAGTGCAGGTTCAGCCGGTTTCTACCTTGCGTTTATTGTTCGCGCTGGCATGGTTTAACAGTCTGCCTGCTGATTGGCTGGCGCGCTTTATGGTGCAAATTAATGTCAGTCAAACCTACCTCTACCGCCTGCCCATGCCCCAGCCTAGCGATGAGGAGATTTTGCAAAATCCCGATTACCAAGCCTTGGCGCGCAATGCTTTATTGCTAACCTTTTCCGCCAATGGGGATGATTTTGCAAGCAGTTTGGCCCCAGCAATGAAAGCCTTAGGTGTTAGCAAAAAAGATGTACCTACCATGCTAAAAGCACAAGACAAACTGCGTGTTGACATTGACCAGCGCGTGGCCCGCCTGTATGGTTTGGGCCATGATGAGCTGATACACCTGCTGCATAGTTTTAAGGTCATGGCAGCCAAGTCCCCAGAATACTTCACCCTGTTTGGTGTCCGCGCTTAAACCGCACCACCAAGTACCAAAATTTGCCCCATTTTTCGCTATTCAAAGGCCCTCCCTATGACGACAAAAAATTTGCTGGTTGAACTGTTCGTAGAAGAACTGCCCCCCAAAGCGTTGCAAAAGCTGGGCGATGCCTTTGCAGGCGTGCTGTTCGAGCAACTGCAAGCCCAAGGCTTGACTTCTGCCGATACCATCGTTACGCCCTACGCCTCGCCGCGCCGTTTGGCCGCGCACATCAGCCACATCTGGCTCAAAGCCGAAGACAAGCCGGTGCAAATCAAGCTGATGCCGGTAGCGGTAGGCTTAGATGCCCAAGGCCATGCCACCCCTGCCTTGCTGAAAAAGCTGGCCGCTATTGGGGCCGACATCGACCCGACCGACCCCGCCGCCGTGGCGGCCAGCTTGCACCGCGCCCCCGATGGCAAGGCCGAGGCTTTGTTCTACCACAGCCTTGTCACCGGGGCCACGTTAGACATGGGTCTGCAAAAAGCGCTGGACGAAGCCATTGCCAAGTTGCCCATCCCCAAAGTCATGACCTACCAGTTGGAGAGCGACTGCGAGTTGCCCGGCTGGAGTAGTGTGCATTTTGTGCGTCCAGCACACGGCTTGGTGGCGCTGCACGGTAGCACGGTCGTGCCCGTCAAAGCCTTGGGTTTGCAAGCAGGCCACAACACGCAAGGCCACCGCTTTGAGGCTGCGGTATCGCCCGTGGTGATTCAGAATGCCGACAGCTACGCCGCCACGCTGGCGCGTGATGGCGCAGTGATTGCCAGCTTTACCGAGCGCCGCGCCGAGATTGCCCGCCAACTGGCCGCTGCCGCCGAGCGCATCGGCAACGGTGTGCGCCCGATTGACGATGCCGCCTTGCTAGACGAAGTGACCGCGCTGGTAGAGCGCCCCAATGTGCTGGTGTGCCAGTTTGAACAAGAATTCCTCGACGTGCCGCAGGAATGCCTGATTCTGACCATGAAGGCGAATCAGAAATACTTTCCGCTGCTCGATGCCGCTGGCAAACTCACCCACCAATTTTTGGTGGTCAGCAACATCAGCCCGCAAGATGCCAGCGCCGTGGTGCAAGGCAACGAGCGCGTGGTGCGTCCGCGTTTGGCCGATGCCAAATTCTTCTTTGACCAAGACCGCAAGAAAACGCTGGCCTCACGCGTGGAATTTTTGGATAAAGTGGTCTATCACAACAAATTGGGCACGCAAGGCGAGCGCGTGCAGCGCGTGCGTGCCATTGCCCATGCGATTGCCCAACAGCTAGGCGATGTTGCCCTGCCGCAGTGGATAGACCAAGCCGCTTTGCTGGCCAAAACCGACCTCGTCACTGACATGGTGGGCGAATTCCCCGAGCTGCAAGGCATTATGGGCCGCTACTATGCCCTGAACGATGGCTTGCCTGCCGATGTCGCTGATGCGATTGAAGACCATTACAAGCCGCGTTTTGCCGGTGATACCCTGCCGCGCAACACCACCGGCGTGGTGGTGGCGCTGGCCGATAAACTCGAAACCTTGGTCGGTATGTTCGGCATTGGCAACCTGCCCACCGGCGACCGCGACCCGTTCGCACTGCGCCGCCATGCCTTGGGCGTGATTCGCATGTTGGTAGAAAAAGACCTGCCGCTGGATTTGGGCACGCTGCTGGCCAGCGCCGTGCCAGCGTTTGGCGACAAAATCCAAGATGCCACCCCGGCACTGGCCGACTTTATTTATGACCGCTTGGCCGGTGCGTTGCGCGAGCAAGGCTACCGCGCCCAAGAGGTGGAAGCCGTGCTGGCCCTGCGCCCACAACGTCTGGCTGAAGTAGCCAAGCGCCTTGAAGCCGTGCGTGCCTTTGCTGCCCTGCCCGAGGCCCCAGCTTTGGCCGCTGCCAATAAGCGCGTGGGTAACATTCTGAAGAAGGCCGGTGAGGTGGATGCCCACGTCAACCCAGCCCTGTTGCAAGAGCAAGCCGAACAAGACTTGTTTGCCGCCTTGCAGCGTTTTGTGCCCGAAGCCAACGCCCAGTTTGAAGCCGGTGACTACACCACCAGCTTGCAAACGCTGGCCGTGTTGCGTGCGCCGGTCGATGTCTTCTTTGACGACGTGATGGTCAACGCCGAAGCAATGGATGTGCGCCTGAACCGCCAAGGCTTGCTCAAAGTGCTGCACGTCGCCATGAACCGCGTGGCCGATTTGTCGCGCTTGGCCGCCTAAGCGCAGACTCCATATGGCCGTGACTGCACAGCAGCGCCTCGCTTGGTATTTGTTTGCGCCCCCGGCATTTTTGGCCGGTTTGCGCTGGTTGTTGCAATGGCAAGAGGGGCGCAGCACCAGCGGGCCGGTGTTGCCGCTGTCGCCGTTTGCTGGGGCGCAATCTGTGTCCGGCATGTTGTGGTCATTGGCTACGCCACTGCTGGCCATCTTGCTGCTGGCGCTGGCGGTTTGGTGGGCGCGGCGGCGTTGGGGCTGGGCCAAGGTGCAGCCGCTGCTGTTGGTTTTGTGGGTATTGGTGTGTTTGGCCGGTGCAGCTGCTTTACTGTGGCGACAACACAATCTGCAAGGCTTGCGCCCCTTGCCGCCCGTGCAGGCGCAGGTATTGGGCAGCCGCTACAAAAAGCCCAATGCCCGCAGTCTGGGCGGCACCGAGTTGGTATTGCGCGTGGCGACGCTAGAGGGTTTGCAGCAAGTGTTAATCGACGACCCACAAGCCGCCCAATGGCAAGCCGGACAAGCCTTGCAACTGCAATGGGCGCAAGGGCGTTACAGTGGCTGGTTTGTTACCGGCTGGCAAGCCCTGCCCACGCTGCCCACCGCGCCAGCAGCTGCCAATGCTCCGGCTTTGCGCCCATAATTGCGCTTATGAAACTCGCTATTTTGGACCGCGATGGCACCATCAACGCCTTGGGCGAGGATGAGTTCATCACCTCGCCCGCCGATTGGAAACCCCTGCCCGGCGCTTTAGATGCCATTGCTCGGCTCAACCATGCGGGTTGGCATGTGGTGGTGGCGGCCAATCAACCGGGCTTGGGGCGCGGCCTGTTCGATATGGCTACGCTCAACGCCGTTCATGCCGCCATGCACAAGCAAGTGGCCGCTGTGGGTGGGCGTATTGACACCGTGTTTTACTGCCCCCATGCCCCGGATGAAGACTGCCGTTGCCACAAACCAGCACCCGGTTTGTTAGAGCAAATTTGCGAGCGCTATGGTGTCGATGCCAGCAAAGTCTGCATCATTGGTAGTTGTTTGCCGCACATGCAGGCCGGTGCAGCCGTTAAGGGGATGTTGCATTTGGTTTGTACCGGGCACGCCGCCGGTTTAGACCCGGCAGCACCGTTGCCGCCCGAATGGCCCGCTGGCATCCAAACCCATGCCAGCATGGAAGCCTTGGCAGAGCAGCTACTGGCGGCCATGCCTACGCCGCCTGCCCCAGCTGCCCAGCACAAGGCCCCTAGCGCCGCCACGCTGGCCGCCAACTCCGTATAATCGGCCACTTCCGAGGAGCGTTGCAGCGCCCCCAGCACAGCGGGGCGTGAGGCTCGGAATCCACCCTAGCAACGACGCTCATCCACTTCCGGTGCGGTGAGCTGTGTTTTCTGCAATTTCCGTGTCGGCCAGTGGCTTGTTCCCCCTGTTTTGGAGCCGACCCATGAATGCACCTGCTTCCCACCTCGCTAACGCCGATTGCGCGATTGCCGACATCGCCTTGGCCGCCTGGGGCCACAAAGAAATTCGCATTGCCGAAACCGAAATGCCCGGCCTGATGGCCATCCGCGAAGAGTTTGCCGCCAGCCAGCCCCTCAAGGGCGCACGCATTACCGGCAGTTTGCACATGACCATTCAAACCGCGGTGCTGATTCAAACGCTAGAAGCACTGGGCGCACAAGTGCGTTGGGCCTCGTGCAACATCTTCAGCACCCAAGACCACGCTGCTGCTGCCATTGCCGATGGTGGTACGCCGGTGTTTGCCATCAAGGGCGAATCGCTGTCCGACTATTGGGATTACACGCACCGCATTTTTGAATTTGGCCCCGCCAACGCCCCCGGCGAAGGCCCGAACATGATTTTGGACGATGGCGGCGATGCCACCATGCTGATGCACTTGGGCCAACGCGCCGAGAAAGACCTGTCGGTGCTGGACAAGCCCACCAGCGAAGAAGAAACCATCCTGTTTGCTGCCATTCGCGCCAAATTGGCCGTAGATGCCACTTGGTACACCCGCAAATCGGCTGACATCATCGGTGTGACCGAAGAAACCACCACCGGCGTACACCGCCTGAATGAAATGTCGGCCAAGGGCACGCTGCTGTTCCGTGCCATCAACGTCAACGACTCCGTCACCAAGAGCAAATTTGACAACCTCTATGGTTGCCGTGAATCTTTGGTCGATGGCATCAAGCGTGCTACCGATGTCATGATTGCTGGCAAAGTAGCCTGTGTGGCCGGTTATGGTGATGTCGGCAAGGGCAGCGCCCAAGCCCTGCGCGCCCTGAGCGCCCAAGTCTGGGTAACCGAGATTGACCCCATCAACGCCCTGCAAGCCGCGATGGAAGGCTACAAAGTGGTGACGATGGAATACGCCGCCGACAAGGCCGACATCTTCGTCACGACCACCGGCAACCGTGATGTGATTCGCCACGAACACATGGTGGCGATGAAAGACCAAGCCATCGTCTGCAACATCGGCCACTTTGACAACGAAATTGATGTTGCGTCGATTGAGCAATACCAGTGGGAAGAAATCAAGCCGCAAGTGGACCATATCCAGTTCCCTGACGGCAAGAAAATCATCTTGCTGGCCAAGGGCCGTTTGGTCAATTTGGGCTGCGCTACCGGCCACCCCAGCTTTGTGATGAGCGCCTCGTTTGCCAACCAAACCATCGCCCAGATTGAGCTGTTCACCAAGCCCGAGCAATACCAAGCCGGTAAGGTCTATGTGCTGCCCAAGCATTTGGACGAAAAAGTGGCGCGCCTGCACCTGAAAAAGGTTGGCGCGATGCTCACCGAGCTGACCGATGCCCAAGCCGCCTACATTGGCGTGCCGAAAAACGGCCCCTACAAGGCCGATAGCTACCGCTACTAAGCCAACTTGAGAATGTGACCCGCTATGCGTGCAGATGTTTTTTTGGTAGAAAAAGGCCATGCGGCCACGCGCTCGCAAGCGCAACGCCTGATTGCCTCGGGGGTGGAGTGGCGCTTGTCGTCGTTTGCGCCGTGGCAAAAAGTGGCCAAAAACGGCGATGAAATCCCAACGATGGCCGAGTTGCGCCTACTCGATGCCGCTGAGGCCAAATACATCTCGCGCGGCGGTCTCAAACTCGAAGGGGCGCTGGCCGCCACCGGCCTGTCTGTGGCCGGACTGCGCTGCTTGGATGTGGGCCAAAGCACCGGCGGCTTTACCGATTGCCTGCTGCAGCAAGGGGCGGCACAGGTGATTGGCGTCGATGTGGGCCACGGCCAGCTGCACGAGCGCCTGCGCCAAGATGCGCGCGTGGTGTGTGTGGAGGGTCTCAATGCCCGCAGCATGACGGCCACCGATTTGCAGGCCGCCTGCGAGCTGGCGCTGTCTGAAGTGGTGGAAGAAACCGAAGACAACGACACCCAGCCCGTCGCCCCGTACAGCTGGATGCGTAATGGCGGTTTGGTCGATGAGGAATATGACGACAGCGATGATGCCAAAGAGCAGGACATCGAAGCCTTCAAGGCCGAACGTGCCGCCAAGCAGCAGGCGCGCCAAGCGGGTACCTTACCGGTGCAACGTCGCCGCCGTGCCGGGCTAGAAAATGTCAACATCACGCCAGCGTTTGACTTCATCACGGGCGATTTGTCGTTTATTTCTTTAACGCTGGTGTTACCGGCCCTAGTGCCTTTGCTGGCCCCCGGTGGCGCGCTGCTGCTGCTGGTCAAACCCCAATTTGAGCTGCAACCCGGCCAAGTCGGCAAAGGGGGCATTGTGCGCGATGCGGCACTTTACCCGGTGGTGGAGCAGCGCATCCGCGAGGCTTGCGCCGGTTTGGGTTTACAGGTGCAAGCCTGGCTGGACAGCCCGATTGCGGGCGGTGATGGCAACCGCGAATTTTTTGTTTTTGCCCGGAGAGCGGCATGAAGCTAAGCCTAGAATTTTTTCCACCCAAAACCCCCGAAGGGGCCAGCAAGTTGCAGGCGGTGCGCCAGCAGCTGTATGCCCTCAAGCCAGAGTTTTGCTCTGTTACCTACGGTGCGGGTGGCTCGACACAAGAAGGCACTTTTGCTACCGTGCGCGACATCTTGGCCGAAGGCATGGATGCGGCCTCGCACTTTTCCTGCATTGGTGCCACGCGCGACAGCGTGCGCGCGCAATTGGCCACGCTCAAGGCGATGGGCGTGCGCCGTTTGGTGGCTTTGCGTGGTGATTTGCCCAGCGGCTATGGTTTGGGCGGTGAATTCAACTATGCCAGCGATTTGGTGGCTTTTATCCGCACCGAAACTGGCAACGATTTCCACATTGAAGTGGCCGCTTACCCCGAAATCCATCCGCAAGCCAAATCGCCCGAGGCCGACTTGCAAGCCTTTGCGACCAAAGTGCGCGCTGGGGCGGATTCGGCCATCACCCAGTATTTTTACAACGCCGACGCTTATTTTCGCTTTGTCGAAGATGCGCGCCAATTAGGGGCGGATATTCCGGTGGTGCCCGGCATCATGCCGATTGCCAGCTCAACCCAACTGTTACGCTTTTCGGATGCCTGCGGTGCCGAGGTGCCGCGTTGGATTCGCCTGCGCCTGCAAGCCTATGGCGACGATACTGCCAGCATCCGCGCATTTGGACTGGACGTAGTGACCCAGCTGTGCGAACAACTGCGCCAAGGCGGGGCACCTGCTTTGCATTTCTACACCATGAACCAAAGCGCCGCCACGCTAGAAATCTGCCAACGTCTGGGCTGGCGCTTCTAAAGCCCGCGCTGAGCTTCTGTTTGGTTGCTCCTCCCGCTGCGTGCGGGATTTTTTTCGACTGCGCTACCATTAACGTTCCTGTTGTTTTGGAAAGGCCCCGGCGCATGTCTTGCTTGTTCACCGCCCGCTGCTGGCGGTTTTTTGTTGCCCGGTTGTGGCTGTTTGCCACTCTGACCGGCGCAATGGGCTGGGCCAACGCTGAAGAGACTCTCGCAGAAGTGCCTGCGCCCACCACAGCGACGGCCACCACCACAGCGGAAGTGGAAGACGAAGACGAAAAGGCTGTTCAGGCCGCGCCCGACATCCCAGCAGATGCCTTGGTCGCCCCCACCTTGGGCCTGAAGCCGCCGACACAGGGCGCATTAACGCTGCCTAGCCAGTTGACGGCCCCGCCGGTGCTGTCCAAGCGCAAAATCAAGGGCGCGCGCCTGCCGCAGGTGGATTTGCAGTTTCCGCAAGAATACGGTTTGGCCTCGTGGTACGGTGCCAAACACCACAATAAACGCACCGCCAGCGGCGAGCGTTTCGATATGCACGACTTTACTGCCGCCCACCCTACGCTGCCGTTTGGTTCGCGTGTGTGCGTACGCAGTGCCCTGACCGGGCGTGAGGTAGTGGTACGCATCAACGACCGGGGTGGATTTGCTGGTAAGCGCGTGATTGACATCAGCCGTGCTGCAGCCGAAGCCTTGGGCATGGCCCACTTGGGCACCAAGCCCGTTACCGTACACACCCTGCCCGACGACAACAGCGGCTGCCCCGGCACTGATGCCGAAGAAGAACCAGAAGCCGACGACACCGCTGAAGATTAACTGCCCGACTCCAGCGTGTGCGCGGCATTGCGGTCTTGGGCCAGCAATTGCACCATTTGGGGTAGGGCGGCTTTGAGGCCGTCTTTCAGGGTGTAAGGCGGGTTAATCAAGAACATGCCACTGGCGGGCAAGCCGGGGCGCTTGGTTTGGCCGTCCAGGGTTTCGGTGATTTTGCTGGATTTGACGGTCAGGGTGGCGTGTAGCCAGCTCTTGCCCGCTTTTTGTGCCATCGTTTTGAGGCGGCGCGGCAAATCATGCGCTTCGGGGCGCGGAATAATCGGGTACCACACCGCATAGGTGCCGGTGGCAAAGCGCTTGAGGCTGTCTTGCACCATGTCCAGCACTTTGCCGTAGTCGGTTTTGAGTTCATAGCTGGGGTCACACAACACCAAGGCACGGCGCGAGGGTGGCGGCAAAAACTTCTTAATGCCCTCAAAGCCATCTTCGTGCAGCACGGCCACTTGGCGGCCTGCCTCTAACTGGGCTACATTGCCCGCCAGTGCGCGCAAATCAGACGGGTGCAGCTCAAACAGTTTGAGTTTGTCGCGCTCGCGCAGTAAACGTTGAATAATAAAAGGCGAGCCAGGGTAAATTTTGATGCCCGAGCCGGTATTGAAAGCGCGCACCAAATCCATATAGGCTTGCAGAGCGGGGGCCAGCGGCACATGGGCGGCTGCGGGCACGGCCAAACGCAGGATGCCGTCGGTGGCTTCGGCGCTGGTTTTGGCATAGTCACCATCGAGCCGGTACAGTCCAGCACCGGCATGGGTATCCAGCACCGTCAAGGCGGTGTCTTTTTCAATCAAGTGTTGCAAAGTGGCAATCAATACCGTGTGTTTGAGCACATCGGCATGGTTGCCCGCGTGAAAGGCGTGGCGATAACTGAACATGCTGCAATGGTAACGAGCATTGCACGCATTGGCACACCAGCACCCCAGCAACAACGCCGATAATCGTGCCTATGGTCATGTTGGCAGAAGGCATCCTCAAGCGGCACTGGAATCAATCGGTTCCGGTCGATGTCGCGCGCATTGCCCAAGGCATGGGCGTGGCCTTGGATTACAGCGACAGCCTGAGCGTCTGCGCCCATTTGCAAGTGAGCCTGCAAAACCAGCCGCGCCTCACGCTGTGCCAGCAGCACAGCCTAGCCTTGCAACGCTATGCCACGGCCCAAGCCTTGGGGCATGTGGCGTTGCACCACCTGCGCCCTGGCCTAGAGCGCCACATTGTGGTGACCGAAGATTTTGTTGTGGATGAAAACAGCCGCACCGAGCGCGAAGCCCACCAGTTTGCCCTGCGCTTGCTGATGCCCGAGGCGGTGTTGCGTTATTGCGTGCAAGAGATGGCGCTGCAAGACCTGCTAGAGCTGGCCGATATTTTTGATGTGCCCGCTACCTTGATGGGGTGGCGCTTATTGCACTGGCCTGCACCCTCTTCAGCGTAGCAACAGGGCCAGCGGTGTCAGTAGCAGTTGGATTACGCTATAACCCAGCGCCATCAGCGGACGCAACCAGACAGTGCCGACAATACCCGCCAGCACCAGCCCCATCACGATAAAAAAGCCCCAAGGCTCGATGCGCGATAACCAATGCGCTTGCTTCCAGGGCAGTAAACCGACCAAAATGCGGCCACCATCCAGCGGCGGCAGCGGAAACAGGTTAAACGCCCACATCACCAAATTGGTCAAAATACCAGCGCGTGCCATTTCCAAAAAAAAGCGCTCTTCTACCCTGGTGGCCATTAATAGCAACAACAGTGCTGCCCACAACAGGGCTTGAACAAAATTGGATGCTGGCCCGGCCAAAGCGACCCAAATCATGTCGCGCTTGGGGTTACGCAGGCGGCCAAAATGCACCGGCACCGGCTTGGCGTAGCCAAACAAAAAAGCGCCCGAGGTGGCAAAGTACAGCAGCAGGGGCATCAAAATCGTGCCCACCGGGTCAATGTGCTTGAGTGGGTTGAGCGTAATGCGCCCTTGCATGGCAGCGGTAGGGTCGCCAAAATGGCGCGCCGCATAGCCGTGGGCGGCCTCGTGTACCGTAATGGCAAACAACACCGGCAGGGCGTAAATCAGAACCGTCTGGATTAGTTGCGAAAAATCATCCACAGGGGCAGACTTTCTGCTTAGAGGCCAATGGCGGACAAGCTACCACGCCCTTGGCGCAGCACTACCGGGTCTTCGCCCTTGCCCATCGGGGTCAGGTCAATCACCGTGGTGGGCTCTGAGGGGCAGCCGCCCGCGTCAATGATGGCATCAATTTGCTGCTCGTAGCGGGCGCGAATCTCGTGGGCATCATTGAGTGGTTCGGTCTCGCCGGGGGCAATCAAGGTGGTGGCCAACAGCGGTGCGCCGTGCAGGTCAATCAGCATTTGCAAGCCCTTGCGCTCGGGCACACGCAGGCCAATGGTTTTGCGCGAGGGGTGGCTGACGCGCCGGGGCACTTCTTTGGTGGCCTCCAGAATAAAGGTGTAGGGGCCGGGGGTGGCCAACTTGAGCAGCCGGTATTGTTTGTTGTCCACCAGCGCATAGTTGGACAATGCCGACAAATCACTGCACAGCAGCGTCAGGTGGTGTTTTTCATCGACTTGGCGAATGCGGCGCAGGCGGTCCACCGCCTGTTTGTCGTCTAAGTGGCACACCAGCGCATAGCTGGAATCGGTGGGCACCGCCAAAATGGCCCCTTTTTGCAGCAGTGCAGCCGCTTGTTTGAGCAGGCGCTGCTGGGGGTTTTCGGGGTGAATTTCAAAAAATTGGGCCATAGCATCACACTTTCAATTGGGGTTTTGCACGCGCTGGTGCAGCAAATCCCACACCGGCAGCACATTGGCAGGCAAAGGAGGCAAGGTGCCCAAGTCTATGTTGGATTCATCGGGCGCATGGAAATCACTGCCACGCGAGGCGGCCAAACCAAACTCGCGCGCCATATCGGCGTAGATAGCGTATTCATGCACTGCATGGCTGCCGGTAACGACCTCGACCGCTTGGCCGCCATGCGCTTTAAATTCAGAGAATAGGGCAAACTCTTCGTTGGGTGTCAGGTGGTAGCGTGCTGGGTGGGCTATCACGGCCACGCCACCGGCTTGGGTAATCCAGCGCACCGCCTCGCCCAGCCCGGCCCAACGGTGTTCGACAAAACCGGGTTTACCTTCAGTCAGGTAGTGGCGAAACACCACATTGGTGTCGTGGCAGATGCCACTATCCACCAAAAAACGGGCAAAGTGGGTGCGCGAGACCAGCGCCGGGTTGCCCACATAGCGCAAAGCGCCTTCGTAAGCCCCGGCAATGCCCACTTGGGCCAGTTGCTCTGCCATGTCTTGGGCGCGCTGGTCGCGGCCCGCGCGGGTGTGGGCCAAACCTTGGGCTAAGGCTGTATCGTGCATATCAAAACCCAAGCCTACGATATGCACCGTCTCGTGGGCAAAACTGACCGAAATTTCGACACCAGTTAAAAAGGCCATGCCTTGCGCCAGTGCGGCGGCTTGGGCTTGGGCTAAGCCGCTGATTTCGTCGTGGTCGGTTAAGGCCCACAAATCGACACCCCGCTGGCGCGCGCGCAGCGCCAAGGCTTGGGGGCTGAGGGTGCCATCGGAGATGATGGAATGGCAATGTAAATCGGCGTTAAGGTAAGTGGTCACTGGATGATTTTAGGGCGTTGCTGGTGTAAAAATAGGCTTCGTAGAATTGGGGACACTAAAAGGCGTTTTTATGAATTTGAACAATATCCGCGTTGCCCACAAATTGTGGGGCGTTATTTTTGGGCTGCTGGTGCTGGTGCTGGGGGCGGCAGTGTTTGTGCAGCACCGCTCCACGCTGGCAATGGTGCAGGCTTTTGCCGAGATTTCACATTACGAAAGCGCAATTACCGATGCCACGCGCTGGTTGGGCTTGACCGAGGTAGTGACCGAGCGCACCGTAGCGGCCATTAACGTGCAATCTGCCGAAGCTTACAAATTTTTGCAACAAAAAAACGTAGCTGATTCGGCCAAAATTTCTGAAATCCAAAAACGTGCTGGCGAGCGCGCCCGCAGCGCGGCTGAAAAGCAAGCCCTAGAACGGGTAGCCCAAGCGCGCGCGCCAGCGCGGCAATTGCTGCAAAAAGTGCCCGAACTGAAAGAGGCCGGCGACTACGCTGCCACCTTTGCTTTTACCCAGCAAGAATTTATGCCAGCAGCGATGGCCTTGGTCAAAACGGTACAAGATTACATCAAAGTAGAAGAAGAAGAGCGCAATAAGGCGATTGCAGCGGCCCACGAGGCGCGCCAAAGTGCCGCTTTGGTGGGGATAGGCATTGCAGTCTTGACCGTGGTGGTAGGCCTGCTGCTGGCGGCAGCTTTGGTGCGCTCCATCATGGAACCCTTGCGCCAAGCGGTGCAAGCGGCCAATGCCATCAGCAGTGGAGACCTGACCCAACGCCTAGACACCCAGCGCCAAGATGAGTTTGGTGAGCTATTGCACGCGTTTCAGCAAATGTCTGACCGCCTGCGCGGTTTGGTGGGTGATGTACGCAGTGGCGTAGAGGCGGTGTCTGTGGCCTCGGGCCAAATTGCCACTGGCAACCATGATTTATCGGCCCGCACCGAACAAACTGCCGCCAATCTGCAAGAAACCGCGGCCAGCATGGAGCAGCTTACGGCCACCGTCACCCAAGCAGCAGATACGGCACGCCAAGCCAACCAGCTGGCCAGCACAGCGGCCCAAGCGGCTGAACGCGGCGGTGTGGTGGTGGAGCAGGTCGTCTCCAGTATGCAGCAAATCACTGACAGCTCGCGCAAAATTGCTGACATCATTGGCGTGATTGACGGCATTGCCTTCCAAACCAACATTTTGGCCCTGAATGCAGCGGTAGAAGCCGCGCGTGCAGGCGAACAGGGGCGCGGCTTTGCCGTGGTGGCCTCGGAGGTTCGCAGCTTGGCCGGACGCAGTGCCGAGGCGGCCAAAGAAATCAAGGCATTGATTAGCGCCTCGGTGGCCAATGTAGAGTCTGGCTCGCAGCAGGTGGCCCAGGCCGGTCAAAACATGACCGAAATTGTAGAAGGTGTGCGCCGCGTGACCGACTTGATTGGCGAGATTACCGCCTCGGCCACCGAGCAGCGCGATGGTATCGCCCAAGTCAATGTAGCCATTACCAACTTAGACCAAATGACGCAACAAAACGCGGCACTGGTCGAAGAATCTGCCGCTGCTGCTGGGGCCATGCGTGACCAAACCCAGCGTTTGGCCGAAGTGGTGTCGGTGTTCAATGTGGGCAGCAGCTACCACAGCAGCAATGCAGCGCGTCCCAATACGGCAGCGCGCCCGCCAGCACCGGCGCCGCGTGCGCCCAGCTTGCCCAGCCGTAAAACCCCAGCGGTAGCAGCCCCCACGGCCAGTAAGCCACGCCCAGCCATGCCAGCACCGGCGGCCAAGGCGCGCAGCAGCGCTTCAGCAGCGCCACGCTTGGCGGCAGCGCCAGCGCCCAAAGCCAACGACGATGATTGGGAAAGCTTCTGATTTTTGCCAGCTGCTGGCAACCTTGGAGCATTAAGCCTCTGCCGCGCCTTCCACCAAAAACTGCACTTTGCGTTGGCCTTGCCATTCGTTCACATCCAGCCGAAAGGCCAGCAGCACGCGCGCGGGTAGCTGCTCGGTGTGGCCAAACCAAATCGCATCGACCGGCTCGCCTTGGTGCTTGAGTTTGAGCGAGAGGTGTTTGCTGTCTTGGCCGACCAAGCGTTGGCTCAGCACTTCCACTTCTTCGCTAAAGGTGGGCGGGGCAAAGCCTTGGCCCCAAACTTCGCGTTGTAGCGTATCCACTACATCGGCGCGGCGGTAGGGTGCCGCCAAGGGGCCATCGGTTTCTAATTGGCGCGTCAGGGTGGCGGCATCCAATTGCTCTTGGGCGATTTGTGCCAGTCCTTGGGTAAAGGTGTCCAACTGCGCCCGGTCTATGGTGCAACCGGCGGCCATCGCATGGCCACCAAAGCGCAACAAGACACCCGGATGGCGTTTGACCAGCAAATCGAGTGCATCGCGCAAATGAAAACCGACAATCGAGCGCCCGGAGCCTTTGAGTTCTTGCTCTTTGCCCGGTGCGCCACTGACGGCAAACACAAAGCTGGGGCGATGGAGCTTGTCTTTGAGGCGCGAGGCCACAATGCCCACGACCCCTTCATGAAAGCCCTCGTCAAACACCGTGATGGCCGGGGGCGGGCTGTCTTGTGCGGCAAACAGGTTCTCGGCCAGCGCTTGCGCTTGGTCGCGCATACCGCCTTCAATGTCGCGCCGCTCGCGGTTGATGCTATCGAGTAATTTGGCCAATTCGTCCGCGCGGCTGGTATCGTCGGTCAGCAGGCATTCAATGCCCAAAGACATATCCGCCAACCGGCCTGCCGCGTTGATACGTGGCCCCAAAGCAAAACCAAAATCTTGGCTGTTGGCTTGGCGCACATCACGCCCAGCCACTCGAAACAAGGCGGCTATACCGGGCGGCATCTGCCCGGCGCGCACCCTTTGCAGCCCTTGGGCCACCAAGCGGCGGTTGTTGGCATCGAGCCGCACCACATCGGCCACGGTGCCCAAGGCCACCAAGGGCAATAAAGCATCCAAACGGGGTTGGTTGTGGGCCTCAAATTGGCCGCGTTGGCGCAGTTCGGCGCGCAAGGCCAGCAGCACATAAAACATCACGCCCACGCCCGCTAAACTTTTGCTGGCAAAGCTGCAACCGGGCTGGTTGGGGTTGACGACAGCATCGGCAGCGGGCACTTGGTTGGAGGGCAAATGGTGGTCGGTAATCAGCACCTGCATACCCAAAGCGTGGGCTTCATCGACTCCTTCGGGGCTGCCTATGCCGTTGTCCACGGTGATGAGCATGTCGGCCCCGCGCTCTTTGACACGCTGGGCGATGGCGGCTGTCAGGCCGTAGCCGTCCACCACCCGGTCGGGCACCAAATAATCGACCTGCTGCGCGCCCAACAGGCGCAGCCCTCGGATAGCAACGGCACAGGCGGTGGCTCCATCGCAGTCGTAATCAGCCACGATGCACAGGCGCTGGTTTTGTGCGATGGCATCGGCCAGCAAGGTGGCTGCCGCCTGTATGCCTTTTAGTCCTTGAGGCGGCAGCAGTTGGGCCAAGCTGGTATCGAGTTCTTGTGGCGTGCAGATGCCACGGGCAGCATACAACTGGGCCAGCAGCGGATGGATGCCCGCTTGCTCTAGCGCCCAAGCGCTGCGTGGGGAGGGGCTTCGGACAATGATTTGCATGGCTAAGCAGGATTTTTGGTGTCTGATTGGCGCAAGGCCAAAGCGCGCTCGTACAGCGCGTTGCGCGGCGCACCGCTGATTTGGGCGGCTAAGCGCACGGCGGTTTTGAGGGGCAGCTCGGGCAGCAGCAATTCCAACACCCGCTGGCCTTGGTCGGCTTCTTCAGGGGCAGCGACCGGGTGCAACAACACGACAAACTCGCCCCGACTGCGCTGGGTATCGGCTTGCAACCAAGCGGACAAGTGGGCGGCGGGCTGGGTGGTGATTTCTTCGAATTGTTTGCTGATTTCACGCGCCAGCGTGACCGGGCGCTGGCCCAGCACGGCCAAGGCTTGGGCCAAATCGGCAATGCGGTGCGGTGCTTCTAACAGTACGATACAGCGCGGTTCTGTGGCCAAGTCTTGCACGCTGGTGGCACGTTCTGCGCTTTTGACCGGCAAAAATCCGGCAAACACAAAACCACTGTCGGTACCTGCTGGGGCCACGGCCCCGGCGACGCTCAGGGCCGCTGTCACGCTGCTGGCCCCCGGCAGGGGCATTGCCCGAAAGCCTGCGGCGCGCGCGGCGGCTACCAAGCGTGCGCCGGGGTCACTGACACCGGGCGTGCCCGCATCGCTCAGATAGGCCACGCGCTGCCCGGCTTGCAAACGTGCCAGCACGGTTTGTGCAGCTTCTTGCTCGTTGTGCTGGTGCAGGGCCAGCATTTGCGCGCTGGTCTTGTCGATGCCATAGGCGCGCAATAGGCTTTGGCTGTGGCGTGTGTCTTCGCAGGCCAAAGTGTCGGCCAGTTGCAGCACATGCAGGGCGCGCAAAGTGATGTCGGCCAAGTTGCCGATGGGGGTGGCCACCACATACAAGGCGCCTTGGGGATAATGCTGTGCAGCCGCTGCATCGCGCGCGGCACTTAGAGCAGAAGCGAAAGATGCGCTCAAATGGAATTCCTCGGTAAAAAATCGACCGCCACGGCCCGCCCTACGGCCCAACAAAAAGGGCAAGCGGCAGAAGACCGCGCCTTGGCGCATTTACAAGCGGCAGGCTTGCAGCTGCTGGTACGCAATTATCGAACGCCGGGGCGCGGCGGTGGTGAAATCGACCTGATTGTGCGCGCCCCCGATGGCACGGTGGTGTTTGTCGAGGTGCGTAGCCGTGGCCGACGTGATTTTGGCAGCGCTGGGGCCAGCATTAATCTGGCCAAGCAGCGGCGCATTATTTTTGCAGCGCGCCATTATCTGATGCACCTGGCAGCGCCGCCGCCGTGCCGCTTCGATGCCGTGCTGCTCGATGGCGATGGCGACCAACTAGAGTGGATACGTGCCGCTTTCCATGTGGGCTAAATCTTCATGGTTAAAGGACGCAAAGGTATGATGCCCGCCATGCTAGAGCAACGCATCCAACAGCACTTTATCGACAGCGCCGACTTGCAATACCAAACCGCGCAAAATTTAGGCCAACCCATTGCTGCTGCGGTGCAAGCCATGTTGGCCTGCATTACCGGTGGCGGCAAAATGTTGACCTGTGCCAGTGGCCCTTCGGTGGGCCATGCTTTGCAGTTTGTGGGTTTTTGTTTGGCCGGTTTTGAGCGCGAACGCCCTGAGTTTGCTGCGCTGGCCTTGTCGGCCAACGGTGCTTTATTGGGCAGCACGCAACAGCCTTTTGCCCGCCAAGTGCGCGCACTGGGGCAAGCCGGAGATTTGTTGCTGGCGCTGTGCGTCGATGGCAACGATGCGGGCGTGCTGGCAGCGGTAGAGGCAGCCCACGAGCGCGATATGAGCATTGTGGCCCTGAGTGGCCGCAGTGGTGGCAGGCTGGCCTCGGTGCTGCGCGAAACCGATGTGCTGTTGTGTGTACCGCACGACCGCGCCGCACGGGTGCTAGAAGTGCATACCCTCATCATCCACTGCCTGTGTGATGGCATAGACGCACAATTGTTTGGTGAACCAGAAGAAGGCTAAGGCTGATGCAAAATTTCTTTACGCGCCGTGTTGGCATTTCGGCTTTGCTGGCCAGCACCTTGGTGGCCAGCTTGTCGGCCTGTGCGCCAGTGGTGCTGGGTGGTGTGGCTTTGGGGGGCATTGTGGCTGCCGACCGCCGCACCACCGGTGCCCAAGTAGAAGACGAAAGCATAGAAATACGCGCCGTCAATTTGCTGCATGGTCAATACGGAGACCGGGCGCATGTCAACATCACCAGCTACAACCGCCAAGTGCTGCTGACGGGCGAGGTGCCGACCGCTGCCGACCGCCAGCGCGCCCAAGAGTTGATTGGCAGCTTAGAAAACGTGCGGGCGGTGGTCAATGAATTGGCCGCCATGCCGCCCAGCACGCTGGCCCAACGTTCTAACGATACCTTTATCACCGGCAAAGTCCGTGCGAGTTTGGTCGATGCCAAAGACCTGACGGCCAACTCCTTTAAGGTGGTGACCGAGCGCAGTGTGGTCTATTTGCTGGGCCGCGTTACCCCGCGCGAAGCCCAACGCGCCACCAGTTTGGCCAGCGGCGTGACCGGCGTGACCAAGGTGGTGCGTGTGTTTGAGCCTCTGACAGAAGAGGAGCTGGCGCGCATGAGAATCATGCGCCCAGACATTGTGAGCAACGGCAGCGGCAACGGCAGCGGCAACGGCAGCGGCAACAACGGCAACAGTTCTAGCCCGCGCTAAGTTTCCAGCAGCTGCTCAATCGCCTTTAAGTCCACATGGTCCAATTGGGCTGCGGGCAAAAAGCGTTGGGCATAGTCTTGCCAGACACCGCTGTGCAAAAAGAACCTAAAGACTTCGGCATCAATATGCTGTTCTTTCACCATGCGCGCCATGATGGCCAGCGCTTCAGACAGCGTTTTGGGCGGCTTGTAGGGTCGGTCTGAGGCCGTGAGTGCCTCAAAAATATCCGACAGCGTCATTACCCGGTCGGCCAGCGTGAGCTGCTCGCCCTTGAGGCGGCGCGGATAGCCGCTGCCATCGAGTTTTTCGTGGTGCGAGCCAGCAATGGCCGGTACGCGCGCCAAGTGTGGCGGAAACGGCAGACCACTAAGCAAGATGATGGTTTGCACGATGTGGTCGTTGATTTTGAAGCGGTCTTCGTCGGTCAGGGTGCCACGGCGCACGGCCAGGTTGTGCAACTCGCCCAAGTGAACTTCTTGGGGCGGCAAGTCCATGTTAAAGCCCCAGCGGTTGGCTGGGTTGTCTGCCTCTACTGGGGGGCGGCGGGTGCCCCAAGGCACGATATGTTCTGGCCGGTCGGCCAGCAAAAACTCGGTCGTGGGCAGTGCTGGGGGTGGCACATCGCGCAGCCGCTCATGCTCGGCGCGCGATAAGCCAATGCGGTCGTCAAAATAGCGCTGCCAGCACTGCGCGCCAATAGCGTGCAGGCGCTGTACATCCGCCGCCGCCATAGACTCGCCGCCCACGTTGCTTTGGGCGACAAAGGCAAAATCGGCCTGCAACTGTGCTTGTCTGGCTTGCAGTTGCTGCTGCAACTGTGCCGGGTCTGCGCCAGCAAGCTGCTGCTGGTAACCATCTAGCTGGGCATCGCGCCACAGCACTTCAAAGCGCATACGCACTTCGTGGATGCGGTTGTAGAGGGTTTCTAGCTTGGTGGCCTTGTCAATGATGTGTTCCGGGCTGGTGACTTTGCCGCAGTCGTGCAACCAAGCGCCTAGGCGAAACTCGTACATCTCGGCCTCGGTCATGGAGACCTCGGCAAACGGGCCTTCGCGTGCATCGCACATGCGCTGCATCAGGGCATCGGCCAACTGGGGCACGCGCTCGCAATGGCCGCCGGTGTAGGGGCTTTTGGCATCAATGGTGTCGGCCAGCACCCGAATCACGGCATCAAACAGCTTGCGCTGGCCTTCAATCAGGTTGCGCGTCTCAATCGCCACGGACAAGGTGCCCGAGAGCTGCTCGACAAACGCGCGAAAGTGTCCGTTGCCGCCGCGCTGGTCTTGCACATGGCGCAGCACCAACAGCCCCAAGGGCTGGCCGCCGCGTGTGTGCAGCTGCACGCGCAAGACTTGTTGCGCGGGTGCATCGGGTGTATCGGGTGCCGCCTCAGAATCGCCCGTTTGGGGTTGGGCATAGTTGATAAAGTGCGCCATGCCCAGCTGCTCAGGGTACAAAGGCTGCTCTTCGGGGTTGGCGCAATAGCGGGCGTTGCGCTCTAGGCTGCTGCCAGCGCTATCGACCAAATACACCGCACCGCTGCTGCAAATGCTGGCCTGCACCAGTTCATACAGCACGTTCGATAGCATCACATCTAAACGCGATTCAGCACTGATGTGGCAGCTGATGTGCAAAAACTTCTCGATAGCGTCGGACATGCGGTCTATCACCAGCCCGAGTTCGCGCACCTCGCGCACCGAAGAGGTTGCCCGCTCGGGGCGACGAAAATCAAACTGCGCCAGCGCATGGGCCTGTTGCGCCAAGTCGGTCAAGGTGCGCCCCAAGCGCCGCCCAGCCATCCAGCCCAAGGGCAGCAGCAAGGCCAGCAGCCCCAAAGAGTACAACACTTGGCGACGCAAGGTCTGGTTTAAATCCACCAGCAACTCGGCTGTCGGTATGGCCAAGAGCAGCTTGAGGTTGCTCCAGCGTGGCGACTGGAGCGGCTGCACCTGCCCCAGCCACTCTTCGCCTTGGGCCTCAAAGCGGCGCGACTCGCCCTGTGGTACGCCCTGCGCGTACAAAGTTTGCAAGCTGGCCACCCCCAACTCGCTCAGGGGACTCATCCGGGTTTGGTGGCCATCGTAGTGCAATACGCGCGACATATCCGGGTAGGCCAGCACGCGCAGGTCTTGGCCCAACACGGCAATTTCGGTGCGCGGCATCAGGCGCAAGTTGCCAATCTCGTGGCCCAAATCGGTCAGCGCTACATCCAAGCCCAGTACGGCCCCGCCTTCTTCGCTGGGTTGGCTCAGGGTCACGCCCACTTCTTGCGTGGTAAAAAATACATAAGGGGTGGTTAGGATTTGGGTTTTGCTTTGCACCACTTCGGCATACCACGGGCGGGTGCGTGGGTCAAAATGGTAGTCTGGCCGGATGGAGGTGGCCAGCAGCTTGAGTTGTGCATCGTAAAAATAAAAGCGCCCCACCAAAGGTGCGCCCCGGCCCTGTTCTTGTGCGATGGATTGCAATAAAAACGCCGTATTTTCCGGGGCATCCATGCGCGCGCGCAAAGCGGCGTTACGCAGCGGGCGTACCAGTAAAAATTGCCCATTGGGGTAGCCCACATACACCGCCGACAATAGCTTATTTTGCTGGAGCAGACGCACCAGCACCGGCAGGCGGTGTAGGCGTTGGGCCAAGCTGGTGGCGCTAGAGATGGGGTCAAACGCCAATAGGCGCAAGGTGGCATCTGCCGGATCGACAATGCGGTGAACGCGCTCGCTGATGAGTTGGCCAATGCGCTGTGCGCTATCGCTAGAGGCCGTCATGATGGCCTGACGGGCGCTGGTGCTGAGCTGGTAGGCCATCAGCGCCGTCAGCAGCAACATAGCCAGCACCACCACGCAGGCAGTCAGTACCTCAAAGCGAACCGAGATGCGCCGCCACCAAGGCAACGCCGCTACCGTAGCAACACTGCCCACCGCTTAATCTAACCGCTGAATCAAGCTAGAGGTATCCCAGCGCTGGCCGCCCATGCGCTGCACATCGCCATAAAACTGATCCACCAGTGCCGTGACGGGCAAGGTAGCACCATTGCGCCGTGCCTCGGCCAGCACCAGCCCCAAATCCTTACGCATCCAGTCCACGGCAAAGCCAAAATCGAACTGGCGCGCTACCATCGTTTTGCCCCGGTTATCCAGTTGCCAGCTTTGCGCCGCGCCCTTGCCAATCACGTCTAATACTTGGTTCATGTCTAGCCCGGCGCGTTGGCCAAAGGCGATGGCCTCGGCCAAGCCTTGCACCAACCCGGCAATACAAATTTGATTGACCATTTTGGCCAATTGCCCAGCCCCTGATGCGCCCAAGTGGGTAAAGGCCCGTGCAAACGCCAGCGCTACCGGTTGCACCGCTGCAAACGGGGCCGGGTCGCCACCGCACATCACCGTTAAGAGGCCATTTTGTGCCCCAGCTTGGCCGCCCGACACCGGCGCATCGACAAAATGCAGCCCCAGCGTGCGTCCGGCAGCGTACAACTCGCGTGCTACCTCGGCTGAAGCCGTGGTGTGGTCCACCAAAATGCTGCCCGGCTCCATGCCTGCAAAAGCGCCATCGGCCCCCAGCACCACCGAGCGCAAATCATCATCGTTGCCCACACAGCAAAAAACGATGTCCGCGCCCTGTGCGGCCAAACGCGGCGTGAGCGCATGGCGCACGCCACCGGTGTGGGCATACTCCTCGCACCACGCCAAGGCTTTGGCGGTGTTGCGGTTATAAACCGCCACTTGGTGCCCAGCCAGCGCCAAATGGGCCGCCATCGGGTAACCCATGACACCCAAGCCAATAAAAGCCACCCTGCGCGAAGGCGTTGCGTCGTAAGAACGGGGATTGGTACCAGCCATGCAAAAGTCCGTAGAAAAAATGAAAAAAACTGCCTGCCTAGCGTTTAGACAATGGCAAAGTCCTCGGTGCCAGCGGCCAAATCGGTACTGCGCGCCCGTTGGCTGCCCAGCTTAATTTGCAAGCGCAAGTCATTGACCGAATCGGCGTTGCGTAGCGCATCTTCGTAAGTGATGATGTTGGCCTCAAACAAATCAAACAGCGCTTGGTCAAAGGTTTGCATACCGAGGTTGCGGCTTTTCTTCATGATTTCTTTGACTTCAGACACCTCGCCCTTGAAAATTAAATCGCTGATGAGAGGCGTGTTGAGCATTATCTCTACCGCTGCTGCCCGGCCTTTGCCATCTTGCTTGGGTATCAGGCGTTGCGACACCATCGCGCGCAGGTTGAGTGACAAATCCATCAGCAACTGGGCGCGGCGCTCCTCGGGGAAGAAGTTAATCACCCGGTCCAGGGCTTGGTTGGCACTGTTGGCGTGCAGCGTAGCCATGCACAGGTGACCGGTTTCGGCAAAGGCGATGGCATGTTCCATTGTTTCGCGGTCGCGGATTTCGCCCATCAAAATCACATCGGGCGCTTGGCGCAGGGTATTTTTGAGCGCTGCTTCCCAGGTTTCGGTATCCAGGCCCACCTCGCGCTGGGTCACGACACAGTTTTTGTGGGGATGGACAAACTCTACCGGGTCTTCAATCGTGATGATGTGGCCGTAAGAGTTGGCGTTGCGCCAGTCCACCATCGCCGCCAGCGTGGTGGACTTGCCCGAGCCGGTGGCCCCCACCATGATGCACAGGCCGCGCTTGGTCATGGTGACTTCTTTGAGTACCTGCGGCACCCCTAAGCCATCAATGGTGGGCAGCGTCAGGGGAATGGTACGCAGTACCATGCCCACGCGCCCCTGCTGCACAAAAGCATTGACCCGAAAACGCCCAATACCGGCGGGCGAAATGGCAAAGTTGCATTCTTTGGTGCGTTCAAACTCGGCGGCCTGCTTGTCGCTCATGATGGCACGCGCCAGCGTGAGGGTGTGGCCCGGCGACAAAGGTTGGGGCGATACCTTCGTGACCATGCCATCGACTTTGATAGCTGGCGGAAATTCGGCGGTGATGAACAAATCGCTGCCGTTGCGACTGACCATGAGCCGCAGCAGGTCGTTGATAAATTTACTGGCCTGATCGCGTTCCATCCGGGAGACTCCCTCATGCTGAGGCTATGGCACCAGCATCCATATTGGTTTTATTTTTGATTTTCGCCCAAGTGGGCACTGACTGCGCGCAAGCGCACGCACAATTTACGCGCCAGCACGGCGACCAAGGCCGCGGCCAAATGGGGGTCTTTGACCATCATTTCATCCAGCGTTTGGGCGCTCAGTACCGCAATTTGGCACTCGGTCATGGTGGTGCAGGCCGAGAAACGGATGCCGCTATCAAGTAGCGACATCTCGCCAATCAAATCACCGGGGCGCGTTTGCGCCAACAACAGTTTCTCGCCCCAAGGCTGAATCCGGTTGACCGCCATCGTGCCCGAAAGCAAAAAGAACATGAAGTTGCCATACTCGTCTTGGCGCACCACATCGCGGTCGGAGGGTACCAGGGCAAAATCGAAAAATTCACCCATGCGCGCCGTCAACTCAGGCGGCAACTGGGCCATGTACTTGTTCTTGGCGCACAACTCTTGCAACAGTTTGCTGCCTTGGCCAGATGAGATGCGTTTGGCACCTACCTCTACCGCACGCGCTTCCCAAGGCACCATTGTGACTTCTTCGCCGCCATGCTCAGACAGCGCCGCAGAAAAGAACACCGAATCTTGAGAATCAGCAGCTTGTGCCGCCGTCTCGCTGGGGGTGTCTGCTGAAGAGCGCCACATGTTCAAAATACTTTTCATCGCCAAAATTCCTTCCTGTTACTACCCCACAGTGGGGGTTTGTTTTATCCGATAAACCATTAGCCGGGGAAGTTCTCGGGAATTTTGGCCTTGCTGCGCGCTTCAGCTGGGCTAATGAGGTTGCGCCGCACCAAGTCAGACAGGTTTTGGTCGAGGGTTTGCATCCCGACGTTGCTACTGGTTTGGATGGTGGAATACATCTGCGCCACTTTGGCCTCGCGAATCAGGTTGCGGATAGCGCTGGTGCCAATCATGATTTCGTGCGCAGCTACCCGGCCCGAACCATCTTTGAGCTTGCACAGCGATTGTGAAATCACGGCCTGTAAAGACTCTGACAACATGGCGCGCACCATTTCTTTTTCTTCTGCTGGGAACACGTCAATAATCCGGTCAATGGTTTTGGCAGCGCTGGAGGTGTGCAGCGTACCAAACACCAAGTGCCCGGTTTCTGCGGCCGTCATGGCCAAGCGGATGGTCTCCAAGTCGCGCATTTCACCCACCAAAATGGCGTCCGGGTCTTCACGCAGGGCTGATTTGAGCGCTGCCGCAAACGACAGCGTCATTGGCCCCACTTCACGTTGGTTGACCAAGCATTTTTTGGATTCGTGGACGAATTCAATCGGGTCTTCTACCGTCAGGATGTGGCCGTATTCGTTTTCGTTCAGGTAGTTGACCATACCAGCCAGCGTGGTGGATTTGCCCGAACCGGTAGGTCCCGTCACCAGCACCAAGCCACGCGGCTTCATGGCCAACTCCGTAAAAATCTTGGGCGCATTGAGCTGCTCTAGCGTCAAAATTTTGCTGGGAATGGTACGGAACACCGCCGCCGCGCCCCGGTTTTGGTTGAAGGCATTGACGCGAAAACGCGCCAGCCCTTCAATTTCAAACGAAAAGTCCACCTCCAAAAATTCTTCATAGGCTTTGCGCTGGGCATCGCTCATGATGTCGTACACCATGCTGTGTACGGTTTTGTGATCTAAGGCATCGACGTTGATGCGCCGCACGTCGCCATGCACCCGAATCATCGGAGGCAACCCGGCGGACAAGTGCAAATCGGAAGCTTTGTTTTTAACGCTGAATGCCAGCAACTGGGTGATATCCACAAATCCCTCTGTCGTTTGGTACGCTGAACAGCCATTATGACGGTCAATTCCCGCCCACTCCAGTAGCTTTGTGCCTGTCGCCGCGATAGCGCGATGGCAATCGCAGATACTGCTCCTATTTGCAAGGAGCCAACGCAATGGATTTAGGAATTGCCGGTAAGTGGGCGCTGGTGTGTGGAGCCAGCAAAGGGCTGGGCCGGGGCTGCGCGCAGGCCTTGGTGCAAGAAGGTGTAAATTTGGTAATCAATGGTCGCCAACCCGAGGCTTTGGCCCAAGCGGCGGCCTTGCTGGCAGAGCAGGGCGAAGCTGCTGCCCGCGCCCGTGGTCAGACGATGGGTTTTCCGCTGGTGTTAGCGGTGGCGGCAGACATTACCACCACGCACGGGCGCGAGTCCGCACTCAAGGCCCCCGGTGGCCCAGCGGCGGCTTTTGACATCGTGGTAACGAATGCGGGTGGCCCGCCCACGGGTGATTTTCGGGAGTGGGGCCGCGAGGCTTGGTTGGCCGCGGTCGAGGCCAATATGCTCACGCCAATTGAGCTTATCAAGGCCACGGTCGATGGCATGGCCGCGCGCGGCTTTGGCCGTATTGTCAACATCACCTCCAGCGCGGTCAAGGCTCCGATTGATGTTTTGGGCTTGTCCAATGGTGCGCGCAGTGGCCTGACGGGCTTTGTGGCGGGGCTGGCCCGCAACCCTGCGTTGGCCGGGCGCGGAGTCACCATCAATAACCTACTGCCGGGCAGATTTGCCACCGACCGCATCGAGTCCATGCTGCACAGCGCAGCGGCCAAAAATGGCCAAACCTTGGAGGAGGCGCGCGCCACCATGCTGCAAAGCATTCCGGCGGGGCGCTTTGGCAGTACGGCCGAGTTTGGCGCTTTTTGCGCTTTTGTCTGTAGCCAGCACGCGGGCTACTTGACGGGCCAGAATTTTTTGCTCGATGGCGGCACGTATCCGGGCACTTTTTAATCAGGATGGACGCACCACCGGGTCAATCGCCACGGTGGGCACTTGGTAAAAGCGCTCATCGAAGAGGTCAATGCCGCAGGCCAAGTTTTCAATCCAATTGAGAAAATCGTTAATCATGGCTTGGCCCATCAGCGGCGAGCCATGCTGCGGCACAATCATGGCAATATCCAGCTGGCGCACCATCTTGACCCACATGCGTAACACCTTGTTCGAGACCATGTAGCGCCGGTGAAAGCCTTCCATCAAGGGCAGGTGGCGTTTGAAATCTGTGGCGGGGCGGGCAGCTTGGCTGCCGTTGACCATCGAGGCCCCCAAGTCCCCGCTGAACAAAATGCGACTGACCGGGTCGTAAAACTGAAAATTGCCTTCCGAGTGCATAAAGTGCGCTGGAATCAGCCAAATTTCATGCCGTCCTAGCGGCAAACGGCCCCCGGCATCGGCCACGCTGATCATGCGGTTTTCGGTTTTGCCTGCTTTGGTAAAGTGGGGCACAAAGCGCTCCCAAACGCGCGAAATCACCAGCAAGGCGCGGGTACTCGATAGCCAGCGGTCTAGCGCGGCAATGATGTCTGGGTCGGCATGGGAGGCCAGCACGTAGGATAGCTTTTGCGGCGGAAAATGCTTCAGCATCCCCATATACAACTCGTTGTAGGCCAAGTTACCACCGGGGTCAATGATGGCCCCGGTGTCGTCATCCACAATTAAAAATTGGTTGGCTTGCACGGCTTGCCCGTCTTCTTCCACCAAATCGGTGAACATATAACAGGCATGGTTTTTGTCGCGGTAAAGTTCTATAGGCATATAGGGCGGCCCAAGCGGGCCGTGTCGGGGAGATAAAAAAGGTTTAGAGGGCCGCCAGTAGGCGCTCGTGCTGGAAGCTATCGGCAGCGCTTTCGCGTGGGCGAATCACTTGGGCGTTGCCGCCACTGACCAGCACTTCGGCGGCGCGGCCACGGGTGTTGTAATTGCTGGCCATCGACATGCAGTAAGCCCCAGCAGACAATACCGCCAAGCGGTCGCCGGGTTGCACAGCCAAACTGCGCTCACGCCCGAGCCAGTCACCGCTTTCGCACACCGGGCCGACCACGTCATAGACCTGTGCGGCCAAGTTGTCACGCTGTTGCAGCGGCACAATGCCATGAAAGGCTTGGTACATGGCCGGGCGTGGTAAATCGTTCATGGCGGCATCGACGATGCAGAAGTTTTTCTCTTCGCCCGGTTTCAGGTACAGCACCTCGGTGACGCACAGGCCAGCATTGCCCACCAAAGAGCGCCCTGGCTCAATCAAAAATTGGCGTTGGCCAAAACCGCGTGCGTCCATTTTGGCCAGCAATTGCGCCCACAAGTCGTCCGCTGCCGGGGGGGTATCGCCGTTGTAGTTGATGCCCAAGCCGCCACCAAAATCAATATGATGAATCGGGATGCCTGCGGCCTCAATGGCCTCAATCAAATCCAGCACCCGGTCGGCAGCGTCCAGATAGGGCGTGGCCTCGGTAATTTGCGAGCCAATATGGCAATCAATACCCAGCACGCGAATGCCCGGCAAACTGGCGGCGCGTTGGTAGGTGGCCAAGGTGCGCTCGTGGGCGATACCGAATTTGTTGCCCTTGAGGCCGGTAGAGATATAGGGATGGGTTTTGGCATCCACATTTGGATTGACGCGGATACTGACGGGTGCTTGTGCGCCCAGTGAAACCGCTACTTCGCTTAAAACCTCTAGCTCGGCTTCGCTTTCGACGTTAAAGCACAAAATGCCCGCTTGCAGGGCTTGGCGCATCTCGGCGCGGGTTTTGCCCACACCCGAAAAAATCACTTTGCCGGGGTCGCCACCAGCGGCCAGCACGCGCTCCAACTCGCCGCCCGAGACGATGTCAAAACCGCAGCCTTGGCGGGCAAAAAACTGCAAAATTGCCAGCGAGGGGTTGGCCTTCATGGCGTAGCAAATTTGCACTTTGCGCCCAGCAAAACCACGTTGGTATGCGGCCAAGGCGGCTTGCATGGCGGCAGTGGAATACACAAACAGCGGCGTACCATGCGCCTGTGCCAGCTCGGCCACAGGCACTTCTTCAATGAATAAATCAGTGCCCCGATAGGCAATGTAAGGATGACCGGGCAATACAGTGGATGTCATGGAGCAACCGAAGGGGCAGAAGTAGCAGGAGAGGCAGGGCTTGGCGCAGCGGGTGCAGCGGGTGTTGGCAGGTACAAAGGCCCGCGTTGACCACAGGCCGCCAGTGTCGCTGCCACGCTGGCAACAAGGACAAAGCGCCTGACTAAAATTTGAAACGCTTTTAACATAATGAAATTGTATGACCGACCTCGAATACCTAGACCAAGCTGAAAAATTGTTACTGGCAGTGGAACGGTCTTGTGACCGTATCAACGACAGCACCGAGGCCGACATAGACAACCAGCGCAGCGGCGGCATGGTGACGCTCACTTTTGCCAACCGCAGCCAAATTGTCATAAACCAGCAAAAGCCACTGCATGAAATTTGGCTGGCCACCCGTTCGGGCGGCTACCACTACCGCTTTGACGGCCAGCAGTGGCAATGCACCAAAGGCAGTGGCGAATTTTTTGCCCAGCTGACGCAAGATGCCAGCGCCCAAGCGGGGCTGGCCTTGCATTTTGGGGCCTAATTGCGGAACAAATCCATGATGCGGTTGCGCTCCTCTGCCGCTGGCGGTTGGGGTGCTGCTTCTTGGTTGCTGCTGCTGTTGCCGCTGTTGCTGCTGGTACTACTGCTGCCGCTGCTACTGCTGGCGCGTGGCTCGGTGCCTACACTGGCCACGCCAGCGCCGCGCGCGTACTCGGTGTAAAACCATTCACCGCCACTTTGCACCACGCCGCTGGGTACGGTCGGCTCCATTACGGGCACGCCTTTGAGGGCATGGCCCATAAAGTTAATCCAGATAGGCAAACTCAGGCCGCCGCCGGTTTCGCGGCTGCCCAAATTGCGCGGCGTGTCATAGCCAATCCAAGTAACGGCAGCCAGCGTGGGCTGAAAGCCAGCAAACCAGGCATCTACCGCATCGTTGGTGGTGCCAGTTTTGCCATACAAATCGGGCCGTTTGAGGGTCGATTGCGCCCGCGCGGCAGTGCCCGAGCGCGTCACCTCTTGCAGCAAACTGTTGGTGATGAAGGCATTGCGCGCATCAATGGCCCGCTCTTGCTTGTCCAAGGCCGGGGGCTGGGTTTCAGAGATGAGTTTGCCTTTGTAGTCGGTGACTTTGGCAATCAGCCACGGGTTGATACGGTAGCCACCGTTGGCAAACACCGCATAGCCCACCGCCATCTGCATCGGCGTGACCGAGCCTGCGCCCAAAGCCATCGTCAGGTAAGGCAGGTGTTTGTCGGCATCAAAACCAAAGCGTGTTACCCACTGCTGGGCGTTTTTGGTGCCCACGGCTTGCAAAATGCGGATAGAAACCATGTTTTTTGATCTGGCCAAACCGGTTCGCATGGTCATGGGGCCGTCGTATTTGCCATCGTAGTTTTTGGGTTCCCAAGGTTGGCCGCCGGTCACGCCTGCATCAAAAAACAGGGGGCCATCGTTGATGATGGTGGCGGGGGTAAAGCCTTTCTCTAGCGCCGCAGAATAAATAAACGGCTTGAAGCTAGAACCGGGCTGGCGCCAGGCTTGCGTTACATGGTTGAACTTGTTTTTATCAAAATCAAAGCCCCCCACCAGGGCCTTGATGGCCCCGGTGCGTGGGTCTAGGGCCACAAAAGCCCCTTCTACCTCGGGCAATTGTGTTGCCTCCCAGGTGTTTTTGCTGGTTTTAATCACACGGATGATGGCCCCCCGGCGCAATTTGATATTGGGTGGTGCCTTGCTGCTCAGGCCCGATTGCACCGGGCGCAAACCCTCGCCGCTGATTTCTAGCACATCGCCATTGCCACGCACGGCCACTACTTTGCGCGCACTGACCTCTAGCACCACGGCCGACAGCACATCGCCATTGTCGGGGTGGTCGGCCAGTGCGTCGTCAATCGCTTCGTCCAAAGCCTGTGGGTCGGTGGGCAACGTGACAAATTTTTCTGGCCCCCGGTAGGCTTGGCGGCGTTCGTAATCCATGATGCCCCGGCGCAAGGCTTGGTAGGCAGCCTCTTGGTCGGAGGTGTTGAGCGTGGTGTACACGTTCAGCCCCCGGGTGTAGGCTTCGTTGCCATATTGGGCAAAAATCAGCTGGCGTGCCATCTCGGCCACGTACTCGGCGTGCGTATTGCCGCCGTCACTGTGGTTGTTACGCAGGTGCAGCTGCTCTTCGCGTGCCTGCATGGCTTGCTCTGGCGTAATGAAGCCGTTTTCTTGCATACGGTCAATGATGTGCAACTGGCGCACTCGGGCGCGCTTGGGGTTGCTAATCGGGTTGTAGGCCGATGGCGCTTTGGGCAGCCCGGCCAGCATGGCCGCCTCGGCCACCGAAACCTGTTGCAGCGGCTTGCCAAAGTAAATCTCTGCTGCGGCCGCAAAACCATAGGCGCGGTTGCCCAAAAAAATCTGGTTCATGTAAATTTCCAGAATTTGGTCTTTGCTCAGCAGGTGTTCGAGCTTGAAAGTAAGTAAGATTTCGTAAATTTTTCGCGTGAATGTTTTTTCGGAAGACAGATAAACATTGCGTGCCACCTGCATGGTGATGGTGGATGCACCTTGGCTTTTCACCTTGGTGACGTTGGCAATGCCAGCACGCAAAATCCCCTTGAAATCGACCCCGTTGTGCTCAAAAAAACGGGTGTCTTCAATCGCCAAAACGGCGTTTTTCATCACCTCTGGGATGTCTGCAATCGGTGTCAGGTTGCGCCGCTCCTCGCCAAACTCGCCCAGCAAGGCCCCTTCGGCAGAATAAACTCGCAGGGGTAGTTTGGGCCGGTAGTCGGCCAAATCCGAAATGTCGGGCAGATTAGGGTAGGCCATCGCCAGCGCCACCCCCACGACCAGCAGCACCGCTAAGGTGCCCGCCAGCAGTAAGCCAGCGCTCCATAAAAGCAAGCGCAGCAACCAATGCCGTTGGGGTGCAGGAGTGGGCGGCGTAGGTGGGGCCGAAGGGGTGTCTGAGGTGTCTGCGCTATCAGGCGGCAGGCGGCTATCAAGGGGGGAGGCGGGGGGCGGCATAACGCTCCGAATCAATGGAGGGCCAGATTATAAAAATGCCACATCAAAATCCGCACACCATGCCTTGCATGGCCTATGCTTGCGGCGGGTCTGCACAGTGGCACACTGGAGTTTTTGGCCATTGGGCCGTGTACTTTTGGCAACGAACAGCGCAGCCAGCGGCTGCAAAGTCTTTGCTGGCAAACTATCTTACTGATAGCATCCAGCCAAAACGCCAAGCATATTGCCTATTTTTTCAGCATAAAGGGGAGCCATCTTGATTTCTGTGGGAGCTTTGTTCAGTCAACAGTCCGCCCCGCTGGTCGGCATTGACATCAGTTCCTCCAGTGCCAAGCTGGTAGAGCTGGCACACAACAAGGCCGGTGGCCTTGTCTTGGAGCGCTGCGCTATCGAGCCACTAGAGCGCGGTTGGATTACCGATGGCAACATCGAAAAATTTGACGAAGTGGCCGAGGCCCTGCGTCGTTTGGTCAAAAAAAGCGGCACGCGCACCAAAAACGTCGCCCTGGCCTTGCCACCCTCGGCAGTGATTACCAAAAAAATCACCCTGCCCGCTGGCCTGACCGACCAAGAAATGGAAGTGCAGGTAGAGTCCGAGGCCAACCAGTACATCCCGTTCTCGTTGGACGAGGTCAGTTTAGACTTTTGTGTGGTTGGCCCCAACAAAAGTTCCCCCGGCGATGTGGATGTGCTGATTGCCGCCTCACGGCGCGAGAAAGTGCAAGACCGCCAAGGTTTGGCCGAAGCCGCTGGCCTCAAGGCCGTGATTATTGACATCGAATCCTATGCCGCCCGCTTGGCCGCCAGCCGCCTGATAGAGGCGCTGCCCAACAAGGGCGTGGATTCCGTGGTGGCGCTGTTTGAGGTCGGGGCCTTAACCACCAGTATGCAGGTGATTCGCAACGACGAAGTGCTTTACGACCGCGACCAAGCCTTTGGCGGTGCCCAACTCACCCAGCTTATCGTGCGCCAATATGGCTTCTCGCCCGAAGAGGCCGAAACCAAAAAGCGCAACGGTGATTTGCCCGACGATTACGCCACGGCGGTACTCAAGCCCTTTGTCGAAACTCTGGCCCAAGAAATTGGCCGTGCGCTCCAATTCTTTTTTACCAGCACGCCGCACAACCGGGTGGACCACATCCTGCTGGCCGGTGGCTCGGCCCCCCTGCCCGGCCTGACCGAAGCCGTCACGCAACACGCTGGGGCGGTATGCAGTGTGGTCAACCCGTTTGAGGGCATGGAAATTGGCAGTGGCGTTCGCATGAAAAAAATGGCGCGTGAGGCACCGTCTTACCTTACCTCCTGCGGCTTGGCCATGCGGAGATTTTTGCAATGATTTTGATTAACCTACTTCCCCACCGGGAAGCCGCGCGCAAACGCCGGCGCGAGAATTTTCAAGCCACGATGTTCGCATCGTTTTTGGTGGGCTTATTGATTGCTGGTGGCATCTATTGGTGGTTCCAGATGCAAATTGATGAGCAGCAGGCCAAAAATAATTTCTTGCAAACTGAAACCAAGAAATTAGAAGAGCAAATCAAAGAAATTGCCACCATCGAAGAAGAAATTGCCGCCCTGACCGCCCGACAAAAAGCGGTAGAAGACTTGCAAGCCGACCGCAATTTGCCGGTGCATTTACTGACCGAGTTGGTGCAACAACTGCCCGATGGGGTCTATGTCACCAGCCTCAAGCAAGAAAACCGCACCGTCACCATGCAGGGCATGGCCCAATCGAACGAGCGCATCTCCGAAATGCTGCGTAACCTCAGCAGCAATACCCCTTGGCTGACCAAACCCGAATTGGTAGAAATTGTGGCAGGCAATGTCTCTTTAGGGGCCAAAGACCAACGCCGCGTGGCCGCCTTTAAGATGAACTTCCAGCTGATGCGCGCCAGTGAAGTAGAAAAAGCCAATGCAGAAAGCGCTAATGCCGCTAATGCCGCCAAGGCCGGAAAGTAAAGCATGGTCAAAAAGCAGCTTCCTAAAATTGACTTTGCCGCGCTGCAACAAGAGGTGCAGCGCCAATTTACCAACCTAGACACCAAAGACCCTTCCGTCTGGCCGGTGTGGCCGCGCACCCTGCTGTGCATTTTTATTGCAGTGGGTGTGGCTGTGGCCCTGTGGTTTACCGTGCTGGTGGACTACGAAACCCAGTTGCAAACAGCCCAAGCGCAAGAAAAAACCCTGCGCGAAGATTACCAAAAAAAGCTACTCAAGGCGGTCAGTTTAGAGGCCCTGAAAAAGCAGCGCGAGCAAATCCAACAATACGTGATTCAGCTAGAAAAACAATTGCCCAGCAAGGCCGAAATGGCCGCCTTGTTATCCGACATCAACCAATCGGGCTTGGGCCGCAGTTTGCAGTTTGAGCTGTTTCGCCCCGGTCAGGTGGTGGTGCGCGATTACTACGCCGAGTTGCCCATTGCCGTGCGCGTGACGGGCAAATACCACGATATGGGGGCCTTTGCTGCCGATGTCGCCCACCTATCGCGCATTGTGACGATGGACAGCATTGCCATTGCCCCTAACGCCAAAGACAAAGACGGCCCCACCCTGAGCATGGATGCCACCGCACGCACCTACCGCTACCTGGACCCCGAAGAAGTCCAGGCCCAGCGCAAAGCCAGCACCGGAGCCAAGAAATGAAACCCCTGCACCTGTTGATGCTGGCTTGCTGCACCGTGGGGCTGCTCGGTTGTGAGTCCTCGGGCGAACAAGAGCTGCGCGATTGGATGGAGCGCGAGCGCGCCCAGGCCAAGCCGCGCGTCACCCCCCTGACCGAGCCTAAACAATTCCAGCCCATGCCCTACACCGCCGAGAGCAGCCTTGAGCCTTTCGATAAGCTCAAGCTGGTGCAGGCGCTGCGCCGTGAATCGGCCCAAGTCACGGCCAATGCTGGCCTGATTGCCCCCGAGCTGGCACGGCGCAAAGAGCCGCTAGAGGCTTTTCCGCTGGACACGATGGCGATGGTGGGCAGCTTGAACAAAGTGGGCAAGCCCACCGCCCTGCTGCGGGTAGATAACCTACTCTACCAAGTGCAGGTGGGCCACTATTTGGGACAAAACTACGGGCGTATCACCGCCATTACCGAAACGGCGATTCAACTGCGAGAAATCGTCCAAGATGCCACCGGAGATTGGGTAGAACGTCCAGCGTCGCTAGAACTGCAAGAGGAAGCGAAAAAATGAATCCAAAAAATAAGCCTATGGGGGCAGCATGGCCTCGTGCTGTGGCCGTGGCTGCTGCTGCGTTGCTCTCTGGCGTGGCTTGGGCACAAGGTGCCATTCAATCGGTCAGTGGCTCTATCCAGGGCGGTGCCGAGGTATTGCGTATCGACTTGAGCGAGCCATTGGCCGCTTTGCCGCAAGGTTTTGCCACGCAATCGCCCGCGCGCATTGCGCTGGATTTTCCTGAAATTACCAACGCCTTGGGCAGCAACTTGGTACCCATTAACCAAGGCAACCTCAAATCGGCCAATGTGGTGCAGGTGCAAGGGCGCTCGCGCGTGGTGCTGAACTTAAAACAGGCCACCAGTTACCGCACCGAATTGCAGGGCAAATCGGTTTTACTGACCCTAGAGCCAGTATCTAGCGCCACCACCACGGCAGCAGCACAAAAAACCCTGTTTGCCGAAGACCAAAACACCACTACCCTGCCGATTAAAGATGTAGATTTTCGGCGTGGTGCCGATGGTGCGGGGCGCATTGTTATTAGCCTGCCCAACAACCAAGTGGGCGTTGATTTGCGCCAACAGGGCAAGGGTTTAAGCATAGAATTTTTGCACTCGTCCTTGCCCGAAGGGCTGCGCCGCCGTTTAGACGTGGCTGATTTTGCCACCCCGGTGCAATTGATTAGCACCACCCAGCAGGGCGACCGGGTGCGGATGAATATCGAAGCCCAAGGCGAGTGGGAACACAGCGCTTACCAAAGCGACAACCAATTTGTGGTCGAAGTACGGCAGAAAAAAGTCGATTTAAGCAAATTATCTTCTGGGCCGGGTTATAGCGCCGAAAAATTATCGCTCAACTTTCAAAATATTGATTTGCGTGCCTTGTTGGGCGTATTTGCTGATTTTACCAATATCAATATCGTAACTTCTGATACCGTGTCAGGCTCCATGACCTTGCGGCTGAAAGATGTCCCGTGGGACCAAGCGCTGCAAATTATCATGGAAGCCAAGGGCTTGGGGCAGCGTAAAAATGGCAATGTGCTGTGGATTGCGCCCAAAGACGAAATTGACGATCGTACCAAAAAAGATTATGAAGCCGCGTTGGCGATTCAAAAACTAGAACCTTTGCGTACCCAATCTTTTCAGCTCAATTATGCCAAAGCCGATGCGATTGTGGAACAACTGACCAAATCTGTGGGGGGTTCTAGCGGCGGTGGTGCTGGTGGTGGCTCTACCCGCTTTTTATCCGAGCGTGGCAGTGCTATTTCTGAACCACGCACCAACCAAATTTTTGTCTCTGATACACCGAGCAAGTTAGAAGAAGTGCGCCAGCTGATTACCAGTTTGGACGTGGCCGTGCGCCAAGTGCTGATTGAAGCCCGCATTGTCGAGGCGCGCGATACCTTTGGCCGCTCCTTGGGCGTAAAACTGGGCGGTAGTGATTTACGTGCCGGACGCGGTGGTGTGGGCGGCTATGGCATTGGTGGCGGTAACCGGGTGGTGTTTGGCACTTCTTATAATAACGCGATTGCCAGCAGTGGGGGTGGCACCGCCATCACCAATACCAGCACACCTTTTGTCAACCTTCCAGCCCAATTGTCTGGGGTCACTTCGGTGCCCAGTTTTGCCTTGTCTATTTTTAATCCGGTGGCTAACCGCTTTTTAGATTTAGAAATATCGGCAATGGAAGCAGATGGCCAAGGTAAAGTAGTCTCTAGTCCGCGCCTGATTACGGCTGACCAAGTCAAAGCCCTGATTGAGCAAGGTACTGAATACCCCTATGCCGTGACGGCCCCCAACGGTGCCACCACCATTGCCTTTAAAAAGGCGGTGCTGAAATTAGAGGTAACACCCCAAATTACCCCCGAAGGTAATATTATTTTAGATTTGGATGTGAACAAAGACAGCCGGGGTGAAACCACGACCCAAGGGGTTGCCATCGAAACCAAGCACATCAAAACCCAAGTGCTGATTGAAAACGGTGGTACCGTGGTCATTGGGGGTATTTTTGAAATGGAAGAATCCAATTTAGAAAATAAGGTGCCATTACTGGGGGATATTCCAGTGATGGGCAATTTATTCAAAAACAGAACCAAGGAATCGACCAAGCGCGAAATGTTGGTGTTTATTACCCCCAAGATTATTACCGAGCGCACCGCGCAACGTTAAAATTTTTTCATCAATAGGATAAAAAATGCAAAAAATATTCAGAATCCTGATGCTAATGCTGGTCACAGCATTGGCAGCTTGCGGTGGTGGAGGCGGCGATGGCGGCTCTCCCGGAGCCAACCCTAACCAGACTACGTTGGTCACAACCGCTGGTACCGCTTTAATTCTTCCGGTGGGTGTAGCGCGTGAGTATCAAATCAGCGGTGGTGTGCCACCCTATCGCATTAACAATGCGAACGAAGCGATGGCTGAAGGCCAAGTAGATGGCAAAACCCTGATTATCCGTACCAAAGCCGCAGGCAATGCCAAGGTCAGTGTGCTGGACTACAGCGGTGCTTCGGTAGAAATTGATATTCAGATAGGCTCTAGTATCCCGCTGTACACCACAGCCCCCGGTAACCTGACGGTAGGCGTGGGTTCTAGTGTGGCGCGGCGCTTTTTGATTGGTGGCGGTGCCGCACCCTACACAGTAGAAGGCGGTGATAGCAATGTCGCTATCGTGGGACTGATCGGTGCTAATCAGTTGCAAGTTACCGGCGTTGCGATTGGTGCTACTACCGTCAAAATTCGGGATGCTGCGGGTGAGCAAGTTGAAATTACTTTAACGGTCGGTTCACCAGAACTGCGTATATCCCCTACCGATTTGGTGATACCTGTCGGCTTGGATGCGGTGGCCAAAGTTTCGGGCGGGCAGCCGCCCTATCGGGTTGCTGGTGGTATTCCAGTCGCCATCACTGCCACCATTCAGGGTGATGAACTGCATATTAAGGGTTCACTGGCTTCCGAGTTAGAAATTTCGGTGATGGATGCCGCCGGTCAAACCGTGAAAGTGAAAGTAGAAATCAATACTGCCACTACGGCGATTCGTTTTTCGCCCAGTGCCTTGGTGGTATCTGAGAATGATACCCAACCTATCCAGTTCAGCGTTTTTGGTGCCCAAGGTGCCACTTGCGTATTTACCTCGGATCCATCCTTCTTGCAGGTGCGGCCTAGCGAGGCCAACTGTATGCAGCGCAATACGGTGACCTTGGAAACCGGTACGCGCGGCAGCCGTTGCGTGAATGGAAATAAAGAAGTGCTTTTAACCGTGGTAGATGCTGCCCGTTCCACCGGTACAGCCAAAGTTACCATTGAAGACAATGGTAGCTGTGGCAACTTTGCCGTGCTGCCTGCCAGTGTCGAAGTTCGCACCGGTGAAAACAAACAGCTGGAACTCATTGGTGGTTCTGGCAGCTATGTCGTCTCTTCTGACAATGCCCGTGCGGCCACTGCAACGGTTGCGGGTGGTGTGCTTATTGTCACTGGCGGTGATACCGTAGGTCAGGCCAACATTACCATCCGTGATCAAGCAGATACCTCTAAGGTGCTGACGGTGCCAGTAACGGTGGTGGTGGGGCCTGTGGCTACCATCTCCACCTCTCCGCAAACTTTGAATCTTAAATCTGCTGAAGCAGCCGACGTACTCATCAGCGGTGGCTCGGGCAACTTTGATTTGGCAGTGAGCAACAACCAAATGGTTACTGCTGTTTTGAGTGGCCGCACCCTGCGCGTGGTTGGGGGTAGTACGTTAGGTACAGCTACCATCACGATTCGCGACCAAGCGGATTTGAGCCGCACGACAAACCTGTCTGTCACTGTTACAGCCAGTGGCACGTCTGTGTTGGGTGCATCGCCAGCCACCTTGACCGTTGTATCGAATGCAGAAGCTGATGTACTCATCAGTGGCGGCTCGGGCAACTTTGATTTGGCGGTTAGCAATACCCAAGTGGCTACAGCCACCCTCAACGGTCGCACTTTGCGGGTCACCGGTGGCGGAGCCGTAGGCACGGCCACAATTACTGTGCGCGACAAGGCAGATGCTACGCGGGTAGTTGCGATCAATGTTACGGTGGTTGCTGGTAATGGTTCTCTGACGGCATCCCAGCCAACGTTGTCCCTCCCGCTAGGTGCAGCGGCTGATGTGCTGATCAGTGGTGGTTCTGGTCGCTTCGATGTGGCCGTGAACAACACCGGGGTTGCCACTGCTGCCCTGACAGGCAATACCTTGCGTATTACTGCCGGTGCCACTGCGGGCACGGCTACTATCACGGTGCGTGACCAGGCCGATCAAAGCAAAACCACCACGGTACGTGTGACGGTGTCTGCGGCAGCCATTAGTCCGTTGGTGGTGTCACCATCCACAGTGTCTATTCAGCCTGGTGCTGCAACCGATGTGCTGATCAGTGGTGGCTCTGGCAAGTTTGATGTGGCGGTTAGCAACACCGGGGTTGCCACTGCTGCCCTGACAGGCAATACTGTGCGTATTACTGCCGGTGCTACCGTTGGTACGACCACCATCACAGTGCGTGACCAAGCTGATCAAAGCAAGATAGCAACTATTACCGTAACGGTGTCCACAACCCCTGTGGGTGCGTTGGTTGCATCGCCTTCAGGCCCCTTGTCCATTCAATCGGGTGCCTCAGCCGATGTGCTGCTCAGTGGTGGCTCTGGTCGGTTTGATTTTGCTACCAGCAACTCTGCGGTGGCCACTGCCACACTTGCTGGCAATAAGTTGACCATTACTGCAAGCGCTACGACGGGTTCTGCCACCATCACCGTGCGTGACCAAGCCGATGCAAGTCGCAGCGTTGCCATTAATGTCAACGTGACGGGTGCTTCTGCACCGGCAGCACCCATGACAGCAGCGCCTTCGGCAGCCACTGGCTCAGTGCAAGAAACCCTGTACTTTGTCTTGCAAAACGGCACAGCGCCTTATACCGTAGTAGTTTCGAACCCCAGCGTTGCTACGGCAACGGTGACTGGAAACACGGTGGCAGCGGCATTGCGTGGTGCCGGACAAACTACCTTGGTAGTAACGGATGCCCGTGGGCAAACATTGAACATCGATGTCACATCCAACCAAGCCCAACAAGCTTCACTGCGCTTTGCTCCTAGCGCCTTTGAAGTGGGTGAAGACTCTTTGGCACCCATTACCTTGACGGTGTTTGGTGGTCAGCCACCCTACCGTGCTTTGACCAGTGATTTGGGCTTGTCGAATGTGGAGGTAAATGGGGATACCTTTACCGTAGGTTTGGGTACGCGGAGTAATCGTTGTATCAATCCTGTAGATGCTGAAGGTAAATACCTTCCCCGTGAGTTCTTCAATGTTATTTTGACAGTGGTAGATTCTGGTGGGGCCTTTGCCACTAGCACTATGACGATTCGTGACAATGGCATGGGAGATATGAATCTGATGCGGGGTACATGCCCACAAAATCTGACGCTTTTCACCACAGCGGATGGATCTACTGAGGCCACACCCAATGGAACTGCTTCTATTTTGGTTGGTAGTTCGCGCACTTTCTCTATCCGGGGTGGTGTGCCGCCTTACCGGGTGGAAACGTCTAACAGTGCAGTGGCTCCAGCAGTGTTGTCTAGCCAAGCGGGTCTGAGCATTACTGGTTTGGCCGCTGGTAATGCTATCGTAACGATTCGTGATGCTGCTGGTTCCACCAGCACCATTGCAGTCACTGTTACCCCTTGATGCTTCAAGCCTTCGTTTGGAGTTGGTTATGCTGATCTCTTTGGTCGGCCTCCCCGGCTCCGGCAAATCCACCGTCGGGCGGCAACTCGCCCGACGGTTGGGGGTGGCCTTTATCGACTCGGACCAAGTGATTGAGCAGCGCATCGGCTGCTCGATTCGCGAGTTCTTCGAGCGCGAGAGCGAAGCCCGCTTTCGCGACCTAGAGGCTGAAGTATTGGAGGAACTCACCGCAGCCCCCGAGGCGGCGGTGCTTTCTACCGGTGGCGGTGCCGTGCTACGGCCTGCCAACCGGCAATGCTTGCACCAGCGTGGCACCGTGGTTTATTTGCGTTCTACGCCCGAAGAAATCTTCCGGCGTATTCGCTACGATAAAACCCGGCCTTTGCTGCAAGTGGCCAACCCACTGGGCCAATTGCGTACCCTTTACACCCAGCGCGACCCCTTGTACCGCCAAGCCGCGCATTACGTGGTAGAAACGGGCCGCCCTTCGGTCACCAGTTTGGTCAATATGATTATCATGCAGTTGGAGCTGGCCGGTGTGATTGCGCCGGGGGTGGCCGCTGCGCCAGAATGCCCGGCGGCAGACTGAAAACTGCATTTTTTCTGCGTCCGTGAGGGGGCAGGGCAGGCCGCTCTGGCCTACACTTGGCTAACCATGCAAGTAGCCAATCCTTCCTCCTCCTCCTCTCCCCTCTCTGTTCATGCTGGCGTGCAGCAAGTATCGATTGCTTTGGCCGAGCGCAGTTATGCCATTGCCATTGGCTCCGGCCTGCTGGATGCGCCCAATTTTTATGCCCAACTCCCCAAGGCTGCCAGCGCCCTGATAGTGAGCAACACCACCGTGGCCCCTTTGTATGCAGAACGTTTGCGCGCCGTGTTGCAGCAACGTTATGCCCAAGTCCATTTGGTGGCCTTGCCCGATGGCGAAGCATACAAAACTTGGCAATCCCTCAATTTGATTTTTGATGCTCTGCTCGGCCACGGCTGCGACCGCAAAACCGTGCTGTTTGCCTTGGGCGGCGGTGTGGTAGGCGATATGACGGGTTTTGCTGCCGCCAGCTACATGCGCGGCGTGCCGTTTGTGCAGGTGCCCACGACCTTGTTGGCACAAGTCGATTCGTCGGTGGGCGGCAAAACCGCCATCAACCACCCGCTGGGTAAAAACATGATTGGTGCGTTTTACCAACCCCAGCTGGTGCTGTGCGATTTGTCCACCCTCAACACCTTGCCCGTGCGCGAACTTAGCGCCGGTTTGGCCGAAGTGATTAAATATGGCCCCATTGCCGATATGGCTTTCATGGATTGGCTAGAAACCCATATCGATGCTTTATTGGCGCGCGATGTGCCAGCACTGGCCCATGCAGTGCGCCGCAGTTGCGAGATTAAAGCCTGGGTGGTAGGCCAAGATGAGCGCGAATCCGGTCTGCGCGCTATCCTCAATTTTGGGCATACTTTTGGCCATGCGATAGAAGCTGGTATGGGCTATGGCGCTTGGTTGCACGGCGAGGCCGTGGGCGCAGGCATGGTGATGGCAGCAGAGTTGTCTTGCCGTTTGGGGCTGGTGGATGCCGCCTTGGTGGCGCGCCTCACGGCTTTGGTACAGCGCGCGGGTTTGCCGGTACGTGGCCCGGTGCTGGATGCGGCGGACAACGCCGGGCGCTACCTAGAGTTAATGCGCGTGGACAAAAAAGCCGAAGGCGGTGAAATTCGCTTTGTGCTGATAGATGGCCCCGGCCAAGCCGTGGTGCGCGCTGCCCCCGATGCCTTGGTGCGCCAAGTGATAGATGCCTGCTGTGCCTAACAGCGCGGCCAGTGCTGAAAATCCCCCCCTAAATACAACAACGGCCATGAGCTTTTTAAACCAATTAAAATCCCAAGCCAACGCGGTGCAAAGCCAGCGCGAGCAGCAAACCCAAGGCGTAGAGCAAAATACCCAAGCCACCGAGTTGGCTTGCAAAGAAGCCTGGCGCTATCTGCAAGAGTTGGCCCCGCAACTCAATGTGCTGCTGCCCGATGGGCCGGTGCTGTTCTTAGCGAGCAAAACCGCTTGGCCAGCTATGCAGTTGGTAGAGTTTCGCGCCGATGCACGCCAAAAGAAACTGCGCGACCGCGATGTGTTTGATTACATTGCCATCGGTTGGAAACTGCAGCCCAAACCGGGCGGCAACCGCAGTGGCACCATCACGGTTAATTTTCCGCCCGATTTGCAGCGCGTAGAGGCGAATTTGCGTGGCGCAGGTGTGCCGCACGAACGCCACGACATTCGCCACCCGGAAAAAAACACCCTGCAAGCCTACCGCTTCGACTACCAAACCGAAGCGCGTGGCTATGTCACCATCACCCCCAACCACGACCAAGGCATGGTGGCGTTCCGCTTGGTGACGGTGTCGGGCTTTGGCGTGCAAGACACGGTCTGGCCTGCCGCCAAGGTGACCGTGGGTTTAATGGATGAGCTGGCCAAATTGCTGGTGCAGCAGCCAAGTCGTTTTCTTTAACAAGGCTGCTGATGTCTGATATTGCTGATACTACCAATACGGCTGTTTCTTCTACCGATGCGGCTGCCCGCGATGCCATCGTGGTGCAAGACATGGTGCGCTGGCTAGAGCGCGCCGTGATTGGGCTTAATTTGTGCCCGTTTGCCAAGGGCGTACACGTTAAAGGGCAAATCCATTATGCCGTCAGCCATGCCACCGATGGGCGCGGTGTGTTGCAAGATTTACAGCGCGAGTTAGAAGCACTGGCCGAAGCCTCGCCCGAGAAGCGCGACACTACGCTGCTGATGTTGCCAGACTGCATGGAAGATTTTTTAGACTTTAATGATTTTCTGGAGTTGGCCGACGAGATGCTGGATGTGCTGGATTTGGGCGGCATTTTGCAAATTGCCAGCTTTCACCCACAGTTTCAGTTTGACGGCACCGAAGTTGATGATATTACCAACGCCACCAATCGCGCACCTTACCCGACTTTGCATTTAATCCGCGAAGAGAGTTTAGATGCGGCAGTCGAAGCCTTCCCAGAGGCCGAAATGATTTATGAGCGCAATATGGAAGTATTGCGCCAATTAGGCCCAGAGGGTTGGAAAGCCTTGGATGTGGGCGCACGCTGCCCAGTGCCGCACGGCCAGCCCAGCGATAAAGGTCCAGCATGAGCAAAAAGCCACCAGCAGACAAGCAGCGCGCCGCCGAGGCAGCGGTATTGCAAGAACTGCGCCCCGGCCAGTCGGTCGAGTTGCTCAAAGCATTGCACATCCTGACGCGCGAGGGCAAACTCAACCAAGACTCGCGGCGCAAACTCAAGCAGGTCTATCACCTGTTTCAGTTGGTAGAGCCGCTGTTGCAAGATTTGTCCAAAGACGGTCACGCACCCACCTTGGCTGACCACGGCGCGGGTAAATCTTATTTGGGTTTTATCCTCTACGATTTGTATTTCAAGCCACTGGGGCGCGGCCATATTTACGGCATAGAGTGGCGTGCCGAGTTGGTAGAAAAGTCTGGCCAATTAGCGCAGCACTTGGGTTTTGAGCGCATGGCGTTTTTGAACCTGTCGGTAGCCGATAGCACCGAGGCCGCAGAGTTGCCCGAGCGCATCGACATGGTCACGGCCTTGCACGCTTGCGATACCGCCACCGATGATGCGATTGCCTTTGGCCTGCAAAAGAAGGCCAAAGCGATGGTGTTGGTGCCTTGCTGTCAGGCCGAAGTGGCGGCTTGTTTGCGCCAAGGCAAAGCGCTGCAATTGGCACGCACACCCTTGGCCGAATTGTGGCGGCACCCACTGCACACGCGCGAGTTGGGCAGCCAAATCACCAATGTGCTGCGCTGTCTGCACCTAGAGGCCAGCGGCTACCAAGTCACGGTGACGGAGCTGGTGGGTTGGGAACACAGCATGAAAAACGAGCTGATTATGGCGCGCTATACCGGGCAAAAAAAGCGCAGTGCCGCCGAGCGCCTGCGTGCTATTTTGCAAGAGTTTGGCTTAGAACAAGCACTGGGGGCGCGGTTTGGCTTGAGCGCGTGAAATAATCGGGGTCAGATTCCCATTGTTTCATTTTTGAGCTGATTATGGCCCGCTTACCCCGTCTGACCCTGCCCGATTATCCGCACCACCTGATCCAGCGCGGCAACAACCGCCAACCGATTTTTATCGACCCGCAAGATTTTGAGCGCATGTTGGCCTTGCTGGCCGAACAAGCGCGGCAATGGGGCGTGGCTTTGCACGCCTATGTGCTGATGGATAACCATTTCCACCTGCTGGCCACGCCCACCACGGCCGAAGCCCTGCCCAAAATGATGCAAGCGGTGGGGCGCAGTTATGTGCGCTACTTCAATCAGCGCCACAACCGCACTGGCACCCTTTGGGAGGGGCGTTACCGTAGCACACTGATAGAGTCGGAACGCTATTTGCTTGCCTGCATGGCCTATATAGATTTGAACCCAGTGCGTGCGGGCAGGGTGGCGCAGGTGTCCGATTGGCCTTGGTCTAGTCACAACCATTACACAGGGCTGCGCCAAGATAAGTTGGTCACGGCGCACGCCTTGTATTGGTTGCTGGGCAACACCCCGTTTGCGCGCGAAGCGGCCTACCGTGATGTGGTGCAGGCGGGCTTGGATGCCGATACGCAGGCTGCCCTGACCGATGCTGCACTCAAGGGTTGGGCCTTGGGGGGCGCAGATTTTGTAGCGCAATTGCAAAAAAAATCGCAACGGCGTATCACCAAAGCCAAGCCGGGACGGCCTCGGCGCGTGCCAGTGGCCAGCGTAGCAGCAGGGGAGGTTATCACGCCTGCAACCTAGAGAAATAAAGTGTTGTTGCTATGCTTTTTGATGTGTCCCCAAATAAATAAAAGCTGTTGTTTTTTGTAAATAATTGGAATCTGACCCCAATTAAAGTGCTTGCATGATTTTGCTGCATTGCACTAATCTATACATCCCTGCAAAAATAACGAGGAATGCGCCCATGACCACGGCTGCCGAAATCCAGCATCTGCAACAACACGGTTTGTATTCATCGGCCCAAGAGCACGATGCCTGCGGCCTGGGCTTTGTGGCCCACATCAAGGGCATCAAGCGCCACGACATCGTGACCCAAGCCCTCAAAATCTTGGAAAACATTGACCACCGGGGTGCCGTAGGTGCCGACCCGCTGATGGGCGATGGCGCGGGTATCCTGATTCAAATTCCAGACCAGCTTTACCGCGAAGAAATGGCCAAGCAAGGCGTAACCTTGCCGCCAGCGGGTGAATACGGTGTCGGCATGATTTTCTTGCCCAAAGAACACGCCAGCCGTTTGGCCTGCGAGCAAGAGATGGAACGCGCCATCAAGGCCGAAGGCCAAGTGTTGTTGGGCTGGCGCGATGTGCCCGTCAACCGCGATATGCCGATGTCGCCCACGGTGCGCGACAAAGAGCCGCTGTTGCGCCAAGTCTTTATTGGGCGCGGTAACGATGTCATCGTGCAAGATGCCCTAGAGCGCAAACTCTACGTGATTCGCAAAACCGCCAGCGCTGCCATCCAAGCGCTGCAATTGCAGCACAGCAAAGAATATTACGTGCCCAGCATGAGCAGCCGCACCGTGGTCTATAAGGGCCTGTTGCTGGCCGACCAAGTGGGGGTGTATTACAAAGATTTGGCCGATGAGCGTTGCGTCTCGGCCATCGGTTTGGTGCATCAGCGCTTTTCTACCAACACCTTCCCCGAGTGGCCGCTGGCCCACCCCTACCGTTATGTGGCACACAACGGTGAAATCAACACCGTGCGCGGCAACTACAACTGGATGTTGGCGCGTGAAGGTGTCATGGCCTCGCCGGTGCTGGCGCAAGACCTGCAAAAACTCTACCCCATCAGCTTTGCTGGCCAGTCCGACACCGCCACCTTTGACAACTGCCTAGAGCTGCTGACGATGGCCGGTTACCCTATCAGCCAAGCGGTGATGATGATGATTCCCGAGCCCTGGGAACAGCACGAGTGCATGGACGAGCGCCGCCGCGCCTTCTACGAATACCATGCCGCCATGATGGAGCCGTGGGACGGCCCAGCTTCTATCGTCTTTACCGATGGCCGCCAAATTGGTGCCACGCTAGACCGCAATGGCCTGCGCCCTTCGCGTTTTTGCATCACCGACGATGATTTGGTGATTTTGGGTTCTGAAGCCGGTGTATTGCCGGTGCCTGATGGCAAAATCGTGCGTAAATGGCGCTTGCAACCCGGCAAAATGTTGCTGATTGATTTAGAGCAAGGCCGCTTGATTGAAGACGAGGAGCTTAAAGCCAACATCGTCAACACCAAGCCCTACAAGCAGTGGATTGAAAACCTGCGTATCAAGCTCGATACCTTGCCTGCCCCAGCAGACGTGCCGTCCGCTGCTTCGGATTTGGCACTGCTAGAGCGCCAACAAGCGTTCGGCTTTACCCAAGAAGACATCAAATTTTTGCTGGCCCCGATGGCCCAGAATGGCGAAGAAGCCACTGGCTCAATGGGCAACGATAGCCCGCTGGCGGTGTTGTCAGACAAAAACAAGCCACTCTACAACTACTTCCGCCAGATGTTCGCGCAAGTGACGAACCCGCCGATTGACCCCATCCGCGAGGCCATCGTCATGTCGCTCAACAGCTTCATTGGCCCCAAGCCCAACCTGCTGGACATCAACCAAGTCAATCCGCCCATGCGCTTGGAAGTGAGCCAGCCGGTGCTGGACTTTGCGGGCATGGCCAAGCTGCGCGACATCGAGCAATACACGCACGGCAAGTTCAAGAGCGCCACCATCGACATCACTTACCCGCTGGACTGGGGCAAGCAAGGCGTAGAGGCCAAGTTGGCCTCGCTGTGCGCCCAAGCGGTGGACGAAATCAAGGGCGGTGCCAACATCCTCATCATCAGCGACCGCAAGTTGTCGGCCACCCAAGTGGCGATTCCGGCCTTGCTGGCGCTGTCGGCCATCCACCAACATTTGGTGCGTGCTGGCCTGCGTACCAGCGCTGGCTTGGTGGTAGAAACCGGCACCGCGCGCGAAGTGCATCACTTTGCCGTGCTGGCAGGTTATGGTGCCGAAGCCGTCCATCCCTATTTGGCGATGGAAACGCTGGCTGAGATGCACAAAGCGTTGGGCGGCGATTTGTCGGCAGACAAGGCCATTTACAACTATGTCAAGGCGATTGGCAAAGGCTTGTCCAAAATCATGTCCAAAATGGGCGTGTCCACCTACATGAGCTACTGTGGCGCACAGTTGTTCGAGGCCGTGGGCGTGAACAGCGAGACGGTGGACAAATACTTCACTGGCACCGCCAGCCGTGTTGAGGGCATTGGCATCTTTGAAATTGCCGAAGAAGCCATTCGCACCCACCGCGCTGCCTTTGGCAATGACCCGGTGCTGGCCACTATGCTGGATGCGGGCGGCGAATACGCTTGGCGCGCCCGTGGTGAAGAACACATGTGGACCCCCGATGCGATTGCCAAATTGCAGCACTCCACCCGCTCGGGCAACTTCAGCACCTACAAAGAATACGCCCAAATCATCAACGACCAAACCAAGCGCCACATGACGCTGCGTGGTCTGTTTGAGTTCAAGTTTGACCCCACCAAAGCCATTCCAGTGGAAGAAGTGGAACCGGCCACTGAAATCGTCAAGCGCTTTGCCACCGGGGCCATGTCCTTGGGTTCGATTTCTACCGAAGCCCACGCTACTTTGGCTGTGGCCATGAACCGCATTGGTGCCAAGAGCAACACCGGCGAAGGCGGCGAAGACCCAAAACGTTACCGCAACGAACTCAAAGGCATCCCGATTCAGCAAGGCGAAACTTTGGCCTCCATCATTGGGGCTGACAAGGTAGAGTCCGACATTCAACTGCAAGCCGGTGACAGCCTGCGCTCCAAAATCAAGCAGGTGGCTTCGGGGCGTTTTGGTGTGACGGCAGAGTACCTGTCCTCGTCCGACCAAGTGCAAATCAAAATGGCCCAAGGGGCCAAGCCCGGCGAAGGCGGCCAGTTGCCCGGCGGTAAGGTGTCGGATTACATTGGTTTCTTGCGCCATTCGGTGCCCGGCGTCGGTTTGATTTCGCCGCCACCGCACCACGACATCTACTCGATTGAAGATTTGGCCCAGCTGATTCACGACTTGAAAAACGTGGCTCCGCACGCCGACATCTCGGTCAAGTTGGTATCTGAAGTGGGCGTGGGCACGGTGGCCGCGGGTGTAGCCAAGTGCAAGAGCGACCATGTAGTGATTGCTGGTCACGACGGTGGCACGGGTGCTTCGCCCTGGTCGTCCATCAAGCACGCCGGTGGCCCGTGGGAAATCGGTCTGGCCGAAACCCAACAAACCTTGGTGCTGAACCGCCTGCGTAGCCGCATCCGTGTGCAAGCCGACGGCCAAATGAAGACTGGCCGCGACGTGGTGATTGGTGCCTTGCTGGGTGCAGATGAATTTGGCTTCGCTACGGCTCCGCTGGTGGTAGAAGGCTGCATCATGATGCGTAAATGCCACCTGAACACCTGCCCGGTGGGTGTGGCGACGCAAGACCCCGTGCTGCGTAAAAAGTTTACCGGCAAGCCTGAGCATGTGGTCAATTACTTCTTCTTTATTGCCGAAGAAGTGCGCCAGCTCATGGCCCAACTGGGTATCCGCAAGTTTGATGACCTGATTGGCCGCGTGGACTTACTCGACACGCGCAAAGGCATCGAGCATTGGAAGGCGCAGGGCTTGGACTTCTCGCGCCTGTTTGTTGCCCCCAGCGTGCCCGCTGATGTGCCACGCTACCACACTACCAAGCAAGACCATTTGCTAGAAAAAGCCTTGGACGTGAAGCTGATTGAGCGCTGCAAGCCCGCGATTGAGCAAGGCGAGCCAGTGCGTATCATGGAAGTGGCGCGCAACGTCAACCGCTCTGTGGGGGCCATGTTGTCCGGTGCTGTCACCAAGGCACACCCCGAAGGCTTACCCGATGACACCATCCGCATCCACTTTGAAGGGACCGGCGGCCAGTCCTTCGCGGCCTTCCTGTGCAAGGGCATTACCCTGAACCTGACCGGCGAAGCCAACGATTACACCGGCAAAGGCTTGTCGGGTGGCAGGGTGGTGGTACGCCCCAGCCACGAGTTCCGGGGCGAAGCCGTGCGTAACACCATCGTCGGTAATACCGTGATGTTTGGTGCTACCACGGGCGAAGCCTTCTTCAGCGGCGTGGCCGGTGAGCGTTTTGCCGTGCGTCTGTCGGGTGCTACGGCAGTCGTCGAAGGTGTGGGCGACCACGGCTGCGAATACATGACCGGCGGCACGGTGGTGGTGTTGGGCAAAACCGGGCGCAACTTTGCTGCTGGTATGAGCGGTGGTATCGCCTACGTTTATGACGAAGACGGCCAATTTGCCCAGCGCTGCAACAAAGCCTCGGTCAAGCTAGACAAAGTGCTGCCGCACGAAGAGTTTGTCGCCAGCGTCAGCCCCGGCATCTGGCACAAGGGCCAAAGCGATGACCAATTGCTGCGTAGCTTGGTCGAGGCGCACAGCCGCTGGACAGGCTCGCAACGCGCTCGCGATCTGCTGGATCACTGGGCGGCTGCGCGTGCCAAGTTTGTCAAGGTGTTCCCCACCGAGTACCAACGCGCTTTGGGCGAAATTTATGCCCGTAGCGCCCAGCAAGCACCCGCCGCCAGCGCACCCGCTGCTCCAGCCGCCGCAGTAGCCGCCAAGTAAGCGCCCTGCCTTTCACGCGAACACAGATTCAAGGACAGATTCATCATGGGAAAGACCACTGGCTTCTTAGAATACGAGCGCATCGAAGAGGGCTACCTGCCCGTGTCCGAGCGTATCAAGAACTATAAAGAGTTCGTCATTGCCCTGACACCGGAACAAGCCAAAGTGCAAGGCGCACGCTGCATGGACTGCGGCACGCCGTTTTGCAACAACGGTTGCCCGGTCAACAACATCATTCCAGACTTCAATGATTTGGTGTACCACGGCGATTGGAAAAACGCCATCGAGGTGCTGCACAGCACCAACAACTTCCCCGAGTTCACAGGCCGCATCTGCCCCGCCCCGTGCGAGGCCGCTTGCGTGGTCAATATCAACGCTGCGCCTATCGGCATCAAGAGTATTGAGCACGCCATCATCGACAAAGCCTGGGAGAATGGCTGGGTGCAGCCGCAACCCGCCGCGCAAAAAACCGGCAAAAAAGTGGCTGTGGTGGGGGCTGGCCCTGCCGGTATGGCCGCTGCACAGCAACTGGCCCGTGTGGGTCACGATGTGACTTTGTTCGAGAAGAACGACCGTATCGGTGGCCTGCTGCGCTATGGCATCCCCGATTTCAAGCTGGAAAAGTCGCACATTGACCGCCGCGCCAAACAACTAGAAGCCGAAGGCGTGACCATCCGCACCAGCGTGCTGGTGGCCGACCCGAAAGAAGGTTTGGGCAAAGGCAGCAAAGTCACCAACTGGGCCAAAGAGACCATCAGCCCGGCGCAACTGCAAGCCGAGTTTGATGCCGTGCTGCTCACCGGCGGTGCTGAACAATCGCGCGATTTGCCCGTGCCGGGCCGCGACTTGGACGGCATCCACTTTGCGATGGAGTTCTTGCCGCAGCAAAACAAAGTCAATGGCGGTGACAAGCTCAAAGGCCAACTGCGCGCCGATGGCAAGCATGTGATTGTGATTGGCGGTGGCGACACCGGCAGCGACTGTGTTGGCACCAGCAACCGCCACGGCGCGGCCAGCGTGACCCAATTTGAAGTCATGCCCATGCCACCCGAGCAAGAAAACAAACCACTGGTGTGGCCTTATTGGCCGCTCAAGCTGCGTACCAGCTCCAGCCACGACGAAGGTTGCGTGCGCGAGTTTGCTATTTCTACCAAAGAGTTTGTGGGCGAAAAGGGCAAGGTCAAAGGCTTAACCACGGTGCAAGTCGAGTTCAAAGACGGCAAATTGCTAGAAATTGCAGGCACCGAAAAGCACTACCCGGCCGATTTGGTGTTGCTGGCAATGGGCTTTGTCAGTCCGGTAGCAGCGGTGTTGGATGCCTTTGGCATTGACAAAGATGCGCGCGGCAACGCCCGCGCCAGCACCGAAGACCAAGGCGGCTACGCCACCAATGTGCCCAAGGTGTTTGCGGCCGGTGATATTCGCCGGGGTCAATCTTTGGTGGTGTGGGCGATTCGTGAGGGCCGCCAAGCGGCGCGTGCCGTCGATAGCTTTTTGATGGGCCAATCGAGCTTGCCGCGTTAAGCCGCTACACCCTCCGGCCTACCTTAGCCGCCAGTGCTTGCTTAGGCAAGTGTTGGCAGCTTTTTTGCTTATTCGTTGGGTTGCAAGACGATTTTGGCCGTGCCCAAGGCACTTTTCTTGTCGATGTAGCCAATCGCTCCCGGCGTAGTCTGAACGGCTTTGCTCACATCGTCGGCAGTGGCAAACTCTTTGGGGGCAAAACCCATGCCCGTAAACGCCTGACGCGCCCAATAGGCGCGCATTTGCCCCGGACTGCGCCCTGTAATTTTGCTGTAAAACTCGGTGCGTAGCGGGGAGCCTTCTTTGATGTCGATGGGCTGTATCGCCTTGCCATCGGGCCAAGTCTGAATTTGCTTGAGAAAAATTTGCGTAACCTGATGGGTATCTATTTTTTCTATGGCCACGCTTGGGTTGGCGATAACCACCAAGGCGCTTTGTGCCCAGGCACCAGAAGCCATCCAGCAGCTTAATAATGCAATGTGAAGGTGTTTCATCGCTGTGTCCTTAGAAAATGAAGTCGAACACCACAGAAACCAGATGCACTTTGTTGTTGATGGGTAAGGTGCTGGTGGCCAACCCGCCAGCACGGTAGGGGCTTGGGGTTTTGATGAGGTCGTATTGCAGCTTGAGGGCCATGTCTTTTTGCACATCCCAGCGCATCCCTACACTGGCTGAGCGCATAGAAAAATCAGCAAACTGGGCGGCTTCGGAGAATGCTCCTTGTAGTTGGGCCAGCCCCATATCCAGCTGCGGATGCAGGCCCGTGGGGCCTAAGGCATTGGTATTGAAGATAGGATTGGAGCGGCGCTGGTACGCCAGCTCAATATAGGGCGTGATATTGCCGATGCTACGGCCCACCGTGACGCTGTAACTGTTGTATTTGCCAATCATGGCCGATTGCGAATCAAAACCTACCCAGCCGCCCATAACTGACCAGTTGTCAAAATTGGCGTTAAAGCCCAAGCTGGTGTAAATGGGCTGGTTATCAAACGGATTGGCATAGCTGGCGATTTCACTGGCCTTGCTGGCCAGACTGGCCCGCACTGGTGTTGGCAGCACCGGCGTTGCTGCCAACGCTGCCAAGCCGCCAGCGGCCTGCTGCAAGCCAGCGTTCATTTGCTCCACCTGCCGCGACGATTGCACGGCGTATTTGCCGACCCAGGTTCTGGAAGCACGCAAAGAGACATTCGACAGCATATAAGTCAGGGCAAAGCCTCGGATGTCTCTGAGTTTGGTATCGCCTTGGATTAAGGGAAATTTTTGCTGGGTATTGCTCTCGCCTGCATACACATTGAGCAGCCAGCCCGCATTGCCGCTGCTGTGGTGCCATTGCACATCAATGCCGTCAATCGCTGCTACGTTGTTGCTAATCCAATATACCGGCAGCGGTTTGCGCGCCGTGAGGTTGGCATAGCCAATTTCGGTCACATCGGCATCAAAGTACAAGGCGCTGCGGTAGCGGCCCAAGCGCACCGACGTATTTTGGCCAAATTGCTGGCGCACATAACCCATACGTACTTGGGGCTTCATGCCCTCTCCGGCGCGGCCCACGGCTTGCAGCACCAACGAGGTGTCATCGGCCGCCTGCCAATTGAGTTGCGCCCCTAATACGCTGTCCAAGTTTTCAGAAAACCCGTCATGGGCGGGTGACTCTTGCCCAAACGACGAAATGACACCTACGTCGCGGTTGTTGTGGTGGGTCAGTCCCAGCGTGCCAAAGCCAGAAAATTTCAGCCTTCTGGCGGTAGCTCCCTCATCTGCTTCGGCTTGGGCCGATGTGCAGGCAAGCAGCGCGAAGAGCAAGCCGCCCAGTGGACGGCCTATTTTGAGTGGATGGGGCAATGGATTTTTCATAGGTTTTTAAGTTTTGGGCATAGTACATTTTTTAGCTACAAAAATCGCTATTAATTTGGCACAGACTGCACGGTGCAGGTGCAGTCGTCAAGTTCCAGACAGGCCGCAGTGGGATACTGCGGAGTCTGTAAGCTGTTCGGCTTGTCATGGCTGTGTCGTGCAATGGGCACAAGATAGCGTGCAAAACGGCAGCGTCTGAAACCAAGAAAAGGATAAATTTCTGTGAAAACTATGCTCAAGCATGTAGCAGTGGGTGTCACTGCCCTCACTCTGGCCTTCAGTGCTGTTGCTTCGGAAAAAGGGACTGCCGATGAGGCGATGGCAATGGTCAAGAAGGGGGTTGCACTCATCAAGTCCAGTGGGCCAGAAAAGGCGTTTGCCGAATTCAACAACCCCAAGGGCGCTTTTGTGCAAAAAGACCTGTATGTCATGTGCTACGACATGCTAGGCAATAATAAATGCCACGGTTCCAACGCCAAGCTGATTGGCAAAAACTTGCTCGAAATCAAAGACGCTGATGGCAAGTTCATCGTTAAAGGCTTTATTGACACCGCGCAAAAAAGCGGCAAAGGCTGGGTCGATTACAAGTGGCCCAACGCTATCACCAAAGTGGTCGAACCCAAATCCACCTATGTTGAAAAAGTCGATGATGTGCTGATTGGTGTCGGCATCTATAAGTAACGCGCCCTAGTCTCTTAGTGCCTAGTGCTGCCCGTGCGCGCGGTGCCAGCGCTTTCTTGCCTCTGCTGGTTGAGGGCAGTGGCCTCTGGGCAGTTTCCACCGCTGACTGCTGCCTTTCTTTCTTAGCGAAACTTTTTCCTATGAAAATCAGTGACCTGCGTATCGGTACGCGCCTCAAAATCGGCTTTGGCATTGTCTTGGCTCTGCTCATTGCCGTGGTGGTATTGGTCAACATCAGCACCGCGCGCAACGAGCAGCAGTTGTTTGACGGGCTGGAGCTGGCCAGCGCCAAAGTGCAATGGACGACCACCATGAAATCCGAGCAACTCGAAGCAGTGGTGGCCATTCGCAGTATTGGCTTGCATTCTGAAGTCAGTGAGATGAACAAAGAAGAGGCGCGGCTCAAAGAGCATAGCCAGCTGTACGCCCAAGCGCGCCAAAAGTTAATTGATTTGGGCACCAGCGAAGAAGAAAAAGCTATTTTTGCCCGTATGGCCGAGTTAGAAAAAGGTTTGGCTGGCCTGCGCGCCGATGCCATCGGTCAGGCGCTGGCCTTCAATACAGAGGGTGTGGCCCAGATTCTGTCCAAACAGATAGATCCGCTGTTTCGGCAGTTGCTGGCCGAAATCAACAAATTGGTTGAGTTACACCAGGCCGCCGAGCAGCAGGTGCGCGCACAGGCGCGAGCCGCCAGCCAGCGCCTGAGCTGGACGCTGTACTTGGCCGCTATCGTGGCGGTGCTGGTGGGCAGTGTGCTGGCTTGGGCCACCACGCGCAGCATCACCCGCCCACTGCGCGAGGCGGTGGCCGTGGCGCGCCATGTGGCCAGCGGTGATTTGACGATGGACATTGCCGTCGAATCGCAAGACGAAACCGGCCAGCTGATGCAGGCTCTGAAAGACATGAACGCCAGTTTGCTGCACACGGTGCAGCAAGTTCGCATCGGCACCGATACCATCGCCACAGCATCGAGCCAAATTGCCGCTGGCAACTTGGAGCTGTCTGCGCGCACCGAGCAGCAGGCTACATCGCTAGAAGAAACCGCGGCCTCGATGGATACCCTGACCGGCACCGTCAAGCAAAATGCCGACAATGCGCGCCAAGCCAATCAATTAGCGCAATCGGCCTCGCAGGTGGCTACCCAAGGCGGCGAGGTGGTGGCGCAGGTGGTGGACACCATGCGCTCTATCAACACTTCGTCGAAAAAGATTGTTGACATCATCAGCGTGATTGATGGGATTGCCTTTCAAACCAATATCTTGGCCCTCAATGCGGCGGTAGAGGCAGCGCGCGCGGGCGAGCAAGGGCGGGGTTTTGCCGTGGTGGCCTCTGAGGTGCGTAGTTTGGCCGGGCGCAGTGCCGAGGCCGCCAAAGAAATCAAAGCCTTGATTAGCGACTCGGTGGACAAGGTAGAAAACGGCAGCCATTTGGTAGAACAAGCTGGCCAAACGATGGAGCAAATTGTGGCCAGCATCAGCCGCGTGACCGACATCATGAGCGAGATTACCGCCGCCAGCACCGAACAAAGTGCCGGCATCGACCAAGTGCATTTAGCCATCGAGCAAATGGAAGTGGCCACACAGCAAAATGCCGCGATGGTGGAGCAAGCCGCCACCGCAGCTGAATCTTTGCACAGCCAAGCGGATGCTTTAACCCAAGTGGTGAGTGTGTTTCATTTGGGGGAGCGCCAAAGCCAATTTCCTGCCCTGACCAGGTCAACTACCACCTGAAGGTCGGAACTTACGGGCAGAGCCGCAAGGCCCAGCCGTGGTGAAAAGCCTTGCACTCATTTCTGTCAACCGGGCTATTAAACGGACGTGAGCAGGTTCGGCCCAAAGCAAGGAGCGCTAGGCGTTCCGCGCTCTACCTCCTTGACATGAATGCCGAGGTTTCACGCGCAAACTAATGAAACCCCTTTTCCTCCACATTACCCTTGCTTTGGCCGCCGCCATGCCTTTGGCGGCCAGCGCCCAAGACAGCAATCTGTCTAAAAAATTCAGCGCTTGCATGGACAAGTCCGGTGGTGTCACGATAGAAATGATGGACTGCACCGACGCAGAACTCAAACGCCAAGATGCCCGCTTAAACAAAGCCTATAAGACGCTGATGGCATCTGACCAAACCCCTGAGCGTAAAAAACAACTCCAAGCCACCCAACGGGTCTGGATAAAGTTTCGCGATTTAAACTGTGACTTTTACCACGACCCCGACGGGGGCACCAGTGCCGCGGTCAATGCCAGTGATTGCACGATGCGGATGACCGCCGAGCGTGCCAAAGAGCTTGAAAATTTCATTGAGTGACCGTCTGAAGCCCCATCCAGCCTTAAAAGGCAAGTCCATGAAACCCTTGCTCCTTCAAATCACCCTGATTTTTGCCGCCGCTCTGCCTTTGGCAGCCAGCGCCCAAGAAAGCAATCTGTCACAAAAATTCGACGCTTGTATGCACAAGGCCGATAGTGACCGGACAGAAATCGATAAATGTGTCAGCGCAGAACTCAAACGCCAGGATGTCCGCTTAAACGAGGCCTATAAGACCATCATAAAAATGGATAATAACCCTGAGAATAAAAAGGAACTCCAAGCCGTCCAACGTACCTGGATACGGTTTCGCGACTTAAACTGTGAGCTTTATCCCATTACCTATGCGGGCAATCTTGACCTCAGTATCGTGGGTAGCACTGAGTGCAAGATGAACGTGACCGCCGACCGCGTTAAAGCGCTCGAATACTTGGTCAACCACGCCAATTAGACTTGCACGCAAACCACCTGCATCTGTCCTGATGCCAGGGCAGGTTGGTTCAACGGCGCTCTACCCGGTGCAGCCGGGCATCGCGCGCAGCAAAGGCTTGCTGCAAGGTATGGAAGAGCTGCTCGGCCTTGTGCCGGTTGTCGCTAGAGTAGTTGCACACATAGACATCCAGCGTGACATAGGCCGCCTCGGGCCAAGTGTGGATGCACAGGTGGGACTCGGCCAGCACCACCACGCCCGTCACGCCGCCTTGCGCGCCAAAAAGATGAAACAAGCACCCCACCGCCGTCAGTTCAGCCGCCTGCACGCTGGCTTGGCAAAAATTTTGCAAAAAATCGGCATCGTGCATCAGGCGCAGGTCACCTTGGCAGCCATGCAGGTCGGCCATCAGGTGCAGGCCGCTGGTGGCTGGGCTGGGGGGGCGTGCAGCAGGCACAATAGAAGCGGGTGCAGCAAACATGAAAAACCTTTGCCGTAGCCGGGCGCAGGGGCGAAGCAAAGAGCAGCATCATAGCCAACAAGCTGCTGCTGCACCGATAAAACCTAATGCCATACAAGGCCAGCCGTTAGCGCCTATGATTACGGCTTGCGTTGTGCTGTTTCATGCTTTCATCTTCCCCTATTTCTTCTGTTGCCCCGTTTGTCGAGCTGCGCGATGTGCATTTCAGCTATGGCGAGCGACCCATTTTGCGTGGCCTGTCCTTGGCAGTGCCGCGTGGCAAAGTCACGGCCATCATGGGGGCTTCGGGGGGCGGCAAAACCACGGTGCTGCGCTTGGTGGGTGGCCAGCAACAAGCCCAGCAAGGGCAGGTGCTGTTCGATGGCCAAGATGTGGGCCAGATGGACACTGCTGCCCTGTATGCAGCCCGCCGCCGCATGGGCATGTTGTTCCAGTTTGGGGCCTTGTTTACCGACATGACGGTGTTTGACAATGTGGCTTTTCCACTGCGCGAACACACCAATTTACCGCCAGCCTTGATTCGGGATATTGTGCTGATGAAGTTGCACGCGGTAGGCTTGCGCGGTGCGCGCGATTTGCTGCCCGCACAAATTTCGGGCGGTATGGCGCGGCGCGTGGCGCTGGCGCGCTCCATCGCCCTGGACCCCGAATTGGTGATGTACGACGAGCCTTTTGCCGGTTTAGACCCCATTTCCCTCGGCACGGCGGCGCAGTTGATTCGCCAGCTCAATGATGCGATGGGCCTGACCACCATCATCGTCTCGCACGATGTAGAAATCACCTTCCAAATTGCCGACCATGTGGTGATTTTGGGGCCGGGCACGATTGCCGCCCAAGGCACCCCGGAGCAGGTGCGCCACAGCACTGACCCGCTGGTACACCAGTTTGTCCATGCCCTGCCCACTGGGCCGGTGCCGTTCCACTATCCGGGGCCAGATGCGGCGCAAGATTTTGGCCCCATTGGCCCCAGTGGAGGCCGCGCATGAGTTGGTACCGTCCTGCCGATGTGGGCTTGGCGGCGCGCCGCCAGCTGGCCGATATAGGCCAAGCGGCACGACTGTTTGGCCGTTTGTTGCAATGGTTGCCCGCCAGTTTGACCCGATTCGGCTTGGTGCGCGACCAAGTGCATTTCTTGGGCAACTATTCACTCGCCATTATTGCGGTATCGGGCTTGTTTGTGGGTTTTGTCATGGCCTTGCAGGGTTACTACACCTTGCAAGATTTTGGCTCCACCGAGGCTTTAGGCCAGTTGGTGGCGCTTAGTTTGCTGCGCGAACTCGGGCCGGTGATTACCGCGCTGCTGTTTGCTGGGCGTGCGGGCACTTCGCTCACGGCAGAAATTGGCCTGATGCGCGCCGGGGAGCAGCTCAGCGCAATGGAGATGATGGCCGTGGACCCCGTGCAGCGCATTTTGGCCCCGCGTTTTTGGGGCGGTGTGATTGCCATGCCGGTGCTATCGCTGGTGTTCAATGCGGTGGGTGTAGTGGGTGGCTGGGCGGTGGCCGTGCCCATGCTGGGGCTAGATGCGGGCGCGTTTTGGAGCCAAATGCAGGGCGGCGTGGATGTATTCAGCGACTTGGGTAACAGCGTGGTCAAAAGTGTGGCTTTTGGCATCACCGTCACCTTTGTGGCCTTGCTGCAAGGCTATACCGCCAAGCCCACCCCCGAAGGGGTATCGCGCGCCACCACGCGCACCGTGGTGATGGCCTCGTTGGCGGTGTTGGGCTTGGATTTTGTCCTGACAGCCGCCATGTTCAGTATCTAAGCAAAGAAGTCTCGAATGCAGCAATCCAAAAACGATGTCTGGGTCGGTCTGTTTGTCATGTTGGGGGCCGTGGCGCTGGTGTTTCTGGCTTTGCAATCGGCCAACCTGCTCTCGCTCAACTTTGAATCGGGCTACCGCGTGACCGCCCGTTTTGACAACATTGGTGGCCTCAAGCCCCAAGCGGCAGTGCGTAGCGCTGGCGTGGTGGTGGGCCGGGTAGAGTCGATTACCTTTAACGATAAAACTTTTCAGGCCGAAGTGGCTCTGACACTGCAAAAACGTTACCACTTTCCCAAAGACAGCTCGCTCAAAATTTTGACCAGTGGCTTGCTGGGCGAGCAGTACATCGGCATTGAAGCCGGGGCCGATGAAGCCAATTTGGCCCACGACGATGTAGTGACGGCCACCCAATCGGCTATGGTATTAGAAAATCTGATTGGCCAATTTTTATTCAGCAAGGCCGCAGAATCGACTCCGGCCAGCACAGGCAGTGCCCAACCATGACCCCCTCTTTTTTGATGAAGCCTTTTTGTTCTCCACGCCTTGGCACAGCCTTGGCGTTGTCTGCTTTGGTGTTGGCGGGCTGTGCCAGTGCGCCCTCGGCACATCCACAAGACCCGTTTGAATCGTACAACCGCAGCATGAGCCGCTTTAATGACGCGGTAGATGAGGCCGTGCTGAAACCCGTGGCCACCGGCTACCAGCAAGCGGTGCCCGAACTGGCGCGCCGGGGTGTGAGCAACTTTTTTGCCAATCTGGGCGATGCTTGGTCGTTTGTCAACAACACCCTGCAATGGCGTGGCGAGGCCGCCATGAGCAGCTTTTTCCGCTTTGGTATCAATACCGTGTTTGGTTTGGGCGGTGTGTTGGATATTGCCACCGAAATGCGCCTAGAGCGACACAAACAAGATTTTGGCCTGACTTTGGGTCGCTGGGGCGTGCCGCCCGGCCCCTATTTGGTGTTGCCCTTGCTGGGGCCATCGACGGTGCGCGATACCTTGGCTTGGCCGGTCGATAGCCAAGGCAATCTACTCAAAGGGGTGGATGACATCCCCAGCCGCAACAGCCTGTATGCCCTGCGCTTGGTGGATACCCGCGCCAATTTTTTGCGCGCTGGCGAGATGCTTGACGGTGCTGCTTTAGACAAATACAGCTTTAGCCGCGATGTGTTTTTGCGCGTGCGTAGCCAGCGGGCCGGTATCGACCGCGATATGGACCGCAGTGCCGCAGACGAGGCTGCCGATGGCAGTTTGCCGCCTGAGCCTGAACAATAAACCGAATAAGCCCTATAAGCCCTATAAGCCAACCCGCTAGTCCCGAATTTTTGAAAAGAGTGATTTCATGCAACGCCGTTTTTTAGGCCGTTTGGCCACTACGACACTCGCCGCCTTGGTGCTGGGTTTTGGCTTGCCCGCCCGCGCTGCCGATGAAGCCCCCGATGGCCTTATCCTGCGCCTCTCTACCGAAGTGTTGGATGCGGTACGCGCCGACAAAAGCATCAAAACCGGCGACATTGACAAAATTATGGTGTTGGTGGACAAAACCATCATGCCCAATGTCAACTTTAAGCGCATGACTGCTGCGGCTGTAGGCCCCGGTTGGCGGCAAGCCAGCGCGCCACAGCAGCAGCGCCTGCAAGAAGAATTCAAAACCCTGTTGGTGCGTACCTACGCTGGGGCCTTGTCGCAAGTGAGCGACCAAACCATCACCATCAAGCCCTTGCGTGCTGCACCCGAGGACAAAGATGTGCTGGTACGCACCGAAGTGCGTGGCCGTGGCGACCCGGTACAGCTGGACTATCGGTTAGAAAAAACCCCCGGTGTGGGCGCAGGTTGGAAAATCTACAACCTGAACGTGCTGGGTGTCTGGCTGGTGGACACCTACCGCACCCAGTTTGCCCAAGAAATCAATGCCAAGGGAGTAGATGGCCTGATTGCCACCCTGGCCGCGCGCAACCTGAGCAATGCCAACAAGCGCTGAGGAGGTGCAGGCGGCCCCAGCGCTGGCCTTGCCCGCCGAGCTAACGCATCGCCAAGCGGCGGCTATTTTGGCCGGTTTGCAACAAACCTTGGCCCAGCAGACACAAGCAGTGTGTGTACTCGATGCCTCGGCCCTGGCCCAGTTTGATAGCGCTGCTTTGGCGGTGTTGTTAGAGTGTCGTCGCACTCTGTTGGCCCAAGGGCGTACCTTGCAGGTACAGGGCCTGCCCGAGGCACTGGGGCGCATGGCCTTGCTGTATGGTGTCGATGGCTTGTTGGGCTTGGCCGTGCCAAGTCGGTAGAATGCTGGTGGCGCACTGGCGCGGCTTTGGGCTGTGCTGGTGCAATTTTTTATTGGGCCTTCGGCAGAATTTACCCCCATTTTTTCAACATGAGCAGCCATCTCCCCGGCACCGCAACGGACGCTGCGGAGGCCGCCCTTCTGGTCGAGTTTGCGCGCACCTTGCGCGCCCCAGTGTTCGATACCACCACCCCTGCCACAGAGCCTATACCGCCCGTAGCCGGACTGTCGCCCGATTTTTTGCGCGCCAATGGTTTGTTACCCTTCTTGGTAGAAGAGGGGGGCGTGCAGGTACTCAGTGCCGTGCCGGTGCGGCTGGCCGCGCTGGATGCACTCCAACAATTTTTTAGTGTGCCGGTGCAGCTGTCTTTGGCCCCTAAGGCTTGGATAGCGGCCCAGTTGGCCCAAGTTTATAACCCCGATAACGCCAGCAGCCACAGTTTTACCCAAGCCGAGGTGGACAGCAGCAGCGATAGTCCCGACGACGACCTAGAAACCCTGAAGGCGTTGGCAGAAGATGCCCCGGTGGTGCGTTTGGTGCAATCTTTGTTGTTGCGCGCAGTCGAGCGCCGCGCCTCGGACTTGCACTTGGAAATCTCACAGCAGCAGTTTCGGGTGCGCTACCGCGTCGATGGCGTGTTGTGCGAAACCGAACCGCCACCCCGGCGCATGTACACCCCGGCGATTTCGCACCTGAAATTGCGCGCCAAAATGAACATTGCCGAGCGCCGCCTGCCGCAAGATGGCCGCATGAAAATGGAAGTGGCGGGGCGGCAGGTGGATATGCGCGTCTCTACCGTGCCCACGGTGTATGGTGAGAGCATGGTGATTCGTTTATTAGACCAAGGGCCGGGCCTGATGGGGCTAGAGTCTTTGGGTTTAGACGACGAAACCCTGCAAGCCTTGCAGCAAGCCATTGCCCAACCGCATGGCATGATTTTGGTCACCGGCCCCACCGGCAGCGGCAAAACCAGCACCTTGTACGCGGCGCTGGCCTGTGTGAATCTGCCCGAGAACAAAATCATCACGGTAGAAGACCCGGTGGAGTACCAAATTGATGGCATCAACCAGATTCAGGTCAAATCGCAAATTGGCCTGACCTTTGCCAGTGCCTTGCGCTCGATTGTGCGCCAAGACCCCGACATCATCATGGTGGGGGAAATTCGCGACCAAGAAACGGCAGAAATTTCCATCCAATCGGCCCTGACCGGGCATTTGGTGTTTTCTACCCTGCACACCAACGATTCTTTTGGCGCAGCCCACCGGCTGATGGACATGGGGGTAGAAAGCTACCTGATTGCCTCCTCGGTGGTGTTGATTGTGGCGCAGCGCTTGGTACGCATGATTTGCCCGCATTGCAAAGAAGCCACAGCGCCCACCGAGGCCGACTTGTTGTTCTTGGCCGAAGAAGGCGTAGCCCCTGAGCAGGTGCCGCAACTGTTTCATGGGCGGGGTTGCAGCCATTGCGGCCAATCGGGCTACACCGGGCGCACCGGCATTTATGAGTTGCTGCCCATGACCACCGCTATCAAAGAGGCCATCATTAAAAAACTGCCCGCCGAGGGCGTGCGTAAAAAAGCCCTAGAGCAAGGCGTGCGTACCATGCGCGCCGATGGCATTCGTAAAGTGTTGGCGGGCTTGACGACGCTAGAAGAGCTGGCCCGCGTGACACGGCAGGAGATTCAGTAGCGTGCGCCCCCGTCCTAGTGCGAGTGCCGCCCCCGAGCGGGCTGTGCCGGTTGCCACAGCAGCGCCGCCGGTGCGTGCGCCGGTGGCAGCGGCATCCTCTGCCCCTGTGGTCAGTCCCACGGCCGCCAAAGCCACCGCTGGGCGTTGGGGCCAAGAGCGCGTCGGCCTCAAGCATGTGCTGGCCATGACGGAGCAATTGCTTACCTTGCTGGATGCCGGTTTGCCGCTAGACCGGGCCTTGCACATTAGCACCGGCAGTTTAGAACAAGCCCACTTTCGGGCCGTGATGCAGCAGGTGGTGCTGGAGGTAGAAAAAGGCAATACCTTGGCCGATGCCTTCATGCAGCACCCCAAGGTATTTCCGCGCCTGTATATCAACATGGTGCGCGCCGGTGAAGAGGGCGGCGTACTGCCGGTGGTGATGCACCGCTTGGTGGAGTTCTACACGCGCAGCATGGAATTTCGCGCGTTTTTGGTGACTTCGTCCATCTACCCGATTTTGCTGTTTGTGTTTGGCATGAGCGCCTTGCTCGGCCTGACGGTGTTTGTCTTGCCCAAGTTTGGCCAAATTTTTGCCGACATGAACCAAAGTTTGCCGGGGCCAGCAGCGGTGCTGATTGCCGTCGGTGAATTTCTCAAAAACTATGGCATCTTCTTTGTGATAGGGCTGGCGCTGGCGGTGACGGGTTTTGTCATGGCCCTGCGCGATGAGGTTTGGCGCGAACGCTGGCAACTGGCACTGTTGCGCCTGCCGGTGTTGGGGCCGTTGCTGCTCAAAATACAACTGGCCCATGTGTGCCGCACCTGGGGAACTCTGCTCGCCAGTGGGGTTCCGATACTGACTGGGATGCGGATTGTGCGCGAACTGACCGACCACATCCCCCTGCGTAAAGCCCTAGACCGTTTGGTGCGGGCGGTGCAAGAGGGCCGGGGGGTTTCGGGGCCGGTGCGTGCTGACCCCTTCTTTCCCAAACTGTTGGGGCAATTGGCCACCGTGGGCGAAGAGTCCGGCGCTTTAGACACCATGCTGATTAAAGTGGCCGACCAGTACGAGAAAGACATCCAAAAGGCCACGCGCAACTTGGTGGCTTTGTTTGAACCGGTGATGATTTTGCTGATGGGCGGCCTGATTGGCGGCATTGTGGTGTCGATGCTGACCGCCATTTTTTCCATCAATGACATGCCTATGTGAGCGGGCTTTGACACACATGATGCTATTTTCAAAACCAAAACTGTCTTCTTCTGTGCGCCAAGCACGCGGCTTTACCTTGATTGAGCTGCTGATTGTGATGGTGATTTTGGGCCTGCTGGCCTCCTTGGTGGGGCCACGGCTGTTTGGGCAACTCGATTCGTCCAAAATCAAAGCAGCGCGCACCCAAATTGAAATGGTGGGCGCGGCCTTGGATACTTACCGGCTGGATATGTCGCAGTACCCCAGCACCGAGCAGGGCATTCGCGCCCTGTCCGACAAACCAGCGGACCAAGCCGAAGCCCTGAAATGGCGCGGCCCCTACCTGAAAAAGCGGGTCGATAAAGACCCGTGGGGCCATTCTTACGTCTATAAAGCACCGGGCGAAAAGGCCGACTACGAGCTGTCTTCGCTCGGGGCCGATGGCAAGGAGGGTGGCAGCGGCGACAATGCCGACATCCACAGTTGGGAGTGAGCCGCTTGGCCTGTTGCCCTCCGGCACGGCGGCCAGCATCGGGCTTTACCCTGCTAGAGCTGCTGTTGGTGCTGGTGCTGATTGGCATTGGCACCGGGCTGGCGATAGTCTCGGTGGACAAAATGGCCCTGCGCGCCAACGAAAAGCACTGGATAGACCGCACCCAACTGGACCTCAAGCGCTTGCGTAACAAGGCCGTGTTGGGCGCTGGCACCGTGCAAGCGCTGGTGGACTTTAAGCACCATGCCATCGTGCAGCAACTGGGATCCAAAGAGCAGCGCATGGTGTTAGAGCTGCCGCCCGGCTACCAGTTTCGGCCCGCCTCTGACGAGCGTACAGCGGCGCTGCCGCTGGTGTTCTACCCGGATGGCGGCCTGTCCGAGGCGCGTTTTTTAATCCGTACTCCCAGCGGAATGCAGCAAATTTTTCATTTGGCAAAAATCAGTGGCCGCATTGAACGACAAGACCCTGTTCCAGCTGGCCGCTAGGCCCGCCTGCCAGCGCCAGCAAGGTTTTACCCTGCTGGAAGTGTTGGTGGCGATGGTGTTGCTCGGTGCCGGGCTGGCGATTGCCTTTACCGCTATTTCGGGCAGCACGCGCCTAGAGGCCAAATCAACTGCCCATGCGGCAGCGCTGGCGCTGGCACAAGCCAAACTCGATGAGGTATTGAGTCACCCCGACTACCTGCTGGCCGCTGATGCGGGCGAAGAACGCTTTGCCGGTATAGATTTGGGCTATCGGATTCAAGTGCGCCCGGTACCTTTGTTAGAGCCAGCACAGCAAGCGCTGCTGACCGAATTCAAGTCAGTATTGCATTCGGTCGAGATTGAAGTGTTTTGGGGGCCGAAGGCCGCGCCACAGGCTTATCGTTTGGCCACTTACCGTTTAGACCCACCACCCGCTGCTGCCACCGCTAAACCTGCGGCCGCTGCTGCTGCGCGCTAAGCACCATGATGTCCGCCCCTGTTCAGCGCGCACCACAGCGGGGTTTTACCTTGCTGGAGCTGATTGTCGCTTTGGCCTTATCGTCGCTGGTGGCGCTGGTGGGTACGGCAGGTTTGTCGATGGCCTCGGATTTTTACGCGCGCCACCAAGCGCGCAACCCAGCGCGTGAAGCGGTGCGCGCTGCCGAGCGCATTTTGCAGCACGAATGGCAAGGCCGGGGCTTGCGCGTCTATGCCGATGCAACTGTGCTGGAGTTTGACACCCTGCATCCTTGGCAATTGCCCATGTCCAGCCGCAGCCGCACCAGCGCACCCGATACGCCACCGCTGCCCCTAGCGCGGGTGCGCTACCGTTGCGAACAAGCCGCCGATAGCAAGGCGTGGGCTTTGGTCTATCAAGTGCAAGCCTTGCCGCCTGCCGCGCCACCGGGCGCACCGGTAGCGCGTGGCCCCACCCCCGAGGCCGAAGGCCAACGCTGGGTTTTAGCTGCACCCTTGCAGGTGTGCGCCTTTTCTTTTTTATTGCAGGGGCTAGATGCCCAAGGCAAACCCCAGCCACGCTGGGTGGCGAGCTGGGATGCCAGCCAACCGCCACCACGCCTGATGCGTTTGGCCTTGTCGGGTTTGCACGCCGATGCACCGCCAGTGGTGTATAGCGCCCACCGGGATGGAGCGCGCTGATGAAGAGGGCTAAATCGCCTTATCCAAACCATCGGCAACGCGGCTATGTGCTGCTATTTGCCTTGGGCCTGCTGGCGGTGGTCTCGACGTTGGTGTTGGGCGTGAGTGCCTCCCTGCGCCTAGATACCCAACTGTTGGCACGCGAAAAAGAATTGCTGCAAGAACAATACGCCTTGCAAGGGGCGGTGCAATACGCCATCGCGCAAGCGGCCATCAGCTTGGCCATTGAGGCCCTGCCCCCTGACCCGCGCCACGAGGCGCTGCGCCAAAAACCGCGCTGGCAGTTCAGCAGCACGCCTTATAGTGTGGCGGTAGGCGCGCTGCAAATAGAGGTGCTGCTAGAAGATGGCAGCGGCCTGCCCGATGCCAATACACTCACGGCGGCAGAATGGCAGCGCTTGTTTCTGCTGCTGGGGGCCACCTCGCCCGAAGCCGCCCAAGACTTGGCCAACCGCGTGCTGGCTTTCAAGCAAGAATTGGCGCGGATGCGCGGCGGTGCGGGTTTTGCCAGTTTGCAAGAATTGCTCGATTGGCCCGACATTCCGCGCCAGATGCTCTCTAGCGGCAATGGTGCCAATCTGCAAGGTTTACAGCATTGGCTGGTGGTGGGTACGGGCCAGAAAAAAGTCCATCCCTACGCCACACCCCTGCCACTGTTCAAAGTTTTGGGCCAAGCCAGCGATGAGCAACTGCAACAGCTGGCCCAATGGCGGCGCGCTGGGGCGGTGCCCACGGTGCAGTTTCAGGCTTGGGTACAAGCTGCCGGCCTGAGCGCCAGCAGCCCCGATGCCCCGGTGCTGCTAGTGCGCGCGCGCGTGCAGCGTGCGCGGCCTGTGGCCGGTGGCAACACCTTGGTGGCCACGGTGGCCAAAAAAGCCGGCACCTTAGAGCTGCTAGACCAATGGACGCAGCGCAGCTTGCCCTTTGCACCGCCCAGCACCAACCGCTAAGGCCCCATTTTCAGGATTTTGACGCTTTACCCCATGCACAACCGGCTCCTTCCTCCTCCACGACGGCACCAACTGCTCGTCTCTCTTTCTGCACAGGGCGTGCAGGTGCTGCACTTTCAGCGTGGCTGGCTGGGCTGGAAGCAAGCCCATGCCCATCGGGCCGATTTGCCCGACGGCGAAGGCTATTTGCCTGCACTGCAAGCGGCCTTGGGTGCGTGCAGCCAACAATGGCGCATTCCGGCGGCCAGCGAAATCGTCTGGGTGCTGGCTGGTGATATTTTGGGCATTTTGCCGCCCACCGCCACCAGCAGCGAAGCCGGGCCATTGCTGCCCTTTGCCGCCTCTAGCGTGCTAACGCAAACCGACCACTTTGGCCAAGGCACGCAAAAATCCTTGCTCTGGATACACAAAGATTGGGTGGCCGAAATCGAGCGCATCAGCGCCGCCTGTGCTTTGCAGACGGTAGAGCTGTTTGCGCGCGCGCAATTATTCCAGCCGCTGTCTTTGCAGTGCAAAGGCCAAGTCTGTATGGTGCTAGAAGGCGAAGCTGCTGGAGGCTATTGTTTGCATATTTTGGCCACTGATGGCGCTTTACTGCGTAGCCGGGTATTGGAGACGGCCAGCGTGCAAGACGGTGCGGTTTTGGCGGCACTGCTCAAGCTGGAGCTGGCCGCCCTGCCCGATGGTGTGCTGGGCAGCCCGGCCCAAAACGTGCCTCCCCAAAATGTGCAACTCTGGGCCTCGGCCCCCGTGTTGTCGGCGTTGGATGAGAGCCACTGGCCCCATGCGCGCCGTGCCCTGCCCGCGCGCAGTGTGGCCGCCCTGTTAGAGCAACTTTGGCGCTCCAGCTTAGAGGGCATTGTGCTGCAAGCCACGCAGCAGTATTTGGTACAAAAAATCAATTTTTGGAGCAGCGTGGGTGGTGCCGTGGGCCTGATAGGCTTGGCCCTGATGTTGTGGCACGATGGCCAACTAGAGCGCCACATTGAGCAAACCCACGAAGACCTGCGCCAGCAAGCCCCCAAGGTCGAAGCGGCCAAACTGCTCAAGCTCAAAACCCTGTGGATGGCCGATGCCGTGCAAGCGGCCCAAGCCCAAGAGGCCGCCCACCAAACGCCCCTGCCGTTGCCGCAACTGCTGGCCGTGTTACCCCCGCCACCGGCCACGTTGCTTTATCTGCGTTTGGATGGCCAAAAAGTAGAACTGGCCGGCACCGGCGATGCTGCCGCCCTGCAATGGCTGCAAGAACGCACCTTGCCCGATTACCAGCCATTTGCCGAATTGCCCGTGCCCGAGTTTCTGGCCGAACGCTCAGACATCGGCATCCATCTACAAACTGAAAAACTGCCCCCGGCACCCCCCAGCGCCGAGCCAGAGGCAGCCAGCAGCGAAGCCAGCAACGCACCCGAGAAAGCCGCCAAACCATGATGAAACGTGCCGCTAAACGTGTGTACCGGGAGCACGGTATCAAGTATTTTGCCTTTCCCGTGGTGGTGGTGCTGCTGCTGGCATCGCTGTTTGATGAGCATATCGACGGCTACCTAGAAAAGCGTGAAGAAGTCTTCGACCAGCAAATGACGGCAGAAAACAACCAAAGCGTGTTAGCGCTGGATGCCAACATCAGCGCCAGCCACGACAAACTAGAACCTGATTTTGGGCCACTGGCGCAAAAATGGTTTGTCGATGCCGAGGCCCCAGCGGCCACGCAAAAAATGCAGGCCCAGGTGCAACAAATGTTGCAATCGCTCTACTTTTCTGACATCCAATGGAACGAGCCGCAGCAGCAGCCCCTCAACAGTGTGGCCAGCCGCATCAGCATTAGCGCCCATTTCAACGGCGTGCCCCAGCAATTGCCGCGCTTGCAAGCGGCTTTGGCGCGCCTGCCGAAACGCGTTGATGTGGACAATCTGGAACTGCGCGTGGTGCCCGACCCCCAGCGCGGCGGCCAGCAGCTCGATATTCGCCTGCGCCTGAGCAGTCTGCACTTCAAACCCATGCCCGAAGGCTGGAGCAGCGTCACGGCCAGCAGCAGCAAAAAAACCAATCCTTCCCAGAATCCCAGCAAATCATAATGAAAAAATTCTCTCCTCCCGTGTTGCGTCAGATGGTGCTGGCCAGCTTGTTGGCTCCCAGCGTGGTGCTGCTCACGCCGTCGGTTTGGGCACAGCCGCAGGCGCCCATCAACCCATTCACCGGCCAACCGATGCAAGTGGCTACCCCCGCCCCAGCTGCTGCCCCCAGTGCCGCTGCCCCCGCGCCCGCGCAAGAGGCAGCACCCAGCACATCGCTCTCGACCCTGTTGGGAGTTGGTAAACCCCGGCCTGTACCAGCGCCTGCACCAGTTTCTGCACCTGCACCTAGTCCAACGCCAACGCCAACGCCAGCAGTATCCAATCCGGTGCTGGTGCCGGGTAGCAGCAGCACCCCCGCTGCGGCCCCTAGCCCTCTGGGTGCTGCCTTGCGTGCCTCTAGCGCCCCTAGTGCTGCTGGTGCTGCTGGTGCCGCTGGTGCCACAGCCCCCAGTGTGGCGGTGCCCGCTGCGGCCCCAGCTGCCCCCAGCTTTGCCGGGACGGAGTTGTCCAACACCCCCAATCCCGGTGTGACACTCAAATTTGACAACGCCGATATTTACGATGTCTTGCAGGTGGTGCTGGGCGATATTCTCAAGCTCGACTACATCATTGACCCCTCTTTGCAGGGGCGTATCACGCTCAAAAGTACGGGGGCCATCAGCATGGCCGATATTTTTAGCGCCCTAGAAACCGCTTTGGCCACCAGCAATATCGCCATCGTGCGCCAAGGCAAAACCTACAAAGTGCTGCGTGATGCTGCGGCGGTGCGCGATTCGGTGGCCAAGCAAGGCGTGGGGCCGGCCTCTTTGGTGATGCAGATTATTCCGTTGCAATTTGTGCAGGCTAACCAGTTGGTCAACACTTTGCGTAATTTTGTCGGCCCGCAGGCGGCCATCACCAACGACCCGGCCAACAAGCATTTGATTGTCACCGACCGGCAAGCCAATGTGGACAAAATCATCGACATGGTAAAAACCTTGGACGTGGATTATTTCAACCACATCCAAGTCAAGCTATTGCCCTTGTCGCACGCCGAAGCGCCCGACATGGCCAAAGAATTGGAAGGGCTGTTCAAAACCTCGGGCCTGTTCAACTGGGCCGGCACCGATGCCGCCAAAGTGTATGTGCTGCCGGTGGTACGCATGAACGCCTTGCTGGTCGCCACGGCCAACGACAAGCTGATGCAGGCCGCCGAGCAATGGGTTAAAACCCTGGATGCCGAGCCGCGCAATGGTTTGGGCGCTTATGTGCATGTCTATCCGGTGGTCAACAGCAACGCCCCGCATTTGGCCAACATTTTGCAGCAGTTGTTTGGCGGTGCGGCGGCACCCAGCAACAACACCGGGGCCTCGGGTCTGCCTTCGGCCAATAGCTCAGCCTTTGGTAGCGCTTCTGCCGGTGGTGCTGGCGCTGGTGGTTTGGGTGCTGCCAGTGGTGGCGCTGCCAATGCAGCAGGCACCACGCGCACCATTGAGCGCGGCGGCAATGTGCCCAGCGCCGCTGGCAGCAGTGGTAGCGGCACCGGCTTGGGTGGCTCGGTGCAAGTGATTGCCGATGAGGGCAGCAACTCGCTCATCATTCGGGCTTCGGCGCAAGATTACCAACAAATCCGCAAGGTGTTAGAGCGCCTAGACTCCTCGCCGCGCCAAGTGCTGATTCAAGTGATGGTGGCCGAAGTCACCCTGACCGATACCCTGCAATACGGCGTCGAGTGGTGGCTGAAATCGGCCTTATCGCACAACGGCAAAAGCTGGCCCGGCTTTGTTGGCCTAGAAGGGGCTTTGGCTCCTCGCGCCACCAGCGCCAGTGGTGCTACGCCTGCCGTGTTGGGCAACAGCTCCGGCCTGAACTATGCGGTATTTGGCAGTGCCGGGCAGGTGATTGGCATGTTGAACCTGTTGGGCCAAGATACCGATGTCAATATTTTGTCCACCCCGCATGTGTTGGCCAGCGACGGCAAAATTGCCAAGGTTGAAGTGGGCAACGAAATCCCGGTGATTACCCAAACTGTCTCCACGCCATCGAGCGGGACTTTGTTGGGCGGCAGTTCTTTCTCCACCTCCAACTCGGTGCAATACCGCCCTACGGGGATTTTGTTAGAGGTGAAACCCAACATTACCTCTTCCGGCAATGTGTCCTTGAGCATTGCCCAAGAGGTCAGCAGCATTGGTAACCCGGTTTCGACGGGTGGCTCGCAATACCCCAGCTTTTCTAAGCGCAAGGTGACCACCGACATCACGGTAGAAGATGGCAAAACCATCATGCTGGCCGGTTTGATTCAAAACAAGAACAACAACGAAGCGGTGGGTTTACCGGGCTTTAAAGACATCCCGATTTTGGGTGGCTTGTTTGGCTCGACCAAAAAGACCAACGAAAAAACCGAGTTGCTCATTACCATCACCCCCTACATCGTCACCAGCCGCGCCGAGGGTGAGCGCCTGACCGGCTCGTTCCAAGAGAGCTTGCAAAAGTTGCGCGGCATGTTGATGAACAACCAGACGGCTCCATCCCTGAATGCCGATGCCCTGCCTGCCAAGGCATTTGAATTGCCCAAGGCGCAACCGACTTCGGTGGCACAGCCCAGTTATTACGCCAACTAAGCCTGCCTGCATGTAGTACAGCAGAGCTATATACTCAAGATATATACATGCAAGGAGGTGTCTATGCTTGTCAGCACAGTTTTTAGCAACAATCGCACACAGGCAGTTCGGCTGCCAGTGTCGCTGCGCTTGCCAGATCACATCCACAAAGTAGAAGTGCGGGCCAAAGGCAATGAGCGCATCATTGTTCCCGTGGGGCAGGCGTGGGACAGCTTTTTTCTGAACGGCCCCGAAGTCAGTGATGATTTCATGGCCGAACGCGCCAGCCAGCAGCAGACAGAGCGGGAAGCGCTTTGATGCTGCGCTACTTGCTCGACACCAATATTGTTATTTATGTGCTCAAGCGCCGCCCGATTGAGGTGCTGTCCACCTTCAACCAAAATGCCCACCGTATGGCCATTTCTGCCATTACTTTGTCGGAGCTTTTGCATGGCGCAGAAAAAAGCAGCCAAGTTCATAAGAATCTAGCCGCTGTGGAGGATTTTTGTAGCCGCCTTGAGGTGCTGCCTTACGGCAGCAAAGCAGCGCAACACTATGGTGCTATCCGGGCCAAACTAGAAAAGGCCGGGCAGCCGATAGGGGTCAATGACTTGCATATTGCAGCCCACGCGCGCAGCGATGGGCTGATTTTGGTCACCAACAACATGGGCGAATTTGCCCGAGTGCCCGGTCTGGAAATAGAAAACTGGGTTGTTACCTAAGCCTGTTTCAGCACCTGATGCTAACTTGGTTCCAGTGCTGCACTCGCAGCGCTCTCGCGCGGCTGCATTTTGTTGCCTAAAAACCGCATGAAACGTTACGAAATTTTAGCCGCTGATATTGCCAGCTCTATCCATAGCGGGCTGTTGCGCCCTGGTGACCGCTTGCCGTCGGTGCGCCATACCTGCACCAGCCGGGGGGTGAGCGCATCCACGGTGTTTCAGGCTTACTACCTGCTAGAAGCGCGTGGTTTGGTGCAAGCGCGTGAACGCTTCGGCTATTTTGTCAACCCCAGCTTGCGCCGTGCGCCGCCAGAGCCAGAACGGCCCTCCCAGCCCAGCAACGAAGCCATTGCCGTCGATGTGAGTGAGCGGGTGTTTGAGGTGCTGCAATCGAGCATGGCGCGGCAGGTGGTGCCACTGGGGTCGGCCTTTCCCAGCCCGCTGCTGTATCCACTGCAACGCCTAGGCCAATGCCTGGCCGCCAGCGCACGCACGCTTGACCCTTGGAGTACGGTGGACGACCTCACCCCCGGCCATGCGGGTTTGCGCCGCCAAATCGCTCTGCGCTATCTGGCCGCCGGGGTTGCCGTGCCCGCCGAAGACATTGTGATTACCAATGGCGCGCTGGAGGCGCTCAATCTGTGCCTGTCTGCCGTGACCCGGCCTGGGGATGCAGTGGTGGTGGAATCCCCCACCTTTTATGCCGCCTTGCAAGCGTTGGAGCGCCAAGGGCTGCAAGCCATCGAGGTGCCCACCCACCCGCGCGAGGGCATTGATTTAGCGGCGCTGGAGGCTGCCATTGTGCGCCACCGCCCCCAAGCCTGTTGGCTGATGACCAACTTTCAGAACCCGCTGGGCAGTTTGTTGCCTACGGCCAAGAAGAAAGCGCTGGTAGAACTCATCACGCGCTACCAACTGCCGCTGATTGAAGACGATGTCTATGCCGAACTGTATTTCGGCGACCAGCGTCCGCTGCCCGCCAAGGCGTTTGATACCGAAGGGCTGGTGCTGCATTGCTCTTCGTTTTCCAAATGTTTGGCACCGGGCTACCGCATCGGCTGGGCCGCACCGGGACGCTTTGCCCGTGCCGTAGCACGGCAAAAGCTCACCACTACACTCAGTGCCTCGGTGCCGGTACAAATGGCGCTGGCGCTGTATTTAGAGCAAGGGGGCTTTGACAAGCATTTGCGTAAATTGCGCCAGACATTTATCGCACAGCAGGCGCAGTTTGCCGAGGCGGTAGGGCATTACTTTCCCGTAGGCACGCGCGCCACCCGGCCCGAGGGTGGCTACTTTTTGTGGGTCGAGTTGCCCGAGGGCTGCGATGCACTGCGCCTGCACCAACAGGCGCTGGCCCAGCACATCAGCATCGCGCCGGGGCCTATCTTTTCGGCATCGCACGCTTTTAGCCATTGCTTGCGCCTGAACTACGGCCATGCTTGGAACGCCCGCACCGAGCAGGCCTTGGCCACGCTGGGTCAACTGGCCGGTGCAGGGCAGACATAGCATCAGCGTGGCAACAAGAAGGTGGTGTTCTCGCGCAGCGCCAGCCCCGGCTGCCCCAAAGCGACAAAATCTAGCGCCACCGGATGGGGGCCGCTGGGCAGAGCATCGTGGGGCGCGCGCAAGCGCAGCACCACCCAGCGCGAACTGGCGGCCTGCACTTCTACCTCGGCCTCTGACGCAACCTGCAAACCCGCAATGCCACTGGCGGTGATGCGGTAGCGTTGGGGTTGCTCGGTGGCATTGGCCATCTGTAAGCGATAGACGTTTTCTACCTGCCCTGGCCCTACCTGCCGCGCCAGCACACCCCGGTCACGAATCACATCCACTTTCAAGGGAGTCCGCACCGCCAAACTGGCCACCATCGCCACCGTCAGGGCCACCAGTGCCACGCTATAAATCAGCACACGCGGGCGCAGTACGCGCCGCAATACCTGCGCCGCGCCCCAACCTTGGGCCAAGGCATTGGCTGTGGTGTAACGAATCAGGCCACGCGCATACTGCATTTTGTCCATCACCGAGTTGCAGGCATCTACACACAAGCCACAACCGATGCACTCGTACTGCAAGCCCTTGCGGATGTCGATGCCCACCGGGCACACCTGCACGCACAAGGTGCAGTCAATGCAATCGCCCAGCCCTTGCGCTTTGGCATCTATGGTTTTGCTGCGTGGCCCGCGCGTCTCGCCGCGCGCAGCATCGTAGGTAACAATCAGCGTGTCAGGGTCAAACATTGCACTCTGAAAACGCGCATAGGGACACATGTATTTGCAGATTTGCTCGCGCAAAAAGCCCGCATTGCCATAGGTCGCCAGTGCATAAAACAGCACCCAGAAAATTTGCCAGCCACCTTGCAGCGCCATGACTTCTAGCGCCAGCGTGCGAATGGGGACAAAGTAACCGACAAAGGTAAAGCCTGTCCACAGTGCCACGGCCAGCCACAAAAATTGCTTGAGCGATTTGCGCCACAGCTTATCGGTCGTCCAGCGCGAAGCATCCAGACGCAGGCGCGCGCTGCGGTCGCCTTCGATATGGTGTTCAATCCACAAAAAAATCTCGGTATAGACCGTCTGCGGGCAGGCAAAGCCACACCACAAGCGCCCTGCCACCGCTGTGAACAAAAACAGCGATAGCGCCGAAATAATCAGCAAGGCTGTCAGGTAGATAAAGTCTTGCGGGTACAGCAGCCACCCAAACAGGTAAAAGTGCCGCTGCTCCAAATCGAACAGCAACATCTGGCGCCCGTTCCATTGCAACCACGGCACGATATAAAAGAACAGTTGTGTCAGCCAGACCATAATCCAGCGCCAGCGTGCCAGCACCCCCTTGATAGAGCGCGGCTGAATTTTGACCTGCGCCGCGTAAAACGGAACCGAGGCCGCAGGCTCTGGGGTGATGGGAATGACTTTGCGCGCTACGGGCGCAGGTGGAGGAAGAGAAGGGTCAGACATAAAAGGCCTTGCAACAAGGGCTGGTGGGCGCACACAACGCCCCCGGCTTCAAGACCTCCACTATGGAATGGCAGGCGCATAGATAACAGCAGCAGATGCGGCTATCTGGTGCCTATCAGATGCAGCCACGCCCCTGCTTGGTGGTTTAAGGTCTCCGTGACACCCACCAAGCCCGCCTGCGCGCACGCAAAACAGGGCCACAATCGGTCTTTTTTCCAAACGGAGCGCCCTATGCCAGACCACATTACCCGCCCAGACACCAGCACCTTGCAAACGGCATGTCACGGCATCGCCCAGTCGGTGGCCAGCTCGATTGTGGAGGCGCTGGTCGAGCCACTGCGCCATGAAATCGAAGCAAAAATTAACGCGATGATTGCAGAGGCGACCAAAGACGTACACAGCAAAATTGCCGCAGCTTTGGCGCAGATTCAGCCGATTCAAATTCCGATTAATTTGTTGGCGCAACCGGTGGTGCCGCCTTTTTCCAGCGCAGCACCGCCGATTGCGCCCGCTACGGTACAAGCGGCTCCAGTTGTCGTACAAGAAGCAACACCCACAAGCGTGCAGCCGACGCAGCCGTTTGCACCCGCTACGGCTAAAGTAGCTGAAGCGGTTCAAGTAGCTCCAGTGCCTCCAGTAGCCCCACCCGCACCAGCCGCCGCACCCCAAGCCGTGGGCAGCCAAGACGCGCAAGACACCAGAGACATCCCGCTGAAAAAAGACCCCCAGCGCACGCCGAAACAAAGTGGCAAAAACTTTGCTGCCACTATCGTTGGCTTGATGCCGGGGCAGGCGCACATGATTAAAAGCGATTTCAAATTCGCCAAACTGGCCTTTGTGCCTGCCGATGCACGCAACAGCACCCAGCTGGTGGCCTTATCCAAAAGCAACAATCCTGTCCTTTTCATGACCGATTTCATCCGCCATGCCTCGGTGGACAGTGTGCGTGCCGCCCACGGCAATTGGGTTTACGTCAGCGGCGGCATGAGTTCTTTGCGTGAGAAGCTGCGCGAACTGTATGCCCAATACCAAGTCGCGCACCAGTTCGGTTGAGGAAAACAGCAGCTTGTAGGGTGGTCAGTGCCGAATCAAGTGGTCAAAGGCGCTTAGTGCCGCCTTGGCACCTTCGCCGGTGGCAATGATGATTTGCTTGTAGGGCACGCTGGTGCAATCTCCGGCGGCAAACACGCCTGGCACATTGGTGTGGCCTTTGGCATCAATGACAATCTCGCCCATGCGGTTCAGTTCCACCGTGCCCTTGAGCCAATCGGTGTTGGGCAATAGGCCGATTTGCACAAAAATCCCTTCCAATGCCACCTGCTTGATTTGCTCGTTGCTGCGGTCTTTGTAGGTGATGCCGGTGACTTTGTGGCCATCGCCATTCACTTCGGTGGTTTGGGCATTCAAAATAATGTCCACATTGGGCAGGCTACGCAGTTTGCGTTGCAACACGGCATCGGCTTTGAGTTCGGCGGCAAACTCCAGCACCGTGACATGGGCCACCACACCGGCCAAATCAATCGCTGCTTCCACCCCCGAGTTGCCGCCACCAATCACCGCCACGCGCTTGCCCTTGAACAGTGGGCCATCGCAGTGGGGGCAGTAGGTCACGCCCTTGGTGCGGTATTGCTCCTCGCCGGGCACGTTCATGTTGCGCCAGCGTGCGCCCGTGGCCAAAATCACCGACTTGCTACGCAAGCTGGCCCCGTTCTCTAATTGCACCTCAATCAGGCCGCCAGCTTCGGCTGCTGGAATCAGGGCTTTGGCGCGTTGCAGGTTCATGACATCGACTTCATAGTCGCGCACATGGTGTTCCATCGCGGCGGCCAATTGGGGGCCTTCGGTTTTACGCACCGAGATGTAGTTTTCGATGTCCACGGTATCGAGTACCTGGCCGCCAAAGCGTTCGGCGGCTACGCCGGTGCGAATGCCTTTGCGTGCTGCATAAATAGCCGCCGCCGCGCCAGCGGGGCCACCGCCCACCACCAAGACTTCAAATGCTTCTTTGGCGCTGATTTTTGCGGCTTCTTTGGCGCTTGCACCGGTATCAATTTTGGCGACAATCTCGGCCAGCTCCATGCGGCCTTGGCCGAATTTTTGGCCATTTAAGAAGACGGTCGGCACGCCCATAATCTCGCGCGCTTCAATCTCTTGCTGGAACACGCCGCCATCAATCGCGGTGTGCGTGATGCGCGGATTGAGCACACTCATCAGGTTGAGCGCCTGCACCACGTCGGGGCAGTTGTGGCAGCTGAGCGAATAATAAGTTTCAAAGTGGAAATCACCGTCCAAGGCGCGCACCTGCTCCAGCAGGTCGGCGGCTTCTTTGGAGGGGTGGCCACCCACTTGCAGCAAGGCCAGCACCAGCGAGGTAAATTCATGGCCCAGCGGTACACCGGCAAAGCGCGGACCGCTATCTTGGCCGGGGTTGGTAATCAAGAACGAGGGCTTGCGTGTATCCGCATCGTTGTTTTCAACCACTGTCACCTTGTCGGAAACAGAAGCAACATCGTGCAGCAGTTCTTTCAGCTCGCGCGACGTGGCGCTGTCGTCCAGCGAGGCCACCAGCTCCACTGGGCGTTGCAGGCGCTCCAAGTAGGACTTCAATTGGGCTTTGAGGTTGTCGTCAAGCATGAAAAAACTCCTGAAAAATGCAAATTTTGGCTAAAAAAAACCCAGGCGCCAGGCACCTGGGCGTTTTTAGAGGGTCAGTACAGTGTGGCGCAGGCCAGCTTAGATTTTGCCGACCAGGTCAATCGACGGAGCGATGGTCTGCGCGCCTTCCTTCCATTTGGCGGGGCAGACTTGGCCGGGGTTGGCGGCGGTGTACTGGGCAGCCTTGAGCTTACGCAGGGTTTCGGACACATCGCGGGCAATCTCGTTGCTGTGAATTTCAGCAGTCTTGATTTGGCCTTCGGGGTTGATGATGAAAGTGCCGCGCAGTGCCAAACCTTCTTCAGGGATATGCACGCCAAAGGCGTTGGTCAGGGTGTGGGTAGGGTCGCCCACCAGCGGGAACTTGGCCTTGCCCACGGCAGGGCTGGTTTCGTGCCAAACCTTGTGGCTGAAGTGGGTGTCGGTGGTCACGATATAGACCTCGGCACCGGCTTTTTGAAAGGCTTCGTAGTTGTCCGCTGCGTCTTCAATCTCGGTGGGGCAGTTGAAGGTGAAAGCAGCGGGCATGAAAATCAGCACCGACCATTGGCCCTTGAGGGTTTCATTGCTCACTTCGACAAACTTGCCGTTGTGGAAGGCTTGGGTTTTGAAGGGTTGGACTTGGGTGTTGATCAGGGACATTGCGGTTTCCTTTTGGTGGTTGAAACGGGATACAGGACGAAGTATGGCCCAAAGCAGCGTGTGCATCCAATGGATTGCTTCGATGGATTCGATACCTTTTGTCTATGCTGCACGTTTTACGCGCAAGCCGCACAATAGCAACTTATTTTCTCACCACTAGGAGCGCACCATGAAGGGTGACACCCAAGCCATCGGCCACTTGCAAGCCCAGCTCAAAAACGAGCTGACGGCCATCAACCAGTATTTTTTGCACTACCGGATGCTCAAGCATTGGGGCTTTGACAAGTTGGCCAAGAAAGAGCATTCCGAGTCCATCGGTGAGATGAAGCACGCCGATTGGCTGATAGACCGTATCTTGATGATTGATGGCCTGCCCAATCTGCAAGACTTGGGCAAGTTGCAAGTGGGCGAAACGGTGCCCGAGATTTTGGCCTGCGATTTGCGCCTAGAGCAGGGCGCGCAAGCCACCATCAAACAAGGCATCGCCCACTGCGAAAGCGTGCGCGATTACGTTTCGCGCGATTTGCTGCAAAAAATCTTGGATGACACCGAAGAGCACATCGACTTTTTGGAAACCCAGCTCGAACTCATCGACAAAGTGGGTCTGCAAAACTACCTGCAATCACAAATGGGCACGCCAGAATAAGGCAGCCATCACCAAGGCCACTACCTGCCGCCGCTTGCTTTTATCCGACAGCACGGGCGGGTGCTTGTCGAGCAGCAGCGGCCAAGGCGCGCTTGTTGCGTAGGCGTGGCACATGCACTGCTTTGGGTGCGCCATTGATGGCCGATAGCCCTAGCATCAGCGTGACGGTGGGGGCTTCGGGGCGCTCGTCGCAGGGGGGGTAGGGGCGGTAAATACCATTGCCACCGCCCACAAACGGCACGGCATGAAACACCATGCGAACACTGCCTCGCTGGCCACCAAAGGGCAGCACGCGCAAGCGCGCCCCCAGCGCCAGCACCAAGCCCATCGGGCCTTCGCGGTGTAGCAAATCGGTGCGTACCACTTGCCAGTTGGCACCATCGTCTAAGGAGTATTGCCAGACGCCAATTTGTGCGTCCAGGCGTTCAATCACAATGCCGGCCAGCAGCGGCACTTCGCTGCAATGCAGGGCCACGATGTCTTCTACGCTGTTGCCCCCCAGTGGGCCGGGATGGGCATGAGAGCGGGCGGTACGGATGTCTATGGGAGCGCTCATAGCAGGGTCCTTTGAAATTTGGCCATCGTGCCGAGTGTTTTGATAGCAATATTCAATCGGCAGGTGCCAGTCTAAAAACATGGACCGGCTTCGTCTATCGCCCAAAAAGACTAGATGCAATGGGGTCTTTCTGCGTGATACTCAAAGACTATGCCTGCTACCTTGCTGCTGGTCGATGACCACACTTTGTTTCGTACCGGCCTGCGCCTGATTGTTCAAGACCATCCCAGCGTGGCCTCCATTGCAGAGGCCGGTTCTATCGCCCAAGCCTGTGCTTTGGCGGTGCCCGCTTTGGATTTGGTGCTGCTCGATATTCAGCTGCCCGGCATGAGCGGTTTGGATGGTCTGCACCTGCTACGCAAAAGTTACCCGCAGGCGCGCATTGTGTTGGTGTCGGCCAGCATGGCCCCCGATGCGGTGCGCGAGGCGCGCTTGCGCGGCGCCGATGGCTTTTTGCCCAAGTCTGCTGGGGCGCAAGATATTTTGAATGCCATTACCTTGGCCTTGGCCGGGCAGCCTTGTTTTCCGCCCGAAGTGGCTTGTCCGGCACCGACTGGTTTGGGCGGCACGGCCAGCCCTGCGTTAACGGCACGGCAATTGGATGTCTTGACGCTGCTGTGCAGTGGCAAACCCAACAAAGTGATTGCCCGCGATTTGGGTTTGAGCGAAAACACCGTGCGCGTGCATGTGGCGGCCATTTTTAGCCAATTGGGGGTCAATAGCCGCAGTGCTGCACTGTTGCAGGCGCAGCGCTGGGGCTTGGTCAGTGCGCCGGTGCCACACGATGGCAGCTACTGAGCCATCTTCGTCGATACCATCCTCGCCTTGGCAGGCGTGGTGCCATTGGGTGGTAGGCCCAGACCGTGATGAAATGCTGGCCGAGCAGGTAGTGCTGTTACGGCGCAGTTTCCCCATGACTTTGGGGGCCTCGCTACTGACCTCGTTGGGCACGGTGTGGGTGATGGGGCTGGTGATACCGATGTACGCCGTTTTGTGGTGGTTTGCCACCCATTTAGTGGTGGTTACTGGGGTGTATGCGGGTTTGCGTCCTTTGCCGCGCGCACACAAAACGCCACGCCAAGATGCTTGGCGCTTGATACAGTGCATGGCCGCTATGGGCCTGATTTGGGGCAGTTTGGGGCTGATTATTTGGTGGTTTAGCCAAGACTCTACCGATGCGGTGGTGTATTACGTCGGCATCCTCAGTACCGTGTCCTCGGGGGCTTTGGGTTTGGGCGCGCCCATGTACCGGGCCTACGTTGTCTATTTAAGCTGTGCGGTGGTGGGGGCCTTGGTTGCCTTGCTGCTGACCAAAGGCGCGGTCACCATCCCTGCGATGGCGATGGTGGGGGTTTATTACAGCCTGACGTGCTTGCACGCACGCAATCTGGCCAAAGCCGCGCGCGATAGCATCGAAATTAAATTTGAAAACCAACGCTTGGTGGTGCAATTGCGCGCCCAAACGCAACGTGCGCTAGAGGCGCAAGAAGCCGCTGAGCAGGCCAATCAGGATAAATCGCGTTTTTTGGCCGCTGCCAGCCACGATTTGCGCCAGCCTTTGCACGCGATGGGCTTGTTTTTAGAAACTTTGCAGCGCAGTCCGCTCAATGCCCACCAAACCTTGGTGTTGGGCCATGCGCGCAGCGCTTCGGCGGCGGCGGCAGAAATGCTCACTACCTTGCTCGATTATTCGCGCTTAGAAGCCGGGGTGGTCAAGGCGCACCGTGCCCCGTTTGCGGTGCAGCCGCTGTTGTCGGCGCTAGAGCAAGAATTTGGCGGTCAGGCCGATGTGGCCGGGCTGGTTTATCGCACGCATGAAACTTCGGCTGCCGCACTGGCCGACCGGGCTTTGGTGGATTTGGTGATGCGTAACCTGATTTCCAATGCCCTGCGCTATACCCAGCAAGGCGGGGTGTTGATTGCTTGTCGCCAGCGCCGCGCGCGGCTGGCGCTGGAAGTGTGGGATACCGGGGTGGGTATTGCGCCCGAGCAGCAAGAAGAGATTTTTCGGGAGTTCCACCAATTGGGCAACCCAGAGCGTGACCGGCGCAAAGGGCTGGGTTTGGGCTTGGCCATCGTCAAACGTTTGGTGGCCGAAATGGGCACACAGGTAGAAGTATTCTCTTGTGTGGGCCGGGGTTCGGTGTTTCGGCTGTGGCTAGACGCTTGGCATGGGCCCTTGCTGCTCGATGAGCATGCCGATAGCAATGAGCAGATACGGCGCTTGGTCGGCCTGCGCGTCTTGGCCATTGATGACGATGAGGCGGTGTGTTTGGGGATGCAGTCTTTGCTGCAAAGTTGGGGTTGCGCTTGTAGCACGGCTTCATCGGCCCGCGAGGCCCTGGTGGGGCCTATGGCCGGGCACGCTGCCCCCGATGTCATCATTACCGATTTTCGGCTGCGCGAGGGCGAAACCGGCAAAGAGGTGTTAGAGCAGTTGCGCGCCCATTGGGGCCAGCAAGTGCCTGCCATCATCCTGACGGGCGATACCTCGCCCCAGCGCCTGCGCGATGCCCAATCGACCGCCGCGCTGCTATTGCACAAGCCGGTGTCGAGTGAGCAGTTGATTGGCGCGATGGTGCAGTTGCTGCCGCGCAAAGTGTGAGCGGCCTTGTGTTTTTTAGCGTGGCCGTGGGCGGTCTTGGGGGTCACGGGGTTGTACGTCGGTGACATCTGACTGTTCCAGCATAAAGCGTGAAAATTGGCTCTCGGGCCATTCACCGGGGGTTTCGCGCTTTTCGGTCACGTCGGTGATGTCGTCGTCATTGTGGGGGGTGGGCTGGCCTTGGCGTGGGGCTGTCCAGGCATTTTGGCTACGCTGGTACATGGTGCGCCAACCAGCGCGTGGGTCTAGGGGCATCGTCCAAGGGGTGACGGGATGGCCGGTCAGGCGCGCCCACAAAGCGCGCAGGCTCCATACCAGTGCCAGTACCAGCCCCAAGCCCAAGAGGCCCAAAAAGACCAATACGCCCAGCAACAACAAAATGGCCCGCAGGCTCCAGCGGATGAGAACCGCAATCAAATCAGCCACAGCAAATTCCTTAGTCTGGCCGGATTTTATGGAAAACCCAACCGTGCCTCACCTGTGCCTCATTCAGGTAAGGCCAATTCGCTGCTGAGCAGGCGCAAGGCCAAGGCTAAAAAAACCAACCCGGCCAATTTATCTAGCCAGCTTTGGGCGTGGGCATGGCGTTGCAGCAAAGTGGCAAAATACCCCGAAAAACAGGCAATAGCACCAAACACCAACAAGGTGGCCAGCATAAATACCAGCCCCAGCCATAAAACTTGGCTGGCAATGCTGCCTTGGGCTGGGTGGGTAAATTGCGGCAAAAAGGCCAAAAAAAACAGCAATACCTTGGGGTTGCTTAGGTTCATCAGCAGGCCCCGGCCTACCATGCGTGCCAAAGCCGTGGGGCTGGCAGCGGTGGATGTGGTAGGCCCAATCGCCGTAGCGCTGGCGCTGCCTGCTGGGCGTGGGCGCAGAGCTTGCCAAGCCAGCCATGCCAAATAAACTGCACCTGCTATTTGCAACAAACTGAAGGCCAGTGGCAGCGTGGCCAATACGGCGGCCAGCCCCAAGGCCACAGCGCTGGTATGCACCAGCAGCCCCAAACACAAGCCCAACACCACGGCCAAGCCTACGCGCACACCGCGCTGCATGGATTGCACCAGCACAAACAGGTTGTCTGGCCCCGGTGTCAGGGCCAATAACAAGGCTACGCCAAAAAAATTGAATACAGTGGAAAACGTAGGCATCACACGGCCAGCAGTTGCTAAGGCGTTACCCGGCGCAGGGGACGCTGGCAACCAGGGCCAGCAAAGGGCGTGCTGGAGGCCGTCCAGCCGGGGCCGGGGGCATGTTGGGCGCAAACCGGGGCGCCCCCGCTGCTGTGCTGCCAGTAGTACCACGGCGCGGGTGCTGCCTCTAAGCCGTGGCCTGTGAGCAAGCCTATCAACAAGGCAAGCGGTGCCAGTAAACGCAGGTGTTGTTTAGGCACGGCCAATGATGGAGGCGGTAGCCATCAGCTCTTCTAGCAGCGCCAGCGATACTTCTCCCGATACCGCGTAGGGGTCTAGCGCGGGGCGTTCGGAGTATTTGAGCAGCGTAGAGTGGTTGATTTTGGACAAATTGGCTTGGCCCATCGTCCAGCCACCAAAGCGGCGCTCGGTAATTTCTTGGTAGTAAAGTAATTCGACTTGGCGGTGGCGTGGGTCGCGCAAAATTTGGCCATACAGGGCATTGACGGCAGAACGTCCACCTTCAATGGCTTGCAAGAAAATGCCATCGCCATAGCACAGCACACCAGTAATGCCGTTGCTGGGATTGTGTTCGCGCGATTGGGCCAAAATAGTTTCAATCGCTTGGCGTGAGGTGTCGGCCACGCGGCTGGCATAGAGTAAACGGACAAGCATGGCTTAGTTCTTTCGGGGCAGCAAAGACAAAAATTCGCGCCGCAGTGCCGAGTCTTTGAGAAACACGCCGCGCATGACGGAGTTAATCATTTTGCTATCTGGCTCGCGCACGCCGCGCCAAGACATGCAAAAGTGGCTCGCTTCCATCACAATCGCCAGCCCGTCGGGCTGGGTTTTTTCCATAATCAGGTCGGCCAGTTGAATCACCGCTTCTTCTTGGATTTGTGGGCGGTTCATAATCCAATCTACCAAGCGGGCGTATTTGGACAGCCCAATCACGTTGGTGTGTTCGTTGGGCATGATACCAATCCAGATTTTTCCCATGACGGGGCAAAAGTGGTGGCTGCAAGCGCTGCGTACCGTTAGCGGGCCGACAATCATCAGCTCATTGAGGTGTTCTGCGTTCGGAAACTCAGTAATGGTCGGTGGCTCTACGTAGCGGCCTTTGAACACCTCCAGCAGGTACATTTTGGCCACGCGCCGGGCGGTGTTGTTGGTGTTGTGGTCGTTGTCGGTGTCAATCACCAAGCTGTCGAGTACGCCCTGCATTTTGGCTTCTACTTCGTCCAGCAGCAGTTCCAATTCGCCCGGTTGCAAAAACTGGGCGATGTTGTCGTTGGCGTGCGCGCGTTTGCGCGCCGCAGTAATGCGTTCACGGATTTTGACGGAGACCGGGATGCCTGCGTCGGGGGTATCTGGTGTCATGGTGGCGCCCAGTGGTCAGTAAATGGCTTCATCGTACCAGTGCTTAATATTTTTTTCCGTGCAACCACAGAGCTGCCCGTACTAGCGCAAAGGCTATCCGGTCTAAGAGGCGCACGCGCCAAGGCCGTTGGGCATAGCGCGTGGGGTCTAGTACACGTCCGGCTTGCTGCATGGCATCCAGCAGCCGCTGGCGCAGGGCCAGGGCAAATTGGCTGTCTTCTAAGACTACATTGGCCTCGCGCGCCAGTAGCAAACTCAGGGGGTCTAAATTGGACGAGCCTACCGTCACCCACGGGCGTGTTGTTTGGGCATCAATCACCGCGACTTTGGCATGTAAAAAGCTGGGTTCGTATTCATGGATTTCGATGCCAGCGGCTAGCAAAGCGCCATACACCGGTCGCGCACCGTGGTATTGCAAAAAATACTCGTAGCGCCCTTGCAGTAGCAGTTGCACGCGCACCCCGCGTTGGGCTGCCAATACCAAGGCGCGGCGCAGTTTGCGTCCGGGCAAAAAATAAGCATTGGCAATGATGATTTCTTCGCGTGCGGCGGCAATGGCGCGCAAATAGGCTTTTTCGATGCGGGCGCGGTGGCGCAGGTTGTCGCGCAACAACAAACTGGCTTTTGGCACGGCGCTATGGGTGGGTGGGCTGCGATGGCGTGCCGCTTGGGCAGCGCGCAAAGCATGCACTGCCGCTGGCAATTGATAGCGGCGTATATTTTGCACCGCCACCATGCGCTGCCAGAGGCGCTCCATCGTGTCGCTGGCTTGTAGCACCAAGCGTCCCACCCATGGCCCACTCAGTTGCACGGCAAAATCTAAGCGTGGTGCTATCAGGGTGCCGTGGTTGGGGTCATGAAAATCATCCAATATGTTGATGCCACCGCAAAACAGCGTGTCGCCATCAATGACGCACAATTTACGGTGCAATCGCCGCCAGCCACTGGGCAAAAGCAGCCCCAACAGGCCCAAGGGTGCATACACCAAACAACGTACCCCCGCTGCCCGAAAGCGTAGCCGCCATGCGGCTGGCAAGCGTCCGGTGCCCACGCCATCGACCACCACGCGCACATGCACGCCGCGTTGGGCCGCGCGCTCTAAGGCCTCGGCTACCGTGGTTCCGGTGCCGGTAAAGTCAAATAGATAGGTTTCAAACTGTACGTCGGTGTGCGCTGCATCCAGCGCCGCAATCAGTGCCGGAAAGAACTCTGCCGCCCCTTGCAGCAGGCGGATTTGCGGCCCATCGCCCTCCTCAGTAGCTATATCCAGCACAGGCACTTGCTTTTAAACCCGAAACTCGGCCACCAGTGGCAAATGGTCGGACATGCGCCACCAGTTGCGCCCGCGTGGTACTTGTAGCCCCAGCGGCTCTAGGCCGCGCACATACACATGGTCTAGTTGCACGATGGGCAAGCGGGCGGGGTAGGTGAAGGCCCGATGGGTCGGGGTTTCCTCGTACTCGTGTAGGCCGAAACCGGCCAACATGCGTTTGATTTGCTGGCCCCAATCGTTAAAGTCTCCAGCCACTACCAAGGGGCTGGCGCGGGGCACTTCGCGTTCGATAAACGCCTGCAAGCGGTGAATTTGGCGCACCCGGCTGCCCGGAATCAAGCCTAAATGCACCACCACTACATGCACGGGCCGCGTTTGTATCGCTAGCTCTACATGCAGCAACCCGCGCTGCTCAAAACGGTGGTCAGAAATATCTTCGTGTTGGTGCCCTAGTACCGGCCAGCGGGTGAGCAAGGCGTTGCCATGTTCACCATGCCGGGTGATGGCGTTGGTGCGGTAAATGGCGGTGTAGCCTTCGGGGGCCAAAAACTCGGCTTGGGGCATATCAGGCCAGTGGGCAAAGTATTGGGCCTCGCGCCGGTGCAGTTTGCGTACCTCTTGCAAGCAAATGATGTCGGCATCCAACTGCTGTACGGCTTGTCCCAAATTGTGGATTTCTAGCCGCCGCGTTGGGCCTATGCCTTGTACGCCTTTGTGGATGTTGTAGGTGGCAATCCGCAAATGCTCGGGCTGGCGTGGTGGCAAAACCAAGGAGGACATATTCATCAGGGTTTAGGTGCATCGGTGCGTGTTGGGATGGCCGGTGGCAGCGGTTTGGCCTGCAGGGTGCGCAGTTGTTGCACCAAATGGTTATGGGCATCCAAAAAGGCAGCAGCAATCACTTTGCCTTCGTTGGTGTTGCTCCAACCGGCCCCAGCCGCCCCGCCCAACTGGCCTAGCACCAGTCCGCCCACCCCCAAATCGGTCGCGCGGGCGGCACCAGTGGCTGCTGCCACCTGTTCGGTGGTTTCGTTGTCAGATAACAGCAGCGCGGTTTGTGCTTCTTTGAACTTGACCTGTTCGGCCAGCCCGATCAGCCCGGCCATGTCACGCAGCACTGGAATCAGGGCCAAAATGCCCGCCAGCCCTTGGCCCGCATTTTGTTCGCTGAAGGTTAGGCTGGGAGTCAGGGTGTATTGGGCCTCGTAGCCACGCCCTTTGGCGATGGTGGAACCCTCTTGGCGCAGTACGCCAGCTTCTTTCAACTCTTGTTCTTGCACTGTGCCACGCAATCCGGCGGCCCGATCAACCACGCGCAGGCAACCGCTTTGTTGCGCCAGCAGTTTGACCAGCGGCACCGGGGAGGCGGGCAAGTGCCCACCAGCACCCATGACGTAGCCATGTGGGTTCTCTGCCAGCGCCACTGTCGCCACGGGCGCATCGCAGCGCACCAATTCGGCTGTTGCCCCTTGAGCGCCTTGAGGGCCTGCCGACCCAGTGACCACGGAGCCGCCTTGGCCGAGTTCGATTTTCTTCTCCCCACAGCCTGCCAGCCCTAAGGCCAAGCATGTCAGCACCACGACAAGCGGTTTGATTCTTGGCATGGTTTTATTCCTCACTGAAAAAATCGGAGTCCAAACGCTTCAGATGGTAAATAGCCGCCACCGAAACTCCTAAATCATGCTCTACCATCAAGTCGGCCAATCTGGCACCATCAATCAACACCAGCCGGTATTGGCTGGATGCCGCATAAGCTTTGGCCTCTTGGGTAAAACTGGACGTAGTGATGAATACGCCTTTAGTCGCCCGTTGTCCGGCCAATGCACCGACGAATTTCATGATTTCTGGTCGGCCTACCACCCCTTCCCAACGCTTGGCTTGCAGGTAGATGGAATCTAAGCCCAAGCGGTCTTCGTTGATGATGCCATCGATACCGCCATCACCCGATTTACCCACGGCCTGCCCAGCTTCTTGGCGGCTGCCGCCATAGCCCATTTTGATCATCAACTGCACCACCAACTGTTCAAAAAACACCGGGCTGCAAGACTTGACCGAGGCCAACACCTCATCGGCTAAGGCGCGGCGCAGGGCTTGGTGGGCTTGTTCAATCGCTTCTTGGGGGGTCACAGATGCCTCTGGAATGTCGATGGCGGTGGGCATTGCATCGGCGCTGGGTGCTGGATGGTTTGCAGGCGGCAAGGCCAGTGCTTGGGCGTATTCTGGAAACTGCTGCAACCAAGCCATGTGAATGCGCGCGGGTGGCTGGGCCAATACCTGCAAACCCCTATCGGTGATTTGGAATGCACCGCGCCGGGGAAACTCTAGCAAACCCGCCTTTTTCAGATGGGTCTTGGCCCACGACAGGCGGTTGTAAAACAGTGGAGCCCGGCCACTGGGCAACAACTCGGCTCGCTCTAGCTCGGTCAGTTCGTATTGCTGCGATAACAACTCCACCGCCTGCCGGAACTCATGCACCTTGCCATCGGCCAGCGATTGCAACAGGGGCAGCATCAGGGTTTGAAAATCAGGAATGGACATGCGAAGCCAGAAAAAAAGGGCACCTGAGGTGCCCTTGCATTCTGCCTGCAAACCGGTGCAGTGGGGGGATTAGCCCGCCTTCACAGCATCGGGGTTACGCAAGCGGATATGCAGCTCGCGCAGTTGCTTCTCGTCCACCGGGCTGGGGGCTTGGGTCAGCAAGTCTTGGGCGCGTTGGGTTTTCGGGAAGGCAATCACGTCGCGGATGGATTCAGCACCCGTCATCAGCGTAATCAGGCGGTCTAAACCAAAGGCCAAGCCACCATGCGGGGGCGCACCGTATTGCAACGCATCGAGCAGGTAGCCAAACTTGGCGCGCGCATCTTCGGGGCTGATATTGAGCGCCGCAAACACCTTGCTTTGCACATCAGCGCGGTGGATACGCACCGAGCCACCGCCCAGCTCCCAGCCATTGAGTACCATGTCGTAGGCTTTGGCGATGCAAGCACCGGGGTCGGTGTCCATCAGGTTTTCGTGGCCGTCTTTCGGGCTGGTGAAGGGGTGGTGAACAGCCGTCCAGCGGTTTTCTTCTTCGTCGTGCTCAAACATCGGGAAATCCACCACCCACAGCGGAGCCCAGCGGTCTTCAAACAGGCCGTTTTTCTTGCCAAATTCGCTGTGGCCCACTTTCAGGCGCAGTGCGCCGATGCTGTCATTGACCACCTTTTCTTTGTCAGCACCAAAGAACAGCAAATCGCCATCTTGGGCATCGGTACGCTTGAGAATCTCGGCAATGGCGGCATCGTGCAGGTTTTTCACGATGGGCGATTGCAGACCCTCGCGGCCCTTGGCGACTTCGTTCACCTTAATCCAGGCCAAGCCCTTGGCACCGTAGATTTTGACGAACTCGGTGTATTGGTCAATTTCGCCACGCGAAATTTGTGCGCCACCGGGCACGCGCAGCGCTACCACGCGGCCACCCTTGGTGGTAGCGGGGGTAGAGAACACCTTGAAATCCACGTCCTTCATGACTTCGGTCAGCTCGGTAAATTCGAGCTTGACGCGCAGGTCGGGCTTGTCCGAGCCAAAGCGGCGTGCAGCCTCTTGGTAGCTCATGATGGGGAACTCGCCCAAATCGACGTTCAATTGTTGCTTGAACACTTCGGTAATCATGCGCTGGAAAATGGCGCGGATTTCTTCTTCGTTCAAGAACGAGGTTTCGCAGTCAATCTGCGTGAACTCGGGCTGGCGGTCAGCGCGCAGGTCTTCGTCGCGGAAGCACTTGGTAATTTGGTAGTAGCGGTCGTAGCCCGATACCATCAGCATCTGTTTGTAGAGCTGGGGCGACTGGGGCAGAGCAAAGAATTGGCCGTCGTGGACGCGGCTGGGCACCAGATAGTCGCGTGCGCCTTCAGGAGTGCTCTTGCCCAACATCGGGGTTTCGATGTCGATAAAGCCTTCTTGGTCTAAGAAGTTGCGTACTTGGATGGCGGTTTTGTAGCGCAGCATCATGTTGCGCTGCATGTAGGGGCGGCGCAAGTCCAGCACGCGGTGCGTCAGGCGGGTAGTTTCGGACAGGTTGTCTTCGTCAATTTGGAACGGAGGTGTCACCGACGGGTTCAGCACGTTCAACTCGTGGCACAGCACCTCGATTTTGCCGCTTTTGAGGTTCTCGTTGGTCGTGCCTTCGGGGCGGGCGCGCACCAAACCTTTGATTTGCACGCAAAACTCGTTGCGGATGCTCTCGGCGGTTTGGAACATCTCGGGGCGGTCAGGGTCGCACACCACCTGCACATAGCCTTCGCGGTCACGCAGGTCAATAAAAATCACACCACCGTGGTCGCGGCGACGGTTCACCCAGCCGCACAGGGTAACGGTTTGGCCCAACAGGGCATCGGTCACAAGACCGCAATAGTGGGAGCGCATAGCCATGACAAAACTTCCAGCGCCGTTGCAGGCGCGTTAGGGGTTGGGGGGTAGCTGGGCCGCAGCCACCGCCAAGGGATCAACAGGGGCTACCACCCCCATAGAGACAATGTAGCGCAGCGCCGCATCGACGCTCATTTCCAGCTCGACGCATTCGCTTTTACGCACCATGACAAAATAACCGCCCGTGGGGTTGGGCGTGGTGGGCACATAGACACTGACAAACTCGTCGCGCAGGTAGCTGGCTACTTCTCCTGCCGGTGCGCCAGTGATGAAGCCCAGCGTCCAAACGCCTTCGCGTGGCCACTGCACCAGCACTGCCGTGCGAAAGGCATTGCCGCTTTCAGAAAACAGCGTATCCGATACCTGCTTGACGCTGGAGTAAATCGAGCGCACCACCGGAATGCGATGCACGACCGCATCGCCCCACTGCACCAATTTACGGCCAGCAAAATTGCTGGCAAAAGCGCCCACGGTAAGCAAAATCAGCAGTGTGAGCAGCACCCCAAAGCCGGGCATATGAAAGCCCAATACTTTGTCGGGGTGCCAGTCTTGCGGCAGGATAAGCAGCGTTTGGTCGAGCAGCCCCACAATCCAGTTGAGCACCGATAGCGTGATCGCTCCAGGAACAATCACCAGCAGGCCGGTGAACAGCCATTTGCGTAGGGCAGACATGGGCAACACTTTAGGCTTTGGTAGGGGGGGCGGCGCTGCTGGCGCTGTCGGTGGTGGGGGTCGGCTTGGCCGCCTCGGTGCTGCTGGGGGTTGCCGTATCGGTAGTAGCGCCGGTTTTATCGCTGGTGGCGGGTGCGGCAGTGCCGCCGCTGCCGCCACGGAAGTCGGTCACGTACCAACCCGAACCTTTGAGCTGGAAACCGGCCGCCGTCACTTGTTTGCTGAAGCTGTCGGCGCCACAAGCCGGGCACTGCGTGAGGGGCGCATCGGACATTTTTTGCAGCACATCCTTGGCATGGCCACAGGAGCCGCATTTGTAGGCATAAATAGGCATATTACTTTGGGCCTGGACTGAAAGTGCAAAGCCTTCAATTATAGGCTGCCCTCTTGACGCTGCGGTGTCACTGCGCTAACCCCCAAAGCTTAGTGGGCTGGGCTGCCTTGGTAGTGTGGCACATGGCCCTTGTGGTCGGGGATGAACTGCGGCAGCAAAGAGCCAGCCAACATCCCCACCAAGGCGGCCAACAAGCCCGCTAACTGCTGTGGAAAAGCCTCAGACAGCATCGGGCTGGCAATGAACAGCAACCAAACGCCCAAGCCCAATACCACCGCCAGCAAAGCCCCTTGGGTGGTGGCGCGCTGCCAGTACAGGCCAAACACCAAGGGGATAAAAGCCCCTACCAGTGGCACTTGGTAAGCGCCCGACACCATCTCGTAAATGGAGGTGCCTTGCATGGTGATAGCATAGGTAAGCACACAAGCGGTAAATACCAATACTGACATCCGCATGGCCTTGAGCGTCAGGGCATCGCTCATGCCGGGGCGCAGATTGCGCAAGATGTTTTCGACAAAAGCGGTGGAAGGGGCCAACAAGGTGGCCGAGGCCGTGGACATGATGGCCGACAGCAAAGCACCAAAAAAGGCAATTTGCAGCACCAAGGGCATGCGTTCCATCACCAGCGTGGGCAAAATCTTTTGTGGGTCGTCTTGCAACAAGGCACGGGCGGTGTCGGGCATGATGAGCACCGCCGAGGCCACGACAAACATGGGGATAAAGGCAAACAGCAGATAAAGCAAGCCACCAATCACCGGGCCAATGCGGGCGGTGCGCGCGCTGTCGGATGACATCACGCGCTGAAACACGTCTTGCTGTGGAATTGAACCCAACATCATAGTGATGGCCGAAGCGATGAAGAAGCTCCACTCTTTAAAACCGCCGTCTTGCGGAAAGAATTGGAACTTGCCCTCGCGCGCGGCGAAATCCACCACCTTGTCGGCCCCACCGGCCAAATCAGCAGCAAACCAAGCAATGGCAATCAGGCCCAAGCCAATCACAATCATTTGCACAAAATCGGTCAGGGCGACCGACCACATGCCACCGTACAGGGTATAGACCAGCACCACCAGCGTGCCAACCACCATGCCCACAGTAATAGACATGGCCCCCTGCGTGAGCAGGTTAAACACCAAACCCAAGGCGGTAATTTGCGCCGCCACCCAGCCCAAGTAACTAAAAATAATGATGATGGAACACAGTACTTCTACCGCACGGCCATAACGCTGGCGGTAGTAATCGCCCAGCGTAATCAGGTTTTTCTGGTACAGCTTGTAGGCAAAAAACAGCCCCACCAGTACCAAACACATCGAAGCACCAAACGGGTCTTCCACCACCGCCCCCAAACCCTTATCAACAAACCGGGCGGACACGCCCAGCACCGTTTCCGAGCCAAACCAGGTGGCAAAGGTGGTGGCAATCACCACCGCCAGCGGCAGGCTGCGCCCTGCCACGGCGTAGTCGGCGGTGTTATGTACCTTGGTGGCAGCAAACAGGCCCACAGCAATGGAGGCCAGCAAATACAGAGCGATGAAGGTAATCAGCATGGGCAACTCCGCCAAGCCGGAAGTGAAAAATGCCGCGCATTATGCGGGCAAGCGCCCAAACTAAAACACCCGCACCCGAATAATGAATTGCATCACCAATAGGCCGAGCACAAAACCGCCGCCGCTATACAGCAAGGCTTGCAATAAGCGATTGGTGCGGCGTTGTTCTTGCAGCAGTTGTTGTAGCTCACTCGGGGCTGTGGTTTTGGCGCTGCGTTGCTGCATTTGCTCGTACAGCAGGCGTGGGAGCGCAGGCAATAGTTTGGCGTAATGCGGTGCTTGGGCGCGCAACTCTTGCCACAGACGCTGTGGCCCCATTTGGTCGAGCATCCACTTCTCTAAGAAGGGTTTGGCGGTGCTCCACAAGTCTAGCTCGGGGTCGAGCTGGCGGCCCAAGCCCTCAATGTTGAGCAGTGTTTTTTGCAGCAGCACCAGTTGCGGTTGGATTTCGACATTGAAGCGCCGTGAGGTTTGGAACAGCCGCATCAATACCATGCCCAAGGAGATCTCTTTCAGTGGGCGATCGAAATAAGGCTCGCAGACGGTGCGGATGGCGGCTTCTAGGTCATTGACGCGCGTCTCTGGCGGTACCCAGCCGCTTTCAATGTGCAATTCGGCCACGCGCTTGTAGTCGCGCCGGAAGAACGCAGTAAAGTTTTGCGCCAGATATTCTTTGTCAATCTCGGTCAGGGAACCGACAATGCCAAAGTCTAAAGAGATGTAGCGCCCTAGGGTTTCTGGGGCCAAGCTGACTTGGATATTGCCGGGGTGCATATCGGCATGGAAAAAGCCATCACGGAACACCTGGGTAAAGAAAATAGTCACGCCGTCGCGTGCCAGTTTGGGAATATCCACCCCGGCCTCGCGCAGTTTGTCCACTTGGCTGATGGGCACACCGTACATGCGCTGCATCACCATGACTTCGGGGTGGCAAAAGTCCCAGTAAATCTCTGGAATCAACACCAAGTCCAAGCCGTCCATGTTGCGCCGCAGTTGGGCCGCGTTGGCGGCTTCGCGCACCAAATCCAGCTCGTCGTGTAAATAATTGTCAAACTCGGCCACGACTTCGCGCGGTTTGAGGCGTTTGCCATCGCTGGATAGGCTTTCTAACCAACCGGCCATCATTTTCATTAGCGCCAAGTCTTTGTCAATGACGGGCAACATACCGGGGCGCAACACCTTGACTGCTACCTCGTGCAATTGGCCGTGCCGATCGCGCAGGGAGGCAAAGTGGACTTGGGCAATCGAGGCACTGGCTACCGGCACTCGCTCAAACGAGACAAACACTTCGGCCAAGGGTTTGCCAAAGGCGCGTTCAATCGTGGCCACGGCCACGTTGGAGTCAAACGGCGGTACGCGGTCTTGCAGTAAGGCCAATTCATCGGCAATGTCGGGTGGTAGCAAATCGCGCCGGGTAGAAAGCACTTGGCCAAATTTGACAAAAATCGGCCCTAGGCGCTCCAAGGCTTCGCGCAGGCGCTGGCCGCGCGGTGCGCGCAGGTTGCGCCCGACCGAGACCACACGCGCCAGCAAATGCAGCCAGCGGTGCTGAAAGCTATTCAGCACCAGTTCATCTAAACCATAACGCAGCGCTACCCAAACGATGGTAGCACCCCGAAACCAGCGGTTCATGGGATGGTGCGGTCGTCCGACCAAGTGGGTGCTGCACCGGGGCTGTGTGCTGCGGCGCTGTCCATGCCCTGTGCCGCTGCCATGCGGTTGCCGACAAATTGGCGCAAGGCTTGCGCTAAGCCACGCGCACCGTCGCACAGGGTACGGGCAGGCACATCGCCCAGCAGGCGGGCTAAGTCTTCTTCGATGTCCCAGCGCAGGTTGTCGGACAGCCATTGGATGTCTCCGGCAAACTGCACATCGCCATCAATCCGCACTGCGGGGCGCTCGCCACGCAGTGCCAATTGGGCCAAACCCAAGGGCGAGTCTTGCATGACCTCTAGGCGCAAATCAGGGGTGATGTCGTCATCAGCGGTATCGAACAAACCTGCGGGTGTGACTTGCAATGTGACAAAAAAGTGTCGCCATTGCACCTGCACGATGCGCCCAGACTGGCGCTCTAGGCGCTCCATCGCCGCAGGTTCTTGCTGTAGCACATGGTTGAGCAGCAGCACGGCGCGGTGCTGCACCTCGTGTACCAGCCAAGGGGGCGGGACAAGCCCGGGGGCAAGGCGCTCGAAAACGCTGCCAAGAATAGAAAAAGGGGACTGTGGTGTTGCCATAGTCCCCGATTATTCCTGAAGCGCACCCAGCGTTGCGCTGGTGTTGTTATTGCAAGGCTTGCACACCAGCCACCAACCAGCCGCTGCTGCCGGTTTTGGGCTTAGTCATGTTCCATACTTCGCGGAATGGATTAGGCCCAGCTGAGGCTTCTTCACGAATCAGGCCGGAGAACTCGACGCTGGCCATGTAGGCATCGCCCAAGTCTTCAATGCCCAGCAATTGGGCTTCTAACATCACCACATCAGTTTGGTTGGGTTGCTGCTCGCCCCGGTGGGTTTCGCGTTCGGCCAGTTGGCTGCGGATTTCGGCCAACATGCTATCGGTCATCATGGAGCGCAGGGTGGTCACGTCGGAGCGATCCCAAGCCGCTTGCAGGGTGATGAAGTTGCGTTTGGCTGCTTCGACGAAACCGGCCGTGTCAAAACCTTCTGGAATGCCCCAGTTTTGTGAACCCGACAGTGCCGAGCCAATCATGGAGCCACCAGAGGCAGGGCGGCTGTTTTCGAATGACATGCTGTTGCGCTCCCACGGGCGCGCCGAGGCATCGTTGCCCACTTTATCCGGGTTGTAGTCGCGCAACACCGGCGCATTGCCGGGTGCGCCAGCCCCTGCGCCCTGAAAGGCAAACGGCAAAGCACTGGCTGTATTGGTTGCTTGGCGTTTACGCAGCACCAGCCCGACCACGGCCAACACGGCGACGGCCAGCAGAGCAAACATCAGAAATTGGGCCAACCCTTCGCCAAAGCCCAAGGAGTGCGCCAGCCAAGCCAAGCCCAAACCAGCGGCCAAGCCGCCTAGCATAGCGCCCCAAGGCTTCTTGGGGGCCGCAGCCGGGGCTGCAGGTGCGGCGTTGGCTGGGCGCGGGGCGGCTTGGTTGAAGTTTTGTGTGGGCGCGCCGGGTGTGGCTTCGCGCTGGGTGACGTTGCTGGATTGTTGCCCGACCGATTTGCCACCGCCCAAGCGTTTGGCTTCAGCCTCGGGGTGGGCCACGATGACAGCGATTGCCAGCAGCAGGGCGGGCCAGAGTTTTTTCATGGGTGCTTTCTCCTTGGGTTCAACACTTGATGCCAACATGCAGCGCTACCACGCCACCAGTCAGGTTGTGGTAGTCGACATGGCCAAAACCAGCTTCGTGCATCATGGTTTTAAGTTCTTGTTGGCCGGGGTGCATACGGATGGATTCGGCCAAATAGCGGTAGCTGTCGGCATCACCTGCAATCAGTTGCCCCAACTTGGGCAGTACGTTGAACGAGTACCAATCGTAGGCTTTGCTCAGGGGTTGGGCCACTTTGGAGAACTCCAACACCAACAATTTGCCCTTGGGTTTGAGTACGCGGCACATCTCGGCCAGTGCCTCGTCTTTGTGCGTCATGTTGCGTAGGCCAAAAGCAACACTGACCACATCGAAATGATTATCCGGAAATGGCAATTGCTCGGCATCACAAACCAAGGTGGGCAGGGCCACGCCTTCGTCTAGGAGCCGGTCGCGCCCTACGCGCAGCATGGCTTCGTTGATGTCGGTGTGTACCACGCGGCCACTGCTGCCTACTTTTTTGGCAAAGGCGCGTGCCAAATCGCCAGTGCCCCCGGCAATGTCTAGCACTTGGCTGCCTTCGCGCAGGTTGGCCACCATGATGGTGTAAGCCTTCCAAACGCGGTGCAGTCCGGCGGACATCAGGTCGTTCATCAGGTCGTATTTGGGGGCAACGGAGTTGAATACGCCGCGCACGCGCTGGGCCTTTTCGCGTTCGTCAACCGATTCAAAGCCAAAATGGGTGGTACTCATGGTGCTGATGCTATCTGCTGTGGCGACAACCCTGCAAACTTTCCGGGTATGGCGCGCGGGGGTGGTGGTAAAAAGCGCACTTTACTGGCTGGCACAGCCGCTGTTGCCACTGCCAGCGGTATTGCGCGTGGGCATGGGGGCATCGCGCTCTAATCCGGCGGCGGCCAAGCGTTGCAAGTAATTTTGCCAAAGTTGTTCTTGGTCGCGGCCCAATTGGTACAGATAGGCCCAAGTAAAAATGCCACTGCGGTGGCCATCGGAAAAATGTGGTTGTACGGCGTAATGGCCCACCGGCTCTAGGGCCAGCAGCGTCACATCCCGTTTGCCGGTTTGCAAGGTTTCTTGGCCGGGGCCGTGGCCTTGCACTTCGGCCGAGGGCGAGGCCACGCGCATCAACTCGAATGGAATACGAAACACGGCGCCATCTGAAAACGCAACTTCTAGGACGCGCGATGCTTCATGCACGGTGATGGCTTGGGGGGTGGGGGCTGCTGGGGTTGGGGATGGTGTCATGGTGGATTAAAAAAGCGGGGATAACAAAGAAAAAAGCCGGCATAAAGCCGGCCTTTGTGCTAATCGGGGGATGTTTACTGCGCTGGGGCAGCGGGTGCATCGCCAGCTGCGGGGCCGGGCATGGCAAATTTGCCGCCGCCAGCATTGGCCATATAGGCCACGGCACGGCTGATTTCGAGGTCATTGAACTCGCCACCGCCTTGGGCACCCATCGCATTTTTGCCTTTGAGGGCCGATTGCACCAAGGCATCAAAACCTGCGCCCAAGCGGGGACCCCAAGCACCCGCATCGCCAAACTTGGGTGCGCCCACGGTGCCCGCAGCATGGCAGGCCGAGCATTGGGCGGTATAAACTTCTTCGCCGCTACGCAGGGCTTTGGCGGCCTCGCGGATGGCCACGGTGCCCACTTTTTGGATGCGGCTGGCCACGCTTTGCTCGTTGTTGTCTAGGCGGCTTTTGGGTTCAGTGGGGTTGGTCTTGACGTAGGCCGTGGCGATCAAGGCAACTACCACGGCAACGGGCAGCACCAGCGTTAGCATGACGGAAGACAGCGAACCTCGGGAGCGGTGGGGGTGTTTTTTGTGGGGATTGGCGCGCATGACGTCCTCGCAAAGATCGGGGGAAGTGGGTAGGCTGAAAAATAACCCCGGATTATATGGGTGCATCCTTGCTGCTGGCGCGCAAGCGCCAGCGATTGCTGGGGACGGTGCGCTGGCAGGGCTTGCAGCCATGCGATAATGCGCGAGATTGGCCTTGCGCCAATCTGTGAGCGGCTGTAGCTCAGTGGATAGAGTATTGGCCTCCGAAGCCAAGGGTCGTGGGTTCGATCCCCGCCAGCCGCACCATGTTTTTCTCTCAAAAGCCAACCCGGCGGGTTGGCTTTTTTGTTGGGCTTTTGTTGGGTACTAGACCAAATCGGCAGCTATCCAGCCGCGCAGGCTGTTCAAAAAGGCCCAGGCTTGGATGCGCGGCACATCTTGGCGGCGCACTACCGCTTCGCGCAAGCGCCCATCGCGCAAGGCTACGGCACGGCCCACGCCCGGCAACAAGCCACAGTCCAATGCCGGTGTGACCCACTCACCATCCAACAGCATGGCCAGGTTGCCACGGGTGCATTCGGTGATTTGCTCGGCCTCGTTGTACAAGATGGTGTCGTAGATGCCCGCAACGGTGGGCGCAAAGGCATCGTAATGTCCTCGGCGGGTGGTTTTGTAACGCACAAAGGGGCTATCGGCCTCGGGCAAGTGCTGGGATGCCAATTGCAATTGCACTTTGGCCGGAGTGGGTTCTAAGGGAAAGGCTTGGGCGCTGGCTTGTCCTTGGGCATTGAGCAGCACGCGCACGCGCCAACGGCCTGTCGGGTGGGCTTGGGCCAAATCGTTGAGGCATTGTTGCACTTGGGCGGCATCCCAAGGGTAAGAAAAATACTGTGCAGCACCGTGCAAGCGGGCCAAATGCGCGTGGCCGTGCCGCCATTGGCCTTGCTCTAGGGCCAAGGTTTCTAACAAATCAAAAGCCATGCTGGCTTGCTCCACAAAAGTGCGTTTGTAACGCCATTCTTGCCATTCTGCCCCGGCTTGGGCGCTGGCGGTGATGCCACTGCCAATGCCACAGTAGGCGTGCTGGCCTTGCAGCACCACGGTGCGAATCGGTACATTGAAGGTGGCGCGGATACCGCCCGCGCCGTCTGGGCGCACCAGACCCAAGGCACCACAATAAATGCCACGCGGCGTAGTCTCTAGTTGTTTGATGGCTTGCATGGCGCGCACTTTGGGCGCTCCGGTGATAGAGCCACACGGAAACAGCGCAGCAAAGACTTGGGCCAGCGTGGTGCCAGCGCGGGTGCGGGCTTGCACGTCCGAGGTCATCTGCCAGACGCTGGGCAAGGCTTCGGTATGGAACAAGCGTGGCACTTGCACGCTGCCGGGACTGGCCATGCGTGATAGGTCATTACGCAGTAAATCGACAATCATCACGTTTTCGGCGCGCTCTTTTGGGCTGGCACGCAAAGCGGCAGCTTGGGCAGCATCTTGCTCTGGGGTGTTGCCGCGCGGCGCGGTGCCTTTCATGGGGCGGGCCAGTATCTGACCGCCAGCGGTTTGTTGGTGCCAATCGAAAAACAACTCGGGGGATACCGACAAAATTTGTTCAACCCCAGTATCCAAATAAAGCGCATAGCCGCCCGGTTGCGCGCGTTGCAAGGCAGCAAACAGGGCCAGCGCTGCTGCCGGTTGCGCCGGTTGCTTGAGGGCGGCTTGCAATTGTGTGGTGTAGTTGACTTGGTAATACTCGCCTGCTGCAATCGCTTGCTGAATTTGCTGCACGGCGGCAGCAAAGCTGGGGCGACTGAGGGTTTGCTGCCAGTGCAAATCAGGCGATGAAGGGCTGGTTGTGCTGATTTTGCCATCTAGCGCTGGCCAAAGGGGGGGCGGCTCATATAGCGCAAACCATGCCAGCGGGCCGCTGGCTGGGTGCGTTTGTAAAGCTGCATCAAAAGCGGCGGCGGCCTCGTAGCGCAAGTAACCCAAGCACCAAGCGCCCTGCTGCGCCGCCTGTTGTACCGCGTTGAGTAGCCCCGGCACCTCTGCTGCATGGTGGGCGCTCAAGACCTGCCGTGGTTTGGCAAACACATGACGTAAGCGTGGCGCTGTGGGGCCAGCGTGCGGGTCAGAAAAATCAAGCTTGGCAGAGGGGTGGGCGGGCATGTTGGTGGTGCAAGCAAAGAGCTGGCCAGTGTGGGCATTGCAAGGGGGCATTATTTTGCGGGCAGTATGGCATAGACTCGCAAGCCGTTGCCACATCGCGCTACGCAAAGATATAACCGTTCCAGCACCCATCCATGAGTTACTCCGTTAAGGAAATTTTTTATACCTTGCAAGGCGAAGGTGCCCAAGCAGGCCAGCCTGCCGTTTTTTGCCGTTTTGCGGGCTGCAATCTCTGGACAGGCCGTCCCCAAGACCGGGCCAGCGCGCTGTGTCGCTTTTGCGATACCGATTTTGTCGGTACCGATGGCACCTTGGGTGGCAAATTTGACAGCGCCCATGCTTTGGCGGCGCAAATTGCAGCCCTGTGGCCAGCCCATGACAGCACCCATCGTTTGGTCGTTTTAACTGGCGGCGAGCCACTGCTACAAGTCGATACGGCCTTGATTGCAGCGCTGCACGCCCAGCAGTTTCGGATTGCGGTCGAGACCAACGGCACCATGCTTGCGCCGCCCGGCATTGACTGGCTGTGCGTTAGCCCGAAAGCGGGCACCGATTGGGTGCAACGGCAAGGCCAAGAGCTGAAAGTGGTCTGGCCGCAAGCTGGTTTGGATTTGGATGCTTTAGAAGCCAGCGGCCCGTTTGCCCATCGCTTTTTGCAGCCCTTGGACGATGCGGCGCAGGCCGAACACATTGCCTTGTGTATTGCCACCTGCCTAGAGCGCCCGGCTTGGCGCTTGAGCCTGCAAACGCACAAACTGACTGGCATTCGTTAAGATTTTTTCAGACACCACCATGCAACTGACCGTTAGCCAACGTTTTTTCTTTGATGCGGCCCATACCTTGCAACGCGAGATAGAGGCCGAAGGCAGCCGCCGCATCCACGGCCACACCTACCATGCCGAAGTGTTTATCTCGGGGCCACGCAACCCTAGCACTGGCATGGTGATAGACCTTGGCCATCTGCGCCAGCGTTTAGCGCTGCTGCGCGAACAACTAGACCACCACCTGCTGGACGAAGTGCCCAACCTTGGCCCGGCCACGCTGGAGAACCTGTGCCTGTTCATTGCCAAAGCACTGGCCGACATGCAGCCCGCGCCATGCCGGGTGCGCGTGTGGCGCGATGCGGTGGGCGATAGCTGCACGCTCGATTGGTAAAGACTTCAGGCGGGTGCAGGCGCAAAGGCTTGCAATTCTGGCGGCAACTCGGCCAGCAATTGCAAACGCTCGCCGCTGGCTGGGTGGGTAAATTGCAAGCGCCAAGCGTGCAGAAACATGCGTTTTAGCCCGGCTTTTTGTAAGCGTTTGTTCCAATCGAAATCGCCATATTTATCGTCCCCGGCAATCGGGTGGCCTTGGGCGGCCAAATGGACGCGAATTTGGTGCGTGCGCCCGGTTTTAATCGTCACTTCTAACAAGCTCATGGCCGGTAAACCTTGCGCCGGACGTGCTGCCGCTGTGGCACGCACCTTCACCAGCGTAATCGAGCGCATTCCATCCGGGTCTTCTGCGCTGGTGACGCGCACACGGCGTTCGCCGTCGGGCAGCAGGTATTTGTGCAATGGGGTGTCAATCACCTTGAGCTTGGCGGGCCAAAGCCCTTGTACCAGCGCCAAATAGGTTTTGCCGGTTTCGCGCTCGCGGAATTGGTCTTGCAGGTGCGTGAGGGCGCTGCGCTTTTTGGCCACCAACAAGATGCCCGAGGTTTCGCGGTCCAGGCGGTGTACCAGTTCTAAAAACTTGGCTTGGGGCCGCGCTTGGCGCAATTGCTCAATCACGCCGAAACTCACGCCACTGCCGCCATGCACGGCCACGCCAGCGGGCTTGTCAATGGCCAGCAGATGCTCGTCTTCGTACAGCAACGGAAACTCGCGCGCCGGGGCCGGGTGGGCGGCTTTGTCGGCCATTTTTTCTGACACCCGCACTGGCGGCAGGCGCACGCTGTCGCCTGCTTGCACGCGCGTATCGGCGCTGGCGCGGCCCTTGTTGATGCGGACTTCGCCACTGCGAATGATGCGATAGACATGGGTCTTGGGTACGCCCTTGAGGTGGCGCATCAAAAAGTTGTCTAAGCGCTGGCCGCCAGAGTCGGCATCGACCAGCAACTGGCGCGCCGCTGGTGTGCCAGCTGGGGTAGAAACGGGGGGGCAAGGGCTATCCCTATGCCGGGCTGGTGGGGTTTTGCCGCCTATAATCTTGGTCACCTGTGCAGTGTTTTGTAAGTGGTTGATTCGTCTGGAGTTTAGTCCACACGGCCATTTTGCCCCGCGCAGGCAGGTCGATGCCAGTGGGCATCATGCACGCAGATAGCAGGCCAGTTGCCTGCCTTGGCCCGCATGATGCACGGCAGACTGATACCCTTGAAATACAGATACGGAATACCCCATCTGGCAGTTCACCCCACGGGGGCGCAACTGCCAGCGGATCAAAGCGAATATGTTGACGCTGGCAATATTGTTTCAGACCCTAGAGCGATGGCTTATGCCGCCGCTATGGGCGTGCAATCGCCTGCCAGTGCCTATTATCCTGCCTGCGCCAGCAGCCATTGTTGTAATGGCAAAGCTACAGATTTTCAGGCCCGCTCCCATCCACCCGCCCCTGTTGCCGCCGCTGCGCTAACCCCGTCCAGCGGCCCACGGCATACCCGGCAATTCCCCCTCGTTTCAAGGTGTCAGTTCAGGCATCGTTGGCCCATCGTGGGCCTGTTGTTTGGAATCATGGGTCGGTAGCCCGGCAACCTCGGTTGCGGCGCTGGCGGCCCCAGTCAAAAAAGGAAACGCATCATGAAGCGGATGCTGATTAACGCCACCCAGCCCGAAGAACGCCGTTTGGCCATTGTCGATGGTCAAAAGTTGCTGGATTATGAAATCGAGATTGAAGGGCGCGAGCAGCGCAAGGGCAACATCTACAAAGCGGTGGTGACGCGCGTGGAGCCTAGCCTAGAGGCTTGCTTTGTCGATTACGGCGAAGACCGCCACGGCTTTTTGCCGTTCAAAGAAATCTCTAAGCAATACTTTGCTTCGGGTGTTGCACCTAGCCAAGCGCGCATCCACGATGTCATTCGCGAAGGCCAAGAGCTGCTCATCCAAGTCGAAAAAGAAGAGCGTGGCAACAAAGGCGCCGCCCTGACCACTTTCATCAGCTTGGCCGGGCGTTATGTGGTGCTGATGCCCAACAACCCACGCGGTGGTGGTGTTTCGCGCCGCATTGAGGGCGAAGACCGGGCTGAACTCAAAGAGGCGATGGACCAGCTCGAATACCCCAACGGGATGAGCATCATCGCGCGCACCGCCGGTATTGGCCGCACCGCGCCTGAGTTGCAATGGGATTTGAACTACCTGCTCAAACTCTGGAACGCCATTGACGGCGCGGCCAAGGCGGGCAAGGGGGCGTTCCTGATTTACCAAGAATCGAGCTTGGTGATTCGCGCCATTCGCGATTATTTCAATGCCGACATCGGTGACATCCTCATCGACACCGACGACATTTATGAACAGGCGCAGCAGTTCATGGCGCACGTCATGCCCGAACATGCCAGCCGCGTCAAGCGCTACCGCGACGATGCCGCGCTGTTCTCGCGCTTCCAAATTGAGCACCAAATTGAATCGGCCTATGCGCGCACGGTGCAATTGCCCAGCGGTGGTGCCATCGTGATTGACCACACCGAGGCGCTGGTGTCGGTGGATGTGAACTCGGCGCGTGCTATCAAGGGCGGCGACATCGAAGAAACGGCGCTACGCACCAACCTCGAAGCGGCAGACGAAGTAGCGCGCCAAATGCGCCTGCGCGATTTGGGTGGTTTGGTGGTGATTGACTTCATCGACATGGAGGAAAGCAAGAATCGGCGCGAAGTAGAAAACCGCCTGCGCGATGCCTTGCGCCAAGACCGGGCGCGGGTGCAGTTTGGCACTATCAGCAAATTTGGCCTGATGGAGATGAGCCGCCAGCGCCTCAAACCGGCGCTGTCGGAAGGCTCGTCCATCCCCTGCCCACGTTGTGGCGGCTCGGGCCATATCCGCGACACCGAATCATCGGCGCTGCAAATTTTACGCATCATCCAAGAAGAGTCCATGAAGGACAACACCGCCGCCGTGCATTGCCAAGTGCCGGTCGAGGTGGCCAGCTTCTTGCTCAATGAAAAGCGCACCGAAATTTCTAAAATTGAGCTGAAACAGCGCGTCAATGTGCTGATGGTGCCCAACAAAACCCTAGAAACCCCCAACTACCGCTTAGAGCGCCTCAAGCACGATGACCCCCGTTTAGACGTGGTGGAACCCAGCTACAAGCTGGCCGAAGACTTTGAAGACCCGACCGCCGTCACGCGTCGCTCACAAGAGCCTACCAACAAGCAAACCCCGCTGATTCGCGGCGTGCTGCCCGACGCGCCCGCCCCCCAAGCGGCACCGCGCCCCGAGGCAGCCAGCCGCCCAGCACGCGGCCCAGCGCGCCCCGGCCCGGCCCCAGCCCCGGCCCCTGAACCGCAAGAACGTGGCTTCTTTGCCTGGCTCAAGCGCTTGTTTGGCTTTGGCCGCCGACTCGCTCCTGTGGCAGCACCCGCCCCGGCCCCAGCCAGCGTGCGCGAGCCGCGCCGTGGTGCTGAACGCAGCAACGAAGCGCGCCCACGCCGTGGCGAACGCAACGACCGCCCAGACCGCACCGAGCGCGCTGAACGCTACGAGCGCCCCGAGCGCAGCGCTAACAGCAGCCGCCGCAATGAGCGCGCCGAGCGCCCAGACCGTGCCGAGCGCCCTGAGCGCAACAGCCCCGATAGCCGCAACAGCAGCTACGAGCCGCGCGCCCCGCGTGAGTCGGAACGCTTTGACAGCGAACGCCGCGAACCCCGTGGCCCCAGCCGAGGCCGCAATGAGCAGCGCACGCCCAACGAGCAGGCGCTAGACCTTGATGTGGTACAAACTCCATTGGATTCGGTGACCGAAGCGCCAGCCTACGAGCCACGCCCTGAGCGCGCCCCGCGCAACGAGTCTGCGCGCCGTGACCGCAACGAGCGCCCTGCCCGCCCAGAAGGCCGTGAGCGCTCTGCACGCAGCACCGAAGCCGCCGAGTTCAACGCCAGCGCCGAGCCAGTAACCGCAGCAGCCCCAGAGGATGCAGAAACAGCAGCCCCAGCGGCCCCCGAAGAGCGCCGCGAGCGCCGCTCCCGGGATCGCTATGGCCGTGACCGCCAGCGTGGTGAACGCGGTGAACGTGGTGACCGCCCTGAGCGCACAGAGCGCCCTGAAGCAGCAGCCCAGTCTGCCGCCGCCGATGAGCAGCAGCCCCCCGCACCGGCAGCGCCCGTACTGGCCGACCTGCCAGAAGCCGACGCGCAGCAGCCGGTGCGTCGCAGCTACTTTGCGCCTGCCGCCAGCCCCAGCCCTGTGGTGGTAGCTGTGGTGGCACCCGAAGAAGCGGCAACGCCACAAGAGCCAGCCGTTGCACCTGCACCCAGCCCCGCACCAGCAGAGGTGGAAGTGGAAGTGGTGGAAGTGGCAGCAACACCAAGCGCCGCAGTGCCAGAGGCACCAGAAGCAGTGCCAGAGGTGCCAGAAGCCCCGGTGGTACTAGTCGCCCCGCAGCCAGCGCCAGTGCAAGCCTTTGTCTTGCCAGTGGCTGAAATGCAAGCCTTGGCCCAAGCGGTCGGCCTGCAATGGGTGCAATCTGACCCAGAAAAGGTAGCCGCCGTACAAGCGGCCATTGCCGCCGAACCACGCCCAGTGCATGTGCCCCGCCAACGCCCCGCCCCCGTAGTGCCAGACGAAGGCCCCTTGGTGTTGGTAGAAACGCGCCGCGATTTGCGTGCCTTGGTGTTGCCGTTTGAGCAAGAAGCCCCGCAAGCCTAAAGCCCCTGTGCTGCTGGCGGCCTGCTACCTGGCCGCCAGCAGCTGAATGGCTCCAGCGCCAGTCTGTGTAATGCAGACGGGCGCTTTTTTTCTGCTTTTTTCTGCCGAGTGGGCTTATGTTGATACTGCTCTCCCCCGCCAAATCCTTGGACTACGACACCACCGTACCCGCCGACTGGCCACACAGCTTGCCCGCTTTTTTGCCCGAAAGCCAAGCGCTGATAGACCTTTTGCGCCCACTGGCCCCACAAGATTTAGCGGCCCTGATGAAAATCAGCGATGCTTTGGCCGCCCTGAACGTTGCCCGTTATGCCGCGTGGTCGCCCCAGTTCACGGCCAGCAATGCACGCCAAGCGCTGTTGGCCTTTAATGGCGATGTCTATGACGGATTGGAGGCGCGCAGCCTAGCCAGCACCGACCTAGACTGGGCGCAGCAGCATCTACGCATCCTGAGTGGTCTGTATGGCGTACTGCGCCCCTTAGATTGGATGCAGCCCTATCGGCTAGAGATGGGCACCCGCTTGCAAAACCCCAACGGCAACAACCTGTACCAGTTTTGGGGCACAAAAATTGCGACACATTTGCAAGCCCAGTTGGCCCATGAACCGGCTCCGGTGCTGCTCAATTTGGCTTCGCAAGAGTATTTCAAGGCCGTTGATACCCGCGCTCTGCACGCGCGCATCGTTGAATGTGTATTTGAAGAATGGAAAGGAGGGCGCTACCACATCGTCAGCTTCCATGCCAAACGCGCACGCGGCCTGATGGCACGCCATGCCATTGTGCAGCGTGCCACCCAGCCCGAACAATTGCTAGGCTTTGCCGCAGAAGGCTATGCTTTTGACCCGCACGCTTCCGACACTCATCGATTGGTGTTTCGGCGGCGCTCAATGTAAGACAATGTTACATCAGCGAGACTCTCATGGCACCATTCACCACCCCCACCACAGCATCCTCTGTTCAAGCGGCGCGCCCCGCTGCTGCACCTGCCATTACGCCTGAGTTGCGCCACTGGATTGTCAGCCAAGCCCAAGCCAACATCGGTGCCCCGGCACTGATACAGGCCATGATGGCATCCGGCTGGCAAGAAGCGGTGGCGATGCAGGCCCTAGAAGAAACCTTACGCGCCCACCTGAACGAAGTGGGCTACCACGAGGGCATTTTGGCCCCCGATCAAGCCGCCCCCGATATTGTGCTGCACGGTGCCCCTAGCTATCTGGATGCCGGAGACCGTCAGGTGGAGGTGCTGTTGTCGCTGGCGCTGCCGCGCGTGGTGGTGTTGGGCAATGTGCTATCGCCCGAAGAATGCGAGGCCCTGATCGACGCGGCGCGTCCACGCATGGCACGCTCCCTGACCGTGGCCACCCAAACCGGCGGCGAAGAAGTCAATGCCGACCGCACCAGCGATGGCATGTTCTTTCAGCGTGGCGAGAGTGAATTGATGGCACGCATTGAAGCCCGTTTGGCCCGTTTGGCCCACTGGCCGGTAGAAAACGGCGAGGGCATCCAAGTGCTGCACTACCGTCCCGGTGCCGAATACAAACCCCATTACGACTATTTTGACCCAGCCCAGCCCGGTACGCCGCGCATTTTGGCCCGTGGTGGCCAGCGTGTCGGCACTTTTGTGTTGTACCTCAACACCCCCGAGCGTGGCGGCGGCACCACCTTCCCCGATGTGGGCCTAGAAGTGATGGCGCAGCGCGGCAATGCGGTGTTCTTTAGCTACCCCTTGCCCCACCCCAGTACCCGTACCCTGCACGGCGGCGCGCCCGTGCAAGCAGGCGAGAAATGGATTGCGACCAAATGGCTACGCGAACGTGAGTTCAGTTAAATTTTTTCTTCTGGAGCAAACAAAATGCCCACATCCCACAAGCTGAGCCTGCGCGCTAGATTGCTGTTGCTGGTCGCCCTGATTCTGTTGGCAGGTTATGTCCTGATACTGACAGCACTGACCCAGCAAACCGGCAAACTGCAACAAGAAACCACTTGGAGCTATACCGAGCAACTGGCCATCAGCGAGGGCCACAAAGCCACGGCCGAGTTGGAGCGTGGCATGGATGCAGCGCGCACTTTGGCGCACGCGCTGGGCCAGCTCAAGGTGGCAGGCTTGGCCAATCGTGCCAACGCCGATGCCTTGCTCAAAGGGGTGCTGGCGGGTAACCCGGCGTTTCTGGGGGTGTGGTCGGGCTGGGAACCCAATGCCTTTGATGGCAAAGACAATGAATATGCCAACCAACCAGGGCACGATGCCACCGGGCGCTATGTGCCCTACTGGAACCGTGGCAGCGGTCAACTGGTGGTAGAACCCCTCACCGATTACACCAAACCGGGCGCAGGTGACTACTACCTCTTGCCGCAAAAAACCGGCCAAGAAACCCTGATAGAGCCTTACAAATACACCGTAGCGGGCAAAGAGATGCTTATCACCAGTTTGGTGGTGCCCGTTCACATCGAAGGCCGTTTTGTCGGAGTAGTGGGTGTCGATTTAGCGTTAGAGAGCCTGCAAAAAGTCACGGCCCAAGTCAAAGTATTTGAGCGCGGCTATGCCAGTTTGCTGTCACACAGTGGCATCTTTTTGGGTGATGTCGATAGCAGTCGGCTTGGACAGCCACTAGGCAACCTGCCCGAGCGCGCACAGGCGCTGCAAGCGATTGCAGCCGGTCAAACACTGCGGACCCAAAGTGCCAGCGGCCATTTGGGTAACGAAGAGGTCTCGCGCATTTATGTGCCCTTGCACATCGGTAATAGCAAAAATCCTTGGTCTTTTGCGGTTACCGTGCCGCAAAAAGAAGTCATGGCGGCGGTGTACCAACAGCGTTGGTTGGCCGCTGGCTTGGGCAGTGTCAGCTTGGTGTTGGTGCTGCTGGCCTTGGCCTGGGCCGTGCAGCATTTAGTGATACGCCCGATTGGTGGCGAGCCTGAACAGGCCGCCCTGATTGCCACCCAGGTGGCCCAAGGGGATTTGAGCCAACCGGTGGTGGTGCAGCCCAACGACCAAAGCAGCCTGATGGCCCAATTGCAGCAAATGCAGCAGGGCTTGGCGGGTGTGGTGGCCAAGGTGCGCGAAGGGGCCGAAGGTGTAGCCACTGCCAGCAGCCAAATTGCCCAAGGCAACCAAGACCTGTCTGGCCGTACCGAAAGCCAAGCCAGCGCCCTAGAAGAAACTGCCGCTTCGATGTCGCAATTGGGTTCTGCCGTCACGCAAAACGCCGACCATGCGCGCCAAGCCAATGATTTGGCACGCCATGCCTCGGGTGTCGCCGTACAGGGCGGCGAGGCCGTGGGCCGCGTGATTGCCACCATGAAAGAAATCAACGACAGCTCGCGCAAAATTGCCGACATCATCAGCGTGATTGATGGCATCGCCTTCCAAACCAACATCTTGGCGCTCAATGCTGCCGTCGAGGCCGCGCGCGCCGGTGAGCAAGGCCGAGGCTTTGCCGTGGTGGCGGCTGAGGTGCGTAGTCTGGCGGGCCGCTCGGCCAACGCCGCCAAAGAAATCAAGGCCCTGATTGATGCCAGCGTGGGCCGGGTAGAGCTGGGGGCCAGCCAAGTGGACCAAGCCGGTAGCACCATGACCGAGGTGGTCAGTGCCATCCAGCGCGTCACTGACATCATGGGCGAAATCAGCAGCGCCAGCGCACAACAAAGCGCGGGGGTGGCCCAAGTGGGCGAAGCCGTGATGCAAATGGACCAAGTAACCCAGCAAAACGCCGCTTTGGTCGAAGAGATGGCCGCCGCTGCCAGCAGCTTGAAAGTGCAGGCGCAAGAGTTGGTGCAAACCGTGTCGGTGTTCCAATTGGCCAATGGCAGCCAGCGCAGCAGCGTTGCGCGCCGCACAGGCCCAGCCTTGGCCGCACCCAGCCATGTTTCAGATTAAAAATCTTTTCGCCAACAACAACAACAACAGAGGTAAAGAATATGGGAAATTGGAAAATCGGCAGCCGCTTATCGGCCGCCTTTGGCTTGATTGTGCTGCTGCTATTGCTGCTGGCGGGCGCATCGCTGCTCAAAATGCGGCAAATGCACGATGCAGCCGATGAGGTTGCTTCAGTTTGGTTACCCGCCGTTGCGACAGTAAAAACGCTGCGCTTTGAGCATAGCCATCTGCGTTTGGCCTTGGCCAACCACATCATGAACACCCAGCCCGAGGCCATGAGTCGGTTAGAAACGCTGATCGAACAACGCAGAGCTACGGTAGAAAAGACCCGTCAAGCCTTTGAGGCCCTGATTACCGAGCCTAGCGAAAAAGAAATTTATCGCATCTATCTGGGTAAGTGGCAACAGCTGCAAGAGCTGCATAAAAAAGTCTTGGCTCTCAGCAGCCAAAATCTCAATGAAGAGGCGCGCGTGCTGTTTGAAGGTGAAGGTAAGCAAGTTTTCGATAGCTTACAAGAAGACGTAGAAAAACTGGCAAAAATTAACGAGCAAGGCAGCAGCAAAGCGGCGCAAGCCTCTACTGCGGCGTACAGCGCAGCGCAGGTGCAAACCATTATTTTGGTGCTGATTGCCGTGGGCGCTACCGTGGTCTTGAGCGTACTCATCGTGCGCTCTATCACCACACCGCTGCACCAAGCGGTAGAGGTGGCGCACCATATCACCCAAGGCGATTTAAGCCAACCCATCCACGCCCAGTACCGCGATGAAATCGGCACCCTGCTGGTAGCCATGAACGAGATGCAAAGCTCGCTCATCCGCGTCGTGGGCACGGTGCGTAGTGGCTCCGAATCGGTGGCCACGGCCAGCAGCCAAATCGCCCAAGGCAACCAAGACCTGTCGGCGCGTACCGAAAGCCAAGCCAGCGCGCTAGAGCAAACCGCCTCCAGCATGGAGCATTTGGGTGGCACGGTGCGCCAAAACGCCGACAACGCGCGCACAGCCAACCAGCTGGCGCAGCAGGCCAGCAACGTGGCGGTCGAAGGCGGTGAACAAGGCCGGGGCTTTGCCGTGGTGGCCAGTGAGGTGCGCGCCTTGGCCGGACGCAGTGCGGCTGCGGCCAAAGAAATCAAAACCCTGATCGATGACAGCGTCGAGCGCGTCGGCCAAGGCACCGCCTTGGTGGACAAGGCCGGCCAAACTATGGACAAGGTGGTCAGCAGCATCAAGCAAGTGACCGACATCATGGGCGAAATCAGCGCCGCCAGCTCCGAACAAAGCGCCGGCGTGATTGAAGTGGGCCAAGCCGTGACGCAAATGAACCAAGCCACGCAGCAAAACGCCGCCTTGGTCGAGGAAATGGCTGCTGCCGCCAACAGCCTCAGGGGCCAGGCGCAGCAGCTATGCAAGCACGGCCAGCAACTATGCCGCTGCACCGCGCATGTCCAACCTGTCCACCGCCCCCGCCATGCCGCGCCCACCTGCACGGCGGCCAGCAGCCATGCCCGCACCGCGCAAAGCCACGGCCACCGCACTGCCACCTCCCCCTGCTGCATCGCGCGCCAAAACTGCGCTACAAAACGATAGCGATTGGGAAAGCTTTTAGGGGCATCGCAGAATTCGGAAAAATCGTGCTTTAAATTCCGTTTTTTAAAGCGACCCCAATTCCGAATTCTGAGACGACTGCTATCTCCGCTATCTATGTCGCAAAAAATGAGAGCATTTAGTCTTATTTCATAGCTAAATGTGGGTACATAGAATGTCGCAGATGAAGACGCAAATTATCACGCGATACGACTCCCCGCACCAGTTTGAACCGCTGCTGCCATCCGAGGCGCTCATGGGGCCCTTGCTGGAGCAAGCCAGCGATTTGACACGCAAGCAGCGGCTGGCGGTGGCCCATATCCAAACCGAGGCCCACTGCGAGGTCGAGCTGGATGCCAAACGGGCGGTCTTGGGCGACGAGGTCGCACGCTGGCTGTACTCCGCCGATGCGCTGTCTTGGTTGCACCGGGAACTGTTCGGCGGTTTGCCAGCCGATGACCTTCGGCTTTCGGACGGCAGTGCGATGGTGTCAAGGGATGCGCGACCGCATCCAGGCTGCACTGACTTTTGAGGCCGCTGTGGTGAAGTCGGGCGTGCGTACCGAGGCACTAATGCCATTGCACTATCTGTTTGCCACCCAAGGCGAGCTGGGTCGTGCTGATTTCAAGACCATGACCGGTCTGGGCGACCGCCTGGCCACATCCCTGGTATCGGCCCTGCTGCAACGCGGATTCGTGGCCACCCACTCGCCCTACGGAAGTTTACGTTTCGCTATTCCTCGTCATGCACTGCGCTTTTACTTTCCGGTACTGTGGCCCGAGGCCGAGCAGGATCAGGCGCTTTTGGATGGTGAGGTGGGTACGATGTCCATACCGCACCGCAAGCGCCCCCACTAAGGGCAGGTGGAAACTGGCTTAGCGTACGATTTCGTGCGATTTCCCCCAAATTTTATGTCCAACCACACCAACACCCCTGAATACTCCCAACTGGGCAAGGCCACCGCCTATGCCGACCAATACGACCCCAGTTTGCTGTTTCCGATTGCACGCCGCGATAAACGCAACGAACTGGGCATCAGCGCAGAGCCGCCCTTTTTTGGTGCAGACTTGTGGACGGCGTTTGAGTTGTCTTGGCTCAATCTGCGCGGTAAACCCCAAGTGGCGCTGGCGCATATCACCGTGCCCTGCGAAACCCCCAACTTGGTGGAAAGCAAATCATTCAAGCTCTACCTGAACAGTTTTAACAACACCCGTTTTGCCGATGCCTCCGAAGTGCAAGCGCGCATCCGTGCCGATATCAGCGATGCCGTTTGGCGCGGCAGCGAGCGCGCTGCCACCGTCGGGGTCAAACTGCTGCTGCCCGAACTGTTTGACCGTGAGCCAGTGCATGAACTCGATGGCCTGCTGCTAGACCGGCTGGACATTGAATGCACGCGCTACCAACCGGCACCCGACTTGTTGCGCGCCCAATTGAACGAGCCGCCCGTCAGTGAGGTGCTGGTCAGTCATCTGCTCAAAAGCAATTGCTTGGTGACCGGTCAACCCGATTGGGGCAGCGTGCAGATTGCATACAGCGGCCCCCAGATAGACCAAGAAAGCCTGTTGCAATACATCGTTAGTTTTCGCAACCACAATGAATTTCATGAGCAATGCGTCGAGCGCATCTTTATGGATATTCGCCAACAGTGCAAACCCATCAAACTGACGGTGTATGCCCGTTACACGCGCCGGGGCGGTTTGGACATCAACCCCTTTCGCACCAGCCACCCACAGGCTTTACCACGCAATATACGCACGGCACGGCAATAAAAAGGGCTGGCACGCGGCTGGCATGTTTATGGCAATTGAAACACCGCCAGCGTGCGCCCCAGCACACCGGCGTTGTTGCTCATGGCCGCAGCGGTAGAGGCCGATTCTTGCACTTGGGCCGCATTTTCTTGCGTTACTTGGTCTAGCTCATTCACGGCTTGGTTGACTTGGGCAATGCCTTGCGATTGCTCTTGCGTGGCGGTGCCCATGTGCGCTATCAACTCATTGACATGGGCCACCGATTCGACCACCTGTTGGATGGTTTGGCGCGCAGCATCCATCTGGCTGGCTCCTTGGCCAATTTGGCTGCTGGACTCGTGGATGAGGGCCTTGATTTCGCGCGCTGCCGTGGCACTGCGTTGGGCCAACGCGCGCACCTCGCTCGCTACCACGGCAAAGCCTCGGCCTTGTTCGCCCGCACGGGCCGCTTCTACGGCGGCATTCAGCGCCAATAAATTGGTTTGGAAGGCAATCCCTTCTATCGTGCCAATAATTTGCCCCATTTTGTGCGAGGACTGCTCTATCGCTTGCACCGCTTGGCCGACCTTGGTGACTGCCTGCCCCCCTTGGCGCGCCAAATTGGCGCTGTGTTCGCTTTCGCGCAGTACCTGTTGAGCGGTGTCGGCCGATTGGCGCACCGCGCTGGACAATTGCTCCATCGAGGCGGCAGTTTGCTCTAGGTTGGCAGCTTGGGCCTCGGTGCGCTGGGCCAGTGTTTCGGCACCGTGGGCAATGGTGTCGGCAATGCGGCCAAAGCCGTTGATTTCGGTGCGCGCATCGCCCACAATGGCGCGCAAATTGACTTGTATTTGCTGCAAACGCTCAATCAACAAGGCTGTGGGGTGGCGCTCGTGGATGCGCTTTTCGTGCCCGGAAATGCTACAGCCCGCAATGCCAATCGCCAATTGATTGGCATCGGCCAGCGCCAGCGTAATGCGCCGATGAAAGCGCCAAACGATGATGCCAGAAACTGCAAACACCAGTGCCATTTGCACCAGTTGCCCTGCTGCGCTCTCCGTCCAGCCCATTTGCTGTGGCAACAAAGCGGCCAGCCACAACGGCAGCATCATGCCCAGCAAGCGCTCGGTAAAAGTGGCACGCTGCAAACGCCCTAAGCGGTCGCGCCAGCCGGTGGGGCGCACCCGTCCGGCGTGCAAATAAAACGTGTGCCGCCCGCTGGTGCGCTCTTGTACCACGCGCGCATACAGGGCCTCGGCTTCGCGTATATCTTCGCGCGATGGCTTGGCCCGCACCGACATATAACCCTTGGGTTTGCCGTTTTCCATCAGCGGTGTGACGTGGGCGCGCACCCAATAATGGTCGCCATCGCGGCGCCTATTTTTGACGATACCCACCCAAGTGCGGCCTTTGCCAATGGTGTGCCACATATCCTTAAAGGCTTCGGGCGGCATATCGGGGTGGCGCACCATATTGTGCGGCTGGCCCATCAGCTCCTCAATGGTGTAGCCACTGACGCGCGAAAAAGCCGCATTGCAGTGCGTAATGCGGCCTTTTTCGTCGGTGGTGGACATCAAAAGCTCCTCGCCCGGATAATCAAACTCTTGGGACGTAACGGGTAAATTGGTACGCATAGGGGCAAGTCTTTGGAGTGAGGAGGTGGGGCGCGCTTAATCGAGTCTAAATACTTCTACCGAACGCGACAGCGCCGTAGAGCTATTTTTAAGCGCATCAGCGGCATCAGCAGTATGTTCTACCAAAGTCGCATTTTGCTGTGTTACCAACTCTAATTGCACCATTGCGGCATTGGCTTGGTCAATACCCACCGATTGCTCGGTGGTGGCGTGGCTAATTTGCCGCACCAGCTCACTCACCCGCGACACCGAGGCCACCACTTCGTCGATGGTTTGTCCGGCTTGGGCCATTTCTTGGTTGCCCTCGCGCACCTGTTGGGCTGAGGTGCTAATCAGGGTGCGAATTTCTTTGGCGGCTTGCGCGCTGCGTTGGGCCAGTGCGCGCACTTCGCCCGCTACCACGGCAAAGCCGCGCCCTTGTTCGCCCGCCCGCGCTGCCTCGACCGCCGCATTCAGGGCCAGCAAATTGGTTTGGAAGGCGATGCCCTCAATCACCCCAATGATGTCGCCCACTTGGCGCGATGATTGCTCAATCGCTTGCATGGCTTGGCCCACCCGCTGCACGGCGTGGCCGCCTTGGCGTGCTACGCCAGCGCTTTGCACGCTATCGCCCGAGACTTGCTCGGCGGTTTGCGCGGTTTGGTGGACAGCGCTGGACAGGGTTTCCATCGCCGCAGTGGTTTTCTCTAAATTGTGCGCTTGCGCCTCTGTCCGGTTGTATAAATCGTGCCCGCCTTGCGCGATGTGGTCTGCCGCCTTCATGAAGCCCAAAATCTCGGTGCGTACATCGCCTACCACGGCACGCAAATTGACCTGAATTTGTTGCAGGCTGCGTGCCATCGGTTGCAGAGAGTTGGCAAACTGCGCTACATCGAGTTGGGTACTGAGGTTGCAAGCGGCAATGTCGCGCGCAAAGTTGCCCGCATCGCGCATCCCGCCCACAATGCGCCGCTGAAACCATGTCAGCACCACTGCGCCACCGGCCAGCAGCAGGGCCAATTCTGTGGCCCACGCCAGTGGCCCCTGCCAATCGAGCCAGCGCGGTAGGGTTGCCAGTGCCGCTGTGCCCGACAGCATCAGCGCTAAGGTGGGCACAGCCCCCATTTGTCGCATACGCTGTAACACACCGCGCAAACCGGGATAGACCACGGCACCACGGTAGAGTCTGAAGGTTTGGCGTTGTGCGGCCAAATCAGCACGCAATTGGGCATACAAACCTTCAGCCAAGGCAATCTCGGCTCGGCTGGGTTTGGTACGCACCGACATATAGCCACAGGGCTTGCCCCCCTCCATGATGGGCGTAACGTTGGCGCGTACCCAGTAAAAACCACCGTTTTTGCGCCGATTCTTCACAATGCCCGACCACGGCAGCCCCCGGCCCACCGTGGCCCATAAATCTTTATAGGCTTGGGGCGGCATGTCGGGGTGGCGAATCAGGTTGTGGGGCTGGCCTATCAGCTCTTCGTAGGTGTAGCCACTGGCATCCATAAAAGCTTGGTTGCAATGCGTGATAACGCCCGTGGTGTCGGTGGTAGAGACCAGCATGTTGTGGGCAGGGTAGTCATACTCCTGATCGGTCACGGGCAAATTGACGCGCATGGTGGGGTCTCCTCCTCAAAATGCCCTGCTTTGGGGCTGTATATTTTACAAATAGATACAATTAATTTCGCCATTCCGTCATGGTGGCTGGTATTTTTTTGCACACGCTGGGGCCTGATTTAAGGCCAACAAATCAACACCAGTCCGGCCACCACCAGCAACATTCCGGCTTTTTCTTGCCATGCCAGATGTTCACTCAGGATGCGGCGCGAGACAAAGTAGCTAAACACCACCTCAATCATGCCCAGTGTGCGTACCGGCCCTACGTTCTGTAAAGCATAGGCGGTAAACCAGGCAATCGAGGCCATTGCCCCCATTGCCCCTGTGAGTAAAGACACGCGCCAAGCGCGCCACAATGGGGCCAAGCCCTGCGGACTGCGCCGCGCTACCCAAGCACCCAAACCCACCGATTGCAGGCTTTGCGCCAGCAGCACCCCCCAAGCCCCAGACACCCAAGGCGAGGCAGCATCCAGCGCCAGCGCTCCACCCCGAAAACACACCGTCGCCACGGCAAAGCAGGCACCGCCCGCCAGCCCGTACAAGGCCGAAGGGCTTAGCCAAGCCGACCACTGCAACCACTGGCCGCGCCCCGGCAGCGATAGCGCCACCACGCCCAAGGTAGATAAAGCCATAGCCACGAGGGCCAAGGCAGTGGGCAACTCGTGCAAAAACACAGCTGCAAACAAGGCCACTTGCAGCACTTCGGTTTTGGCCAAAGTGACTGCCACGGCAAAATTGCGCTCTTCCATCGCGCGCAGTAAGGCCGCTGTGGCCAAAATTTGGAATAAAGCCCCCAAGGCAATCCAGCCGACATAGCTGGCACTGAAATTGGGTAACACCCGCGCTGCGGGCAGCCACAGATACAAAACCGCTAAATACAGCAGTGCAAACGGCAGCCCGTACAAAAAGCGCACCAAAGTGGCAGGCAGCGTGCCCAGTTCAGAGGTTAAAGAGCGCTGCGCGGTATTGCGTACCGTTTGCGCCAAAGCGGCCACCAGCACCACCGGCACCCACAGCCAATCGGGCGAGGACGAGAGCAGCGCCGACATCAGGCGGCACGCGGTGTAATGACACTGGGGGGTAGCCCTTCGCCGTGGTAAAGATAAAAGCGTCCGCGCCCGGCGCGTTTGGCGGCATACATGGCCTCATCGGCATGGCGCGCCAGCAATTCAAAGGTGTGGCCGTGTTGCGGAAACAGCGCCACGCCCCCACTGACCCCAATACAGCCGCCCTTGCCAGCGCAACCGCCGCCCAACAAAAACGGCGCATCGCACGTGGAGAGTATTTTGTGGGCGAGTCGGTCGAGGTGGGCCACATCGTCCAGCCCCGGCAACAGCAGCACGAACTCATCGCCCCCTTGGCGGCATACGGTATCCGATTCACGCACCGTGGCTTTGAGGCGTTGGGCAAACTCCACTAGCAATTGGTCGCCTGCTTCGTGGCCCATGCAATCATTGACCTGCTTAAAGCCATCCAAGTCTAAATAAATCACGGCCAGCAAGCGGCCATCGCGCCGCGCTTGCGCCAGTGCATGGCTGGCGCGGTCTTGCAGCAGCAGGCGGTTGGGCAAATCCGTCAGGGCATCGTATTGGGCCAAACGGGCCATGCGCGCGCTCATGGCCAAGGTTTCGGTCATGTCGTGCAGCACCATCACCGCGCCCGTGCGCTGGCCGTGGCGGTCAATAATCGGATTGGCCGATTCTTCTACATCGTAGCGTTGCCCTTGCGTGCCTTGTAGCACGATTCCGCGCGTGGGGCCACAAGAGAGGCCACTCTCTAAGGCTTGGTGCAGTGGACTCGGTTGCAGCAGCAGCCCATTGTTGAGATACAGCGGCACTACTTGGTCAATGTCTTGCCCAATGGCGGCTTCTTTGCTCCAGCCCGTCATGCGTGCCGCTACCGGATTGAGGTAGGTGATTTTTCCTTCGGCATTGGTGCAAAGGACGGCATCGCCAATCGATTTGAGCGTCAGGCGGATGCGTTCTTTTTCTTCAAACAACTCATCTTCCATGCGTTTGCGCTCGCTGATGTCTATCGACTGCACCAACAAGCCGCGCACCGTGCCTTGCTCGATGTCGGGGGTATAAGTGATGTAAGTGTGGCGTTGCTGCCCTTGGGCATCGGTGATGCAGCGCTCAAAGGTTTGGGTTTCACCCTGTAAGGCGCGCTCCAGATAGGGTTGCACTTTGGCGTAACCATCCGGCCCCAGCAAGGTGGACGCAGGCATCCCGCGCAATTGTTCGGGCGTGATGCCAAACCACAGCTCGGTGGCGCGGTTGGCAAAGCGGTTGTGCAAATCGGTGTCCCAATAGCTGACCAAGGAGGGCAGGTTGTCTAAGATGGTTTGCAGGTCATGCTGGGTTTGTTGCAGTTGAGCGCTCATGGCTTGGCGCCGTTCTAACTCGCGCGCCGACAATACGGCCAGCCCAATACAGGCCGCCATCAGCACCAAGGCAAAAAAACCTAGCCACATGGCGCTGCGCCGCCAGTCGGCCAGCACCTCATCAATCGACTGGGCGACGTTAATCACCAAGGGATAATGGGCCACATGGTGAAAAGCATAGGTGCGTAGCACGCCATCGAGTACTGCGCGGTTAGAAAAAGAGCCCTGCGTGGCCGATTGCAAACGGCGCATGTTCTCGGTGCCGGCCAAAGATTTGCCCGTATCTTGGTCGTTGTACGGAAAACGCACCACCACCGTACCGTTGAGCAAAAATAAATTGATGCCGCTGTGGCTCCCCAACTGGGACGAGGCAAACAAATCATTGAAATGCTGTAAGCGGATAAAACCCACCACCACACCCGCCAGATTGCCATTGCTGCCGTTGTACGGGCGGCTCAAGGGCAGTACATACATGCCAGAAAAGGGGCTGTGCATGGGGGTGCCCACATGCAATGCGCTGGCCTGTCCGGCGCGCAGCAGCCCCAAAGCCTCTAGGGCGACACTGGTGCCCGGTGCTGGCTTGCGGGGGCCAGAGGCCATTAACACCTTGCCGTCTAGGTTTAACACCAACACCCCCTCAATGTCAGACATGGCCAAGGAGCGGTCAAACAAGGCGCGCTCGGCCAAGGGCGGTGCCAGTGCCATCACTTGGGCATCTTCTAGGCCACTGACCACCCCTTGCAGCGATTGATCAAAACTGTCTAGCGTATGGTGAATGGCTTGGGCCAAAGTTTGGGCCAAATTGATATTGGTACGGGTGGCAAAATTCCACTGGTCTTGCCGCATCGTCCAGATAGCGTGCATAAACAAGGCACCAATCCCCAATGAGAGCAGCACAGCCAGCAAAATCAGTAAGCGGGGACGGGTCAGGCGACGCACAATGCAGGCACAAAAAAAGTGGACGTAAAGGAGCGGGCATTGTATTGAGCCTGGGCCATCTCTGCTGCCAGCTGCTGGCACTGTGCCAAAACGATTTTTTGATTCGTCTGGTGCAGACTGGTTAGCATAGCCCACTTGTCGCCCTACTTATTAGGAGTTGAGCCTGTGCCCGCCCTGCTGTTCTTGATCCCTGTTTTGCTCGTTCTTGCTGCCTTGGTCTGGTGGAAGTTACGCCCTGCCACCCGCCAGCGTCCTATGGAAGCAGAGCGCTTGCCCCATGACGCACCAGAGGCGGCCGCACCACCCCCCCAACCGCCCACGATTTTGCCGGCCAAGCGCCCAGCAGTGAATGTGCCAGGCTTAGAGAACGCCTTTCCCCACACCAGTCCAGCGTCCAACGCCGGTGCCGTCTTGCTGCCGCCCAATACCCCGCCAGAATTGGCGGCTTTGCACTGGATGCGTGAGCGCGATTTATCGGGTGCGCGGCATAAGGCCCTCATGACGGTGGTGGGTGGTATTCCGCGCCCGCCCTTGTCGATGCAAAAACTGCTAGAACCCGATTTTTTCAACCGCGCTGACCCCGCAGAATTGAGCGAGTTGCTCATGGGCGAGCCACTGATTGCAGCGCGCGTGCTGGCGATGGTCAACTCGCCGTTTTATGGCCTGCCCCAGCCGGTCATGAGCATCGAGCCTGCCGTCACGCTGTTGGGCATGGACACGGTGCGTAACATCTGCCTGCAATACATGCTGGCGCAGGCGTTTCGGCCCGAGCTGGCCTCGGCCCAGCGCTCTTTCGATGCCATTTGGCGTGCCAGCGCTGTGGCCAGCGAGCTGTGTCTGCACTTGGGCAAGGGCTTGAACTTGCCAGAACCGGGCGCACTGGCCACCAAGGTGGTGCTGGTGTTTGTCGGGCATTTGGCGGCGGCTTCTTTGTTGCCGAGCAATGGCGTAGAAGAGTGGCTGATGCTAGACCGCCTGCGCCGCGCCCAATTAGAGCAAGAGGTGATTGGCTTGGCCGCTGGCGAAGTGGCCAGCTTGGTCTTGCACCAATGGGAGCTGCCCGCTGCCTTGGTGCAAGATGTCTCCGCGATTAGCCGCGTGCTGGTCACGCCCGCCAGTGCGGCAGATGCCCAGCACGCGCCCCTGCTGGCGCTGGGTTATTTGTGCGTGGGCTTGGGCGAGAGGTTGGCCTTGGGCCAACTGGCTTCGCTCAAAGCCTACGATTTGGACGCCGATTTAGGCTCGGACAGCTTCCATTTGCGCTCTTACTTTAGCCTTCCGGCGCTGGCCCCATTGCGCGCTGTGCTGAACTCGCCTGAGTTGCACAGCGCCATGCAGCACATCCAGGGCGCTGGGGTGCTGCACCACTAAAACGCCCCCAGCCCCTTAGCTAAAAAAACGCTTGAGCTTGTCCGTCCAGCTCTCGCCGCTGGGTGAATGGCGCGAGCCGCCCTTTTGCAGCGATTCTTCCAGCTCACGTAGCAGTTTACGTTGTTGCTCGGTCAGTTTGACCGGGGTCTCGACAGCGATATGGCAATACAAATCGCCGGGATAGCTCGAGCGTACCCCTTTGATGCCCTTGCCACGCAGGCGGAACTGCTTGCCCGCTTGGGTGCCTTCGGGGATGTCAATCGCCGCTTTGCCCGCCAAGGTGGGTACTTCAATCTCGCCGCCCAAGGCTGCGGTGATAAAGCTGACCGGCACTTGGCAATGCAAATCATCGCCATCACGCTCAAAAATGTCGTGCTTTTTGAGGCGAATCTCAATATACAAATCGCCCGGTGGGCCGCCATTCGTGCCTGGCTCGCCATTGCCGGTGCTGCGAATTCGCATACCGTCGTCAATGCCCGCTGGAATTTTGACTTCTAAGGTTTTTTGCTTTTTCAGCTTACCCTGACCGTGGCAAGACGTGCAAGGCTCGGGGATGATTTTGCCCGTGCCCCGGCAGTGCGGGCAGGTTTGTTGCACGCTAAAAAAGCCTTGGCGCAGTTGCACCGTTCCGCTGCCGTGGCAGGTGGGGCAATTTTTGGGACTGGTGCCGGGCTTGGCCCCACTGCCGTGGCAGGTGTCGCAGTTTTCCCACGCGGGGATGCGAATTTCGGCATTTTTGCCCTTGGCGGCTTCTTCTAGCGAAATCTCCATCGCATAGCTTAAATCGCTGCCCCGATACACTTGGCGTCCGCCCGCACCCCGACCACCCCGGTTGCCTTGGTTGAACATATCCCCAAAAATATCGCCAAAGGCTTCGGCAAAGCCGCCAAAGCCCTCGGTGCCGGGGCCACCGTGGCCGCGATTGGGGTCCACGCCCGCATGGCCGAATTGGTCATAAGCGGCGCGCTTTTGCGGGTCAGAGAGCATCTCGTAGGCCTCTTTGACCTCCTTAAACTTCTCTTCTGCGCCCTTGCTGGCTTCACCCTGATTGCGGTCCGGGTGGTGTTTCATCGCCAGCTTGCGATACGCCTTTTTGATTTCTTCGTCGGAGGCGGTTTTGCCCACCCCGAGGATTTCGTAAAAGTCTCTTTTCGACATGGATAGGTACCCAGTTAGAACAGGAACGCCGCGCCGGACACCCCAGCACAATACAGGGGGCCTGGCGCGGCGGTATGGTCAGCGCAAGCGCTACCCGCTTAGCCCTTCTTGACTTCCTTCACTTCGGCATCTACCACGTTGTCGTCATCGGCAGGCTTGGCGTTGGAGGCATGGGCATTTTGACCTTGACCACCGTGGGCATGGTTGCTGGCACCAGCTTCTGCTGCACCGGCGGCTGCTTGGGCCGCTTGCTCATTAGCGTACATTTTTTCGCCCAGCTTTTGGCTGGCGGCCATCAGGGCCGTGGTTTTTTCGTCAATCGCGGCCTTGTCTTCGCCTTTGAGTGCATCTTCTAGCGCCTTGACTGCCGACTCAATCGCGCCCTTTTCCGAGGCATCGAGTTTGTCGCCAAACTCGGTCAGGCTCTTGTTGACGCTGTGGACAGCGGCTTCACCTTGGTTGCGCGCTTGCACCAATTCGAGCTTGCGGTGGTCTTCAGCGGCGTTGAGTTCCGCATCTTTGACCATTTGCTGGATTTCTTCTTCCGAGATACCCGAGTTGGCCTTGATGGTGATTTTGTTTTCTTTGCCGGTGGCCTTATCTTTGGCGCCAACGTGCAAAATACCGTTGGCGTCAATGTCAAACGAGACTTCAATTTGTGGCACGCCACGCGCTGCCGGTGGGATGCCTTCCAAATTAAATTCACCCAGCAGTTTGTTGCCGCTGGCCATTTCGCGCTCGCCTTGGAACACCTTGATGGTCACGGCGGGCTGGTTGTCGTCGGCGGTCGAGAAGGTTTGCGCGAACTTGGTCGGGATGGTGGTGTTCTTGGTAATCATTTTGGTCATGACACCGCCCAGGGTTTCAATGCCCAAAGACAGCGGGGTCACGTCCAGCAGCAGCACGTCCTTGCGGTCACCCGACAGCACTTGGCCTTGGATGGCGGCACCCACGGCCACGGCTTCGTCGGGGTTCACATCTTTGCGTGGCTCGCGGCCAAAGAACTCTTTTACCTTTTCTTGCACCTTGGGCATACGGCTCATGCCGCCGACCAAAATCACGTCTTGGATGTCCGAGACGCTGATGCCCGCATCTTTGATAGCGGTGCGGCAGGGGGCAATGGTGCGCTCGACCAGCTCTTCTACCAATTGCTCCAGTTTGGAGCGGTTGAGTTTGATGTTCAGGTGCTTGGGGCCAGAAGCATCTGCCGTGATGTAGGGCAGGTTGATGTCGGTGGCCGCCGAGTTGGACAGCTCGATTTTGGCTTTTTCGGCCGCTTCTTTCAGGCGTTGCAGCGCCAGCACGTCTTTGGTCAGGTCAACACCAGATTCCTTCTTGAATTCACTGATGATGAAATCAATGATGCGCTGGTCAAAGTCTTCACCGCCCAAGAAGGTGTCGCCGTTGGTGGACAGCACTTCAAATTGTTTTTCGCCATCGACATCGGCAATTTCGATGATGGAGACGTCAAAAGTACCACCGCCCAAGTCATAGACGGCAATTTTGCGGTCGCCCTTGCCCGCTTTGTCCAAACCGAAGGCCAAGGCGGCAGCGGTAGGCTCGTTGATGATGCGCTTGACATCCAAGCCCGCAATGCGGCCAGCGTCTTTGGTGGCTTGGCGTTGGGCATCGTTGAAGTAGGCTGGCACCGTAATCACGGCCTCGGTCACGGTCTCGCCCAGGTAATCCTCGGCGGTTTTCTTCATCTTACGCAGCACTTCGGCGCTGATTTGCGGCGGGGCCAGTTTTTGGCCGCGCACTTCAATCCAAGCGTCACCGTTGTCGGCCTTGGTGATGCTGAAAGGCATCAGGTCGATGTCTTTTTGGACTTCTTTTTCGTCAAACTTGCGACCAATCAGGCGCTTGGCAGCGTAGATGGTGTTTTTGGGGTTGGTGACGGCTTGGCGTTTGGCCGAAGCACCGACCAAAATCTCGCCATCTTCTTGGTAAGCGATGATGGAGGGGGTAGTGCGTGCGCCTTCGCTGTTTTCAATCACCTTGGTGCTGTTGCCGTCCATGATGGCGACACAGCTGTTGGTGGTGCCCAAGTCAATACCGATGATTTTTCCCATGATTCTCTCTCTTTGTGATGTTGGTGAAATGATTGAATGCGTCTAACGTGTGGTCGGTTGGCGAAGGTTCAAGCCATACCCGCACACTATTTTTTATTTGGGTGCCGTGACTGTGACCAAGGCCGGACGCAAGATGCGCTCGGCAATCACATAGCCCTTTTGCAGCACCGTGACCACGGTGTTAGGCTCTTGGTCGGCGGGCACCACGCTGATGGCTTGGTGAAAATTGGGGTTGAACTTTTCACCCGCTGGCGGGTTGATGGCCACGACTTTGTTGCGCTCTAGCGCCGCAGTGAGTTGGCGCAAGGTGGCATCGGAGCCTTCGCGCAGTTGTTGTGCTGTGGCGTTGGGCAGGGCCAGCGCAGCATCTAGGCTATCGCAGACGGGCAACAGGCTTTCGGCAAAGCTTTCAATGCCAAATTTGCGCGCTTTGGCAATATCTTCTTCGGCGCGGCGGCGGGCGTTTTCGGCCTCGGCCTTGGCGCGCAAAAATTGGTCGGCCAAATCGGCACTCTTGGCCTTGAGTTCAGACAGTTCGGATTGCAAACGTGCCATCTCATCCGAGGCATTGGCGGCCAGTGCGGCCTCAATTTCTTCGGGCGCGGGGGGCGTGGCAGGGGCAGAAGTGTTGTTTTCAGGCATGTCGGAAACTTTGGTAGAAGAAACTGAAAAGAAACTGGTAAAACAGTGGAGCTGCACAGCAGTTGGGGGCAGCCCAAACCATTTCAAGCACTAGCGCACACCTTATGGTGTCGGCATGTGCAGCAAAGCAGGCCCAAGTGTACAAGCTGGCACGCTTGGCGTGGTCTGTGGCTATAATCTCGGGCTTTGCCTTGCCACACCGCTACAGACGCAGTGGGTGGCTCCCTAATCCAGAAGGAGTATGCATGCGTCATTACGAAATCATTTTGTTGATCCACCCGGATCAAAGCGAGCAGGTTCCTGCCATGCTCGAACGTTACAAGGGCATGATCGTCGCTGGCGGCGGTCAGGTGCATCGTGTTGAAGACTGGGGTCGCCGTCAACTGGCTTACCTGATCAACAAGCTGGCCAAGGCCCACTACCTGTGCGTCAACATCGAAGCCGACCAAGCCGTGATGGCCGAACTGGAGCATGCCTTCAAGTTCAACGATGCCGTGTTGCGCCACCTGACCGTGCAAAAGAAGAAGGCGGACACCGGCCCTTCTTCCATGATGAAGACCGTCGAGCGCGAAGAAGCCCGCAAAGCCAGCCAAGCCGAATACGCTGCTGCCGGTGAACGTGGCGAACGCGCTGAGCGCACCGAGCGCGCAGAACGCTAAGCCCACACTTGCCAGCGGAGTGCAAAACCACGTTGCCCTGACGGCCTGTATCACCGAGGCTGAGCCTTTGCGATTCACGCCCGCCGGATTGCCCGCCATTGCCCTGCGTTTAGAGCATAGCTCGCGCCAGCAAGAAGCCGGGCAAGCCCGAGAAGTCAAGGCCAGCGTCAAAGCTGTGGCCTTTGGGCCTTTGGCTGAGCAATTGGCCAAGTTGCCCTTGGGTAGCTTGTGGCAATTCAGCGGTTTTTTAGGCACACCGCGCAATGGCAAGTCTGTCGTGCTGCACGTTCAGGATATTCAACAAAATTAATTTTCAAGAGGTCCGCAATGGCCACGTTCAAGAAATTCAACAAAGACAAGCGCCCCAAGCGCAATACCCAATCGCTGCTGTTCAAGCGCAAGCGCTTCTGCCGCTTCACCGTCACTGGCGTCGAAGAAATCGACTACAAGGATGTGGACACGCTGCGTGATTTCATCGCCGAAAACGGCAAAATCATCCCCGCACGCCTGACCGGCACCCGCGCCATTTACCAGCGCCAGCTCAACACCGCCATCAAGCGCGCCCGCTTCCTGGCCCTGGTGCCTTACAGCGACCAGCACAAGATCTAAGGAGCACAACCCATGCAAATCATCCTGCTCGACAAGGTTGTGAACCTCGGTAACCTCGGTGATCTGGTCAAGGTCAAAGACGGTTACGCCCGCAACTTCCTCATTCCTACTGGTCGCGCCCGCCGCGCTACTGCTGCTGCCAAGGCCGAGTTTGAAGCCCGCCGCGCCGAACTGGAAAAAGCCGCCGCCGAGAAGCTGGCTGCTGCCCAAGCCGAAGGCGAAAAGCTGGCTGGCAAGGTGTTCAAGCTGACGCAAAAGGCTGGCGTAGATGGCCGTTTGTTTGGTTCGGTCACCAACCACGACATTGCCGACGAGCTGAACAAGCAAGGCTTTAAGGTGCTCAAGTCGCAAATTCGTCTGCCCAATGGCCCCATCAAGACCATTGGCGACAACACGGTCAACGTGTCGCTGCACACCGATGTGGTGGCAGAAGTGACTGTGTCGGTGTACGGCGAAACCGCCTGATCGCACTTTGCGCTCTGCACGAACCGCCTTCGGGCGGTTTTTTTGTTTTTTCCGTTCGTTACCCGTTTGTTACCCGTTAGCATCCCCGGCTTGCTCCAAGGAATCCGATGCCTTCTGACCCCTTCATGCCTATGGATGGTGGCTTTGCCCCCTACGAAGACCGCGAGCTATCGCAACTGCGCGTGCCGCCCCACTCCATCGAGGCGGAGTCTAGCGTGCTGGGTGGTTTGCTATTAGACAACAACGCCTGGGACAGGGTGGGCGACTTGTTGGTAGAAACCGACTTTTATCGCCACGACCACCAGTTGATTTATGCTTGCATTGGCAAGCTGATCAACGACAACAAGCCCGCCGATGTGATTACGGTCTATGAGCGCTTGCAAAGCAGCAACAAGGGCGAAGAAGTGGGCGGCTTGGTGTATATCAACTCCTTGGCCCAGTATGTGCCCAGCTCCAGCAACATCCGCCGCTATGCCGAAATTGTGCGCGAGCGCTCTCTTTTGCGTAAACTGCTGCACGCCAGCAACGATATTGCCACCAACGCCGCCAATACCCAAGGCCGCGCGGTAGAAAAAATTCTGGACGAGGCGCAGCAAAAAATCTTCAACATCGGTGAAGAAGGCTCGCGCATGAAGCAGGGCTTCCAGTCCATGGAAAATCTGTCGGTGACGCTGATGGATCGTATCCAAGAGATGGCCGACAACCCCAACGACATCACGGGTGTGCCTACCGGTTTTATCGATTTGGACAAAATGACTTCAGGCCTCCAAGCGGGGGATATGGTGGTGCTGGCGGCGCGGCCCTCGATGGGCAAGGCGCAGCCATTGGACGCACAGGTACGCACCCGTACCGGCTGGAAAGCAATGGGCCAGCTAGAGGTGGGCGACGCGCTGGCTTCGGTGGATGGTCAAGCCTCTGTGGTCACAGGAATTTTTCCGCAAGGGGTGCGACCGGTCTATCGCCTCAGCTTCTCGGATGGGCGTAGCGCCGAAGCTTGTGCCGAACATTTATGGCGTGTGCATTGTCGGCATTGGCCAGCAGCAAAAGTGCTCAGCACCGCCGAAATGATGGCGTTGCTAGAAAAAAAACGTTACCAAGGGCGCTTGTGGATAGATACAGCCAATGGTGATTTTGGCCACCATGATCCCTTGCCTATTGACCCGTGGGTGCTAGGCGCTTGGCTGGGCGCGCAAGGCGGCGCACAGCCTAATCCTTTGCGCGTGGAACTGGAGCGCTTGCGGCTATCCGGTTTGGCCAGTGATGCCAAGTTTATTCCGCGCCTGTATTTGGAAGCCCAGCGGGCTGTCCGCTTAGATTTGCTGCGTGGTTTGCTCGATACCGATGGTTGGGTAGAGCGCTGGGGCAGCGTGCGTTTTTCTACCGCCAGCCACCAATTGGCGCTGGATTTGGCCGAGCTGGTGCGCTCGCTCGGCGGTTGGTGTTCTATCAGCAGCAAAACACCACACTACCGTAACAGCCACGGCCTGCGGGTGCCGGGCTTGCCTGCCTATATTTGCCACATTGCCCATCCGCAGCCACAAGCATTGTTTCTGTTGCCTGAAAAACAGGCACGCTTACCGCTAGAGCGCCAGCGGGCCAAGCGGCTCACCATCAGCAGTATTACGCCAAGCCGCGAAGCACCATGCCAGTGCATTGCTGTGAGCCATCCAGAACGCCTGTACATCACCAATGACGACGTGGTCACGCACAACACGGCCTTCGCTATCAACATTGCCGAGAATGCCGCCCTGCACGAAAATTTGCCGGTCGCCATTTTTTCTATGGAAATGAGCGCCGCCCAGTTGGCGGTGCGGATTGTAGGTTCGATGGCACGTGTCGATCAATCGCACTTGCGTAATGGCCGCGTCACGCCCGAAGAATGGCCGCGTCTGACGGAAGCCATCGAAAGGCTACGCACAATGGGCTTGTACATTGATGAAACCCCCGGCCTGACCCCCTCCGAATTGCGTGCCAATGCGCGGCGCTTGGCGCGGCAATTGGGCGGCAAAATGGGGCTGGTGGTGGTGGACTACCTGCAACTGATGAGCGGATCCAGCGGTGGGCATGGCGAGAACCGCGCTACCGAATTGGGCGAAATATCGCGGGGCTTAAAAATGCTGGCCAAAGAGTTGGGTTGCCCAGTGATTGCCCTATCGCAGCTCAACCGCAGCGTCGAAACCCGCACCGACAAGCGCCCCATGATGTCCGATTTGCGCGAATCAGGCGCGATTGAACAGGATGCAGACATCATCTTGTTTATCTACCGAGACGATTACTACAACAAAGACAGTAAAGACCAAAACATTGCCGAAATCATCATTGGCAAGCAGCGCAACGGCCCCACTGGCACAGTCAAGCTGTATTTTCATAAAAACCAAACCCGCTTTGAGAGCTTGGCTTTAGGGTCTGGCGATAGCGAGGGCTATGACAATTATTAGGCTTTTAACGCAACACGGAAGTTTGCACGTAGCCCAACACCATCACCGCCACTTGCAGCAGCACCAGCAGCACCAGCGGCGCAAAATCGACCCCGCCCACCAGCGGCACCACCCGGCGCAAGGGGCGCAGTAGTGGCTCACTGAGCCGGTAAATAATGTCTGCAATGGGCGAGCGCGTTTGCACCCACGATAGCACCACCTGCACCAGGATGATGCCCGTCATGCCCGTCAGGGCGACCTGTGCCAGCCCACACAAAGCCAGCCAAGGCAACCACAGCCAGCCCGAGCCTGCGCCCAACAACAACCACAACACCAGGTATTGCAACAACTGCACCAGCGCAGCCGCCAACAAGCTGGCCATATCAATACCACCCAAGGGAGGTATGATTTTGCGTAGCGGCAAAATCAGCCAATCGCTCAGGGCAAACACCACCTGCCCGACCGGGTTGCCAAACGGTACGCGCTGCCATTGCATATACAAGCGCAGCAAACAAGCGCCAGACAACAGGCCAGCGGCCACGTCCAGCAAAAAAGAAACAATCTGGTAAAGCATGATGAGAGTCGCAAATTCTGGTGCGCGGGGTGCGCTTAGGCTGATGATAGCCCCAAGCCCATAAAATTAGCGGTTTGGCTGCTCGCAGCCCCATTTTTACGTCCCGCACCGACGGCACCTATGTCTGACCATCTTCACGCCTCTCCCTCCCAAGACGAAAACCAACTCATGGCCGAGCGCCGCGACAAACTGCGCGCCTTGCGCCAATCGCTGCAAGGTAGCAATGGCGTGGCCTTTCCTAATGATTTCAAACCGGCGCACCACGCGGCTGATTTGCAGCAACAATATGCCGACACCAGCGCCGAGGCGCTAGAAGCACAAGCCGTCACTTTGTCGGTGGCCGGGCGCATGATGCTCAAGCGCGTGATGGGCAAGGCCAGCTTTGCCACGGTGCAAGATGGCTCCTTGGGCAGCACCGGTGGCCGCATTCAACTGTACGTTACGCGCGATGCGCTGGGCGAAGAGCTGTATGCCGCCTTCAAACATTGGGATTTGGGCGACATCATCGGTGCCGAAGGCACAGCCTTTAAGACCAAAACCGGCGAGTTGACCATCAAAGTGACGCAACTGCGCTTGCTCACCAAGAGCCTGCGCCCCATGCCAGACAAGTTCCACGGCGTGGCCGACCAAGAAGTCAAATACCGCCAACGCTATGTCGATTTAATGACCGACGAAGCGGCCCGCCGCCGCTTTATTGCACGCAGCAAGGCCGTCAGTGGAATTCGTGATTTCATGGTGCAGCACAACTTCTTAGAAGTAGAAACCCCGATGCTGCACCCGATTCCCGGTGGGGCCAATGCCAAGCCGTTTGTCACGCACCACAACGCGCTAGAGCAGGAGATGTACCTACGCATTGCGCCCGAGTTGTACCTCAAGCGCCTGCTGGTGGGCGGCTTTGAGCGCGTGTTTGAAATCAACCGCAACTTCCGCAATGAGGGTATCTCGGTGCGCCACAACCCCGAGTTCACCATGATGGAGTTCTACGCCGCCTATTGGAACTACCGCGATTTGATGGACTTTACCGAAGCGCTGGTGCGCGATGCCGCCATGAAGGCCGTGGGCACTTTGGAGCTGTCCTACCAAGACCGGGGGGTCGATTTGAGCCAACCCTTCCAACGCCTCACCATCCGCGAAGCCATCATCGCGCACACCGACGCCGGTGACCATGTCGATGATGCCGCGTGGTTGCTGGCGGCACTGCAAAAACTGGGCCTTACTGAGGCCAAACATCGCCTCTCGCAGCGCACACTGGCCGGTTTGCAGGTACTGTATTTTGAAGAGACGGTAGAAGACAAACTCTGGCAGCCTACCTTCATCATGGAGCATCCGACCGAAATCAGCCCGCTGGCGCGTGCCAACGACCAGCGCCCCGAAGTGACCGAGCGCTTCGAGTTGTATATCACTGGGCGCGAGTTTGGCAACGGCTTTAGCGAGCTTAACGATGCCGAAGACCAAGCAGCGCGCTTCCATGCCCAAGTGGACAACAAACACGCAGGCGATGATGAAGCCATGTACTACGACCACGACTTTGTGCGCGCCTTAGAGTACGGTATGCCACCCGCCGGTGGTTGCGGTATTGGCATCGACCGCCTGATGATGTTGCTGACCGATAGCCCCAGCATCCGTGATGTGATTTTGTTCCCGGCGCTGCGCCGCGAACTTTAAGCAAAATACGCTCAGAGTATGGCCAAGCGCAACTGGCAAGACCAATTGCCCGAATGGGCGCAAGATTGGCTGGAAGTCATCATTCCGGGTGGGCAAATTTTGCTCATCTTGCTGGCCGCGTGGGCCTTGCAGCGGCTGGTACTGCGCTTAGTGGACAGGGCTGGTGCCCATTACCACATGCCGTTGGAGTTAACGGTGCCCATCAACGGCTTGTTGCGCTGGACCATTTTGGCCAGTGCGCTGTTGTTGGTGCTGGAGCGCCTAGGGGTCTCGGCCACGGTGCTGTGGACGGCCTTCACCGGCTTTGCCACGGTGGGGGCGGTGGCTTTTTTTGCCGCTTGGAGTGTGCTGTCGAATCTGTTTTGTGCGCTGCTGATTTTTACCGTCGGGCCGTTCAGTTTGGGCGACACCATCGAGCTACTTGATACCGCAGAAAAACCCGGTGCCAAGGGTCGGGTGATTGACATCAATATGCTCTACACCACGTTAGAAGATAGCGCCACGCCCGGCAGCTTTTTGCAAATTCCCAATGCTTTGATTTTTCAGCGCGTGTTGCGCCGCTGGAAAGGCGGACAGGTGCTGGCTACCCCCAGCAGTACGCCAACCGCCGAGGCCACTCCAAACGCACAAGCGCTTGTGCCGCCGGGGCGGGTTGTCGGCAATAGCGACTGATTTTTTTGCTGTTTACACTTTAGCGCTGCTGCCGGGGTCGCGGTTGCCAACATGGGCACCGTTCCCGGCAGTGCTGTCTTTGGCCCAATGGCTTTTTGTGGAGCGTGCATGTCTTGGTCTTTTGCTTTTCGTCCCCGTATTTTGGATGCTTTGCGTGGCTATGACCGCAGCCGCGCCCTGACCGACATCGGTGCCGGTGCCACGGTGGGCATTGTGGCCCTGCCCTTGGCGATGGCTTTTGCCATTGCCAGTGGCCTCAAGCCCGAGGCGGGGCTGTGGACGGCGATTATTGGCGGGGTATTGGTGTCGCTGTTGGGCGGTACCAATGTGCAAATTGCCGGGCCAGCGGGGGCGTTCATCGTGATTGTGTATGGCATTGTCGAGCGCTACGGTGTCGCCAATCTGCTCATTTCTACCGCTTGCGCTGGGGTGCTGCTGTTGGCGCTGGGGCTGTTTCGGCTGGGCAATTTGGTGCGTTTTGTCCCGGTCAGTATCGTGATTGGCTTTACCAATGGCATTGCGGTGTTGATTGCGCTGTCGCAGCTCAAAGATTGGCTCGGGCTGAGCATTGAAAAAATGCCGGGCAATTTTTTCTCGCAGGTGCAGGTGCTGGCCCTGCATATGGATACCGTGAATCTCCATGCCTTGGCGCTGGGGCTGGCCTGTTTGGCGGGCTTGTTTCTGTGGCCGCGTTTGTTTCTGAAAGGCTCGCCGGTGTTGCGCGTGGCCGAAGGGCATACAGTGCGCGCGTTTGCCCGTGTGCCAGCACCAGTGGTGGCGCTGGTCACACTCACGGCACTGGCCTACCTGCTGGAGTTGCCAGTAGAAACCATTGGCAGCCGCTTTGGTGGCATTCCACAACAACCGCCAGCATTTGCGTTGCCGTCGTTTTCTTGGGAGACTGCACGCCTGTTGGCCACCCCTACCCTGACCATCGCCCTGCTGGGCGCGATTGAATCTTTACTCTGCGCGCGCGTGGCCGACCAATTGGCCACCGACCCGCACATCCGCAAGCACGACCCGAACCAAGAACTGATGGCGCAAGGTGTGGCCAATTTAGTAGTGCCGTTTTTTGGCGGTATGCCCGTAACGGGCACCATTGCCCGCACCGTTACCAACCTGCGCGCTGGGGCCACGACGCCGATGGCAGGCATCGTCCATGCCTTGGTATTGGCGCTGATTGTGCTGCTGGCGGCACCGCTGGCGCTGCATATTCCGCTGGCGGTGTTGGCCGGTATTTTGTTGTTTGTCGCTTGGAACATGGGCGAGTGGCATGAGTTTGTGCGCCTCAAACATTTCAGCAACCATTACCGGCTGTTGATGTTGGGCACTTTTTTCCTAACGGTAGTGTTCGATTTGACGGTAGCGGTAGAGGTGGGGCTGGCGCTGGCCTGTGTGCTGTTTGTGCGGCGCATGGGGGCCTTGTTTCGCGCCGAGCTGGTACCTGCCTCGGCCACCGAAACAAGCACCAATACAGGCGCCGCGCCTGCACGGCCTCGGCTGGTGTGGCAACTGCATGGCGCGTTGTTTTTTGGTGCGATGGCCAAGATAGACCCGCTGGTGCAAACGATTGAATCTGGCCCCGCCGGTGCCGAGGTGGTGTTGGACATGAAAGGCTTGTTTGCGCTCGACACCACGGGCTTGGATGGGTTAGAACAAATTCTCAAGGCGGTAGGCTTGCGCGGTGGCGTGTTGCACCTGTACCAAGCGCAAGAACAACCGCGCTCTTTGATGGAGCGCTCGGGTTTTGTGCAACGGGTGACGACGCAAAACGCGCTGTATGAGGCGACGGCCTCTTAGTCCAAGCACCCGAAGGCCACCACCCGGTTGCGCCCTTGTTGCTTGGCTTGGTACAAGCACTGGTCCGCTTGTTCTACCGCCTCGTGTGGGTTTTTATCTACCACGCCTACTTCTTGCGCCCCGAGGCTCAGGGTAATGTGCCCTACTGGCTCTATCGGGGTATTAACCACTGTCTGGCGGATTTTTTCTGCCACCAACAGCGCTTGGTCCAGGTGGGTCATGGGCAGAATAACCATAAATTCTTCACCCCCCACGCGCCCGACCAAATCCACCTCGCGCACCGATTGGCGCAAAGTGTGCGCCACCTGTTGCAGCACGATGTCGCCTGTGGCATGGCCGTGGGTGTCATTGATTTTCTTGAAAAAATCAATATCCAGCATCAGGATGCTGTAAGGCTCATGGCTGCGTTGAAAGCGGAGAAATTCTTCTTCTAGCCGCTCGTAGGTTTGGCGGCGGTTGGGCAGGCCGGTCAGGGCATCGGTGCGGGCTTGCCGGTCTAGTGCTGCATTGAGCTGCTGTAGCTCGGCGGTGCGCTCGACCACTTTGGCCTCCAAAATTTGGTTGTTTTGGGCTAAGGATTCTTTTTGCGCCAACAGGGTGGAATACATGCCTTGCAAGGCATTGGAGAGGCGTTGCAGTTCTAGCGCCTCAAAATTGCCATCGAACAATACTTTTTCTTCGCCGCGTTCAATGCGGCGCGCAATGCTGGTCAGGCGCTTTAGTGGGTGGCTGATGTGGTTGGCCACTAGCCATGCCAACAACAAAAAGGCGATGCCAGCAGCTCCAGAGGCCCATAAAATCACCTGCTGTAAAGCCCACACATCGGTCAAGATAGTTTTTGCTGGCTGGCGTGCCACCACGCGCCACTCTAACGGGGTGGCAGGTACGGGGTTTTGAATGGCCGCACTGGCCGTGAGGTACAGCGTGCCTTGCTCTTGGCCCCAGTTGTGGAAGTAGCCCGTTTCGGGCTGGCGCAGCTGCTCGGGGGTGGGCACTTTCAGCGCGGTGGGGATATTTTCTGGGTAGATGACTTCGTTGTTGCGGTTGACGATGAACAAATCCAAACCCAGTTCTTCGGCATTGCGCGGCCTGACCACTTGCAGCACATCTCCGGCCCACTGCCAATGGGCATGGGCGGCTAATACACCGCGCAATACACCGGCATCGTCATATACCGGGGCGGCAAAATCAATAAACCGAATCGGCTGCCCCTGTATGGGTTTTTGCAGTAGTTTGGCCAACAACAGGGCTTCGTGCAAATCGCCGGTAAAAATGCCAGTGCGCCCCTGTTGAAACCAGGGGCGTTGCGCCACGCTGGCCCGAAGCAGGTGGTTGGAGGTGGCGGCGCGCACTTGGCCTTCGGCATCGGCCAAGCCAATCCAAGAATAATGCGGATAAGACTGTTTTAGCCGCTCTAAGCTGGGGCGAAACTCAGGGCTGTCGAGTGGGGCACGCCGGTAAAGTGTAGTTTGTGCCAACAGCTCTATTTCGCGGCGGCGCTCTACCAAATTCTCTGCGATTACGGTGGCCGCCGAAGCCGTCAAGGCATTGAGGTATTCACGTCGGTCGCGCAGCAGCTGTTCTCGGTACACCTCACTCACGTAGAGGTAGGTTGGCAGACCCACCAGCAAAGACAGCAAGCCAAAAAAAGTCGCCATGCGACTGCGAAATGAGCGGGGTATCAATCCTAAAAGCATGGCTTGGGCTGCGGCCTCTCCAAAAGAGGATGTAGAAAAAAGTATTCTGTTGTTTGGCTGGGGGGCTGCAATGGTAGGCCATCCTCGCAGTCGGTACTGGTGTTAGCCTCGGGCGACGCTGGCTTGGATTTTTCTTTTGTATAGTCATGTAGAAGCACACGCCAGAGCCTAAAATTTGCCCGCGCGAGTCTCCGCGCAAAGGACATGGAATGAAATCTGTACAACACGAGATTGATGAGCGGACCAACCTCACCAGTTCCAACAAGTTTGAGCTGCTGCTGTTTCGTCTAGGAACAGATACTGCACTGGGACAATCGGAGCTGTTTGGCATCAATGTGTTCAAAATCCGCGAGATTGTGGCCATGCCCAGCATCACGCCGATTGCCGGTGGTTCAGCCCATTCTTTGGGGGTGGTCAATTTGCGTGGTCAGGTGATTCCGGTGCTGGATTTGCCCGCTATCGTGGGCTGCAAGCCAACTACGGGTTTGAACATCATGCTGGTGACCGAGTTTGCCCGCACGACGCAAGCCTTTGCGGTCGAATCGGTAGAAGATATTGTGCGTTTGGATTGGAACCAAGTGTTGTCTGCTGAAAGCAGCGGCGCTGCTGGCAAGCTCGTTACCAGCATTGCCCGTTTAGACGGCAATACCGATGGCACGCGCTTGGCCCAAGTGCTGGATGTCGAGGCCATTTTGCAAATGGTCACGCCACAAGAGCAAAGCGCCAATGAATCGCAAAAGCCGCGTTCACAGCTCAACATCAAAAACGGCACCATCATTTTGGCGGCGGATGATTCGTTTGTGGCCCGTACCCTGATTGAGCAAGAATTGCAGCACCTGCACGCGCCTTACGAGATGGTCAAAACCGGCAAAGAGGCTTGGGACAGGCTGCAAGTGCTGGCGGACCAAGCCCATGCCGAGGGCAAAACCATCATGGACAAGGTGTGTTTGGTACTGACCGACTTGGAGATGCCCGAGATGGACGGCTTTACCCTGACGCGCAATATCAAAGGCGATGCCCGCTTTAAGGGGCTGCCGGTGGTGATTCACTCCTCGCTCTCAGGTTCGGCCAACGAAGACCATGTGCGCGGCGTGGGTGCCGATGGCTACGTGGCCAAATTTTCTGCCGAAGACTTGGCCGCTACCTTGCATGGTGTGTTGCCAGCACGGGGCAAGTAAAGGCCGCTGGGTTTTATGGGACAATCGGGGCTTCACTTTCTCCTTTTTCAGTGCAAGAAAGGCACCCCGGTTATGACACCGCGAACTACCACCACGGAGTTTTTTTCTGCCCTTTGAGGGGGCGGCAGTTCGCGCCTGCACCGGTTTTCTTTCTTGTTTTTAGCGCGGCCCCAGAGCCGCGTTTTTATTTTTCTATCGTCCCATGTTGAACATCACGCTCCCAGACGGTTCGCAACGTCAATTTCCCGGCCCAGTGACGGTGGCCGAAGTCGCCGCCTCGATTGGTGCCGGTCTGGCCAAGGCGGCGCTGGCGGGCAAAATCGGCGACAAGGTGGTCGATACCAGCTACCAAATCACCCAAGACAGCCCCTTGGCCATCATTACGGCCAAAGATGCCGATGGCCTAGAGGTGATTCGCCACTCCAGCGCCCACTTGTTGGCCTATGCCGTCAAAACGCTGTTCCCCGAGGCCCAAGTAACGATTGGCCCGGTGGTGGAAAACGGCTTTTATTACGATTTTTCCTATAAGCGCCCGTTCACCCCTGAAGACTTGGCCGCCATCGAAAAGAAAATGAGCGAACTGGCCAACAAGGATGAGCCTATCGTGCGCCGCGTGCTGCCACGCGACGAGGCCGTGGCCTACTTCAAAGGCTTGGGCGAAAATTACAAGGCCGAACTCATCGCCAGCATCCCCAGCAACGAGGATGTGAGCCTGTACCGCGAAGGTGCCTTTGAAGACCTGTGCCGTGGCCCGCATGTGCCCAGCACCGGCAAGCTCAAGCACTTCAAGCTGATGAAGGTGGCCGGTGCCTACTGGCGCGGCGACCACCGCAACGAGATGCTGCAACGCATCTACGGCACCGCTTGGACGAGCAAAGACGAGCTGCAACAGTACCTAACGCGCCTAGAAGAAGCCGAAAAGCGCGACCACCGCAAGCTGGGGCGCGAGTTGGATTTGTTCCACATGGACGAACACGCCCCCGGTTTGGTGTTTTGGCACCCCAAGGGTTGGACGTTGTGGCAGCAGGTTGAGCAATACATGCGCGGTGTTTATCGCCAAAACGGCTACCAAGAAGTCAAAGGGCCGCAGATTTTAGAAAAAACCCTGTGGGAAAAAACCGGCCACTGGGACAAGTACCGCGACAACATGTTCATTACCGAGTCGGAAAAGCGCGACTATGCGCTCAAGCCGATGAACTGTCCCGGCCACATCCTGATTTTTAAGCAAGGCATCAAGAGCTACCGCGATTTGCCGCTGCGCTACGGCGAGTTTGGCCAATGCCACCGCAACGAGCCTTCGGGCGGGCTGCATGGCATCATGCGCGTGCGCGGCTTTACGCAAGACGATGGCCACGTTTTTTGCACCGAAGACCAAATTTTGCCCGAGTGCGACACCTTCACCCAGGTGCTCAAGCAAGTCTATGCCGATTTTGGTTTTACCCATATTTTGTACAAAGTCTCGACCCGGCCAGCGGCGCGTATTGGCTCGGATGAGTTGTGGGACAAGGCCGAGCAGGCGCTGATGGACAGCCTGCGCCATTCGGGCTGCGAGTTTGTCATTTCCGAAGGCGATGGCGCTTTTTACGGCCCCAAAATTGAATACACGCTCAAAGACGCGATTGGCCGCGAATGGCAATGCGGCACGATTCAGGTGGACTTTAACCTGAGCGAGCGCCTCGATGCCGAGTATGTGGCCGAAGATGGCAGCCGCAAACGCCCTGTCATTTTGCACCGCGCGATTGTGGGCAGCCTAGAGCGCTTTATTGGTATTTTGATTGAAGAACACGCCGGTGCGCTGCCCACTTGGCTGGCCCCAGTGCAGGTAGCGGTACTCAACATCACCGACGATCAGGCCGATTATTGCCGCGAAGTGGTGGCCCGTTTGCAACAAGCCTTGCCCCAACAGCCACTGCGCGTCATCACAGACCTTCGTAATGAAAAGATTACGTATAAAATACGCGAGCATTCCATGCAGAAGCTGCCGTTTATTCTTGTCGCTGGCGATAAAGAACGTGCAGCCGGTACAGTCGCAGTGCGCGCCCGGGGTAATAAAGATTTAGGTGTCATGTCGGTCGATGCGTTCATCGAGCTGATCACCCAAGCCGTTGCCACCAAGCAGTGATAGAGGTTCTAAGCAACTTCATCACGGCGCAGTTCTTGTTGTCTGTTTGCAAGCAGCTACGCTTTTCGTAGCATTTAGACTGAAGGTGATAGCCATAGCTACTGAATTTCGTGATCGTCGCCACCGTGAGGAGCGCAAGCACCGCCTCAACCGTGAAATCATGGCCCCCGAGGTGCGCCTGTCCGGCCCTGAAAATGAGCCGCTGGGCGTGGTTAGCCTGATGGAAGCCCTGCGTATGGCAGGCGAGTTGGATGTGGATTTGGTAGAAATTGCCGCCACGGCCAACCCGCCGGTGTGCCGCCTGATGGACTACGGCAAATTCAAATACCAAGAGCAAAAACGTGCTGCCGAGGCCAAAGCCAAGCAGACGGTCATCGAAATCAAGGAAGTCAAGTTCCGCCCCGGTACCGATGATGGCGACTACAACATCAAGCTGCGTAACATTCGCCGCTTTTTGGCCGACGGTGACAAATGCAAAATCACGCTGCGTTTTCGTGGCCGTGAAATCACCCACCAAGAACTGGGCTTGGCCTTGCTCAATCGCCTGCGCGATGATTTGGCCGATACCATCTTGGTCGAGCAGTTTCCGCGCCTAGAAGGCCGCCAGATGATCATGATGATTGCTCCGGCGCGCAAAAAAGCCGGTGGTGGTGGCACTAAGCCCGCCGACGGCGGCGCAGACGCTGTCCACTCAACCCAATAGCCTGCACTGGCTACCCTCAGTGGGTGGCCAATGCAGGAAACCAAAGGGCGCGCCTAGCGCGCCCTTTGTGGCAGGCTTGGGGCCTGCCAATCAGAAGTGTCTCGGGGCCAACAAGTTTGCAAAGGTTTGCAAACGCCTCACGAGCACAATCAAAGGAGCATTCACATGCCCAAAATGAAGACCAAGAGCAGCGCTAAAAAGCGCTTTCGCGTTCGTCCAGGTGGTACCGTTAAGCGCGGCCATGCCTTCAAGCGTCACATTTTGACCAAGAAGACCACCAAGAACAAGCGCCAGTTGCGTGGTGTGGCTGCCGTGCATGAGACCAATATGGGTCACATGGCGCAGATGCTGCCCAAGTGCGGCTTGTAATTCACTGACGAACAAGGAGTAAACACATGCCTCGCGTCAAACGTGGTGTAACGGCCCATGCCCGTCACAAAAAAGTTCTGAAACTGGCCAAGGGTTTCCGTGGTCGTCGTGGTAACGTCTATCGCATCGCCAAACAGGCGGTGATGAAGGCCGGCCAATACGCCTACCGTGACCGTCGTAACCGCAAGCGCGTTTTCCGCCAATTGTGGATTGCCCGTATCAACGCCGGTGCGCGTGAATTGGGCCTGACCTACAGCCAATTTGCCAACGGCCTGAAAAAAGCCGCCATCGAAATTGACCGCAAAATGCTGGCCGATTTGGCCGTGCATGACAAGGCCGCCTTTGGCGCCATCGTGGAACAAGTCAAGGCCAAACTGGCTGCTTGAGTTTCATAGCCGTAGCTACTGCCCGCAGTAGCTGTGAGCGCACTAACCACAAGGGCTAGGCTTGCAAAAGCACTAGCCCTTGTGCCTTTTCAAGAGCAAAAATCATGAACGAGTTGGACTCTCTGGCCGAAAGCGCACAGCAGTTGTTCGCGCAAAGTGCCACCCCCGCCGAGCTAGAAAACGCCAAGGCGCAGTTTTTGGGCAAAGCTGGACGCATCACCGAGCTGATGAAGGGCATGGCGCAGCTGTCGGTAGAAGAAAAAAAATCGCGCGGCGCGGCCATCAACTTGGCCAAGCAAGCCATTGAAGCCGCCCTGACCGCGCGCCGCCAAGCGCTGGCCGATGTCGAGTTGCAACTCCAACTCAAGGCCGAGGCGTTGGATGTGAGCCTGCCCGGTCGCCAGCGCGGCATGGGGGGCTTGCACCCCGTCTCCCTGACGCAAGAGCGCATTGAGGGCATTTTTGGCTCGATGGGTTTTGACGTGGCCGAAGGCCCAGAAATTGAGGCCGACTGGTTCAACTTCACGGCGCTCAACACCCCCGAAGACCACCCCGCGCGCTCCATGCACGACACTTTTTATGTCGAAGGCGGTTCGGCCACAGCGCCTAATTTGCTACGTACCCACACCAGCCCGGTGCAGGTGCGCCATGCGGTGCAGCACGTCAAGCAGTACCGTCACCTGATGGATGCCGGTCAGTCCATGCCGGAAATCCGCGTGATTGTGCCGGGCCGCACCTACCGTGTGGACAGCGATGCCACGCACTCGCCCATGTTTCACCAATGCGAAGGCTTGTGGATTGGCGAGAACGTCAGCTTCAAAGACCTGAAAGTGGTTTTTACCGATTTTTGCCGCACCTTTTTTGAAAGTGATGATTTGGTGCTGCGTTTCCGCCCCAGCTTCTTTCCGTTCACCGAGCCTAGCGCCGAAATCGACATTCAGTTTCCAACTGGCCCCTTGGCAGGCCGTTGGTTGGAAGTGGCCGGTTCGGGCCAAGTGCATCCGAACGTGGTACGCAATATGGGCCTAGACCCCGAAAAATACATCGGCTTTGCCTTTGGCATGGGCATGGACCGTTTAACCATGCTGCGCTACGGCGTGAATGATTTGCGCCTGTTCTTTGACGGCGATATCCGTTTCTTGTCGCAGTTCCAATAAAGCGAACCCAGCCCCTCCAGCTCCCCTGCCCGGCCCCTGAAGTATCCGAGTCTGACTATGCAATTCCCTGAATCTTGGTTGCGCGAATTTTGCAACCCCCCGCTCACCACGGCCCAACTGGCCGAAACGCTGACTATGGCTGGTTTGGAAGTCGAAGAGCTTCAGCCGGTAGCACCGCCGTTCACGCGCATTGTGGTCGGGGAGATTAAAGAGGCGGTGCAGCACCCGAATGCCGACCGCCTGCGCGTGTGCCAAGTGGATGCCGGACAGGGCGCGCTGCTCAATATCGTCTGTGGTGCGCCCAATGCCCGCGTCGGTATCAAAATCCCCTGCGCCTTGGTGGGGGCCGAACTGCCCCCCGGCGCAGATGGCAAGCCCTTCAGCATCAAGCTGGGCAAGCTGCGTGGCGTAGAAAGCCAAGGCATGTTGTGTTCGGCGCGCGAGTTGCAAATCTCGGAAGACAGCGCCGGGCTGCTAGAGCTGCCGCTGGATGCCCCCGTGGGCCAAGATATTCGTCAGTACCTCAAGCTGGACGATACCCTGCTCACGCTCAAGCTCACCCCCAATTTGGCCCACTGCTTGAGCGTGTATGGCATTGCGCGCGAACTCTCGGCCCTGACCGGCGCACCGCTGCTGCAACCGGAGTTTCCGGCGGTATCCGTCGGCATCCCAGACCAATTGCCCGTGGCCGTGCAAGCGCCCGATTTGTGTGGCCGCTTCAGCGGGCGCATTGTGCGTAACGTGAATACCCGCGCTGCCACGCCGCAGTGGATGGTGGATAAACTGGCCCGTTGTGGTCAGCGCAGCGTCTCGCCGCTGGTGGACATCTCCAATTATGTGATGTTCGAGTTGGGCCGCCCCTCGCATATTTTTGATTTGGACAAAATCCACGGGGGCCTGCAAGTGCGTTGGGGCCAGCCGGGCGAACAGCTCAAGCTGCTCAACGGCAACACCGTGACGGTAGATGCCCAAGTGGGTGTGATTGCCGATGAGCACCAAGTTGAATCGCTGGCGGGCATCATGGGCGGCGATGCCACAGCGGTGTCGGACGATACGCGCCACATCTACATCGAGGCAGCCTTCTGGTGGCCCAAAGCCATTGCGGGCCGTTCGCGCCGTTATAACTTCTCTACCGATGCGGGCCATCGTTTTGAGCGCGGCGTTGACCCAGCACATACCGTTGAGCATATCGAGCGCATCACCCAATTGGTGCTGGAAATTTGTGGTACCCCCGACACCGTGGTTGGCCCCATCGACGACCAGCAAACCACCTTGCCTGAGCGCAGCGCGGTTACCTTGCGCGTCGCCCGCTGTGCCAAGGTGTTGGGCATGGCCGTTACGCAGCAACAATGCGCCGCTGCCTTGCGTGGTTTGGGTTTGCCAGTGCAAGAGGGCGATGGTGTGTTGACCGTCACACCGCCCTCCTACCGCTTTGACCTGACTATCGAAGAAGACCTGATTGAAGAAGTCGCCCGCATGGTGGGCTACAAGCACTTGCCCACCACGCCACCACTGGCCCCCATCACCGCCAAACTGCGCGCCGAAAACCGCCGCAGTGCCTTTGCGGTGCGCCGCCAATTGGCTGCACTGGGCTACCAAGAAACCATCAACTTCAGTTTTGTGGATGAGCGTTGGGAGCGCGAGTTGGCAGGCAACGCCCAGCCGATTAAGCTGCTCAACCCAATTGCCAGCCAAATGGGCGTGATGCGCTCCTCCTTGCTGGGTTCACTGTTGCAGGTGCTCAAATTCAACGTGGACCGCCGCGCCGAGCGCGTGCGCGTGTTTGAGTTGGGTCGTGTGTTCTTGCGCGATGCCACCGTGCCCAACAGCGACACCACCGTGCAAGGCTTTGACCAGCCCATGCGGGTAGCAGGCTTGGCTTTTGGCCCCGCCGATAGCCTGCAATGGGGCCGCAAAGAGCAAGCGGTGGACTTCTTCGACCTGAAAGGCGATGTCGAGGCCCTGTTGTCCCCTTTCAAGGCCCAATTTGAACCTGCTACCCACCCCGCCATGCACCCTGGCCGTTGCGCCCGCGTGTCGTTGGATGGCAAAGCGATTGGTTTTGTGGGCGAATTGCACCCACAGTGGCGCCAATCGTGGGAATTGCCCCAAGCGCCCATCGTGTTTGAGTTGGAATTGGATGCGGTGTTGCAACGCAACGTGCCCCAGTTGAAAACCGTGCCCAAGCACCAACCAGTGCAGCGTGATGTGGCCGTGGTGGTGGCTGAACAGGTCAGCCATGCCCAGCTCATGGCGGCGATTGAATCGGCTGTTGCGCCCGAGATGCTGCGCCAAGCGGTGTTGTTCGATGTCTATCGTCCCAAGCCAGTCAAAGGGGCTGAAGTGGCACCTGCGACCGGCTTGGCCGTTGGAGAGAAGAGTCTGGCCGTGCGCCTGACCTTGGGCAGTGGCGAAGCCACCCTGACCGAGGCCGAGATTGAGGCCGCCGTGGCCGCTGTGGTGGCAAAATTGGTTGAACAAACCGGAGCCCGCTTGCGGGTGTAATGCCATGTCCTCCCAGCCCTGCGCCAGTCCGGCGCTGACCAAAGCCCAACTGATCGAGCTGTTGCAGCAAGAAGTGGTGCTTAACAAGCGCGATGCCCAAGAAATAGTCGATACCTTTTTTGGCTTGATAGCCAAGCAGCTGATTGAGGGCCAAGAGGTCAAGCTGCTAGGGTTTGGCAATTTTCAGGTGCGTAGCAAGTCACCCCGTCCGGGACGCAACCCGCGCACTGGCGCGCCAGCACCGATTCGGGCGCGGCGTGTCGTGACCTTCCATGCCAGCGAAAAGCTCAAAGAACAGGTGCAAGCGCACGCCCCGAATCCCCAGGGTACTGGTACTGTGTTGTAACCATGCTGTTGTTGGTTATTTTGCTGGCTACCTTGGTCACTGGCATTGGCAGTGTCTGGATTGCGGCCCTGTTATTGCGGACCTCTTTTGGCGGGCGCAGTGACAGCTTGGGGCCACAGTACCTGCTCAGTTTGGCTGCGGGGGCGCTGTTGGCCACCTCCTTCATGCACCTGCTGCCCGAAGCCTTTGAGAGCCAAGCGGGCGCGCACGATTTGTTTGCTGTGCTGCTGGTGGGCTTGGTGTTTTTCTTTTTGCTGGACAAGGCCGAACTTTGGCACCACGGCCATGAGCATAACCACGGCGCACCCAGCCCCCACCCAGTGGGCCATGCACACAGCCCAGCCCGGCACGAGCATGGCGCAGAAGACCGGCACCACCACGATAATCATCATCACCACCACCAGCATGGGCATAGCCACCATGCCCACGCACATGGGCCGCGCACTGGCGGCTGGACGCTCCTCACTGGCGACAGCGTGCATTGCTTTGGCGATGGTGTATTGATTGCCTCGGCCTTTATGGCCGATATGCGTTTGGGGTTGATTGCTGCCGTGGCGGTACTGGCGCACGAAGTACCGCACCACATCGGTGATTTGGTCGTGTTGCGCCAAAGCAGTGCCAGCCGCCGCATGGCCTTGCTCAAGGTGTCTTTGGCCGGGGCTGTCACGGCGATTGGTGGCCTGTTGGGCTACTTTTTATTGGCACAGTTGCAAGACTGGTTGCCGTATTTCTTGGCCTTGACCTCTAGCAGTTTTATTTACGTCGCCTTGGCCGATTTAATCCCGCAACTGCAAAAGCGCCTCACCGCCCGCGAAACTGCCGCTCAAATTGCGTGGCTGCTGCTAGGCATGGCCGTAGTGGTGCTGCTCAGTAGCATGGCGCACAGCCACTAACAGTAGTCAGTAGTAGCAGCTGTGGTCAACGGCCAATCGCAAACACCACCGGGGTGTGTTTGTCGGGGGCTTCGGGGTGTTGTCGCCATTGGCGCACTGCCATGCTTTGGATGCGCGCCTGCGCCAGCGTCAGGCCGCTGGCCAGTGCCAGCCGGGTATTTGGCCCCAAACTGTGCAGCAAAGCCTGCAACAGCGCGGCATTGCGGTAGGGGGTTTCAATAAACAACTGGGTTTGCCCGGTTTGCAGCGCCAAACTTTCTAAAGCGCGAATGCGCTGGGTGCGTTCGGCGGCATCTTGCGGCAGGTAGCCGACAAAAGCAAAGTTTTGCCCATTCAAGCCACTGGCTGCTAACGCCAACAACAACGATACCGGCCCCACCAAGGGCACTACGTTCAGGCCCAAATCGTGCGCGGCACGCACCACCGAGCTACCGGGGTCGGCCACAGCGGGCATCCCCGCCTCACTGACCAGCCCCATATCGTGCCCAGCCAAAGCGGGGGCCAACAGGGGGCGGGCATCAAATACTGCGCTGCCCTTGTCGCCGTGGTCGCCTTTTTTGTGCGCTTCGCGCGGCAGCTCGATGATGTGTTGTGCTTGCAGTGCTTGCGCCAAGGGATGCAGGGCCTCTATCCGCTTCAGGTAGGCGCGGGTGCTTTTGGCGTTTTCACACACCCAATGCGTCAGCCGCGCTGCGGTGGCCAGCGTGGCCGTGGGCAGGCTGTCGGTTAAAGCGGCTTGGCTGGCACAGCCAAAATCCAAGGGCGCAGGCACCAAATACAGGCTGCCGCGCCCCTGCTGGTTTGCTATGGGCGCACTCATGGCAAGATGATTCCGGCAGCACGCAGCAGGCGGCAGGTGCGAATCAAAGGCAGGCCAATCAGGGCCGTGGGGTCATCACTGAGGATGGCATCGAGCAAGCTGATGCCCAAGCCTTCGCTCTTGGCACTGCCCGCGCAGTCGTAGGGCTGTTCGGCGCGCAGGTAGCGTTCAATTTCGTCCTCGGATAAGGTACGAAAGCGCACCTCCACCGGGGCCAGCTCTAGCTGTTCAAAGCCGGTGGCATGGCACACCACCGCCACAGCGGTTTGAAAAATCACCGTATGGCCGCTCATCATGCCCAGTTGGGTTACGGCACGTTCGTGGTTGCCCGGTTTGCCCAGCGCATGACCCGCCAAATCGGCCACTTGGTCCGAGCCAATCACCACGGCTTCGGGGTAGCAGCTGGCCACCGCATGGGCTTTGGCCAAGGCCAAACGTTGTGCCAGTGCGGCAGGGGCTTCGCCGGGTTGTGGGGTTTCATCCACCTCGGGGGCGGCCACATCAAAGGGCAATTGCAGACGTTGCAACAGCTCGCGCCGGTAACGCGAAGTCGAACCCAGCACCAGTGGGCGTTGTAGGGGAAAAAAAGCTTGCATGGTGGTAATTCTCTTACACTGCACACCATGAGCAAGACCTTTCACCCCGAAAAACTGGACATCAAAGCCTTTGCACAGGCCGGTGGGCATTTAGCCAACCACGAAACCCTGCTCAGATACACCCGTTTGGCCGAAGAGGCCCACGGCTTGCTGCACCCGAATTTGCGTGTGGACTGGCAAGCCGACGCCGAGATGCTCTCGGACGGCGGCAACGGCCACCAGCCTTGGCTGCATTTGCGGGTCGAGGCCACCTTCCCGATGCTGTGCCAACGCTGCTTGGGGCCGGTCGATGTGCCATTGCTGGTAGAGCGTTCGTTTCGCTTTGTGCCCGACGAGGCCACCGCCGAAGCGCTGGACGAAGAGTTTGAAGAAGACCTGTTGGCCCTAGAGCCAGATTTTGACCTGCACACCCTGATAGAAGACGAGCTGCTCATGGCCCTGCCGGTCGTGCCGCGCCATGAAGAGTGCCCCGAATCGGTGCCGCTGGCCTCCAGCGACGAAGATTTTGAAGCGGCCAACGCCGAAAAGCCCAATCCCTTTGCCGCTTTGGCCAGTTTGCGCGTTGCCAAAGGGCAAAATTAAGCCTTTGCTATAATCTTAGGCTTCGCGCGAATCCCACCTCGTGTCTTTTGAATGGGCCTCTCGCGTTTTTACCAACCCCTTTTTAAGACCAGGAGCCCATCATGGCTGTCCAACAGAACAAAAAATCCCCTTCCAAGCGCGGTATGCACCGTTCGCACAATGCCCTGAACGTGCCTGGCATTGCTGTCGAAGCCACCACCGGCGAAATCCACCTGCGCCACCACATCAGCCCCAACGGCTTTTACCGTGGCCGCCAAGTGCTGAAGAATAAATCTGCTGCCTGACCGCATCCAGACCTTCATACCTCCAAAGGCCCGTGGCTACTTGTTTTGTAGCACGGGCCTTTGCTTTTCCCGCTGCTTTCTTTCTTGAACTGGCTGCATGAACAGCCCCACATTTGTTCCATGATTACTCTGGCTGTCGATTGCATGGGGGGTGACCACGGCCCCCGCGTCACTTTGGCGGCGTGCCGCCGGTTTCTGGACGAGCACCCTGACGCGCGTTTGTTGCTGGTGGGGCTGCCCGAGGCTTTACAAAGCTTTACCCACGAGCGCGCGCAGGCCATCCACGCCAGCGAAGTGGTAACGATGGATGACCCGGTAGAGATTGCCTTGCGGCGCAAAAAAAATTCCTCCATGCGCGTAGCAATTCAACAGGTGAAAGAAGGCACGGCGGCAGCGGCCGTTTCGGCAGGTAATACGGGCGCACTGATGGCGATTGCCCGCTACATCCTCAAAACACTGGATGGCATTGACCGTCCGGCGATTGCGGGCCAAATCCCCAATGCTTTGGGTGGCTCCACCACGGTGCTGGATTTGGGCGCGAATGTCGATTGCACCGAGTTGCACCTGCTGCAATTTGCCATCATGGGCTCGGCATTAGACACGGTACTCAAAGGCCAAGAACAACCTACCGTTGGGCTGCTCAACATTGGCTCCGAGGCCATCAAAGGCAGCGAAGTGATTAAAAAAGCCGGTGAATTGCTGCGCCATGCGGGTGAGGCGGGCAGCATCCGTTTCTTTGGCAATGTCGAGGGCAATGACATCTTCAAAGGCACGACCGATATTGTGGTCTGTGATGGCTTTGTCGGCAATGTGGCCCTCAAAACCAGCGAAGGGCTGGCCAGCATGGTCAGCAGCTTTCTCAAGCAAGAATTTGCCCGCAACCCCTGGACGAAGTTGGCTGCACTGATGTCCTATCCGGTGTTGTCGGCCTTCAAAAAGCGCTTAGACCATCGCCGCTACAACGGCGCGGCTTTGTTGGGTTTGCGCGGTTTGGTGTTCAAAAGCCACGGCTCGGCTGATGAGGTAGCCTTTGGCCAAGCCCTGAACCGGGCGTATGATGCTGCCCGCAACAACTTGCTGGACCGGGTACGCCACCGCATCGCCAACGCAGCGCCTTTTTTGCTGCCAGCCAGCCCTACTACGGAGCGCGCACCCACGCCAGCGTCTCAGTCGTCAATTACCCCATCCTGAAGGATGGGGCTTGAAGCCGAAAGGATTTAAGCCAAGTTGACCAGGGAAAGCGGTAACCAGCCCGCTACGTTGACAACAGGTCGTTGAGACGCACCAGCAAATGCTTCCTCAGTTTGCTGCTCTGCAAGGTTTTAATCATGCTGGACCAAGGTAAAAGCCCGAAGCTTGAAACCGCAGCTTGTAAAAGCTGGAGCCGGTTGCCAACATTCCCGAGGGGAGCGACATCGCAAGGTGTCCCTCACTAAGCCCGTAAGGGCTGACTAGCTGGAAAGACAGCCGTTTTTTTGGAGAGATGGAGAGATACGTGGCAGTTTTTGTGTTGGATTCCCAAGGTAAGGCATTGATGCCCTGCACCGAAAAGCGCGCCCGGCTGCTGCTGGCGCGTGGCCGGGCGCGGGTGCATCGCTTGGTACCGATGGTGATTCGACTTACAGACCGTGCAGCGGATACCTGCACTTTTCAGCCACTGCGTTTGAAACTCGACCCCGGCAGCAAAACTACCGGCTTGGCTTTGGTGCGCGATGCTGAAATCATTGACCAGCAAAGCGGCGAAGTGCAAGTTACTGCCGTGGTGCTGAACTTGATGGAGTTAATCCATCGTGGCAGACAAATTTCCGAAGCCTTAACCGCTCGCCGCCAGATGCGCCGTCGGCGTAGAAACCAGTTGCGCCACCGTGCGCCGCGTTTTCTCAATCGCGGCAACCAAAAAGAAGGTTGGCTGGCCCCCTCGTTGCAACACCGGGTCGATACCTGCATGGCGTGGGTGCGACGCATCCAACGCTGGGTACCACTTAAAGCCATCAGCTCTGAGCTGGTGCGCTTTGATATGCAAGCCCTGCAAAACCCGAAAATCTCGGGCATCGAATACCAGCAAGGCACTTTATTCGGCTACGAACTGCGCGAGTACCTGCTGGAAAAATGGGGCCGCCAGTGCGCGTATTGCGATGCCCAAGACGTTCCGTTGCAAATCGAACACATCCACCCCAAAGCGCAGGGCGGCAGCAATCGGGCTTCTAACTTAACGCTGGCTTGCGCCTGCTGCAACCAGAAAAAAGCCGCGCGTAGCATTGAAGATTTTTTGACCAAAGACCCCAAGCGCTTGGCCAAGATACTCGCAGATGCGAAAAAGCCCCTGCGTGATGCAGCAGCAGTCAATGCTACCCGCTGGGCGCTGGCGAATGCGCTGCAAGCCACCGGCTTGCCGGTCGAACTGGCTTCGGGTGGTCAAACCAAATTCAACCGTTGCACGCTGGGTATCCCGAAAACCCATGCACTCGATGCTGCTTGCGTCGGAACCCTGCAAGTCCTGCAAAACTGGCAATGCCCCACGCTAACACTCAAAGCCACAGGCCGAGGCAGTTACCAACGCACAAGGCTGAACAAATTTGGCTTTCCAAGGGGCTACCTCATGCGCCGTAAACGGGTGCATGGTTTTGGCACTGGCGACATGGTACGCGCCGAAGTGCCCTCGGGGGTCAAAGCTGGCATCCACATCGGTCGTGTGGCGATTCGAGCCAGTGGTTCTTTTAACATCCAAAGCTACCAAGACGGACAATCCGTCGTGGTGCAAGGCATCAGCCACAAACATTGTCGCGTGATTCAGCGTGGTGATGGCTATGGCTACTTCTTCAACCGGGCCAACAGCGCAAAACGTGAACCGGCAAGGCCCCAAGCCAGGAACGCTGTGCGTTCCGCGCTCTGCCTCCCCGGCATGAATGCCGAGGTTTCACGCGCACACTGATGAAACCCTACTCCCGCATTATCGGCACGGGCAGCTACCTGCCCCCGCGCCGCGTAACCAACGCCGATTTAGTGGCCGATTTGGCCGCCCGTGGCGTGGAAAGCTCAGACCAATGGATTGTCGAGCGCACCGGCATCCGGGCGCGCCACTTTGCTGATGCCGATGTGGTGAGCAGCGATTTGGCGCTAGAGGCCGCGCGCCAAGCCTTGGATGCTGCCGGGGTGCAAGCCCAAGACATTGACCTGATTATTGTGGCCACCTCCACGCCCGATATGGTGTTTCCGTCCACGGCCACCATCTTGCAACACAAACTCGGTGCCCACGGTTGCCCGGCGTTTGATGTGCAGGCGGTGTGCAGCGGCTTTATCTATGCCCTCACGGTCGCCGATGCCATGATTCGCGCGGGCACGGCCACGCGGGCGCTGGTGGTGGGTTCCGAAATTTTTAGCCGCCTGTTGGATTTCCAAGACCGCACCACCTGCGTGCTGTTTGGCGATGGCGCTGGGGCCGTGGTGCTAGAAGCCTCGGAGGAGCCGGGCATTTTGTCCACCGACATCCACGCCGATGGCAAACATGTGGGCATTTTGTGCGTGCCCGGCCATGTTTCGGGCGGCCAAGTGACTGGCCTGCCCTTGCTGACGATGGACGGCCAAGCGGTGTTCAAGCTGGCGGTGGGTTTATTGGAAGGTGCCGCCCGCACGGTGCTGCACAAAGCCAACCTGACCGAAGCCGATATTGATTGGCTGATTCCGCACCAAGCCAATATCCGTATCATGCAAAGCACGGCGCGCAAGCTCAAAATGGGCATGGACAAAGTCGTGGTGACGGTGCAAGAGCATGGCAACACCTCGGCGGCCTCGATTCCGCTGGCACTAGACCACGCCGTGCGCGCCGGTCAGGTGCAAAAAGGCCAAACCCTGCTGCTCGAAGGCGTAGGCGGTGGCTTTACTTGGGGCGCGGTGCTGCTCAAACTCTGATTTTTTCCATAAAAAAACTATGAAGACTTTTGCATTTGTCTTTCCGGGACAAGGCTCCCAATCTGTGGGTATGTTGGATGCCTGGAGCGACCACCCCGTGGTGGCGCAAACGCTGCAAGAAGCCTCCGATGCCTTGGGTGAAGATGTTGCCAAGCTCATCCACGAAGGCCCGAAAGAAGCTTTGGCCCTGACCACCAACACCCAACCGGTGATGCTGGTGGCCGGTGTAGCGGCATGGCGGGTCTGGCAAGCGGAAGGCGGCGCTTTGCCTGCTGCCGTGGCCGGGCACTCTCTGGGCGAATACTCGGCCTTGGTGGCCTCGGGCGTACTCACGCTGGCCCAAGCAGCACCGCTGGTGCGCCTGCGCGCTGCTGCCATGCAAGAAGCCGTGCCGGTGGGCACCGGCGCAATGGCCGCTATTTTGGGCTTAGAAGCCGCCAAAGTCATCGCGGGCTGCGCCGAAGCCACTGCTGCATTGGGCAACAGCGCCGAAGTGGTAGAGGCCGTTAACTTTAACGACCCAGCCCAAACCGTGATTGCGGGCAGCAAAGCCGCCGTCGAAAAAGCCTGCGAAATGCTCAAAGCCGCCGGAGCCAAACGCGCCCTGCCATTGCCGGTATCGGCACCGTTTCACTCCAGCCTGATGAAACCTGCGGCTGAAAAACTGCGCCTGGCTTTGGCAGAGACCGTGCTGGCCGCGCCGCAAATTCCTGTCCTCAACAACATCGACGTGGCGGTACAGCAAGATGCCGATGCCATCCGCGATGCACTCTACCGCCAAGCCTTTGGCCCGGTGCGCTGGGTGGAATGCGTGCAAGCACTCAAAGCCCGTGGCATCAGCCATATCATCGAATGCGGCCCCGGCAAGGTATTGGCCGGGCTGGTCAAGCGCATTGATGCCGAACTGGTCGGTGCCGCCCTGTACGACCCCACCACCCTGACCCAAACCAAGGAGTTATTGGCATGAGCGAATCCACCACAAAAGCCCCCGTGGCACTGGTCACTGGCGCATCGCGCGGTATTGGTGCAGCCATTGCCCAAGAACTGGCTGCCCGTGGCTACCAAGTCATTGGTACGGCCACCACGGCTGAAGGGGCCGAGCGCATCAGCGCGGCCTTGGCCGCCTACCCCAGCTGCCGAGGCGCGGCTTTGGATGTCAACGATGCCCCAGCGGTAGAAGCGCTGATAGATGGCATCGTCAAGCAACAAGGCGGCCTGCAAGTGCTGGTGAACAACGCTGGTATCACCCGTGACCAACTGGCCATGCGGATGAAAGATGACGACTGGGATGCCGTGCTGGACACCAATCTGAAAGCCGTGTTTCGCGTGAGCCGTGCCGCTATCAAACCCATGATGAAGCAGCGTTTTGGCCGCATCATCAGCATCACCAGCGTGGTGGGCGCTTCGGGCAACCCCGGTCAGGCCAACTACGCCGCCGCCAAGGCCGGTGTGGCCGGTATGACGCGCGCCTTGGCGCGTGAACTGGGCAGCCGCAACATCACCGTCAACTGCGTGGCCCCCGGCTTCATCGACACCGACATGACCGCCAGCCTGCCCGAAGCACAGCAAAAAGCCCTGACAGCGCAAATTCCATTGGGTTGTTTGGGCAAGCCATCCGACATCGCCCATGCCGTGGCCTACCTTGCGTCCCATGAAGCGGGCTATGTCACCGGGCAAGAATTGCACGTCAATGGCGGCATGTACATGTAGTTGCCCGAAGATGATGCCGATTGCATCGTGGCAGTAAGCTATTTCGGCTTACTTCCTGATACGGCTAGAATCGAGAATTCATTCACAACCTCCCAGAGGGAAACCATGAGCGATATTGAAGCACGCGTCAAAAAAATCATTGCCGAGCAACTGGGCGTAGAAGAGTCCCAAGTTACCAACGAAAAAGCCTTCGTGGCCGATTTGGGTGCCGACTCGCTGGACACCGTAGAACTGGTAATGGCCCTCGAAGACGAATTCGGCATCGAAATCCCTGACGAAGATGCCGAAAAAATCACGACGGTGCAAAACGCCATCGACTACGCCACCGGCCACCAAAAGGCTTAATCGGCGCACCGCGCCTTTCGATCAGCACAAGGTTTTAACGCATGAGCCGTCGTCGCGTTGTCGTGACCGGCCTAGGTTGCATCAGCCCCGTGGGTAACACGGTACAAGATGCCTGGGCCAATATCCTCGCCGGAAAATCCGGTATTGATCTCATCACCAAGTTCGATACGTCGAACTTCGCCTGCAAAATTGCCGGTGAGGTCAAAGGGTTTGACCTAGGGTCTTATATCAGCGCCAAAGATGCGCGCACTATGGACAGCTTTATCCATTTTGGCATTGCTGCTGCCGCGCAAGCGGTGCAAGATGCTGGCTTGCCCACCGGCGATGCCTTGGATGAAGAGTTGGCCACGCGCATCGCTTGTGTGATTGGCTCGGGCATCGGCGGCCTGCCGCTGATCGAAAACACCCACACCGAGTTGGTCGGTCGTGGCCCCCGGCGCGTGACTCCTTTCTTTGTGCCCGCTTCCATCATCAACATGGTGGCTGGGCATGTTTCCATGCGCTTTGGCTTCAAAGGCCCCAATTTGGCGGTTGTAACAGCCTGCACCACCGGCCTGCACTGCATTGGCGAAGGTGGCCGCATGATTGAGTACGGCGATGCCGACATCGTCGTCGCTGGCGGCACCGAGGCCACCATTTCGCCGCTGGGCGTGGGCGGTTTTGCTGCCATGCGCGCCCTCTCCACGCGCAACGATGACCCCCAACACGCCTCGCGCCCGTGGGACAAAGACCGCGACGGCTTTGTGCTGGGCGAAGGCGCTGGCGTGATGGTGCTAGAAGAGTACGAACACGCCAAAGCGCGTGGGGCCAAAATTTACGCCGAATTGTGCGGTTTTGGCATGAGTGCCGACGCTGGCCACATCACCGCCCCCAGCATGGATGGCCCACGCCGCGCCATGCTGGCTGCGCTACGCAATGCCGGTATCAACGCCAATCAGGTGGACTACCTCAACGCGCACGGCACCTCCACGCCGCTGGGCGACATCAACGAGACCAATGCCATCAAGGCCGCCTTTGGCGACCATGCCCACAAAATGGTGGTCAGTTCTACCAAGTCCATGACGGGCCATCTGTTGGGCGGTGCTGGCGGTATCGAGAGCATCTTTACCGTGCTGGCCTTGCAGCAGCAAAAAATTCCGCCCACCACCAACCTGAACACGCCCGACCCAGAATGTGACTTGGACTATTGCGCCAACACCGCCCGCGATGCCAAGCTCGATATTGCCGTCAAAAACAATTTCGGCTTTGGCGGCACCAACGGCTCGCTGGTGTTCCGGCGCATTTAAGCCGCCATTGCCGGCCTACTGCTGTATGGCCTGCCGCGCCACATCGCACGCCAGCGCCCAAGGGGCAGCATGAGCCAGTCGGCCCCCTTGGTGGCCTACCCGGTGCGCCGTAGCCCTAGGCTATTGAGCGGCTTGCTGTGCTTGGTGGCAGCGGGGTTGGGGGGCTTGCTGGCTTGGAGCATAGCGGGGGCCGCGCCGGGCAAAGTCGCATGGGCATCGGCCTTGCTGCTGTGGCTGCTGTGTACCCTGTGGGTGCTGTGGTTTTGGTGGCAATCGCCCCAAGGCAGCTTGGCTTGGGATGGCTACCATTGGAGCTGGACACCTTCCGGCGGCACCGCCAGTGGTCTCGGCAGTGCCTCGATTCATCTGGACTGGCAGCACAGCCTGTGGGTACGCTGGCAAGCCCCCGGCTCTGGCCAAGTAGTTTGGTTGTGGCTAGAGCAGCGCCAAGACCCCCCCCAATGGCTCGATGTGCGCCGCGCATTGCTGGCCCCTCCCGCCCCTTCACCACCCCCTACCCCCACACCATGACCGTCTCTCCTCCTGCCGATGTACCTCCGGGTGACAGTGATTGGGCGCTGGTGCAGCGCACCGTGGCAGGCGACCAGCGCGCCTACGAACTGTTGGTGATTAAATACCAGCGCCGCATCGAGCGCCTGATTGGTCGCATGGTGCGCGACAGCAATTTGATAGAAGACATCGCCCAAGAAACCTTCATCCGTGCTTACCGCGCCCTGCCCCAGTTTCGTGGCGAGGCCCAGTTTTATACCTGGTTGTACCGCATTGCTGTCAATACGGCCAAGAAAGCGCTGCTCGACCTCAAGCGTGACCCGCTGCTTTACGAAAGCGCTATGTCGGTTCACGATGAAAACGATGAAACTTCACGGCCCGGACATGAACCAAGTACAGACGAAACCCCAGAGACGGTGTTGGCGGCGCAAGAAATTGCTGCTGCCGTCAATGCCGCGATGGAAGCCCTGCCCGAAGACTTGCGCCAAGCCGTAACGCTACGGGAAATTGAAGGATTGAGCTATGACGAAATTGCCTTGGCCATGAACTGCCCTATCGGCACAGTGCGTTCACGCATTTTTCGGGCGCGCGAAGCCATTTCGGCGCGTGTGCGGCCTTTGCTGCAAAACCAAAGCGGCAAACGCTGGTAAGCAGCCGTCGCTGAAGGCGCTTGACGTTGCAATAGCTCATGGTGGCCCGCACAGGCCCCAAACAGGTGAAAAAATCATGGAACAGCAAACCCAACGCGAACAACTCTCGGCCTTGGCCGATGGTGAATTGCCCGATGAAGAATGGGCGCAAGCCCTGCACTTTGCCGCCACCGATGCGGGGCGTGAAACGTGGCAGTTGTACCAACTGGTGGGCGATGTGTTGCGCTCGCCCGAATTGGCGCGCCAAACCCACGACGATGGCGCTTTTTTAGCCCGACTGCGCCAAAACTTGGCCCAAGAGTCCCTGCACGGTGTGCCCCCGGTGGCGGTCGCGCCTGCGGCCCTCGTTGCGCCGGTACAGGCGCAAGAAATGCCAGCGCAGTCCATCGCTTTCGTGCCCAAGGCGGCGGCCAACGATTCGGTGTTCCGCTGGAAAATGCTGGCCGGTGTCGCCTCCTTGGCCACCGTGGCCAGTTTGGCTTGGAGCACTTGGGGCAGCAGTGGCCAAGGGCCAGCCACAGGGCAATGGGCGGCCAACAGCGCCCCTGCTGCATCGGTGGTAGCGCAACCCCCATTGGCTGCTGCTCCGGTGGCAGTGGCCAAAACTGATAACTTGGGCCAATCCACCCCCCAAGTCATGTTGCGTGACCCGCGTTTGGACGAATTGCTGGCGGCCCACCAGCAGTTTCATGGAGCCTCGGCCTTGCAACTGCCTGCTAATTTTTTACGCAACGCCAATTTTGAGTCGCCCAAGCGCTAAGACTGCGGAACCAATCGCCGCCAACGCCTTCTGAAGCACAGACCGCCCCGCCAGCGTGCCGGGCGTTTTTACTTTGCAGAAAGGCTTCTGATGAAAAACACACACTGGACAGTTTCGCGCTCTGTGCTGGCCGCCTGCGTGATGGCAGCAGCCAGCATCACCGCCATGCCTGGCAATGCCATCGCCCAACCAGCCGCTGTGGCGCGTGGCCTGCCCGACTTTACCGATTTGGTCGAACAAGTGGGTCCGGCGGTAGTCAATATCCGCACCACCGAAAAAATCGCCGCGCGCGTGCCCACCGGGGGCATGGACGAAGAAATGCTAGAGTTTTTCAAGCGCTTTGGCCTGCCCACGCCACAAATGCCACGCCAGCAACGCCCACAGCGTCCGCACGATGAAGACGGCCAATCCTCGCGCGGCGTGGGTTCGGGTTTTATCGTCAGCAGCGACGGCTATGTCATGACCAACGCCCACGTGATTGAAGGCGCAGACCAAGTGCTGGTCACCCTGACCGACAAACGCGAGTTCAAAGCCAAAGTGATTGGCACCGACAAGCGCACCGATGTAGCGGTGCTAAAAATCGATGCCACCGGCCTGCCCGCCGTCAAAGTGGGCGACAGCAGCCGCCTGCGCGTGGGGGAGTGGGTGATGGCGATTGGCTCGCCGTTTGGGCTAGAAAGCTCGGTTACAGCCGGCATCGTCAGTGCCAAACAACGTGACACCGGCGATTATTTGCCCTTTATTCAAACCGATGTGGCGATTAACCCCGGCAACTCCGGCGGCCCGCTCATCAATATGCGCGGTGAGGTGGTGGGCATCAACAGCCAAATTTATTCGCGCTCGGGCGGCTATATGGGCATTGCCTTTGCCATTCCCATCGACGAAGCCATGCGCGTGAGTGAACAACTGCGCGCCAGCGGCAAAGTCACACGCGGACGCATTGGCGTACAAATTGGCCCGGTGGCCAAAGATGTGGCCGAATCCATCGGTTTGGGCAAACAGCAGGGCGCGCTGGTGACGGGGGTAGAAGCGGGTTCACCCGCCGAGAAAGCGGGCATCGAAGCCGGTGATGTGATTACCAAGTTCAACGGCAAAGCGATTGAAAAAGTATCGGATTTGCCGCGCTTGGTCGGTAGCACCAAGCCGGGCAGCAAAAGCACCATCAGCGTGTTTCGCCGGGGTGGCAATCGTGATTTGACCATCACCATTGCCGAAGTAGAACCCGACAAAGTTGCCAGCACGCGCAAAGCCACCGACAGCGACAGTAAAACCAAGCTGGCCAGCGCGCAGCAGTTGGGCTTGCAGGTGTCAGATTTGAGCGAAGCGCAAAAACGCGAACTCAAGCACAAAACCGGGGTGTTGGTCGATGCCGCCAGCGATGCGGCGGCACGGGCTGGCCTGCGCGAGGGCGATATTATTTTGGCCATTGCCAACACCGAAGTCTCTAGCGCCAAAGAGCTAGAGGCCGTGTTGGCCAAGGCCGATAAAGCCAAGCCCATCAATGTGCTGTTTCGCCGGGGCGAATGGGCGCAGTATGCGCTGATTCGGCCCAACCGCTAAAGCGGGCGCTGGGGCCTCGTTGGGTAGAATAGCCGCCTGTCCCAGACGCTGGCCCTGCCGCCGGGACTTGCGCTGTACTGCCTTCCACCACACCACACCAACCACCGCAGTGGCCGGGGAGCGTTGGTTCAGGGCGCATCATCAGCGGATGCGTCCTTTTTTCTTGCGCGCGCCTTTTTCTGTAACCGACACATGAACCACATCCGAAACTTTTCCATCATTGCCCACATTGACCACGGCAAATCCACGCTGGCAGACCGGCTGATTCAGCGCTGCGGCGGGCTGGAGGAGCGGCAGATGGAGGCCCAAGTGCTTGACTCGATGGACATCGAGAAAGAGCGCGGCATCACCATCAAGGCGCAAACCGCTTCTTTGCAGTACAAGGCCAAAGATGGTCAGGTCTATAACCTGAACCTGATTGACACCCCCGGCCATGTGGACTTTTCTTACGAAGTCAGCCGTTCACTCTCGGCCTGCGAAGGGGCGCTGTTGGTGGTCGATGCCAGCCAAGGCGTAGAAGCGCAAACCGTGGCCAACTGCTACACCGCGCTCGATTTGGGCGTAGAAGTGGTGCCGGTACTCAACAAAATGGACTTGCCCCAGTCCGACCCCGATAACGCCAAAGCCGAAATTGAAGACGTAATTGGCATTGATGCCACCGATGCCATTCCCTGCTCGGCCAAAACCGGCATGGGCATTGACGAAATTTTAGAAGCCATCGTCGCCAAGGTGCCCGCGCCCAAGGGCAAGCCTGACGCGCCGCTGCGCGCCATGATTATTGACAGCTGGTTTGACCCCTATGTGGGCGTGGTGATGCTGGTGCGCGTGGTCGATGGCCGCTTGCTCAAGGGCGAACGCATCAAAATGATGGCCTCAGAGGCCGTTTATAACGCCGATAACTTGGGCGTATTTACCCCGGCCAACGAGCCGCGCAATGCCCTGCGCGCCGGTGAGGTGGGCTACATCATCGCGGGTATTAAAGAGCTGCAAGCGGCCAAGGTGGGCGACACCATTACGCTGGAAAAGAAGCTACCCAACAATGCTGGCCCCGCCGCCGAGGCCCTGCCCGGCTTCAAAGAAATTCAACCCCAGGTGTTTGCGGGTCTGTACCCGACCGAGGCCAGCGAATACGACCAACTGCGCGATGCGCTAGAAAAGCTCAAACTCAACGATGCCTCGTTGCACTACGAGCCAGAAGTGAGCCAAGCGCTGGGTTTTGGCTTCCGTTGCGGCTTTTTGGGCCTGCTGCACATGGAAATTGTGCAAGAGCGCCTAGAACGCGAGTTTGACCAAGACCTTATCACCACCGCGCCCAGCGTGGTCTATCAAGTGGTCAAGCCCGGCGGTGAGGTCATCATGGTAGAAAACCCGGCCAAAATGCCCGACCAAGGCAAACTGCAAGAAATCCGCGAGCCTATCGTGACCGTGCATTTGTACATGCCGCAAGATTACGTCGGCCCGGTGATGACGCTGGCCAACCAAAAACGCGGCGTGCAGATGAATATGGCTTACCACGGCCGCCAAGTGATGCTGACCTACGAAATGCCCTTGGGCGAGATTGTGTTGGACTTTTTTGACAAGCTCAAATCGGTTTCGCGCGGTTATGCCTCGATGGACTACGAGTTCAAAGAATACCGCACCTCGGATGTGGTCAAGGTGGATATTTTGCTCAATGGCGAGAAGGTCGATGCGCTGTCCATCATCGTCCACCGTAGCCAGTCGCAGTACCGGGGGCGCGCTGTGGTGGCCAAAATGCGCGAAATTATCAGCCGCCAGATGTTCGATGTGGCCATTCAAGCCGCGATTGGGGCCAACATCATCGCGCGCGAAAGCATCAAGGCACTGCGTAAAAACGTGTTGGCCAAATGTTACGGCGGCGATGTCAGCCGCAAGCGCAAGCTGCTGGAAAAACAAAAAGCCGGTAAAAAGCGCATGAAGCAAATTGGCTCGGTCGAAGTGCCACAAGAAGCCTTCTTGGCCATTTTGCAAGTGGAAGATTGACATGCAAATGGTGCAAATTTTTACCTCGCTGCTGCTGGCGGCCTTTGTCGGCTACATCGGCGCGTGGTACACCGGTTTTATCGAAGGTAACTTCGCCCTGCTGCTGTTTTTGGCTACCGTGGTCACGGGTGCTTACTGGCTGGCCGAACGCTTTATCTTTTTGCCGCAACGCCAACGCGCCGCCCAGGCCATTGCCGATGCTGCCAGCGCGCGCCGCGCCGAACTCGACCGCATGGGCATTGCCAAGGTGGACTTGGACGTGAACCAAGCCCAACAGCAGGCACTGGCCCAACCTTGGTGGCTAGACTGGACCGCCGGGCTGTTTCCGGTAATTTGTGCGGTGTTTTTGTTGCGCTCGTTTTTGTTCGAGCCGTTCAAAATTCCCTCCGGCTCCATGATTCCGACGCTGCTGGTGGGCGATTTGATTTTGGTGAACAAATTTACCTATGGCGTGCGCCTGCCCGTCATTAACAAAAAAATCACCGAAGGCAATAAACCCCAGCGTGGCGATGTGATGGTGTTTCGCTACCCACCCCAGCCCCATATGGATTACATCAAGCGCGTGGTGGGTTTGCCCGGCGACGAGGTGGCCTACCTGAACAAGCGCCTGACGGTAAACGGCCAAGCCGTGCCCACCACAGCGGTGCCTGATTTTTTTGATGCCAGCGCTATGCGCTACTTTAAGCAATTTGAAGAAAAACTGGGTGAGCAGCCGCACCGCTTGCTCAACAACGCCGAAGCGCCCGCCTTTGTCCAAGGGGCCAGTGATTTTCCTTACCGCGACCAATGTCGCTACAGCATTGAGGGCGTGGTGTGCAAAGTGCCCGAGGGCCACTATTTCATGATGGGCGACAACCGCGATAATTCGCTCGATTCGCGTTACTGGGGCTTTGTGCCCGATGCCAACATCGTGGGCCGGGCCTTTTTTGTTTGGATGAATTTTGGCGACCTCAAGCGCATTGGGCCGTTCCATTAACGGCTGCGTTTTCATACAAGGAAGTAGAGCTATGCACCTCCCTCATCGTAGCCGCCGCTCACGCCAGCGCGGCCTGTCTTTTATCGGTGTGATTATCATTGGCTTGCTGGCCGTGGCGGCTTTTGCCATTGGTGGGCAGTCGATTCCGATTTTTGTGGAATCACAATCCATCCAAAAAGCCTTGGAAAAAGCCAAAACCGGCTCCAGTGTGCCCGAGGTACGCAGTTTGTTTGACAAAGCCGCACAGATTGACGACATCAGCTCCGTCAAAGGTGCCGACTTGGACGTGACCAAAAATGGCGACAAAGTGGTCGTGCGGGCCAAATATGCCCGTGAAATCGCTTTAGCTGGCCCAGCCTATCTGGTGTACCGATTTGACCTCCAAAGTAAACCCTAAAACCCTGCCTCCGTTGCAAGCCTTGCAAGCACGGCTGCAACACCAGTTTGCCAACCCGGCGTTGCTGCAACGCGCCATTACGCACCGTAGTTTTAGCGCCGACCACTACGAGCGCCTAGAATTTTTGGGTGATTCGGTGCTGAACTTGGCCGTCTCTAGTCTGCTCTACCAGCGCCTGAGCCACCAACCTGAGGGCGATTTATCGCGCATTCGGGCCAATTTGGTCAAAGAGGGCACGTTGCACCAACTGGCGCTGCAATTGCAACTGCCCAGCGTGTTGCGCTTGGGCGAGGGCGAAGCGCGTTCGGGCGGTCAGCAGCGGGCTTCCATCTTGGCCGATACCCTAGAAGCCTTGCTTGGCGCAGTCTATCTGGATGCGGGTTATAGCGTGGCCGAGGCACTGGTGCATCGCTTGTTTGCCGCCGTGGAAATCAACCCACAAATGCAGGCCGCCGCCAAAGATGCCAAAACAGCGCTGCAAGAATGGCTGCAAGGGCGCAAAATGAAACTACCCCAATACACCGTGGTGGCCACCGAAGGGGCCGCGCATCGGCAAACCTTTGAAGTGGAATGCCAAATTACCGAACTTGAACTGGTTGCACGCGGCAGCGGTGCCACGCGCCGCATGGCCGAACAAGCCGCCGCTGCGGCCATGCAGACCCTCCTCCAATCCAAAAGAATATGAACCCAGACTCTGCCAACGATTCCGCCCCCGCCCCAGCACAGCCCGATTTAGAGGCCATGCTGGCTGCCGCCCAAGCACCGGGCGCTACCCCGGCCCCAGAGGGTCAACGCTGCGGCGTGATTGCCATCGTGGGCAAGCCCAACGTGGGTAAATCCACCCTGCTCAATGCGCTGGTGGGGCAAAAAATCAGCATTACCTCGCGCAAGGCGCAAACCACGCGCCACCGCATCACCGGTATCCGCACACAAGGAGCGACACAGTTTATTTTTGTCGATACCCCCGGTTTTCAAACGCGCCACGCCACCGCGCTGAATAAATCGCTCAACAAAACCGTGATGGGCGCGATTGGTGATGTGGACTTGATTTTGTTTGTCGTAGAGGCCGGCAGCTTTACTTTGGCCGATGCCAAGGTGCTAAGCCTGTTCAAACCGGGCATCCCCACGCTACTGATTGCCAATAAACTAGACAACGTACATCGCCGCGCCGAGATTGCCCCGTGGCTGCGCGATATGCAAGAGCGCCACCCGTTTGCCGAGTTTGTGCCCATGTCGGCCAAAAACAAAGGTGACATTGGCCGCCTGTACGGCATCTGCGAAAAATACCTGCCCGAAGCGCCGTGGTGGTACGCCGCCGACGAGCTAACCGACCGCAGTGAAAAATTCCTCGCCTCCGAAACCGTGCGCGAAAAATTGTTTCGCTTCACCGGCGACGAGCTGCCCTACACCTCCACCGTTGTCATCGACAAGTTTGAGGAAGAAAAAAGCAAAAACCACAAGCGCATGATTCGCATTGCCGCCACCATCGTGGTGGAGCGCGACAGCCACAAAGCGATGGTGATTGGTGACAAGGGCGAGCGCCTCAAGCGCATTGGCACCGAAACGCGCCAAGAGCTAGAAAAACTGATGGATGCCAAGGTGTTTGTCGAGCTGTGGGTCAAGGTGCGCTCCGGTTGGGCCGACGATGAAGCCCGTGTGCGTTCCTTCGGCTACGAATAAGCCTTGCCGTGGCCACTGCGCGCCGCTTTAGCCACGAACCAGCCTTTGTGCTGCACCGCTACGACTGGAGCGAGTCCAGCCTGATTCTGGAAGTATTTAGCCGCCACCACGGGCGTGTGGCGCTGGTGGCCAGAGGGGCCAAAAAGCCCAGCTCCAATTTTCGCCCGGTGCTGCTGCCCTTGCAGCCTTTAAGCCTGAACTGGACAGAAAGCGCCAGCCCAATCAGTCCAGCCAACTCCCCCAGCGATGGCAGTGGCATCCACCCGCTCAAAGGGGCGGAATGGGTGGGCGGACACACCATGCCGATGGGCGATGCCTTGCTCTCGGGCACCTACCTCAATGAGCTATTGCTGCGCCTGTTGGCGCACCAAGACCCCCACCCGGCCCTGTTTGATGCCTATGCCGCCGTGGTGCGCGTGCTGGCCAGCCAGCATGGCGATGCCTTAGAGCCCGTGTTACGTGCCTTTGAATTGTTGCTACTGCGCGAACTGGGCTTGCTACCGGCCCTCAACACCGACACCCTGACCTTGGCCCGCTTGCAGCCAGAAGCGCGCTATGCCCTGCTGCCCGACCGTGGCCTGTGCCCCAGCCCAGCCACAGAACGCGCCTGCCTTAGCGGCGCACAATGGTTGCAACTCAACCAGGCACTAGAGGGCAGCGGTATGCGCCTATCGGCCTTGTTGCAAGCCTGCGCCCCAGTAGCCGCAGCACTCAAACCCCAGTTGCGCGTGGTGCTGCAACACCACTGTGGCCCGCCGATGTTACGCACGCGCCAACTGATGATGGAACTTCAAACGTTATGACTGCTTTTGCTTCTTCTACCCAGCACACCGTCTTGTCGGTGAACGTGAACAAAGTCGCCTTGGTGCGTAATACGCGCCATTTGGGCATCCCCAGCGTGACGCGCGCGGCGTTGCTGTGCCTGCAAGCTGGGGCGCAAGGGATTACCGTGCATCCACGCCCCGACGAGCGCCATATCCGCGCCCAAGACGTGACGGAACTGGCCGCCCTGTTAAAACAATGGCCCGAGCGCGAATACAACATCGAGGGCAACCCGTTCCACAACCTGATGGACTTTATCCGCAGCGTGCGCCCGCACCAAGCCACTTTTGTGCCCGACGGCGAAGGCCAATTCACCAGCGACCACGGCTGGAACCTAGCGCAAGAGGCCCAGCGCCTGCGCCCCCTGATAGCCGAATGCCGCGCCTTGGGCGTGCGCGTGAGCCTGTTTATGGATGCCATCCCTGAGCAAATGGCCGCCGCCAAAGCCCTAGGTGCCGACCGGGTAGAACTCTATACCGAACCCTATGCCGCCGCTTGGGGCACAGCAGAACAAGCGCAACAGCTAGAGCGCTACCGTGCCACCGCCCAAGCGGCCTTAGAGGTGGGTTTGGGTGTCAATGCCGGCCACGACCTGAACCGCGACAACTTGGCCGCCTTTGTCCAAACCGTGCCCGGCTTACAGGAAGTCTCCATTGGCCACGCGCTGATTGCGGATGCCTTGGAGCTAGGCTATGCCGCCACCGTGCGCGCTTATCTGGACTGCATCCAGCAAGCCGCAGATTAGGGCGTGCCGCGCTTGTACGACATCAGCTCTCGGGTGTACATGTTGTAGCCATCGTTGCGAATCAGCTTCACATCTGCCAAGGCTTCTGGTGCGTACCAAAAGGTATCTATCTGCTGGCCACGATTGCCGCGTGAGTTGTTAAAAAAGCCTTTGTGCTCAATTTTGAAGGCCATGAATTTACCTGCTGGAACATCTACCTCCTCGTAAGCCGTGACTTCTACTTGTGCTTGTGTATTGCCCGTCACCCCATCAGCCCGCCGCCAGTCTTCGTTGTGCGTCCATTTTTTGCCCACTTCCAGCGGCCATTGTCGCCATTGCTGTGTGGCGGGACGACCTATCAAGCCATCTAAAATTTTTGTCTGCGAATTGCCATACGAAAAATTCAAGATGCCATCATTCAGCACCACGGTACGGGTGGGCTTGCCCTCTTCCAGCTTGGTTCGGTTGTCAATTTGTCGCCAAACCCATTGGTCACCGGGTTTGAAAGCTTCTGGCGCGGGCATTTCGGCCACTTGGGCTGCCGCCAGCAAAGGAAGAAACGAAGCAGTAAGCGCGAAAAAGGTACGAACAGGCAAGGGCATGATGCGCTCCATGTAAAAAATGAATGGAAATTCACATGCTAAATTATGGTCGTCTATCTGTCGTGGTGCTTTTCAAAAAATGATTTACGGTATCGGCACCGATATTTGCGACATTCGGCGCATTCAGGCCAGTTTGGCGCAGCATGGCGCGCGCTTTGCCGCCAAAATTTTGACCCCGACTGAACTGGCAACATGGCAAGAGCGCCACCACCGCTGCCCTGAACGCGCGGTACGCTTTGTTGCTACCCGTTTCTGTGCCAAAGAGGCCTTCAGCAAAGCGATTGGTCTCGGGATGGTGCTGCCCATGTCTTGGCAAGCCTGCGAAATCAGCACGCTAGAGGGTGGTCAACCGGCCATTTTGGCCCACGGCGCTTTACACACTTGGCTGCAACAACGCCAGCTTAGTATCCACCTGAGCATCAGCGACGAGCAAGACTATGCCGTCGGCTTTTGCGTGGTAGAAAAAATTATCCCCCCTCCTTCTGAAGCCCCATTTTTTTCATGAGCGACAACACCCATTCCCCCCTGATTCTGGACGTGGCAGGTACCACACTGACCGACACCGACCGCCGCCGTCTGGCCCACCCCCTGACCGGCGGTGTGATTTTGTTTGCCCGCAACTGGCAAAACCGCCAACAACTGGTAGAACTGACCGCCTCCATCAAAGCAGTGCGCGGTGATTTGCTGATTTGCGTGGACCACGAAGGGGGCCGCGTGCAACGCTTTCGCAGTGATGGCTTTACCCATCTGCCGCCCATGCAAGCACTGGGCAAGTTATGGCAACGCGATAGCACGAAAAAAAGTAAAGGCAAAAAGAAAAAAGGCGACAAAGCCAGCAAAAAAAGCCAAAAACGCAGCAGCTTTTTAACCGGCAGCGCTTTGCAAGCCAGCAATGCCGCCACCGCCACAGGCTATGTGCTGGCGAGCGAACTGCGTGCCTGCGGTGTCGATTTCAGCTTTACCCCGGTGCTGGATTTGGACTGGGGCAGCAGCGGCGTGATTGGCGACCGCGCCTTTGACCGTGACCCGCGCATCGTCACCCTGCTGGCCAAAAGCCTGATGCACGGCCTGCTGCAAGGCGGCATGGCCAACTGTGGCAAGCATTTTCCGGGGCATGGCTATGTCAAAGCCGACTCGCACACTGAAGTGCCGGTAGATAAACGTAGCCTGAAGAAAATTTTGGCCGACGATGCCGCGCCTTATCCGTGGTTGCGTAGCAGCCTGAGCAGCTTGATGCCCGCGCATGTGATTTACCCCAAGGTGGACAAGCGCCCTGCGGGTTTTTCTAGCCGCTGGTTGCAAGACATTTTGCGCCAGCAAATGGGCTTTGACGGAGCCATCTTCAGTGACGATTTGAGCATGGAAGGCGCACGCCGTTTAGATGGACAAACCGTCAGCTACACCGATGCCGCCGTGGCCGCCTTGCAAGCTGGTTGTGACTTGGTATTGCTGTGCAACCAAAGCGTGGGCGATGGTGCGGCCATTGATGAACTGCTCGACGGCTTGGCCCGCGCCCATACTTTGGGCCAGTGGCAACCCAACCCCGACAGCGAAGCGCGCCGCATGGCCCTGTTGCCCCTGACCCCGCCGCTGCCGTGGGACGAACTGATGTTCCAACCGGCCTACCAGCAAGCGCTTGAACTGCTGCCCTGAAAACCCTTCACTTTGCCCGTGAGAGAGTGCGCCATGCCCTTGTCTGTTGATTCTTCCACCATCACCCACAGCATTCAGCTCTCGGTCGCGCCGGTGTTTTTGCTTACGGCGGTCGCTGGCATGATTGGTGCCGTGGCCGGACGCTTGGCGCGCATCATTGACCGTGCCAGAGTGGTCGAAGAGCGCGCCCGCCAAAGCACCGACCCCGAGTTTTTGCAACGCGCTTTGTTGGAGCTGGGTTATTTACGCACCCGGGGCCGCATGGCCAACGGCTGCATTGGTCTGCTGACCTTGTGCGGTTTTTTGATTGGCCTGACCATCGTATTGTTATTTTTGGGCGAGACCACCAACCTGCGCGGCCACAGTTGGGCGCTGGGCAGTTTTTTAACCGGCGTGGTGTCATTTCTGCTGGCGCTGGTGTTATTTTTTGTCGAAACCGTGATGGCCACCCGGCTGCTTAATTTTCATATGCTGGGGCACGCTGGCCCGCGTTAAAGCGCTTACGATGGCGCATCATCCACCCACCTTACTACACTGAAAGTTTTCTATGAAGGGCAACTTTGCCGCCATCGTATTGGTGTTGTTGGGCAGTTTTTTTCTGCTCAACAACCTAGAGCTGATTGACATCAGCCTGTTTCAGTTGTTTCGCGTTTGGTGGCCTTTGATTTTGATTGTCGTGGGCATCATGCTGTTTTTTGCGCCCGATGGACGTAACCGCAAATGAAGGGGCTGGCCAGTTTAGGGGGCTTGGTCTATTCAACCGAGCATGGGCGCATGTGCCCCGATTGTCGTCAAGCGCAGGCGCAGTGCGTCTGCAAGCTTGCCGTGTTGCCGCAAGGCGATGGCATTGTGCGTGTCTCGCGCGAGACCAAGGGGCGCGGCGGCAAAGCCGTCACCTTGGTCAAAGGGGTTTTGTTGGATGCGCCCGCGCTGGCGCAACTGGGCAAGCAGCTCAAGGCCGCTTGCGGCAGCGGTGGCACGGTCAAAGAGGGCGTGATTGAAGTGCAGGGCGACCACGTCGAGCGTGTGCTGGAGGCCCTGCAAAAGCTAGGCCACCGCGTCAAGCGCGCTGGCGGATAAGCAGCACCACCGCACCCACCCGCACTGGCTGTGCGGTTTATTTGGCCGCTGGCGCTGTGGCAGCGGCGGCAGCGCGTGCTTCTTCGGCTTTCTTCTTGGCCTCATCGGCCTTCTTTTGCAGCTCTTGGGCTTCTTTTTCGGCGGCTTCGGCTTCCTTGGCCTTGGCCGCAGCGGCTTCGGCCTCTTTGGCCTTGGCATCTGGGCCACTCATGGCGCTGGCCAAAGCATTGCCCGCCAAAGAGCCAGCCACAGCACCCACGGCGGCAGCGCCCAAGGTGCCCATCATGCCGCCACCGGCGGCAGCTGCTGGGGCAGCTGGGGCCATGCCTGCCGCTGGGGCCATCGGTGCGGCACTGGCGGGCATAGGCGTTGTGGGTGGGGTAGGGGCCGTGGGCCGTGCGGTAGCAAACGGCGATGCCACCGTTGGGGCTGTGGGTGGCGCACTGCTGCCGATACGGGTAGCGGGCACCGGCTTGCTGCTACCAAAGCGCTTGGCATGGGCCAGCGAAGGCATGAGCAAAGCAGCGGTGGTGAGGGTAATCACGGTGGCCGTGCTACGCAGGGAAGGGCTAGGCATAGGCATGAAACAAGTCTCCAATCGGTTTTAAGGGGCAAGATGGATGGCAGCAAGCACCCAAAGGTGTGGCGTGCATCCCAACGCTTAGATAGAGTCTGTGGCTTGTGCCGAAGTTCCCGGAAAAATGGGCAGGGCGTGCGGGTCGGGCGGCGGGTCGGTGCTGAACACCGGGCGTGTGCCAAAGTAGCCCAAATACAGATTGCGTGCAATGCCGTGGGCCACGGTTTGTAATTCATGGGCGATTTCTGGCGCAAACAGCCGCTCGGTATGTTGCCCCCACAGCCGCACCCAAGCAGCAAAATGCTCGGGCGTGATGCCTTGCAAGGCCATGTGTTTGGCAAATACATTGCCGCTGTAGCTTTTGCTGCCCAGCGCAATCGTGCTCCAAAAATTGACCATGCGTTGCAGGTGCGGTTGCCAGCGCTCATGCAGGGCTTGCTCAAACACTGGCCCCAACACTGGGTCGGCGCGCACATCGGCATAAAAATCATGCACCAAGGTAGTAATTTGCGCTAAGTTGGGCGCATTTTCTGGGAGGCTTGGGGCGCTCATGCGGTGGTTACCACTTCTAGCAGGCGGTCTAAGCCACCGCTGTTAATCGCTACCTTGGCTTGGGCGCGCACCGCTGGTTTGGCATGGTAGGCCACCGACAACCCTGCCGCGCCCATCATGGGTAAATCGTTGGCCCCATCGCCCACGGCAATGGTTTGGCTTGGCTCAATGCCCAGCAGGCTGGCCACCTCTAACAGGGTGCGGCGTTTTTCAGTGCCATCGCAAATATCGCCCCAACATTGCTCTACCAAGCGGCCTGTCAGGTGGCCATCGGCGATTTCTAACTGGTTGGCGCGGGCAAAGTCCATGCCCAAGCCGGTTTTTACCCGGTCGGCAAAGAAAGTGAAGCCACCCGACACCAACAGGGTTTTCAGGCCAGCAGCGCGCGCAGCCGCCATCAAGGCTTGCGCGCCGGGGTTAAAACGCAGGCGCTCGGTGAATACCGCCTCTAGGTGTGTGACGGGCACCCCTTGGAGCAAGGCCAAACGGCGGCGCAGGCTGTCCTTAAAGTCGGTAATGTGGCCTTGCATCGCGGCTTCGGTAATGGCGGCCACTTCGGCCTTGCGGCCCGCTGCATCGGCGATTTCGTCAATACACTCGATGTTGATGAGCGTCGAGTCCATATCAAACGCGATGAGCTTGAAGTCTTGCAGGCGCAAGGGGTTGGTAATGCCTTGGAGGACAAGGCCGGGGGAGATTTCGGTGGTAGTGGTCATAGGATGATGCTGAGCTTTAGCCTGCCAAAATCTCGGTCAGCGCCTGCACCAGCGTGGCGCATTGGGCATCGGTGCCAATGGTGATACGCAAAAACTGCTCAATGCGCGCTTGCTTAAAGTGGCGCACAATGATGGCGCGCTGGCGCAGCGCTGCCGCCAAACCAGCGGCATCGTGCGCTGGGTGGCGAGCAAAAATAAAGTTGGCCGCCGATGGCAAAACCTCAAAGCCCAAGCCCTGCATTTGCGCCACCAGCGTGGCACGGGTGGCCATCACTTTGCGGCAACTGTCTTGGAAATAGGTTTCATCCTCCACCGAGGCCACGGCACCGGCCAAGGCCAGCCGGTCTAGCGGATAGGAGTTAAAGCTGTTTTTCACCCGCTCTAGCCCCTCTATCAGCGCGGGATGCCCCACGGCAAAACCGACACGCAAACCAGCCAAAGAACGGCTTTTCGAGAAGGTATGCACCACCAGCAGATTGGGGTATTGGTTGACCAAGGCAATGGCGCTGTCGCCACCAAAATCGACATAGGCTTCATCGACCAACACCACGGCATCGGGGTTGCCCGCCACGATGCGCTCAATCTCGGCCAAGGGCAGCAAGCAGCCAGTGGGGGCATTGGGGTTGGGGAAGATGATGGCCCCGGCTTGGCTTTCGTCTTGGGGCAAATAATCATCGGCGCAAATGGCGTAATCTGCCGTGAGTGGGATGGTCTGGTGCTGAACCCCATACAAACCACAATACACCGGGTAAAAACTGTAAGTAATGTCCGGAAACCACAGCGGGCGCTCTTGGTCTAGCAGCGCCATAAAAGCGTGCGCCAGCACCTCGTCCGAACCATTGCCGACAAAAATTTGGTTTGGCTGCACACCGTGGCGTTGCGCCAAGGCGGCTTTGAGGGCATCGGCGTTGGGGTCGGGGTAGAGGCGCAGGCTGTCGTTGGTGGCCTGCCGAATAGCCTCTAAAGCGCGTGGCGAGGGGCCATAGGGATGCTCGTTGGTATTGAGTTTGACCAGATTGTCAATTTTGGGCTGTTCGCCCGGAACATAAGGGGTCAGGCCGTGAACTACGGCGCTCCAAAAACGGCTCATGCGATAGCTTCCCAAGAAGGGGCGGCAGCGTTGCAACAGACAAAACACGGGCTGCCGCTCAGGCGCTGGATGCTATCATGCCCAGCTTCCCATCACCCTAGAACGAGCGCCCCACGACATGCGTCAAGCCGACGTTACCCGCCATACGCTGGAAACCAAAATTACGGTACGTCTCAATTTGGACGGCACCGGCCAAGCCCAACTCCACAGCGGCATTGGTTTTTTAGACCACATGCTAGAGCAAATTGCCCGCCACGGCCTGATGGATTTAGATGTCCAATGCCAAGGCGATTTGCACATTGACGGCCACCACACCGTCGAGGATATTGGCATCACGCTAGGCCAAGCGTTTGCCCAAGCCGTGGGCGATAAAAAAGGCATTCGCCGCTATGGCCATGCTTATGTGCCGCTAGACGAGGCTTTAAGCCGCGTGGTAGTGGACTTTTCTGGTCGCCCCGGTTTGCACATGGATGTGCAATTTACCAGCGCCATGCTCGGCCAGCTGGACACGCAATTGGTGTTTGAGTTTTTCCAAGGTTTTGTCAACCATGCGGGCGTTTCCTTGCACATTGACAACCTCAAGGGCATTAACGCGCACCACCAATGCGAAACTATTTTTAAGGCGTTTGCCCGTGCGTTGCGCGCCGCGCTGGAGCTAGACCCGCGCGCTGCTGGCACCATTCCGTCCACCAAAGGTTCTTTGTGATGAGTGCCAGCAAAATCGTGGCCGTGGTGGACTACGGCATGGGCAATTTGCGTTCGGTATCGCAAGCGGTGCAAGCAGCGGCCCAAGGCAGTGGCTGGACGGTGCAAGTTACCTCCAAGCCCGAAGATGTGCGCGCCGCGCAGCGCGTCGTCTTGCCCGGTCAAGGGGCCATGCCCGACTGTATGCGCGAGTTGGCCCAATCGGGCCTGCGCGCCTCGGTGCTAGAAGCAGCGGTCAACAAACCGCTGTTTGGTGTCTGTGTGGGGATGCAAATGCTGCTCGACCACAGCGCCGAGGGCGATACCCCCGGCTTGGGCCTGGTTCCCGGCGAGGTCGTCAAGTTTGACCTGCAAGGCCGCAGCCAAACCGATGGCAGCCGCTACAAAGTGCCGCAAATGGGCTGGAACCAAGTGCGCCAAGTGCGCCACGCGGGTGCAGTGCATCCGGTGTGGGCAGGCGTGCCCGACCATAGTTATTTCTATTTTGTGCATAGTTTTTATGCCCGACCGGCCCAAGCCGCGCATTGCGCTGGCGAGGCCGACTATGGCGGCTGGTTTGCTGCCGCGATTGCGCGCGATAATATTTTTGCCACGCAATTTCACCCCGAAAAAAGTGCCGACCAAGGCTTGCAGCTTTATCGCAACTTTTTGCACTGGATGCCCTAAGTCCCGGTTGGTGCCTCTTGTTTGAGGTGCAATCGCATTTTTTTGTTGTTTGTTACGTTTTTGCCAAACCCACCATGTTGCTCATCCCCGCCATCGACCTCAAAGACGGCCACTGTGTACGCCTGAAACAAGGCGATATGGACCAATCCACCACCTTTGGTGAAGACCCCGCCGCGATGGCGCGCCGTTGGGTAAATGCCGGTGCGCGCCGCCTGCATTTGGTGGACTTAAATGGTGCCTTTGCGGGCAAGCCGCAAAACTTGGCCGCTATCAAGGCCATCCTGCGCGAAGTGGGCGACGACATTCCGGTGCAACTGGGTGGCGGCATTCGCGATTTGGACACCATCGAGCGCTGCATTGACGGCGGCTTGCGCTATGTGATTATTGGCACGGCAGCCGTTAAAAATCCCGGCTTCCTCAAAGATGCTTGCACTGCTTTTGGCGGCCACATCATTGTGGGCCTAGATGCCAAAGATGGCAAAGTTGCTACCGATGGTTGGAGCAAACTCACCGGCCACAACGTGACCGATTTGGCCAAAAAATTTGAAGACTGGGGCGTAGAGTCCATCATCTACACCGACATTGGCCGCGACGGGATGCTCTCGGGCATCAACGTAGAGGCCACTGTCAAGCTGGCGCAGGCCGTTACTATCCCGGTGATTGCCTCGGGCGGCTTGGGTAGCATGGCCGACATCGAAGCCTTGTGCGCGGTAGAGGACGAAGGCGTGCAAGGCGTGATTTGTGGCCGCGCCATTTACTCGGGCGATTTAGATTTTGAGGCCGCGCAAGCGCGCGCCGATGCCTTGGGGGCCACGGCCTAAAACTAGCACGTTGGCAGCGGCTGGCCTTGGTTGATAGCTTGCAGGCTCTGGAGCAGGGCTGTCCAGTAGGTGGGCAGACTGGCCCAGGGGTTGCCGGTGTTGGTTGCGTAGTCGTATGGCCGGTGCGTGATATACACCAAGCCGCTATTGGCCTGTGCCGTGGCGGCGCGCTTGAGCGCGGTTTGCATGGCGGTGCAGGTGCTGGCATTGTGAACCAACGCGCCTTGGCGGCTGTTGCTCAGGTTGTAAAGCCAAGGGCCGGTGCGCCGGGGGTCGTAATTGGCAAAATTAAGCGCTTGGCCTTCAAAGGTAATCAGGGCATCGGCCACCGTGGCCATGCGCGTCGCCGGTATGGTGCCCGGATTGCCCACCACGCGCAGGCTGGGGTCTTTGTCTTTGATGTAGCGGTACAACGCTTGGTAAAAAGCCAAATCGCTGGCTTTGTTGCTCATTTCATCGACAAAAATGCCGCTAATCAGGCCGCGCCCGTACAGTGTTAAATAGCGGTCAACGTTGGTTTGCACATCGGCCAAGGTGCGCGGGCCACGCCCATAATTGGTATAGACGTAGCCCAACAATTGGCCGCCAGCATCCACAAAGTTTTGCGCTGCCTGCACATAGCGGGCTGGGGCGCTCGTAAAAATACCATTGCTTGGGTTGAGGATGGCGCTGATTTTTAAATCGGGGTAAGTGCTGGCCGCCGCCGCCAAAATATCCCAGCCCGAACCCCCACTCGACGGATAAAAATAAGCGGGCACCAGCAGCTCTAGCGGGCTGGGGAGCTGGCGCAAATAAAACCCATAGGTCACGGCGTAGCGCTGCCCAGCTACTTCGGCTTCGGCGTGCAGGCTGTGCGCTCCGGGCACCATGCCGCGCAGCAGCGTGCTGGCCCGGCCACTGACGGTGGGGCTGCTGCTGGTTGCAAAGCTCCCGGCCAAGCTGCTGCTGCTCCAATGCACCGGCGTACCGTTATCGACCGGCTGGCCATCTATATTGACCAACGCTGTCAATCGCACCGGTGTTTGCAGTTCTAGCACTGGGGTTTGGCCACTGGGGGCCACTATTTGCACACTGACATTGGCATTGGCACTGCCAGCGGCCAGTGCCAGCAAGGCAGCGGCCCAGCACGGGGCGGCAAATGGCGAAACACGAGGACGTAGCAAAGGCATGGTAAAGATGCAACTCAAGTGCAGTAAAGATGGGGGGATTTCATCAGGCGCAGCCACTATGCTACTGGAGCATAAAGGTTTGGTATTCCAAACGATTCAGTTGGCGCGTGAGCAAAATCAAGCCTGTGAGCAGGGTTATCAGCATGGCTACCGTAAAGCCATAGCCATACAGGGCGGCCCCATAGTATTGGCTCAGGGCGGTGAGTACGATATTGAGCAGCACCATTTGGCCACACAGTAGCAACACAATGCGGCGCTGGTCTAAGTAAAAAAACACGTTCAGCACCGCCATCAGCCCCACCTGCAAACCGGCCCCCACCACCTGCACATACAGCAAGGGCAGGTAAAGCAAAGAAATGCCCAAGGCTTTTAAGATAGCTGGCCCAGCCACAAAGGTGATGAGTACGGCCAAAGTTTGGGTTTTGGCAATTTCTACCAGCCCTTGCTGAATCGAATAGACCATTTCATCGCGCATGGATTCGATGTATTCTAAAGAACCACCACTGCGGACCGCATCATAAAACTTGTCGTAAAACTCGACAAAATCGGTCTCGATGCGTACCAAAAATACCGCCATGCCCGGAATGATGGACAGGTAGGATAAAAACACCGGCAGGTCGTAAATCAGCGAGGCGCGCAGGTGGCCAATCACCTGCTGCGAGGTAGGCTCAAAGTACCAAAACATCAGCTTATCCACCCAGATGCCAAAGTTGTACAAAAAGCCCACCGCCATCAAAGAGAAGTAGCACAGCTCACGCCGGGCGAAATCAAAGGCCATCAACTGTCCCGTAGGGTTGAAGTCATGCACCACAAACAACCACATTCCGGCCAGCAGCACCAAATTGCCCAATACAAAGCCGCCCAGCAGGCCCTCTAAGCCCCAAGGGCGCATCAGCAGGGCCGCAATCACAATCAGGGTGTAAGCCCCAGCAAACAAGAAGGTAATGGCTTTGTAGTGCTTCATGCCCGAGAGCAGCACCGTCAGCACCCAGACGGCACACATCACCACAAAACCGGCCAACATCAACAGCCGATACAACAGGCGCTCGCCCGGTAGCAGTACAAACAAGGCCAGCGTGCCCAAAATGCTGGCCGCGCCCACCACCAGCAGCAGCAGGCCGTGCAGATTGGGCAAAATCACTTCGGGCTTTTTTTCAAACAAGCGGTCGGACACAAAACGGGTAAACGCCAGTTGCACCAGCCCGGTCAGTACCAAACTGCTGGCCACCAAATAGGTGACCGAGGTTTGAAACTGCGTGACAAAAAAAGCGGGCACCACCACGCTGGCGCTAAAAATTCCCACCAGCAAAATCCCCACAATGGAAAAAATCCACGGCCCCGAGCCAATCACCCCGGCATAGGCATAGGCTTGCGCTAAACCCAGCAGGGTGTTTTTGCGTAGCAGGCGGCGCAGTTCAAAGCCAATGCCAGCCATCAGGGCGCTCCTTTCGGGTGGTGTAGCGCTTGCTCATAGACTTGGCGGTAGCGGTCAAACATCATGGTGTCGGTGTAGTAGCGCTCCACCCGGGCAATGGCGGCAGCGCTGGCCTGCGCCCAGGCTTGGGTATCAGAGAGCAGGGCGATGCTGGCATCGGCCAGCGCTTGCGGGTCGGCAATGTTGACCACGCGGCCACTCGGGCCTAAAGCGCGGTCTTCGGCATCTAGGCCCTCAATCAGTTGGCGGCAAGAGCCTACATCGGTGGAGATGGTCGGCACGCCAGCGGCGTAGCCTTCCAAAATCACCAGCGGCAGCGCTTCGCTGATGGACGACAGCACCACCAGCCCAATTTGCGGCATCAGGGCCTCTACCTTCTGAAAGCCCAAAAATTTAACCTGGGTTTGTAGGCCCAAACTTTGGACCAAGTTGGTGCATTCTTGGGCATAACTGGGGTCTTCTTCTGCTGGGCCAGCAATCCAGCCTTCGGCCTGTGGCAATTGGTTCACCACCCGGCGCATGGCACGGATGAAGGTTTTGACATCTTTAATCGGTACCACCCGGCCAATCAGGCACAACACTGGCGGCGGCGTTGCGGGGCGTTGGCTGCGTAAGGGGGCAAAGCGCCCCAAGTTGATGCCGTTGGGGATGTTGAAGGTGCGTTCGGCCTTGGCTCCGTCATGCACTTGGCGCAGGCGGTTGGTTTCGTAGAGCGCAATGATGGGGTTGGCGGCTTCGTAGCAGTAGCGCCCCATCCACTCAAAAAACCGAATCCACATTTGCCGGAAGTACGATACCTCGGTCGGGTCGCGCTGAAACACGTTGCGGTTGTCGCGAATCCACTCGCTTTTGAGCAGGTCAATTTGGCGCTCTTTGGTGTAAATGCCATGTTCCGACAAAATCAGCGGCAGCCCCCGGCTTTGATGCACCATTGCCCCCAAGCAGCCCGCATAGCCGGTGGATGCACTGTGCAGCACCCGCACCGGCAGCAGCTGGTGGGCAATACGCGCCAACAGCCACAGCGGCTGAAACATGATGCGTACCGTCCAAAAATAATCGACAAACGAGGGGTCGGTGCAATACTCACGGTAGGTATCGCGCAGCAGTTGCCAAGAGAGTTCGCTGTATAAAAAATCGTCCAATTGCAACTGGCCACCGGGCATGATTTCGCGCACCAAATCGCGCAGCAAACCCAAGGTCAGGTCTCGCCCTGCTTCGCCTTGGCGCAATGATTGCACCAGCGCATTCATCATGGCAAAGGCCGCGGGGCTGCCTTTGCGCCCTGTGGGCAAGCCAGCGGCGGTTAAATCGTCGTAGAGGTAGTGTTCTTCAAAATGCACCACATTGGCGGGCAGTTCGTACCGAAAGCCTTTGTAATCGCCACGGCGACTGCCCAAAAAAATGATGGCGTAACGGTATTCGGGATAAGCGCGAATGATTTGGTTAATCCAGCTCGATACCCCGCCACTGACATACGGAAAGGTGCCTTCTAGCAGCAGGGCAATGTCGGCATTGGCGGCCTTGGGGTGCTTGCGCGGGTTGTTGTCCATTAAGCGCTTGGTGGTGGTAAAATTTCAAATGTTTTCAATTTTTTTGTTTTTAAAATTATTAACTTCTAAATAAAAGATTTAAATTATACTTTCGTATAAAAAGATGAGTGACAAGGTTGTGAAATTCATCGGATT
>NZ_JAQUCA010000052.1 GCF_028686475.1 Giesbergeria sp. | reverse complement strand
CTCACCATCGCGACCACCAAAAGTATCTGCGCGCACAAGCATAGTATTGATATTTAGTTCATCGATTGTGCTTTGTTGCACTTGTGGATTAATAGTGCTGACTTGCACTTGTGGATTTATAGTGCTTGCTTGCACTTGTGGATTTGTTGTGCTCGTTTGCACTGCTTGCAACTCGTGCAACAACTGTTGGACTTGACCTAAGTCAGGGGTCCCATTTAAAACTGATTGCAGCATTGCTGCTAAGCCGTTTAATAAGGCATTGGCACTATTGTGCTCTGGTTGCGTTTGCAACCTGGGGTCCCGTGGGATATCCCCGTCGTTTAGAAACGACATATTGGGCTTTGCCCAAAAACTAAAACAGCAATGCAAGAACGTCAAATAAAAACTAACCTTGCATGTTGGAGTCCATGCCTACTATGTCTGACGTGGAGTGAGACGGTTTCAACCGTGCAGCCGCAGGGATGCTGTGGATGTGAAAACAAAAGGTATTTTAATTAGTAACAGGCAAACTATTGGGAGTAAATTGAATCCAGAATCGCTCGTCTTAGTCACGAGGACTGGACCGTCGCATACGCTATTGTCCAACTAGCTGCGATATCATTGTTAAGAGTTAGATAGGTAGATAGCGGCTAAGCGTTTAGGGCTGATAACGCTCTGGGAATCGAACCCAGCCTATGACCCAGTCACCGCTACATACTCCATATGTGTGATACCAATGAGCCTCTAAGGGTGGGTGTATACTTGTGCTGTCAAGCACGTAACATTCCCCCCCATCAGGCTTAGCTGTCCGCAGCTAATGACTTGCCCCGCCAATGGTAATAAGAGAACTTCAAGTCCAACTCAAGGGGATGAGTTGTCGTGACAATCTGGCCAGGAAAGTCACACGACCCTTCATTCTCCTACGTCCCATTGACTCGCTTGCGCTCAGGTCATAGCACTGTTATTGACAATGCTCAGTACTTCTATTATCACAGTCAGCGCAGTCACAAATCATGCATTGTCAAAGTCCTCAGCAGTCAGCTCCATTCCGCGCTCGAGCTTGAACTGCTTCACCAAATCTCCACATGTGAGGAGGTTGCTCCTTGGCTCCCAAGTGTCATGCACAGAACTGTAACCTTCCCATCTTACGAGGTACTCTGTCACAGTCTTGCGACCCTTCTTCACCTGTCTGCTATCTAGCAGTTTCTCAACGCGGTAGATGGGTTCACCATCCAACCACTGCACAGGTGGGGGAGCTACCTCTTGCTGAGCTTTGGTCTTATCAGCACCGAGGTATGGCTTTACCAGGGATACATGGAACACATTGTGAATACGAGACCAGGCTTTTGGAATTGCGAGTTTGACCGCAGCGCTGCCTATTGGCTGTATCACACTGAAAGGTCCCATGAACCTTGGTTTGAGTTTGCGTGCTCCTGGGTCTAGTACATGCTTAGTCAGATTCTGTGTACTCAGCATGACCAGATCTCCGGCCTGATACACCACATCACGGCGCTTCTGGTTTTCACGCATTCGCATGCGCTCATGTGCCTCAGCCATGCACCGCTTGGCTTCACGCACTGCGTGTTCAATGCCTTTGGTGAAATCATGGGCAGCGGGCACACGCCGTGGCAAATCCTTGACAGCTGGTGTCAGGGGGTGTTGACCGTAGTTCAGGAAGAATGGTGTGTTCTTCACCGTCTCCTGCCAGGAGTTGTTGATGGCAAACTCAACAGCCGGCAAATGGGCTGACCAGTCCTCCTGAGAGGGACTGACATACGCCCGGAGCATCTCCTCTATTACACGATTGTAACGTTCAGTCTGCCCGTCTGTCTGTGGGTGGTAGGCGCTCGACATGCGCACTTCCATTCCCAGCAGGTTCATGACCTCACGCCAGAAGTGGTTATTGAACTGGGTTCCTCTGTCAGTTACCAGATCTTCAGGCACCCCGTGCAGCCTGATAATCTCGCGTTCAAATATGGCCGCAAACTCTGTAGCGGACAACTTCTCTGACGTGGGCACCAGGTGCACCATCTTGCTCAGCCTATCAACAAAGGTGAGGATGGCATCATACCTGCCTGCTGAGAGGGGCAGCTTGACAATCAAATCACATGACACACTTGCCCAGCGGAATCCAGGGACAGGTAGTGGTTGCAGCAAGCCATATTTTCGCTGCGTGCTAGACTTGTTGCGCTGACACGCGTCGCACATACGTACGTACAGCTTCACGTCATCTCGCAAGTCAGGCCAGTAGAACACCCGCATCACACGCTCAAGTGTTTTTGTTATGCCTGAATGTCCAGCATACCGCCCATCGTGCATCTCCCTCATAATGCGGTTTTTGACCTGAGGACTGTCAGGTACCACCACCTGGTCACCCACCATCCACGTTCCCTTGTCACTATTGAAAGTGAAGTGTTTGGTGAACCCAGCGTCTTTAAAGCGCTTGTCCTTTGCGTAGGCAGCAACCAACTGCTCTAGCAGGGATATGCTTGGCTTAGCATTAGGTTCAGCATCAGGAACGTGCCCTGGATTTCCACTCTTTTCAACTTCAGGGTCAACTTCCATCGGCACACGACCCTGTTGCATGTGCTGTGCTTGCTCACCGTGCTCCCCCCCATCAGGCCGCGAATCACCTGGGGTGTCGAACGGGGATGCAGCGGCCGGCTCAGGAACGCGCAGCCCTTCAGCGCGTCTTGCCTGCCCACGGGTCTGGACAAGCAGGTAGCCGTAGTCAGTCCTCTGTACTTTGACAGAGCACAGCGCATGCTTTTCACCTGCCATCTGGCCAGGTGTGTGAGGCATCATTGCCTTCACATCAGGGGCTTTCACAGCAGCCATGAGCGCCATAAGTGGATGGGTGCGGGAGATGCCATCAGCTATATTGTCTTTGCCAGGTCTGTACACAATTTTCCAGTTGAACCTTGACAAAAACTCCATCCACCTGGCCTGACGCCTTGACAAACTGGACTGGGATTGCAGATACACCAATGGGTGGTGATCTGTCACTAGCAGCACTTCAGGGCTGCCTTCAAGGTAGCAGCGCCACACTTGCAGCGCGCGCACCAGAGCAAGAAATTCCTGCTCCCCTGTGGTGTAATTATACTCGGCAGAGGAGAACTTAGAGCTGGTGTATGCAACCACACGACCTTTCTGGATAAGCACACCACCTGTGCCATGCACAGATGCATCAGTGTGAACTTCAAATGTGCTATTAAGGTCAGGCAGCGCCAGCACGGGAGCTGAGGTCAGTGCCTTTTTAAGCTCTAAGAAAGCAATTAGCTCAGGACCTTTCTCACTCCATTTATCCCAGTTAAAGGCGTCAGCATTGGCTCGCTGTGTTAGGCTGGTGAGAGGGGCGGCAATGGTACTGTAGTTGCGCACAAAGCGGCGGAAATAGTTGGCCAATCCGAGGAACCCTTGAAGCTCTTTAACAGTTTTTGGTACTGGCCATTTTTGAACTACAGCCATTTTATCGGGGTCAACTCGCACGCCCTCACATCCCACCATGTGGCCTAGAAATTTGAGCTCACACTTGTTGAACTCACATTTTTTTAATTTTGCATATAGTTTATGTTTTCTCAGCACCTCAAACACAAGACGCAGGTGTTGAGCATGTTCATCTGCATTTTTGCTGAACACCAGAACGTCATCCAGATACAACAACACAAATTTTCCAATGTACTGCCCAAAGATGGAATTCATCACCCGCTGAAAAGTTGCTGGTGCATTGGTTAGACCAAAACACAGCACTTTGAATTGAAATTGACCAAGGGGTGTGATGAATGCAGTTTTGGGCACATCTTCTGGTTTGATGCGAATCTGATGATACCCCTGCTGCAAATCCAGTGAGCTATACACAGTGCTGCCATGTAGCTTGTCAATCAGATCTTGAATATTGGGCAAGGGGTATCGATCCCGTACTGTGATGTTGTTCAGCGCACGGTAATCAATACACATCCTCAATGTGCCATCCTTTTTCTGCACAAAGAGCACCGGAGCACCAAAAGGTGAACTGCTTGGCTCAATGAAGCCTTTGCCCAACAAATCTGCGACTTGCTTTCTCACTTCTTCCTCTTCAGCACGTGTTAACCGCGACTGGCGTTTGAATGGAGGCTGGGCACCAGGTTCCAACCTGATTGTGTGACCCGTTGCCTCATTGGGCGGCATACCACCCGGCAGCTCCTGGAAAATATCCTGATACTCCTCCAAGAGGTGTTGCAATACATGGTCCGGAACCAGGCCATGTTGCACCACAGGATCTTGCATAGCAGCAAGGCTACCACCACGTGTGGATTTAGGTGAGCACATGAATGTGCCACTAGCACGCTGTTCACATTTCTGCACTAACACCAGAAAAGACTTGCAACCTTGACGTAATGCACGTGCTGCCCTTTTGGCTGTGAGCATGGGCTGGATTCCAGCTTGCTTCACCGCAGCCACACCAGGCTGAGACACATGCTTGTCATGTATTTTTGGCTGCAAAGTTCGGCGTCGGTTGTTATGCGTTAGCTGTACCACACCTTTACCACACTTCAGGTCCGCATCCTGTTTTGTTAACCAATCCATGCCAAGAATCAGGTCTACTCCTTTTAAGAGACCTTCCATCACATGAGCTTTAGGAACTTCAATGTGCATGCCATCTAGATGGAGAGTACCCGCACAAGCTTGTGACACGGGCACTT
>NZ_JAQUCA010000051.1 GCF_028686475.1 Giesbergeria sp. | reverse complement strand
ACCTCAAGTACCATGTGGTTGCGTGTAATGCCAGTCTGAAACAGTACATCGCAGATCAAACTGAGTCATTACAACATGGTTTGCATATGGCAGTGCTACTCATCGCCTCACGGCCCACATCATAAGTATTTACGTGATGCGCTGGCGTGTCCCTTCATCAGCAATGCACCAAACCAGGGCTGGGTCTATCTGCCTAGCTGGGCTCACTCCAAGGCCAGCAAGGTCACAGCCATCCTGGTCAAATGTCAACATCAGACACGCCAGAGCTGCCCCAGGCCCCTGCTTATGCTGGCGCCTGGAGCTGGTCGCCGCGCACATGTGCATGTGCCACTTGCATGTGCGTGCCCTGAAACATGAAATTCCAAACTCTCAACTCTTCACAACTCGCAACTGTCCCGCTCGTGCCGGCCTAGGCAGTGGCTGTGGTTCTGTGGCAGTGAGGTCGGTTAGCAAGTGAGAGAGGACAGCCCTACAAGTGATGAGGACAACAGAACGCTCCCAAAGACCAAAACAAAAACACAACAAACCACCCTTGACAAAGCCTGCACTACAAAGAAGCCAGAAGAAAGGAGAAAGAAAGGGGCCAGCACAAGAAAAAGAAAAAACACACAGTGCACCAAACAAAGGTGCCTTGAAGGGAAAACAAAGGAAAGGGAAAACTAAAACCGGAGCGCTCTGTTGATCACTGTGTCAGCGCAAGATGACAACAATGCTCCGGGACCCAACACATATTGCACCTCACACTCACTGGCCAAGAACCAACATTTCAGGAGCATGCAGTCTGCATGCTCTGAACTCTACAGTTTGATTCTCACCCCTCAGCCCCGAAGCATTACTAGTTAGCATTAGCTACTGTTGACACGGTTGACACGGTTGACACCAGGCACACCTATCCCACTGCGCGGTACTACTTGATCGTGCTCACCCAATGCTGCCAGTCGTGGGCAGTACACCCTCTGGACCCCATCTCGACAGTACACACCCGCGCCCTATGTGCCCTTCTAGGCTGCAGGGTGGCGCACGGTGTGCCGTGTCATATGTGTCCTCCCTGCTGCTACGTCGATCACCTGACAATGCTCAATCAGTGTGAAGCGGCAGCAGCAGCCCCCAAAGGCCAATCCCCTGCAATGTGCTCGTGCATCACTGTTCTATCCATGCTTTCCCTGCATCCCCTTGAACCACTCGTGGCACATGGCTGCTTCAGCTGTCAGCGCCTGTGCACCCTGGCTTGCTGGCAGCCGCTTGCTGATCAGCATGGCCACAAAGGCATGGGCGTGCTGGGACCAGCTCTGCTGTAGGAGCCTTTGCAGCATGACCCCGATCTGGTAGAGGTCAGATGCAGTTGTGAAGTATGACTCACCCCCTTTCACCTCCAGCGTGTGGTCAGTCCAGTCATGCAGTCGGCTGAAGTTGGACGGCAGGGGTGCAGTCGCGCTCCTGCAGAGCTCCAGGTCAATCACCATGCAGTGGTCATCAGCCAACCACACCACGTTCTGCAGACGGAAGTCAGTGTGCACAATATCTGCCGCGTGCAGCACGCTGGCAGCCTGCACGCAAGCCCATGCCACATGCCGGGCATCCTGCGTGCACAGGCAGGTGGGAAAGGGCCATATCAGTTGAGTTGAGCATTCAATGTGGGTGTTGGAGTTTGAGCATGCAGCGCTGGTGCAATTCTAGTGTGCATGCAACCACCACACCTGCTCTGTGGAGACCGTGCGATGGTAGCCCAGGGGTGTAGTGCACACTGTGTACCGCCTCCCAAAGCTTGGCCCTGATGATGCATACACCAAAAATGGCTGCTTCCCCTCCTGCTGCTGCTTAGCTGCTGCCTGTGAGGCTGCGCGGTACGCCCCCTTGAGCACCGCTTCACTCGCGCCAGTTGCACGTGCGTGGTTTTCGAACTTGTTGATGGCTTTGCTGGCGCCGCTGGGCGTGAGCATGACCGTCCCAGGACCCCGCTCCACCACTTTCCACAGCGTCACACGCATCTCTTTGGGTGGTAGGCACTCGGACATCATGGCCATGATGCGGTCTGTGGTTGGTCACACATCAAGGTTGTGCGGCCCAGTCAAATGGATCATACAGGTCAGACAATGTGTAGGTGCACCGGTTGGGCACCAGGTGGTCCCCGCCATGAGTGCGTGATCATTGTGATTTAGTTGTGATGGCTTGTGATTAGGTAAGGGCGTAGGCAGCATGGCATTCGTGGCCACATGCCATCCCACAATCACAGCCATAGAACAAGCAGGCTTGCTCGCCCACTCACAACACTGGATGATGGCACAGACTGCATCCAGGCGCCCCATTGTTGAGCTCAGGTCCAAGGCATGTCCCACACAGCCCACCTGCAGGCCATGTCCCATGCATGCAGCAACGGTTATGCAGCATGATCAACATCAAGCAGCAAGATTGACATCTGCACATTGCACGCGCATGCACAACATGCCGGTCATTATGTGGCCACATGCAAACCCACCTCCCCAGCCTTGCTGATGAAGCAGAACTGCAGCCTCATGCCTGCAGCAGCATAGGCGATGATGCCTGGGATGGTCCCGTACTGCACTGCGCCCAGGCCCCCCTTGGCGTACCCTTGAAGGTCACGAATGGCATCTTGAAGCTTCCCATTGTCCTTGTCCTCTCCAATCATCACTGTGGAGTGGTCATGCACTACCAGCGTGTCAGGTCGGCTCTGACCAGGCACAACACCACTGAGGCTGCTTGCACCCTGCTCAGTGCGGTTCAGAATGACAGTTGGCGATAGCGTGATGCCAGACAGGGTGTTCAGGATGTCAAAGGTATTGCTCAGGAAGTAGGTAATGGCGCAAGTGGTTGTCATCTCCGAGCCATGATCATAAGGCAGCTTGGTGATCAGGGCTGCAAACGCTGCTGAGGCATAATGGTACCCGTCGACTGCTCTGAGCAGCTGGAACCTGGAGCTGTCCAGCTGGCTTTGCAAGCTGTTGTGAGTGGTGATGGGAATGGGGATGCGCAGATGGGATGGACCTGCGAACAAGATTTGAGACAGCAAGGTGTGAGACAGCAGGGTGTGAGACAGCATGCAGCTCCGTTCACAGGAGCGGCAGCACATGTGTGTTGGGCACGGCCAGCACAACATGCAGCTGCCATTACGGCGCAACACAACGCGGGTGCTAGCACAGCATGCAGCTCCGTTCACAGGCGTGGCAGCACGCGGTTTGTGTGAAAACAGCTCAGTTGATGGGGTTACTTGCTCTCACCAGTACTCAGCAGAAGAGTCTTGAGCTCAGCTGCACTCTTGGGAAGGTGCATGATGGGTGGCATGTCCTTGAGCATCTGTGTCACCAGATGGCCAGATATGTCCACTGCGAGGCAGGCACAAGAATAGCGCACGTTCAGCATACTTCTCAAGATGCCACATGGAGCAGCACATGGCAAGCCCTTGGCACCTCATGTCAGCCCACTGATGCATGCAGCCACCCCCACCCTTCACCCGCATCCACTCCCCCACACACCTGGCTGGGGGTGCGCGGCCGCTGCGGGTGCACAACAGGGCAGCGGGGCACACATGAGAGCGGGGAGGCAGGTGTGGGGAATGTGTGTGTGGGGGGGGCTCTATGAGCTGTTGCTGTTGTTGCTGTTGTTTGATTGCACGACCGCAATGTGATATCGTTGTACATGCAGTTTTCAATAGAAACGGTTTGCAGTGTAAGGGTGATGGTGCAAACGCTCCTTCACCATAACTGCAAGCCTACACAACGCATGCGGGTCACAAACAACAACACCACACCTTGCGCTTGATTGAGGAGTAGCACCTCCTTCTGTGCGAGCGCCGTTAGGCGTGCCTGGAGCGTCATCAGGAGTGCCCGCTCCGGGTCGCCCACAGGGAGCGCCTTCACCTCCTTGATCTCCTCCTCCGTTGTCTTAATCCTCTTTTTCAGTTCCTCCATGTCCGTCTCCATGGTTGCGGGGAGGCTTGTTGCAAACAGATCCTGCACATGGCAAAAGTGGGCATGGAGTTGTTGCTACCAGCTTCAATTCATGGATGTTCCAGCCCCCATGCATAAGACCCGCGAAGAGGGCACAACTTGCAGGACCGCGAAGAGCAAATACAACCCAAAGGCCAGCGAAGTGCGAAATGGCAGACCAGCTGGTTGCAGGGTTGTCCAATGCCAACTCACCTGGCCTGCTAGAGCGTTCAGAATCTCATGAAAAACAGACTACTCCGTTGCGTTAGGTCAGGGCCTGCGAAAAAGACATGCGGGAAAGGCGAGATCATCGGTGAAAGGGATACAAATCCTCAGGGCTATCAGGCATCCGAAGATGAATTTGTTAACAATATGTTTATGCTGTGTTGTCGGAATCCTACCTACCGCGTGTCATTCTGTCTGTCTCGTTAAATAGTAATTGTAAATAGTATTTTGATTTGGATTCCCGACTCCGCTTCAGGGGAGGATTAAGCAAAGACCAGAATCTTATTTCTGTGACCGAACTGTGATGAACTGTGACCTGTGTTGCGAAGCGGTAGGAAGTTTTGAGAACATATGATGACTTTATAAATAAGCTTTGTACTACTCAACAAAGCATTTTCGGTTTAGTATATTGTGACTGTCATCTTGAGTTTGTTCTGACATGGTGTACCTTTATTGCTTGTTTATTACCTCAGGTATGGTACGATAGTATGGTATTGTCTTTATTGTAGTGTTGTAAGATGGTCTCTTGGGGATGCTTGCGAGGGGGCTTGGGGGACGGCTATGTCCCCCATTGCAGGATGTCTGCGTCTTGCTGTATTGTTATTACATCCATTAACAAGGTGGGATCCTTGATGTACAATCCTATGGTAAAACCTCAGGGTTTGTTGGGGGGAGTTGCACTCCCCCT
>NZ_JAQUCA010000016.1 GCF_028686475.1 Giesbergeria sp. | reverse complement strand
CTACGAGGTCAGCGCTGACATGGGCGACGGCATCGGCTACTTCGATGGGCAGCTCAACCACTGGGGCTGCAGGTGCAGCTTGGGCGAAGCTTTCATCCCATACCTGTTTGAGTCTATTCGGATTACCGCCGCCGAGTTTTTGGCGCAGTGCAAAGCCCGTAATGGCTCTGCCAGTGGACAGCAGGGCCTGTCCAGCGTTGATGATTTCTTCATCGGAAAAAGCAGCGGGTCGCATCGTTAGTCTCCTAGAAAGTGTGTGAAACACATCATAGCGCAACTAACAAACAAACTAATAAATAAACTAAAGAGAGTATTGGTGCGGATGGTATTGCTGCAGGCTTGTAAAAATCGTGCATCAGGCCTTCATGGGTTGTGCTACAGCTGTTCGTGCCCTCCTCGCGCTAGCTCAAAATTTACCCCACGATAATAAACAGTTATCGTGGGCTATCACCAAAATATGTATCAAAACATACATGATATGTAAGATATATTGCATGAAAACCATCGTTTCACGTGGAACAGCCCTTTCTTGCCACAAAAAACTGTACACACGCACTGCGCCTTCTTAGGATAAAAAAGCTGCCAACGGGGTAGCGCATCCTTGGAGACTGGCTTTGAAAGAGAAATTGTTGGAGACAATGGACTTGTTGAACATGTGCCAAAAAGCGCAGTTTGTCCTGCTGGCAGGAGCTGCACTTTGTCTGTTCGTCATGTTTGCCGGTTTCTACTTGGTAAGTAATCTGCATCTGTCAGCCTCAATGCAAGCCCTACAAGATTCGCTGCGTGTTTGGGTGGGAACCGGCTCTGTGCTGCTTGGACTGGCCTTGGTGTTGGGTTCGTGTGTTTTGGCCTATGACGCTTGTCAGAAGTACAAGCAACGGTTTGTCTAAACCTTGTAGTGGCCATGAACCCCTTTTCCACCCTCAGCTTGCCCATTGATCCAACCATCACCGCCCCCGATGGCTCACAGGTGCGCGTCTTGCTCGGCCTGTCGGCCGGTGGCATGGCCCATTTTGAGCTGGCCCCAGGCAAAGTAGCCAAGGCGGTTACGCACCGCACCGTCGAAGAAATATGGTTCGTCCTAGATGGCCAGGGCCAAATGTGGCGCAAGCAAGGCGAGCGGGAAGAGATCATCGACTTGAAACCCGGTGTCTGTCTCACCCTGCCTGTGGGCACACATTTTCAGTTTCGGGCTGGCGAGACTGCGTCGGTCTCAGCCGTTGCTGTCACCATGCCGCCGTGGCCCGGAAATGATGAGGCCGTATTTGTTGCAGGCCCGTGGTCGCCATCAGTAGATTGAGCGGCAGTTTGTAAAAAACGATCTTTGCACTAGAATCTCTTCACCGCACCAGTGAGAATTAGCGCAGCCGGGAACCCTTCGGGGCCGCGTGGGTTAGAGCGCTTCCACGACTGGTGCGGTTTTTTATTGCGCCTGTCGGATCACTACGCTTCTGGCACGCATCCGCTCAATATCGCTGACGTTTGTTCGTCTAAACGATTGCAAAAAGACGGCCTTTCCGGTCTTAGTGGTTTTGATCACCGCGTAGAACCACGATCCTTGGTCATGCAGCAAGCCCAAGTGCATTTCCCGATCCCGGAACACTTCTCCTTTATCCAGCATGGCTTGCACTTTGCGGTAATCTGCGGCCACGATGTCCCGGTGCTCTCGGTACTGTTTTTCCGCAGTGGGTCTTGATAGCAGCAACAATGAAGCATCCGCTGGTAGTGCCAGTCTCAAGTCATCAGGGATGACGGCAATAGGCCTGTGGCCATCAATCTCTCCCTTGATAAAAGTGTCAAAGTCTGGGCTTAAAAACGTGGCTTCTACAGCACTAGCATTGGCTGACATGGGGGCAAATTTTGCCACTGTGCTGGAGATGAGGGGGCTGTATCTATTCTTGGGTTCAAGGTAGCGGTGCCATGCAAGCCCGCAACCCGGCCAATAGTTGCAGCTCATACCCCTCGCGCCGCTCAATCTCTGCCATTGCCGCTTGGGCAGAGGCATCCAAGTCCACCGGCGGCTGCAGCGCTTCGGTTGGTATGGCTGGGTGCTCAGGGACAGGCTCTTGGCACGAGCGCGGCACGCTTTGACCTGGTCACCATGCAAATTGGCGATTTGCCCGTCTTCATTGCCGGTGATGCGAACGCCGACCGTCTACTGATGCACGAGGCTGCTGATGAAGGTGCCACCGACAGTCTGCTGCGCGTCTATGCCAATGCCCGCGATGGTCGCCTGCTCGGCGCTTCCATCTTGGCCGCTGGCAGCTAGAACCTAGCTCACCTGTTGGCTTGGGCCATTCAGCGTGGTGAGACTGCCCAGAGCCTGCTGTAATTGCCCTTCTACCACCCGGTCATAGAAGAGCTGCTGCAAACCGCGCTGCAAAACATCGCTGCCCAACAACCCGCCAGCGGACTGCACCCTTTGGGTCTGGCCTTGGAAGTACGTACATGAACGCCGCCTCCACGCTGCCTGCAGGGCACGCAACGCACCTGCAGGTGTATGCCCAGCACTTGGCGCGACTGCAGCAACAACCCGAGTCAGTGCAGTGAGCATGTGTTGCACTTGGACTTGAACCCGCTAGGTCAAGCGGTGTAATGAGTTGATAAGGGTGATGCCGTGGTGTCGTAGGTGGGTGTGGGGCTTTGGCGCATCCCGGCGGCGGTGCGCGTTAAGCTCTTAGTTTTCTTGTTCCATGTGGGAGTGAGGTTTCTTATGTCGTTGTGTAGCCGTTTGTCTTTGGGCGCTTTGGCGCTGGTGTTTTCCCATGCTACGTTGGCGCAGTCGGCTTTGTTGCAGGGCCAAAAAACAGGTTGGACTTGCCCCGTTTTGACGGACAGTTTGAAGATTCTCTATGTAGTCTGGGTGGGCGGTGATTTTGTCAGGGTTTGCTGGTCTTGCTCATGTTTTCTTTCAAAGTTGACGGGCGACATCTGGCCCAGGGCTGAATGTCGGCGGCGTGGGTTGTACCAAGCCTCAATCCAAGTGAAGACGGCGGTGCGTGCTTCGGCTTTGCTCTTCCAGCTGCGCCGGGCAATGAGCTCGCATTCCAGACTGGCAAAGAAGCTCTCGGCCATGGCGTTGTCGTAAGCATCGCCCACGCTGCCCATCGAAGGGCGTACGCCCATCTCCTGACAACGCTGGCCAAAGGCCAAGCTGGTGTACTGGCTGCCTTGGTCGGAGTGATGAATCACAGGGCCGGGCTTGCACGTGTGCAGGGCCATGTTGAGGGCCTCGACTACCAGTTGGGCAGTCATGCGCTCGCCAAAGGCCCAGCCTACGACCTTGCGGCTGTAGACATCGATTACCACGGCCAAGTACAGGAAACCGGCCCAGGTCGGGATGTAGGTCATGTCAGCCACCCACAGCTCGTTGATGTCTTTGGCCACAAACTGGCGCTTGACCAGGTCAGGGGCTGGGCGCTGGCGTTTGTCGCGCTGCGTGGTGACCACGTAGCTGCGCCGGCGGCTGACACCGCGCATGTGGCCCTCGCGCATGAGTCGGGCGATGCGCTTGCGACTGGCATGCACCCCCGCATCGATAAGTTCAGCGCGCACGCGCGGCACGCCGTAGGTTTGGTCGCTGTCCATGAAAATATCCCGTATTTGCTGGCTCAGGGCCTGGTTGGCTTGCACACGCGCACACGGTGCGCGTGTGCGCCAGTCGTAAAAGCTGCTACAGGAGACGTTGAGGGTGCGGCACATGGTCTTGACAGGAAGTTCGGCCTGGTTTGCGGCAATCAGCGCGTAGACGGTGTGAATGTCGGCGCGCCGTTGTTGGCAAACCAGGCCGTAGCCTTTGCCAAGATGTCACGCTCCATTTGCACTTGCTTGAGCTTGCGGCGCAGCTCGATGAGCTCCTGGCGTTCAGCGGCGGTCAAGGGCGCAGCATCCGAGGGTATGTTCTGGACAACGCTGGCACCCAGACCAGCATGACGCACCCAGTTGAGAATGGTGGTGGCGTGGCAGCCAAACTCCTTGGCCAGCTCGCTGGGCTTACGCCCGGCCTGAACCAGCTCGACGATTTGTTGACGGAATTGTGCCGGGTATGGCGGCTTAGGTGTAGGCATCTTGGACTCCTTCTCGATGAACAATAAGGTGTCCGTGAAAACGGGGCAACTTCAAGTCCACTCTGAGGGCTTGGTCGGCCTGTACACGCGTACAAGGTGCACGCTCACGCCAGTCGTAAAAGCCACTACGGGGTAGAACAAGCAGTCGCGTCACCAGCCGCCACTTGGGTGTCGGAAAAGGTCTTGCACTGAATTTCCGTCTATCGAAGCAATCCGACACGGTTTGTCGTGCATGTTTTTGCCCTGTGTTGTGAGTGTTTGAGGCCCTATGCGAAGCTGGTCGCCAAACACCTGTTTGGCGACACCCTACCTGAAAACATAAGCCCGTTCATTGGTGCTGCTACTACCCATCAAGGCAGATGGCGGCTGGTGACACGACTGTTGGTTCTACCCCAACGTGATGGGCAATGTGAGCGATTCCTTGCGGGATGACCAGGCCAAACTCGGCCAGCAGGCCTCTGATTTGGTTAGCCTGCGCGGTACGGGCTTTGACAAAGCCTTGACGTGCCCGATGCAGGGCCAGCACGCTTTGCTGTGCGACATCCTTGATTGGTACAAAGCGCATATTAGGTCGGGCCACTGCTTCGCAGATGGCCTCAGCGTCAGCTGCATCATTTTTGTTGGTTTTAACGTAAGGCTTGACAAACTGCGGAGCCATCAGGCGCACGGTATGGCCCATGCTTTGCAGTTTGCGAGCCCAGTGGTGGGCGCTGCCGCAGGCTTCCTGAGTTGGCCCCCTGAAATACAGTCCCGTCGGTATTCCTTAAACTAAGAAACAGGAATACGACCATGGATATGACTATGTCTTCGGCAACGCCCACTCGGGTACAAGTGGTGACAAGCGTTCAGCGCCGCAGGCGCTGGAGCCCTGAGCAAAAGCTTGAAATCGTCAAACAGACCAACGAACCTGGCAATTCCGTCTCGTTGGTTGCCCGGCAATTTGGCATCACTGCTGCACAGCTTTTTCAATGGCGCAAGGCATACCTGCAAGGCTCGCTGATAGCGGTGGGTGCCAACGAAACCGTGGTGACCGCCTCTGAACTTCAAGAGGCCCTGCGCCGCATCAAACAACTGGAAGGCGCACTCGGGCGCAAGACTTTGGAGAATGAGATTCTTAAGGAGGCTGTGGACTTGGCCAAAGCAAAAAAGTGGATTGCGCGCTCGCCAGTATTGCCCGGGGGCGAGCAGTGAGAGCCGTCTGTAGTGCACTTGGTGTCTCGCGCAGCCATGTGTTGACGATGAGAAATCGCCCATCTGAATGGGCAGACTTGAGAAAATCGCCACCACGCCATGATGACATCACCGTCAAGCAAGCCATTGCCAACGTGGTCAAGGAGCATGCCACCTACGGCTACCGCCGAGTCTGGGCGCGTTTGCGGCTGCAAGGGCATGAGCGGGTCAACCACAAGCGCGTTTACCGGATGATGCGTGACGAAGGCTGGCTACTGTACCGACATGGCCAAAAGCCCATAGACACCAGAAAGCATGGGGGCAAGGTGGCCGTCAAGGACAGCAATGTGCGCTGGTGTTCGGATGCTCTGGAACTGTCATGCGACAACGGCGAGAAAGTAAGGGTGGCGTTTGCGCTCGATTGCTGTGACAGAGAAATCATGAGCTGGGTGGCCACCACCAAAGGCATTGATGCAGCTTTGGTGGGCGATTTGATGATGCAGGCGCTCGAGAACAGGTTCGGCCCCAACGGCAAACCGCCCAAGGCCATTGAATGGCTGACCGATAACGGGAGTTGCTACACGGCAGCCCAGACCAGGAGCTTTGCCCAGCAATTGGGGCTCAAACCGGTGACCACGCCGGTAACTAGCCCGCAAAGCAACGGCATGGCCGAGAGTTTCGTGAAAACATTGAAGCGGGACTACGCCAAACTGGCCGAGCGGACGGATGCGCAAACAGTGATGGCACAACTGTCAAAATGGTTCGATGACTACAATTCTTACCACCCGCACAGCGCATTAGGCTACGTGCCAGCCAGGCTGTTCAGGGAAAGACGAGCGGTAAATTAAACATACCGATGGTACTGGGTTACAGGGTCAAGACCACTACAGCGACCCCAAATATGACTGCTCTGATGTGATTTTGAAGATAGCGACTGCTTGGGATAGCGCTTGCACCTCTGTACGCAGGATACGTGCAGCAGCAGCAGACTCTTGCACCAGCGTAAAATTTTGCTGTGTAGTTTGCTCAAGATGGGTTACAGCGTGGGTAACATCACCAATGCTTTCGGTCTGGGCTTGTGTGGTTGTGCTGATATCTTTAATCAACGTTCCCACTTCCTGCACCGAGTTTTGGAGAGTGTTCATGGTGGCCCCGGCTTGCGCTACGGTGGCGCTACCATTGCGCACTTTGTTGGCGGAGTTACCAATCAGGGCTTTGATTTCTTTGGCGGCAGTGCTAGAGCGATGTGCCAACCGTCGTACCTCTTCAGCCACTACCGCAAAACCCCGGCCCGATTCCCCTGCACGGGCAGCCTCTATCGCTGCGTTGAGTGCCAAAATATTCGTTTGGAAAGCAATGCCATCCATCATTCCTGTGATCTCCTCGATTCGGCGCGAGGCATGTTCTATGTCGCTCATCGTCAGCATCACCTGGGCTACCGATTCGCGACCCTGTCTTGCTACGATACTGGCATCTCCAGACAACTGTAAAGCTTGGGTCGCGTGCTGAGCAGCATCTTGCAATCCTGCAGCCAGGGTACGCATATGCTGACTTGTCTGTTCTAGTTGAGATGCCTCGATAGAGGTACGCTCGGAAAGCTCATGGTTGCCAACGGCCAGTTGATGGGCCGTATCGTAGATACTTGCACTGCTGTTGCGCACTTGTTGCACCATCGCTTCAAGCGCACAGGTCATCCCCAATAAAGCGCCTATCAAAGCGCCAAATTCATCGTGGCGCTGGGTGACAGGCCTGACACGAAGATCCCCGGCGCTCACCTGCTGCACCAACGCAACAGCGTCGCGCAGCGAACGAACGATATAGCCCACCAAGCGCCATAGCAGCCATCCCATCAGAATCAAAGCTCCCAACAAGCCTAGGGCCATCAAAGACCAGTGCATCCAGCCCTGTGTTTGCCACTCTTGCGCTTGAGCTGACAGTTTCTGTTGCTGCATAGCAGCAAATTGATCGAGCAGCCGATGATAAACTTGAGCTTCCGGCGTGAAAACTCGCTCAAAAATGTCGTGGGCCTGTGCGCTGTTGCCTTGGGTGCGCGCTAAGGTGATCTGATGAACCGCTAGTCGTACACGCTCGGTGTTGGCATCTAGCTGCCCAAACCAATGGCGCTCTTGATCAGATGTCGCCCAAGCGCGAATGGCCTGCTGCCGTGCTGTCAGCTCTTGGACACGTTGGCTAATTTCTGGCCCAAACATCTGGGCAATGGCAGGATCTGCACTGCGGTTAATGGCCATCAAGCGGGCAGTGGTGCCAGTAGCCAAGGCTTGTACTTCGTAAACCTGGCGCAGGTGCTCAAATTCAACCTTAGTCAAATTGTCTAACACTGCATCGGCATGTTTTTGCTGTAGATAGCTAGCGGTCTGGCCTGTTAATGCCATTGCCAGTACCAGACCAAAGGCCGCATATAGACGGGTTGCAATTTGCCAATGCTTCAATGGATTTTCCTGCTGGAGAATTCAGGATTTCGGCCTCAAATGGCTTGTGCCAATGCTATAAACGATTCGCGCATGATGCGTGCATGCTCTTGTTTATCACCGCCTTTTTTTTCAATTTCACCCAAGCGTGCAGAATTTTCTACCACCATGCGGCAGCGTTCCCAACGACGGGTGCTATAGCGTTGCAGGGCAGCATTTAGTGGCCCGGTGGTCAACTCTTGGGCCAGCACAATGCCATCTTCAATACCTATACAGGCACCTGAGCCTAGGTGTGGCGTGGTAGCATGGACAGCATCACCCATCAGTACCACGCGGCCTTCATACCAAGGCTGTGGCATCAGCATACCTTCTAGCGGACGGAACAGTATTTGCGAATCGATGCTCAGTTGGCTACGAATCCATTGCACCATGGGGGCACTGAAAGGTTTTAGCAAGTCTTTGAGCGTTGGCAAAAAGGTGCTTGGCTCCAGAAATTCATGCACTGGGCGGAATTCATTCACGAACAGGTACATCTTTTCTCGGTTCACCGGATTGATACCCACCTTGGTATGCTGGTCAGTCCAGAGGCGGGTGCTGGTCACTTCTGCAGGGCGTGTCAGCATGGCCCGCCACACTGATTGACCACTGTAGGCAGGTTTGGGGGCCTGTGGAAACACAGCTTGGCGTACTTTAGAAAAAACGCCATCGGCTCCTACGACCAAGTCATAACGGCGTGTGCTGTCATCGGTAAAGCACACTTCTACTCCTTCGGCATCCTGTTTAATGTTGGTAAAGGTGCAGCCCAGCCGGATATCCACGCCACCAGCAGCGCGCACAGCGCGCTCCATGATGCGCGCTAGGTCTGCACGCATGATGGCTCCGTTGCCTGGCACCTGTTTTCGCGTCAGAATGGGGGTAGGCATAGTGGCGATCAGCTGATCGTCGGGGGTAAAAACTTGGGTGCTGTCAACGACAGAACCATAGTGCAAGAACTCATCGAGCAGGCCCAGATCTTCTATCGCTCGCAGGGAAGCTCCGCCCATCGTTAAACCGGCACCAGCCACCTGCCATTGCGGATCGATTTCAACCAAATCGACACCAATGCCCTGTCGAGATAAACAGATGGCGGCTGCCATGCCTGAAAAACCACCACCAATAATCAGCACTTTTTGCACGGCTGTCGACATATTCTTCCTCAAAAACAAGGGGGTTTATCGGTCTCAGAAGATAGCTGGGCGTTGGTTTAGCGTGTAATACTCACAGCAATACCGCGTTTGAGTTGCTCCATGCGCGCAGCAATCTCGCCATCGACGTAGTACAACTCGGTGTAACAACCAATGAAAGGGCGGGTGTCGTAATAAGCCCAGCGGCAATTGCCAAAGGGTCCTTGGAATAACCCAGCCATCGCCTTACTCAAGCCCATATTGCGGTAGTGTGCATCCGCACGTGCGTAATCTTCGGCATCAGTTTGGCGAAAACCAATGTGGTGTAAACCGGGGCCATGCTGCTTTAACCAGTCGTTATAAACGCTGTCGCCACCATCGTGGCGGGCCAGCTCGAACAGGGTTTCACCTGCATAGCCATAGGCGCAGCTAAACTGGAAATCACCCGGCTGACCAAAATATTCCTTCTCGGTTTGGTCTTTGGCCAAGTCGATGGCGACATTCCAAGCGGTGATGCCGTTGGCTTTTTTGTGAAAGTCCATGGCCGCATCCAGATCGTTGACGACAAAACAGACTTGGTCAAACTGTTTGCCTAACAGGGTGGTAAGGGGGGAATTCATGCAATGTTTCCTAACAAGAAGAGGGCTTTAGATGAAGACACCTAAGTTAGGCGTGGTCAGTACGGCTTCTGCAATCAAGGCATCGCGTCGTAGCAAACGCAGCCCGTTGGCAGTCAGGCGCAATTGGTCACGGCGACGGGCAGCAATCAAGTCGCCCTTGTCGTCGTGGCCACGCTGGCGATACAGCATCAAAGCACTCTCGGCCACAAGGATGTCGGAATGCTCCGTGGTCTCCACCAGCAGGCTACCTACCATGCGCAGAGTACGTGAGGGTGGGGTTTCAGCCCAAGCTGCACCGGAGTCGATGCGCTTAATCCGAGTTTCGATGTGCTTTTTGTGATCCAAAATGCGGTAGGCACCGGTCGGAAACTCGTCCTTGAACTCCAGTCGGGCTTGGCGCAGTGGAATGTGATAGACGATGGCATCGTCGAGTAGTGCATACCACTCCCAGAAACGGCGCTCATCAAGCAGCTTGGCTTCGGTGGCTAAAAACTCCTGGGCCAACAGTGTCAGCTCCAATTTGGAGACCCCTTGGGTCGTGGTAGGAAATGCGTGGCTCATGGCTAGGTCTCCAATATTCAGGCATCGGTGTGGGGGGTGGCAGCAGGTGCGTTGTCAGGGGCCGACATTTCCTTGATCCAACGGCGCCAAAAGCCTTCTTGCAAGCGTTCGCCGTAGATGTTGTTGTAGAACTTGCCGGGCCCTTTCCAATCAGGGTCTGAATCGACGCGCTGCTGCTGGTAGTGCAGCATGACGTTGTCTGTGTGGTTCCAAGGGCTGTTGGCAGCCTTGGCAATGCCTTCCCAGACAGCTGTGTCATCTTGCTCGAAGATGCCACCCGAGCCAAAACCAAACACCCCCCCAGCGTAGCTTTCCTGCTGGGTGGCCTCATCGGCACAAGCCCATTCAAATTGCCAGTTCCACAACTCCATCACGCCGGGGGCCACAGGCTGCCACATACGAATGCTGGTGAATGGGAAGGGACGATCCCCCGGCGCACAGGGCTGCGGAAAGCGTAAGTAGCTGAAATTGGGAAAGATAGTACCGATGGTGGGAGGCGACTTGCGCAGCAACTCACGCAGAGCTGGATCGATGTTGGAAAAATCGAACTGTTCGACGATTTCTGGCGGGTAAGCCCAGTGCTCGAACATCGGCCCCCATTGCGTGATTTCGTGGGCGATAAAGCTGTTGGCGTTGTCCAAATCGAGTGCGCGGGCAATCACGCTCACTTGGCGTACGTCGGGAATAAAGTCGGACAAGCCTGCTGAGACGTGGGCGGTGCTGACATGGTAAGCATCGCCGCAAAAGTTCTCTGCACCGCTTTTCCAATCGGCCCGCACTTGGAAGCGTTCGGGTGGGGCCACGGCGCGCATTCCTTGCGGGTGTAGCCCAAAGATGGCATCAAGCACTTTGACGGTGTCGCCGAGGTACTCGCGGAGGGGAGCGGTTTCAGTGCTAAGGCAGGCGAAGACAAAGCCGTGGATGCTGTCCACCTGCGGTGCCCGTTTGAGGCCCCAAGCTTTCTTGTCTAGTGTGTTGCCATAGGCTTCGTTGTAATGCGGCGCACCCGCAAACTCACCCTTTACGTTGTAAGTCCAGCCGTGGTAAGGGCACTTGAAGTGCTTGGCGTTGCCTTGGTCTTCATGGCAAACCTCAGTGCCTCGGTGGCGACAGTGGTTGAGCAGCACATTGACACCGCCATCGGTGTCGCGGGTAACGATCACCGAGTCGATACCAATTTTGCGCTGCACAAAATCGCCAGGTTGTGGGATTTCGCTCTCGTGGGCCACAAAGACCCAAGTGCGCCCGAAGATACGGGTCATCTCGGCACGGAACACAGTGTCATCGCAAAAAACGCCCACGGGCAGTAAGCCCTGATCCAGACTTTGGTCGACACGGGTCACCAAGGCTTTGAGGTCATTGCTCTGGCCACCCGATGGGATGGGATCGAATTTATACATCACAGGTCTCCTTTTAAATTGACATTTGTTTTGCTGGGTGGATGTATTCACGGAATGAATGCACGAGATGGTAAGTAAATCACAATTTTTTTAAATCATGAATCGCCCCAATTGAAATTTCGAGCGATTTGTGAACAAATTGCACCATTGGAAATTAAAATATTCGGTAGGAGACAAGGGGTTAACACAGATTTCGCAACTTTTAACACAGGCAAAGAAAATCCTCCGAAGCTTGGAGCTCCAGATAATTTTTTTGAGGGAATTAATATTTATCCTAGCTCATAGGATGGTATTTATTTAAACCGCTTTACAAAATCACTAATTTGATACTTAAAATTAAATATTGGCTTCAATGCTCAAGATAATTGCGCGATAGAAATTTCTTCTACAGCCATGATGCGCCCATCTTTGAGCAGCGTTAATGGCAGCGAACGCAGGGCCTGCCCTAAGCAAGGCCCGCGCACACACTGGCCGGAGTCAATCTCAAACAAGGCACCGTGTGCAAAGCAAACGATGCGGTTACCTGCCTTGTTCAAGTAGTGGTGACGCCGGTAAGGCAGAGGCGTCAGCCCCTCGTGTGGGCACTGGTCGTACCAGCCATGTACGCAGTCCCCCCTGCGCACAACAAACACCGTGTCGCGCCCCACCCCACCAGGATCAAAACCTCGGGCGCTGCCATCTGGAATGTCGTGCAGGTGACACAAGAGGATGCTGCGTTGCATGGCATTGCGATCAGGCTGACTCAGTGCTTGGCATTTGGTGGGCCACCCACGGGGGCCCACTTTTCGCGTGCTTGCAGCAGATAGATTTGTGTCGAGTCAGCGGTAGCGGGCAGTTCCCGCGGTACCCAGTTCAGGTCGTGCTGGTCCATATCGGCATCGAACTCGAATCGGCACCCTAGTGGGCTGTTGAAATACCAGAACCAGTTCGATCCCATCGTATGGCGGCCTGGCCCCCAGAAGCTCTGGTAACCTTTTTGTGCAAAGGCAGTACCCGCGCTCATCAGGTCGTGCGGCCCCCCCAAGTGAAACGCAATGTGCTCAATGCCCTGCATATGCGGCGGCGTTTGGATCAGGAACAGCGCATGGTGCTCAAAGGTGCCACCAGCTTGCAAGAACATACCAGCTCCAATAAGCCGGTCAGTCACACGGAAACCCAAACGTTTCGTATAAAACGCTTCGCCCTTGGCCGCGTCCGGCACAAAGGCAGCAAAGTGGCCCAGCGTGCGCGGTTTGGGGGCAGCGGCATTAACATCGACACCCAATTGGTTAGGCTGGCGTTGTTGTGGTGCACCCGGTGCGTTGATGGGTTCGGCAGGCAGGGAGATCGGGCGACGCTGCGTCACCTGAAAGCCTAGGCAAAACCCCAGATCATCCAGCGCCTCAATCGAGCCATCGGGCAGCCGCTTAACTTCACGGTCTTTGCCCAACTCGGCGGCAATCGCTTCTACAGTGGCGACATCGGCGGCACCATAAATGATTTTGCGCACGGCAGTGCCATTGGGCAAGGCGGGCGGCAGTGTGGCATCGCTGTTGTGGGCGATGATGATGGCCGTACCGTCCAAGGTTTCAAAGCGGCCACCGTGGGGGCCTGCGTTGACAGGTTCTAGACCGTAGTCGATCAGGTATTGTGCGGTGGCGGTGATGTCGTCAACGCCAAAAACCAAGGCATCAGGGCCGATGATGTTCATTTGTCTCTTCTCCTTATCGTGGTGGGGGGGATGGGGGTCACTGGTTTTCCAGCGGCAGCAGGTTGAGCAGCCGGGTGAAAAGGTCGGCAAAGGCGGCTTCGGCTTGAGCACCAAAGCGTGGGTCGCCGTTATCTAAAAAGGCATGTGCAATCGCTTGCCAATCAGCGTTGGTCAGATAGCGATGCGCAGCAGGCAGAATGACTTTTTCTTCGGCCCCTAAATGCAGCCATTGCGAGGCAGCGAAGCGCTCGACGGCGCTGAAAAAGCGTTCGGCAGCACCATCGTGCTCAGCTTCAAAAGCGTCCAAAGCTTGGCCTAGGACAGCAAAGAGTTGTGCGCCTTCACGGTGCTGTTGTTCTAGCTCGGCCAATACAGCGTTGCATTCATCGGTACGCGCACGCAAGCGCTGAAACAGAAACGCCTCTTCTTTGGGGTGGTGCAGCCGTTCTGGAAACTTCTCGATGTAGTACAGCATGGCGCGCAACACGCCAAAGTCAGGTGACAAGGCACTGCTGCGAATCTGGCCGACCACGTGTTCTAGTCCGTGTAGCACAGCAGCCAAGCTGCGGTGCTCGTCCTTGATAGTCAGCAGTGCCCGCTGCTCGTCACTGTGCGGCAGATTGCTTTCTACCGACGCGATCAGTACTGGCAGGGTAGCGGCGTACAGCACTTTTTGCGTCACGGAGCCTTGCAATGCACCTTTCAGGCCCCGACGCCCATGCGAGGCCATAAAGATCAAGTCACAGCCTTGGGTTTTAGCGGCGGCCAAGATGGCTTCGTGGGGGTGGTCACTGACCACGGCGATGGAATGCGCCTCGACCTTGGCGGCCCGTGCCGAAGATTCGGCCTTAGCCAGCAGGGCGCGGGCATTGCCCGCCGCCATTTGCACAAAGGAGTCGGGTTGTGCTGCGTGCAGCAGGGCACCGTCGCCGGTAGCACCAAAATCGGGGCGGGCATGGAAAAACGTCACTCGCCCCCCAGTGCTTTTGGCCAAGGCTACCGCCTGTTCAGCCGTTTGGATAGACAGCGTCGAGCCGTCAATGGGAACCAGCAAATGTTGGTACATAGGGTTTGCTCCTTGAACTCAGTGCGCTGGTGCCAGCGGGGTGCCAAAGGCTTCTGCGGCCAAGTCTTGCCGTGGGGCAGGTTTGAGCAGAAAGTGCGCCAATGCAGGAATCAGCACCAAGGCCCCGAGCATGTTCCACAAGAACATGAACGCCAGCAATAAACCCATGTCAGCTTGGAACTTGATCGGGCTAAACACCCACGTAATCACACCCACGGCCAACGTGACCCCGGTCAGCATCACCACCTTGCCAGTGAATAGCAGCGAGCGGTAATAAGCATCCGACAAGCTCATGCCTTGACGTAGGCAGGCCATCGTGACAGACAGGATGTAAAGCGCATAGTCCACACCAATGCCCACACCCAGCGCAATCACCGGCAGGGTGGCTACCTTGACTCCCATACCCAAGCCCACCATCAGGGCTTCGGCCAAGAAAGAGGTCACTACCAGTGGCAGCACCGCCACCACCACCGCACGCCAAGAGCGGAAGGTGATAAAGGCCAGCAGCACCACCGCGCCATAGACCAGCCACAGCATCTGGTGCCACGCTTCTTTGACAACTATGTTGGTGGCGGCCTCAATGCCAGCAGAGCCAGCAGCAAGTAAAAACTTCACCTCTTGGGTATCGTTTTGCGCAGCAAAGCCTTGGATGTGCGCGATGACGCGGCTGAGGGTTTCAGCCTTGTGGTCGCGCAGATAAACATAGAGGGTGAGTAAGCTGCACGAATCGTTGTACAGACCCCGTGGTGCCCCTGCCGTGATCGTGTTGATCATGTCTTGGCTGGGCAACATTTCGTACCACTTGGGATTGCCTTCGTTCAAGCCCATGAGTACACGGCGATTGAGCAAAGCCAGAGTGTTGGTGGATTCAACACCGTCGATTTGGCGCAGTTGCCACTCCAGCTCATCGACCTTGAGCACGGTCTCGACTTGGCTGCAAGCGCCTTCAGGGGTTTGCACCATCACCGCCAGTACATCACTGGAAGCACCGTAGGCCGAGTTCAGGAAGGCCACATCTTGGTTGTAACGGCTATCGGCACGCAGTTCGGGGGCACCGGGGTCTAAGTCGCCAATCGAGAGTTTGGTGCTGGCGGCAAAGCCGCCAGCGAGCAACAGGGCACCAGCAATAAGGCCCATGGTGGCCCATTTGCGTTGTGTGAATCGATCCAAAAACGCCCACAGCGCCAATTTGGCCTCGCCACGGGCATCGGCCTCTTCGGTTTGCAGGCTGCGAGCTGCTGCCTCAGGGCTAACGCCGGTGTAAGACAGCAAAATGGGCAACAAAATCAGATTCGTAAAGATCAGTACACCCACACCCAACGAAGCTGCAATCGACAGCTCCCGAATCACTTGGATATCAATCACCAGCAGCACGGCAAAGCCCACGGCATCGGCTAGCAGCGCCGTCAGCCCCGCCAGAAACAGCCGCCGGAAGGTGTAACGCGCAGCAATTAGCCGGTGTGCGCCTCGGCCAATGTCCTGCATGATGCCGTTCATTTTTTGTGCGCCGTGGCTCATACCGATGGCAAAGACCAAAAATGGCACCAGCATCGAGTACGGATCGAGTGCATAACCGAGCGTAGGCAGTAGGCCAAGCTGCCAGACCACAGCCACCAGCGAGCTGACCACCACCAGCAAGGTAGAACGCCAGCAGCGGGTGTACCAGTAAACCATACCAGCAGCGATATGAACTGCCAGCGCAAAGAAGATCAGCACATAACGCACGCCATCAATCAAATCGCCCACCAGCTTGGCAAAGCCGGTGATGTGGATTTTCAGGCCCTGGGCTTCGTATTTGCTGCGCAAATCTTCCAGCTTTTGGGCAAAGTGGGCGTAATTGAGCGGCACGCCATTTTGGTCTTTGGCCAACAGGGGCACAAAGATCACCGTCGATTGAGCATCGCGGGCCACCAGTTGGCCGATTTCACCAGAACGGGCAATGTTAGCGCGCAACCGTTCCAAACTGTCGGCAGAGCCATCAAAGCCGTCGGGAATCACCGGGCCGCCTTCGAGGCCGTCTTCGGTCACGCCGGTCCAGCGCGTACTGGGTGTCCATAGGCTTTTCATGCCTTGGCGGGAGACACCAGGCAGCAGAAACAGCTCGTCGTTCAGTTCACGCAGAGCTTGCAAGTAGTGGGCATCGTAAATCGTGCCCTGGGGGTTGGCCACGGCAAGGCGCACGGCATTGCCTAGGCCTTGTAGTTCGTTTTGGTGAGCTAGGTAGTTGCTGATAAACGGGTGCGATGTCGGGATGGTCTTTTCGAAACTGGCCGATAGTTCCAGCTTGGTGGCTTGCCAGCCCAACAGCAGGGTTATCAACAGGCAAATAAAAACGACGATGCGGCGGTGGTTAAACAACGCACGTTCTACAGCGGAGCCGGAGTTGTGGTCAAACGTGGCCAGATCCGTGATGATCGGCTCATTGGGTTGGGTACTCACATTCATTTTGCGGTTCCGTTCTGGCCGGGCAGTGGCAAGGGCACCACGCCGCCAAGGCCCAGTGCTAACAGGCGCTGCTCTTTGAGCAACAGCACCCCGGTCAAGGGGGGCAGGGGCGGGGTAGACAACGCTTGTAAGGGTGCACCATCTTGGGTGGTGAACAACTGACCTGCTTGATTAGCCAGCAACACTTCACCGCTGGGCAAACGGGCCGCACTGACAAAGCTCGTCGGTGCAGCCCCAGCGATTTCCTGCCATTGGTTGCCAAAATCAGCCGAGTAAAACGCATTGCCGCGCAACCCAGCCGCTACCACTGCGCCCTCTGGACTGAGGGCCAAGGCGAACCAACTCCCCTTGTAGGGGCTGGTGACAGTTTCAAAGGTGTGGCCGCCATCGCGAGAGCGGTGCATCTGGCCTTGCTCACCCACCACAAACACCAGTGTGCCTTGGGCGCGCACCGCATACAGGTGCAAGCCCTTGGGGTTATCGATACGCTGGCTGATGCTGTTCCAAGTAGCACCGCCGTCGGTGGTTTCAAAAAACAGGTTGTAGGCACCGATGATCCAACCGTGTTGTGCATCCTGAAAATACACATCCAACAATGGCTTGTCTGGGCCATCGTTGACCAGCAATTGCGCGTCCGATAGGGCACGAACGGCAGTGGTGTGTTCTGGATTGCGGGCTTGGGCAGTCTGAGCCGCCTTCAGTGCCCAGTCGGCCAACATCTTGCCATCGGCCTGCTTACGCCAACTTTCGCCACCATCTTGGGTGTGTAATACCACCCCACCGTGGCCTACGGCCCAACCAGTCTTCTCATTAGCAAAAGACAGGGCGGTGAGCGTGGTGCTCACTGGCACCTGCCGTGCCTGACGCCAGCTTTTGCCACCATCGTCCGAGAGCACGATAATGCCGCGCTCACCCACGGCCACGATGCGACTACCGGCTTGGGCGGCGGCCTGCAACACTTGGAGCTCTGGGGCTTTGACTTGCAAGGCGGTGCGCTCCAGTGCGCTAAACCGGTTGGCCGCTTGCAAGAGGCCGGGCATGGCCACCACAGTGGCAGCGGCCAGCACATAGCCTCCGATTCGTACGGATTGCAACATGGCTGCTGATCTTTCAGCGCACGCTCTCACCGGCAATCGCTTCAGGGCTGAAGTGACTCTCGGCGCGGCGTTTTTGCACGGCGATTTGGCTGGACTTGCTGTTGTAGAGCTGACCGACAAAGGCAGCACCAGAGATCAAATCATTAAAGCCAGTGGAACCCGGAATCACGCCGGGCATGTCGGGTGCCACAAACACCTGCGTCCACAGAGTTTTCCAGAGTTGGCCGCTAGCATCCCAGCGGTCACCCAGCACGCAAGTCCAGGTATCTTCATCGCAGTAGTAACGGCTCTTGGGTGCTTGGTGGCGTTGGCCTTTTTTCAGATTGGCTTCTACGACCCAGACCCGGTGCAGCTCCCAGCGCATATGGTCGGGGTTGTAATGGTTCTTAGCCAACACTTCAGCATCGGTTTTGGGCTGCATGAAGTTGTTGGCGTTGTAGGGGATGTACATCTCCTGCTTGCCCACAATTTTCCAATCAAAACGATCAAGGCGGCCTGTCCAAGTGTAGATTTCGTCAAAGCTCATGACACCGGCAGCAGCAGGTGTGGGCGCATCGCAGCAGGCGTTGGGCAGCTTGCGCACTCGGCGCTGGCCGGTCAGGTAGACCCACGTTTGCAGTTTGTTGGGATCGACGTTCTCATGGGCCAGCAGTGCTTCGCCAGCGCGCAGGGCTGGGGCTGTGCTGCGAATGCGCACGTACCAGAAATTGCCTGCACCCTTCTCAAATTCTTCGGCTGAACTGTCTTGGTAGTAATAGGGGAATTGCTGATCACCCTCGTTGTCCGACACCAGTACCGGGCGGCCATCAGAGGTAAGTTGATACCAAGTGTTGGTAAAGCTCCAAGACGTGCCGCGCCAGTTCAGAATGTGGTTCCACATCACTTCTTCGCCTGTCTTTGGCAATGGGAAGGGAATGCCCCCATACACCCCCTTGGGCACGCCGTTTTCTAGCTTACCCTGTGTAGCGTTTTTGCTGGTGTTGTCGTACACCCATTGCGGAGCAGCCGCGGTACGATGCGTTTTATAGACATCGACACGGAAGCTGTCGGGATATTTTTTCAGCAGTGCTTTGGTGCCATCGGTCAGACGGTTGGCATATTGATCCATGTTTTTGGCAGTAATCGCAAACAGCGGTTTCTCATCCTTGAACGGATCGCCTCGGCGACCACCGGGCTTATCGCCGGGGGTAACCTTGGTGTACCCCCCCGTCCATGCCGGTATGGAGCCATCTTTGTTGGCCGCTTTTTCAGCCCCCAAGGGGGTCAACTCACTTTTGAGCTTGGCGGCCTCATCAGCCGATACACCAGCCACGGCGGGCAGCGCAGCGCTCAGGGCCGCAATAGTCAGCGCACGGCGAATCAAACAGGATTGCATCATTTTTTTGTCTCCTTTAAATTTTTGTTGGCTAGCGCGGGGGCATCGTCGTTCAGAAACTGCGCCGCACGCTGAAAGATAAGAAGTTGCGGTCTTTACGGCTTTGCTGGTAGCTAAAAGACTGACTGGCATCAAGCAGGGTGCCCGCACTGCCAAAAAAGTGCGTGTAGGCGACACTAAAGCGCCAGGCTTGCTGATACAGTCCACTCAAGCCCAGAGTAAAGTCGCCACCGCCCTCAGGGGGCACAGCAGAGGGGCCAAGCACCGAACGTGAGCCCTTGGGGGTGTAGCCCACGCCCATAGGCACACTTAAATCCAGCCCCGGCATGACTTGGCGATACATGGGCTCAAACACCGCCCGGAAAGACACCGCATCGCGTGTGGCGTTGGGGTCTAAGTTGTTACAGCTTTGGCGGCAAGACAGCAGACGGTTCCAAGCCATCTCGCCAACAAAGCTGGCTTCGCGCCACAGGGCCGAGGGCTGCAATGCCCAAATGGCCGAGGCGTTAATATGGGCTGTGTTGCCCACAGCATAGGCGGGGTTGCTTTGGTTATCGTTGGCTGGGCCACCAAACACGCCAGACACATCGGCAGCATGGCCCGCAGAGGCTAAGGATTGCTGATGGCGGATCGAACCTTCTAGCGCCACATTCACATCACCAAAGCTGTGGCTGGCACTGGCACCATAGGCAGTAGTGCCCTCGTGGTGGGCCAAGTAATAGCTGGCAGGATAAAGTTGGGGCGCAATACCACCCAAGCGCGATACCTGTTGTGGGTCTTTGTCATGAAAACGAATGGCATACAGCCCCAAATCGGTCTCACCCAAACGCCATTTGGCTTGCAAACCAAACTGACCGGAATTGCGCGCCTTTTGGTCTGCAGTACGCAAAGCTGGAGCTAAGGGCGAAGGCAGCAACAGCCGTTCAGCCCCCTCACCCACCACATCGCTGACTGAAAAATAGCTGCCCACCGCAGGCAAGCGGTTGGGCTTATGCCGGAACTGGTAGTAAGCACCCAACGTCAGCGTAGATGAGACCTGCAATTGTGCCGACAGTTGTGGCACAGGCAGAACAAATTCTTTGGCTTGCGCGGTGGGGTCGGCCAGCAGACGGCTAATATCAAAACTGCTTTGCCCCCCCGCAATGGCATTGCTGGCAAAGAACAAACTCTCGCCCCACACCAAGGCGTGCTGGCCCAAGCGTGCCGTCACAGGCATACCGCCAATATCGGTTTTGCCAAAGACGAAGGCATCACGCACCTCTACCTTACGCCCATGCAGCTTACGTGTTTGGCTGGTAAAAGCATCAGGGGCTACTGAAGTGGAGTTGGGGAAAGCCCCACCCGCGAAACCGGGGTTGTCGTTGCTACGGTTGTACACCGTGTCATACCAGCCGGTGGCGCTCAAGCGCGCGCCAAAGCCTCGGCTGCTAACCACATCCAGCTCGCTCGACAGCTCTAGGCGGTTGGAGATCAACCCTTTGCCAAAGTTACGGTCTCCATCATCAACGTTGGAAGCTGTGGCCGGATTACCCACCAAGGCAGCATCGTGCCCGGCTGTGCGTGCTGCACCACTGTATTTAACGGTGTTTGTCCAGTTGATTTTGAAATCGCTGGTACTGTCTAGCTCTTCTTGGGCTTGGGCTTGGCCGCCCATCATCATCAAGGCCGCCGCCAGTGCTACGGCACGCGGCACTGGCCATGCACCACTGTCACCTGTCTGTTGTGGGTTCATCACTTGTCTCCTCAATTTTTTCTAGGCCTATGGCCTGCGCTAGTCACCGGAGTGGTTGTTCTGGTGGTGACTCACAGCAGGCAGGCGGTGGTTGCGCGCTGAATCAGGCTGGTGCGCCCAATCCGTCCCAGCACAGGTACTTGACTTCTAGGTACTCGTCGATACCGTATTGCGAGCCTTCGCGGCCCAAGCCGCTTTGCTTGACACCACCAAAGGGTGCGACTTCTGTAGAGATCAGGCCAGTGTTGATGCCCACCATGCCGTACTCCAGCGCTTCAGAAGTGCGCCAAACACGGGCAGCGTTCTGGCTGTAGAGGTAAGATGCCAAGCCGAACTCGGTATCGTTGGCCATCTCGATAGCCTCGGCATCGGTGTGAAAGCGCAGCAATGGCATCACCGGGCCAAAGGTTTCGTCTTTAGCAATGGTCATGTCACGCGTGACATCGACCACCACAGTCGGCTCAAAGAAGGCACTGCCCAGCGCGTGGCGCTTTCCTCCGGCCAACACCTTGGCCCCGGCAGCGACGGCATTAGCGATGTGCTCTTCCACCTTGGTGACGGCAGCCTCGTCGATCATCGGGCCAATTTGCACTCCATCGTCTAAGCCATTGCCTACCTTGAGTTCTTGCGTGCGCTCGGCCAGCCGCTGCACAAGCTGGTCGTAAATGCCGTCCTGCACTAGCACCCGGTTGGCGGCAATGCACGATTGGCCGGTATTGCGGTACTTGGCAGCCATGATGCCTTCTACAGCCAGGTCAACATCGGCATCATCAAACACGATCACTGGAGCATTACCACCCAACTCCATCGAACACTTTTTCACCGTTTCTGCCGATTGGCGCAGTAACACACGGCCCACCTCGGTGGAGCCGGTAAAGGTCACTTTACGCACGAGCTGGTGCGAAGTTAGCAGGCCACCAATGATGCGGGTGTCGTTGCCGCTAATCACGTTGAACACTCCAGCTGGGATGCCTGCACGCATCGCCAGTTCACCCAGCGCAAAGGCGGTCATCGGGGTTTGGCTGGCGGGTTTGACCACAATAGAGCAGCCAGCGGCCAACGCTGGGGCCACCTTGCGCGTAATCATTGCGGCTGGAAAATTCCACGGCGTGATAGCAGCGCAAACGCCCACCGGCTGCTTGAGGGCTACTATATGTTGTGTGGATTTGGGTGCGGGGATGACATCACCGCGCACACGCATCGCTTCTTCGCCAAACCAGCGCACAAAAGAAGATGCATAGTCCATCTCGCCACGCGCCTCGGCCAGCGGTTTGCCTTCTTCCAACGTGATGATCTTAGCCAAGTCTTCCTTGTGCTCGACCATCAGCTCGTACCAGCGGCGGATGATCTCGGCGCGGTGTTTGGCCGTGGTGTGACGCCATTGGCGGAAAGCAGTGTCCGCAGATTCGATAGCGTGGGTGGTTTCGACTTCTTGGCAGCGCGGCAGCCTAGCCAGCAGCGCGCCAGTGGCAGGGTTGTACAACGGGTAGCTGCCGTGGGGAGTTTCTGTCACCCAGTGGCCGTTGATGAGCGCGGCTTCGCGCCACAGCCCTTGGTCTTGCAGGATATTTTGGCCCATGGTGCGTACCTCAGCAAGGGAAACGGCCAATGAGGAACTGACTGTCTGGGTCTTCTGTGCAAGGCATCTTCGAGGCTTGCAGGCCTTGGCGCAGCACTTTCATCAGACGGTCAGGAATGCGGGCATTGGGTGCACGCAGTGGGCCGCCGTTAAAGCCAGCTAACCAGTCCATGTATTTCCAATGGGTACGGTTGATGTAGTTAGAGCCTGGCATATAGGCCCCAGTAGCAGCACCAACGGCCCCGCGTGCAGGCTGTGCTTGCCAATACAAATCCATCGCCTCTTGCCACTGGCCAGCGCGGGCCATATTGAAAACTTTCGGGAAGTATTCCCCCATCCACTGCGTATAGCTGGTGCCTGAGAACTGCAAATCCATGAACTTCATCAGTGGGATAACATCGCTTTCGATAGGGCAACTGATGATGGTTTCTTGACCAAATCGGTGGTAGCTCTCCACCAAACCCGCAATGTGCGGAAAGCCCTGTTCGGCCTTGATGGCTACCACATTCGGACAGTCATCCAGCAGACGGCGAATCAGCGCAGGCGACATACCCTGCGGATGCACGCGCTCAAAGCCCCACAAAGGAATAGGGAACAGCATCACCGCTAACTCGGTGGCATCGCAAAAGGCTTTGGTGTAGTCATAAATTTCTTGCTCACTGGTAGGCCAGAAATTACTGGGATAAGACAGCAGGACAATGTCGGCCCCGGCTTGTTCGGCTAGCTTCACCGCTTCGATGTTTTCGGCCAAGGTGCCAAAGCCCGCATGGAAGAACAGTCCCAGCTTGTCGCCCACCGTGTCTTTGGCCCAAGCAGTAAATTGCGCGTTTTCTTCCGGGGTGATGGCCACTTCGGTACACAGCAGGGTGTAGGTAAAGCCCAAATCCACAAGTTTTTTGATGTCGTGACGAATGCCCTGCTCATTAAGGCGTTTGAGGTCTGCGCTATAGCTGGGGATGGTGACACCAGAGCAGCCTACGAGGTGTTCTTTGGCCCAAGCGCGGGCATCTTTTTTGAGGTAATTGGCCATGTCGTTTTCTTTCCTTAGATCAGTAAATCGGCAATTCAGCGGGTGATGGTCACAATGCTGGCGGGCATGGGCAGGTAGTGGCCGGTGTCCAGGGCCCGGCGCAGCAGCATCTCGGCAGTGGCAATGTCTTGCAGGGCCGAACCAACCGACTTGTAGATCACGATGTCTTCGGGGCTTCGGCGCGCCGCCACCCGGCCTGAAACCACATCAGCCAGACCGACGGTTTTGGCGGCAACCTCTACGCCTGCCGCCACGGCAGCGATGGCATCTCCGGTGTCGTGGATGATTTCTTGCACCATGTCGGCTACGATCAGCGTGGCGCGCTCCATGGCGGCCACATCGACTTCGCGCTGCTCTGGCAGGGTAGAACCCACCGAAACCACCACCATGCCAGGCTCCAACCATTCGCCCAAAAACACTGGTGATTCGTCTTTGCTGCGGGCGGCACACAGCACCACATCGGCCCCTTGAACGGCTTGTGCTGGAGAATCCACGGCCACGATGTCCAAACCATGAGAGGCTTTGAAATCGTCAGCATACTTTTGGCGATTCGCAGGCGAGGGGCTAAAGACGCGCACAGTGGCAATGTCACGCACAGCGGCCAAGGCTTCTAGCGTGTTGCGCGCCAATGTGCTGGAGCCAATCACGCCCACGCGCAGTGGCCCAGCTTTGGCCGCTGCATTGATCCCGACCACCGAAGTGGCAGCAGTACGGATGTCGGTAATGCGGTTCCCGTCAATCAACGCAGCCAACTCCATCGTGCGCTGGTCAAACAGCGAAATCAGATAACTGGCGCGCTTGATCTTGGGCGAAGCGGCAATGAGCTTACAACCCATGTATTGCGCTGAAGGGGAAATGGCACACAAGCCACGTAGCCAAAAACCTTGGCCTCGGGCCATCACCCGTGGAGGCACCATGTCATCGGTAGCAGGCTGGGCATAGGCGTTGCGCAGGGCTTCGATGGCGGCAGGCCATTGTGCCAAAACAGCAACATCTGCATCGGTCACGAAGGGTGTAGGCGTGGCTGCACCCGATGAGCTGTGGCTCATGTGGAGTCTCCTTGTCAATATCGTTCTAGGTCTGGATGAGACTTTAGAAGAGCAACACAGCACGAGCTAGAGATAGACTAGGAAAGCAGATATCTACTTTTTGCATAACAGACCCACTTTTTGAAATTCATAGGCATCCAATGCAATCTCTTCTTGACTCCAAATGGATGATCTTTATCAAAGTAGCCGAGTTAGGCAGCCTGACCCGCACTGCGGCGGCGTTGGATGTTCCGCAATCGCTGATTAGCCGACAAATCAACCAGTTAGAACTTCAATGTGGTGCCCGACTCTTTCGCCGCACGGGGCGCGGGGTGGTGTTGACCGATTTTGGCGAGCAGCTTTTCCCACGGCTGCAAGCACTGATTGCCGAGGCCGACAGCATTACTGATGCCATCCGTACCAGCGGCGGTATGCCAATGGGTGAAGTGCGGGTCGGTATGCTGCCCTCCACTGTGCCAATGTTGGCGCGTACCTTGTTTGCCACGGTGCGCGAGCGTTTTCCACGCGTGAAACTGCATTTGAGTGAAGGCTCTAGCGCGCAATTGGAGGAGCAGTTGCGCGAAGGTCGCATGGATATGGCCTTGCTGCTACACGAAGGCCCCGGTGCTGATCTGGGCGAATCGGTGTTGGCCCAAATCACCTTACAGTTGGTAGGTCGCCACGATGCCCCAGCGCTGCACAGCGGCACCATTGCTTTTGATGCCTTACAAGGTTTGCCGCTGGTGGTTCCCAGCAGCCCACACCCCTTGCGCTCACGGCTAAACGTACTGGCTGAGGCACGTGGCCTAAAACTTGATTTTGCGGTGGAGGCCGATTCAATCCGTCTGCAGCATGAAATTGCGGCTGCCGGTGGCGGTTTTGCCATCACCTCGGGCCTGTTTGAATTGCGCGATGACCCCCGCTTTGCCAGCGCCCGCATTGTGGAGCCAGAGCTGTGGCGCAGCGTTGTGCTCTCCACCACCATGCGCCGCCCGCACACCTTGGCCACCCGCGAAGTGCAGCGCCTGATAGAGCAGGTGCTACCAACGCTCATGAATACGGGCGCAGTCAGTATCGCCCGTATCTAAAACTATACAGCGGCGGTAAAGAAGCTCCGTAACACAGCTGTCACCACGTCTGGTTGTTCGTGGTTGACGATATGGCCGCTGTTTTTTACTACTTCCAGCACGGCACCGGGGATGCGTGCAGCCATCGCCTGCATATCTGGCACCGGGCCACCGCCGTGGTCATGCTCGGCGGCAATCAAGAGAGTCGGTACTTGCAGCTGCTCTAGCCGGGCCTCGAAGTCCATCTCAATAAAGGCCGCCACATAGGAGCGATAGCCTTCAACGCTGGTGCGCTGCATCATGGCGCGCAATCGGGTATCTACCTCAGGATGTGCGCTGCGAAATTCAGCGCTCAACCAACGGTCTACCGTGGCAGTGACTAATTCCTCCATGCCCTGCGTGCGCGCCAACTCGCGGCGTATGCGCCAAAAGTCGCGTCGCTCATCGGGCTGGCGTGGGCGGCAACAACAGGCCACCACCTTGTCTATACGCTGGGGCTGCGCTAGGGCCAATGCCATCCCCACAGAGCCACCAAAACCCAAACCAACCACGCTAGAGCGGGCAATACCCAAGTTGTCCCAGAGGGCAAAGATGCCATCCAGTACTTCCTGGAAACCACAGTCTTGTGGCGGCTGTGGGCTGTGGGCATGGCCCCAAGGGTCGAAAGTCAGGGTACGAAACTCATCCGTTAGCGCCTGGGCCTGTGCTTGCCAGAACGTAGCATCGTTACCGATCCCCGGAATGAAAGTAATCCACGGCGCATCGGCAGGACCTGCGGTCTGGTGGTGCAGGGGGGGCAGCATTTTTTTCATCGCCTTGTCTCCTCTTTAGTAAAAACCCTAATGTAAGCAATTCAAAATTTTCTTACGATCTCCATAATTATAGATAACTATAGAAAGAAATAAAAAATGACAAGACGTTCTGTGGAAATTGCTAAAGCCTTGGAAAAAGACATCCTCGGCGGCGTGTTGCCTGTGGGGGAATTGGTCAATGAGGTGGCGCTGGCCGAGCAGTTTGGTGTCTCGCGCACGCCGGTTAGAGAGGCGCTACTCAGTCTGGCCTCTACGGGTTTGGTCAAGCTACAGCCGGGGCGTGGGGCTATCGTGGTGGGTATCTCTTTGCAGCAGGTGTTTGACTGCTACGAAGTACTGGCCGGGCTTCTGGGCCTGGCCGCCGAGTTGTGCGCCCAGCGCATGAGTTCGCTGGAGAAGGCGCAGATTCTTTCAATCCACGAAGAAATGGGCCGTTACCTACATGACCCGGCACTGCGCGATGCCTATATGCGCTTAGATGTGCAGTTTCACGATTTGATCGTCAAGGGTTCAGGCAATGCCGTACTGGCCCACCAAGTAGCCATGTGTACCAAAACCATTGCCGCCGTACGCCACGCCAGCATGGAGTCACATGTATCGCTGGATTCGGCCTACGCCGAGCACACCCAGGTGGTGGCAGCCATTACGGCCAAAGATAGCGAAGCCGCAAGAAAAGCGATGGCGGGCCACCTGCAATTGCGTGGCGATACAGCCAGCCGATTGGTCGCTGCTTGGCGACACCACACCCAAAACACAGACGCCACTGTTTGATTTTTTGGTTTTTTACCACCCACAGAGGAGAGAGACATTCATGAGCCAAGCCAACCGTTTTTCTATCCACGGCATCGATCGCGTCAAGTTTGCCGTCGATGATTTTGCGCAAGCACTCCAGTTTGCCAACGACTGGGGTCTGACCCAAATCAGTGTCCAAACTGGAGACAGAGCAGTGTTCCAAGCCCAAGATGGCTCAGAAATTGAGATCGTCCTCACCGATATGAACAACCCAGAGCGCCGCCCCATAGGCGGCACAAGTGGCCTGTGTGAAATGGTCTGGGGCGTGAGCAGCCCTGAAGGCCTAAAAGCACTGGCGCTGGAACTAGGGCGCGACCGTGAAGTGCGCTGGGATGAACAGGGCAGCTTGCATAGCGTCGATGACTTAGGCATTGGTCAGTGCTTTCGCATGAGTCAACGGCACAAAGTGCCAGCAGAACCTACCCGCTACAACAGTCCCAGCCAGCCCGACCGCATCAACCGCCGTGCAGCCCGCTACGAAGCTGCCTGCCCGTTTGAAATCAGCCATGCCGCCATTGGCGTGGACGATGCGGGCGAAGCCTCCAAGTTCTATATCGAGCGTCTGGGTTTCATCATTTCCGACCGCTACGCCAACCGGGGCATCTTTTTGCGCTGTGCCCCAGCGGGCAACCACCACCACCTGTTCCTAATGAACAGCCGTGTGCCTGGCACCCGTCTTAACCATCTGGCTTTCAAGGTGCGCGATATCCACGAAGTGATAGGTGGCGGGCAGGCGCTGGATGCCAAGGGCTGGCGTACCTTTGCTGGGCCGGGGCGTCACACAGTGTCCTCGGCCTGCTTTTGGTACTTCGTGACACCACTGGGCTGCTCTTGGGAATATGCCGCCGATGAAGACATCGTCACCGAAGACTGGGAAACCACCGACTTTGCTGCCACCGCAGAGATCTTCTCGGAATGGACTTTTGGGCTGGAAAAATCGGATGGCCGTCTGCGTGGCCCGATCTCCCTGAGCAAAGAAGCGCCACTGGGCAACCACTGAGCCACCTTTGCCGCATAGCACACTTTTTCTATCTGTATCCACTGGAGACACCATGGCCCTGACGGAGCACCAAGCTACAACATCGACCTACTGGGTAGATTTGTTGCAAGCAGAAGTCCGCACGCTGCGCGGGCGCTACCGCACCCGTATTTTGGAGGCTGGCCAAGGGCCAGCTCTCATCTTGCTGCACGGCACGGGCGGGCATCTGGAAAACTACGCCCGTAACATCATGCCGCTGGCACAGCACTTTCGGGTAGTGGCACTGGATTTTCTCTGGCATGGCCGCTCCCAGACCGAGGGCTACAGCCCCGAGGTGATCCCTCATTTGGTCGACCAGGTGATAGATGTGCTCGATACGCTGGGCATAGCCAGCGCAGCGATCGAAGGCCAGTCAATGGGTGGCTGGGTGGCGATGCAGCTGGCGTTGCAACACCCACATCGGGTACGCCAGCTCGTGCTCACTACCACGATGGGCTATGCGCCAGACCCTGGTGCGATTGCCGGTTACGTAGAACCAGATTGGGCGCAAAACCTACCCAGTTCGCTCGAAGTATTGCGCCAACCGACGTTCGAGAACGTGCATACCAGAATGGCACGCATTCTCGCCAACCCGGATAGTCTGACCGACGAAGCTGTGCTGGTGCGCCAAGCCCTGTACAGCGATCCAGCCTTGGCAGTAGTGCAGCAATCCTTCATCACCGAATACCTGAGCGGCCAGAGCATTCGCCAGCATTTAGTCACAGATGCCCTTGCACGCCAGATTGCTCAACCCACGCTGGTCTATTGGGGCGACAAAAACCGAACACCACCTGCGCTGGGCCAACACATTGCTCGTCAGGTGCAAAACGGCCATTTCTATTGCGCCCAAAACTGTGGCCACTGGGCACAGTTTGAAAGCGCTCCCGAACACAACCGAGTAGTAACGCAGTTTTTGCAATCCACCACCGCGAAGGAATCCTAAAAATGTCCCATGAAATCAATCTGGTCGGGCGCTGGGACATCGTGTCCTGGGAACAGCGCTATGACGATGGCCGCTGCGAATTACCGATGGGTACGCAGCTCGAAGGCTTTATCCGTTATCTGCCCGATGGCGATATGGTCTGCATGATCTGCCGTGTGCCGCGCCAACCGTTTCAAAAGGGTGGCCAGTGGAACGCCCCAGACGAAGAAAAAGCCGGCGCTTACAACACCATGCTCAGCTATGCAGGCCGCTACACGGTGGATGGCGATGTGCTCACACACAACGTCGAGATGAGCCTGTTTCCCAACTGGATTGGTGGCACACAAAAGCGCCGCCTCGAAGTACGCCCTGACGGCACACTGGCTCTGTCAGCACGGTTGGAAGACAACACCCCCCAAGCGCGCACAGCCCTGCTGGTATGGCGTCGCCACGGTTCCCAGAACTGAGAATCCGGAGACCCCTCTTATGAGTAACCCCGAAATTGGCAAAACCATTGCCACCGGTGACTTCCTGACCAATTACCATGATCTGGGCCAAGGTGACCCAGTACTGATGCTCCACGGCTCTGGCCCCGGTGTCAGTGCTTGGGCCAACTGGCGACTTGCCTTGCAAAGTTTGCACACCAACTTTCGCTTGTTGGCACCCGATCTGGCCGGATTTGGCTATACCCCGGCACCACCAGGCACGGTACATTCGCGCCAGCATTGGCTCGATCAGATCGTACGCTTCATGGATGCTGTTGGCGTAGACAAGACCCATGTGATTGGCAATTCGTTTGGTGGCTCAATGGCGCTAGCACTGGCCATTTCTCATCCGGATCGGGTCAACAAACTGGTGCTGATGGGTAGTGTGGGCGTGCCATTTGAAATTACCGCCGGTCTGGATGCTGTCTGGGGCTACGAGCCTTCGCTAGAAAACATGAAGGCCATCATGCGCACCTTCGCCTACGACCAATCGCTGGTAGGCGATGGGCTAGCCCAGATGCGCTACGAGGCCAGCATCCGCCCCGGAATACAGCAAGCCTATGCCAGCATGTTCCCGCCACCGCGCCAGCGCTGGGTCGATGCCATGTCCCACCCCGAAGCCGAGGTACGCGCCATCACTCACCCCACGCTCCTAGTGCATGGCCGCGACGATCAAGTAATTCCGTTGTCGACCTCCATGACGCTGCTGGACTGGATCGACAACAGCCAATTGCATATTTTTGGCCGTTGCGGCCATTGGACACAGATCGAACATGCAGCAGCCTTTAGCCGGCTGGTGCGCGACTTTTTACAAGATGGTTCCACCACCGCAGGCTAAAGCACCCTTTAGCGCAAAGATTTACTACGTAAAACAGGAGACAACACTATGAAAAAATCTAAAACCCTGATCGTTGGTGGCGGTGTCGGTGGGCTTTCTACTGCCATCATGCTCCAGCGCGTCGGCGTGGCCGTAGACTTTATTGACATCGATCCCCATTGGGGCGCACTGGGTGCTGGTATCACTCTGACTGGCCCATCGCTACGCGCTTTGCGTGAGCTGGGTGTGCTCGATGAAGTGATGGCCCAAGCGTACACCGGCGAAGGGATCCGTGTGTGCGATACCCAGGGCAACACCCTCAAGCTGCTGGACACCCCCATGCCCGCCGATGCGGGTGTGCCTGGCAGTGGTGGCATGGTACGCCCAGCCCTGCACGCCGTACTGCACCAAAAAATGGTGAACGCAGGCATCCAGATGCGCTTAGGCCTGACGGTAGATGCTTTCAAAGAACTGGCCGATGCCATTGAAGTCACGTTCAGCGATGGCAGCACCGGCATTTACGATTTGGTGGTCGGCTCAGACGGTGTCAACTCCAAGGTACGCAAACTCATCATTCCGGATGCACCCGCTCCAGAATATACCGGCCAGTACGCTTGGCGCGTGACAGTACCACGCCCAAAAGAAATTGACCGCCGTACCTATTTTCTCGGTGGCCCGCACAAAGTTGGCATTACGCCAACTTCCGACAACGAGATGTACCTGTTCTTGCTAGAAAAATCACCCAAAATCTGGCGCGAGGCCAACGCACTGGCAGCGCCGCTACGCGCATTGCTCAAGGACTACGGCGGCATTGTGGGCCAAATCCGCGACAACATCAAAGACGATGATTACATCAACTTCCGCCCCCTTGAGGGTTTTATTCTGCCCGCACCTTGGTACCGTGGTCGGGTGTTGTTAGTAGGCGATGCAGCCCACCCTACAACACCGCAATTGGCTTCCGGTGCAGGCATGGCAATGGAGGATGGCATTGTGCTAGCTGATGAGCTAGTCAAAGCCCAGTTTGATGTAGCCACCCTGCTGCCCGCCTATATGGCCCGGCGTGAACCCCGTTGCCGCTTGATCGTTGGCAGCTCAATGGAGTTGGGGCGCTTAGAGCAAGCCCATGCCTCTATTGAAACCATGACTGCAGTGGTCGAGCGCACTTTGGCGCTGCTAATGGAACCTATCTAATCATTACAACCCGACGACCCCCTGCTTTGCAAGCATCCCAGCAGCGAAAAACCAACCCGCAAGCGGGGAACGAGGAGATAAAAAACATGGAACTGACCCTGCGCTCTATCACCACAGAAGCACAAGACATCGTGTCACTAGAACTGGTATCACCCCGCAACGAGGCTTTGCCACCATTCAGCGCCGGTGCTCATATTGACCTCAAACTCGGCAATGGGCTGACGCGCAGTTACTCATTAGTCAATGATCCAGCAGAAACGCACCGCTATGTAGTTGCGGTCAACAAAGACCCAGCCAGCCGTGGCGGTTCCCAATACATTCATGAGCAACTGCGCTCAGGCCAGAGCCTAGAGGTTTCTGTACCCAAAAATCATTTCGCCTTGGTAGAAGATGCACCGCTGGTGATGCTCGTCGGCGGTGGCATTGGTATCACACCGCTGTATTGCATGATCCAGCGCCTAGAAGCTCTGGACAAACCGTGGAAGCTGTTTTACAGCGCCCGTAACCGCCAAAAATGTGCCTACCTTTCACAAATTATGGCTTTAGAGGCTAAGCATCCTGGTCGGGTACAACTCCATTTTATGGACGAAGCCGGGGGGGTACCCGATCTAAAAACCATCCTGGCCGCTGTGCCTGCCGCAGCCCATGTTTACTGCTGTGGCCCTAGTGCCATGCTGCAAGCATTTGAGCAGGCTACCGCTACACGCAAGCCCGACACAGTACACGTTGAGTATTTTTCCGCCCAGCAAGAAGCCGCCGTGGCCGGCGGCTATGAGGTCATGCTGGCCCGTTCCCAGCGCAGTTTTCAGATTCAACCTGGTAAAACCATATTGGATGTGCTGCTGGCCCATGGCGTTGCCATGTCGCACGCCTGCCAAGAAGGGGTTTGTGGTGCATGCCAAACCACGGTATTGGAAGGCACGCCAGACCACCGAGATTCTTTCTTGACACCACGTGAAAAGAGCTGTGGAAAAACCATGCTGGTGTGTTGTTCTGGCAGTTTGTCAGATCGACTAGTGTTAGACCTTTGAATGATTGAATAGAAAAATGCAACTCTTAAAAGATGACGTGGTGCTGATAACGGGGGGCGGCTCTGGCTTAGGGCTTGGCATTGCCCGCTACTGCCAAGCCGAAGGCGCCCAAGTAGTCATTGCTGATATTTCGGCCAGCAAGGTAGCACAGTTGCAACAGGAATTTGGCCCAGAAACATTGGTATTGCAGTGCGATGTCACACGTTTGACAGACCTGAAAGCATGCAGGGAAGCGATTTTGCAGCGGCATGGCCGTCTCAATGCCCTGATTGGTGCCCAAGGCATTTTTGATGGCAATGTACCATTGATGCAAATGCCTCCAGAGCGGCTGGACTCACTCTTTGACGAGGTCTTCCACGTTAATGTCAAAGGGTATATGTTATCAGCCCGTATTTTTGGCGATTTGCTCCAAGCTAGCTACGGGGCCATCGTGCTCACGCTATCCACAGCAGCCTATGCCGCAGATGGGGGGGGAGCCGCATACACCGCCAGTAAGGGCGCCATACGTAGCTTGGTAAATCAACTAGCGTTTGAGTTTTCACCCCATGTTCGGGTGAACGGTGTAGCCCCTGCAGGGATTGCCAATAGCCAACTTCAGGGGCCAAAATCGTTGGGATTGGATGGCCAGAAGCAATCTGACATCCCTAAGGATGCCTTTTTGTCCATGTTTCGCTCATTGAGTCTATTGCAAGAACTACCGACCCCCGAAGACCACGGCCCGATTTATGGATTTTTGGCTTCTAAGCAAAACAAGATCATGACTGGCCAGACAATCGTGGCCGATCAGGGTCTGCTGAACCGCGCTGTCCTCCAATCACTCCACTGATGGCTTGTCCTTACCCACATTGCATCCTCCAGCCTAAGTGGGGGCGTGTCCGAATTTCTGTGTAAACGGGTCGGACTTCAGTTAACGCAGATGCACTCTCCGAACTGAATGGTCAATCGGGTCAGCGCAGCTTTCCAGTCCCGAATCGGCATAGTCCACTTCTGGCTGATGTTCCGCAGGGCCAGATAGAACATCTTGGACAGTGCCTCATCACTGGGGAACGAACCACGGTTCTTGTCAGCTTGCGCAGGCTCATGTTCACTGACTCGATGGCATTGGTCGTGTAAATGACCTTGCGAATTTCGGGCGTGTAGTCAGAGAAAGGTGTTATTGGGCTCCAGTGCCTGCGCCAAGCTTGCCCGATAGGGGTAGAACCAACAGTCGTGTCACCAGCCGCCATCTGCCTTGATGGGTAGTAGCAGCACCAATGAACGGGCTTATGTTTTCAGGTAGGGTGTCGCCAAACAGGTGTTTGGCGACCAGCTTCGCATAGGGCCTCAAACACTCACAACACAGGGCAAAAACATGCACGACAAACCGTGTCGGATTGCTTCGATAGACGGAAATTCAGTGCAAGACCTTTTCCGACACCCAAGTGGCGGCTGGTGACGCGACTGCTTGTTCTACCCCACGTTCCCAGCCTCATTGAGGATGCTAGCAATCAGTTGCCTGGCATGTTCCGTCTGCTGGTGCAGCGCCTGCTCGAGCATCTCAAGGTGCTGGACAAACAGGTCGATGAACTGGAAGGGCAAATTGTTGCTTGGCACCGCCAGAATCCCCAAAGCAAAAAGCTGGAAAAAATCCCCGGCATCAGCCCTCTGACAGCCAGCGCCTTGATTGCCTCTCTGGGGGATGCAAGAAACTTCGATAGTGGTCGGCAGGTGGCCGCTTGGCTGGGTCTGGTACCCCGGCAGCATTCCAGCGGCGGCAAGCAAAATCTGCTGGGCATCAGCAAGCGCGGCGACACCTACTTGCGAACGCTCCGGATTCACGGCGCACGCATCGTCATTCATCACGCGGGCCAGCGCGCTGACGACTGCAGTTGGGTCAACAAAGTGGTGGCACGGCGCAACAAAAACATCGCAGCGGTGGCGCTAGCCAACAAAAATGCAAGGACGGTCTGGGCGCTGCTAATGCACGACCGCGAGTACAGGACGGACTATCAAAGTATCGCTGGATAAGCCGACGGCTATTTACATCAACAGCAAAGACAAGTCGAACAGTAAAGAGTGAACCACCGATTGCTCAGGCGATCATGAAGTGATGGCAAGACAGGTCAGACCGTGGTTGGCAAAGCCCGCAGAATTCGATGCACCTCGAGTGCTTTATTCCGATTGAGGTGCCAACCAGTAAATCCCATCAGGGACAGTGGCATCGCCACACCAAAAGTTCGAATGTACGGATGCAATCTTTACCAACTTGCTGTCATGAATTGACACCTTGGCAAACAGGGGGTGTTCATGTAAGAATTCTGAGACGACCCCTTCACCACACCTCCGCCTAGGTCAGCGTGAATCACCCCTTGCTCCATCTCTCTGACTGTGGCATCACAAAGGATGGTATCCGTCAAGCCTGCATTCGAGGCGAACTTGGGAAAGTGCCTAGTTTTGAAAGCGCGCTTTCTTGTCATATTTAACTATATCACTAAGTGGTATAGAATCATCCTTCATGCGCGTTTACCACGTCTACACAGCTTTGTTGCACGTACGGTAAGCCGGTTGCCACTTGTCCTTACTAGGATCGCTTACGATGTCGTACGGCCATCGTCCCTACCTCACCGTCCAAAAGTGCCTGATCCTGCTCGGCCTCGGGCCACAGCACCGGAAAGTAAAAGCGCAGTGCATGACGAGGGATGGCAAAACGCAAACTGCCGTAGGGCGAGTCTGCGGTCACGAATCCGCGTTGCAGCAGGGCAGATACCAGGGATGTGGCTAGGCGGTCGCCCAGACCGGTCATGGCTTTGAAGTCGGCACGTCCCAGCTCGCCTTGGGTGGCAAACAGATAGTGCAACGGCATCAGTGCCTCGGTGCGCACGCCCGACTTCACCACAGCGGCCTCAAAAGTCAGTGCAGCCTGGATGCGGTCGCGCATCCCTTGAACGTTGAGCAGTTTGCCCATGAAATCCACTTGGTCGATGCACACCTCCAAGGTGTAACGAATCCACTCCACCAAACCGGCTTGCGTCAGGTTGCCTCGCCCGTCTAGGTCACCGCGCCGGTGTTCGTCGGCCGCTTGCAGCAGGGACTTATAGCGCGACTCCGTTCTGGCAAAGCCCCGCAAGGGCGACCACAGACCATCGGTCAGCCCCCAGCTGTGCAGCAACAAATGGGTGTGGAGCCGCGCCACGCGCCCGTTACCATCGAGGAACGGGTGCATCCATGCCAGACGGTGGTGCGAGGCCATCAGGGCCACCAAGGCCGCTTCTCCGCGCCGCGTGCTGGCGTACACCGTTTGCCAACGCTGCATAAAGTCGGGCAAGGCCTCCCAGGCCGGGGCCTCGTGCCGACCCACGGCCACGCCACGCCGACGCAACGCACCGGGCACCATGGCACTGCCGTCGGAAAGCTGAAGGTCATCGGCTGGCAAACCGCTAAACAGTTCCCGGTGCAACCAAGACAGCGCATCAGCAGAGTACAGCCAGCGTGCGACCTCGTCGCCCAAGACCACCCGTTTGGCATCCAGCTCAGCCTCGCAATGTGCCTCGGTCTGGATATGGGCCACCGCCAGCCGCTGTTTGCGTGCCAAATCGGCGTTGGCAGAAAAGTCCTGCTGCAACGCGCGTTCGATATCGCTGGGGCGTGTATGTTCGCCCTCGATGCGGTTGGTGTAGTAGGAGTTCATGCTGCGCAGCAGCTTACGTAACTCGTGCTGGGCCGCATTGCCAGAAGCCATGCTCAAGGCCGTAGCCTTACGTGTCAAATCGCTGGCTTGTTCCAGTAATGGCTCCATCAGTGCCTCGGATGGCAGCAGCGGTTCAAACTGGTGTGGGGAGTCGTATCGCGTGATAATTTGCGTTTTCATCTGCGACATTCTATGCGGCTACATTTGTAAATGAAAATAGACTAAATTTCCCGATTTTTTGCGACATAAATATCGGTAATAGGGGGTGTTCATGTACGAGTGCTTTATTCCGATTGAGGTGCCAACCAGCAAATTCCATCAGGGACAATGGCATCGCCACGCCAAAAGTCCGAATGTACGGGCGCAATCTTTACCAACTTGCTGTCATGGATTGAGACCTTGGCAAACAGGGGGTGTTCATGTACGTTTTCTACAGCGACCCCCTTCTTAGACGTTGGTGCCTCCTCAATTCCCGGGGCTGTTCATGCCGGGAACTTCCGCAATGCATCTTCGAAGCAAGATATGCCTTCGACATCAGGGCTAACGCGCTTCAATCGAAGAGTTCCGTGAGTTGGCGAATCGGTCCAATACACGCCGCGAAGGATAGTGTCGCTGGCTTCTAACCGCAGTTCCCCCGCACCAGAGCCATACTTTCCTCCGGGCACCCATGGCTGGTCCAATTTGAATACATACGATAAGTGCGTATCTTGCGTTTTTTCGTCGCGAGAAAGCGCTTCGAGGCTCGATGTGCCACGCTGACTCCGGGTCAGAGACCGAACCGACAGCGTGAGGTAGGTTTGCCGAATGACGAAGACAATAGGCAAGTCGACGCTGCCGCCCCCTTCTTTCTTGAAATCCGACTGTAAGCGTCCAGCCCATACTCCATGCACTACAGAGCGCCGCATTAGACGGGCGACCCACGACCATTTCCAAGCCCAAGTAATGAAAAAAAACAATGCGGCCGACGCAGCGGCAATTCCATACGACATGTAGCGCAGACTAAGCCAATAGTCCTTTTGAAGTGTTTCCAATTGAATGAACGCTATTAGCGCAAATATTCCGAATGAAATCCACGTGAACACAGACAGGAGACGAGTCAGTTCCGCTTTGGTCAGCGTCAGGTTGCTCATCTGAACAGTTCCTCCAAAGCGCAGAACCCGGCTTCATAAACGCTTGCGCGTCCATCGGTAGCCAGAACTGCCGTACAAGTGATGCCTGCCACTTGTGATGCCAGTAGAGCGGTCATGTGTCGTGCGCCGCCAAATTGCAATTGCACTCTATTGGTGCTTAGCGGTGCAGCAACGAACTGCGCTATGTGTGTCAGTGAAAACGCGCGACTGTCGACAAGATGGAAACCGTCGTGCCACGGACTGCTCTTTCCTGAGATTGAGGCTAGAAAGCTGGCCATACCATCACTGGCGATTGGGAGACGAACGACGGGCTTGTCGGCGGACCTCAAAGAAATCGTGGGCAGCGTTAGAGGAGGTACGTACAGAACAATGCCGATGCCGGAAAAGTCAGGAGGGGCCACCGCCCACACTTCGCGCAAAAGCGCCATTACCTTGCCGACTGAATGAGTGGGGCTAATATTCATGACGACACTTTACCGGTTCCATAGCGGGGCCAGCGTCAGTGTCGGTACTTTGGCGTGCAAGGGATTCTGCGCGGAATGCAGTGCGTCTACAGTGGTGCCATGATTCATCCTGTCCCCGCGTCACTCACCCTCGACGATACTCGCTAGCGCGGCAGGCAATCGCGCCACATGGGCCTGCCGTGCCGATGCGCCAACCGGTTTGTGGCGATGAATCGATTAAGCGGCTCTCCGTTAATTTCGTACAGCATCTAGTTCCGACGAAGGAACCGGCCGAAGGCGCAAGCCGCTGCGAATTACTAACGAGGGATTAGCTTTGGTAAACGCCTGAAGCTGCCAAGATCTTGAAAAATTGCTTGTTCCGTGTGAAGTGCCTCTTGAAACTGATTGCAACGCTCCCCACATAGCGCAGACCACCACAAATTGCAAGGAGCACCGTGAAGGAGACGAAGCCCTTTAGGGTTTTATGCCTGGATGGCGGCGGCATGCGCGGCGCTTACCAAACCGCCTACCTGGCTACCTTTGCAGAGCGCATCAGTGAGAAGCTGAAGCTGCAAGGCCCTCTCGACGTTGGATTGGCCTTCGATCTCGTCGTCGGCACGAGCACGGGCGGAATCGTGGCCTGCGGGCTTGCGGCTGGCGTGCCACTGACGCAGATGCAAGAGCTCTATGCCAAGGCGGGGAAGAAGATCTTCCCGCTGCAGTGGGTTCGCCCGCTGCCCATCCTCGGCAAGCTCGTTCGCGTGTTTGGCATCGGCACCATCTGCGGAGACCGGGCGCTGCGCAAGACACTGACCGACACGCTGGGCGACCGCACCATCGGGTCGGTCTACGACGATCGCAGGATTGCCTTAGCGGTGCCGACGCTCGATCTGGCCCGCCATGCGGCGGTCGTGTTCAAATCTCACCACCTGAAGCGTCTGAATGGGCGGGATAATAAGCGCACCCTCGTTGATGTGTGCATGGCCACCAGCGCGGCGCCTATCCTGCGCTCAATGGCTCGTCTGCAGGAGCCAGGTGGTTCCGGTGCGTCTGCAACTTATGTCGACGGCGGCCTCTGGGCGAACAACCCTGGTCTGATCGGCATGATGGAGGCGACCGAAATCCTGAAGGATCGTGGCGAGAACCGCCCAATCCACCTCTTCATGCTTGGCACGTTGCCTTCCCAGGGTGGCGAGGAGATCCACTGGTGGCGGCATCGTGCCGCCTGGGGCTGGGGCTTCGGGCTCAAGGCCATCTCGGCAAGCCTGAATGCGCAAGCCGTCGGATACGACTATCTCACCAGCAAGATGGCCGAGATGCGTGACGATGGCAGCTTTGCCTATCGACTTCCGGCGCAGTGCCCATCCAACGAGCTGCGTGATTACCTCACCAACATGGACGATGCCCGGAAGAAGGTGCTCAACGCGCTGGCTCGCCAGGCGATCTCGGACGTCGATTTCGCGTTCGCCTCGACGGCCATCGAGATGCAGGAATTTCGCTCCACCCTGGCCACCGCCAGACCTCATCCATCGGCCATCAACCAAGGGCAGAACATCAATGACTGACATCGACTGCGACAGCGAGATGACGAACTTCCATCGGGACAACGTCACGCTCTCGAACAAACAACAAGGTGAGATGCGCACGCACCGAGACGCGGGTCGCACGCGCCTGGAGAACGGCCTCAACGAGGCCAAGAAGCCACAACCCAAGGAGGTCCGGTCGCAGGGGTCGTACCAGATGCGTACCATGGTGCAAGACGACGATAACGACTACGACATCGATGACGGGGCCTACTTCGCGTCCAACGATCTCAAGGATGAAGCGGGCGTTGCGCTGACACCGAAGGCTGCGCGCCAGCGTGTGTGTGATGCGCTGGTGTGGGATGGCCGCCTCAAGCAGGAGGCCACCGTCAAGCGCAACTGCGTCCGGCAGGTCTACGCTGCGGGCTATCACATCGACATCCCGGTGTACCGCATCGTCACCACCAAAGACGAGAACGACGATCCGGTGGAGCACTACGAGCTGGCAAGCGGTGATGAGTGGGCATGCTCTGATGCTCGGGCGGTGACCTGCTGGTTCAACGGCCTAGTGGGCAAATTGAACACCGGCGAGTCGGACGGCAGCCAGATGCGGCGTGTCACTAAGTTGAGCAAGAAGTTTGCACGCCGAGTGGGTTGGAAGAACAAGACCACCAGCGGGATTAGCATCACCAAGCTGGTCGTCGACCATTTCCAGTCCAGCGCCGATCGCGATGATAAAGCGTTGCGCGAAACGTGGAAGGCCATCGACAAGAAGCTGCAGAAATCTGTCGAGATCGACCATCCCGTGCTGGCCAAAAAGCTGGCGCAAGCGGGTGACGAAGCGGTCACCTTTTTCCGCGACTGCCTGAGCGGCGCGCTTAAAAAGCTGGAGGTGCTGGACAAGTCCGATTGTTCCCGCAAGCAGGCGCGGGAAGCATGGGACGACGTGTTCGACACTGACTTCTTCACGAAGCAACCGGACAACAACGGCGACGGTAGTGGCGGCCAAGGCTCAGCCATGGCAATCACGTCGGTCGCGACCGCCCGGCGCAACGATGGTGGCGGGAGGTTCGGCTGAGGACCGATGCAGAACGCGCACTGATGGCGGGTGAGATCGAAGCTGGCCTTGAGCAGCAACGCCCGGGCCAGTGGCAGCGTTTGACTGCGGCCCAACTGGCTAAGCTCCAAAAGGGATTTACTGCTGGCTGGCGGGTGAAAATCCCCGCTGGCTCGCTGGAACTGAAAACGGTTGACCACTTGGTGCTGGCCGTTGATGCCGCCTTTCCCAACTCCCAGCCCCGAATCTTTGCGCCAGCGGCGGGCAGCGACTACAGCTGGCCGCACGTCGAACAGGCCGGGCTGCTCTGCTTGCGATCCAGCAGGAACTCCGCACCGATTGCGGACCGGGTGGAGATGCATCTGCGTGATGCGCAGGAGCTGCTCAACTTTTCGGAGCCCAAGCGGCGCGAGGAGTTCGAGCGGGAGTTCACGGCCTACTGGTCACATCGCGCCACGAACAGTGCTGACCGAGCACGGGTGTGGAGCCTCGTCACCCCGGGTCAGGAGACGCGCGAAGTAGCGCACTTCTTCGATGCCAGGTCGAGTCGCCATGTGATCGCCGACGACAAGGACGCACTTAAGCGTTGGTTGCGCAACACCGGCGCTAATCCACGTGACAAGCAGATCTACCCGACTTGGTTGTTCCGTCTTCCGCAGCCCTGGACACCGCGCGAGTTTCCGGAAACCGGCGACCAAATCACCAAGTTGCTCCCGAAGGACATGGTGCGCAAGTGCCTGGAACCTGGGCTGCTGTCGCCGTTTCTGTTCGAGGTTGTCACCCAAACTGGCACCGCGTTTGCGGCGGTGGTACTGCGAGGTGCTGAGCGTCGCGATGTGATCCGCGGGTTCCGGCACATGTCGAAGGTACCGCCGACGCGAATTATCGCCTCCTATGCGAAGCGGCCTGTCGAGCGCTGCAAAGTCGCGCGCATTGACGGCGCATGGGTTCACGGTCGAGATCACCCTTCGAGTTATGCGCTGGTCAAGAACCGCAAAGTGGCCATAATCGGCTGCGGTGCCATCGGTGCAGCGGTGGCGCGACTTCTTGCGCAGGCCGGTGTGGGCGAGCAGATTTTCATCGACGGGGACAGTTTGACGACGGCTAACATCTCTCGGCATCCGCTGGGCACGTTCCACGTCGGTTTCAACAAGGCTTCCGCGCTGCAGGAGCACTTGCGACGCGAATTTCCGCACCTGACGTTCGAGCAGGCCTTTCGATGCCGTTTCGAATCGCTCACCACGAAGGATCTCGAGAAGCTGGCCGGTGCCGACCTGATCATCTCGGCGGGCATCGACTTCGATGGCGAGTCTGCGCTGGATCATTGGCGGCGAAGCCTGGCATATCCCCCAGCCCATCTCAGCACCTGGGTGGAGCCTTACGCTGCTGCGGGGCATGGTGTCTTGCTATACGGCCAGGCGTCGATCTTGGCAGGCTTTGACGACGAGGAACGGCCGAACTTCCGTCTGACGGATTGGCCTGATGAATCCGGTGCACTCATCGTCGAGGCGGGGTGCGGCAACAGCTTCCAACCCCATGGCGTGATTGATTTGCACCCGACGGTCGGGCTGGCGGCCGGGCTGGCACTCGATACGCTGCTGGACAAGGTGCTTGCCTCGTGTCGCCGCATGTGGATGGGCGATCCTGCAGTGGTCGGGGCCAACGGCGGCATACTGAGAGAAAACTTCACCGACCGGTTAACGGTGCGTGAGTTTGTCTGGCCATGATCTGTTTTTTTGCAAAGCCGATGCCCAAGCACTCGATCGTCGGGCATCTCGCCGACACCTCTCAAGTTCTTTCGATTGCCCGATTGGCCTTGCAACACGTCAGCCGATACCGTCAGTCTACCCTTTGGGCGACCGAGGCTGGCGGCCAACTGTTCGGCACGCTCAATGCCGCACAGGTCTGCGTGACCGAGGCCTCCGGCCCGTATGCCGGTGACGAGCGCTCCAGGTATCGCTACCGCTCCAACCCCGCTGCCGCCCAGCGCGCGATCGAAGACCGACACAAGCGGGGGCTGCTGTACTTGGGCGAGTGGCACACGCACGCCGAAGACTACCCCAGTGCTTCGGGGTTCGATGACGATGCCATGCGCCGTCTGATCGCCAGTTCGCAGCTGAACAGCAACGCGCTGCTGCTGATGATCGTGGGTCGGGCACAAAGCGCGGCAGGTCTCGCGGTGTGGAGCGTCTCCAGTGAGGCCGCTCGCCCATGGATTCTCAGCGCGAACCCGGAGGACACCTGACATGAGCATCAGCATCGTGCTTGTCATCGCCATGCTTCGCCAACTCCTGGCGGATGCGCTGCTCAGACTCGGTTGCCCTGGCATAGTCGCACGGCTATTTGTAGGGACTTGCATTTAGCATCAGGCGCTGCATTCAGCGCATTTCTGGGCCAACATTAACTGCGTCTATCAGCGCCCTCAGGCCAGCATTAAGTGCAACTGAACTTGCGTTTGACGGCATAGGGGTCAACTCGCGAAACAAAAAAAATCGTACTAGGGGTCTTCGCAGAATCCAGAAGAAATCGTACTACAAGGGCTTCCCCAGAAGTCAAGCAAAACTTGATGCAGGCGGCCTGCACAGCAAGTCACCATGGAATGTTCTTGGAGGTTGCACACGCTACCGGCAGCTCTGGCAGAGACTTTGAATACAAGGTGCGGACTGGCTGTACTACAAACGGTTATTGATGCAGCGTAACTGCTGCGGACCCTGATGAAAGACGCACGCGGGGGCCTCGTTCGCTAATCAAGGATGGTGCTAACCACCTTCGTACTTTTTTCAGGAACACCCCGCGCAGGTCCAACCTTGCTTCATCACTGCAAGCCGTCAAGCGGCGGTAGAAATCAATTCATTTGTTCAGTTGCTGTATGGATTCAAGCGGGCATAGCAAAGCGCTCCCCAAGCGTCAGCGATGCCCAGGCCATGCGGGCGTTCTTCGCAGCAATGGCCACAATCGCACGCCAATAACCACGTCGCTCGGCCAGAGCAATGGCCCAGCGGCTGGTGCTATCACTTTTGTTTTTGGCCCTGTTTAGAACCGCACGCGCGCCCAGTACCAGCAAAGAGCGCATGTAGGCGTCCCCCGCTTTGGTGATATGCCCTAGCCGTGCCTTGCCACCGGAACTGTACTGCCCAGGCACCAAGCCCAGCCAAGCGGCGAACTGGCGACCACACTTGAACTCATGGCCGTTGCCAATCATGGCCAGTATGGCGGTGGCCGTGGCTGGGCCAACACCTGGCAGGCGCATCAGTTGCTGGCTTCTGCTGTCCTCTTTGGCAATTTGCGCAATGTGCTGGTCGTATTGCTCCACACGCTTGTCCAGATGACTGACCTGGCTGAGCAAATCGCCAACGACCGTATTGGCCCAACCCGGCAAATCTTCCAAGTGAGCCATGGCCTCACGTCGGATGGTGGAGGCTTTGAGTGGCAGCACGATGCCCAATTCTGCGAGCAAGCCACGGATGCGGTTAATGGTGGCGGTGCGTTGTTCGATAAATCCTTGGCGTACCCGGTGAACACAAAGTTGACCTTGCTGCTCGACGGTCTTGATGGGCACGAATCGCATGTGGGGTCGCTGCACAGCCTCACAAATGGCTGCTGCGTCCGCTGCATCGTTTTTACCTTGCTTGCCCGACAGCCGGTAAGGTGCCACAAACTTTGGAGCCATCAGGCGAACAGTATGGCCATAGGCCATGAACAGACGTGCCCAGTGGTGGGCACCGGAGCATGCTTCCATACCAATGGTGCAACGCCATCAACTCAAGCAACTTACCACGGGCCACCGAAGGTTTAACCAGTGCAGGCTTACCAGCCTCATTGACCCCGTGTACCGCAAACACGTTTTTTGCAATATCAATCCCTATGGTGACGATGGCCATGACTTCACCTCTCAGGTCAGTTGATGAACAGTAGAGCCTCTCCGTCATGGTATTTTTGGCTGCAAACTGTAGGCCGCAAGGGGGGGAGTACCAAGGACGGGGAAGTCCCTTTCATTCGCTAAGCCAGCTTCGGCAGGTGTCACGCAGTTGCTATTGGTGACGAAGCGCATGGAGCAGCGTTCGATAGTCAACGCATGACCTAGTTCTCGAAACTCGCCGCTCTCCTACGGTTGATCCAAGAATGGTTTTCGAGAACTTTCAGTGCCACAGTCTCCGAGTTGGGCCAGTGTTCTTACATAGCGTTCTCGTAGACCACTGTTTGTGAGAGAGGCTAGAGGCTTAACGTACGAATACGAAGGGACTTCCCACTTCCAGAGACGGCATCGTAGTGCCAAGATTGGCCCGTTGGAAGTCAATCTGCAGCCGCAAGGAGAAGTCCCATGAACAACATTACCCGAGTTGGCGTTGATTTGGCCAAGAACCTCATCCAAGTCCATGCAGTCGATGCCGTTGGCAAAGTGGTGACTAACCGCGCGCTCAAGCGCGAGAGGTTCCTAGCCTGGTGTGCTGAGCTGCCCGCAGGTTGCCTCGTGGCGATGGAAGCTTGCAGCGGTGCCCACCACTGGTGTCGCCAACTGCTTCAACGGGGTTTGGATGCGCGCATGCTTCCGGCCCAGTTCGTTGCGCCCTAGCGCATCCAAGGTAAAAGCGGAAAGAACGATGCCAACGATGCGGCTGCCGTCTGTGAGGCCGCTTCTAGGCCACACATGAACTTCGTGCCATCCAAGACGCTGGCTCAGCAGGGCATGCTGTGTGTACATCGTTTGCGTGAAGCCCTCAAGGAGGAACGCACGGCCTGCATCAACCGCATCCGCGGCCTATTGGCTGAGTTCGGTGTAGTTCTTCCCCAGAAACCCGCCATCCTACGCCAGCACCTCAACGACGTACTGGAAGTTGCCACCAACGACATCGCCGCGATGGCCGGCTTGGTATTGCAAAGAGCCCAAGCGCACTGGCGAGAACTTGAGGTGCATATCCAATGGTGCGACGAACGTATTGCTGCCCACCAGAAAGAGGATGAACAGGTTCAACGCGCCGCTGAGCTCAAAGGGGTCGGCCCCATCACTGCATCAGCGGTTATAGCCACGGTCGGTGACTTCAAACAATTCAAGAATGGTGCCCAATTCGGTGCCTGGCTTGGGCTGACACCCAAACAAAATTCCAGTGGTGGCAAGACTAGTTTGGGTAGCATCACCAAGCGCGGCAGTAATTACCTGAGAAACCTGCTGATACAGGGTGCAAAGTCTGTCGTGTTGGTCGGTAAGCACAATGATGACCCCATCTCGCAGTGGGCGCAACGATTGCGTCAACGCGGTGGCTGGCACAAAGCCGTCGTAGCGCTGGCTAACAAGAAGGCGCGGATTCTGTGGGCTGTCATGAGCGGAACCAAACGCTACGACGCGCACCATGTCAGCATCCCACCAGCTGGAATCATATCGATGCCAACCTAAGCAGCTAGGACGGCAACGTTCACTAACCACGAATTCTCTTTCCTTGTCAGACGTGAAATCGAAGATGCATTGAACAGGTCAGACCGGCAGTGGGTAAGCTCGAGGAAAAAATTGTGGGTCTATGGATGCCACGATGTACGAATAGAGACCTGCTGAGCGGTTGGTATCTGGGGCCGCACTAAGTGCGCAATAAGCCCGACTGTAGATAAGCAGTCTGTTCCTCGTTTCAAGCAGCTTGGTCCACGTCAGGCACTAGGAAGTTGCCTTCAAAAAGAGCAATGCCTACCGCACTTGACACTTGACTACTTGGGAAGTCCCTGTAGATTTTTTTCCGAATTCTGCGACGACCCCTATAGTGACCCCAGCAAAGGATTGTTTTTGCACTGTGCTGCATATATGCAGCACAGTGTATCATAAATTCGTCAATTTACACGCTTGCGATACATGCCTAATACCTTGATTTACAAGGGGTTCTTCGCAGAAAATTGTGCTATGCTGTCGTGCATATATGCACGACAGCAAAAAATAATGGTTACGCGCATCCAGATCGCCAAGCCGGATATCGTTGCCGAATTCGCACAGGGACATCCGGTACTTAGGCCTCGAGCAGTCTCAAAAATCTTTGCTATGCACAGGGATTTTTGGCGGCTGACCAAGTCCATGACTATCAACTCGTTTCTGAAGTTCATGCTGGACAAAACTCAGCTACAGGAGGTGCGGTTTGAGTTCCCAAATCGCGTCGTGACGGGTTTCACGTGGGGCGATGTGCCAACGCTTGAGGTACTCAACGCATTGATTGATCGCAGCTACTTCAGCCATTACACCGCTTTACGTATCCATGGCCTGACTGAGCAGGTGCCGAAGACGGTGTACATCTCTAGGGAGAAGCCCCGCAGCTCTGACGTACGTATTTCCGGCGAGGTGTTCGACCAAGCAGATATCGATATGGCATTCAAGCAGCTGCCACGTGTTTCGAAAAATGCGGTAACGTTGCCAGCCGACCTTGGCAGAGTCGTGCTGCTGGAAAGCGCTTACCAGGAGTGGAATGGCATCACGTTAGGTACAGTAAATTGGGGTGGAGAAAGGCCTTTGAGGCTGAGCTATACAACGCTGGAACGAACCCTAATTGATGTGACGGTGCGTCCGTTTTACGCCGGCGGTGTCCCTGAGGTCGCGAAAGCATTTGAGAAAGCCCGGGGCGAAGTTTCTGGCAACGCTATGCTTGCTATGCTTAAGCGTATGGATTTCGGCTACCCCTACCATCAGGCCATCGGTTACTACCTAGAGCGTGCGGGATACAAGCAGTCAGTGGTTGATCTGTTCGGGAGGGTACCAATGGAGCGTGACTTCTATCTGACGCATGGCATGACGGCCATGAGGTATGTGAGCCGGTGGCGCTTATACGTCCCAGAGGGATTTGAGCTTTGATGCCAGGCTGTTGACAAATTCGAAATAGAAGTCGAAGGGTTCAACATACACGCCAGGCCGCATCGTTGCGATGACAGAGTCAAAGCCGATGGCATGGAAGTCTCGCGTGGACTGAGTGCCGATATCTTTGAGGAAGGCTAAGGGCACGCGCTTGGATTCGAAGATTTGGCGGATCATCGAGAGTGCTTTTTCGGATGCCATGTCCAAGCTGAAATGGCGCACCAGAGCTTCGATATCCACAAAATCACGTGCACGCTGGGTACCTGGCTTCGAGCGATGGATGACCTGCCCGTACGCCGGCATTTGCTGACAAATTGCGCGTAATTTCTCGCCGACGATCATGAGCGGAGAGTAGACGTAGATCGTGTAGCCGTCTAGGTCGTGTGACTCTTTATCTCCGACGTACTCATGGCGGGAAATATCGATTGTGAATTTTGGGCCTTCCCCCAAGTTGATTGCTTCGCGCCGCATTTGCTCAAGGTTCTCGCCAATTTCTTTCGCCCGATTCTGGCTAATCAGCTTGAACTCGACCAAATATCCCCCCCAGAACTTTGAGAGCTCATCGGGCATCTGGCCTGGCCGTACGTTCAGCTTGATGTCGAAGGCTCGATAACCGTGCGCTGCGAAGGTGCTGGTGAGTGCTTTCTCGAGACGCGGTAGTGTCGCCTCGTAATCGAGATCTGCCTGCATCGAAAAATCCAGGTCGACTGATGCCCGCGAGCTCACCCGGTGGATCAAGTCCATGGCATTTCCGCCTTTAAGCACCAAGGTGTCCATGAGCTCGTCGTCGGCGAACATCGCGACGACCGCCGCGCGCTTGATCTGATCCAGCACATTCCCATTGAGAACCTCGGCTGAAGCACCCTTGTTCTTCTTTGTCATGCGTTACGTTACACTCAGAAATTATTGTGGGCCATTATGTCTTGGTCACCCATTCTTCTACCCCTAGTCCTGCTCAAAGTCAGCAGAACGGAATTTCAACACCCCACAGTTCTCCTTAATGGTGCGCTGTAAGCCATCATCGAAGCCATCGCGTGTGCGCGCCTCTATCTCGACGGTGACCGTGACATCCACGCCATTCAGTGCGGCAAAGTGCTGAATCACCTCATTCACGATGGTCGAAAAGTTTATCGTCGCGGTCGTCGCGTCCACCTCTACCATTCCAAAAAAACGGTTGGGTAGGGATACAGCAACTGGCAGTTTCGCCGGGGGAGGCAAAATAGTGGGAGGCATTCCAGAAGGATGGGTACTGGGGGGTGATGTGTCCGTGCGTCCACCTTTCTCTTCCGGCTGGCGTTCTGCCTCCCGTTCACGCTGTTTTGTGGCTGTTTCTTCATCCAGCTTCTGCTGGTGGGCTTGCGCTTCCGTATGCGAAATCAGGCGTTCGTCTTGGTTGAGAGAAAACACCGCTGGTCGGCCATAGACAAAACCCAACCATCTATCCCCTTCACGCGCGCTGGCGACAGCGAAGCCATCCTGGGTTGCGCAGCCAGCCGTCATGGCCTGCATAAACACATCCGAGTTCAGCAGCCGCGGTAGGTACAGATACTGGCAAGTGTCTTGCCACACCTTCAAGGCCGACACGTCGGTAACACCCTCTTTGTTGAAATACCACTGATTCAGCATCCGGTTTAGGTGAACGGGCGACCAGGTACTCACCAGCCATTCTTCTTCTTTCAGCTTGCTTTCGATGGCATCCACCAAGTTCGATGCAGATGCCGACAAAGCTACAGCTTCCCAGCGCAGTGTCAGCTTGCCACGCACCATTTCTTCGGTGGGTACCATCAGCCAGCGATAGGTCTCGCGCACCATTTGTTTGACGCTGTCCTCAGCGCTTTCCATGGCGCGCTTGGCTTGGTCAGCTTGGTAGGTGCCCAGATCGATGCGCCGGTTGTGTACGTCCTCTACGATGGATTTCCAGGCCAGATACGTGCGTGCCGCATCGCGCAGGCGCTGCACGGCATCGCCATCGGGTGCCAAGAAAATCAGGCGGTTGCGTTTGAGCCGTGGCGCGTCGCCGCGCTTTTCCAGCACCTCGGTGGCAGCCCGCAAGGCCAACGACTCATCCTGCTTGCGGTAGCCTGCATTGGGTGGCAATACCACCAAGCGCGGCCCATTACCGAACTCATCCGGGATGTCTGCCGATGGCACAAACACATGGATGGCAGCGAAATGGTTGCCCTTAGAAAACACTCGATTCACACGCTCTTTCAAGAGCGGCACTACATCCTCGTCTTCCTTTAAATTGGCTTTGCGCGCCTCCATCTCACGGCGCAGGTTGGGGCGGGTGTCAAACCAGTAGCTGTCTTTTTCGCCGTAGAGGTAATGCAGGCGATCGCGCAAGCGCTTGATGACATCCTCATAGGTACCCACCGGCTGCCCAGGCTGGGCAGTGCCCAACAAAATGCCTTGCACGCGAATACCCCGCACCGCCTGGGCAGCATTCGAGGGCGCACTGCCCAAAAACACCGTGCGCGCCACGCGCCGGGCAGCCTGCACGCTGCCAAAGCGGGTGTCATGGCCATCCACATCGGCGGCGGTAGAGCGTGGGCCGTCTATCTCACTCTCAATCACCGGCTCCCAACCGGTGGGCAGGTAGTGAATGCTCTTGTTGCGCACCACCGCATCGTCCAGCGGCAGCGAGCCAGGCATGATGAGCGCATCCTTATCGTTGCTGTTCCACAGGCGGTGGATGATGATGGCCAGGTACTGCAGCACACCGCGCGTGCGCTGGAATTTGTCCAGCGTTGACCAGTCATCGTACAGCCGGTCAAATACCTCCGGGTGGATGGGATACGCATTGGCGATGCGCTCCTCGTAGTGCGCCTTTTGTACCTCTGCAGGAAATTTGCTCGGGTTCTGGCGGTACAGCTCGCCAAACGTCCGCGCGGTGGCCTGTATCTGCACTGGGTCGCCCGCAGAGTCGAACAGGCGGCGGCGCACAATTTCAAACGCCTCCTCGGTACCCACCGGTTTCCACACCGACTCCACCCGGCCAAAGTACTTTTCCAGCACCGTCAGGGCACGCTGGCCATGGGTGCCTGCAGCCTCGGTTTCCGATTCGGGCAGCGAAGCCAGCAAGATGGCATTAGGTACCCCCTTCATGGCCTCGGTCAGGGCCTGAATGAAGGTGATGTTGCTGTCGAACGTGCCGCCGGGGTAGCTCTTGCCTGGCTCCAACTGGCGCACATAGGCCACCAACTCATCGAGCAGCACCACGCACGGCGCGGCGCGCTCCAGCAGCGTGGTCAAAACATCCTTGCCCGGCGAGGTGCCTGCTTGGTCGGCATCGGCCAGCAGCGCATAGCCTTCAGCACCCAGCAGTTGCACGGCCAAATCGCCCCACAAGGTGTTCACCGTGATGCCTGCGTGTGAGCGCGCCAGACTGGGCGAGAACTTAATGCCATCAACCACCGCCACGCGCGCTTGAGGCAGCGAGGCAATGCCTGCTGCATCCAGAATGGGCGGAATGCCTGCCAACTTTTCTGTCGGGCACTGGCGGCTGGCCAAGTGGTACACCGTCAGCAGGGTGTGCGTTTTGCCACCACCAAAGGCCGTTTGCAGCTGGATGACCGGATCACCCCCCCGACCCGAGAGCCGCTCAGCCACGCTTTGCAGCAGCAGGCGCATGCCCTCGGTGATAAAAGTGCGGGCAAAAAACTTCTCGGCATCTTGGTATTCCTCGGGCGCGGTGCCGGTGTGGACTTGCGAAATATCCGCCGCAAATTCGCTTTGCTTGAAGGTGCCTTGCAGCACGTCTTTATGGGGGTGGGCGACTTCGCGCCAAGGTTTGATGGTCATAGTCCAGCTGGTTTCGTTCTTGTTGAGATCACGTTCGAGTATCAGAGCTTCATAAGACGTCGCATACCCTCGACAACAGCAGCAGCAACCAACGCTGTTGTAAGACATTGGCTAGCCGCAAACACCACGGCATCTATCGCTACATTGAGCACCAAAGCCTCAGCTATGTACACGCGCCGGAACGCAATCAACTGGTACAGGAGGGATTTGCGCAGTCTGAATCGCACGCGCGTAACGTCCAAATGCGCTCCACTATCTTCTGCGTAGACACCTGGCGTAGGCTGGATCAGCTGGTATTGACAGTAGAACTTGTAGTACAGGAGTTCAACAAGGTGTCTGCGAAACAGGTTCGAGAAAATGCCTGCGGGAATATGCAATCCCAGTTGTAGCGGCCAGCCAAACTCTCCTTTTGGGTCCTCTGCGTCAGGTGAGCCACTGAGCGAAGCCGTTGTGACCAAGCTCTCCAGTAGTTCCTCGCCAAAAAACACTTCGAGGCAGCCATACCACACCCACTTGCGCAAAGGCACGTGGGCCGTTTGCTGCCTATCACGGAAAAAGACAACCTTGAAGTAGTTGGGCGCAATCAGCGGCGACCTGTCCATCACAGGGAGAAACCGAGGTGCAGACGGTGGTTCGGTAGAGTTCTTTTCAGATGTCACGCCTCAAACCCCAACTGCTCGCCACGCGGCCCCTCTTCGCGGCTGGCTTGCAGCACGGCGTGCCAGGCGGTGATGAGTTCGTTGTAGGCGCGGGCGTCTTCGGCCCATTTTTTGCGCTCGCACAGGGTGTAGAGGTGGTAGGCCAGTTGGCGCACCGGCTCCGCTTTGTCGGGCATGGCGGCCAGCAGGGCACCGGCGGCGCTTTCGCCTTGGGTGTTGAGGGCGCGAATCAGGTGGTGGGCGGCCTCCCACACCGGGGCGCGGTTGTCGGTGGCGGGGTTCCAGTCGGCGGCGTAGTCGGCCCAGCGCAGCAGGCGCACTTTGCCCGCGCCGCTGTGTACCACGCCCGCTTCGGCCACGCCGGCCACGCTGGTGCCTTTGCCACGCGCCAGCACGTCGGCCTCGCCAAACGGGCCTTCTGCCCAGCCGTATTGCTCAAACCAACTGTTGGCAAACAGGGTATCGGCATCGAAGCTGCCCGCATCAGGGGTTAAAAAGTCGGTGATTTGGCGGTTGATAAGGATGAGGGCCTCATGCACGCTCATGGGCGTGCCGTCTTGGTTGAGCACGGCGGCGTATTGGCTGTAAATGCCCATGCCGGGGCCAATGGCGGCTTGGGCCAAATCGACGGGAGCGATGGGGCTTTGGCCGCTGCTGCCGCCAATCATGGTTTCTAGCGCTTCGGGGAGCTGTTCGCGCAATTGGCGCTGAAACTCGCGGCGGCTGATGGTGTCGGCATCGGCAGGGCGGGGGCGGCAAACCAGCACGATGCTGGAGGCTAGGGCGTTGGTGCCGGAGCCAATCATGCGGTTGCCCAGTTCGGTACGCATGGGCCAAGTGCCGGTGAGGGTGAAACCGGCGCGCAGCACGGCTTCTAAAAAGGTTTCCCAGCCGGTGCTGTGGGTGCTGCTGCCGTCGTCTTTGGTGTCACTTTGCTTGAAGGCGTAGTAGATGGTGACGGGAAAGGCGGGGTGCGCCTGCGCGGCCAAGTTGTGCATGGCGGCGGTCATGCCGTCCAAAAAGAAAACCTCGGCTTTTTCTTTGCTGCCGTGACGGTAGGGCGTGGCAATCAGTTCTTCGGCTTTGGGCACGGCCAGTGTGGCGTACAGGTTCGGGAAGATAGGTCGCAGGCTACGGCGCAACCAAACGTAAAAAAAATCTGACAGGTCGGCGTAGCCAATGTTGTCGTAGTACGGCGGGTCGGTGGAAATGACTTTGTTCGCGCTGATGGTTTGGGATTGGGCATCGGATTGAACGGCTGTCCCATCAGCTTTGGCGGGCATCAATTGGAGAGCCTTGTAGGCCCATTCAATTCCACTGCTGACGTTGCCTGCCGAATCCGAAAAAGGATTGGTTTCGGCATAGTCCCAAGTCATCGGGATGGCTTGCCTTCCAAACGTATTCCGGATGAGGTCTTTACTGGAGTGCCAAGTGCAGATGGACGACCAGTAGTCCGACGCTTTGTCTATCGAAAAAGCCAAATACACCCCCACCGCCTCCGCATACGCCGTAGCGCCGTTGCCGCCAGCGTCCAGCCCCCGGCCATCGTCGGCCATGCCTGCGGCCAGGGCGTCGGCGCGGATGCGGGCGATGGCTTCGGGCACCAGATCGGAAAACGTGGTCAGCGCCACCAGTTGGCGGGGGGTGAACAGGTCGCCGTAGGTTTTCAAACCATAGAGCGGTGGCGAGAACCAGCGCGGGTTTTCCGGCATGGCCGTTTCCGGCTTCCATTGCGGCTGGGCCTGTTGGGCAATGGCTTCGTGTTCAGGCAGCGGTGCCAGGTAAATACGCCCGCGCGCTCCTTCGGCCACGATGGCCATTAACTTGGCACCCATGCGCCCGGCGTTGGCTTCGGCGTAGATGTGTTTGGGCTCAATCGGCGCATCCGACATCAGGCAACAAAAGTTAGCACCACGCCCCAACTTGGTGCCGTTCTTGGCACTCTCCGGCGGCTTGCCCGTGCGCACCTCAAAACGGTAGCTGTCGCCCTGCACCACCGGCTGCACCCAGGCTTCTTTGCCCGCCTTGCTGCTCAAGATAAAGCTGCTGGCGAGAGGAACGTCCACATGGCTAAAGGCCGGGTTGGGGCTTTTCACGGTGCGCGCCTACAGCCAGGCAATCACGGTCAGTTCTTGGCCTGCTTGCAGCCCAGCCAAGCCTTGGTTTTGGTAGCAGGTTTCGCCTTTTTCATTTTTGCCCAAGTCGTTGGCCGCCAGCATCTCCTTGGTCACCACAATGCGGGGGTAGAGATGGCCTATGCGCTGTTGGGCCTGTTCGCGCATCCACGCGCCATAGCGGCGCACGTCTTCGGCCAAGCCACGGGCACCGCTCCAATCTTCAAAGGCGTTTTTGGTGCCTTTTTTTGTGCCGCGTTCGGCCTCTATCTCCGGCCCCACTGGGGCGCGGCCCGCAAACTTGGGCGGAATCTCAATCATGGCCTTGTTGATGGTCACGGCCACCGGGTTGAGGTCAGAGGCGTGGCTTTCTAGCCCCAAGCGTTGGGCTTCTAGCGGTAGCGCACCGCCACCGGCAAAGGGGTCGTGGAAGGCGGGCAGTTGTTCGGGGTCAAAGCCGGGTTTGCCTTGGTTGAGCGCGCAGGTTTCGCGCCAGCTGTCGGCAATGGCAGCGCGGGCGCGGGCCAGCACTTCCTCGTTGTTGGTGTTTTCCCACAGCACCAAGTCGCGCAGAATTTGGAACAGTTTTTCGCGCTCGGCATCGGCTTGGGCGCGGGTTTTACCGGCGTAGTAGCCGCGCTCGCCACCGGGGTCGTTCACCATCTGGGCAAAAATAACGGCCCGTGCGGCGGCCAGTGGGCGGCGTGCCCACCACAGGTGCAAGGTGCTGGGGTGGCCGTGGCGGATAGATTTTTCGCGCGCGCTGGCCACGTTGATGTCGTCCAGCGGCAGGGCTACTTCGATGAGTTTTTTGGGGGTGCGGATGGTCATGGGGTGCGAAAACTGGTGATGGCAGGCTTACAGCACAGTTGCCAGCATGTGGCGATAGGGTGCTGTTTGCAGAAATTCTTGAATGTCGTTGGGCGCTTGCTGCAATACAACGATGGTTTGCACCAACCAGCGTTTGCGTTCATCGACCAGATTGGAGTCCGCGTTCAAGCCCAGCATGTCGCGGGTCTGGCGCACGGGGTGTAGCTGCTTTCTGGTTAAACCGGCAATGGGTTCGACGGTGCCGTCGGTGGACAACGCGAACAGGGCGTTGCAGCCGGGGCCGGGTTCGATGGGCAACAAACGATCGCGTTTACTCTGGCCGCAGGTCTTGGGATTGATACAGCTGTGGGCGTAGTTGGTATAGGCAAAGCACAGGTGCGGGTGGGCGTTGGGGCCTGCCTTGGGCTTGATGTGCTCCACTTGCCCAGCGTTAGGTGCCAAATTGCTTTCGCAATAGACGCACAAACTACCCTGGTCTTCGTTCAAATCAGCCTTCACAGCCGCCTTGACTGGCTGGAAGGCCCGGCTGTTGAAGTCGGCAACCGTTGCTACTGGATTGGCGGCGTTGAAAGCGGTCAGCGCGGGCGTGGGTACGGCGCGGTGTTGCAGCTCCACCATCATCAGTCCACCTTGCTTACGTTGCGGTCAGCATGGCGAGCAGCGAGGAAGCGCCAAGTGGTCAGGTCACTTTCGTGAAATTGGTAGCCTGCCTCGTCTAAAGCAGCCCGCAGGGTGTGGGCCTCTTCGGTTTGCTCTTGGCCGACACGCACCAATTGCTCGTAGCGCCGAATGTCGTCTTGCAATGCCAGCGGTGGCTCCCGGTGGGTGCCCATGATTTTGGCCAAGGCATCGCCCGACTCATGGGCCAGCGGACTGAAATTTGGTGTGCGCACGCGCATAAGCCTGTTTTCGTCTTGGTCAAGAATCCGGATGTTTTCGCGCGGTACGCTGGTCAGCACCTGCGGGCTGTGGGTGGTGACGATGAATTGCAAGCGGGGGAAAGTTTCGCGCAGTAGTTGCAGTATTTGTTGCTGCCAACTGGGGTGTAGGTGCATGTCCACTTCGTCGATCAGGACAAGGCCCTCGGCCAGCCGGGCAGCTTGTGCGCCTAGGTGAGGGTTCAATTGCACCGCACGAAAGGCGATATCCGCTACCAATGCCAAAGTATTGCGTATGCCATCGCTTAATTGGCTGATAGCAAGGGTGCCAAATTCCGGGTGGCTGGCTGTGACATCTTGGTGGGTCTCCGAATACCAGATGTTGCCCCATCCGGTGGGATACAAAACCCGATTCACGGCATCAGATACGGCCTCCATCAAGGGAGAAAAATCACTCTGCAAACCAAGAATTTGCTGGGGCGTTGCAGCTGGATTGGCTTCCATGAAACGTATCTTAGCTTGGGTCACTGCGCGATAAGCGTCGCCGAACCAATGGACAAATAGCTTGTAGCTAGACGCTGGCTCCAGACAGTCGATATAACCAGCAGCACGCTCAAAAAAGCCACTGCTGAATGCTTTACCGCTGGTCAGTTTTTTTTGATCCCACAAGCGCCCTGTGCCGTAGTAGGCCAAGAGCGGCCAATCGGTTTGATCTTGGGGGTCTTGCGCCAGTGTTTGTAGCCGTTTGCCATACAGTGCCAGCGACTTGGCATTTTTGATGGTGGTGCCCGACTTGGGGCTGTTGATAGTGCGCGACCAGGAGAGTGCCTCATGCCCCTCTACCAAAAAACCACGCCCATGCAGTTCACAGGGGAAAGCTGCGGTCATGAAATGTGGAGGCTGTGCAGCTCTTGCCAGCCGCACATCAGAAACACGGATGCCCTTGCCCACCCCGGTAGGAAATGCGCCAAGATAAGTATCAAACAGCACCCGGATGGCATCGAGGATGCTGGTCTTTCCGGCACCGTTGACTGCCACTAGCACCGTCAATCGTGGGTGCAAATCAACCGTGAGTTGCTCAAAACATCGGTAGTTTTTCAGGGTGATTTGGTCTAGGCGCATGAGGCGTATTGTCGCCCGCGTTACCGTCAAGCCTGATAAAAGCCGTACGGTGCTTGGGCACGTTGCAGCAGTAGCCCTAAATCCAAGTTTTTGCTGGCTTCGGCCCAATCGGGTTCCTGGGTGAAAGGCATAGAAACGTAGTGCACCGATTCAGCGCTGTCGCCGTCCACAATCACCACGGCCAGCACGAACTTGTCTTTCTGGTTGAGCCCATGGCGGATCTCGTTGGCGGTGACGGTGATGGTGTCTTGGCCCTTGGCGCGGCCTTTGACCTCGATGTGGCGCTCCAGTGCCAAGCCTTCGGGCTGGTCGATGTAGGCGGTGATGTCCCAGCCGCACTTCTCGGCGGACACGTCTTTGGTACGGTGGCCCAGGACGTGCTCGGCATCGAATACGGCTTGCATGGCGATGCGCTCGATGCGAGCACGGGCGGCGGCATCTGCGCTGAACTGTGTCTGGCCGCTGCGCTGGGCCAATAACCCAGCCGGGATGATGAGGGCCCCGCCAATCACATGGGGCGTGCCAGAGGCGACGTTGCGCATGGCTTGGAGTTCGGCGGTGCGCTGTTTGAGGCGGGCGCTCAGCTCTTCGGCACGGCGGCGGGCGTTTTCTGGCTGTAAGCGCGGTTGCTTGCCAGCGCGCACGTCCATGTCCAGCCGGATGGCACGGTCTGACCAGTATTGGATTTCTTTGACCAAGCGGTCGCGCACAGCGGCCAGTTGTTTGTCGGCTTGGCGCTGGCGGCGGCTGGCGACTTCTTGCGTGTGCTCAGGCACCAAGTTCTCTACGGCGTAAGCCAGGGCACGGGCTTCGATGTGATGCGTAACCCAGTCGGCCTGCAACACGTCGGCCACCTGGGCAGCTTCCGTGGGGGTGATAGGCACCAAATCGAGGTGGCGGGCAAAGGGGGCGGGGGTGGCGGTGCCGTCCGCCGTCATTTCCACAAACTGCAAGCGGCGCGACACGTCGCGCGGGGTGCCGCCATTGGGTGCGGTGGTTTCGCGCACGCTGTGATCCAGCATGAACAGCACGCGCGGCGCGGTGCTGTCGTCATGGGGGTCCACCAGGATGGCGCCGCGTTTGAGCAGATTGCGGTGGCTGGTTAAAACCAGATCGGTCACGGCAGCCATGAGGGGATGGCCCGGGTGTACCAGGTCGGCGGTGGGCTTGCCGTAAATGGTGCGGCGCTCGCGGTCAAAGCAAATGCGCTCGTACTTTTTCAGCACGGGGGTGCGGGTGTGGCCGATGACGCGGTCGCGCTCCATGACATCAGCAGGAACGTGGCGTACCTCGTAGCGGCCCGCCTCGCGGCTGCGCAGCTCACCGCCCACGACCTGGAAGGCCTCGCGGAAAAAGGCGCTGATGAAGTGCGGCTGCAGCTTGCGCGCCTCGGCCTTGTCCATTTCCTCGCGGATGGCGTAGAGGTCGTCCAGGCTCATATGGTTTTCGACCAGGGCGTTGCGGGCCATCAAGTCTTGCAAGTGCTTTGTATCCAGCGCCTGGCCGATGACCTGCTCCATGCGAGCGCGGGTTTCGGGCTTTTCGCCGTAGCGGATGGCATCGATGAGCAGGTCTTTCAGCGAGATGTTGTCAAAGGCCTCGCCCAGCACGTTGAACACGCGCCCGCCCAGAGCCTCGCGCTCGACGGCCAGCTTTTCCAGCAGGCAATTGAATACCTCGCCTTCGCGGGTCTGGGCCGCCACCAGATTCCACAGGTGGCACACCTCACGCTGGCCAATGCGGTGGATGCGGCCAAAGCGCTGCTCCATGCGGTTGGGGTTCCAAGGCAGGTCGTAATTGACCATGAGGTTGGCGTTTTGCAGGTTCACGCCTTCGCCAGCGGCATCGGTGGCCAGCAACACCAGCACGTCGGGGTCGTTGCGGAAGGCTTCTTGCACCTTGCGCCGGTCGTCGCGGTTGACGCCGCCGTGGATGGTGACCACGGCCTGTTCGCTGCCCAGGGTGTCGCGGATGCGCAGCAGTAGGTAGTTAAGGGTGTCGCGGTGCTCGGTGAAGACGATGATTTTGCGGCGGCGACCATCGGCAGTGAGCATTTCGGGCTCATCTTGCAGCAGGCGAGAGAACTCTTCCCACTTGCGGTCGCTGCGCGATTGCACGACGGACGCGGCGGCGCTTTCCAGCTCGCGCAAGATCAGAATTTCAGCCTGCAGCTCGGGGATGGTCTCGGCAGCGGTGGCCTGGTCCACCACCTGGTCGGCCACAGCTTCGTATTCTTCGGCGCTGAGTTCGTCGGCAGCATCGTCCAGGTTGTCGGGCAAATCGAGTTGGCGCTTGACGACGTATTCCCCCAGGTTCTCGCGCAGCACATCGGCGCGGGCCTTGAGTTGCAGCTCATCCAAACGGGCTTCGAGCTTTTTGCGGCGGCGCGATAGGGAGGTGTAGATGGCCTGCGGGCTGGAGGCCAGGCGGCGCTGCAACTGGGTCAGGGCAAAGCCCACGGTGCCCTTGCGCTTGCCGTCCAATCGGTCCGCGCGGTCCATCTCATTGCGCACATAGTCGGTAACCTGGTCGTAGAGCAGCACTTCGGCATCGGACAGGGTGTAGTTGACGGTGTAGGCGCAGCGCTCGGGGAACAGGGGCTTGCCATCAAAGCGCAGCAGCTCTTCCTTGACCATGCGGCGCATCATGTCGGTGATGTCCACCTTGTGCGCGCCCTCGCGGAACTTGCCGTAGAAGCGGTCACCATCGAGCAGCGACATGAAAAGCTGGAAGTCTTCCTCCTTGCCGTTGTGGGGCGTGGCCGTCATCAGCAGGTAGTGACGCGTGAGACCGCCCAGGAACTTTCCCAGTTTGAATCGCCCCGTTTCGTTGCCCTTGTTGCCGAAGTAGTTGGCCGACATCTTATGGGCCTCGTCCACCACAATCAAATCCCACTCGGTCTGGGCCAGCAGTTGCTGGTATTCCTCGTTGCGCGAGAGTTGGTCCAGGCGGGCAATCAGGCGGTCTTGTTCGGCAAAGTAGTTGCGGCTGTGGCACTGCTCTTGTTTTTCGCGGCTGAACAGCTCGAAGTCCAGGCCGAATTTTTCGCGCAGCTCGTCCTGCCATTGCTCCGTCAGGGAGCCGGGCGAGACGATGAGCACACGACGGGCATCGGCACGCAGGGTCATTTCACGAATCAACAGCCCCGCCATCACCGTTTTGCCAGCGCCGGGATCGTCGGCCAGCACAAAGCGCAGCGGCTGGCGCGGCAGCATGGATTCGTACACAGCGGAAATCTGGTGCGGCAGGGGTTCGACGTTGGAGGTGTGTACCGCCATCAAAGGGTCGAACAGGTGCGCCAAGCTGATGCGGTAGGCCTCTAGGGCCAGCTTGAAACCAGCGGGGTCGGCATCAAAAGCCCAGGCCAGGCCCGCTACAGCCAACGCCAAGCGGTGCTCGTCTTGCCGAAAAATCGTTTGCTCATCGAGCTTGCCTTGTGCGTTGCGGTAGGCCACCAAGCGGGCGTTGGGGCCGATCTCTTCAACGTTGACCACCTTGACGACTTCATCGGGAAGCAGCCCGGTAATTTGCGCGTCCTTGGTGATTTCTTCGAGTTTGAGCATACGGGCCTGGGTGCGTTAAGCGAGGGATACATCAGGCATCTACTCCTGAGCTGAGGCCAAGAAGGTGCTTGAGGTGCAGTCGAACCGTAAACCGGCTCTTATTTGCTTAAATTTTGTGCAAATTTGGGGCTTAGTTTACTGGCAGCTAAGCACTAAATTTTCATTCAGCTTCAAAAAGATTTACTGCATAACCTGTTGTTTTTAAAAGAAAAAATAGCAGAATGCAATGAAAAATCTCAGCCCAAGACCCCTCATCTAGCGATCTCGCCAAAAAATGGAGCTATACAAGAACTCACAAACTTCTGAGCTCTTTTATGAACAAGAAACTTATCAAATCAATGTCCGTTGCTGACGCAATTACGTTTGCCATCATTCTTTACGGCTGCTTTCTGAAGGACTGGCCGCGCGCCTTTCGCTGGGAAGATGTCACAGCACGCTCACTGGTTGACGCACTCAATGCTAACGGTGATATCCACTCACTAGTAATCGAAGCCATATTTCGCGATAAACGATACACACGAGAAGAAGCGATGCAGCAGATACAGATTGCGATTGACAAGCAGGCCAAGGCAAACATTGTGGCAAGAGATTTTCTTGAAAATTTTGAGCCAGATGACCAGACTGTCGACCCAGAAGAGGAAGGCCACATCGAGTGGGCACTTTTTCATGACGAAGGATGCACAGATGAACTGATTCTGTATCTTCGTGAAAACGACCATGACTTCCTAGGTCGAATCTATATCGAAGCTACCCGTGAGTACGAGTACGCTCTGTATTTGAAGATGGCGTAGTCCTACCTGCAACCAGCTGCAGCGGAACAGAGCCTTGCTGGCCCTGTGCTAAACCCTTGAAGGGTGCTGCCAGTGGCCGTGCTTCTTCTTACTGTCGGTCATTTTTGGGGTTCGGCACCCGTTGCAACGGAGTTGACGTGCCAACGCCAGCCAGCAGCGCAAGTAAAAAAACAGGGAGCGCGATTCGATCGCCTCCCTGCCGTTTTCTCAGTAGGCTTACCGCCCCATGCTCACATCACCGCATTCGCGTGCAAACAGTGCAAACGTTTGCTTGAGGAGCTCATTTGTCATGCTGAAGCTGCCGCAGCTGTCCTTGCAGTAGCGCAATACGGTGTCCAGAATTATTAGACCATGACAAGATGCTGTCGCGCGTTAGCACCTGAGTCAGGCTGTTCTAAATTTGTACTGTTTTGGGAACCTATCAGTACAAATTAGGAACAGGTTTACCCTGCCTCCACCAGCAAAAAACCGGCGTTTATGCCGGTTTTGCTTGGGTTCAGGACCTGTTTAGGCTGGTTCCAAGCACTCCTCTTGCTGCTCATCAATTGGCTCGGCACCAGATAGCGGCAGCTCCAGTGCTTCAACATACCAGTATCCGGGCTTTTCTTTTTTGTTTGACGGGAAGTACTGCAACTTGAAACGTGCCTCAAGTTCCTTCTCTGTTAAACACTCTGTGTTGCTGGCGATACCCAAAGCAACCCCTGGCGCAAAGCGAATCCGGAATTTGGAGAGGTAGCGCCCTTCCTTGCCCTCAAAAATCACCATAGGAAACAGCCTAGCCAGAATCGTACGTAGCTCGTGCGGCGGTACGTTGGCATCAAACAGCTTGGACAATAGCGGGCGCGGGTCGATTTGCAACTGCGCTTCGACCGCTGCCGTATCCAGTACTTGGGCACCCGCTTGCAGCTTGGCCAGCTGCTGCTTTGCCTCGATGACCTGCTGGCGTGTTTCTTTGTAGCGTTTTTCCAAGGTCTCATCGTCTCCCTCGGCATCTGCCAGCATGCAGGAGAGGCGCTCTTGGACATTTTTGAGTTTTTTCAGTCGCGCTGCGCACTCTTCAATTTCTGAGCGGTTCTCGCTTGTCAGGCGTTGGCGCAGCGATTGCCGAAATGCTTGCAAAAAAGGTTCAGAGATAAAGCGCTCCAGGACTCGGGTGAGCATGAACTGCACGCCTGCCACCGCAATTGTTGAGGTTAGTCGGTCTGTGGCCCCAAGAGAACTTCTCGCATCGCAGCACACAGGGCAGTACAGCGAGCGGCAACGTTGCATGGCAGATATAGCGAGCGTTGCACTGCAGCAGCCACAGGTCAGTACACCGGTCAGTGCATGCTGCCCACCTCCATAGCCTGATCGGCTGACAGAGCGGTTGTTGCATCTAGTCCAAATCTCGTCGCTCACCAGGCGCAACTCTGGCCGCGGGTACTGCGTGCTGTTGACCGCATCACCCAGGGCTTTCATCTTGGCGGCGTAGGTCGTGGAACCACGCCAGACAAAAATCCCCTTATATATCGGGTTTTCCAGCATGACTTTGACCCGTGCTGGCCGCCAATGTGCCTCCTTTCCGTCACGCCCTTTGCGGCTGCATGCCACACCTTGTTGATTGAGCCAGGCAGCAATTTTGTGCATCGATTCGCCTTTTGCACGCCTTTCAAACACCTGCTTGACGATGCTCGCATTTTCCTCATCAATGACCCAACGGCTACCGATATGGTTTTGATTGCCATCCAATACGCGTTGCAAGCGATAGCCGAACGCCGGGGCAGCAATCATGTACCCGCGCTCAAGCTGTCCAATCATCCCTCTATCGACCCGATAGCTCAGTTTGCGGCTTTCTTGCTGTGCAATCAAACCTTGAAAGCCCAGCCGCAGTTGCCAATCTGGGTCTTTGGTGTCTACGCCGTCGGCGGTTATCAAGCGCACGCGCCGGTTTTTTTCCAGGAACTTTTGCAAGATGGCTTGCTCGACGCCGTCCCGGCTTAGGCGGCTGAATTCATCGACGGCAACGACGTCGAATTTGCCTGCATCCCAGTCTTGCCGAAGCCGTCGATAGCCTTCTCGCAGCGCATCGCCTTTGTCTGTACCGGAAACAGCAGCGTCCGTGTAAATCAAATCTTGATTGACCGATAGACCATGGCGCTGCGCCAGTTCAATGCAGCGCCGTATCTGGTCTTCGAGCGAAGTTTCGTTTTGTTTGTCGCACGAGTAACGTGCATAGAGTGCCACTTGGGTCATCCTTTTCTCCTTCTTACTGCCCTTGCTCTTTATGGGCAGATCTCATACCTAAAAATTCATCGGCAGCTATCTGCGCAAGCAGCTCTGCTAAGTCACGCACCTGTGGTGGCAAGGCTTTTGTCTGTCCGCATGAGGAGCGCTTATGAGGTATAGGCACGCCGTTGAGCCTGTTGCCTACTTTTTGGGGTAATGCGTCAAAAAAATAGGGATGCACAGATGAGCTCATCAAAAACTCCGAAAAATTGGGATGCAAGCGCACACACCAGCCCTGGCTAGGGCTGGTGGCAAAAAATGGATTCGTCTAGGAGTCGCTGTAGAAAGCACCGCAGGGCAAATGCCTGCGTGCTACTGCAGGGGGCGCGTTATTGCCCTTGCACCGAAATTTCTCGGGCAAACAAAGCCGATGCTTTTTTGAGCAAGTCGTTGTCTGCCTGCAGCTGCTGCAAACGCTCTTCGAGCTGGCGAATGCGCTGCCCTGTGTCTGAAAGCATAGGAGCAGCAGGGCTAGAAGGGCCATCTGTGGCCAACGCTTGCCGAACATCGAACTCTAGGAGCCAGCGGTACAAAATGCTTTTCGCTAAATTGAGCTCTTGGCTGACTTCATTGACAGAGCGGTTTTCCTGTCGGATGAGTTGAGCGACTTGGAGCTTGTAACTAGGAGAAAAGTAGCGTCGCTGGCGACGCTTTTTGGTGAGCACGGTGGCCTGTAAAGCAGGTGTTTCATCCAATTTCTGTGGAGACTGCGCTGCAGCAACGCCACCTCGTGCAAGATGGGAGCCCTCCATAACCCGCTCAAGCGTGGTCAGACGTTTCAGTGCTGTCACACCACGCATGCCCTTTTTAATAGCATGCTGCAACTCGATGACGGAGTTGGGGTTACTGCAAAGCACATGCAGTGCTTCAAAAAAATCATTGACACCCTGCTCGTACAAATGGGCGCGGTCGCACCCAAGGTAACCTGCCAAGGAATCGGGGTGAGGGAGGGGTGAATGCGCAGGTGAAGGCGCAGAGGCGTGCAAATGTGCCATAGGAACAAGCTCCGTTACGAGACTGAAAACCCACACACGGCGTTTTGAAGCACAGTGGTGGCGGGATGTTCAAAACACGGGTAACGCCGTGCGGTCGGCTTTGCAGCGAGACCCATCCCGCCCAAAAAATCTGGACGTGATAAAACCCCGCTTTACGGTGGGGATTGCAACCGCGCTACCAAAAGGTGTTTTGAAGCACCGGGTCTTTCGACCTAGCGCAAATTTACCATGAATGCTGCTGCGCTGCTACGAGATATTTGATATTTTCTGTGAAGCTCCTCTCTACTCAAGGGGCTCGATGACACACCATCGAGGTATCCAGAATTAATTATTAGACCATGACACAGGCTGGCAGAGACATCGGTGCCGTACATCTCCTGCAGGTGAGCTTGAATCTCGCACGCCGTCATGCCACGGGCGTACAGCGAGATGATTTTGTCATCGAACCCAGCCCAGCGGGTCTGGTGCTTGGGGATGATTTGGGGCTCGAAACTGCCGTGGCGGTCTCGGGGTACCTCGATAGGCAAGGCACCGAGGTCACCTTTTCATCAAACCTTCAAAAAATCTTTAAACCCCAGATTTTTTTGACTATACGAGAAAGCCAGGGCATGTCGCACCGGGCAGGGTTCAGAAAAATCCTCAATCTTTAATTTATTTTTTACATTATGAAAAACTTTAATCAAGAAAATACCTGCATTGCGCCCAAGCACTGGACACGGCAGGCAGCAGAAGAAGCCACAAATCATCAACTCAGCCATATACAAGCAGAAGTTGAAGTTCTACGGCAGGAAGATAACGTCAAGTCACTGGTCGTCGGTGCCGTTGTGCCGACCACGGACCTACAAGATTTGTTACCTCAGGATGTCAATTTGTCAAAAAATATCGTCGTCATCTTTTTGCCCGAAGAACTGGAGCCTCATGTCCTGGAGATGGCGATGCAATCCTACGGCTTGGCTCCCGCCTGGGATATCAAAAAGATGTGGTGCACGAACTATCACACCTGGAATATTCCCGATTTTCAGCTCACAGACCCCCGATTCGACCCGGAAGTGAAGTCTCAACTCTGGATTCCGGATTTCTGTCTGCACATAGCGTACGGAAGCTTCTCTGAAGACCGTTCACCAGAATTATTGTCGCTTGTCTTTGTGACATCCAAGGATGTTTACATTGCGTTCCAATTAGTCGACGATGAGCATGTGATGAACTTGCATATGATAGACGCGTCTATGCAGGGTGCCAGGCCCATAAACTGGTTTACGCAGCGCCAGTTGCGACTTGCAGAAGAAGAGGCGGAAAAAGTGGGGCAATGGCCCTGGATGGACGGTGTCTGGCCGCTGTATGGCGAATATCCCGAAAAAAGTGTCAACGTAGTTGGGGGATTATTATTTAACCTTGCAGACGAACGTCAAACTGCGAGAAAACGGCTTCAAGCCCGAAGTGCAACCTGAAGACTTTGCAACACTGACCGCACGATACTCACAGTTGTAACCGGCTTTGTTGCACAAATAGCTGAAAAAATTCATTACAAATCAACAGCTTGTAATCATCAACCAGTGAAAACGTGCAGAAATCCCAGAATTTCCCCATCAAGTACGATGTAAACTATTGATTTAAAAAGAATTATTTGTGCAACAAAGCCGTTGTAACCCGAAGACCGCATCACCATTGCCTTCTTCCTCTAACAAAGCCTGAGCTAACGTCCTATCGCCCGCCTGCTCGGGTACAGCCCCAGCGCCGCGAAGTCGCTCGCAACAGCAGCTCTTGCTGCTACGCCCCCGAGCCCCCCAGGCGGCCTGTGGCTGTCGCCGCTTGGCTTCTGCACAAACTTTGCAAGATGCCTAATGTGACGGCCCAATCGGTATTGGCGGCCTTGACGACCAAGCGCCGGTGTTGCACTTATGCTTTGAAACAGCCCTGTATATTCTTAAAAAATACGGTTACGACTGTTCTCTTCAAAGAAGATTGTTAAGCACAGATATAGAGCTTAGCGCTATTTAAACGTTTAAATTGGTCTGCTATCGCTTGGTTTGGTTGGCCTTGCTCTTGGTATGTGCGCTGCAGGGCTGTTTAAACGTTTAAATTCATTGCATGATCGGTTTGGCTTGCAGCATCTTCCTGTTCGGCTTTTGCATCATCTTGAGTTGGTGTGGCCACTGAGTTGAGTAGCGCCACCAGTGCCTCCTCAAAAGCTTTTAGTTTTTCTGGTGCTACATGGATTGCAAGCTCAACGCGGCCATCAGGCCGTGTTTTTAGATGCCCGTTTTTGTACTTGATGGTTTTGCTCTTTGTTGGCTTGGAGCGTGGCGATGAGGTTGTCATCAAGTTCTTGGCTTGTGCGACAACCCAATGAGCTCCGTGGCCCTCTCTTACGTATTTGTCCATTAGGCACAGGACTGATTCGATGCCAGATGCGTCGCATAGACGAAGAAGGTGGTAGGCCACGAGCGATCCAAACTTTTTTGGATGCTTGCGCATTTCGGAGAGAACTTCTGCGGGGAGTTTACTGTAAGCCTGAAAGAAGGTCATCGCCGACCGTGCGATCTTCGCCCTGTCAGCGATTTCGGATGGGGACTTTCCGTTCTCTATCATCTTGGCGAAAAAAAGTCCACGGTCAATGTCCGTATGCTCGGAACGCCCTTCGTTGTTTTCCCATCCAAGCCAGGCCGAAGATTCCAGGGATAGGTCGCTGTGGATCTCGGCCAGCAACTGGTCAAGTGCTTGGTGCTCTAAGCATGCCTGTACGCGAGTCCAGCCGTCCGCGATGATGAAGCGCCCAGGTTTGTTCGGATTCGGGATAACATGAATCGGGTCGCGTTGGCCTTGAGTTTTCAATTCTTCTGCACGGGTTTGTATCATCTCCTCCGTGTAGATTTCTCGCGGTGCAAGAGGGTTTGGATCTATCAGCTTTGGATCTATGAGACGCAATTCTCTTCCAATGACTGCAGTGATGGAATCTTTATCTGGGCTAGGGGGGGTCGGTGTATTGCTGAATTTCAGCATCGGAACTCCAGGGCCAAACCCTTTACCAATTACTCGTTGTTTCATTTCTTATTCCCGCTGCCTGCAATGATTCGGCTCTGGATGAACTCGGCAAAAATTTTATATTCTTTGGAGCCCTGCGATGTGGGCGCTTGAAGTGTCAGTGGCATGTACTGGTCCAAGCTTTTCGGAAACTGCTCACTGGCTGAAATAACGCATGGAGCCATCAACTCGCGATAGGCAGTTAGTGTTTGCTGCATCCGGCTGATACGCGAAAACTGAGGTGCGTAATGCGTTGGCAGTATGATAAGTTCCGGTTTGAGCCTGTACTCGGATTCAAGCGTATTAATTTCGCCCATCAAACGCGAGAGCCCTTTAATCGAAAAAAGGTCCATTCGGATTGGCGCGACAACAATGTCTGCTGCGGCAATCGCTGCGCTCGAAAGAAAGCTGACAGAGGGCGGGCAATCAAAGATGATTACGTCATAATCACTGGCATTGAAGCCATAGTTGCTTTCCAGGATGCGGCGGAGATATAGCTCGCGCTGGCCAGAAGCCTTTGCCAAAGCCGCCTCAACATCGCCCAGATAGGGATCCGACGGAATCAGGTGCGGACCAGCTTCGCCGAATGGCTTCTTGATAATCTGTTCTGCAGGTGGCGTTGTTGTGCCTTGGCGAGCGCCTGATTTCGAGAGGATGTAGGGAAGCAAAATCGATGCGAATGTATTCTCAACGATGGCTTCAGGCAAAAGGTCATACGACTCTGCCTCTTCCATTGTTAAGTCTGGCTCATAGCCTAGCATTTGCGTAGCATTCGCTTGAATATCCAGGTCCACTAGAAGTGTGCGTATGCCGTTGAGCTGGAGATGCACGGCCAGTTCAACGCTGGTTGTCGTTTTTCCAGTACCTCCCTTGATAACGTCCACGGTGATTACTGTCGGACTGTGCGCAGTGAACTTTGTGTAACCCTGTGCTCGCCGCCAAGCAGCGATCTGGAAAATTTGGCTTGGATCGAACACTCGTACTTGGGGTGCTCCAGGTTTGAAGTCCGCTGCGCGTTTGATATGCACGCCAGCGTTATCAGCATAGGCACGCATCGTGTTGCTTGAAACGCCAAGCAGCGCACTTGCTCCGGCAAGTCGCCATGGAATGTTCTTGGAGGTTGCACACGCTACCGGCAGCTCTGGCAGAGACTTTGAATACAAGGTGCGGACTGGCTGTACTACAAACGGTTATTGATGCAGCGTAACTGCTGCGGACCCTGATGAAAGACGCACGCGGGGGCCTCGTTCGCTAATCAAGGATGGTGCTAACCACCTTCGTACTTTTTTCAGGAACACCCCGCGCAGGTCCAACCTTGCTTCATCACTGCAAGCCGTCAAGCGGCGGTAGAAATCAATTCATTTGTTCAATTGCTGTATGGATTCAAGCGGGCATTGCAAAGCGCTCCCCAAGCGTCGGCGATGCCCAGGCCATGCGGGCGTTCTTCGCATGCACTGCGTTGTTCACCAGGGTTTGCATCATGTCATTTCCCGGGCGAAGAAGGCCGACGCTTTTTTTAGCAGTTCGTTGTCGGACTTGAGTTGGCGGTTTTCCGCTTCGAGTTGTCGAATTCGCTGGTGCTCGGCGGTCAGGGGCTTGCCAATACCGCTGCGCCCGGCTATTTCTTCATCAAACTGCGTCAGCCAGCGGCGCACGGCGCTATCGACCAATTTCAAGTCTTTGCAGACCTGACCAATGTTCAGGCCTTGCTCTCGAACCATCTTGACTACTTGCAGCTTGAAAGCTGCGTCAAAGACGCGGCGGGGTTTCTTTTCTGTCATGGGTGTATGTACTCAGGGGGGCCAATGGGCCCCTATCGAGGTGTCCAGAATTATTAGACCATGACATCTTTCCGCATCCCCCTACGATAGACCATCGAGTGTCACTCCACCCGCACCTACCGCACTGGCCGCCACACCAGCAGATTCCTCCTTTCTTTGGCTGTTGTTGTCCCCATGCGTCCATAGCATCTGTTGCTCAAAAAACGAGCAAATTACGTCCCGAAATTTTTAACCTTTTCGTTCTGTATGACGCTCTGTAGATAAACAAGCTGGCTAAGTTGTTGATTCAAATGGTCTTATGCCCTGTTTTTTTCATACTCTGTAGTTAAATGTCGTGAATCCCAATTGGCTGAAAAATCCCATATGGTGGGATGGCACGAAAAAACAGGGCGTGGCCCTGTGGTCAGATGTTGAAAGCGTTGGGGTGTAGAAAGCCATGCACCCAGCCAAGGAGTGCAAGCTCACCAGCTGGGGTGAGGTCTTTTTCTTTGCGGGCACAGCGAAAAGCTACGCCCAAGGTCTGCTCGGCCAAGAAGGCCAGATTTAATTTCCGCAATAGCGGTATTGAGTGCCACCATGGTAGCGTGCCAGCGCCGATGATGGAAGCCTCTTTCTTTGCGGCCCATGCGGCAGCGCCGCCTTGGCAAAAAAGGCGGCTTTTTGTTAGGCAGAAGGGCTTTATGCCAGCGTTGGCGAGTCGCGAGAGCGTGCTTGGCTATGAGCCAGCACTTTCTGCACCCAACCAATCTGCTGCACAGTGCGTTGGGCCTGTGGGCGATAAGGTACTAAGTGCTTGATACGCACCTCTTGTACCTTGGGTTTTTTGACAACTTTGGGCAGAGCTACGGCCCAGAGCAAAGCACCCATCACTTCCAATGCGATGGACTGCATGACCGAAGTGATAGTGGCCACGGTATCAGCGTCAACACCCAGCAAGCGTGCAATAGAGGCATCCACGGTATTGACACCGGCTTGGGCCACTTTAGCGCTATGGGCTGCTACCGCTGTGGACAGACTGGAACGCAAGTCTTCAGCACGCAAGGCTTGGGCGCGTTCGTCTTGCAATGCACCGACCTTAGCTTGGGCAATATCCAGCGCAGCTGCAGCAGAGGTGCAACGTACGCCTTCCTTGGCTTGGCAACGCTCCAATGCTGCTGCTGCCTTTGCAACTGTTACCTGTGCGGTTGCCAGGTCAGCAGAAACCAATGGCAGACCACGGGCAGCAATCAAGCTTAGCTCTTGCTCATAGCGCAGCACTTCGGGCGAAGGCGGTACTTCAGCCTGCCGCTGCTGGCCCATGTGTCGTTTTTCGCTATCAAAGAAGTAAGCATGGTTGTAAAGCGTCACCAGTACACAGACGGCAAATACACCTTGGCCAATGCGACTACCACGTGCCAATGCAGGTAGTAAATGGCTACCAACCACCATGACCAATGCCAGCGCTACGAACATGACAGCCCCGGCAAGGCTGGTAGAACGCTCCATTGCCGACATAGCAGCCATACCAGCACACACTAAGGTCACCACACTGGCCAAGCCCCCGGCAATCCAGCGGGTAGTGGTAGGAATGTGGTATTCAGAGGTTAAACGCATGGCACGGCTCCCAAGGTTCCATCGGTACCATCATGTTCTTGCCAAGTCCAAATTTTGAGCGCACCCATAGCCTTATCCAAAGCATAGGGCTTGACGTGTTTACC
>NZ_JAQUCA010000015.1 GCF_028686475.1 Giesbergeria sp. | reverse complement strand
CACACCCAACATCAGCGCAAAGGTTACACCCCTTGGGGGCAGGTGGTGCTACGCAAGCTGCTGCAACGCATCACGCCCACAGGGCTGAATGATGTGTTCAATTTGGTACTTGCCCTGGAATTAGAGCAGGACAAAGCCCAGACCCAAGCACAGGAATATGAAGCGCAAGCCAAGCGCCATCAGCAAGCCCAAACAACCATCCAACAATTGCAACGTTGGGCCGATTTACTGGCCCCTGGCCCCTTGGCCAGTGCAGATGTCAGCCGCTTGGCCGGGCGGGCTTTTGCCGATGGCCCTTGTTTTGCCATTGTGTTGCCCGTATGTGACCCTGCGCCCGAGTTTCTGGCCGAGGCGGTGCATTCGGTGCTGCAACAAAGTTACCGCCATTGGCAATTGTGTATTGCCGATGATGCCAGCACGCATCCACCGGTGCTGGCGCTGCTAGAGCGTTTGCAAGCGTTGGCGCTTCAAGATGGCCGTGTGCGTATCCAACGCCGTTCAGAGCGTGGCGGTATTGTGGCGGCCAGTCAAACCGCCTTGGCTTTGGCCGATGCCGATTGGCTGGCTTTTTTAGACCATGATGACCGCTTAGACCCCGATGCCCTGCTAGAAATGGCCGCCCATATCCGGGTGCAGCCTGCCGTGGAATGCCTCTACACCGATAGCCGCCAGATTGACCGCAATGGTGTATTGCTACACACCTACCACAAGCCGACTTGGGCACCAGAAACCCTGTTGCACCTCAATTACATCAACCATTTCTCGGCCGTGCGTGCCGACGTGTTTCAGCAAGTCGGTGGTTTGCGCGCCGGATTTGATGGCAGCCAAGACTGGGATTTATGGTTGCGATTGGCGGAACGTCCCCAGCTACAAGTGGGCCATGTGGCCTTGCCGTTGTACGACTGGCGCGCCAGCGAGACCTCCGTCGCCTACGATGCCTCTGCCAAGCCCTATGCTTTTGCTGCCGCCTGCCGCAGTGTCAGTAGCCATTTGCAACAGCGTGGGCTGCTTCAGGTGCAAAGCCAAGTCGCCACCCAAGGGGGTGGTTTGCGCCACCAGTGGCAAGCCCCCTTAGAACCGCTCACGGCAATTATCCTCACCCACCACAATCCTGAAGACTTGGCGCGGCTTTTAACGTCGTTGTTGCAGCAAGATTACCCTGATTTGCGGGTGTTGCTGGTGTGCAATCGGGTCTCTTCTGAAGACCAAGCCACACAAGCTTTGTTGGCCTTGGCGCGGCAACAAGTGGGCTGGCAGGTGCTGGACGATGACCGAGCGTTCAATTGGGCCGCGCTCAATAATGCGGCTGCCCGCCATGCGGAGACCCCCTGGCTGTTGTTTCTCAACGACGATATAGAGTTCACAGCACCAGACACCTTGACCCAGTTGGCCCGTTATCTCACGCTCGATGCGGCGATTGGCATTGTCGGGGCGCGTCTGGAATATGCCCCAGAAGATGGTGGTGGTTTGCAGCACGATGGCGTGGTAACCGACCGTGTCTGGGGGGCGCACAACGTCACCAACGAAAGCGATGGCAAGGGCTTGCACATACCACGCAATGTATCCGCCGTGACCGGGGCTTGTCTGCTGACACGGCGCATGGTGTTTGAGGCTTGCAATGGTTTTGACGAGCGCTTTGCCGTCTCTTTCAACGATGTGGATTTCAGCCTGCATGTACGCCAACTTGGCTGGCGGGTGGTACAGGCCAGCGATGTGGGCTGCATTCACCGCGAGTCGCGCACCCGTGGAGCGATTGACTCTGAGGCCAAATACACAGAGCTGCACCGAGAATTGCAACTGTTGCGCGACAAGTGGGGCGATTTCTTGCAAGAAAACTACCGTCTGCATTACCAAATGCGTTATGTAGGCACCCACATCATTGCTACCCATCCAGCAACAACATCATGACTGAGCTTTCTTTTGCGGACGGCGTGGCACGCGCCATGACCGAGGCCGATTGGCCAGCAGTGCAAGCTGGGTTCATGCACAGTTTTTTAGACCACCGCGCACCGGCAATTTGGGCGTGGCGCTACCAGCTGCATTTGCCCGGCCAGAGTGGCTGGATCGCTGCCATTAGTCAAGCCAACGATGGTACGTTGGCCGCGTTTGTCGGGGCCAGTGTGCATCGCTGTTGGATACACGGGCAGGAATTGCCGCTGCTGTTGGTACGCGATCACTATAGCCACCCCTTGTGGCGCGGGCGTGTGGGCGCGGCGCGGCAGGGGCCTTTGGTGATGGCTGCAAAAACGTTTCATGCAATGGCCGATGCCAACGCGGTGGCGCTGGCGGTCGGTATCGGCTTGGACAGAACGACGCGTTTAGAGCATCTGTTGGGCCTGTGTTCTTTGTACCAAAATGGTAGCTGGTGGCAGCTTACCCTGCCAGCGGCACACAAGCCAAACTATGGCCATGCGGTTCAAGTGCTGGCTACCGATTTTTCCGAACCCATTTGGAATGATTTCTGGGCTGAGCGTCGGCAGGGCTTGAAGGCGGCGCTGGTGCGAGACCAAGCCTTCTTGGCTTGGCGCTTTGCTGACCGCCAAGGCCGCTGCTATTGGCGTTTTGCACTGTGGTCGGTATTGTCGGCGGTGCCTGTGGGCTTTGTGGTGCTTACGCCCACGGATGCAGGGCAGGCGGTGTTGGTTGATATCATGCTGCCCGAGCAACCCCAGGCTGTCCGTGACGCTTGGAATCCAATCGTGCAATGGCTACAAGCGCGTGGCATCTCTCAGGTTCGTACTTTTTTAGGCAAAGCCTGCCCCGCCTATGCGTGGCTGGCCCGCTGGGGCTTTGTTCCGCTGGAGGCCCCCTTGCCGGTGCAGGCGGTGTACCGCAGTTACAGCGCTTTGCCAGAAGGCATAGACCTGAACCAAGATTACGCCTTCACCTTGGCCGATAGCGATTTGTATTGAGTTACTTTTTCTCGGTTCACTTGCGCTTGGATACAGTTCTAGGGCTGGATGGGTGAATAGACCTAGACAAGCTGGGAGATAATCCCCCTTTCCTTACCCCCAGCGGAGAGAACCCCTTGCTGTCGATTATTCAAGCCGCAGGCTGGCCTATCTGGCCCCTTATAGTCTGCTCCATTTTGGCGCTGGCGCTCATTTTGGAGCGCTTTGTGGCCTTGCGTGCGGTGCGTGTCACGCCACCCCAATTGCTGCAAGAAGCCATGAGCGTCTCTAGCAGTGGCGTTCCCAGTGCCGATGTCGTGGCCCAATTGGCGCAAAACTCGGCCTTGGGCGAAGTGCTGGCCAGTGCTTTGCAGGCCCTGAACACCAACCCGCGTTGCTCGGAGGCCGATTTGCGTGCCACCGTAGAAGGCACTGGGCGTGCGGTGGCCCATCGGCTCGAAAAATACCTCACGGCCTTGGCCACCATTGCCTCGGCAGCGCCTCTGTTGGGCTTGCTGGGTACCGTGATTGGCATGATTGAAATTTTTGGTGCCCAAGTGGGCGCTGGCGGTTTGGGCCAAGCGATGGGCGGTGGCAATCCAGCTAAATTAGCGCATGGTATTTCGGTGGCCTTGTACAACACGGCGTTTGGTTTGATGGTGGCCATTCCGGCACTGATTTTCTGGCGCTACTTCCGTGGTCGTGTGGATGCTTATCTGCTCACGTTAGAGCTGTCGGCAGATAAGTTTGTGCGCCATTTGCTGCTGTTGCGTAAATGAACTTCCGCCCGCGCCAAAAAGAAGAGCCGGAGATCAACCTGATCCCGTTCATCGACGTGTTGCTGGTGATTCTCATCTTTTTGATGTTGACCACCACTTACAGCAAATTCACCGAGGTGCAACTAACGCTACCGGTGGCCGACACCGAACAATTGCGCGACCGCCCCAAAGAAATTATTGTGGCGGTGGCCGCCGATGGGCGCTATGCCGTCAACAAAACAACGCTTGCTGGCAAAGGCATTGACCCAGTAGCCGATGCCCTGCGCGAAGCCAGCAAAGGCCAGGCGGGCAGTGTGATTGTGATTAGCGCCGATGCCACGGCACCACACCAATCCGTCATTACCGTAATGGAAGCGGCGCGCCGTGTCGGTTTAACGCAAATTACCTTTGCCACCCAATCCTCGGCCAGTGCGGGCATCGGCAGTCCCTAAGCCACGCCCAGCTACGCCAACTGCCGCTAGGCCGGAGGCAGCATTGCGGCAGTGGTGGCAGCAACGCGGCCTAGCGGCGCGGCTGTTGTGGCCGCTGTCGCAACTGTACCGCCTGCTGGCTGCTGGCCAGCGGCTGCTGTACCGCCAAGGCTGGCGCACCGCACAGCATCCGGGCGTGCCTGTGGTGGTGGTGGGCAACGTGATTGCCGGTGGTGCGGGCAAAACCCCGGTGGTGATGGCGGTGTTACGCCATTTGCAGGCCCAAGGCTGGCAGCCGGGCGTGGTTTCGCGCGGTTATGGTCGCCAAACCACGGATGTCCGTTTGGTGCAGCCCGATAGCAGCGCGCAAGCGGTGGGCGATGAGCCTTTGCTCATTGCCCGTACCTGCCAAGTGCCGGTGGCCGTAGCACGCCAGCGCATCGCTGCGGCGCGCCAGCTGCGGGCGCAACACCCCGAGGTAAATATCATTATTTGTGACGATGGCTTACAACATTGGGCCTTGGCGCGTGATGTAGAAATTTGCGTCTTCAATGAGGATGGCATTGGCAACGGTTGGCTATTGCCCGCTGGCCCCCTGCGCGAGCCTTGGCCGCGTGCGCTTGATTTGCTGGTGTATGCAGGCACCGCCGCCCCAGCAGGCAGCAGCGCCCCTGGTTTTGCCTTGCAACGCCAATTGGCCCCTAGGGCCGTGCGCGCCGACGGCAGCACGGTGGCCTTATCCGACTTGCAAGGGCAAGCCTTGGTGGCCGTGGCGGCCATTGCCCGGCCCGAGCGTTTTTTTACCATGCTAGAAGCGCAAGGCTTGCGCTTGGCGCAAACCGTGGCCCTGCCCGACCATTTCAGTTTTGCTGCTTGGCACTGCCCGGCCCCACCCGGCCACATCCTGCTGTGTACCGAAAAAGATGCCGCCAAACTCTGGCGCTACTATCCCCAAGCCTTGGCGGTGCCCTTGCAGCTACAGTTGGTGCCGGGATTTTTTAGCGCCTTGGATGCTTGCTTGGCGCGCACACTATCATCGCGTTCTCCTTCCTGACATTGTGAGCCTTGCCCTGCTATGGATTCCAAACTGCTTGAACTGCTGGTCTGCCCCGTGACCAAAGGCCCGTTAATTTATGACCGCGAATACCAAGAGCTGGTCTCGCGCAGCGCGCGCTTGGCCTATCCGGTGCGCGATGGTATTCCGGTCTTGTTAGAAGACGAAGCCCGTCCACTCACCGACGACGAAATCGAGCATTGGGCCGCTGCTGCATGAGCGCCCATCCAGCCGTTTTTACGGTACTGATTCCGGCGCGCATGGCCTCTAGCCGTCTGCCCAACAAACCCTTGGCCGATATTGCCGGTTTGCCGATGGTGGTGCGCGTGGCCCAACGGGCGGCCCAAAGTGGTGCTTTGCGTAGCGTCGTGGCCTGCGACGATGCCCGTATCCAGCAGGTTTGCGCGGCCCACGGCATCGAAGCCATCCTGACCCGTGCCGACCACTCCAATGGCAGTGACCGCTTGGCCGAGGCTTGCGCCCTACTGGGTTTGTCGGGCGATGATGTCGTGGTCAATGTGCAAGGCGATGAGCCTTTGATAGACCCGCTGCTGATTGCTGCTGTGGCCGAATTGCTGCACCGGCACCCCGAGGCCAGCATGGGCACTGCCGCCCATCGCATTGACAGTTTGGCCGACTACCACAACCCCAACGTGGTCAAGGTGGTGCTGGATGGGCGTGGCATGGCGCAATACTTTAGCCGTGCCCCCATTCCCCATGCGCGCGATACGCCAGCCACTGCATGGTGGGATGGCCAGGCCGCGCAAAACCAGCCCGGCGTAGCGGCTTTGGCAGATTTTGCCCCCCTGCGCCATATTGGCTTGTACAGTTACCGTGCTGGGTTTTTGCGCCAGTTTCCACAACTGGCCCCGGCCCCCACCGAGGCCCTTGAAGCGCTAGAGCAATTGCGCGCCCTGTGGCATGGGCAGCGCATCGCGGTGCATGTGGCAGCCAACGCCCCCGGCCCCGGTGTCGATACCCCGCAAGATTTAGAGCGCGTGCGTGCTATGCTTGCCAGTTGACCCAAGCGCTGTCCGCAAGCCCTTTGCAGACAGCGGCTTTGTCCATTTTTACACCCAGAGGCAAAGGATTTCTCATGAGACTGATTCTGCTCGGCGCACCCGGCGCTGGAAAAGGCACCCAAGCCACCTTCATTTGCCAAAAATATGGCATTCCACAAATTTCAACCGGCGACATGCTGCGTGCTGCGGTCAAGGCGGGCACTGCGTTGGGCATCCAAGCCAAGGCAGTGATGGATGCGGGCGGTTTGGTCAGCGATGATTTGATTATCAACTTGGTCAAAGAGCGTATTGCCCAGCCCGATTGTGCCAATGGTTTCTTGTTCGATGGCTTCCCGCGTACCATTCCGCAAGCCGATGCCATGAAGGCTGCTGGTGTCAAGCTAGACTATGTGCTAGAAATTGACGTGCCCTTTGATGCCATCATTGAGCGCATGAGCGGTCGTCGTTCGCACCCCGCTTCGGGTCGCACCTACCACGTCAAATTCAACCCGCCCAAGGTGGAAGGCGTGGATGATGTCACCGGCGAGCCACTGGTGCAGCGCGAAGACGACAAGGAAGAAACCGTGAAGAAGCGTTTGGATGTGTACAGCGCCCAAACCCGTCCGCTGGTGGACTATTACAGCCAATGGGCCGCCCAAGAGCCAGCGGCTGCGCCCAAGTACCGCGCCATCAGCGGCACCGGCAGCGTCGAAGACATCACCGCACGCGCTTTTGAGGCTTTGGCCAGTTAATTCTGTCGCTGTGCTGTGATCACCGCGCCCTGCCTTATGGCGGGGCGTTTTTGTTGGCTTGCTGGCACAACAACTGCCATAACAAGCTGATACGTGCTTTAATTGGACTCAAGCCAAGCGCCCACGGCCAAGGCGGTGGCTGTTTTGGGTGACAAACCAAGGCCCCCCACGGGCAACGGCTGGCTATCAGCAACGCTACCCCGGCAGTCTGGGCGCGCTCCAAGGCAGGAAGCAAGGCTTGGTGGACGCTGCCATTGCCGGTGGCTGCTACCACCAAGCCTTGCACGCCACTGGCGACCAAAGCATCCACGGTAGCAGCACTGGCACCCGCATGGCTGAAGATGATTTCTACCCGAGGCCAAGCGGTGTTGGGCTGCAAAACCTGCGCTAGGTGCTGAGGGCTGGTCGGGGCGGCTAAGGGCCACGGCTGTGCCAAGCGTATTTGACCTTCTTCTACCCAACCCAGTGGGCCAGCATCGCCCGAATCAAAGGCATCCAGCCGGTAAGGATGCACTTTTTGTACCCGCTGGGCGCTGTGGAGGGTTCCGGCGCATACCGCTACCACACCTTGCGCCCCAGCATGAGCAGCAACGGCCAAAGCGTCGCGCAGGTTTTGCGGGCCATCGGCAAACAAGGCCGTAGCGGGGCGCATAGCGCAAGTCAACACCACCGGCTTGTGGGCGGCTAAGGCCAGATGCAAAAACCAAGCGCTTTCTTCTAGCGTATCGGTGCCGTGGGTAATCACCATGCCCTGCACCTGCGGCTGTTGCAAATAATGTTGGCAGCGCTGCGCCAAGGCCTGCCAGATGGGAAAATCCATGTCTTTGCTGTCAATTTGCGCCACTTGCTCGGCCAGCAAGGTCATGCCCGTGGGCACGCCGCCCGGCCCCAGCGCTTGCAACAAGGTTGCTACCGATTGTTGTGCCGCTTGGTAGCCTAGGTTGTCATGGGCAGAAGGGGCGACACCGGCAATCGTGCCACCCGTACCCAGCACCACAATAGCAGGCCGTGACGACATGACAGCGGTGTTTACAACGCATTGCCCGGCACGGCAGCATTGCGGCTACCACGCCAAGCGCCAAAAATGGCAATCAGGCCCGGCACCAAAATCAAGCCCCAAATAATCTTTTCTAAATTGGCTTGCACCCAAGGCAGGTTGCCAAAAAAATAACCTGCGCTGCAAATGCCCAGCACCCAAACCAAAGCCCCGAACACATTAAAGGCGCTGAACTTGCGCCTGTCCATGGCCGCCACCCCGGCCACAAACGGCGCAAAGGTGCGGATGAAGGGCATAAAGCGCGCCAGCACAATCGTGATGCCACCGTAGCGCTCGTAAAAGGCATGGGCTTGGTCAAAGGCGCGGCGGTTAAACCAGCGCGAGTTCTCCCACTGGAACACCTTGGGGCCAAAGTAGCGCCCTATCATGTAATTGCATTGGTCGCCCAAAATGGCGGCCAGCAGCAGCACCGTGCAGGCGGGGACAAACTCCATCATGCCAACACCACACAAAGCGCCGACAATAAACAGCAAAGAATCGCCCGGCAAAAATGGCATCACCACCACGCCGGTCTCGACAAACACAATGATAAACAGCAGCGCATACACCCAAGCGCCATAGGCCAGCACAAAGGCTTGGATGTGCTTGTCCACATGCAGGATGAAATCCAAAAGAAAAGAAATAGCTTCCATGAAGAGGGGTTCCGGTCGGTAGCGGGCGATTATCGCTATGCCTACAATCGGTGCGGTGAATGCCCCTACTGCCTCCCACCCCACCCCGTCTTCTTTGCCAGCGCAGGGCGTGCGCCCGATTCGTGAGCTGCCCGATGAATTAATCAGCCAAATCGCCGCCGGAGAGGTGGTAGAACGCCCAGCCTCGGTGCTGCGCGAGTTGCTGGACAATGCCTTGGATGCTGGAGCCACGCAAATTACCGTGCGCCTGCTTGCCGGTGGTGTGCGCCTGATAGCCGTAGAAGACAACGGCAGCGGCATCCCACAGGCGGAGTTGGCTTTGGCTTTGCGTCGCCATGCCACCAGCAAAATCACCAATCTGCACGATTTAGAAACCGTGGCCACGATGGGTTTTCGTGGCGAGGCACTGGCGGCGATTGCATCAGTCTCTGAAACCGCTTTGCTCTCGCGCCCAGCCGGACAAAGCAGCGCTTTTTTGTTGGATGCCCGCACGGGTGAATTACGCCCGGTGGCACGCAACCCCGGCACCACGGTGGAAGTGAAAGAGTTGTTTTATTCCACCCCGGCGCGGCGCAAGTTTCTCAAATCCAATGCCACCGAGTTGGCCCATTGCATCGAAGCGGTGCGCCGCCAAGCGCTGGCCCGGCCTGATGTGGCTTTCGAGATTTGGCACGAGGGCAAGCTGCAAGAACAGTGGCGCGCTACCTTGGTGCCCGGCCAAGAAGGCCACGATGCCCTCGCGCGTCGTTTGGCCGATGTGTTGCGGCAAGACTGGGTAGCAAGCTCGCTGGCGCTGCAACACCCAGAAGGACCATTGAGCATCACCGGGCGCGTGGGCCTGCCCGATACGGCGCGTCCACGCGGGGATCAGCAGTTTGTCTATGTGAATGGGCGTTTTGTGCGCGATAAAGTCATCAGCCATGCCGTGCGTAGCGCCTACGAAGACGTATTGCACGGCCAGCGCCAGCCCAACTATGCGCTGTATATTGACATCGACCCAGCACAGGTGGATGTGAATGTGCATCCCACCAAAATAGAAGTACGCTTTCGCAACAGCGGCGCGGTGCATCAGGCAGTGCGCCACGCCGTAGAACAGGCTTTGGCTGCGCCACGCGCTGGTCAAGCCAGCAGTGCAGCGGCCCCCAGCACCAGCGCTGCACCTGCTTCCCCAGCTGGCTCTGTTGCCCCCATTGGCCCGATTGTCCCTATCGCCCCAGCACGGCAAGCCAGAATGCCGCTGGAAGAACGGGCCGGACACCGCGTGCAAGATTTGCAGCGCTTGTGGGAGCCTGCCAAAGTAGCCCCCTTGCCCCCCCAAACAGCGGCGCACATCGCGCCACCTGCAAGCACAGCCGCCACTTTGGCCCCCAACGCCAGCAGCCCTGACCTGAATGGCCCGGTGTGGCCGCTGGGGCGGGCATTGGCGCAATTGCATGGCATTTACATCTTGGCGCAAAACGATGCCGGTTTGGTGCTGGTCGATATGCACGCGGCGCACGAACGCATTGTGTATGAGCGCCTCAAAGCCCAAGCCGAACACGCTGGCCCACTGGCGAGCCAAAACCTGCTGATTCCGACCACCTTTGCGGCTACTCCAGCAGAATTGGCCACGGCAGAAGACCACGCCAGCACTTTGACACAACTTGGGCTAGAAATTACGGCTTTTTCTGCCAAAACCTTGGCGGTGCGGTCTGTGCCAGCGGCATTAGCACAAGGCGATGCCGTGGCGCTGGCGCGTAGCGTGCTGGCCGAACTGGCCAGCCACGAGGCCAGCACGGTGCTAGAACGGGCGCGCAACCCTATTTTGGCCAGCATGGCCTGTCATGGGGCGGTGCGCGCCAACCGCGCCCTGACTTTGGAAGAAATGAACGCCCTGCTGCGCCAAATGGAACGCACCGAACGCGCCGACCAATGCAACCACGGGCGGCCCACGTGGCAGCAGCTGAGTTTGCAGGAGTTGGATGCCTTGTTTTTGCGAGGCCGTTAAAACGCTGCTGGCCTGCGCTAGGGTTCTGGGACGCTGTTCATACAGGGTTAAGCTGGCACCGGTATGGTGGGCATCCTTTATTGCCCATTCGCGCCGATTTATCGCGCGCCTTCTCCATGCTTTTTGATTTGACCACCGGCGCACCACGGCGCACCTTGCGCGCTGCTGCTGCGGCCTGCACCCTTGTTCTTTTTCCTTTGGCCCAGGCCGCAGAGACAACACTGGTCTGGTCAGCCGCCCAAATTCAGGCTGCTGGCCTGACCACCCAAGTCATCACCAGTGCCAACGCCAGCCCCGGCACCGGACTGGTATTGCAAGGCACGGTAGAGCTACCCGCCCAAGCTACCGAGCTTTTGAGTGCCCCGCTGGCAGGGGTGGTGCAACAAGTGTTGGTCAGTCCGGGCCAGCAGGTCAAAGCAGGCCAAGCCGTGGCCCAGCTACGCAGCATGGAGCTGGTCACTTGGCAGCGTGAGCTGCTGCAAGCCCAAGCCCAAGCCCGATTGGCTGCCAGCAAACTAGCGCGCGACGAAAAACTCTATGCCGAAGGCATCATTGCGGGCCTGCGCTTGCAAGACAGCCGCACCCAGCACGAGCTGGCCCAACTGGCCGTGCGCGAGCGCCGCCAAATGCTGCAAATGGTGGGTGTGTCCAACGCCAGCGCCCAGCTACAACCCAGCCTGACCCTGCGTGCCAGTGTCAGCGGCACCGTGTTAGAAGTCACGGCCAGCCCCGGCCAAAAACTCAATGCGGGCGAATCAGTGGCCAAACTGGCGCGCAGTGGCCAGTTGGCCATCGCCCTGCAAGCCTCGCCAGAGCAAGCGGCCAATTTGCGTGTGGGGGCCTTGTTGGCACTGCAAGGCTGCAAAGCCCCTGCGCGCCTGACAGCTATCGTGCCCCAAGTCAGTGCCAGCAACCAATCGGTGCAACTGCGCGCCTCCTTCAGCGCTGCCGAAGACTGCTTGCGCGTCAACCAGTTTGTGCAGGCCACAGTGATTCCACCGTCGGGCAGCGCAGCGGCAGACAGCAGTTTGGGCATTCCGGCGCAATCCGTGGTGCGCCACGAAGGCAAAGCCTATGTGTTTGTCAAAACCCCCAAAGGCTTTGTGCCCACCCCGGTAGAACTGGCCGAAGAAAGCGGCAGCATTTTGCGCGTGCGTAGCGGCTTGCAAGGCGGCGAGACCATCGTGCTGCACGGCACGGCGGCCCTCAAGGCCGCTTGGCAAGGCATTGGCGGTGGGGCGCAATAAATGTTGTCACGCCTGATTGCTTTTTCTCTGTCGCAACGGCTACTGACGGCCTTGTTTGCGTTGGCCTTGCTGGCCGCTGGCGTGCTGGCGCTGCGCGAGTTGCCGATTGATGCCTTCCCGGATGTCTCGACCACCCAAGTCAAAATCATCCTGAAGGCCCCCGGCATGACCCCGGCGGAAGTGGAGGCGCGCATTGTCGCCCCGATTGAGCAAGAACTGCTGGGCATTCCGCACCAAGTGATGTTGCGCTCACAGAGCAAATACGCCATTGCCGACATCACGCTCGATTTTGCCGATGGCACGGATATTTACTGGGCGCGCCAGCAAGTGAGCGAGCGCCTCAGTGGTGTCATGGGCGATTTACCTGCCGGCCTCTCGGGTGGTTTGGCCCCCATCACCACGCCTTTGGGCGAAATGTTCATGTTCACGGTAGAAGGCGATGCCAGTTTGGCCGAAAAGCGCAAACTCCTCGATACCGTGATTCGCCCGCGCTTGCGTAGCATTGCCGGTGTGGCCGATGTCAACACCTTGGGCGGCATGGTGCAAACCTTCGAGGTGGTGCCCGATGTCGCCGCCTTGGCGGCGCGCCAAGTATCGTTGCAACAGCTGCAAGACGCGCTGGCCGCCAACAACCGCAACGATGGCGCGGGCCGCCTCTCTAGCGGCGAAGAATCTCTGCTGGTGCGTAGCGATGGCAGTATCAATAGCCTGGACGATGTGCGCGCCATTGGCGTGCTGCAACGCAACGGACTGGCCGTGCGCGTGGGCGATGTCGCTAAAGTCCAATTGGGCGCACTCACGCGCTATGGCAGCGTGACGCAAGACGGCAAAGGCGAGGCGGTAGAAGGGCTGGTATTGGGCCTGCGCGGTGCCAATGCACAAAAATTGGTACACGATGTCAAGGTGCGGCTGACAGAAATCGAGGCCACCTTGCCCCAAGGACTCAAAATTGTACCCTTCTATGACCGGGGCAACTTGGTCGAGCGCGCTGTGGGCACCGTCACCAAAGCCCTGACCGAGGCCATCGTGCTGGTGCTGGTGTTGTTGCTGCTGTTTTTGGGCAACCTGCGCGCCGCGCTGGTGGTGGCCCTGATTTTGCCGCTGTCGGCCTTGGCCACTTTTGTGCTGATGCAGCAATGGGGCTTATCGGCCAATTTGATGTCGCTGGGTGGCTTGGCAATTGCGATTGGTATGTTGGTGGATGCGGCAGTGGTGGTGGTGGAGAACATCGAGGCGCGCCAAGCCGAGCCGGGTTTGTCGCGCCTGCACAGCATGTACCGCGCCACGCAAGAAGTGGCCACGCCGGTGGGGGCGGGGGTCATCATCATCATGATTGTGTTTTTGCCGCTGCTCACGCTGCAAGGCTTAGAGGGCAAATTGTTTGGCCCGGTGGCCCTGACGATTGTGTTTGCGCTCGGGGCCTCGTTGTTGCTATCGCTCACGGTGATTCCGGTGCTGGCCTCGCTGCTGCTCAGTAGCAAGCACCACGGCCCGCCGTGGTTGGTGCGTAAGCTGGAGGCTGCCTATACCCCGTTGCTGGATGCAGCGCTCAAGCATTCGCGCACCGTGGTGGTGTTGTCCTTGCTGGCGCTGGCCGGAGCGCTGGCGCTGTTTCCGTTCATTGGTAAATCCTTTATGCCCTCCTTGGACGAAGGCGACATCATCATGCAGGTCGAAAAACTGCCCTCCATCCACTTGGACCAATCGGCCGCCACCGACCAAGCCTTGCAACGGCGCATCTTAGAAGCCGTGCCCGAAGTCAAAAGCATCGTGGCGCGTGTAGGTTCGGACGAACTGGGCCTAGACCCGATGGGCCTGAACGAAACCGATAGCTTTTTGGTGCTGCAACCGCGCGAACAATGGCGCTTTAAGACCAAGGCCGAGCTGATTGATGCGATTCGGCAGGCCGCCGAAGGCATTCCCGGCATCAACCTGAGTTTTACCCAGCCCATTGAGATGCGAACCTCCGAGATGCTCTCGGGCGTGCGCGGTGATTTGGCCGTCAAGGTGTTTGGTGGCAATGCCGATGAGTTGTCCCGCTTGGCGAGCGAGATTGTGGCGGTACTAGAGGCGCTGCCCGGCAGTGAAGATGTCCTGACGGCGCAAAACGGCGGCGTGCAGTATTTCCGCATCCAAATTGACCGCATGGCCGCTGGCCGTTTGGGCATGACGGTCGAGCAGATTCAAAACGATTTGCGTGCCTTGGTTGAAGGCCAGCGTGTTGGCACCGTGATGCAAGAAGGCCGCCGCGTGCCGCTGGTGGTGCGTGGCAGCGAGCAGCTGCGCCTCTCACCCGAGCAATTTTCTCAACTGAGCTTACCAACCCCCGACGGCCAGGTAGTGGCCCTGAGCGAGTTGGCCAGTTTGGATGTCACCGATGGCCCGGTCAAAATTGAGCGCGAACAATCTTCGCGCATGGCCGTGGTGCGCGCCAATGTGCGCGGACGCGATTTGGTCGGTTTTGTCGCCGAGGCCCAAGCCGCCGTGGCACAAAAAGTCCAGCTGCCCGCCGGTTATAGCTTGGCGTGGGGCGGCCAGTTTGAAAACCAACAACGTGCCGCCGCGCGCCTGTCTTTGGTGGTGCCGCTGGCGCTGGCCTTGATTGTGGGGGTGCTGTTTGCCACTTTGGGCAGTTTGCGCCAAGCGATTTTGGTGTTTGCCAATATCCCGCTGGCCTTGATTGGTGGCGTGGTGGCCTTGGCCGTGTCGGGCGAGTACCTCTCGGTGCCGGCCTCGGTGGGCTTTATCGCCCTGATGGGGATTGCGGTGCTGAATGGCTTGGTGCTGGTCACCTGTTTTAACCAGTTGGCCGCGCGCGGACTCTCGCCGCATGAGGTGGTGCGCCAAGGTGCCTTGCGCCGCTTGCGCCCGGTGCTGATGACGGCCAGCATCACCGCGCTGGGCTTGATTCCGCTGCTGCTGGCCACTGGCCCCGGCTCCGAAATCCAACGCCCACTGGCGATTGTCGTGATTGGTGGTTTGGTCAGTTCTACCCTGCTCACTTTGGTACTGCTGCCAATTTTGTACCGCCGTTTTTCTGTTCCTGTTCAAAAGGTGGCCGCATGAGCCTATCCACTCCTACCAAAACCCCACCCGATTGCCTCTTGACCCTGGCTTTGCCCCAATCTCTGGAAGAAGAAATGTTAGACCTGCTTTTGAGTCACCCCGACATGGCACCGGGCTTTACCGTGGTGCAGGGCCAAGGGGTAGGCAGGCATATTCAATTGGCCTCGGGCATGGAGCAGGTACAGGGCCGGGCGCGGCGCATCATCGTGCAAGTGGCTTTGGCACAAGCACAGTTGCCTAGCTTGCTGGCCATTTTGCGCCACGAGCTGCCCAGCCCGCAAATTGCCTACTGGGTGGTGCCCTTGTTGGCGTTTGGCAGACTGGGAGTATCAGCATGATGTGGCATTTTTTACCAGCTTTGACACGCCGTTGGCGTTGGGGTGCGGGCCTGTTGTGCCTGAGCGCCGCTGGCAGCGTTTTGGCGCAAACCGCGCCCGATTTATTGCCCTCCAGCCCGCAGGTGATGCAAGTTTTGCAACAACTGCCTGCGGTGCAAATGGCCAAGGCGGGCCTGCCTTTGGCCCAAGCCCGCAGCCAGCGCCTACAAGCAGGCCCGCACGAGTGGTCTGCCCAAATCACACTGAACCGGCGCAATGACTTGGAAAGCCAGCAGCGCTTCACCGAGCCAGAAATCAGCCTAGAAACCCCCGTGCGCTGGCCCGGCAAAGCCGCCGCCGACCGCCAGTTGGGGGCCACAGAAATCAGCTTAGGCGCATTGGCCTATGCCGATGCTTGGCACGAGGCCGCCCGCAGCCTGCTCAACGATTGGTTCGATACCCTGCGCGACCTACGCAGCGCCAATTTATTAGAGGCACAAAGCCAATTGGTCAGTAAGCAACTAGGCAACACCGAACGCCGCGTACAAGCTGGCGAGGCCGCCCAGCTAGAGTTACAAGCCGCCCGCGCCGAGCAAGCCCGTATCCAAGCCCAGTCCATGCGGGCGCGTTTGCAGGCCGATACCCGTGTGCAAACCTTCCAACGCCTCTATCCCGGTTTAGCGCTGCCCACCGATAGCCTGCCAACAGCACCAGCAGCACGGCAAACCACTGCTGACACCCCCGAACCCAGTTTGGCCGCCGCAGTCGAGCAGATATTGGCCGATAACCACGAGCTAGAGCTGGCCCAAGCCAAAGCCCAGCAGGCCCAGCAGCAAGCCCAGCGTGCCAGCCTAGAGCAGCAAGCCGACCCTACGGTGGGGGTACGCGCCGCCCGCGAACGCGGTGGACAAGAACGGGTGTGGGGCGTTTACCTCTCGATACCCTTGGGCCGAGCCGGACGCCAAGCCGACTACCAAGCCGCACTGGCACAGGCAGACATCGCCCAGCACGAGTTACACCGCACCCGCCAGCGGGTAGAAGCAGCTGCTTGGCAAGTGGCCAGCGCGGTAGCGCAAACCAAAAAAGTCAATGTGCAGCTACAACAGGCGCTAGAGCAAATGCAGCGCAGTGCCGCACTGCAAGCGCGTGCCTACGAACTGGGTGAAAGCGAACTCAATGACGTACTGCTGGCCCAGCGCAGCGCCCTAGAAGCCCTGCTGGCGGCAGATGCCGCTGCCCTAGAGGCCACCCAAGCCCAAGCCCGCTGGCAGCTAGATACCCACCAACTCTGGTCTTTGCCCCATCCGGCCACACACTAAATGCCCAAAAATGGGGAGCTTGCATCGCTTTGGTGCATTCAGGCATAACTTTTTGACATAATGTTGCACTCAAATAATGCAACGTTCTTTTTCAGCCAAAGGTTTTTTAACATGAAGTACCAGTCCGTCGGCCAATTCCTTGAACAAGTCGCCCAGCGCAACCCCGGCCAGCCTGAATTTTTGCAAGCCGTGACCGAGGTCATGGAAAGCCTGTGGCCCTTCATCGAAAAAAACCCCAAGTACGCCGAGTTCGGTTTGCTGGAGCGTTTGGTCGAGCCTGAGCGCGTCATCATGTTCCGCGTCAGCTGGGTGGATGACCAAGGCCAAGTCCACGTCAACAAGGGCTACCGCATTCAGCACAACATGGCGATTGGCCCCTACAAGGGCGGCCTGCGCTTCCATCCCTCGGTCAACCTGTCGGTACTCAAGTTCTTGGCGTTTGAGCAAACCTTCAAAAACGCCCTGACCACCCTGCCGATGGGCGGTGGCAAGGGTGGCTCCGACTTTGACCCCAAGGGCAAGAGCCAAGGCGAAATCATGCGTTTCTGCCAAGCCTTTGCTTCCGAGCTGTTCCGCCATGTGGGCGCAGATACCGATGTGCCCGCCGGTGATATTGGCGTTGGTGGCCGCGAAGTGGGCTTTATCGCTGGTATGTACAAAAAGCTGGCCAACCGTGCCGACTGTGTGTTCACCGGCAAGGGCATTAGCTTTGGCGGCTCCCTGATTCGCCCCGAAGCCACTGGCTACGGCACCGTGTATTTTGCCGACGAAATGCTCAAAGTGCGTGGCAAGTCGTTTGCTGGCCTGACGGTGTCGGTGTCGGGTTCGGGCAACGTAGCCCAATACGCGGTCGAGAAGGCCATGCAGTTGGGTGCCAAAGTCATTACCGTGTCCGATTCGGGCGGCACCGTGGTGGACCAAGCCGGTTTCACCCCCGAGAAGCTGGCCATCCTGATGGACATCAAGAACAACCAGTATGGCCGCGCCAGCGACTATGCCGCCAAGGTGGGTGCCGAATTCCTGCCCGGCGTGCGCCCTTGGGGTGTCAAGGTGGATGTGGCGCTGCCCTGCGCTACCCAAAACGAGTTGGACGAAGCCGATGCCAAGACCTTGATTGCCAATGGCGTGGTTTGCGTGGCCGAAGGGGCCAACATGCCCTCCACCATCGAAGCGGCCAAGGCTTTTGAAGCTGCTGGTGTGTTGTACGCACCCGGCAAGGCTTCTAACGCCGGTGGCGTCGCCACCTCTGGCCTCGAAATGAGCCAAAACGCCCTGCGCCTAAGCTGGACGCGTGAAGAAGTCGATGCCCGCCTGCTGGGCATCATGCAAGGCATCCATGCCGCTTGCCTGCAATACGGCCAGCGTGCCGATGGCAGCGTGAGCTACATTGACGGCGCTAACGTAGCTGGCTTTGTCAAAGTGGCTGATGCCATGTTGGGCCAAGGCGTACTCTAAAACGCCCTAGGTAAATTTCGGCTGCTCGCCCCAACTCTATGCAGATAGAGTCTGGGGCTTTTGCCCATGTGGAGTTAGCGCCTTGGGGCGGGCATAGGCTAGACTGGCCTAATAGTTTGTCTATGGATGCCGACCGTCTTTATGACCCCCCAAGATTTCATCACCAAATGGGGCGCGCCCGGCGGCGTACCCGGCCCGGCCTATGGCCTGAACGAAGAACAAGGCGCACAAAGCCATTTTTTGGATTTGTGCGAGCTGCTGGACGTGCCCAAGCCCGGCAGCGCTGCGGGCTACTTGTTTGAAGAAAAAAGCTACATTATTGGCGGCAAAACCGGCTATGCCGACGTATCGCTGCGTGGCGTGTTTGCTTGGGAGAACAAAGCCCCCGGCAAAAATCTGGATGCCGCGCTCAAGCAGTTGCTCAGTTACAGCTTGGCGCTGGCCAATCCACCGCTGCTGGTGGTGTCGGACCGTCTCACCATTCGCATTCACACCCAGTTTACCGGCCACCCCAGCCAAACGCACACCATAGAGATTGAGGAGCTAGACCAGCCCGAAAAGCGCGCCCTGCTACGCCGCATTTGGACGGCCCCCGAGAGCTTCAAACCGCGCCAAACCAACCGCGACATTACCGAAGCCGCCGCGCGCAGTTTTGCCACTCTGGCCGAAGGCTTGCGCCAGCGCGGCGCAGGCGATGCCAACGCGGTAGCGCATTTTTTAACCCAATGCTTGTTTTGCTTTTTTGCCGAAGATGTAGGTTTGCTGCCCGACCGTATGTTTGAGCGTTTGGTCAATAACCAAAAAATTGCCCCTGAACGCTTGGGCCAAGGCTTAGAACAACTGTTTGGTGCCATGCAAAACGGCGGTTTGTTTGGCGTGGCGGATATTCCGTGGTTTAACGGCGGCTTGTTTCAAACCATTCACGTTCCGGCCTTGACCGCGCCCGATGTGTTAGAACTGCGCCGCGCCGCGCAACTCAATTGGAGCGCGATTGATGTATCCATTTTTGGCACCTTGTTTGAGCGTGGCCTAGACCCGGCCAAACGTAGCCAATTGGGCGCACACTATACCGACCCGGCCACCATTGAGCGCATTATCGACCCGGTGATTCGCCGCCCGCTGCTGCGCCAGTGGCAAGTGGTAGCGCAAGAAATTAAAACCCTGATGGCCCCTTTCAAGAAAAAGGGCGATAAACATTATCGCGCGGCCCAAGCGCGTTTTGTGCAGTGGTTGGATATGCTAAAAAATTACCGCGCCCTAGACCCAGCCTGCGGTAGTGGCAATTTTTTGTTTTTAGCGCTCAAATGCCTGAAAGACGTAGAACACCACAGTCACCTAGAAGCCACCACACTGGGTTTAGAGCGTGAGGCCGATTTGGTAACCGGGCCACACAATGTATTGGGGATTGAGCTGAACGAATATGCCGCTGAGTTGGCGCGTGTGACGGTGTGGATTGGGGAGTTGCAATGGCGTTTGGCGCACGGTTATGAATTTAAGATGAACCCGGTGCTGGAAGCCTTGGAGCATATCGAATGCCGCGATGCCTTGCTCCATTTTGGCACAAACACCGTGACAGAAGCGGCTTGGCCGCTGGCCGACGTAGTGATTGGCAATCCGCCGTTTTTGGGTGGCAGTAAAAAGCGGGGTGAACTGGGTGGTGCTTATTTTGAAGCGCTGAAAACCGTTTACGATAAGCGCGTACCCAGTGGCGCAGATTTGGTTTGTTATTGGTTTGATAAGGCGCGCGCACAAATAGAGGCGGGTCAGTTGAAACGTGCTGGATTGGTCACCACCAATTCTATCCGAGGCGGAGCCAATCGCAAGGTATTAGAAGCAATTTGTACCAATAGCCGGATTTTTGAGGCTTGGAGCGATGAACCTTGGATTAACAATGGCGCAGCGGTTCGGGTGTCTCTGGTGTGTTTTGGTGATGAATTAGGAGCTACTCTGAACGGAACGGAGGTTCATAGTATCCATCCTGACCTTACGGGCAACAGTGCAGAAAGTTCAGAAATTGCAAGCACTAATTTGACTACGGCGGTAATTTTGCCAGAAGCTGCTGGCACCTGCTTTATGGGAGCATCGAAAAAAGCCCCCTTTGATATTGATGGCGATACCGCCAGAAGTTGGTTGGCTTTGCCCAATCCACATCAGCAATCAAATGCCGAAGTGGTACGCCCCTTATGCAATGGCATTGACCTCAATCGCCGCTGGGGTGACCGTTGGATTGTGGATTTTGGCACGAAAATGTCAGAGGCAGATGCTTCATTATTTGAAGCGCCATTTTCTTATGTGTCTAAAGAAGTTAAACCTTTACGAGAAACAAATAATCGCGAATCTTATCGAAAGTTTTGGTGGCGACACGCAGAAGCCAGGCCAGGAATGCGTGTCGCTTTGGCCAATTTACCACGCTTTATTATTACGGCAGCCGTCGCTAAATACCGCATTTTTGTTTGGATGCACAGCGCGGTTTTAGCAGACCAAGCCACCTTGGCCATCGCCCGCGCCGATGACACCACCTTGGGCATTTTGCACAGCCGTTTTCATGAACTGTGGTCTTTGCGGATGTGTACCTTTTTAGGCGTAGGCAACGACCCGCGCTACACCCCCACCACCTGCTTTGAAACCTTCCCCTTCCCGCCCGGCCTCACGCCCCAAGACACCGCGCACCAGCGCACCGAAGCGCTGGCCGATGGCGCATACATTCCGGCAGATTTAACAGCGCCAGCGGTGCGCGCAGCAGCCAGCGCCATCGCCCAAGCCGCGCAGCGCCTCGATACCCTGCGCCAAGGCTGGCTCCACCCGCCGCAATGGACACAGCGCCTGCCCGAAGTGGTGCCGCTGGGCTTGGCACAATCGCCCTACCCCGAGCGCATCCTGCCGCTGCCCGGTTTTGAAAAAGAGCTGGCCCAGCGCACCCTGACCAAACTCTACAACCAACGCCCCGCATGGCTGGCCGCCGCGCACGCGCAACTCGATGCCGCCGTGGCGGCGGCTTATGGTTGGACAGACTACACGCCAGAGATGCCCGACGAAGAAATTTTGCGCCGCTTGTTGGCCCTCAATCTGGCACGCAGCCAAGCCGCCTCCGATTAACTGGCACTGGGGGGTGCGCTGGCCGCTACCCTGCTTATTTTTTCTTTTTTATGACTGCTCCTCCCCCCGCTCCGGGCTTTAACCTGTCCCAATGGGCGCTAGACCACCCAGCACTGACGCGCTACCTGATGATTGTGCTGATGCTGCTCGGCTTTGCGGCCTATTTTCAGCTGGGGCAAGACGAAGACCCACCATTTACCTTCCGCGTCATGGTGGTGCGTACCCTGTGGCCGGGCGCCACCGCGCAGCAAGTGGCCGAGCAAGTCACCGACAAGCTAGAGCGCACGCTGCAAGAAGTGCCCTATGCCGACAAAATTCGCAGCTACTCCAAGCCCGGCGAGTCGCAAATCATCTTTCAGATTAAAGACTCCTCGCCCGCCAACCAAGTCGCGCAGGTTTGGTACACGGTACGCAAAAAAATTGCCGATATGCGCTACACCCTGCCCCAAGGGGTGCAGGGGCCATTTTTTAACGACGATTTTGGCGATGTCTATGGCGTGATTTACGCACTAGAGGCCGAGGGCTTCAGCCCGGCAGAACTCAAAGTCTTTGCCGACGAGGTGCGCCAACAACTGTTGCGCGTGCCCGATGTGGCCAAAGTAGAGCTGTTTGGCGTGCAGGATGAAAAACTGTTTGTCGAAATTTCGCAAAAGCGCCTGTCCCAACTCGGGCTAGACCTGAACGCTGTCTTGGCCCAACTCGGTCAGCAAAATGCCGTCGAAAATGCCGGTGCCGTGCAAACCCCGCAAGACCAAATCCAAGTGCGCGTGGCCGGTCAGTTCAATGCCCCAGAGGAGCTGCAAGCCATGCCGATTCGGGGGGCCTCCGGGCGGCAATTGCGCTTGGGTGATATTGCCGAGGTACGGCGTGGCTATGTGGACCCGCCTAATGTCAAAGTGCGCCACCAAGGCCAAGAAGTGATTGCTTTGGGTGTCTCTATGGCCAAGGGCGGCGACATCATCGCCTTGGGCCAAGCCTTGCGCCAAACCGCCGATGTGCTGGCCAAACAACTGCCTGCCGGAGTGCGCCTGGTCAATGTGCAAGACCAACCCCAAGCCGTGGCCGATTCGGTGAATGAATTCGTCAAAGTGCTGATAGAAGCGGTGCTGATTGTGCTGCTGGTCAGTTTTATCAGCTTGGGCCTGCACCGCCGCCCCAGCCCCCAGCGTTGGTGGCAACGCTGGACGCTCGACCCCCGGCCCGGCTTGGTGGTGGGCATCACCATCCCGCTGGTGTTGGCCATCACCTTTTTGGCCATGTGGTACTGGAACATCGGGCTGCACAAAATATCCTTAGGCTCGCTCATCATTGCGCTGGGCTTGCTGGTGGACGATGCCATCATCGCGGTAGAAATGATGGTACTCAAGCTCGAAGAAGGCTACGACAAACTGCGCGCCGCCACCTTTGCCTACGAAGCCACCGCCATGCCCATGCTCACGGGCACCTTAATCACTGCCGCTGGTTTTCTGCCGATTGGCATTGCCAAATCGGTCACGGGTGAATACACCTTTGCCATTTTTGCCGTTACCGTGATTGCGTTGGTGCTATCTTGGGTGGTGTCGGTGTATTTTGTGCCCTACTTGGGCACCCTGATTCTCAAGCCGCCACCGCATATCCAACCCGTACCCGCTGCCCCCGGCGCACCCGCAGGCATCCATGCCGACCCGCACGAGGTGTTTGACACCCCGTTTTACACCGCCTTTCGGCGCGTAGTCTATTGGTGCGTAGAGCATCGTTGGCTCACCATCGCGGCCACCGCCCTGATTTTTGCCTTGGGTGTGTTGGGCATGGGCCGGGTGCAGCAGCAGTTTTTCCCAGACTCCAACCGGCCCGAAATTTTGGTCGATGCTTGGTTTCCTGAAGGTACTTCAATGGCAGGCAATGAAGAAGTCACGCGCCGCCTAGAAACCCGCCTGCGCGCCCAACCGGGCATCACCAGCGTGACCACGTGGATTGGCTCGGGCGTGCCGCGTTTTTACCTGCCGTTAGACCAAGTATTGCCACAGACCAATGTGTCGCAGTTCATCGTCATGTCCAAAGACCTGCCGACGCGCGCTATCTTGCTGGAGCAACTGCCCGCCATCATGGCCAGCGAGTTTCCCGAAGTGCGGGGCCGCGTCAAACTGCTACCCAATGGGCCGCCGGTGCCCTACCCAGTGCAGTTCCGCGTCATGGGGCCAGACCCGGTGATTTTGCGCGCCCGCGCCGATGAAATCAAAGAAGTGCTACGCGCTGCGCCACAAATGCACGGTGTCAATGACAACTGGAACGAATCCATCAAAACCATGCACTTAGAAGTTGACCAAGACAAAGCGCGTGCGCTGGGCGTGAGCAGCCAAAGCATTGCCCAAGCCTCTAGGGTGATGCAATCGGGCGTAAGCATTGGCCAATACCGCGAAGGCGACAAACTCATCGACATCATATTGCGCCAGCCCGAGCAAGAGCGCCGCTTTATCACCGATATTGCCAATGCCTACCTGCCCACCGCGTCGGGCCAGAGCATTCCACTGATGCAAATTGCCAAGCCCGTGTTTGCTTGGGAGCCGGGCGTGTTGTGGCGCGAAAACCGCGATTACGCCATCACCGTGCAAGGCGATGTCACCACCGGCGTGCAGGGCGCTACCGTCACGCAAGCCCTGTTGCCCGCTTTGCGCCAAATAGAAGCGCGCTGGCACGCTGCGGGCCAAAATGCCTATCGCCTAGAAGTCGCGGGTGCAGTAGAAGAAAGCGCCAAAGGTTCGGCCTCGATTGCCGCTGGCGTGCCCATCATGCTGTTTATCACCTTCACCCTGCTGATGCTGCAATTGCACAGTTTTAGCCGCGCGCTGCTGGTGTTTTTAACCGGTCCGCTGGGCATTGCGGGTGTGGCAGCGGCGCTATTGCTGCTCGACCGGCCGTTTGGCTTTGTCGCCTTGCTGGGCGTGATTGCCTTGATGGGCATGATTCAACGCAACTCCGTGATTTTGATTGACCAAATCGAAAAAGACCGCGCCCGTGGCGTGCCCGCATGGGATGCAATTGTCGAAGCCGCCGTGCGCCGCTTGCGCCCGATTGTGTTGACCGCCGCCGCCGCCGTCTTGGCCATGATTCCGCTGTCGCGCAGTGTGTTCTGGGGGCCGATGGCCGTGGCCATCATGGGTGGCCTGATAGTGGCCACCGTCCTCACTTTATTGGGCCTGCCTGCCCTGTACGCCGCCTGTTTTAGGGTCAACAAACCCAAACCTTTATGGCAAAATCGCCAAAACGGCTTGCCAACAGGTTAAAATAACGGACTCACCAATTTCACACAGGCGGTAGGCTTAGCGTTGCCGCCCTGTTTGTTAGAAGAGTGCGCGGGTGGCGAAATTGGTAGACGCACCAGGTTTAGGTCCTGACGCCAGCAATGGTGTGGGGGTTCGAGTCCCCCCCCGCGCACCACTCTTTTTGTAAAAACTTGCCTCTTCTTGGCGCGCGCCGTGGTGCGGTCATAGGCAGGTTCAAATCCCCCCATAGGAATCGTCATGGCCGTTACCGTTGAAACCCTCGAAAAGCTCGAACGCAAAATCACGCTGAGCCTGCCCACCAGCGCCATCGAGTCCGAAGTGCAAACCCGCCTCAAGCGTCTGGCGCGCACCGTCAAGATGGACGGCTTCCGTCCCGGCAAGGTACCCCTGAGCGTGGTAGCCCAACGTTATGGCTACTCGGTGCAATACGAAGTCCTCAACGATAAAGTCGGCGAAGCCTTTGCCGCTGCTGCTAACGAAGCCAAACTGCGCGTCGCTGGCCAGCCCCGTATCAGCGAAAAAGAAGGTGCCCCCGAAGGCGAACTGACCTTTGATGCCGTGTTTGAAGTCTTCCCCGAAGTCAAAATTGGCAACTTGGCCGAAGTCACCGTCGAAAAGCTCACCACCGAAGTCGATGAAGCCGCTATCGACAAAACCATTGACATCCTGCGTAAGCAACGCCGCACTTTCGCCCAACGCCCCCAAGACGCTGCGGCCGAAGACAGCGACCGCGTCACGGTAGATTTTGAAGGCAAACTCGACGGCGAACCCTTCCAAGGCGGCAAAGCCGAAGACTTCCAATTTTTGGTCGGCGAAGGCCAAATGCTGAAAGAATTTGAAGATGCCGTGCGTGGCATGAAAGTTGGCGAAAGCAAAACTTTCCCGCTGGCCTTCCCCGAAGACTACCACGGCAAAGATGTCGCTGGCAAAACTGCCGATTTCTTGGTCACGGTCAAGAAAATTGAAGCCGCCCACCTGCCCGAAGTCAACGAAGCGATGGCCAAATCTTTGGGCATTGCCGATGGCAGCATTGACGGTCTGCGCGCCGACATCAAGGCCAACCTAGAGCGCGAAGTCAAATTCCGCCTACTGACACGCAACAAGCAAGCCGTGATGGATGCGCTGCTGTCCAAGGCCGAACTCGATTTGCCCAAGGCCAGCGTCGAGGCCGAAGTCGAACGCCTGCGCGAAGGTGCTGTGGCCGACCTCAAGCAACGCGGTATCCAAGATGCCGACAAGGTAGAAATTCCTGCCGAGGTATTCCTGCCCCAAGCCGAGCGCCGCGTGCGTCTGGGCTTGGTAGTGGCCGAGCTGGTGCGCGCCAACGAGCTGCATGCCAAGCCCGAGCAACTCAAAGCCCACATTGACGAGATGGCCGCCAGCTACGAAAAACCCGAAGAAGTGGTGCGCTGGTACTTTGGTGACCGCCAACGTCTGGCCCAAGTCGAGGCCGTCGTGATCGAAAACAACGTTTCTGACTTCGTGCTGGGCCAAGCCCAAGTCACCGACAAGGCCGTGGCTTTTGAAGAGCTGATGGGCCAAGGCTGAACCACGATGCCATTGCGCCGCGCCTATGCTTAAATAAACCGGTGATTTTGGCATCCTAGGGGCTTGTGCAAACCAGCACAAGCCCCCATTTGTTTCTGGGTACAGTACCCGCCTGACAGGAGAACACAATGAGCGCACTCGATACACAAGGCCTAGGCATGATTCCGATGGTCATCGAACAATCGGGCCGTGGCGAACGGTCTTACGATATTTATTCGCGTCTGCTCAAAGAGCGGGTGATTTTTTTAGTCGGCCCCGTCAACGACCATTCGGCCAACTTGGTAGTAGCCCAATTGCTGTTTTTAGAGAGCGAGAACCCCGACAAGGACATCTCGTTTTATATCAACTCGCCCGGCGGTTCAGTCAGTGCAGGCATGGCCATTTTTGACACCATGAACTTCATCAAGCCCGATGTCTCCACGCTGTGTACCGGCATGGCCGCCAGCATGGGTGCCTTTTTGCTGGCTGCGGGTGCCAAGGGCAAGCGATTCTCTTTGCCCAACTCCAAGGTCATGATCCACCAGCCTTTGGGCGGTATGCAAGGCCAAGCCACCGAAATTGAAATCCACGCGCGCGAAATCCTGAAAACGCGCGAAAAATTGAACAAAATTTTGGCCGAACGCACAGGCCAGCCGCTGGAAAAAATCGAGCGCGACACCGAACGCGACTACTTCCTCTCGGCAGACGAGGCCAAAGATTATGGTCTGGTCGATCAAGTGATTGCCAAACGCTCCTAAGCATAACCTTTGGAGCAGACACGGCGTTTTTCCCCACCGGGAAGACGCCGTTTGTGTTTGGTTATCATCGCCGATTCATTTCTTTATTCTCGAGACAAGGCATTCCTCCCATGGCCGATAAAAAAGGCTCTCCCAGCGAAAAACCCCTTTACTGTTCTTTCTGTGGCAAAAGCCAGCACGAGGTAAAGAAGCTGATTGCCGGCCCAACGGTCTTCATCTGCGATGAGTGTATCGACCTGTGCAATGAAATTATCCGTGACGAGTTGCCCGCCGACACGGGCCGTGAGACGCGCGGTGATTTGCCCACCCCCACCGAAATCAAAGCCAACCTCGACAGCTATGTCATTGGCCAAGAAACCGCCAAGCGCACCTTGGCCGTGGCGGTCTATAACCACTACAAGCGCCTGCGCCACAAAGACAAGGCGCACAAAGACGATGTCGAACTGTCCAAAAGCAATATTTTGCTGATTGGCCCCACCGGCTCGGGCAAAACACTGCTGGCGCAAACGCTGGCGCGCATGTTGGATGTGCCCTTCGTCATGGCCGATGCTACCACCCTGACCGAAGCCGGTTATGTGGGCGAAGATGTGGAAAACATCGTGGCCAAGCTGCTGCAAAGCTGCAATTACGATGTAGAACGCGCCCAGCGTGGCATTGTCTATATCGACGAAATCGACAAAATCTCGCGCAAGGCCGACAACCCCTCCATCACCCGCGATGTCTCGGGCGAAGGCGTGCAGCAAGCGCTGCTCAAGCTGATTGAAGGCACGATGGCCAGCGTACCGCCCCAAGGCGGACGCAAGCACCCGAACCAAGATTTCTTGCAAATTGACACCACCAACATCCTGTTCATCTGCGGTGGGGCTTTTGCTGGCTTAGAGAAGGTGATTGAGAACCGTACCGAAGCCTCGGGCATCGGTTTTGGCGCAGCGGTGCGTAGCAAAAAGCAGCGCTCGCTGTCAGATGTTTTCACCGAGATTGAACCCGAAGATTTGATTAAATTCGGTCTCATCCCCGAGTTGGTGGGTCGGATGCCGGTGGTTACCGCCTTGGCCGAACTGAGCGAAGACGCGCTGGTGCAAATCCTGACCGAGCCGAAAAACGCTCTGGTCAAGCAATACAGCAAACTGCTCACGATGGAAGGGGCCGAGTTAGAAATCCGCCCGGCGGCCCTCAAAGCCATCGCGCGCAAAGCCTTGGCGCGTAAAACCGGTGCGCGTGGCCTGCGTTCCATTTTGGAGCAAGCCCTGATTGGCACCATGTTCGACCTGCCCACCATGAGCAACGTCGATAAAGTCGTGCTAGACGAATCGACCATTGACGACAACAAGCCGCCACTGCTGGTCTATCGCGAAGCTGCCAAGCAAGCTTGAGCCTTGATCTGAGAATTTCCATGTCTGGACACACCCCCTTGCCCGCTATTTCCGTTGACCTGCCACTGTTGCCCTTGCGCGATGTGGTGGTTTTTCCCCACATGGTCATCCCGCTGTTTGTCGGACGGCCCAAAAGCATCAAAGCACTAGAGCTGGCGATGGAGGCCGACCGGCGCATCATGCTGGTGGCCCAAAAAGCCGCCGCCAAAGATGAGCCTGCGGTGGACGATATGTTCGAGGTGGGTTGCGTCTCTACCATCTTGCAAATGCTCAAACTGCCCGATGGCACCGTCAAGGTGCTGGTAGAAGGCTTGCAGCGTGCTTTGGTGCAGAAAATTGAGGATGTGCAAACCCATTTTTCTGCCACACTGTTGCCGGTAGAGTTGGAGTTGACAGCGGCCAAGCCCAGCGAAATTGAAGCCCTGCGCCGTGCGGTGATGCAGCAGTTTGACCAATACGTCAAGCTGAACAAAAAAATCCCGCCCGAAATTCTCACTTCTATCGCCAACATCGAAGACCCTGGTCGTTTGGCCGATACCATTGCCGCCCATTTGCCACTCAAGCTAGAGAACAAACAGGCGGTGCTAGACCTGTCCGACATCAAAGACCGGCTAGAAAACCTGTTCGAGCAGCTGGACCGCGAAGTCGATATCCTCAATGTCGATAAAAAAATCCGGGGGCGCGTCAAGCGCCAGATGGAAAAAAATCAGCGCGATTTTTACCTGAACGAACAAGTCAAGGCGATTCAAAAAGAGCTGGGCGAAGGTGAAGACGGTGCCGACTTAGAAGAGCTGGACAAAAAAATCCAGCTGGCCAGAATGCCGTTGGAAGCGCGCAAAAAAGCCGAAAACGAGCTGAAAAAGCTCAAACTGATGTCGCCCATGTCCGCCGAAGCCACCGTGGTACGCAACTACATTGACGTACTCACGGGCCTGCCTTGGAGCAAAAAAACCAAAGTCAAACACGATTTGGGCAACGCCGAAGCGGTCCTCAACGAAGACCATTACGGCCTCGACAAGGTCAAAGACCGCATTTTGGAATACCTTGCAGTGCAGCAGCGCGTGGACAAGGTCAAGGCCCCGATTTTGTGCTTGGTCGGGCCACCGGGCGTAGGCAAAACTTCGCTCGGGCAATCCATTGCCAAAGCCACTGGGCGCAAATACGTGCGGATGGCCTTGGGCGGTATGCGCGATGAAGCCGAAATTCGTGGCCACCGTCGCACCTATATCGGCGCTATGCCGGGCAAAGTGTTGCAAAGTTTGGGCAAAGCTGGGGCGCGCAACCCCTTGTTTTTGTTGGATGAAATCGACAAACTGGGCACGGATTTTCGCGGTGACCCGTCCAGCGCCCTGCTCGAAGTGCTAGACCCAGAGCAAAACAACAAATTTTCTGACCACTATGTGGAAGTCGATTTTGATTTGAGCGATGTGATGTTTGTCGCGACATCCAACTCGATGAACATTCCGCCAGCGTTGCTGGATCGCATGGAGGTGATTCGCCTCTCGGGTTACACCGAAGACGAAAAAACCAACATCGCTACCAAGTACCTGATTCCTAAGCAGTTTGGCAACAACGGTGTCAAAGCCGAAGAGCTGGGTATCGACGAGTCCGCCGTGCGCGACATCGTGCGCTACTACACCCGCGAAGCGGGTGTGCGCTCCTTAGAGCGCGAGCTGTCCAAAATTTGCCGCAAGGTCATTAAGGGTTTGCAGCTCAAGCAACTGCAAGCGCCGGTGTTGGTCAATGCCGATAACTTGGCCGATTATTTGGGTGTGCGTAAATACAGCTATGGCCGTGCCGAGCAACAAAACCAAGTCGGTCAGGTGGTCGGGCTGGCCTGGACGGAAGTGGGCGGCGATTTACTCACCATCGAAGCCGCTACCATGCCCGGCAAGGGGGTTATCACCCGCACTGGTTCCTTGGGCGATGTAATGAAAGAATCGGTCGAGACAGCGCGCACCGTGGTGCGTAGCCGCGCCCGTGCCTTGGGCATTAGCGATGAAGCCTTCGAGAAAAAAGACGTGCATATCCACGTGCCCGATGGTGCTACGCCCAAAGATGGCCCCAGCGCGGGTGCCGCCATGACCACGGCTTTTGTCTCGGCCCTGACCGGCATTCCGGTGCGCGGCGATGTCGCCATGACGGGTGAAATCACCCTGCGCGGCGAAGTCACTGCGATTGGTGGCCTGAAAGAAAAACTGCTGGCCGCTTTGCGCGGTGGCATCAAAACGGTACTCATCCCCGAAGAAAACGTCAAGGACTTGCAAGAGATTCCAGACAACGTCAAAAATGGGCTAGAGATTGTGCCGGTGCGCTGGATTGACAAGGTGCTAGAGATTGCCCTAGAGCGCCAGCCTGTGCCCCTCACCGATGCGCCGCCTGCTTTGCTGGCCGATGCGCCCGTGCCCGCCGTCGCTGCCGCTGCCGCCATTGCACCGCCCAGCAGCCGAGGCAGAAAAGGTGCCGTAAAGCATTAAATTTGCCTGCAAGGCAAAAAATGCTGCTATAATTTCGGAATCGCGGGATTAGCTCAGTTGGTAGAGCGATACCTTGCCAAGGTATAGGTCGAGAGTTCGAGCCTCTTATCCCGCTCCACATTGGCACAAAAGGGAAGCAAGCGCTTCCCTTTTGTATTCGGATACTGAGGCGCGGTAGCAAAGCGGTTATGCCCCGGATTGCAAATCCGGTTAGTCCGGTTCGACTCCGGACCGCGCCTCCAAAGTTGGAAGAGCCTTCAAAAGCTCTGCTATAATTGAAAACCACACACAATGTGGTTCTCTGCGGGATTAGCTCAGTTGGTAGAGCGATACCTTGCCAAGGTATAGGTCGAGAGTTCGAGCCTCTTATCCCGCTCCAAATACAATAAAAGGGAAGCCCACGCTTCCCTTTTATTTTGTGGGCTGTGGTACATGCCACAGCACGCGGCCTCGATGGTGAAATTGGTAGACACTGCGGACTTAAAATCCGCCGCTTCCTGAAAAGGGGCGTGCCGGTTCGATTCCGGCTCGAGGCACCATCTTTCTGTGCAGCATAGGGCAATCGCTGCACTACCCGAAACAAAACAGCCAGCTGCCCGGTGTCTATTCCCCCTTCTTTCGTTCAAGAGCTACTGGCGCGCGTCGATGTGGTCGAGGTCATCGGACGCTATGTGCAGCTAAAAAAGGGCGGTGCCAACTTCCTTGGCTTGTGCCCTTTTCATGACGAAAAATCACCTTCGTTCAGTGTCAGTCCATCCAAGCAGTTTTACCATTGCTTTGGTTGCAGCAAAAGCGGTAATGCCATCAGCTTCTTGATGGAGCATGGCGGCATGGGCTTTGTCGAGGCAGTGCATGACTTGGCGCGCCAAACTGGGCTGCAAGTGCCCGAAGATGAGCGCTCACAGCAACAGCAGGCCCAAGCAAGCGCCCAACGGCAAAAACAGGCCACCCTGACCGAAGTGCTAGAGCAAGCGGCCCAAGCCTATTGCCAGCATTTGCGCGGCGCGCAGCGCCCGATTGCCTATTTGCGCGCGCGTGGCGTAACACCCGAGACAGCGCGCACCTATGGTGTCGGCTACGCCCCCGAGGGCTGGCGCAGCTTGGCCAGCGTGTTTCCACATTACGATGATGCGCTGCTAGAAGAAAGCGGCTTGGTGGTGGTACACACCGAAGAGGGTGGCAAACGTTACGACCGCTTTCGTGACCGCTTGATGTTTCCGATTCGCAACGTCAAGGGCGAATGTATCGGCTTTGGTGGCCGCGTGTTGGGCGACGAAAAACCCAAATACCTCAATTCGCCCGAAACCCCGGTGTTTCACAAGGGGCGCGAACTCTATGGCCTGTTTGAGGCGCGCACCGCCATCCGCGAACAGGGTTATGTGCTGGTGACCGAAGGCTATATGGATGTGTTGGCCTTGGCGCAGCTAGGCTTTGCCAACACCGTGGCCACCTTGGGCACCGCCTGTACGCCGGAGCATATCGCCAAGCTGTTTCGCTTTACCGAGACGGTGGTGTTTAGCTTTGATGGCGATGCAGCGGGTCAACGTGCCGCCCACAAAGCACTAGAGGCGGCTTTGCCCCATGCCACCGACACCCACAGTATTAAATTTCTATTCCTGCCACCCGAGCATGACCCGGACAGCTATATCCGCAGCCAAGGCAGTGATGCCTTTGCCCACTTGGTGGCCACGGCCCAACCCCTGAGCCAGTGGCTGTGCGAAGTCGCGGCGCAGCAATGCGATTTATCCACCCCCGAAGGGCGCGCCCACATGAGCAGCAAAGCCCGACCTTTGTGGTGGGCCTTGCCCGATGGAGCCTTTAAGCGCCAATTGCTGGGCGAAATTGCAGCCCAAGCACAGCTGCCAGTGCCAGATTTGCTCGATGTTTGGAAACGCGCCCAAGCCCGTGCGGGCAGTTACAGTGCAGCGGCGACTGCATCGCCAGCAGAGGCCCCCACTGCGCCACGCTATGCAAAAAAACAAGCGCCATCGCTGGGCTTGCCCGCTTGGAAGGCCAAAGCCAGCGTGTCGGTGGGCCGTGCCGACCATGCCGCGCGCTTATTGCTATCGCACTTGGAGTTTTTGGATGAACTCTCGCACGAAGATATGGACGTGCTACACGCTTTAGGCCCGCCTTATAGCCCCTTGTTTGCTTGGCTAGAAGAGCAATTTCATGAGCATGGCGCTTTGTCTTGGGCTGTATTGCGCGAACGCCTGCGCGGCCACGCCTGCGAAGCCTTGGCAAACCAACTCATGACCGGCTCCCATGCCCAAACCGAAGGCGAGTTGAGCGAATGGCGCTCCGAGTTGCGCGACCTGCTCAACCGCTTGCTGCTTGAAAAAATCAAGCAACAAGCCAATCAAACTCTGGCACTGGCCGCACACGACCCGACCCAAATCCAGCATTACCAGCAATTGGAAGCCCGCCGCCGCCATCTGCTAGAAAAATTAAACCGCCATACCCCTTGAAATAAACCCAAGTCGTACAATATACAGTTTTCGGCAAGAGCGACAGCAGCACCTCCGGGTTGGGCCACCGTGACACACACGCACAACCGCCCCTGGCACCGCAAGGACTGCACACCAAATGTTCGCCCAGACATCTTGCCCTTAGGGCTCTGCCCCACCTGCCAAAACTCGCCCGCAACGTGCCGTCCGTTGCCGTGGCGCTGGTTTTTGTCTTTGTGTTTCCCAAGAAAGCCACCATCGTGACCAAGCCTGCCGCTCCTGCCCCCGCCCCAGAAGACATCACCGTTACTACCAAAAAAACCATTCAGCTCAAGCCCCTAGCGGCAGCGCTGGAGCCTGAAGCACCGGTAGTGATTATCAAAAAGAAAAAAACGATTCAACTCAAACCCCTGGCGGCAGCGCTAGAACCTGAGCCTGTTGCCGCCAAAAAAGTAGCTGCGCCCAAGCCAGCCGTGGTGCCCAAAGTGGTGGTGGTTGCCCCAGCCAAACCCATTGCAGCGGCCCCAGTGCTGGCTGCTGCGGTCGCCGCTGCTGCTGCGGTAGCCCCCAGCGAATCCAATGAGCCTAGTAAAAAACGCCCAGGGCGGCCCGCTAGAGCAGCCAAAGCCGCCACAGAGCTTACAGAAGCCGCAGAGATCGTAGAAGCCGCTGGTGTTGCTGCCAAAAAAACACCAACAGCCGCCAAACGAGGCCGCAAACCCAAACCCAATGCCAGCACAGACTCTGCCGATGATGCAGATTTGTCGGACATTGAAGCCGATTTAGAAGGCGAAGCCGAGGCTGAAGTAGAAACGGAGGCCGAGGCCGAAACCTCCCCCAACGCAGAAAAGGTCAAACCGCTGCGTATGAAAATCAGCAAGGCCAAAGAGCGCGCCTTGATGAAAGAATTTGGCCTCGACGAAACCGTTTTATCTGAAGAAGATTTAGCCAAACGTCGCTCGCGCCTCAAGACCCTGATTAAGCTGGGTAAAACACGCGGTTACCTGACGCACGCCGAAATCTCTGACCACTTGCCCGACAAGCTGATTGACGCTGAAACGCTAGAAGTGGTGATTGCCATGCTCAATGATATGGGCGTGGCCGTGTATGAGCAAACCCCCGATGCCGAAACCCTGCTACTGACCAATACCGCGCAAACTGCCGCCACCGAAGAAGAAGCCGAAGAAGCCGCCGAAGCAGCGCTCTCTACCGTGGACAGCGAGTTTGGCCGTACCACCGACCCGGTGCGTATGTATATGCGCGAAATGGGCACGGTAGAACTATTGACGCGCGAAGGTGAAATTGAAATTGCCAAGCGCATCGAAGGCGGTTTGCAAGCGATGATGGAAGCGATTAGCGCCTCGCCCGCCACGATTGCCGAAATTTTGACGATGGGCGAAGAAATCCGCGAAGGCAAGGTGGTTATCTCCAGCATTGTCGATGGATTTTCTAATCCCAACGAAGCCGACGATTATGTGGCCGAAGAAGATTTTGATGAGTTTGACGAAGCCGACGATGACGATGGCAAAGGTGGCTCTAAAGCGCTGACCAAAAAACTAGAAGAGCTGAAAAAGCAAGCCCTAGAGCGTTTTGACAAGCTGCGCGAACTGTACGACCAAATCCACGTCATTTACAACAAAGAAGGTTATGGCACGCCAGCCTACATGAAGGTACAAGAAGCCTTGTCGGCTGAGTTGATGAGTATCCGCTTTACTGCAAAAACCATCGAAAAACTGTGCGACATGGTGCGCGCCCAAGTGGACGATGTACGCAAGAAAGAGCGCGAATTGCGCCGCATCATTGTCGATAAATGCCGGATGCCGCAAGAAACCTTTATCAAAGAGTTTGCGGCCAATTTACTCAATTTGCAATGGGTAGAAAAGCAAGCCAACGCTGGAAAGCCTTGGAGTACGACTATGGCGCGCAATATCCCGCCCATCCAAGATTTGCAACAAAAGCTCATTAACTTACAAACCCGCGTTGTGGTGCCGCTATCAGAACTTAAAGGCATCAACAAGCGCATGAATGAGGGTGAAGCAGCCTCGCGCAATGCCAAGCGTGAAATGATTGAGGCCAATTTGCGCCTGGTGATTTCGATTGCTAAAAAATACACCAACCGAGGTTTGCAGTTCTTGGACTTGATTCAAGAAGGCAATATTGGTCTGATGAAGGCAGTGGATAAATTTGAATACCGTCGGGGTTACAAATTCTCTACCTACGCTACTTGGTGGATTCGCCAAGCAATTACAAGGAGCATTGCCGACCAAGCGCGTACCATTCGGATTCCGGTGCATATGATAGAGACTATCAACAAAATGAACCGGATTTCGCGCCAGCATTTGCAAGAATTTGGCTTTGAGCCTGATGCCAGCGTCTTGGCCGAGAAAATGGAGATTCCGGAAGATAAAATTCGCAAAATCATGAAAATCGCCAAGGAACCCATTTCGATGGAAACCCCGATTGGTGATGATGATGATAGCCACTTGGGCGACTTTATCGAAGACGGTGCCAATACCGCCCCGATTGATGCCGCCATGCAAGCCGGTTTGCGCGATGTGGTCAAGGATATTTTGGATGGCCTGACCCCACGCGAAGCCAAAGTATTGCGGATGCGCTTTGGCATTGAAATGTCCACCGACCACACTTTGGAAGAAGTGGGCAAGCAGTTTGATGTCACGCGCGAGCGTATTCGACAAATAGAAGCCAAGGCGCTGCGTAAACTCAAGCACCCCAGCCGCTCAGACAAATTGCGTAGCTTTATTGATTCGCTGTAAGTACCCGCTTAAAATTGAAAAATCAGCCCGCCCCTGTTTTTGGTGGCGGGCTTTTTTTGCCTGTGGCCTTCCGATTTATAGCGGTTGCCCCAAGCTGCGCAAAATCTCACGCACCACTTGGGCGCGCTCCTTCGGGTCGGGTAGGGCGCGTTCAATGCGTAGTTTTTCGTTACCCGCCAGTTTGATGTATTTGTGTTTTTGTACCAGCTCAATAATCCGCATCGGGTCAATCGGTGGCTGGGGTTTAAAGCTGATGATGATGACACCGGGTGTCGCATCGACCTTGGTCACGCCGTAAGGCTGGCTGAGTACGCGCAGGCGGTGTACGTCCAACAGGGTTTGGGCTTGTGGCGGTAGTTTGCCAAACCGGTCAATGATTTCTTCTAACAGGGCATCAATTTTGTCGGCAGTTTTGGCGGTAGCCAGTTTTTTGTAAAACGACAAGCGTAAATGCACATCGCCGCAGTAATCATCGGGCAATAAAGCAGGGGCGTGTAGGTTAATATCGGTGGTGGCCGAGAGGGGGGCCAATAAATCCGGTTCTTTGCCTGCTTTGAGGCAGCGCACGGCTTCTGATAGCATTTCGTTGTAAAGCTGAAAGCCAATCTCCATCATGTTGCCGCTTTGGTTTTCACCCAGCACCTCGCCCGCACCGCGAATTTCCAAATCGTGCATCGCCAAATAAAAGCCGCTGCCCAATTCTTCCATCGCTTGGATGGCGTCCAGCCGCTGCTGCGCTTGCTTGCTCAGGCTTTCTACATCGGGCACCATTAAATAGGCATAGGCTTGGTGGTGGCTGCGGCCCACACGGCCACGCAACTGGTGCAATTGGGCCAAGCCAAATTTATCAGCCCGGCTCATGATGATGGTATTGGCGGTGGGCACGTCAATACCGGTTTCTATAATCGTAGAACACAGCAGGATATTGAAGCGCTGTGCGACAAAATCACGCATTACTTTTTCCAAATCGCGTTCCGGCATTTGGCCGTGGGCGATGGCAATACGCGCTTCTGGCAAAATTTCTAATAACTTTTGGCGGCGGTTCTCGATGGTTTCGACTTCGTTGTGCAAAAAGTAGCACTGGCCGCCGCGCTTGAGTTCACGTAATACCGCTTCGCGAATCACGCCGTTGTTCTCGCTGCGGACAAAGGTTTTAATCGCCAAGCGCCGTTGTGGGGCTGTGGCAATCACACTCAGGTCGCGCAAACCTTCTAGCGCCATGCCCATGGTGCGCGGAATCGGGGTGGCCGTGAGCGTGAGCACATCCACTTCGGCGCGCAAAGCCTTCATTTGCTCTTTGTGCCGCACACCAAAGCGGTGTTCTTCGTCAATGATGAGCAGGCCCAAATTCTTGAATTGGGTGGATTCGGACAGCAGCTTGTGCGTGCCCACCACAATATCCACCGTGCCATCGGCAATGCCTTTGATGGCAGCAGAAATCTCTTTGCCCGAGCGAAAGCGCGATACTTCGGCAATCTTCACCGGCCACTTGGCAAAACGATCGACCAGCGTTTGGTAATGCTGCTCGGCCAACAGCGTGGTCGGGGCCAACAAGGCCACCTGCCGCCCGCCCGTCACCGCGACAAAGGCAGCGCGCAAGGCGACTTCGGTTTTGCCAAAACCCACATCGCCACACACCAGCCTGTCCATGGGACGTGGGCTAATCATGTCTTGAATGACGGCATGGATGGCGGCGTTTTGGTCGGCGGTTTCTTCAAAGCCAAAATCGTTGGCAAATTCTTCGTATTCTTGCGGATGGAAGCGGAAGGCAAAGCCTTCGCGCGCGGCACGGCGGGCGTAGATATTGAGCAGCTCGGCGGCGCTGTCGCGCACCTGCTCGGCGGCTTTGCGTTTGGCCTTTTCCCATTGGCCGCTGCCCAGCTTGTGCAGTGGGGCTTCGTCGGCACTCACGCCGGTATAGCGGCTAATCAGGTGCAACTGGCTGACGGGCACATACAGCACGGCTTGGGCGGCGTACTCTAAATGCAAAAACTCTTGCAAAGCTGGGCTGCCATCGGCGTTTTTCTCGCCCAAGTCCATGTTGATCAGCCCCCGGTAGCGGCCAATGCCATGCTGGCTATGCACTACCGGGTCGCCGATGTTCAGTTCGCTCAGGTCTTTAATTAACGCTTCGACATCGCTGACCTGTTCTTGCTTTTTGCGTCGGCGCACGCTGGTCCCAGCAGCGAACAATTCGGTCTCGGTAACAAAGTCGATGCCCTGCGCTGGCCAAGCAAAACCGACCGCCAAAGCAGCGGTGGCGATGCCCAGCGGCTCGGTGCTGGCGGCAAAGGCGGCCAGTGACTCAAACGCCACCGGCTGCACCTTGCCTGCACGCAGAAAATCTAACAAACTCTCGCGGCGACCATCGCTTTCGGCCAGCAGCAGCACGCGCTGTGTGGTTTGGGCAATATGGGCGCGCAAGCGGGCCAGCGGTTCTTCTGCGCCACGTACCACCGAGACATCGGGCAGGGCTTGTAGGCCGGGGGTGGCAGCGTTGCCATCGTTGGCTGGGCGCAAAGCCAACTGTGCATGGGCTTTGCACTGGCCGTAGAACTGTTCTGCGCTCAGAAACAAGGCTTGCGGTGGCAACACCGGGCGTTCTGGGTCACCCTGCACGAGGCGGTAGCGCTCTTGGGTGTCTTGCCAGAAGCGTTGAAACACCGGTTCTAAATCGCCGTGCAGCACCACGGTGGCGTTTTCGCCCAAATAGTCAAACACGGTGGCGGTATCGTCGAAGAACAGCGGCAGGTAATACTCGATGCCTGCCGTGGCTACGCCATTGCCCATGTCTTTGTAGATGCGGCTTTTGGTGGGGTCGCCGTCCAGCAGTTCGCGCCAGCGGCTACGGAATTTAGCCCGTGCTGGCTCGTCCATCGGAAACTCGCGCCCCGGCAACAGGCGTACTTCGGGCACCGGGTACAGGCTGCGTTGGCTGTCGGGGTCAAAGGTGCGGATGCTGTCGATTTCATCATCGAACAAATCCACGCGGTAGGGCACCAACGACCCCATCGGGAACAAATCCATCAAACCACCGCGCACGGCATACTCGCCGGGGCTGACCACTTGCGTCACATGGTTGTAACCTGCCAACGTGAGTTGAGCGCGAAATTTGGCTTCGTCCAGTTTTTGCCCCACTTTGAAGTGGAAGGTGTAGCCTGCCATAAAACTCGGCGGGGCCAACCGGTAGAGCGCCGTGGTGGCGGGCACAATCACTACGTCGGCCCCCGTGTCTTGGGATTTTTGCCGAATGCGCCACAGGGTGGCCAAGCGTTCGCTGATTAAATCTTGGTGTGGACTGAAGGTATCGTAGGGCAGAGTTTCCCAGTCTGGAAACAAGGCACAGCGCAAATCAGGGGCAAAAAAGGCCAGCTCGTCTAGCAAGCGCGCGGCATCGCTGGCATCGGCGGTCACGATGGCGGTGGTGCGTTGTGCAGCTTGTTCACGTTGGCCCAAGCGGGCCAGCAACAGGGCATCGGCACTGCCCACAGGACGGGGAAGGGTAAAACGTTTGCCGGGAGAGAGTTTCGGGAGTTCCATGCGCTCAAGGGGAAAGTGGCCGCGCCACGACCCCGATGGCGCAAACTGTGCGCGCACCGCCCGCGACGGGAAGCGGCAATTTTAGAATGCTGCCATGACTGCCACTTTGCCTCCTCTCCCAAACCCGCCTGATACCACTGCTGCCCATGCCCGTTTTTGGGCGGTTATTCCTTGTGCTGGCACGGGTAGCCGGGCCTTGCCTGCGGCCCTGCCGCATGGACAGGCGGTGCTGCCCAAGCAGTACCAGCAGGTGGCCGGTCAGCCTTTGGTGCTGCATACTTTGACCGCTTTTGCCTTGGTGCCACGCATACACTCCACCCTGGTGGCCGTGGCAGCGGGTGACCGTTTTCTGGATGCTTATCCTTCAAGCGCGTTCTTTTTGGCCGAATGCGGTGGCCCCACGCGCGCCGAGACCGTACTCGGTGGTTTGCGCGTACTGCGCCAGCAAGGGGCACAGGAGTACGATTGGGTCTTGGTGCATGATGCCGCGCGTTGCCTGATTACGCCGCAGCAAATAGATGCCCTGATAGATGCTTGCGCCATCGACAGCGTGGGCGGCTTGTTGGCGCACAAACTGGCCGACACCCTGAAAACCTCTATCACCGGCATGGCGGGCTTGCGCGTGGGTAGCACCTTAGACCGCAATGACAAATGGCTGGCGCAAACGCCACAGATGTTCCGTTTGGGGCTGCTCTACCAAGCGCTAGAACAAGTGGGGCCAGCGGCCACCGACGAGGCCAGCGCGATAGAGGCACTGGGCTTACACCCCTGCTTGGTGCCGGGCAATGCGCTCAATTTCAAAGTCACCTACCCCGAAGATTTCACCTTGGCCGAGGCCGTGCTGGCGCAACGCGCCCATGCACCCACGCTAGACCGCTTTGGCGGCGAGCGCGGCTTGGCCAGCGATGCCCCACCACGTACCATTTTTTAAGGAAAAATAGATGAACTTCAGAATTGGCGAAGGCTGGGACATCCACGCCTTGGTGCCGGGCCGCCGCTTGGTATTGGGCGGCATCGAGATAGCCCACCACAGTGGCCTGCTAGGGCATTCGGATGCCGATGCGCTCTTACACGCCATCACTGATGCGGTGTTGGGGGCGGCTGCCTTGGGCGATATTGGCAGCCATTTCCCAGATACCGATGCCGCCTTTCGCGGGGCTGATTCGATGGCGCTGTTGGCCGAGGCGGTGCGCCGGGTGCGCGCCCAAGGCTACCAGATTGGCAATATCGACAGCACCATCATTGCCCAAGCGCCACGCATGGCCGCGCATATTCCGGCCATGCGCCAAGCCATCGCCCAAGGGCTGGGCTTGCCGTTGGCACACATCAACATCAAAGCCAAAACCGCCGAACGCCTCGGGCCAGTCGGGCAAGGGCTGGCGATAGAGGCGCGGGCGGTGGCTTTGTTGTTCAGCCCGACGCTGGGTTAGCGTTGGGCGGTAATTGGCGCTTCACTTGGGGGCGTTGCAAGCGTTGCTCTGGGTCGGTGCCGTTGGGCAGGTCATGGGCGCGTTGCAATTGCACATGCGCCACCAAGCCGCCAGCGCTGGAGTTGGCCAAGGCAAACACCCCACCCATGCGCTGCACGGTTTTATCCACAATGGATAGCCCCAGCCCAGCCCCTGCGGCGGCGGTACGCGCCAAATCACCCCGAAAAAACGGCTTGGTCAGGTTGGCCAGATGCTCGGCCGGTACGCCGGGGCCGTGGTCGCGCACCTTGAGCAGCGCCCAATTTTCGTTGCCCTTGGCCACAATATCGACATGGGTAACGCCGGTGCTGTCGGGGGTTTTGCCGTAGCGGCGCGCGTTTTCTAGTAAATTAGAAACAATGCGCGCCAGCTCAACCTCGTCGGCCAGCACGTTCAGGTCTTCGGGCACGGTCATGCTAATTTGCAGTTCACGGTGGTTTTGCACCGCATAGACGCAAGAGGCCACCACGGCCTGCAAATTAACCGGGCGCAATTTGACATGGTCGGGCCGGGCGTAATCCAAAAATTTGTCGATGGTGGCATCCAGTTGCACGATGTCGGCCACCATATGTTCGCGTGCTACCTCGTCCGAGACACTCATCTCGGTCTCTAGCCGCAAGCGTGCCAGCGGGGTACGCAAATCGTGCGAGATACCGGCCAGCATCACGGCGCGGTCTTGCTCTAGCTTGGCCAGCTTTTCTGCCATGCGGTTAAAGCCGATATTGACCTCGCGGATTTCATCCGTCACCGCCTCTTCGTCCAAATGGCTGGCGGCAAAATCACCATCTTGCACTTTGTTGGCTGCATACGAGAGTTGCTTGAGCGGCTGGTTAATCAGGCGCGCAATGGCCGCTGCACCGGCCAGCGATAACACCCCGGCGGTGACCAGCCAAAACAGCCATGCTGTACTGCGCGCCGTGGACAGGCGTTCGCTGTCCATACGCAACCATTTTGGCTCGCGGCCCACCTGAAAGCCCACCCACAAGCCAGCATCCCCATTCACACTACCCGCCAGCAAGGCACTGCGGCCCAAGCGTTGGTGGATGGCTTGCTGCAAACGTTGGTTCATGGTGGAGGAGGGCAGCGCGACGAACTGGTCTTCGGGCAGGCGTGCCAGCACGCGCACCCCTTCTTGCTCGGCCAGCTGCTGGAGCAAGGTGGCGCGGCTTGCGGGGTCGGACTGCAGTAAGGCCGTGCGGCTGATATTGACCAGCGATGCCAACAACTGTGCTTTGTCCAAATGCCGAGGCTCAAACTCTAACTCGTGCAGCGTCTTTAGCCACGCCAAAATACTGACCACCAACAACAAACCCAGCAGAAAAAAAGTGCGCCAAAATAAATTCAGGCGCATACGCTTGCTGGCTTCGCGCTGCGTTTTGTTGGGTTGCAGGGGTGCTGGGATGGTCGCGTCGGGGTAGGGGGTGTGGTTGTTAGTGGTTGCCATCGGGGACAAAAACGTAGCCCACCCCCCAAACGGTCTGGATGTAGCGCGGCGTGGTGGCATCGTCTTCAACCAGCTTGCGTAAGCGCGAAATTTGCACGTCTAGGCTACGGTCAAAGGGTTCAAACTCGCGGCCACGCGCCAGCAGAGCCAGTTTTTCACGCGATAGCGGTTGGCGTGGATGCCGCACCAGTGCCTTGAGCATGGCAAACTCGCCCGTGGTTAAAGACAATTCTTCACCACTCTTTTGCAAGGTGCGCGTGCCCATGTCAAAAGTGAAGGGGCCAAAGGTAGCGACCTCGTTCTCGCCCGAGGGCGCACCCGGCGCCTCGGGGGCGGGGCGGCGGCGCAGCACCGCATGGATGCGCGCCAGCAACTCGCGCGGGTTAAAGGGCTTGCCCAAGTAATCGTCCGCGCCCACTTCTAGGCCGACGATGCGGTCCACATCTTCGCCCTTGGCCGTGAGCATGATGATGGGCGTGCGGTCATTGGAGGCGCGCAAACGCCGACAGATGGACAAGCCATCTTCGCCCGGCATCATCAAGTCCAGCACAATCAAATCGGCGGTTTCGCGCAGCAACAGGCGGCTTAATGCCTTGCCGTCTTCGGCCACCATGACTTCAAAGCCCTCTTGTGCCAGGTAGCGGCGCAGCAGGTCGCGGATGCGGGCATCGTCATCGACAATCACAATTTTGTCGGCCCGGTGGTTGGTGCTTGCCATTTTTTGGTATCCCGTAATTATTTATTTTTTTCAGCAAAATTGGTAACAAGGGGCATTGTTACAAGTTTGCACGGGCTTACCCCAGAATTTGCTGGCCTTATCTGACCAAAGGTTACACATTTTGCGATTGAGTCGCAATTTATTGTGCTGCCCAGCCGCCATCCATGTTCCAAGCCACACCGCGCACATTGTTGGCCGCAGCGGAACAGAAAAATACCGCCAGCGCGCCCAGCTCTTCAGGGGTGGTAAATTGCATGGATGGCTCTTTTTCGCCCAACAGCAAACGCGTGGCTTCTTCGTTCGAAATGCCCAGCGTGGCTGCTTTGGCATCGACTTGCTTTTGCACCAGTGGGGTCAGTACCCAGCCGGGGCAAATGGCATTGCAAGTGATGCCGCTGGTAGCGTTTTCTAGCGCGGTGACTTTGGTCAGGCCGACGATGCCATGTTTGGCCGCAACATAGGCCGCCTTTTGGGCCGAGGCCACCAACCCATGCACCGAGGCCAAATTGATGATGCGCCCCCAGTTGGCCGCCTTCATGGCGGGCAGTGCCAGCCGGGTGGTATGAAAAGCGCTGCTCAAATTGATAGCGATGATGCTATCCCAGCGCTCTACCGGAAAGTCCTCAATATTGGCCACATGCTGAATACCGGCGTTGTTGACCAAAATATCCACGGGACCAAATTCTGCGCGGCAATAGTCAAACATGGCTTCAATCTCGCTGGGGCGCGACATATCGGCACCGTGGTAGCCTACGCGGGCACCATTGCCCGCAGCAGCGGCCAGCACCTCGGCGCGCGGTGCCTCTACATCGCCAAAACCATTCAGTACCACATGGGCACCCTGGGCCGCCAAAGCCTTGGCAATACCTAAACCAATGCCGCTGGTCGAGCCGGTAACGAGTGCTGTTTTGCCTTTAAGCATGAAATCTCCTGCGAATGAATTACGATGGAATAAGAAACGGCTAAGTTTTTAGCCCCATTATCCTGCCACGCCTCCCGGAGCCACACTGATGATTGAACCTACGCTGAACTACGTACCCTGCCCCGTGGCTGCACCCGCAGGCCAACCCCAAGCCGTGCGCCGCATGGCCTATTGGGAGTGGAACGCCACCGGCAACCCCCAGCATCCGCATGTGGTGCTGTGCGTGCATGGTCTGGCGCGCCAAGGGCGAGATTTTGATGTGCTGGCGCGCAGTTTAAGCACCCAAGCGCGCATCATTTGCCCCGATGTGGCCGGACGCGGCCAAAGCGACTGGCTGGCCGACCCCCAAGGCTACCAAGTGCCACTGTATGGCATGGACATACTCGGGCTGCTGGCCCAATTGCACCAACAAGCCCCCATCCGCACTTTGGATTGGGTGGGTACCAGCATGGGCGGCCTGATTGCGATGGGTTTGCTGGGCCAGCCTGAGCTGCCTTGGCCGGTGCCAGTGCGCCGTTTGGTACTCAACGATGTCGGCCCGGTGATTGAATGGGACGCGCTGGCGCGCATTGGCGAGTATGTCGGGCAGATGGAGCATTTCGACAGCGTAGAACAAGCCGCACAAGCGCTGTGGGAGATGGCAGGCGAGCATTTTGGCCCGCACACCCCCGAGCAATGGCTGGCCCTGTGCCGCCCGCAGTTGCGCCCGCACCCCCAAGGCGGCTGGACGCTGCACTACGACCCGGCCATTGCCGAACCCTTTCGGGCTTTGGCCCAAGCCACCCCCGAGATGGCCCAAGCGGGCGAGGCCGCCATGTGGCAACTTTATGAACACATCACGGCACAAACCTTGCTGCTACGCGGCGCACAGTCCGATTTACTCTCTGCGGCCACGGCGACTGCCATGACCCAACGCGGCCCCAAAGCGCGCTTGGTAGCGTTTGAGCATGTAGGCCATGCCCCCACCTTGGTAGCCGCAGAACAGGTGGCCGTGGTGCGTGATTTTTTATTTTCCGAGCAATAGCCGACCCAGGTGGCGCATGATTCTTTCTCCTAGTCCAGAGCCCGAAACCTTGCCAGAAGGGGCGTTAATCGCGCCTTTGTTTGCCGTTACCGCTCAAGCCTTACCCGAACAAGAAAACGCTTTGGTGCGCGCGCGTGCCTTCGCCGAACCCCTGATTACCGATGAAACCCTGCCCACCGGCGAGAACATCTTAGAACACGCCGATGCCGTAGCCGCTATCCTCAAAACCATTGGTGGCTCCGAAGCCATGCAGGCGGCTATTTATCTGGTTTATGCCGGTATGCACCTCAACCGCCCGGAAGAGGTGATTGCCAAGGCATTTGGGCAAAATTTTGCTACTTTGGCGGTAGAAAGCACCAAGCTGATGCGGCTGCAAGAGCGCACCCGCGCCGTACACCCTTCGGTGCAGCAAATCAACGACCCGGCGGTACAGACCGAAAATGTACGCAAAATGCTGCTGGCGTTCTCGCGCGATTTGCGTGTCATCATGCTCCGGCTGGCCTCGCGCTTGCAAACCTTGCGCTACCACGCCGCCAGCAAAACCCCGGTGCCGCCCAGCATCTCACACGAGGCGCTGCATGTATTTGCCCCCTTGGCCAACCGCTTGGGTATTTGGCAAATCAAATGGGAGATGGAAGACCTGGCCTTTCGCTTTTTAGAGCCAGAAACCTACCGCGAAGTAGCGCAACTGCTGGATGAGAAGCGCGCGTGGCGCGAAGTCTATATGGCGCAACTGCGCGACCGGGTAGAAACTGAGTTGCGCGCGCGCAGCATCAGTGCCAGCGTGCAAGGGCGGCCCAAACACATTTACAGCATCGTCAAAAAAATGCGTGGCAAGTCCTTGCATTTTGACCAACTGTTTGACTTGCGCGCCTTGCGCGTGATTGTGCCCACGGTGCGCGATTGCTACGCCGCCCTGAGCTGGATTCACGCCCAATTTGAATCCATCGCCGAAGAGTTTGACGACTACATCGCCAAACCCAAACCCAACGGCTACCAATCGCTACACACCGTGGTGCGCGACGAAGGCGGGCGCACGATTGAAATCCAAATTCGCACCCAAGCCATGCACGACCATGCCGAGCATGGCGTAGCGGCCCACTGGGCCTATAAAGAAGCTGGCACCAAAGGCTATGCCGGGGTATCGGCCAGCGGCGACTACGATGCCAAAATTGCCGTGTTGCGCCAACTGCTGGCTTGGGAGCGCGACTTGGTGGGGGCACCACAACAACAAGGCTTGTTTGACGACCGCATCTACATCTTCACCCCGGATGCTGCGATTGTCGAATTGCAACAAGGCTCCACGCCGGTCGATTTTGCCTATGCCGTCCACACCAATCTAGGCCACCGCTGCCGGGGGGCCAAAGTCAACGGCACGATGGTGCCACTCAACACCCAGTTGCAAAACGGCCAAACCGTAGAAATCATTGCCACCAAAGAAGGCGGCCCCTCGCGCGATTGGCTCAATGCCGATTTGGGCTACCTCAACAGCAGCCGAGGCCGCGCCAAAGCCCGTGCTTGGTTCAATGCCCGTGCCTTGCACGAAACCGTGGCCCGTGGCCGCGAAGCGGTAGAAAAACTGTTACAGCGCGAAGGCAAAACCGCCATCCGCTTAGACGACTTGGCCGAACAGCTGGGTTTCAAATCCGCCGAGGCTTTGTTTGAAGTGGTGGGCAAAGACGAGTTCTCGTTGCGTAACATTGAGAATTTACTGCGCCCACCCGAGCCACCCCCCGACATCGAAGACTACCTGCTGCTCAAAAAAGCCCGCCACACCGACCGCACCCCCAAAGGTGGCGTGCTGGTGGTCGGGGTAGAGTCACTCATGACGCAGTTGGCCAAATGCTGCAAACCGGCCCCCCCTGACGACATTCGGGGTTTTGTCACCCGAGGCAAAGGGGTCAGTGTGCATCGCGCTGATTGCAGCAATTTTCATGAACTGGCCGCCCGCACCCCTGAGCGCGTGATTGATGTCGAGTGGGGTTTGCCCAAAATTTCCGCTGTGGCTTCGGTCTATCCGGTCGATGTGGTGGTGCAAGCCTCCGACCGCCAAGGCTTGTTGCGTGATATTTCCGAAGTCTTTGCCAAAGAGAAAGTCAACGTCATTGGCGTACAAACCCAAAGCGTCAAGGGCACGGCTTGGATGACCTTCACGGTCGAAGTATCGGATGCTGGGCGCTTGAAGCGGGTTCTAACTGCCGTGGCGATGGTGCCGGGGGTACGTGCCGCGCGGCGGCGTTGAGATTTTTGGCAAAAAATTGCCAAGCAATTGCCAAGACCGTGTTTTTTGCTGCTACAATAGCGTTCTCTGTTAATTCAGAGGCGCGTAGCTCAGCTGGTTAGAGTACCACCTTGACATGGTGGGGGTCGTTGGTTCGATTCCAATCGCGCCTACCAGATTTAAAAGCCTCCATGAGAAATCTTGGGGGCTTTTCTATTTGCTGCCTACCCATAGTGCCATACCACTTATTACCCTTGTGGGCTTGGCTTCAGGGACATTAAAAGCTGGTAGCATTCCTATGCACTGTGTCACTGTGTTACATCACGGTACACCCACAACAAAGCATGGTTTTATTTATTATCCACCCAGGAGAAAAATTTCTTGATTCACTCCGACTGGAATAATTCGACTTTCTGGTTTTCAGCCCTGCTCGGTTTAGCGGGCGCTTTGGCCGTGCTGCTGGTAGGTAGCACTGGCTGGCTGGCTTGGCTGTTGGCTGTGGTCTTGCTGCTGGCTGGTGCTGGGCTAGGCTGGCTTATCCACGCGCAACACAGCCGCCAGCAAGCCGCCTTATTGGCTCAATTTTTAGCTGGCCAGCGCGAATTTAGCGAAAAAGTTACCCCGGTCTGGGCCGGGCATATCAGCAACTCGCGCACGCAGATGGAATCGGCCATTACCGCCCTGACGCTGCGTTTCAGCGAAATTGTGCAGCGCCTAGAAAACACCGTTTCTGCCGCCAGCCAAGCCACCACCTCGGGCGATAGCCAAGGCCTTGATTTGGTGCAGGTGTTGGCACAAAGCCAACAAGAACTTACCCAAGTGCTGGCCTCGCAAACTTCGGCCATGCACAGCATGGCGGGCATGTTAGAGCAGGTGCAATCGCTCAACCAGTTCACCAAACAATTAGAAGACATGGCGACCGATGTCGCCAAAATTGCCGCCCAAACCAACTTGCTGGCCCTCAACGCCGCTATCGAAGCTGCCCGCTCTGGCGAGCATGGTCGGGGTTTCTCGGTGGTGGCCAAAGAGTTTCGCATGTTGTCTAACCAATCGGGCGAAACCGGCCAGCGCATTGCCAGCATGGTCAAGGTGATTAGCGAAGCCATCACCAACACCTGCCAAACGGCGCAACAATCGGTCAACCAAGAAGACCAAGCCATGCAAGCCTCGCAAGAGCGCATCACCACAGTGGTAGAAAATTTCCGCAACATTGCCGGTGGCCTGATGGCCTCCAGCGATTTGCTCAAGCAAGAAAGCATGGCCATTCATGGCGAAATTGGCGAGGCTTTGGTCAATTTGCAATTCCAAGACCGGGTCAGTCAAATTTTGGTACAAGTAGAGCAAAACATTGGTCGCATTCCAACCTACTTTGCCGAACACGAGCAAGACTGCCTACAACAGGGCAATGTCGCCGCGCTCAATTCTGAAGAATTTTTGGCCGAAATGCGTAAAAGCTACGTCATGAAAGACCAGCATTTGGCGCACGAGCAAAAAAACATCGCCCCCTCCAGTGCTAACAAGGCTGGGGCAGAAAAAACCGCCACCCCCACAACCCCGTCCGCTGCGGACGACGATATTACTTTCTTCTAGGAGGGAAAATGGCCAAAACAATCATGATTGTTGACGATTCCGCCTCTATCCGTATGGTAGTTGGCATTGCCTTGCGCGGTGCTGGCTACGAGGTGATTGAAGCCAAAGACGGCAAAGATGCCTTAGATAAATTGACTGGGCAAAAAGTGCATCTCATCATCAGCGATGTCAACATGCCCGTGATGGATGGCATCAGTTTTGTCAAAGCGGTGAAACAACTGGCCAATTACCGCTTCACGCCCATCATCATGCTCACCACCGAGTCCGATGAATCCAAAAAACGCGAAGGCCAAGCGGCAGGGGCCAAGGCTTGGGTGGTAAAACCCTTCAAACCCGAGCAAATGCTGGGTGCGGTACAAAAATTGTGTTTGCCTTAAACTTTAACGTCGTCTGCACACCATGACTACGACTGCCGCCGCCCCCCACACCAGCTTGCGTATGGCTGGCGAAATGACCATTTACCGCGCCGCAGAACTCAAGCAGCTGTTACTTGAGCCTTTACAACAACCCGGCGCCACGCTAGAAGTTGATCTCTCGGGTGTCACAGAGTTGGATACTGCGGGCTTGCAACTGCTGATATTGGCCAAGCGCACTGCCCGCAAGCAAGACGGGCAATTGCGCCTCATGGGCCACAGCCCGGCGGTGCTGAATGTATTTGATTTGCTCAATTTAGCCGCCTATTTTGGTGATGATTTAGTCATCGCACAGCCGCCGCCCACTTCAGCGCGCCATTAAGCACAGGGGCACTCCCGGCAAAGGTGTTTTTTATGAACCTCGACCAAGCCCTGCAAACCTTCATTGTCGAAAGCCGAGAGCTGCTCGAAGACATGGAAAATTCCCTGCTCACCCTAGAGCAGGCCGAAGAAAAAACCGAACTCATCAACGCTATTTTTCGGGCAGCGCACACCATCAAAGGCTCCTCAGGGCTGTTTAGCCTCGATGGCGTAGTGGCATTTACCCATGTGGCCGAAAGCGTCCTAGACCGCGTGCGCGATGGTCGGGTCACCATCTCAGACCAACTCATTGCCCTGTTACTCTCCTGCTGTGACCATATCAGCGCCCTGATTGATGCGGTAGCCACCGGGCAAGATACTTCGGATGCCACGCTCACGGCACAAGGGGCACCGTTGTTAGAGCAACTGCGTAGCTATTTGGCCGCCGCACCCGCCGCGCCCACCAGCTCGGGCCTTGCTGCTACGCCAGCGCCCACCGCACAACGCCTGCCCTCTGCCGCCTCACCCCAAGACCACTGGCATATTTCGGTACGCTTTGCGCCCAACGTGCTACGCAATGGCATGGACCCCCTGTCGTTTTTTCGCTTTTTGCAAACCTTGGGGCAAATTGTGGAAATGCTGGTGCTGGAGGACAAGCTACCCGATGCCGCCGACATGGACCCCGAAGATTGCTATCTGGGCTATGAAATTGAATTCAGCAGCAACGCCACCAAAACTACCATCGAGGGCGTGTTTGAATTTGTACGCGATGATTGCCAGCTGCAAATTTTGCCTCCCCACAGCCGCACCAGCGATTACATCCGCATCCTAGAGCAAGAATCGCACGAAGCCTCCGCCCGCATTGGCGAGATGATGGTGCATTGCGGTGCCCTGACCCAGCAAGAACTGGACATGGCCTTGCAAACACAGGCCGCATCACTCCCCCCTGCGCCACTGCTGGGCAAGGTACTACTAGAGCAGCAATCCGTCCCGCCCGAAATCGTAGAAGCTGCTATCAAAAAACAAGCCCAAGTCAAGGAGATGCACGCCCAAGAAAGCCGCTCCATCCGCATTGATGCCGATAAACTAGACCAACTGATTAACTTGGTGGGCGAACTGATTATTGTCGGTGCTGGTGTGAATTTGGTAGCGCAGCGTGCCAACATCACCGAATTACAAGAACACACCTCTAAATTGTCTGGTTTGGTAGAAGAGGTGCGCGACAGCGCTTTGCAACTGCGGATGGTCAAAATTGGGGCCACCTTTAGCCGCTTTCAGCGTGTGGTACACGATGTTTCGCGCGAATTGGGCAAAGACATTGTTTTGCTTATCAACGGCGAAGACACTGAACTCGATAAAACCGTGGTCGAGAAAATCGGCGACCCGTTAATGCACTTGGTTCGCAACTCAATGGACCACGGCATTGAATCCGCAGCCGAGCGCCAAGCCCGAGGAAAACCCGCCCAAGGCAGTTTGCGTCTCAATGCTTTCCATGATTCTGGCAGCATTGTTATTACCGTAGAAGATGATGGAGGTGGCCTCAAGCGTGAAAAAATTCTCAGCAAAGCGATTGAGCGAGGCTTGCTGGAGTCAGGCCACCACCTAACCGACAGCGAAGTCTATGCCCTTATTTTTGAGCCAGGGTTTTCTACCGCCGATAAAGTTTCTAACCTGTCTGGCCGTGGTGTAGGTTTAGATGTAGTGAAACGCAATATTGCAGCTTTGCGCGGTAGTGTGGCCATTCAAAGCACCGAAGGGCAAGGCACTACGGTGTCAATTCGCTTGCCCTTGACCTTGGCCATTATTGATGGATTTTTGGTCGAAGTGGATACCTCGGTGTTTGCTATTCCATTGGACATGATTGAAGAATGTGTGGCTTTTTCTGAAGAGCCAGGCCACAATTACACCAATCTGCGGGGTGAAATTTTGCCATTTATTCGACTGCGTGAGCTGTTTGATATACGCACCCCGCCCAAGCGCCGTGAAAATATTGTGGTACTGAAGCATTCAGGGCAAAAAGCTGGGCTGGTGGTGGATACCCTGTTGGGTGAGTTTCAAACCGTCATCAAGCCCCTGGGCAAATTATTTAACCAAGCGCGCTGTATCAGTGGTTCTACCATTTTAGGCAGCGGTGAGGTGGCCTTGATTTTGGATGTGCCTGCTTTGATACAGCAAGCCACCCAAGGCCATGCAGAGCGCAAAAAAAACGGAATCTCTGGCGATGATTTAAATCATCTATTGCCAAAAACTTGACATCGGAACCAGAAAGAAATTCTATGTTTGGAAATATGAAAATTGGCACTCGATTAGCAATTGGCTTTTCAGCCATGTTAATCTTTTTGGTTGTCGTGGTCGGTATTGGCATGTCACGCATCAATCAAATTAATGGCGATATTCGATCTTTGGTGCAACAAGATTTTCCAAAAACAGTCATAGCCAACGGAATCATTGAAGCCATTAATGTCAATGCGCGTATTATACGCAACATTCATATTTTCAAAGACGAAGAGGTACAAAAAGAACTGGATCGTCTGCCAGCACAAAGCAAGCAGGTCACTGAAAATGTCGCTAAATTAGAAAAAATGCTCGAAACTGATGCTGGACAAGCGGCACTGCAAAAGGTGAAAGATGTTAGGGCTGCTTATGTGAAAGACATGGAGCGCTATATTGCTTTTATTAAAGCCGGTCAACGCGAAGAAGCTACCGCTATGCTTTCGGGTGCCTTGCGTGCAAGCCAAGCAGACTATATCGCTGCCGTACATGCAATGGCAGAGGGGCAGACCGCATTGATTGTGAGCCGTGGCAAAGAGGCAGAAGAATTGGCCTCAGCTGCCGAGCGTTTATTGCTCATTTTAGCGGTGGCTGCTGCTGCTTTGAGTGCTGTCTTAGGTTGGCTGATTACGCGCAGTATTACCGAACCCACACGCCAATTGATGAACCATGCCAATGATATGGCTGCGGGTAATTTTGGCAATGCACTGACACTGAATCAACAAGATGAAATGGGTGTGCTGGCGCAATCATTGCGCTCTATGCAAGCAGCGGTTCAAGCCATGATGGCTGATGCGAGCTTGCTCTCTAAGGCGGCAGTAGAAGGAAAACTGGCCACACGGGCTGATGTAACGCAACACCAAGGTGATTTCCGTAAAATTGTGCAGGGGGTTAATGATACGCTGGATGCAGTGATTGGGCCGCTGAATGTAGCCGCCAAATATGTCGATGATATTTCGCATGGAGCCATTCCAGCCAAAATCACTGAAACCTACAATGGCGATTTTAATACCATTAAAAATAACCTGAATACCTGTATTGATGCCGTTAATGCTTTGGTCAGTGATGCAACTATATTATCTAAAGCTGCGGTGGATGGTAAATTAGCCACCCGTGCCGATGCCAGCAAACACCAGGGTGATTTTCGTAAAATTGTACAGGGTGTCAATGAAACCCTGGATGCCGTGATTGGGCCACTGAACGTTGCTGCCAAATATGTCGATGATATTTCGCGTGGTGCTATTCCAGCTAAAATCACTGACAGTTATAACGGCGATTTCAATACACTCAAAAATAACCTCAATACCTGTATTGAAGCCGTCAATGCTTTGGTGACCGATGCCGCCATGCTGTCTAAGGCTGCGGTGGATGGAAAATTGGCCACCCGTGCCGATGCCAGCAAACATCAAGGTGATTTCCGTAAAATTGTGCAAGGTGTCAATGAAACTCTGGATGCCGTGATTGGGCCGCTGAATGTGGCGGCCAGTTATGTTGCCCGTATTGCAGTCGGTGACGTGCCTCCGATTATTACCGATAGCTACAATGGTGATTTCAATACCATTAAAAATAATTTGAATGCCTGCATTGAAGCCACCAATCAACAAGCAGTCGCTGCACAGTCTATTTCCAAGGGTGATTTATCGGTGTCAGTGAAGGTACGCTCTGAGCAAGATATTTTGGCCAAGAGCTTGCTGGATGTAATTCGTGCCGTGGGTGCTTTGGTAGCCGATGCTAAAATGCTGTCGCAAGCCACCTTAGAGGGTAAATTATCGGTGCGTGCCGATGCAGCGAAGCATTTGGGTGATTTCCGTAAAGTCATTGAAGGTATTAATGCCACCCTAGAAGCCGTGGTACAACCCGTCAACGAAGTGAGTACGGTGCTGGGTGCCGTTGAGCAAGGCGATTTAACGCGCAGTGTCGATGGCAATTACCAAGGTGATTTGCGTGAGCTGAAAAATAGGGTCAATAGTGCAGTGGGTAAGATGGCCAGCGTGATTGCCGAAGTACTGAATGCTACTGAGGCATTGTCCAATGCCTCGGACCAGGTCAGTGCTACCGCACAATCATTGTCGCAAGCCTCCAGCGAGCAAGCGGCCAGTGTAGAAGAAACCAGCGCTTCGATTGAGCAGATGACTTCTTCCATCTCGCAAAATACCGAAAATGCCAAAGTCACCGATGGCATGGCCAGCCAAGCGGCCAAACAAGCCACCGAAGGCGGTGAATCGGTTGCAGCAACGGTAGCTGCTATGAAGCAAATTGCCAAGAAAATCGGTATTATCGACGATATTGCTTACCAAACCAATTTGCTGGCCCTGAATGCGGCGATTGAAGCAGCCCGTGCCGGAGAGCATGGCAAGGGTTTTGCTGTGGTAGCCGCTGAAGTGCGTAAACTGGCCGAGCGCAGCCAAGTGGCAGCGCAAGAAATTGGCGAAGTCGCGGGTTCGAGTGTTGATTTGGCGGAAAAAGCGGGCAAACTGCTGGACGAAATTGTCCCCAGCATTAAGAAAACCTCTGATTTGGTACAAGAGATTACCGCCGCTTCTGAGGAGCAATCCTCTGGGGCCAGCCAAATTAATTCGGCCATCAGCCAATTGAGCCAAACCACACAGCAAAATGCCTCCAGTTCGGAAGAACTGGCCGCCACCGCAGAAGAAATGAGCGGCCAAGTGCAACAGTTGCAGCAAACAATGGCATTCTTCAAAATTCAAGGCAGTGGCCATCAGTTGCACAAGCCAGTCGCCCATGCCTCCAGAACCACAGCGACAAGCAGTGCAGCCCATGCCAAAATAAGTGCGCGCAAATTAGGCAATAGCACGCCAGCCAAGGCATTTATGGAGTCCGCCGGATTGGGAAGTGCGGGTACCTTGGATGCGGGCGATACGGAAATTGACGAAAGCAAATTTACCAAATTTTAAAAGGCTGCTCCATGAACCAAATTGCCCCCATGTCGGCGAAAACGACCAGCACTGCTACCCAAGAAAATCAGCAATATCTGACATTTTTACTCAATGGTGAGCCTTTTGCTATTGGTATTTTGTGCATTAAAGAAATTATTGAGTACAACGGCTTAACTGAAGTACCGATGATGCCCGAGTGTATTCGGGGTGTCATTAACCTGCGCGGTGCTGTATTACCAGTGTTAGATTTAGCGGTGCGCTTTGGTAAAAAGCCGGGGGCAGTGAGCAAAAAAACCTGCATTGTGATTGTGGAGGTTAAAACGGGCGATACCAGTCATGACATGGGTGTAGTGGTAGATGCCGTGAATGCAGTATTGGAAATTCCACGCAGTGAAATCGAACCTGCCCCCGCTTTTGGGGCCAAGATTCGTACTGATTTCATCGAAGGCATGGGCAAGGTCAATGGTCATTTTGTTATTCTGCTCAATGTGAATGAAGTATTATCACTCGATGAGTTGAGCAGCTTAACACGGGTGACAACGCAAGCTGAAACCCTGCAAAATACTACCGCCTAAGTGGGGGGCGCTTCACTGCTTATAGTATTATTGACATCAATCAAAATAATTAATTGATAATTCACTAAGGAAAATCATGAAAAATATGTCTATTCGTACATTGCTGGTGTTTTCCTTTGCCGTTATTATCAGTTTTTTATTGATAATTTTCACTTTTTCTATCCTAGCATCTTCGGCTGAAAAAGAAGCCTCTCTGCGCCAAGAAGAACGCTATGCAGCTTATTTATTAGCCGATGAATTGCGCCAAAGCTCTGATGATTTAACCCGTTTGGCACGCACTTATGTGGTCAGTGGTGGCCAAGCAGAATATGAACGTCAATACAATGAAATTTTAGATATTCGCAATGGCAAAAAACCAAGGCCGCAAGAGTATCAACGCATTTATTGGGATTTTGTAGCTGCTGGTGAGAGTATGCCGCGCCCGCCCACAGTGGCTGTGCCTTTGTTGACCTTGATGAAACAAGCCGGATTTAGCACCGAAGAGTTGGCCAAGCTAGAGCAATCTGCTGCTAATTCTAATGAATTGGTGCAAACCGAAATAAAGGCGATGAATGCAGCGAAGGGTTTGTACGCTGATAGCCAAGGTAACTACACAGTATCGAAAGCACCAGATTTTGAATTGGCCAGAAATTTGCTGCACAGCCGTGATTATCACCTCTACAAAGCCAAGGTGATGGCACCAGTCGATGAATTTTTTGTACTACTTGACAAGCGCACAGCCTCTCAAGTAGCAAAAAGTGCCGCACATTCTGAAACATTGAAGAATTTGCTTTTTGTTATCACCGCCTTGGCGGTGCTGACTTCAGTGGTGTTGGGTTGGTTGTTGTTTATGAAAATCGTGCCGCCTGTGCGTAAATTAATGAATGCGGCACAAAATATGGCAGAAGGCAATTTTGCATTCCAGCTTGAGCATGGTAGCCGTGATGAGGTGGGGGCTTTGACACAATCTATTGCTGCTATGCAATCAGCAGTACAAACCATGATGGTCGATGCCCATTTGTTATCTCAGGCGGCAGTAGAGGGAAAATTGACTACCCGTGCTGATGTTTCTAAACATCAAGGTGATTTTGGTAAAATTGTGCAGGGTGTTAATGATACGCTGGATGCCGTGATTGGCCCCTTGAATGTTGCCGCCAATTATGTGGCCCGTATTGCCATCGGTGATGTACCACCTGCCATCACGGATAGTTATAATGGTGATTTTAATACCATTAAAAATAACTTGAATGCTTGTATTGAAGCAACGAATCAGCAGGCAGCGGCAGCCCAGTCCATCGCTAAGGGCGATTTATCAGTGTCGGTAAAGGTGCGTTCTGAGCAAGATATTCTGGCCAAGAGCTTGCTGGATGTGATTCATGCCGTAGGGGCTTTGGTGGCTGATGCCAAAATGCTGTCTCAAGCTACCTTAGAGGGTAAATTATCGGTGCGTGCCGATGCAGCGAAGCATTTGGGCGATTTCCGTAAGGTGATTGAAGGCATTAATGCCACCTTAGAAGCCGTGGTACAGCCAGTGAACGAGGTCAGTGCCGTACTTGGCTCCGTTGAACAAGGTGATTTAACACACAGTGTCGATGGCAATTATCAAGGGGACCTGCGCGAGCTAAAGAATATGGTCAATAATGCGGTCGGTAAAATGGCCAGCGTGATTGCCGAAGTTATTAATGCGACCGAAGCGCTGTCTAATGCGTCGGATCAGGTAAGTGTCACTGCACAATCATTGTCGCAAGCCTCCAGCGAACAGGCCGCCAGTGTGGAACAAACCAGCGCTTCGATTGAGCAGATGACTTCTTCCATCTCGCAAAATACCGAAAATGCCAAAGTCACCGATGGCATGGCCAGCCAAGCGGCCAAACAAGCCACCGAAGGCGGTGAATCAGTCGCAGCAACGGTAGCTGCCATGAAGCAAATTGCCAAGAAAATCGGTATTATTGACGATATTGCTTACCAAACCAATTTGCTGGCCCTGAATGCAGCAATTGAGGCAGCCCGTGCGGGTGAACATGGCAAGGGTTTTGCCGTGGTAGCCGCTGAAGTGCGTAAACTGGCCGAGCGCAGCCAAGTGGCAGCACAAGAAATTGGCGAAGTTGCGGGTTCGAGTGTTGATTTGGCGGAAAAAGCGGGAAAGCTGCTGGATGAAATTGTGCCCAGCATTAAGAAAACCTCTGATTTGGTACAAGAGATTAGCGCAGCTTCTGAGGAGCAATCCTCTGGAGCCAGCCAAATTAATTCGGCCATCAGCCAATTGAGCCAAACCACACAGCAAAATGCTTCCAGCTCGGAAGAACTGGCAGCCACTGCAGAAGAAATGAGCGGCCAAGTGCAGCAGTTGCAGCAAACAATGGCTTTTTTCAAATTAGAGGGAAGCGGTCGCAGGTTGGTAGCCAATACGGCTAAAGCTTCTACCGCTACCTATACTGGCGCTGGCAGAGTGGCGCAGCACAGCAGTCATGCACAGGCTCCAAGGGGGCGGGTCTCTGCGGGTTCATCCAAAGCTTTTATCAAATCAATGGGTTTGGCGACCTCTGCAAGCCCTGAGGGCAGCGATACCGATATTGACGAAAGTAAGTTTACCAAATTCTAAAAGGTGGCTCTATGAATAAATTGGGCGCTATCACATGGGGGCTTGGTGTGTCGAGTGGATTTTATCTTTCACTGTGGCGGTATTTCACCCTATGACCACTGCGTTGAGTGACCAAGAATTTGCTTTATTCCAGCGCTTTATTTTTGATGCAGCCGGCATTACCCTGCCAGATTCTAAAAAAGCCTTGGTCAGTGGGCGCTTGGCCAAACGCTTACGTTACCACGGCTTAGAAAGCTATGGCGAGTATTTTCGGCTGCTGCACGATGGCGTACATGCGGCAGAATTGCAGATGGCGATTGATGCGCTAACGACCAACGAAACTTATTTTTTCCGCGAAGCCAAACATTTTGAATTTTTGCGTCGCCAAGCCTCGGCTGCCCGTGGGCGCAGTGCGATGTTTCGGGTTTGGAGTGCCGCCAGCTCCAGCGGTGAAGAAGCCTACAGTATTGCAATGGTTTTGGCCGATTGCTTGGGCCAAGATACCCCTTGGGAGGTTGTAGGTTCAGATATTAGCACCAAGGTATTGCGTGGTGCGGCCAGAGCCCATTATTCGCTAGAACGTGCGCGAGATGTGCCTACCGACTACCTGCGGCGCTTTTGTTTGCGTGGCACGCAAGAATACCAAGGCAGCTTGTTGATTGAGCGCAGCTTGCGTCAAAAAGTGCATTTTCGCCAACTGAATCTGAATGCGCCTTTACCCCAATTGGGTCTGTTTGATATTGTTTTTTTGCGTAATGTCATGATTTATTTTAATGACAATACTAAACGCGAAGTGGTGGCCAGAGTGATTGCAGCCATTCGCCCTGGGGGGCATTTCTTTATTGGACATTCTGAAAGCTTGAACGATATTAATCACGACGTGCAGCCCTTGGCTCCCTCTATTTATCGCAAAAATCCCTGAAATGGCGCACCTGAACGATTTGATTGACATTTTTCTCAAGCCAGGGGAGTATTTTGTCGGTGATGCCAATTACCAAATACGTACCATGCTAGGCTCGTGCGTGTCGATTACCCTGTGGCACCCAGCCAGCCGCATCGGGGCCATGTCGCATTTTTTACTGCCTACACGCCATTTGTTCGATGCTGGAGTACGGCCTTTGGATGCACGCTATGGCGACGAGGCGTTGCAGCTGATGCTGGCTGAATTGGCCCAAGCTGGTATCAAACCGCAGCAATGCCAAAGCAAAATTTTTGGCGGTGGTAATATGTTTCCTAAACAAACGCGCAAAGGCATGATGCACATTGGGCGCAGAAATGGCGAGGCGGCGCGCACTTTATTGCAGGCGCAGGGCATCCCAATTATTTCTGAGAGCCTGTTTGGCATTGGCCACCGACAAATTATTTTTGATGTCAGTACCGGGGATGTTTGGTCTCACCAAGTCAAACCCACACAACTCCCCAATCAGCCATGAAACGTATTAAAGTGATGGTGGTCGATGACTCGGCGGTCGTGCGCCAAGTAGTGACGGCATTATTAGAATCTGACCCCGAAATTGAGGTGTTGGCTGCTGTGGCCGACCCGATTTTGGCCATGACGCGCATGGCCAAACAATGGCCAGATGTGATTGTGCTGGACATTGAAATGCCGCGCATGGATGGCATTACTTTTTTAAAGAAAATCATGGCCGAGCATCCCACGCCGGTGGTGATTTGCTCTACCCTGACAGAAAAGGGCGCGCAAACTTCTTTGGCGGCTTTGTCTGCTGGAGCGGTTTCTATTATCACCAAGCCCAAATTGGGCCTCAAGCAATTTTTAACCGATAGCAGCGATGATTTAACTGCCGCCGTCAAGGCAGCGGCGCGCGCCAATGTGCGTCGATTACAACCACGGGATAAACTTACGGCAGATGCGATTTTGCCCGCCGTGGCCGATACTGGCCGCCAAGCCATGATTCAAACCACTGAGCGCGTGGTGGCTTTGGGTACTTCTACCGGCGGCACACAAGCGTTAGAGGTGGTGCTGACTGCTTTGCCGCGCGTGTGTCCCGGTATTGTGATTGTGCAGCACATGCCCGAACAATTTACTGCTGCCTTTGCCAGCCGTCTCAATGGCCTGTGCCAAATTGAAGTTAAAGAGGCGCAAAACAACGACCGCGTGATGCCAGGCCGAGCCTTGATTGCGCCCGGTGGCAAGCATATGTTGCTGCGGCGCAACGGTGCCCAGTATTTTGTCGAGGTGGTGGATGGCCCGCTGGTCAATCGGCACCGGCCTTCGGTGGATGTGTTGTTCCGTTCGGTGGCCAAAAGTGCCGGGGCCAATGCGCTCGGGGTCATCATGACGGGTATGGGCGATGATGGCGCGGCGGGTTTGCTGGAGATGCGTAAAGTGGGCGCGCAAACCTTGGGCCAAGATGAGCGCAGTTGCGTGGTTTATGGGATGCCCAAAGAGGCGGTAAAGCGCGGCGCGGTGATGCGTGCCGTGTCGCTAGAGGCGATTGCGCGCGAAATTCAGGCGCAAATGTCGCTTTAAGTGTTGCCCAAGTTGGGCGCTTGGGCCAAGGCCCAGGCGATATGCTCGCGCACCAAGGTGCTGGTAGCGTCGCTACGGTTGTGCAGCGCAGCACGCAGCGGCGCGGCAGTTTGGGCATCGGCCACGCGCAAGGCGTTGCCCAAAGCGATGGCCACGTTGCGTAACCAGCGTTCGTGGCCAATACGGCGAATGGGGCTGCCTTCGGTTAAACGTAAAAAGCTGGCTTCATCCCACGAAAACAGATGCACCAACTGCTGACCCGACAACCCAGCGCGCGCAGCAAAATCGGCCAAGGTGCTGGTTTGGGCAAATTTGTTCCACGGGCACACCAGTTGGCAATCGTCACAGCCGTAAATGTGGTTGCCCAGCAGCGGGCGCAGTTCTAGGGGAATCGGGCCAGCGTGTTCTATCGTCAGGTAAGAAATGCAGCGGCGCGCATCCAAGCGGTAAGGGGCCACAATGGCTTGGGTAGGGCAAATATCCATACAGGCGCTGCATTGGCCGCAATGGGCGCTGCTGGCCTCGGTGGGTTCTAAGGCCAAATCAATATAAATTTCGCCCAAAAAAAACATGGAACCCGCTTGCCGGTTGAGCAGCAGGGTGTGTTTACCGCGCCAGCCTTGGCCACTGCGTGCCGCCAGTTCGGCTTCTAGCACCGGGGCCGAATCGGTAAAGACGCGGTGCCCCAATGGCCCCACGGCTTGGGCCAGCCGGTCCGCCAACTTTTGCAGCCGGGCGCGCAACACTTTATGGTAATCGCGCCCACGGGCATACAAAGAGACCACGCCTTGCGTGGGTTGTTGCAAACGGGCAAACTCGACACCTTGCCAGCCCGCTGGCGTATCGTGCGGCAAATAATCCATGCGCGCCGTAATCACGCTGATGGTGCCCGGCACCAGTTCTGCGGGCCGCGCACGCTTGAGGCCGTGGGCGGCCATATAGTGCATGTCGCCGTGGAACCCTTGGGCCAGCCATTGCACCAAACCGGCTTCTGCACCAGACAAATCTACGCCCGCGATGCCAATTTGGGAAAATCCCAGCTCGCGCGCCCATTGCCGCATTTGAGGAATAAGTTGACTGCTACAAACCACCATTGCCCGATTGTAGAAACTGTCACTGCACCGGCAGTGTTTACATGGCACCATGAAGACGATACCGCCCATTTTGCCCAACGTTTGGCGGCACAACCGGCCTTGGCCGATGCTTTTATCACTTTGCATGGCGATTTGGGTGCAGGCAAAACCACCTTGGTGCGCCATTTGTTGCGCGCTTTGGGGGTACAAGGCCGTATCAAAAGCCCGACCTATGCGGTGGTGGAGCCACACCAAGCGCCCCACATGGCCATTTGGCATTTTGATTTTTACCGCTTTGATGACCCGCGTGAATGGGAAGATGCCGGGTTTCGGGATATTTTTGCCAGCACCGGCCTAAAACTGGCCGAATGGCCAGAAAAAGCTGCCGCCGTGCTGCCTCCGGCTGATTTGGCGATTGCCTTAGACGTACAGGACGAAACCTGCCGCCAAGCCACGCTACAAGCCCAGACCGTGCGTGGGCAACAGCTACTGCAAGGATTGCAAGCATGAGCGCCCATACAACCCGGCGCAGTCTGTTGCAACGTGGTGGACTGGTGCTGCTGCTGGGAGCTGGCCAGTTGGCCCGTGGCGCTGGCATTTTGGCGGTGCGCGTTTGGCCTGCGGCCGATTACACCCGCGTGACGATTGAGTCAGACACCAAACTGAACAACAAGCAATTTTTTATCACCCAACCGCCCCGGCTGGCAGTGGATATTGAGGGCATTGAACTAAGCCCACAATTGCGCGAGTTGCTGGCCAAGGTGCGTGCCGATGACCCCAACATTGCGGGCATCCGCGTGGGCCAAAATGCCCCGAATGTGGTGCGGCTGGTGATTGACCTCAAGCAAGCAGCACGGCCCCAAGTGTTTGCCCTGCCGCCTGTGGCCGCCTATGGCCATCGGTTGGTGATTGATTTATATCCCGCCAGCCCCATCGACCCCCTAGAGGCGCTGATTGCCGAGCGCCTGCGCGATTCTGATGCCAGCGTTGCCGCTGCACCAGCAGTTGCACCTGCACCTGCACCTGTCACCGCCCCCGTAACCGCAGCAACCAAGCCCAGCGCCAGCAAATCAGCCAGCCCAGCCACGGCAGCCGCCACGCCTGCCGGTGCTGGCGTGGACCCGCTGGGGGAGTTGATTGCCAAGCACCACGAGCAGCATCCCATTCCGGCACCGGCACCGAAGCCTGCTGCCACACGTCCCGTAGCGCCAGCACCAGCTCCAGCGACCGCCGCGCCCCCCCCCGTAAGCAACTCTAGCGCAGCCACGGCCCAGCAACGCCAAACCGACCGCCTCATCATTATTGCGCTGGACCCCGGCCACGGCGGCGAAGACCCCGGCGCGATTGGCCCCAACGGTACGCGCGAGAAAGACATCGTGTTGCGCGTGGCCCATCTGCTGCGCGAACGCATCAACCGCACCACGATTGCCGGTAACCCAATGCGCGCCTACATGACGCGCGATGGCGATTATTTTGTGCCACTGGCTACGCGGGTGCAAAAAGCCCAGCGCGTGCAGGCGGATTTGTTTGTCAGTATCCATGCCGATGCCTTTACCAACCCCGATGCGCGTGGGGCCAGCGTGTTTGCCCTGAGCCAAGGAGCGGCCTCCAGCACGGCGGCGCGTTGGTTGGCGAACAAAGAAAACCAAGCCGATTTGATTGGTGGCGTGAATGTGCGCGTCAAAGACCAGCATGTGCAGCGTGCGCTACTGGATATGAGCACCACAGCACAAATCAACGACAGCCTGAAATTGGGCAGCGTGTTGTTGGGCGAGATTGGCAATGTAGGCAAGCTGCACAAACCACGGGTAGAACAAGCCGGGTTTGCGGTACTCAAAGCCCCCGACATCCCCAGCGTGTTGGTCGAGACGGCCTTTATCAGCAACCCGGAAGAAGAAGCCAAGCTCCGCAGTGCCGCTTATCAGGCTGAGTTGGCCGATGCGCTGATGAATGGCATCCGCCGCTACTTTGCCAAAAATCCGCCACTGGCGCGTAGCCGCACGGTATAAGGCGGCAGCAGCTTACAGCCGCTCTACGGCCAAGGCTTGTGCCAGTTTGGCATCCAAGGGCAGCGGCTCATTATGCAAACGGGCGGCTAACAATTCGGCGCACAGCAAAGACAAGCTTAGCCCGCGTGCGCCCATCGCAGTGCAGGCCCACAGGCCGGGCAGGCTGGCGCTGTCTAGCGGGCCTACCACGGGCAGGCGGTCGGGGGCGGTGCAGCGCACGGCGGCCCAAGCTTGTACCTCGGGCCAATAGGCATCAAAGGTGGGGGCCAGCGTGGGCAGTAAACCGGACAAGCGTTGCCGGTTGGCGGCGTGGGCTTGCGCGCGTTCCTCTGCGGTGGGTGGCAGGGTGTCGATACCGCGCTCGAAGGTGGAGCCTAAATGCCAAGCACGGCGGCCATCGTCCAGCGGAATATGGCTGACCAAATTGCCCTCGCCATTGACGGGGAAGGGAGGCAAGGCGGCCTCTAAGGCCGCATCTTGCACTGCCCAAGAGATTTGCCCGCGCAAGGGGCGCAGCGGTAGGCGCTCACCCGACAAAGCCCGACTGGCAAAACCAGCGGCCAGCACCACCAAGGGCGCTTGGGCCAGCAGGTGGCCGTCGGCATCCAACATCTGCCATTGCAAGTTGCCATTGACTGCTTCGGTGGCGTGCAGGTGGGCCACGTTGGCACCACCACGCCAGACGATGCCGGGCTGTGCCAGTAAGGCGGCGACCAATTGGGCCGGGCGCAACCAACCAGCGCGCACATGCCAGCAGGCGATGGCCTCGGGCGCCAAACCAGCGGCTTGCAGTTGGGCGGTGCTGGCCGGGTGGCTCCAATCGCTGCCGGGGCCATCGGGCCAGTGGGCTGGTAAGCCCAAACGACCATCGACGCGATGCTCTAACACGCCCTCGGGTTGCCAATCTTGGCCTGCTTGCAACAGGTTTTGGGCCTGGGCCATCAGCACCCGAATGCCACTGCGCGAGAGGCGCGAAATCACGCTATCGTCAGGGGAAATATGCGGGCAGAACAAGCCCGCTGGCAAACCAGAAGCCCCAGCGGCAGGCTGCGCGGCTTGGTCTAGCACCTGCACTTGCCAACCACGCCGGGCCAAACTGGCCGCCACGGCGGCACCGGCCAAGCCCGCACCAATCACCACACACTGCCCAGCTTTGGCAGGTGCAGGTGTCGCACTGGCGCTGGCAGGCTTGCGCGGCTGCCAATGGGGGTCAAAGGTGGCTTGCAGGGTGTCGCGCGCGGGTGGTATCCCCGGCACTTTAGCCACGCTAAAGCCGCATTGCGTCAGGGCTTCGCGCACTGGCCGGGCGACGTTCCAAGTCGCCAGCCGTGCGCCACGGCGACAACAGCGTGCCACGGCTTTGAAGCTGGCTAGGCTCCAAAGCTCCGGGTTACAAGCTGGGTTAAAGCAGCCATCCAGATAAACGCTGTCCACCGTCCAATCTTGCGCGCGCAACAGCGTTTGGGCATCGCCAATGGCCAGCGTGAGCAGCACGCGGCCTTCGTCAAAAAACAGGCGATGCACCCCCGGTAGCAAGCCCCAGTATTGGGCTGCCAGGGCTTGGGCCAGTTCGGCCAGTTCGGGGTGGCGTGCTGCTACGCGCAGCACATCATCCGCCGCTGCCGGCCCAGCCTCTAGCGCGATGAAATGCAGCAGCTGGGGCCGTTGCGGGTCGGCGCGCCAAGCGGCCCAAGTAACCAGAAAATTCAGGCCAAAACCAAAGCCGGTTTCTAGGATGCGCCATTGGGCCTGACCCGCCCAATCCTCGGGCAGGCCACAGCCTTGCAAGAACACCTCGCGCGCTTGCGTGGAGTCGGTCAGCTCGTCGGTTGCTTCAGTCATGGCTTAATCATTTTCTATGGACACGCCCGTTAGTCCTTCAATTTCTTCGGCCAGCTGGGCGGCCTCTGCGTCCAAAGCAGCGATTTCTGCCTCTAGCGCGGAGATGTGTTCGGCCACGGTGTTGTTAAAGAAATCACTGTTTTGTTGGACGCGCTGGTGCAGTTCGTAGCCGGAGGTTTCGTGCAAATCGTTCAAGGCTTCGAGGATTTCCAGAATACGCTGTTGCAAGGAGTCCAGCAGCGTCCGTAAGCGCAGCACATCGTTGGAGTCCTCTTGGCTCAGCACGGCCATGCCATGCTGGAGCAGGAAGGCATCCGGGTCGTGTGCAATCTCGCGCAGGCGTTGAATGTCGCCCCGGTCACGCGCGTGGTTGATTTCTGCCGTGAGCCATTCGTGCGCTTGGCGTTTTTCCGCGTCGTCCATGCAGCGGTCGGGGTGGAAGGCCCTGACCAGTTTGCGCCAGATGGTTTTGGTTTCTTGGGCTTCTTCTTCGGTCAAAGCCTGTTTGCTGGCGGCTTCTGTTGCAGCTTGTTCATATTCTGCGTCGGTTTGCTGGCGTGCTTGGGTGTGCGCTTGCTGGACTTGTTCGGCTTCTTCGTCCCCGGCTTGCATCAGCACATCGAGGTATTGGCGGCGGAAGTTAATTTTCAGTTGCAGTTGGTCACGGCGCTGGTAGTAGGGCCGCAAAGCCTGGAACAGTTGGGCCAAAGTGACATCGACGGCGTGTTTTTGCGCGGTGTAGTCGGCTTCTAAATCGGCCAGTCGGTTGCGTGCCGCGCTGATGAGTTGTTGCAGTTCAGCCTTTTGCGGCGATAGGTACAGCACCACGGCGCTACCCTGTGGCAAGGCGGCAATGTTGACGTTGTCACTGGCAGCCACGCCTACGGCTGCTGGTGGCGGCGCGTCGGCCTCCAGTTGCGCCAAATACCACTGGCCCATGCTGGCGCTGCGCGCGTTGCTGGAACCGGCCAGCCATTGCAACCAATCGTGCAAGTCGCTGTCGGTGGCGGCTTCGCGGAAATTGCGGCCTTTGAACTTGCCAAAGGCAATCAGCGAGGGAAACCAAGGCGCTTCGGTGAAGGCCAGCACCTCAGTCCAAGTCTGGATGCCGCGTGCTTCGGCCAGCGGGCGCAGCACTTGGTCGAGCAAATCGACCACGGTTTCTACATCGCCCAGCGCGCTGTGTGCGCCACGGGCAGGCAGACGGTAAAACTGGCGCAAGGTTTGCAGCTTGCAATTGCCAGCGGGCACTGGGTCGAGCAGACGACGTGCCAGCACCAGCGCACAAAAACCGCGTTGCCCTATCGGGGTGATGTTCAGACGTTGCCACTCGGGCAGCAGCACCCGATCCAAATCAAACGGCAGGTTGTAAGACACCAAGGGCGCATCACCCACGTAGGCGGCAAAGTCTTGGTACACCGCCAGCGGGTCGTCGCCATCGCGCTCCAGAATTTCGCGCGTATAGCCGTTGACGCGCGAGGCTTCGGGCGGAATGTTGGCATTGTGGTTGAGCAAACGGCGAAACGGTGGGCCATCGGGCAGCCAGCCGTTCATTTTTTGCGCGCCGATTTCTACCACGTAGATTGGAGCCTTGATGCCGTTGGTTTCGGTGTCGAGGAGGATCCAAGAATGGTGGTTCATTTTTGCTTGATGTGGGCTTGGGTTATTTGGGGCTTATCTTGAGCGTGTTGAGCCCAAGTTCTGTTCTGTGGTGGTTGGCCCAACCCTTTGATCCAGTTCGTCCAGTGATTTGACTTCTATGACCTCAAAATTGCTACTGGCACCATCTTTCTTGTACCTACCCGCCATAGCAATATACGCCCCTTGCAGTAGGTCTAGCGTGATTTGATCTGCAACATCATCGCTAATATCCTCTCGGATCATCTGCATGACAAACCGACCTGCTTCCCTGAATTGATAGTGGCCAAGTCGGAAAGCAGCATCCATCACACGGGTTAGGGTTGAAAGCAGCTCTTGCTTTAGTATTTTTTGCAATTCTGCGAGCACAACATCCGGGGAGTCCATGCCCTCAATGCTCAAGCCATGATCTTCCATCACATCCCGTGCGCCGTTGTACCAGCAACGCAAGTATGGTTTGAGCCTAGATTGGCTGACACCCAGCTCATTGGCCAGTACGGCTGCCAAGTCTGCAAACTTACGAACACCAGCCTCTAGGTGGAACCCCGTAAGAGTAACGCCCCACTCCAGCATTTCTTTGTCTAAACCGTCATCAAACTGGTTCAGCTTGAGATTTTTAGGTTTGTTATCACCAAGTGGATGATGCCGCTGGGCTGCCAGCGCTCGTTCTTGGCTGCGTGCCACACTCAATAGGTTTTCTGCCATGCGCGTGGCAATGCGCTGCGGCCCGATGGGATTGATCAGTGCGCCACCGTTGGCGGGGGCAATGGCCGGGAGCAGGGGTTTTTGGTGGGACATGGAAGTCAAGGAGATAGGCGCACTGTCAGACAGGTATGACAATTTCAGTGAAGCAAGTCAACCCTCCAACCTACATGATTGGTGATTGTCGCTCGCTGATAAAACGCACCACATAGGGCTTCATATTCTGTGCGGCCTCCGTTCCGAACTTGTCCACCACCAGCTGTACTACGGCACGCATAGCCTCTTTCAAATCACTGTTGGGGTTGCCAAGATTGGCAATAGCTTGCTGAAACAACGGCTTGGCCTTTTTGTAGATTTCTTCGTCAAAACTCAGGCCCATGCTGAAGCCGGTATTTCTACCACACGGTACATCAAGCCCGATTGACCTAGAGTCTTGGCTGCGCGCCACACTCAACAGGTCTTCCGCCATGCGCGCAGCAATGCGCTGCGGCCCGGTGGGATTGGTCAGTGCGCCACCGCTGGCGGGTGCGATGGCAGGGAGCAAGGGGCTTGGGTTCGACACAGGGCATCAAAGAGCAGAGTCCAAGAAAAAGGCACCACCCAGGGTGCCCGCAAAACCCACGGTACGGTGCGCAAAGGCTACACCGTCCGCGCCACCGTTAGGCGCTGGGCGGCACGTAGCCCTGCACCGCATCGGCACCGCCGCCAAAAAAGTGCTGCTCCATCTGCCGGGCCAAATACTGGCGCGCCCGCGCATCGGCCAAGTTCAGGCGGTTTTCATTCACCAGCATGGTTTGGTGCTTGAGCCAAGCGGCCCAAGCCTCTTTGCTCACGTTTTCCCACAGGCGCTTGCCCAAGTCACCGGGGTAGGGTGGGAAGTCCAGGCCCTCGGCTTCTTTGCCCAGCTTGATACATTGAACCATTCTTGTCATATCAAATCGCTTCTTTAGATGTTTAGGTAATTAAAAACTGAAAATTCAGTCGTTCCAGTTTTGAAGCTTAGCTTTCAGAATCCAGCCATTGCATTTCAAGACACCAGAAAGACCGACCATGAGCCTTCGTCGCCACTTTATCAAGATTCCTCTGGCCGCTGTGGCCTTGACCCTCAGCGCTGCCTCGGCTCTTGCACAAAACGTCACGTTGCTGAACGTATCCTACGACCCGACGCGCGAACTGTATGTCGAATTTAACCAAGCCTTTGCCAAGCACTGGAAAGCCCAGGCCGGGCAGGAGGTAACTGTGCAGCAATCGCACGGCGGTTCGGGCAAGCAGGCGCGCGCCATTATTGACGGCCTCAGCGCCGATGTGGCCACCTTGGCCTTGGCGGGGGACACCGACGCGCTGCACGCCAATGGCAAGCTGATTCCGCAAGATTGGCAAAAACGCCTGCCGCACAACGCATCACCTTACACCTCCACCATTGTGCTGGTGGTACGCAAGGGCAACCCCAAAGGGGTTAAAGATTGGGATGATTTGGTCAAGCCGGGCGTGAGCGTAATTACCCCGAACCCCAAAACCTCGGGCGGCGCACGCTGGAACTATTTGGCGGCTTGGGAGTTTGCCAAGCGCAAGTACGGTGGCGAGGCCCCAGCGAAAGACTTTGTGCAAAAGCTCTATGCCAATGTGCCGGTGCTCGATACCGGGGCGCGCGGTTCGTCGATTACCTTCTCGCAGCGCAACCAAGGCGATGTGTTCATTTCTTGGGAGAACGAAGCCTATCTGCTGAAAAAAGAGTTTGGCGACAAGATAGAAATTGTGGTGCCCAGCATCAGCATTTTGGCCGAACCAGCGGTGACGGTGGTGGATAAAAACGTGGACAAAAAAGGCACGCGCGCCGTGGCCGAGGCTTACTTAAAGTACCTGTACAGCGAAGAAGGCCAAGACATTGCAGGCAAGCATTTTTACCGCCCAGCGGTATCGGAAAAAGCCCGCGCCAAGTATGCCGCGCAGTTCCCCAAGCTGAACCTGTTCACGATTGACGAGGCTTTTGGGGGTTGGGACAAGGTGGCCAAAGTCCATTTTGCCGATGGCGGCAGCTTTGACCAAATTTATGCCGCGCGCAAGTAAGCCAGCACAGGCGAAAGAGAAGAGTTCATCATGTCTGTTTTATTGATTGCTGGCAGCCCCACGGCACGTTCACGCTCGGCGGCTTTGTTGGATGCCGTGGCCCTGCGTTTGTCGGTGCAGGGGATTCGCAGCGAGCGCCTGAGCGTGCGCGATGTGGCCCCGGAAGCGCTGGTGCTGGCCCAATTTGACCATCCAGCTATCGTGGCGGCCAGCGCCCAAGTGGAAAAAGCCCAAGTGGTGGTGGTGGCCACGCCGGTCTATAAGGCAGCTTATAGCGGGGTGCTGAAAGCCTTTTTAGATTTGCTACCGCAAACCGCCCTGAAAGGCAAAACCGTGTTGCCGCTGGCTACCGGCGGCAGCCCACACCACATGCTGGCGCTGGACTACGCCTTGCGCCCGGTGCTGCAATCGCTGGGAGCCAAACATATTTTGCCCGGCATTTATGCCAATGATGCCCAAGTCACGCTAAGCCCCGAAGGCGCTTACACCGTTCACCCCGACATTGGGGCCCGATTGGACGATGCCGCCCACATTTTGCTGAGCGAAACCTTGCGCCCGGCCCATTGGGCGGCAGGCAGCTTTGCGCCGGTGGATTTCTCGCAAGTGCGCTGTAGCGTTTAAGCCGTCCTGATTCTCCTTGATTGATTTTTGTCCTGCCCCAGCAGGGCCGGGCGCAGCTTTGCCTGCATTCACCACCGATTTTGAAAGAACACCGCGTATGTCTGACTTTACTTCTCTATCGCGCCGCCGTTTGCTCGCTTCCAGTGCCATCGCTGTGGCCGCCACGCTGGGCGCTACCGGTTCGGCACTGGCCCAATCGGGCAATATCCATCGTGTGCTACGCATTGGTTACCAAAAAGGCTGGTTCTCCATCCTGAAAGGCCGGGGCACCTTAGAAAAACGCCTAACCCCCTTGGGCGTGAGCATCACTTGGACCGAGTTCACGGCTGGGCCAGTGCAATTAGAAGCGCTGAATGTCGGCTCGATTGATTTTGGTGATGTGGGCGAAGCCCCACCGATTTTTGCCCAAGCCGCTGGCGCGCCGTTGGTTTATGCCAGCACCAGCGTGCCGCGCCCACACAACGAGGCGGTGTTGGTGCCCAAAGGCTCGACGCTGCAAAAAGTGGCCGATTTGAAAGGGAAAAAAATTGCCCTGAACAAAGGCTCGAATGTGCATTACCTGCTGGTCAAGTTGCTGGAAAAGCACGGCCTGAAGTATGCCGATGTGCAAGTGGTGTTTTTGCCGCCCGCCGATGCACGGGCCGCGTTTGAGCGTGGCTCGGTCGATGCGTGGCTGATTTGGGACCCGTTTTTGTCCTCTGCCATCAAGACGCTAGAGGCGCGTGTGTTGGCCGATGCCCAAGGCTTGGCCAACAACCGCCAGTATTACTTTACCTCGCGTGACTTTGCCAGCAAAAACGCCGATGTGCTGAAGATTGCGATTGAAGAAGTCAGCGCCATTGACACTTGGGCCAGCAAAAACAAAGCCGAGGCCGCGCAAGAGCTGTCCAAAGTGCTGGGCTTGGAGCGCTCCATTGTTGAGCTGTATGTCAACAACTTGCGCTACGGAATGGTGCCAGTCACCCCCGAGATTTTGGCCGAGCAACAAGCGATTGCCGACACCTTCTTTGAGTTGAAGTTGATTCCGAAAAAACTCAATCTGCGCCACGCCGCACCGATTGATTTGCGCTGATTGCAGCGCCTTTACCCTGCTGATTTTTGAGGAGAACGCCATGCCCGCGCCTGTTCCGATGCCCTTTCCTTTGCACCAACGCTTGCAACGCCTGTTGTGCATCACCGCTACCGCTTGGGGCTTGAATGGGCAACGGTCTTGCCGCGTGCTGGCCCGCGCTCCACGCGGTGGTTTTGCCATCTCTTACTGAACATTCTGATTGCGAAAGACATTCACCATGCAAATTTTCTGGTTTATTCCTACCCACGGTGATAGCCGCTATCTGGGCACGACCGAAGGCGCACGCGCGCTTAGCCCCGAATACCTGCGCCAAATTGCGGTAGCAGCCGACAGCTTGGGTTACGAAGGGGTGTTGATTCCCACAGGGCGTTCGTGCGAAGACCCGTGGGTGGTGGCCTCCAGCTTGATTCCGGCCACCACGCGCCTGAAATTTTTGGTAGCGGTGCGCCCCGGCTTGCACCAACCGGCACTGGCCGCACGCATGGCCTCGACCTTTGACCGCCTATCGGGTGGGCGCTTGCTGATTAACTTGGTCACGGGCGGCGACCAAATCGAGCTGGAGGGCGATGGACTGTTCCAAGACCATCCGACGCGCTATGCCCAAGCGACCGAGTTCATTCACATTTGGCGCGAAATTTTGGCGCGCAGCCACCAAGGCGAAACTTTGGATTATCAAGGCCAACATCTGCAAGTGAAAGGGGCCAAGCTGCTGTTTCCGCCGCTGCAAAAACCCCATCCGCCCGTCTATTTTGGTGGCTCTTCGCCGGTAGCGCACGAGTTGGCCGCGCAATACACCGAAGCCTATCTCACTTGGGGCGAACCCCCAGCAGAAGTCGCGAAAAAGATTGCCGACGTGCGCGAAAAAGCGGCCCGGCATGGCCGCGAGGTGAAATTTGGCATTCGCTTGCATGTGATTGTGCGTGAAACCGAAGCCCAAGCCTGGCAAGCGGCGGAAGACCTGATTCGCTATGTCGATGACGACACCGTGGCACGGGCGCAAGCCGTATTTGCCCGCATGGACTCCGAAGGCCAACGCCGCATGGCCGCCTTGCATGCGCGTGGCACGAAACGTACACGGGCTGAATTAGAAATCAGTCCCAATTTGTGGGCTGGTGTCGGTTTGGTGCGCGGGGGCGCTGGCACGGCTTTGGTGGGTGATCCGCAAACGGTGGCAGCACGCCTGCAAGAGTATGCAGCGTTGGGCATTGAGCGCTTTGTGCTGTCGGGCTACCCGCATTTAGAGGAAGCCTACCGCTTTGCCGAATTGGTGTTTCCGCTGCTGCCGCTGCCGTTGCGCGAAAAACTGGCCGGTGGCTCGCCTTTGGGGCCGTTTGGCGAAACCGTGGGCAACCAATTTAGCCCGACGGCCAGCGCCAGCAGTACGCAAGGGCCAAGTTTATGAACACCAGCGTTAAATCCTTACCCGGCCAGCCAGCAGCCAGCAACACCGCTGGGACTGACGAGGAAGGCTCTTGGATAAGTGCGGTGGTGCAGCGCCTGCTGCCTTGGTTGCTGCCCGTGGGCTTGCTGGCGCTGTGGCAAATCGCCTCGGCCTTGGGTTGGTTGTCCACGCGCGTGCTGCCTGCGCCCGTCGATGTGTTGCGCGCTGCGTGGACGCTCACGCTCTCGGGTGACTTGTGGACGCATGTGCAAGTCAGTACGGGCCGCGCCTTGGCAGGTTTGGCGGTAGGCGGTGGCTTGGGGTTGCTGCTGGGCTTGTTGACCGGCTCGGTGCGTTGGGCCGAGACTTTGCTCGATTCGAGCATCCAAATGGTACGCAACATCCCGGCGCTGGCGCTGATTCCCTTGGTGATTTTGTGGTTTGGTATTGACGAAACCCCTGAATCCGTGAATTCATGTCAAAAATCTCCAGTTTCCCTATTGAAATCAATAGTTTAAGCTCCAAATACTGTTCGCCCAGCAGGTGAATCCCCATGCCCAATTTCATTCTCAAACAGTTGCCCTACGACCTGAGCGCCCAGGCCGGTCTGGCCTTGATTGGCAAGTACCTCCAGCGCATCAACCTCAACCGTCTGGTCGATGCTCAATTTCCGATGCGCGACGGCAGTATCGCCAACAGTGACATCCTCAAGAGCTACCTCGGT
>NZ_JAQUCA010000032.1 GCF_028686475.1 Giesbergeria sp. | reverse complement strand
ACGCGGTGCGTCAGTACAAGTACGACAGAAACCCCATCGACGTGACGACCAGGCAGCCTGAGCCCTTGCTGTCGTTTGGCAATCGGGCTTTGGTTCACTTTGCTGTCAGCACAGATGAAGTGCGCATGTCAACCAAGCTGGCGGGCGCCGCGACGCGCTTTTTGCCGTTCAACCGTGGTAACCCCGATGGCATGGGCGGTGCTGGCGCTGGCAACCCGCCAGATGACAAGTTGGGCTACTCCACCGGCTACCTGTGGCATGAGGTGTTCCACCCCGACGCCTGGCTGGCAGTAATGGGCAAATTCCTGTCCGTGGAGGTGTCCGAAAACAAGGATGCGAAGGGTAAGAAGGTATTCAACACCTCACTTTTGTTCCCTAGATACCACCAGTGGGATGCCGTGAACAAGCTGCTGAATGCCACCTTGGCAGAAGGCGTGGGGCACACCTATCTGGTGCAGCATTCGGCGGGCTCGGGCAAATCCAACACCATTGGATGGCTGGCGCACCGCCTTGCTTCCCTGCATGACGCCAAGGACCAGAAGGTGTACAGCAGCGTGATTGTGATTACGGACCGCAGGGTTCTGGATTCGCAGTTGCAAGACACCATCTACCAGTTCGACCACCAGCAAGGCGTTGTCGAAAAAATCGACGAGAACAGCACCCAACTGGCGAGTGCCCTGGACAAGGGCAAGCTCATCATCATCACCACGTTGCAGAAGTTCCCATGGGTGCTGGACAAGGTGGGCGGCTTGGGCGACAAGCGCTTTGCGCTCATCTTGGACGAAGCCCATTCCAGCCAGGCAGGAAAGAGCGCGGTGAAGTTGCGCGAGGTGCTGACCAAAGGCAAATCGGATGGCACTACGGCAGCAGTTGTGGTCGATGGCGATGACGACATCACCGATGAAGACGTACTGAACACCATCATGGCTTCGCGTCAGCGACCGCCCAATGTGTCGTACTACGCATTCACGGCGACGCCCAAGCCGAAGACCATGGAGCTGTTTGGGCGCACGGGCGCCGATGGCACGCCCGAGCCGTTCCATGTGTATTCGATGCGCCAAGCCATCGAAGAGAAGTTCATCTTGGATGTGCTACGTGGCTACACCACGTATGGCTTTGCTTTCAAGTTGGAGCAGGCGGGCGATGACAAGGCCGTGAAGTCTGGCAAGACCAAGGCGAAACTGTTCCGATACGCGCAGTTGCACCCCACCAGCATCGCGCAAAAGGTTACGGTCATCGTGGAGCATTTCCGCGAGCACGTTATGCACCAGTTGGGCGGACAAGCCAAGGCCATGGTGGTGTCGGATAGTCGCGTGGCAGCGGTGCGCTACAAGAAGGCGTTTGACGACTACATCAAGAAGATGAAGTACAACGATTGCAAGGCGCTGGTGGCGTATTCGGGTGAGGTAACGGACGAAGAATCCAAGGTGTTGAAGGCCAAGGAAGGCGACCTCAACGACTGCAAGGAACATGACGACGGTATCAAGGAGGCATTCAAAACCGAGTCCTACCAAGTGCTCATCGTCGCGTCCAAGTTTCAGACAGGGTTTGACCAACCAAAGCTGTGCGCAATGTATGTGGACAAACGCCTCGATGGAGTGTTGGCTGTGCAAACCTTGTCAAGGCTCAATCGTACGTATCCTGGCAAAGAAACGACCTTCGTGCTGGACTTCCGAAATGAAGCAGAAGGTATCCTGAAAGCCTTTTTGCCGTTCTACCGGACGGCGAAGATGTCAGGGGTCACGGACCCAAATCTGGTCCACACGCTGCGCCAGAAGCTGGACGACGCTGGCATTTACCTTTGGGAAGAGGTGCTGGACTTTGCCAAGGGCTATTTCGACCCAAAGGGCAAACAAGCGGCGATTCAATCGCCCTTGAAGAAAGCACACGACAGGTTTAAGGCGCAAGCCAAGGAGGTACAAGACCTCTTCCGGGGGGATGTTTCCTCATACATCAGTGCCTACGATTTCCTGTCGCAAATGCGCTCCTACGACGATGCAGACCTCGAACGCCTGCATGCGTTTTGCCGCATGCTGCTGCCGCGGTTGCAGGGCAAGGCGGGGGGTGATGAGGCATTGGACCAGTCCGTTCGACTGGCAGGCTACAAGGTGGTCAACGAGCAAAAACACAAACTTGACATGGACGCGGGCAAGGCCGAACCCATGAAGCCCATGGGACCGGGAGGCGGTCAAGCCTGGGACGACCCCGAAGACCGGCTGTCCGCCATCATCAAGAAGATGAACGAGGTGTTCTCCGGCAACCTGTCGGACGCCGATTTCAAGGGCTACGCCACCACGTTGATTGGCAAGATGGTGAATGACCCCACCTTGCAAGAGCAGGCACAGGCCAATGACACGGTGGATGCCTTCGCCAACGGCGCCTACGAGACCAAGCTCAACAACGCTGTGGTAGATGCGTTGGAGAACCACAGCGTCATGGCCGACCAAGCTCTACGGCATGAGAAGGTGTTCAAAGGGCTGGCGAATCTGCTGGTGGAAGAAGTTTATCGACAACTCCGAGAGAATACCGAGCTCAGTGAGTGAGGGCGCGCACGTTTGGCAAAATGCTTGGACACACATGAACATGAACAAAGAATCACAAGGCTGTCATTCAGCGTCTCCGATGCGAAGACAACTGTGCTCGCACGACACAGCCCCAGACCAGGGCGGTACAAATGTGCGGGGAAGTGCCCTGTACCCGCCAAGTGGTTTTATTTCGAGCAAAGCCCCTGCGTTCTAAACATGGAAGAGCCGTCCGTTGTCATTGAAGAGGTGCTGGGCCGCTCTCCGCAAGGCAAAACCCTCCCCTTCATTTGTCGTGGAGACGATGGCGAAACCTACTATGTCAAAGGAGCGGGGGCGGGGCGGCGCAGCCTTATTTGTGAGTGGGTTGCCGCACATCTAGCCACCGCATTTGGACTACCCATTGCTGACTATGTCTTGGCTGAGGTCCCCACAGAACTGATAACAATGGGTGTCAGGCCTGACATCAGGGAGTTGGGCACTGGGTTGGTTTTTGCATCGCGCTTACTACCTCATGCACAGGAACTGACCCCCACAACACGGGACCTAGTACCCGACAGCACCGCTTTGGACGTGCTCGTATTCGATTGGTGGCTCAAAAATGAAGACAGGCACCTGACTGAAAATGGTGGGAACCCTAATCTCCTCTGGGATACGACCGGGGAGAAATTGACAGTCATTGACCACAACATGGCGTTTGACCCGGACTTCAATAGGGAGAACTTCCTCGAAAGTCATGTGTTTGCTCAACTCTGGAACAGGGTTTTCAGTGACCACTTGCTACGAAAGGGGTACCAAAACCGAATGATGGCCTCACTGCACGACTTGCCGACAGTCCGTGCTAGCATCCCTGATTCTTGGTGGTGGGTTGATGACGGCGTGCCAGCCCTCATCACGTGGGACGCCATTGCAACGTGTCTTGACCGTTGCAGCCACGACGACTTCTGGAATATTTCGTGAAAAAATTGGCTTGTCAGTACGCGTTGCTTCGCTTTCGCCCGTTCGTTGAGACGGGTGAGTTTGCGAACGTTGGCGTTGTTCTGTTATGCCCGGAGGGTCGCTTCTTTGGCTTCAAGTTGCTCAAAAAGTACGGACGAATCACGAAGTTCTTCCACGAGTTAGACAGCAAGGTTTACCTAACTGGAAAAGCCCTGTTCACGGAGGAGCTGGACCGTTTTGCCACGCACATCCGTCTTAGTGCTCTGGACGGACGAAAACGGGTAGTTGATGTTCCCCTGGCAGTTGGGTTGTTTGCTGAATTGACCCGCACGCGGGACTCGATGTTGCAGTTCGACGAGCGCCGCGTGGTGCTGGCGGATGACCCCAAAGCCAAGCTCAAGGAACTGTTTGACTACTACGTCGAACGTAACTTCGTCACGAAGGCATATCAAGAACGGTTGCTTGAAAGCGCAGTGCGTCGCATCTTGTTTAGAGATGACCCGCGCATCGGTGCTCAGTATGTCCAAGAGAAAGTCGGCACATCTGACTTTCTTGTTAACTTCCCCTTTGTTCACAAAACCGGCAACTTGGTGGACAGAATTATCAAGCCCCTCTTCCTTGGGCAGGACGACTCGACTCGTGTTCTCAACCACGGCGGATTGTGGGTGGACAAATTAAAGCGTCTGCGCAAGCGAAATGCACTCCCGGAAAATGTACTTTTCCCGCTAGCGGCGCCGAAGCCCGAATCGAAGGCTTACTTGGCTTACGAAGAAATCCGACAGGAGTTGGTTGAAGTTGGCGTTGAAGTGACCCAAGCCAACAATGAGAAGAAGATTCTGGCTTTTGCCAGCGAAGTTGCTCCATCAGCCAGTCATTGAGACGTTGATGTAGTCGGTTCTGTGTTTGGGGACCAATCCGGCACCGAAACGACGTCGTTTGGCTGTCGTTTCGACACCTCCGCGAGCCACATTAGCGCGGCGAGGATACGCTCCCGGTCATACGGCAACGAAACATCGTCCAAACGACTGGCTAACGTATCCGAAACGTCGTCGTTTTGACGATGAGAGTGCTGTGAGCCTGCAAGCACCCAATCCAAGCCTGCTTTCTGTACCAGTGCACCGAGAATAATTTTCTGGTGCGCATCCACCTTTCTGGCCAGCCTGTTCTGGTGCGCATTGCGCACCCGCATCAAATGCGCTGCACGCGCTTGAAGTTCCTGTGCCTGAGCTAGCAACGTGACCTCTCTTTCCCGAAGCCGTGCCAGGGTGTCTGTCTCGGGGTCGTCGCGAGCGGTTGAATCTGCGGATTGAGTGGTCGTCATGAAGTCCTCCCCCTGTTAATGCTTGAGTTGTTGCTATCAACCTGGCACCTTGAAGGGAGACAGTCAAGCATTTCCCAGAGGCAAGAGCTGACAAGCGCACTGATACAAACTGAAGTTTGTGTGCGCCTGCCAGGGGGCAAAAAACGAATTCCGCAAGACGGATTCGCGAACGATAGCCCTTCCCTTCCATTGTTGTGCCGACCGTCGGCCATCAACAAAGGAGGTACCCATGGCCATCTTTCACTCAACCACCAAAATCATCGCTCGCAGCGATGGCCACAACGCAGTTCAAGCCGCCGCCTATCGGGCGGGGACTCGACTGCGATGCAAACGCACGGGTCAAGTTTTCAACTTCACCCGAAAAACCGAGGTCACCCATCGGGCCATTCTGGCTCCACCGGGCTCCCCGTCCTGGGCAACGGACCGTTCAGTTCTTTGGAACCAAATCGAAAACAGCGAGACGCGAAACAACAGCCAACTCGCCCGCGAGGTGGAAGTCGCCCTCCCTGTGGAGCTGACCCATCAGCAGCACGTCGACCTCATCACTGAGTATGTGTCTCAGCAGTTTGTGGCAATGGGCATGGTGGCCGACATAGCCATCCACAGCAAAGTTGGGAAAAACGGAAAGCCTGACAACCCTCACTGTCACATCATGCTCACGCTGAGGGAACTAACACCAGACAGTGTAGGAGCCAAGCGGCGTGACTGGAACCAAAAATCCTTGGTGACTAAATGGCGGGCTGCATGGGCCGATGCCTGCAATAGTGCATTGCAGACCGTAGGGACCAGTCAGCGCATCGACCACCGGAGTAACCGAGTGCGTGGCATTGAACGCCCGGCCACTGTTCACGTGGGGCGCCAAACCCCGTGGAACGCCGAAGCATTTCAAGAGCGGATGGAGCACAACAGGACAGTGGACGCTTGGACTCAGGCGAACACCGAACTCCGGCGTGTCCTGGCCGAGGTCAAACATGTTCAGAGTCAGTTGCTGGACCTCACCAGCTCCATCAGCCAAGCATTGGCAATGCGGGACGCCCCAACACCGACCACGTCAATTCCGCCAGCATCGACTTGGACCCCTCATTCTGGAATCCTCACCGCCCCAGTTACAGGAGCGGAGCTGAGACAACGTCCAGGCGCATTGCGCCATCCAACCCAACGCAAAAAATCGACACACCCCACTACTTCCCGCATCTTCATTTTGCCCAGTGGGGGACACGGCCCATCAAACGGAAACGGGGGGGCGCCATGCTGACTCTACTTCTTCGATTGCTGGCCGAACTGTTCTGCACACAACGACCAGAAGGAATGGCCCAAGGCCAGCAATCACCTCACGCTGAACGTGCAGTCGCCGAGATTGAAAACCGCTACCTGTCAGAGCACCGCACCAAGTGGACAAAGCCCAATGAACGCTTGATTGCTGCGATGCGGTTGGCCGAATACATCCGAGACCGACGTGACCTGAAAGCCAATCGCCGCCAAGCACCTGTCACTTTCCGCACATCGCCACTGGGTCAGGAAGGAGGCAAGCTATGAACATCGGAACACCAGGCACGCCTTCAGTCACCGCAAATGAGTTCCCGCCATCCATTGCGCCAGGCTCATATTGGATGCCGTCCATGTACTTGCATCGCGTAGCCGACCAACAGGGATTCGACTGGCTATCAAAACTCCGACCAAGTGCTGAGGGTACGCCAGCAGGTGTTGCACAAGCCTTCGGAATTCACCTCGCATACCTGCACCATGATGTGTTGACCCACTATCCGCGAGAACTGGTTTTATCGCTGCCCTCGCTGCGAGCCCCCCCCGTAGACCATTTTTTTGTCTGCACGTCCAAAGGGCAGCGCTGGTTTTGGGTTGTCGTACTGCGACGCAATGCCGCAGCCTCCTATGGACTGGGATTTGAGGTTTCGCCGCTGGTTCTGATGTTACCCATCACGGGACTGCGGGACCAAAGCGGAACACATATGGAAATTCAACATCGGCCAGAAGTTTTGGCTCCGATGGATGGACAACAAATCTGGTGCCAGAAACTCAACCCGTCAACAGGCGAATACTTTGTTGTTCACGAGGTGCTGCCCGACAGTCAGCAAGGAGCAGGCCAAGCACAGACTCCTCAGGCGGTATTGGCCGAAGCACTTGGACTTGCTCCAAGCACACAGCCCACAGCCCAACTGGAATTCTTAGTTGGCTCACCGGCGTTTTGCATGCCCATCCAGGTCAATACAGATGCGGCCTTGCTGAATCTCGTGGCCTCGATGGGTCCACATTCCGGCCAGGACACCCAGGCAGGAGGCGCCCTATGAGCAAGACCAGCACATTAGAACGCGGCAAAAACAAGCCACGGCGCGACCTCTATCAAGAAGTCACGGACAAAATCATCGCAGCCATTGAAGCAGGGACTGCACCATGGCAGCGCCCTTGGAAAGATGTGCAAGCCTCTGGCATGCCCATGAACGGAGTCAGTGAACGGCACTACAACGGTGTCAATGCTCTCTTGCTGATGATGACGGCTCAGTCCGAGGGATACACCGACCACCGCTGGTACACGATGAAACAGGCTAACGATATGGGGCTCCGAGTTCGCAGAGGCTCCAAATCAACACCTGTGTATTTCTTCAAAATGCTGGATGTGCCAGGGCGCGAATCTGAACGCGAAGTCCCACAGCCCCGCGAGTCCTCCGATGAAACGCGGCGCATCCCATTCTTGACAGAGTATCGCGTTTTCCATGCGAGCCAGATTGAAGACCTGCTACCTCTCGCAGCGCCTGAGCACAAGTGGCAGCCCATTGAAGCGGTGAACGACATTGTGTTGCGATTGCAGCCAGAACTTCGCCATGGCGGGAATCGGGCGTTCTATTCTCCATCGGGCGACTTCATCCAGATGCCACACAAGGGGGCCTTTGCAGATGCTGCAAGTTACGCGGGGACTTTGCTCCACGAACTTTCGCACTGGTCTGGCCATGAGTCGAGACAAAATCGCTCCTTCGGGCGATGGGGAACAGATGCATACGCAGTGGAGGAGCTTAGAGCTGAACTTTGTTCCACGTTCATGTGCGGACTCCTCGGGGTGCCGGGACCAGTGGACTCGCATGCCAGCTACATTGAATCGTGGGTCAAGGTACTCCGCAGCGACAACCGCGAAATTTTCCGGGCTGCCAAAGATGCACGCCTCATGGCGGAATATCTCACGGGAAACTCAAGTCTCAACGCCACAGCGACCACCGACACAAAAACAGATGCCATACCCGTTTTGGGACAAGCGGCCACAGCCGCAAACGCTGGCATCAAGTTAGACACCTCTACTGAACCTTCGCTAGCAGTGGCCGCTGTGCTGGCAAAGGCAAGAAGCGGAACAGGAGTTGGCCGCTCGCGGCAGGCAGTTAGAAGAAATGCACTCGCTCCAATTTCTGCTGTGCCACATTCCTCACCAGCCCCTTGAACGACAAGGCGAGCCACACGCCAGCGTTGTCGTTCATTCACCGAATGGCATGTCTGCCGCATCAGTGCCGTAGGATGCCAGTTGACCTGATGTCGGAAAAAGCTGCTCGACAATTTCAAAGGGCAGCAGGAAATGGTCAATGGCCTGCTGAATTTTAGGCACGAGCGGTATGAGGTCCGACGATTCGAGCCTGCCCGCCATGGGCATGCTCATCCCAGCCATGAAGGTCATACTGGGAGACTCGTCCTCGACGTCCAGCGTCAACGATATCAAGGTATCTGGCTGGGTTGACATCACTGCTTCCAATGTCACCATCAAGTTGCTCCAATGGAGATAGGCGCGGCCCAAACCACCTTCGACGAACACAACGCTCCAATCGAGCAAGCGGCGACTGGGTGACTCACTTGAAACACTGGGGACTTGATGAGACAACTTCATTATTATTCCTTATTCGCATAATGAATAACAAATTAACAAACCAAAATGCATATAGTCAAGCCATGGTCCAGTCGCTCATTTGCGGGATGAAGCGAGATTCCAATGAGCGTTGAGCCGCCCATGGGCACTAGGCACGACCCAAGCCAGCGTTGGGACTTCTTGCTTGCAATAAAAGACCCCACCGATACCGACTGCCTGTCAGCTTTCGCGACCACCGAAGGAGTAGAGACGCTTTCGGAATACCCAAACATCGTTGCGCGAGCCGCCAAAGTATTCCCACGATTGCCAGAACTGCTTTCGACGCTACCAACCGAATTGGTGGCAGCGGGTGTTCAAGCAACTTTGTCAGGGGCAGACATATTTGCACCTGTCAACTTGGACGACGTCGGCGATGTGTTCAGTTGATGCCGACGTGAGTTGCCTCAGAGGGCCAAAAGTGCCTGCCGCCTATGGTCCGCCACTAGCTGCGGAATCGTGGAAGCATTCATCGCACAGTTTTGGATGGTCGCTAGACGTGCGGACTCGTCGTTCCACACCATGGCCAGACCTTGAACCCAAGTTCGCCACAAGACATCAGTTTTCCGGGATGTGAACCAATCGGACGTTTGTTGCGCCGAATTCCACGCTGGCCCCAGAACCAAGCCCGTCTCGTCCACGAAAAATGGGAAGTCAGCCTCACCAGAATCCACCGAAACCACTGTGGTCCCCCAGGCCGTGCAATGCCCGACTGGGTCATCGCTAAGTAGTTGGGAAACAACTGGCCGGGAGAAGAAAGCACGCGACAGAGGGTCAAGCTGTGGAATACCAGGGCTCTGACTTTTCTCGGACTCAGTCATCAGACGTTCAAACGTTTCGTCGCCCGCATGAGCATCCTTGACAAGGAAGTCCACCAAGGTGCTTAGCCGGTACAAGACACGCTTGCCTTTTTCACCGCCAGCAAATCCACCAAGCGGTGGTGGCGGTACTTTCTTCTTGGCGTAATCCTCCAAAGTCCGCTTGGACAAGCCGAGGAACAAAGCTGCCTTATCTCGGCTAACGAACTCATGCTCCCTCTGCTGCGCTGGCATTTGCATGACCAAGCTAAGGAACTCGCGCCTGAGATGGGTTGTCACCGCCTAGACCCCTAGCAGCGTACTTCGTCTGTTGCCGTCCACACCTTTGTACAGGTCCGGCATCACTACCGCCATCTTTTCAAGCCAGGCCAGCCGTTTCGCCTCATCAAGCCAAACCAAGGAGAGAGCAGACGACCACGTCATCCAATGCACACGATAGTCTGCTTGCTGTGCCACCTCTACGCCATCCAACTCGATAGGTAAAGCCGCGACCAATCCGTCAGGGCTCAGGAAGAACGGAATTTGTCTGGCCGCGTAAGGGATGTCAGATGACTCAGCATGGGAGAGTCTCGCGTGTACTGCCTCAAATTCGTTTGATGCAAGCTCAACAGTAGCCGAAAGCCGCGACACCGTCTGACGCAAACGCTCTCCGCCGCTCAGGGTTTCCTCCCCATCAAGAACCGAATTGGACAGGCCCTGCCTGATACCCGCGAGCAATTCCGTGGCACGAACCCGGTAAATGGCAGAACGAAGTTCGCTCTGAAAGCCATAAACAGTCGAGCTGGTTTTGGATGTGGCGCCACGGGGACGCCCGCGCTTTTTGACGACCAGCTCAGCGGGTTGCGGAGGTGAGGGACTGTACTCCGACAGCATCTCCTTATCGAGGTAAGCCGCCATCTCGACAACCGAGACAAGAATTTTATTGCCGACTCCCCGACTGACCTTGAACGGCAATTTGCCTTCGCAGTGGAGGTTGTACAGGTGGCCACGCCCGTATCGCATCAAGGAAGCAATTTGGTCGATGTCGAGCATTAGCACGCCGGGAAACATCGCTTGCAGCAATACGAGATGTTTTGGTGGCATACAAGGAGCGATGAAATCGGTTTTAGATGTTCAGTAACATAGCCACAGTCTGGAAGTTGTCACGTTTCAGCAACTTAAGCTCTCTCCCAAACTTCCCAAAATCTTCCCAAACTGTAGGGGTGAATTTGGGTGAAAAATGATGAAAACCGATGAAACCTAATGAAAAGAAGGGAGAGCCTAAAAATCACACAAGTCGTTGATTTTCAATAGCTTTCCCCGTTTTCACTGTGGTGCGCGGGGGGGGACTCGAACCCCCACACCATTGCTGGCGTCAGGACCTAAACCTGGTGCGTCTACCAATTTCGCCACCCGCGCGGTTGTTTCAGTTTGCAGGGGGAATTCGATCCACTGCGCCCCAAAGGTCAGCCCGGGATTTTACCCTGCTCCCGGGCTGTTTCTGCTCAGTTCAGCTCGGCATCGGGGTGCTTGACCCGGAACCAGGCCGCGTACATGGCGGGCAGGGCCAGCAGCGTCAGCACGGTGGCCACCACCAGGCCCCCCATGATCGCCACGGCCATGGGCCCCCAGAAGACGCTGCGCGACAGCGGAATCATCGCGAGCACCGCCGCCGCCGCCGTCAGCACAATGGGCCGCAGGCGGCGCACGGCCGATTCCACGATGGCATCCCAGGCGGGCACGCCGCGCGCGCGGTCTTGCTCGATCTGGTCGATCAGGATCACCGAGTTGCGCTGGATCATGCCCATCAGGGCAATCACCCCCAGCAGCGCCACAAAGCCGAAGGGGCGGCCCAGCAGCAGCAAGGCCCCCGCCACGCCGGCAATGCCCAGCGGGCCGGTCAGAAAGACCAGCATGGCCCGGCTGAAGCTGTGCAACTGCAGCATCAGCAAGGTGAAGGTGATGAACAGCATGATCGGAATACCCGCGGCGATGGAAGCCGAGCCCTTGGAGCTTTCCTCCACGGCACCCGCCACCTCGATGCGGTAGGCGCTTTCGCCGGCGGCATGCCATATCGCTTCGATCCTGCGCAGCTCGGGCAAGAGCGTGCGGGTCACGGTGGCCCCTTGCAGGCCTTCGGTCACGTCGCCCTGCACGGTGATGGCGTAGTCCCGGTTTTCGCGCCACATCACCCCCGGCTCCCAGGCGAACTGGGGCCTGGCGATCTGCAGCAGCGGAATCGACGGGCCGGAGGCGGTCGGCAGGTAGGCATTGGCCATGTCGGTCATCGCATCGCGCTCGGACAGCGGTTGGCGCAGCACGATGTCGATGAGCTTGTCGCCTTCGCGGAACTGCCCGACGGTGGTGCCGGCCAGCAGGGTCTTGGAGGCCTGCGCGATCGCCTGGCTCGTCACGCCCAGCGCGCGCGCCTTGGATTGGTCCACCTCCAGGCGCAGCACCTTGACCGATTCGTTCCAGTTGTCATTGACGCCGCGCATATCAGGGCTGGCGCGCAGCAGGGCCTTGACCTCATCGGCGCGGGTGCGCAGCACCGCCGGATCGGGCCCCACCACCCGGAACTGCACCGGGTAAGGCACGGGCGGCCCGTTGGGCAGCAACTTGACGCGGCCCCGCACTTCCGGGAACTCCTGCGCCAACAAGGTGGGCAGCAGCTTGCGCAGGCGCTCTCGCTCTGACAGGTCTTTGGGCACCACAATGAATTGCGACACATTGGTCTGCGGAAAGACCTGGTCCAGGGGCAGGTAAAAACGCGGTACGCCCGAACCGACCCAGGTGCTGACGGTGGTCACGCCGGGCTCGGCCAGCAGACGCTGCTCGACCTGCCGGGTCACCGACTCATTGCCGGCAAAGGCCGTGCCCTCCGGAAACCAGATGTCCACCAGGATTTCCGGGCGGCTCGAATCGGGAAAGAACTGCTGCTGCACCTGGCCCATGCCGACGATGCCCAGGGCAAAGGTCAGCACCGTGGCGCCGATCGTCAACCAGCGGTGGGCAACGCACCAGTGCACCAGGCGGCGAAACGCGGTGTAGAAAGGGCTGTCGAACACTTCATGCGGGTCGTCGGTGATGCCATGGGTGGCCTGCGCCGCCTGCACATGGGGCGGCACCTTCAGCAGCAAAGTGCCCAGATAGGGCACGAAGTACACCGAGACGACCCAGCTGAGCACCAGGGCAATCACGGTCACCGCAAAGATGGCAAAGGTGTATTCCCCGGTGGTCGACTTCGCCAGGCCGATGGGCAAGAAGCCCGCCGCCGTGATCAGCGTGCCCGTGAGCATGGGCATGGCGGTGATCTCGTAGGCAAAAGTGGCGGCCCGCACCTTGTCATAGCCCTCTTCGAGCTTGAGCACCATCATTTCGACGGCAATGATGGCGTCGTCCACCAGCAGGCCCAGGGCAATGATGAGCGAGCCCAGGGAGATCTTGTGCAGGCCGATGTTCCAGTACCCCATGGCCAGGAAGGTCACGGCCAGCACCAGCGGAATCGTGATGCCCACCACCAGGCCGGGCCGGGGGTCGATGTACCAGCGCTTCCACAGCGGCTGCACGCCAGGACGCTTGTGCAAACCCAGGCTCACAAAGCTCACCACCAGCACGATGACCACCGCCTCGATCAGCACGCTGACGAATTCGCTGACCGAAGTGGCCACCGCCTTGGGCTGGTCCTGCACATTCACCAGCCGCACGCCAGCGGGCAGGCTGGCTTCGATGCGCTGGGCCGTCGTTTTCAGGGATTGGCCCAGGGCGATGATGTCGCCGCCCTTGGTCATCGACACGCCCAGGGCCACCACCTGCTGGCCCTGGTGGCGCACCTTGACGCTGGCCGGCTCGATGTACCCGCGCCGCACCTCGGCAATGTCGCGCAAACGCAACTGCACGCCAGACGGACCGCGAATCGGCATGGCCTCCAGGTCTTCCAGCACCTGGAACTGGCCCTGCACACGCACCTGCACCTGGTCTTGCGCGGTCTGCACCGCGCCCGCGCTTTCCACGGCGTTTTGCTGGCCCAGCTGGGCCAGCACCTGGCTCATGTCGAGGCCGAGCTTGGCCAGGCGTTTTTGCGAAATCTCGATATAGAGCTTTTCGTCCTGCACCCCAAACAGTTCGACCTTGGCCACGTCGGGCACGCGCAGCAGCTGCTGGCGGGCGGCATCGGCAAAGGTCTTGAGCTCGGCATCGCTGAAGCCCTCGGCCTCCAGGGCGTAGATCACGCCGAAAACATCGCCAAAGTCGTCATTGAAAAACGGCCCCTGGATGCCCAGGGGCAGGGTCTGGCGCATGTCGCCGATCTTTTTGCGCACCGTGTACCAGACGTTGGCCACCTCGGAGGGCTTGGAGGAGTCCTTGATCTGGAAAATGATCTGCGACTCGCCCGGCTTGGAATAGCTGCGGATCCGGTCGGCGTAAGGGGTTTCCTGCAGCGTGCGTTCGAGCTTGTCGGTGACCTGCTCGGCCACCTGCTGGGCCGTGGCACCGGGCCAGTAGGTGCGCACCACCATGGCCCGGAAGGTGAAGGGCGGGTCTTCGTCCTGCCCCAATTGGAAGTAGGCGGCAAAACCCAGCAGCATCAGCACCACCATCAGGTAGCGGGTCAGTGCCGGGTGGTCGAGGGCCCATTTGGAGAGATTGAATCCCTCTTTCGCTTGTCTCTGGGTCATGGCGGGCCTCAGCGGGCAGAGGGGGTGGCTGCCGCAGAGGCGGAAGGCGAAACGACTGAATTGATAGCACCTGGCGCTTTACTGTCGGACGCTGCAGGCACTTTTGGCTTGTAAACGGTGACCTTCTGGCCGGGCGAAAGCACATGCACGCCAGTGGCCACGACCTGCATGCCCGGCTCCAGCCCGGAGGCCACCACCACCGCATTGCCATCGGGTGCCGCCACCTGGATCACCTGCGAGCGCACCGTGCTGGTGGCCGGGTCGTACACCCAGACCGCCGTGGCCTGGCCCTCCTGGCGCAGCGCCGTGGTGGGCAGTTTCAGGGCCGGGGTTCCCTTCAGGCTCAGGGCCTGGGGGGTGACGTAGACCGTCGAGCCCAAGGCCGGGGCGCTGGCCGCGTCGATCGCCACCTTGACCTGGAAGGTGCGGGTGGCGGCATCGGCGCTGGCCGCGACCTCGCGGACCCGCCCCACCAGGGCCACGTTGGCAGACCAGCCGCGCACGGCAACTTCCTGGCCGGGCTGGATCTGCGCCGCCTTGTCTTCGGGCACGCCAAAGACCACGTCGCGCGCGCCATCCTGGGCGATGCGGAGCACGGGGGTGCCGGCCCCCAGGACCTGGCCCACCTCGGCCTCGATGCCCGTCACCACGCCGGCCACGTCCGCCACCAGCTGGGTGTAGGCAGCCTGGTTGCCTTGCGAGGACAGCTGGGCACGCGCCTGGTCCAGGGCGGCCTGGGCCGCCTTGAGGGTGGTGTCGCGCCGTTCCAGTTCGGCACCGCTGATGAAGCTTTGTTCTTTCAGGGCGGCATAGCGCTGAAAATCGGCCGCAGCCAGGTCCCGCTGGGTGGTCGCCGCGGCCAGCTGGGCGCGGGCCGCATCGGCGGCCAGGCGGTAATCCTGGGGGTCGAGCTGGGCCAGCAGCTGCCCCGCACGCACCCGCTGCCCCAATTCGACCCGGCGCTCGGTGAGCTTGCCCGCCACCCGGAACCCCAGGCGCGACTCCACCCGGGCCCGCACCTCACCGGCATATTCCAGGCTGGACTCCCATGCGCCCTGGCCCACCGTCAGCAGCTTGACCGCTCGGACGGGCTCTTCGGGCGGCGCAGAACGGGAACAGCCCGCCAGCAGGGCGGCCAAGACCAGGCAGCCCAGGTAAGTGGGGCGCGGCCACGACGGAAGGAGGCAAAGAGGCATGGGAGATCCGGGGTGAAAAGGGCCAAAGGCGTACCGCCCATGCACCAGTCGTTCAAGACCAGCGCGGCGTGCACGCGGTAAAAGGGGGACAGCCATTCTACTGACTGGCCGGTTAGTAATTTATGGAGAGTCCCCGGGCTTGTCAAGCGACAATCGCCGGCGTGAAGTCCGATCCCCGCCCCACCCCCTCCGCCAGCCCGGTCAGCACCGTGGCAGCCCCCGTCACGCACTACGAAAATTTCCCGGTGGCCTCTTGGTTGTGCCCCCCGGCACTGCGTCCGGCCATCGCCGCCCTCTATGCTTTTGCCCGCACCGCCGACGACATTGCCGATGAAGGCGACGCCTCGCCCGCACAGCGCCTGGCCGATCTGCGCGCCTACGAAGACGATTTGAAGGCCATCGCCACGGGCCAGGCCCCGTCTCCCCGCTGGGCCACGGTCTACCTGCCTTTGCGCGCCGTGCTGGAGCGGCATCGGCTACCGGTGGCGCTGCTGCACGATCTGCTCAGCGCCTTTGTGCAGGACATCGAAAAAACCCGCGATGCAGCCCTCTACGCCGACCGGGCCGAACTGCTCAACTACTGCCGGCGCTCCGCCAACCCCGTAGGCCGGCTGCTGCTGCACCTGTACGGGGTGAATTCCCCCCAGGCCCTGGCCGAAAGCGATGCCATCTGCACCGCCCTGCAACTGGCCAACTTCTGGCAGGACCTGAGCGTGGACATCCCCCGGGGACGCCACTATTTGGCGGCCGGTGACTGTGCACGGTTCGGCGCCAGCCGGGACGATCTCCGGGCCCTGCGCTGCACGCCAGAAAATAAAAAATTAATAGCAGACAACGTCGATTGGGCGCGCTCCAGCATGCAAAAAGGGGCTGAATTGGTCCACCGCATCCCTGGCCGCGCCGGCTGGGAGCTGCGCCTGGTGGTGCAAGGGGGTTTGCGCATTCTCGACAAGGTCGATGCCCTGCAAGGCGCCAGCCTGCGCCAGCGCCCCCGCCTGCATGCCTGGGACTTGTGCGTGATGCTGGCCCGCGCGCTGCGGATGTAAGGCGTAAGGCCGGCGCTTTTTCAAAGGCCTTTGAATCTGAGGCTCAACCAGACCCCGGCATCAAGCTTTGACAAGGGGACCCGCCTAGAGCCAACCCAGGGCGGGCGCAGGCAAAGCATTCAGACAAAAGAAAAGCCCCAAGTAAATTAATTACTTGGGGCTTTTGACTGGCGGAGTGGACGGGACACACTTCGCAACTCCAAAAAACCCAACCAAATCAACCACTTAGGTGATAGCTGGGTTCAAAAACATGCTACCAGTATTGCTACTAGGTAACGGCTGTATAGACTTATACCACAGATTCAGCCAAAATTTCAGGTGGGTCAAAGTTTAATTCGAGTCCTGGCACAAGGTCGGAGTAATCCTCAATAGGTTGTATTTGTATCTTTTTAGGTGGATACATATAATTATATGTAGACGCTCTATATTCCGATATTGCAAAAGTACAACTACTAAAATTTCTTTTTAATAGGTTTTCTTTTTCTTCTTTTGTTGAAATTTTGCTTAGAGACTCATTAAGTTTTACATTGAATTTATATTTTATAGACTCAACTACATCTTTAATAGCCTCATCACACATGCGCAAAACCATTCTTTCGGTTGTACCGGGATTGTTCATTTCATTGCGTGCCGCTCTATATATGAAAGCAAGACCAGCTCTTTTATTTCTTGGGTCTGTTGCTATCATATGGTGAGCTTGTGAATATTCCACAAAGAATGGCTCATATATTCTTTGTGGTTTTTTCCATTTGCTAGGTGTTGGTATATTGAGCTTCTTAGCCAATAAACCTACATTCCATCTATCTCTACCTTGTATAGCTTGTGCAGCTCTTATCCAATCATTGCCAGCTTGTATACTTCCTTTTGCACTAGCATCAAGCAATTGAAACAAGTTTTTTAGATTTTTATTGCTATCAGTCTTTGAATCATAAGACGCTATTTCTTTTGCAACATAGTTTCTATCAAATTCACCTTCTTTTTTAATATCAACACCATGATGATTACAAAATAAGTCAACTTTTTTCAATGCAAGTTTCCATTTTTGCATTGCAATGTTTTTCAATTTGTCAATGTCTGCACCTTTGGAATATGTAAACATGTCATGTATATGTAAATGCAATCCGTTATCTCCTACTGGTGATTCCATTGTTCTAACTTTTCCAAAGCTACCAATTTTTTTAAATTCTCTATTCATTAAGTCATTGAAAGTATCCAAGGCTATATAAAATTTCTTTGTGTATTCTTTCCAATCGCAATCTCTACGATGACTGGCGGTTAAGGTTAATAACCCTAATGATAATTTGTTACGCTTACAAGCTGGTTCAAGTTCTTCATTAATCCAAGCTCTCATATGAGATGCTTTGAATCCTGTGCAATGAGCACATAGATGAGCATTACCGCACCTTGATACATCATGCATGGTTGCAACATTTACAATTTGCTCAACCACTGCATTATTAACTTTGTATTTAATTTTCTTTTTTTCTACTGCTACTACTGCAACATTAGGTTTCTGGCAGTTGTGTGCTTTTTGTCTTTGACATAGTTTCAAACCATCACCAAGTATATTTTCATTGGTTTCAGCAAAATGTCTATTTAATAATCTTGCGGCTTGATGTTGTCTTATTGCGTTGGCGTTAAATTTCATGGGTTGGTTCCTTTTTAGTTACAAAACTAAAAGTACCTTCCATTTATGCCACTCATACACTTGACAATTTTTTCATATTAGATAAAATAAAAGTGTAAGAGATTGAAGTAGTTGGTTTACTGTCAGTCTTGGGCAAATAAGAATTACTAGTTCTTGTTTGCTCCAATCAGATTATATTAATCTGATTAATAAGTCAAGAATACCGGATATGCTTTTATGGTGTATCCGGTTTTTCTTTGTCTAATTCTTATTTTTTTGGCTAATAATGTGATATCAAAATAATATGAAGTCACGGAAAATAGAATCTCTTGGAACCCGCATGGTTATTAGGATTTTTCGGAAGTGTGTCGGTATAATACAATTATTACCTAGCCCTAACCTTCCCCACAACAAAAAATTTCATTTTTTGTTGACCCCTTCCTTTCCCTAAAGGGAATGAAGGGGAGCATATACTAAAACGAATATATATCAGTTTTGCACCAACTTTGTGCATTTCTATATTACCAGTTATTTAATTCACCACTATTAGAATACTCACTTTGATTATTATTATTATCTGTATTGCTATATGGTAAACAGTCAGCTGTGAAGTCTTGGGTCATATCAACATTAACCAAGGTATCTTGGTTAACATCGTTTTCAAGCAAATATTGCTTCAAACCATCTTCGAGAGTATTAAACCTCTCAATCAATAATTTTTTTTCTCTTTAATAGCGGCTTCCAATTGCTTCTTGAATTCAGCTTTAAGAGTCAGCACATGGAAATCATAATCCTCCTTCTGCTTATTCTTCTGCTTCAATAACATATCTTGAATAGCTCTTCTATTTTCAGAGAAGTTTTTATCATCAGCTATCAGCCTTTGGGTTAACCTATTATTCTCCACCTCAATAGCATTAGCCTTGTCTAATTTATCTCGAGCTTCATTTATTGTATTTCGTGCTTTAACATTTGCATTTTCCAAAATATCAGCAGCAACGTTATCAACATCCCGTTGAAGTTCAGATGTTATCTTGTTTGCTTTTTTAACAGCCTTCCATTCATCACGGCTCAAGCGTTGCCTTTTTGGTCCCAACCTAGACAACCCATTCACAAAACCAACGTGCTTGAAATAATCATCCTGCACTTTAATCATGGCTTCCTTATAAGCATCGGTTGCTTCTTTGGTCATTCGTTTTTTGGGATCGGTTCTTGCAGCTTCAGCTTGAGCAATATACCCATCATGAGATAATTTTATATTGGCATTTTCAAGATCAATGCAATAAAAATGAATATGAGGATGTTCCTCATCAAGATGCTCTACGATGGAAACGAGTTTAGAACTGTATTTATTTTTCAAATAATCAACGGCATCGGTTCGCCATTTTATATAAGCATCAGGATTATTTTCATATTCCTCACGAGGATAGGAAGCAACTCCAGCTAATAAAAGATGAGTGTCCTCTCTCAATTTTCTTTGAACCACATTTCCATTTTTCATGGTCAATGGAGTCTTAAACTCATCCATCATTCTGTTAAGTGTTGGCATGATATTTACGGCATCATCTTTCGAGCCATAAATAAAATTAGGTTCAAGAGGATTGAGGACATGAGGACAATTTCCCTCCAGTCTCAATGCCTCAGCCATCACTTCGGAAGCATTTAATTTGGACTCTCTAGATGGTTTGGACTTGCTTATATATCTATTTGAACGGTCAGACGAATCGACAGAACCTCCTTCAGGAGCTTCTTTTTTATACCTATGTGGTGCTTTGTTATTACTGCTTTTTAATGCATATGATTCGATATGAAAAAACTGATACATGAAATTAAACTATCAGATTTTTTTGGCAATGTCAATATATATAGGGGTGTTTGATATATGTATAGAGACCGACTATACATATATCATTTAGAACCATAAAGGTATCTAAATGACATATGTGCGGCTCTTGCCAGAGGGGCTTAAAACCTAATACAAAAATACCAAAAACCTAACAACCCTGTCTATCATGACACGGATTTCCACCTTAGGTTATCTAGGATTTTTTCCGCGATGTATTGTTTTGGGTGGCATAGTCCCAATGCTTCCGCTTCGCTAACATGGGGGAAATTTCCCCCATACCCCATTAATTCTGTATATGAATTTTGAATAAAAAAAGGTGCTTAGGGCACCTTTTTTTATTTCGCAATGTATTTGGCTAGGTCACTATTAGCCAAGGATTTTTTGTTACATCGGGTCTATGAGCCCTTCAAAATCAATCTCAATGATATCTGTTTTAGGTTCAATCAGTTTTTGTATTTTATCAAAGACAGGGAATACAGTTTCAGCCAATGAATCAATATCAATCTTATCGGAATACACTTGCACATTCACATTATCCAGTTCATGCCCTATCAATTGACAACGATGTTCTAGTGATATTTTATTTTTCACAAGCTCATTATTAACAAACTTCCGTATGCTGTGAAATACCAATTTGTCTCTATCTATTCGTGCTGCTTTTTTGTGAGTTGCAAATTTTTTCCCAACTGCGTTACCAGCTCCTTTGCCGTCAACTTCTTCATACTTGAAAACCTTATCTGTTTTTTTAGATAAGAAATCTTTCATATATTCAATGATATAAGGATGTAATGGTATTTCTCTTATACCCGCCATTGTCTTACTGTCTCTAATGTTGATATATGTATTCCCGCCTTCACTAATTTTGAATTGATTTTTCTTTAAGTTAGTAATTTCACCAATCCGGCATCCTGTGAATATGCAAAGCATAACCGAAATCACATAATCAATGTCTTTTTTCTTTTGCTTCTTAAAATATTCACAATCAATCAGAGCTTTAATCTCATCAGGATCAAATATAGCGAAGCCATCTTTTAATTTTTGTTTTTTCGTCATAAGAGCTTTATCCTGTGCTGGATTCTCTTGTTTTGTGTAGCCATGCTTTTTAGCAAAGTTAAACAAAGCTCTTACTGTTGATATTTTATTGTCTATCGTTCTAGGTACATTGCTCTTTGCCAAGTGTTCTTGATACCTTGTTATATCGCTTGCTGTTATTTTTGTTATGGGTGGATTCTTTAAGAACTTGCTCAGTTCTCCTATGATGTTCTTATAGGATATTGCGGTAGCTTGTGTGAGTTGTTTTCGCAACAAGAAGAACTTTTCAAGCAATTCTTCAAGCTTCAAAACGTTGGGGTCGTCTTGTACGGCGTCTAAAACCGCTTTGGGCACGTTCTGGGCTGGGGTTGTACCTTGTCCCGTATGAAGTGCCTTCATCGCTTGTATGGCTTGCATCAAGCGTTCATGGTCTTCTGTTCCATCAGCCTTCAAAACACCTTTTGACAAGTCCAGTTCATACGGTGTGAGATCGGAAATGTTGGGCCGGTGGATCATGTTCAAACTATTCATGAAAGCGATTGCTCGCATGATAGCTTCGCGTTGGAAGCCAGTTCGTAAGGATCGTTTGATCTGTCTACCACCTATGCGTGTGTGCACGTAGTAGGAGCTGCCTAGCTTGTAGATCGGAAGCGATAGGGACATGGCGGAGTGCTACCAATGACGCTACCACCTGAAATGAAAAAACCCTCATAGATCGTTGATCTATAAGGGTTTTTTGGTGTTGGCGGAGTGGACGGGACTCGAACCCGCGACCCCCGGCGTGACAGGCCGGTATTCTAACCAACTGAACTACCACTCCTGGTAGGCAGCTTTCGCTTGCATCTTCATACAAGCCAAGTGCTACAACTTGGCGACCCTACGGGGATTCGAACCCCGGTACTCACCGTGAAAGGGTGATGTCCTAGGCCTCTAGACGATAGGGTCAAAACCTTGGAACTGCTTCCGCTCTGATTGGTGGAGGTAAACGGGATCGAACCGATGACCTCTTGCATGCCATGCAAGCGCTCTCCCAGCTGAGCTATACCCCCTTTGCAACACAACTCTTTTTATTAAGTCACGTTGTCAGAGCCTTGAATTATAGACAGGTTTTTAGCGTTTCAGCAAACGTTGCACAACTTTTTCACGACCGACCAATTCCAGCACGGCATCGACCGAGGGTGTGTGTGCGGTTCCCACGGTCAAAACGCGCACGGGCATGGCCAACTGGGGCATCTTGAGAC
>NZ_JAQUCA010000050.1 GCF_028686475.1 Giesbergeria sp. | reverse complement strand
GAAATCACCGGCTGCGTAGCAGTCCGCGTGGATTGAACTGTTAGGACTAAACAAAGGAAAACATGACACTATCTTTTGAGCAATTAGAAGCACGCTGGAATAGCGCCAGCCGTGACAATGAATGGCATGAACTCGGACTTGATGAGGTCTTGGCATTTGCACAGCAAGAGTGCATCGCCGATTTGCAGAAGGCACTGGCCCGCTTGATAGCGGCCACCGAGATGCACCACCGCAATCCGCTGGATTTGGAAAATCTGGAAAGGTATAACCAAGCCAAGCGCCATGCCAAACAAGCCATTGGCACGGGTGATGCCTAACGCCTGAAATCACCGGCGCTGTAAAGCGTCCGCGTGCATTGAGAGGTTAGACAATTTTTAACAATGAAAGTTTATATGAAGAAGATTAGAACAATCGCGCGAAAGCTCTCAAAAGCTGAAATCTCAAAGAAGAAAAAATTATATTTTCAAAAAATTAAAAAGTGTGAAGCGATGTGTAGAGATTTTCGTGAAGTTATCGGTACTGGCACTATTTATGTACATCTAAGCAACGGTGGAACTTTTGAGTTTTTCGACTCAATGCAGGGAACTGACTTCACAATTAAATCTGCCACCTAACGCTGATTAGTTTAGCCAAACCTAAAAACCACCGGCCCGCACCACGCGGGCTTTTTTTTCGACCACAAGATGAGCACTCAAACCCATATACCCAAGGGCAGCATGTGTGCCGCATGCGCTCATCCAAGCCTCAAATGTTCGCAACTGCCGTTCGAGACCATGCCGGTTATCAAGGCCTACCCAGACGGCACGAAGGCCGTACGCTGCACCGAGTTTGCTCAGGGGCCACAGAAGGCCGTAGCCGCACAGGATTGCAAAGGCCTGCTTTGTGGCATTCCAGAATTTGGTGGAGGCCACCATCCGCTTTGTAAGCACATTCCGCCCACGGTGCAATGGCTGGCCCCAGACGATACCGAAGGTGGCGCGACCTAAACGCCAACCAAGCCCGCCCAGCGGGCTTTTTCATCACGCCCAGCACCATGCCCACCAAAAAACCCATCGCCCACTGCGCTGGCCTGTTCCATGCGGGCCAGCCATTCCCACAGTGCGCAGATTGCCAGCGCCGAACAGAGCCAATCCCTGCCCGTGGGGAGTGGATTGCACCACCAGAGTTTGACCAACATTGCCCCGAGCGCATTCAACCACCGAAGGAGTCCGTATGACCGAACAATCGCCCCGAATTCCAAGGCGACAGGCCACTGGCCCCAGCTGCCCCAGATGTCAGCCCCCCCTGACATCTCAGACATCCCACCTGCTCCAAATGTCAGCCCCCCCCTGACATCTCAGACACCCCACCTGCTCGAAATGTCAGCCAAACAGAAGGGGAACTGAAGTTTTGAATCGATAAAAAAGGAAGAGGAGGAACTGGCAGGCCAGCGCGCAAAAAAACTAGGCGAGCTAGGCGCGGTGCCAGCAGCCCTCCCCCTCCCTGTTTGTAAACCCTCCCACATCCACGGTGCGCTCAGCCAGCCAAAGTGCTTGCCCAAAGTTCCAAAAAACAGCCGTTAAGCAAAAAAAACAGCCAGAACCCGTTTTTTCATCTTGCCAACATCAAAATTTACCCACTACAATCGCCCATGCTGACAAAAAAACAGCACGGGGTTAGAAGCCCGGTAACTAACAGGCGCAATAGCCGCGCCCATGAGTGGAAAGCGGCTTTTTTATTGCTAACTGCCACACCCTATTCCCTGTAGCGGCTCGTGTGGGGGGCATCGAAAGATGCGCCGGTTCCTGTTGCCGGACTTCTAACCTCCACGCGAGCCTGCTGCTATTGTTTAGAAGCAAAGCGGCAGGCTCCTAATGTTCAACAGGAGCTACCAATGGCTAACACTGCAACCGCTACGGCTACCCCTCCCATCTTTGGCAACATCCGCGCAGACAACCTACGCATTGGCCAAATCACCATGTTTGCCAAAATGTCCAGCAGCCTCAAACTGCTGGTGCGTGCCATTTGTGACCACCACAACGAGCAGGCCGGGTTTGCATGGCCCAGCGTAGAGCGGCTGGCATTGATCTGCTCAACAACCACCCGTACCATCCGCCGCCAGCTCAATCAGCTCAAAAACATGGGTTTGCTGGTCATTTTGAACAACATTCCCGGCATTAAGACCCAAGGTTATGTTGTACGCGAAGAGCATCTGGCCACGTTAATGATTGACAAGCTCAAGCCGACGGCAAAAAGCACATTGTCAGACGCAGCCGCATTTGTACAGCAAGCCCTTAGTAGCCTAGACAATACTTCCCCACCTATAGCGCCCGCAGTGCCTGAGCCACCGGTTGCCTCCATTGTTGAGCACCCAGTAATAATTGACCAACCACCCGTAGCACCCATTGAGCCAGAAGCTGCATTGATCGTGCCCATTGTTGAGCCAGCCGTTCAAGCCCCCATTGTTGAGCAACCGCCTACAGCCCCTACAGTGCTGCACATTGAACCAGAAGCTGCCCCAGTAGTTGTTCCCCCAGCAGCGCCCCCTGTAGCCATAGTAATAGATGCTGAAAAACTACAAGCCGTCAACGCCCAGCGCGTTGCTAACGGCAAATCGGCCATGCTACCCTCTGACATCAGCCGGATGGCCCAAGAAGCCACCGCTGCCAAAATCACCTTAATGCAAGCCGTCGATTGGGTGCTAGAGCGTCCCACCCGCAACTTCTTCCGTGCATCGTTCTACACCTCTGCCAGCGCTCCCCAGCCTATAGAAATCGTTGCAGCCGTGCCTGTGGAGCCGCCCACTCCGGAGCAAATCGCAGAACGCCAAGCTGCCCGCAAAGCCCAAGAAGAAGAGCGCGCCATCCAAGAAGCCAATGACAGGGCCAAAGTCAAGGCATTTATGGAGGAATACAAAAGCAAGCAAGCCGCCGAACCATGCCCAACGGGGATGGAGAAAATCGAGGTAGCGGGGATGGTATTAAGTGGCCCGGACTGGGCAATGAGTGCTATCCGAGATTTTAATGCGGGTAAAAAAACCAACCTGTTCCGCATGGAAGCAGCCTGCTCAGTGCTTGGTATCAGCTACCAAACACTACGCAAAGCGCGCAATGCTACACCCCATCCAGCAGCCAAGATTGCACCAGCTGTACCCGCTGCACCAGCCTCTATTGAGCCCGCTATCGCCGACACCAAAGCGACCAAGCCCGTGTATTTAATGACCGAGGCGGAATTTGAAGCCGCCCGCGAAGCCGCGCTATCTGACGAAGAGGTGCCTTTCTAATGACTACCAATATCACCCCTCGCACGCTGGTCATATTGGCCGCACTGGTAGCTGCCATTGGATTAGCCTCTAGTGCCGTAACCGCCGAATTTTTCATTGCCGGGCTGCAAGCGATGGAGGCCGATAGCACTACCCGTGCCGCATTGGTAGCTGCTGGCTTGCTGATGATTGTGGCTGAAGTAGTGGCTTTTTTCATAGCTGCCATGCTGCCCAAGGGCCACTCCCTGCGCTTGCCGCTATTAATGGCTGGTGTGCTGCTATTATCGTTTGAGACCCTGACCGTCTTTGCTACTCAGCACGCCCTGGTACAAAGTGGCACAGCAGCGCAGGCTGCCAGCGCCGCTCGCATTGATTATTTGAGGGCTAATATCGCCCAAATGCAAGCCCAATCGGCAAGCCTTAGCGCTACAGCTCAAGAGCAAGTAGGTAGCCGATTTATTGCCCAACGCGAAACTGGCAGCGAAAACCTGCGTACAGCCCAAGCCCTCCAAGCCCAAGCCAGTAGCGAAGTAAAAGAGTTGGCCAACCTATTAGCCAGCCAAAAAACCACAATTACCGACGTTTTCGGCCAACAGGGTACCATCGCCTACAACGCCGCCCGTGCCATGCTCTTAACCATGACTGGGCTTATTATGATGAGTGCTGCTGGTGCCCTGCTGCGTGCCAGCCGCGATACCAAAACTGTGCCTGCGCTTCTTAGGAAAACCACCGTGCCAGCGCTGCGCCATTGGCACCATGTGACCGTGCCAGCCCTTAGTGTCTCTATGGCTCCAATGGTTTGGGCCATGCCCGCACAAACTGTGCCCACACTACGCCCGGCAAGTGTGCCAACCGTGCCCGAGCCAGTAGCACAGCAGGTGCCAATACAGGAAGATCAGCCAACGCCCGGCCCACGCTATGCCGCTGCTCGTGCTGCTGTAGTAGATGGCACACTAACCACCCCTAGCGTGCGTGCGATTCAGTCTGTTGTAGGAGGCAACACCAGCTCAGCGCGCGCTATCCAAGCCTGTTTAGCCGCCGAAGGCTTAATTGAGCGCTGCGGACAAGGCTATCGGCTGACAACGAAAGCGCAGCCTTTTTTGTTTCGCGAGCCTCATTGATACCTTAGATTAAGCGAAAAAAAATGAAACGCCCCACCCTCACACTTCCTAAAAAGCCCAGCCCATTAGCCCAAGCAACACCGCCACCACCACCACCGCCCCCAACAGCCCAAACCCCTAATCCCCCCAAGCAAAAATCTGCAAAAAATAAGCAGATGAAAGAAAAAGAAAAACGGCGCTTAGAAAATATAAGACTTGCTTCAGAAGCATCTGCAAGAAACAGAGAGCAATTTGCAAAAGCACGACCAATTATCAACGCTTATTTATCTAGCAAACTGATTTTTCAAGAAACTGTTTTTATTGATGATGTTGAGTGCTTCCGGCCATTGATGATTGGCATTCACAAACAGGTTTTTAATTTATTCAGGGCTGATCCAGAACTTGCAGATTGCACGAACACTGTTATTTCCAGAATAATTAATGTATTTATCATCAGGCATATTAAAAAACCGCAGTATATTGCGGGAATGTTTAAATTTGACAATCGCTTTGATTTTGACATAAATCCAGTTGAAGTTATATCTGATGAGCACAAAGCAAGAGCAGTGGAGATGATGCAGAATCTCAACACACAGGCTGCGCAGACCGCACAAGCTCATCCACAAGTTGTGTAGCTGCAAGACAAAATCGCCTCCAACACCCGCCCGGCCCTGTACCGGGCTTTTTTTGCGACGGCTACGCCCCATTAGCCGAAATTACTTTCGATAATCGGGCGTTATCGGGGGCTATCCGTTTTTTCTGTATGTTTTCTTACATATTACATATGAAATATAACGCAGTTCCACATGGAACTAGGCATCAGCGTATCAGTGCAGTGCAAGCCCGCAACCCGGCCAGCAACTGCTGCTCGTAGCCCTCACGTCGCTCAATTTCGGCCATTGCCGCTTGGGCAAAGGCATCCAGCGTTACTGGTGGCTGTAATG
>NZ_JAQUCA010000014.1 GCF_028686475.1 Giesbergeria sp. | reverse complement strand
CACTAATTTCTGTCAACCGGGCTATTGAATGGATGTGAGCAGGTACCGGCCCAAAGCAAGGAACGCGATGCGTTCCGCGCTCTACCTCCCCGGCATGAATGCCGAGGTTTCACGCGCAACCTGATGAACATTAAACTGTGTTGCAGGCTGCGGCACAATTTGGCCTCTGTTCTTCTTTTGAGAAAAGGCTGCCATGACCGATACCACCGCCACCCCTTCCCCCATCACCGCGCGTGACCACGCCCAGCTGCTGGCCCAGATGTTGCCCGCACTGCGCCAATTTCGCGGTAAAACGATGGTGGTCAAATACGGCGGCAACGCCATGACCGACCCCGCCTTGCAACAAGCTTTTGCTGAAGACATTGTGCTGTTGCAATTGGCAGGCATTCAGCCGGTAGTGGTGCATGGTGGCGGCCCGCAAATTGAAGCCGCGCTCCAGCGCGTGGGCAAACAAGGCCAGTTTATCCAAGGAATGCGCGTGACCGATGCCGAAACCATGCAGGTAGTGCAATGGGTGTTGGCTGGCGAGGTACAAGCCGATATCGTGGGCCGAATCCAGCAAGCTGGTGGCCGTGCTGTCGGCCTGACTGGGCGTGATGGTGGCTTGATTCGCGCCCAAAAACTGCGCTTGGTGGACCAAAACAACCCCAACCTCACGCACGATGTCGGCCAAGTGGGCGACATCACCGCCATCGACACCCGCATCATCCAAACGCTGCAAGGTGCAGGCTTGATTCCGGTGGTCAGTCCGGTGGGTTTTGGCCCCGAGAATGAAAGCTACAACATCAATGCCGATGTGGTGGCCGCTGGTTTGGCCGTGGCGCTGCAAGCAGAAAAGTTACTCATGTTGAGCAACATCCCCGGCGTGCTAGACAAACAAGGCCAACTTTTGACCGAACTCACGCCGCAACGCATCGACGCACTGGTGGCCGATGGCACCATCAGCGGTGGGATGCTGCCCAAAATTGCCGGAGCGCTCGATGCAGCCAAGGCCGGTGTGAATGCCGTCCACATCATTGATGGCCGCGCGCCCCACGCCATGCTATTGGAGGTGCTGAGCGGCCAAGCCCACGGCACCATGATTCGGGCGCAATAAAACACTGCCCGCAGCAGCGCAAGCCAGAGCGGCCTATACTCGCAGCTGCTCCGGGGTGTGCGCTGCACTGAGATGGGGGCGGCCTGCCACAGGCTCAGCCCCCGAACCCGACGAACTTGATCCGGTTGATACCGGCGGAAGAAGAGCGGATGGTCTGCGCCTGCACGTTTGCGGTGGGCGGCCCGGCAACATCCACTCCGGAGCGCAACCTTGCCACTGCCCCGGAGACTACCCATGAATGCCCCCGAAAAATTTGCCGATTTGCTGGCCCTGACACGCGCCCCCTTTCCTGCTTCGACCAAATCCTATATCCCCGGCCAATTGCACCCCGACTTGCGCGTGCCGGTGCGCGATATTGCCCTCACCAATGGCGAAGTGGTAAGCGTCTATGACACCTCTGGCCCCTACACCGACCCCACCGCCAGCATTGACGTGCGCCAAGGCTTGGCCAGCGTGCGCGGTGCTTGGATTGAAGGCCGGGGCGATGTGGAGCGCTACCAAGGCCGCCCCCCCGTGGCTTTGGACGACGGGCAAAAAAATGACGATGCGGCCCGCTTAGCTGCCTTGCGTGCCGAAGCCGCCGCCCTGCAACGCCAGCCTCTGCGCGCCAAAAGTGGCTCCAACGTGACGCAAATGCACTATGCCAAGAAAGGCATTATCACGCCCGAGATGGAATATGTTGCCATCCGTGAAAACGGCAAACGTGAATGGATGGCCCAGTACCAACAAGATGCAGCGCGCGAACAGCGTCTGATGGGCAACCCGCTGGGGGCGAGCATCCCCAAAATCATCACCCCAGAATTTGTGCGCGATGAAGTGGCCCGTGGCCGCGCCATCATCCCCGCCAACATCAACCACCCCGAAGTGGAGCCGATGGCGATTGGGCGCAACTTCTTGGTCAAAATTAATGCCAACATCGGCAACTCTGCCGTCACCTCCAGCATCGAAGAAGAAGTCGAGAAGCTGGTCTGGGCGATTCGCTGGGGGGCTGACAATGTGATGGATTTGTCCACCGGCAAGGCCATCCACACCACGCGCGATTGGATTGTGCGTAACAGCCCGGTACCGATTGGCACCGTGCCAATTTACCAAGCCTTAGAGAAAGTCGGCGGCATTGCCGAAGACCTGACGTGGGAGATTTTCCGCGACACGCTGGTCGAGCAAGCTGAGCAGGGCGTGGACTATTTCACCATCCACGCGGGTATCCGTTTGGGCCATATCCACCTGACGGCCAACCGCCGCACCGGCATTGTGTCGCGTGGAGGCTCCATCATGGCCAAGTGGTGCATGGCGCACCACCGCGAGAGCTTCTTGTACCAGCATTTTGAAGACATCTGCGACATCATGAAGGCCTACGATGTGGCCTTTAGCTTGGGCGATGGCTTGCGCCCTGGCTGTGCCTCGGATGCCAACGACGAAGCCCAATTTGCCGAGTTGCACACCTTGGGTGAACTGACACAAATTGCTTGGAAGCACGATGTGCAAACCATGATTGAAGGCCCCGGCCATGTACCCATGCACATGATTCAGGCCAACATGACTGAGCAGCTCAAGCACTGCCACGAAGCCCCGTTCTACACTCTCGGCCCGCTGACCATCGACATTGCCCCCGGCTACGACCATATTGCCAGCGCGATTGGTGCGGCCATGATTGGCTGGATGGGCACGGCCATGCTGTGCTACGTCACACCCAAGGAGCATTTGGGCCTGCCCGACCGCGATGACGTCAAGCAAGGCATCATTGCCTACAAAATTGCCGCCCACGCTGCCGATGTAGCCAAGGGCCACCCCGGTGCGCGCGCCCGCGACGACGCGCTGAGCCAAGCGCGTTTTGACTTCCGCTGGCAAGACCAATTCAACTTGGGCCTAGACCCCGAAACGGCGCAGGAATACCACGATGAAACCCTGCCCAAGGATTCGGCCAAGGTAGCCCATTTCTGTTCCATGTGCGGCCCCAAGTTTTGCTCGATGAAAATCACACAGGAAGTGCGCGACTTTGCCGCCGCCAAAGGCTTGGCCGAAGCCAAAGCGCTGGAAGAAGGGCTGCACGCCAAAGCCGAGGAGTTTCAGCAGGGGGGTGGCAGCTTGTACGTGCCCATTTACCCAGCAAAATAAGCTAATAAAGCACACACTGCTTGTTGAATGCTTGATTTTTATCAAGTATTGTGCTGGTAACATCTTGCATCATGTTCCCGTCAGCCCTCACGGCTGACGTGGCTGCGTCATTTTTACGCAGCTCAATGGTCTTCAGCCAAAAAATTATGGGAGCTATAGCGATGTTACATTTCATTCATTTTGACGAACGCCTGCGATGCGTTACCCGGTATTTGCTACTCTGGGTGGTGGTGGCGTGCTTTTTCACTGGGGTGGCACAAGCAGCGCAAACGCCCGCATCTCTGCCTAGCAATACCGTCAGTTACCTGATTACCTGCGATCGCGCCCCGTATCCGGGTGGGGTTTCGTGTGGTCAACCTGAGTCTTTAGATGAGCTTTTTACCGGGGAGATAATGGATCTTGTTTTCCGTCAAAGTTTTGCTTGCGATGTGCTGGATAGTGATCTTGGTGTTTATTGGTGTGGTGCAAACAGTGCCTTGGCCTCAGATCCTGGCTTTTTAATCGTGTACCACTTCACTGATGGTACCGTCAGTCGGATTGTTTATTTGCGCTGATGCAAGGTAGTGCCGCAAAAGCGGTGCATCGTTATACGGCACTACAGTTTCAATCAAAGTATTTAACCAACTCATCCAACTCTTTGGCGGCTTGCTCCAACTGCTGCGATGCCGCCCAAGCGCCTTGCACATCTTCGCGGTTTTGCACCACCAGCGCTGCTACTTGGCTCAGTTGGCGCGCCACCTCTTCTACCGCCAAGGCCAAACCATGCAACGTAGCTTGGTCGATGTCGTTGAATGAGCAAAACTTGTCCCGGCTGACTTGGACACAAGTCGCTTGGGAAGATTACGAATACTGGCAAGGGCAAGACAAGAAAACGCTCAAGCGTATCCACGCTCTGATCAAAGATGCCGTGCGCCATCCTTTTGAAGGCATTGGCAAGCCTGAGCCACTCAAGGCCAACCTTTCTGGCTTTTGGTCGCGCCGCATAGACGATAGCCACCGGCTGGTTTACTGCGCTGAAAATGCAGCACTGGTCATTGTCGCTTGCCGTTACCACTACCAGTAGCGGTGACTGTGGGCAGCAGAGAACCGCGTTATTCAGGCATCAGGTGCCGGTAAAACCAAGAGGTTGGCTAACTCTGGATCAAGTTCCTTTGCCCAAGACTTCACTTCTTTTTGCGGCGCTGCACCTGCATGCCAATTCAGAGACAATGCAGGCTCCCACCAGTTAAACGACCAGCAGATTGCCCCTTCACTATGAGCCGCCACCGCCTCACTCCCGCCCAAATGCAAGCGGCCTTGCGCGCTCCTAGCGCAGACCGCGTTAGCGCCGCTGTATCGGCCAAACCCGCTCAAGCGCCCAAGCCAGCAGCAGCTACCCCGGCAGGGGCTGGAGAAATCCGCATCATTGGCGGCCAGTGGCGACGCACTCGCCTGCCCGTAGCCCATAAACCCGGTTTGCGCCCCACGCCCGACCGGGTGCGCGAAACCCTGTTCAACTGGCTAGGCCAAGATTTAACCGGCTGGCACTGTTTGGATGCCTTTGCAGGCACCGGCGCACTCGGTTTAGAAGCCGCCTCACGCGGGGCTACCCAAGTGCAATTGGTAGAGCAAGATGCCGCTTTGGTGGCGCAACTGCAAAATCTGTGCCAGCGCCTACAAGCGAGCAGCGTACAACTGCGCCGAGGCGATGGCATCGCGCAACTGCGCCAATGCCCCGCCGCCAGCTTGGATTTGGTGTTGTTAGACCCCCCGTTTGACAGCGCTTTATTCTTGCCTGCACTGCAAGCGGCAGTGCAGGCACTCAAGCCACAAGGCTATATTTACCTCGAAGCCCCCACGGCTTGGGATGCTGCTGCCCTCACACCGCTGGGCTTGGCGCTACACCGGCACCTCAAAGCTGGGGCGGTTCATGCCCATTTGCTGGTACTGCACCCGCAAGCCTAACCCCCCACAGGAGACAACTTTTCATGGCCAACGATATTCTGGCGATTTACCCCGGCACTTTTGACCCGATGACTTTGGGCCACGAAGATATGCTGCACCGTGCAGCACGCATGTTTGGTCGCATTACCGTGGCGGTAGCCATCGCGCACCACAAAAAAACCCTGTTCACGCTGGAGGAACGCCTCGACATGGTGCGCCAAGCCATGCAAAACTATCCCCACGTCCAAGTAGAACCATTTGAAGGACTGGTAACCGAATTTGCCGCCGCCCGAGGCGCACAGGTGATGGTGCGCGGTCTGCGCTCGGGCACCGATTTTGATTATGAGTTTCAGTTGGCGGGCATGAACCGCGCGCTGCGCCCCGAGATTGAAAGCGTTTTTTTAACCCCCAGCACCCCATACCAACACATCAGCAGCACCTTGGTACGCGAGATTGCCATGCTGCGCGGCGACACGGCCCAGTTTGTTTCAGCCGGGGTACAACAGCGCTTGAGCGAAAAATTGCGCCCAGCGGCCTAAAAACCAAGCCTGCGCCGATTTTAGCTCTCGGGCGACCAGCGTTGCTGCTCGTGGACGCGGATAAACGCATCCACCACCTCAGCAGTAAATTTACTGCCCTTGCCGCGTTCAATTTCTTGGATGGCTGCTTGGATGCCCAAAGATTTACGATAAGGCCGTGCCGTGGCCATAGATTCGACCACATCGGCCACGGCAATAATCATCGCTTCGGGCAAAATTTGGCCGTTTTTCAGGCCATGCGGATAACCCGAACCATCTAGCCGCTCATGGTGCTGCATCACAATCTTGGCAATCGGCCACGGAAATTGGATGTTTTTCAGAATATCAAAACTGGCCACGGCGTGCAGTTTAATTAGCTCAAACTCTGCCGGGTCTAGGCGGCCCGGTTTGGTCAAAATTTCAGCCGGAATGCGAATTTTGCCAATATCATGCACCGAGGCCGCAATGCGTAGCCCCTCTAAGGCAAACGCATCCAAGGCCAGTTCTTGGCCAATCAGTACCGACAACTCGCTTACGCGCCGCTGGTGGCCCGAGGTGTAGGGGTCACGCACCTCAATCGTGGCGGCAATCGCACTGACCGATTCAATCAAGCTGGCGTGCATTTGCTCGTGGTGCGCCGAGTGCTGTTTGAGCAACAATTCGCGCTCGGCACTGAGTTTGCGTTCTTCCTCAATCAGGGCTTTGGATTGGCGCGCCACCTCTTCTTGCAATTGGCTATTGAGCTGCGTGAGTTTGATTTGCGTAGCGTGCAGCAGCTTGTTTTGTTCTAGCGCGTTGTGGTAGGTAGAAAGCAGCAAATTGAGCATTTGCTGTGGCCCCGCATGGACTTGAAAGCGTCGCCCATCCGAGGTGGCCTCTAAAGCCAGTTTTTCCTCGCGGAAGGCTTGGCTAGGGCGGTACAGCGCATCTTGCACCCGCGCCAGCAGCATGGCGTTGTCAAACGGTTTGGTCAGGTAATTGTCGGCTCCGGCATTCAGGCCACAAATGATGTCTTTGACCCCGGTCATGGCGGTGAGCAAAATCACCGGCAAAGAGCGCAAAGCAGCATCTTGGCGAATGTGGCGGCACAGCTCAAAGCCATCCATGATGGGCATGGTGACATCACTGAGCAACAAATCGGGGGGCTGCTCACGCGCCATTTGCAAGGCTTGGGCACCATCGTGCGCCACCCTGACTTGATAGCCCGCATCGACCAGCAAGTTGCACAGCATGTCGGCTTGCACCTTGCTGTCTTCGGCAATCAGTACACGGGTTGAAACGGGCATACAGGCTTTTTCCTTCTCTGCGTCCAGAGAGTTAAGCCTACCATCGTTTACGACCTTGACTGGGGTTTTAAGGTAACAAGCCGTGGTTTGTGGCGCAAACTTCACATTCGGGGTTGCGTGGTATGGCCAAACTGCGCGTTTGCATGGTTTGGGCATCGAGCATGAACAACTGCCCCAGCAACGAAGCGCCCACCCCAGACAAAATTTTCAGGGCTTCGGCCGCCTGCATCGCTCCGATGATGCCGACCAAGGGGGCCAGCACGCCCATTGTGGCGCAACGCAAATCGGCAAACTGCTCATCGGGGGCAAACAGGCAGGCATAGCAAGGGGCCGCCTTGTGGCGCGCATCGACCACCATCAGCTGGCCCTGCCAACGGCTGGCCGCACCGGCCACCAAAGGCACTTGCTGGCGCACACAGGCGGCATTGATGGCATGGCGCGTGGCGTAGTTGTCGCTGCAATCCAACACCACATCGGCGTTGGCTACCTGTTGGGCCAGCAAAGCGGCATCGGCACGGGTTTGCAACGTAGTTACCTGCACTTCGGGATTGATGTCGTGCAGGGCTTGCGCGATAGAGGCCACCTTGGGCTGGCCGATGCGCGCCGTGGTGTGGGCAATTTGGCGTTGCAGATTGGTTAAATCGACCACATCATCATCGACCAGGGTGATGCGCCCCACCCCAGCAGAGGCCAAATACAGCGCGGCGGGCGAACCCAAGCCACCCGCACCAATCACCAGCGCATGGCCCTGCAACAGATGCTGTTGGCCCTCGATGCCCCATTCATCTAGCAAGATGTGGCGCGAATAGCGCAACAGCTGCTCATCGGTCATGGTGTGGCTTTTTTCTCGTCCTTGCGCTCGCTTTGGGTTTTGCTGGCCAACACCGGCTGGCCCTTGAGCTGGTTGATGGCTTGGCTCAGTTGGAAGTCTTTGTCCGAGCCAAACTCGGGCAGTTTGCGCTCGGCCAAAGGTTTTTTGGATTCTTCTTCGAGGCGCTTGCGTGCTTCTTCGCGTGCTTGCTCGCGGGCATCGTCTTTTTGCTCGGCATTTTGACCATTGCCCAGGTGTTTTTCTAAGTCGGACTCGCGCACGCGCAAAGCCGCAAATAAATCACCTTCGGCGGTTTCATCCAACATGATGTCGGGCACGATGCCCTTGGCTTGGATGGCTTTGCCGTTGGGGGTGTAGTAGCGCGCGGTGGTCAGCTTGATACCGGTATCGGGGCCAAGCGGGCGCACGGTTTGCACCGAGCCTTTGCCAAAGGTTTGGCTGCCCATGATGGTGGCGCGTTTGTAGTCTTGCAAAGCACCGGCCACAATCTCGCTGGCCGAGGCAGAACCCTCATTGACCAACACCACCAAAGGTACGGTTTTCAGGGCCACCGGCAGGCGCTTGAGCGGGTCGCCACTGCCCCGGCGCGCGTAAAACTCGGGCGCGGCTTTGTAAATGGCCTTGCTTTCGGCCAGTTGCCCATTGGTAGAGACTACCGTCACATCGGTAGGCAAAAACGCTGCCGAAACCGCCACCGCTGCATCGAGCAGGCCGCCGGGGTCATTACGCAAGTCCAGCACCAAGCCCTTGAGCTTGGGGTCTTCTTTGTAGAGTTCTTCGAGCTTACGCACAAAATCATCCACCGTGCGCTCTTGGAACTGGCTTAGGCGAATCCAGCCATAACCCGGCTCCATCATTTTGGCCTTGACCGATTGGGTCTTGATTTCTTCGCGCACGATGGTGACCGGGAAGGTGCGGCCCTCGTCTTTACGCAAAATCATCAGCGTGACTTTGGTGCGTGGCTGGCCGCGCATTTTCTTCACGGCATCATTGAGTGACAAGCCTTTGACGGCGGTGTCGTCAATTTTGGTAATCAAATCGTTGGTTTTGAGACCGGCACGGAAGGCGGGCGAGCCTTCAATCGGCGAGACCACCTTAATCAAGCCATCTTCTTGCGTGATTTCGATGCCCACGCCGACAAACTTGCCCGTGGTGCCTTCGCGGAATTCGGCAAACGATTTTTTGTCAAAATACTGCGAATGCGGGTCTAAGCTGGCCACCATGCCCGCGATGGCATCGGTAATCAGTTTTTTGTCATCGACTGGCTCGACATAGTCGGTCTTGACCAAGCCAAACACCGCCGACAACTGCTGGATTTCTTCCAGCGGCAGGGGTGACATGGCGCTGCGCGCCACGGTTTGCAACGACACCGTGGTCAGCGCCCCGGCCACCACGCCTATCGACACCCACCCTGCAATTTTGAGTTTGTGGCCCATAGAACACACCTTTACCGTTTCAATTATTCCCTTGGAGGGGCCGCGCCCGCACCAGTTCCCAGCGCGGGCACTTTACTTATATGCTTTATGCAGGGCCTTGCCTTGACATCCTCTCCGGGCTAAACCCCGGAGATTCCTACTGCTGGACGGCGATGCCCCGCCGCAAGAATGTTCCGTGCTGCGTTCACATCGCGGTCGTGTTCCGCTCCGCAGTCGCTGCACGTCCATTCTCTTATTCGCAAACCCGCCCTACCTTTCGGACTGCTGGCGGGAATGCTCCCGCAGCACGAGCAAGTTTGGGTTGTGTACGCTTCGTTCACTTCCATAAAGACGATACCAGCCTGATGGCTCTTGTATTCCAACATCGTCTTGAGCATGGCCCAGCCCGCATCCAGCGTGCTTTTGGCCATCTTGGTTTTGACCAGTTTTGCACTGGCCACGTCGCCCACGAAGATGGCGGCGTTTTCTCGCACCACCGTGGTGCTAAATTTATGCAGCGCGTCTTTGCGCTGATTGGCAATTTTTGCGTGGACGGCTTTGACCCGATCCTTTTTGTGCGCCCGCTGTACTTTAGCCAGTTCCAATTCATGCTGGCGATACCAGCGGCCATGCTCTTTTTTCCCGTTTGACGCCGTAGCGCAGTCTTTCAGGCCCAAGTCAATGCCCACACTGGCCGTTGCCGCTGTAGGCTTGGCTTGCGTCTTGACTACGATATTGAGATACCAGCGCCCCCGGTTGTCTTGGCTAAAGCAGCCCGCACGCAATTCATAGTCTGCCAGCCCGTAGCTATCCCAAAGACTGAATTTTTGACCCGCAAAGACAACTTGCCCTGCCTTGTATTGCAAGGCCCGCGCCTTGAAAGGAATCCAGCCCAGGCTGTATTTGCTACTCTGGGGATTAGAGACTCTCCAGCGCAACTTGGCTTTTTTGAACTGCTTGCGGGCCTTGGCGTAGTCTTCACACACTTGCTGCACGGTGGGCGAACCAATGTGTATGCCATCGCACTTGCTGAAACCGTTGGTGAGCTTTTGCAGGTCGTAGCCCGAAAGCCCCTGGTGGCGCTCACGGATAGCGCGGTGGCTGGTTTCGTTGCAGAAGTTCCAGACTTGATTGACCTCACGCGCCATCGCAGACAGTACGCGAGCGTGCTTGTCTTTGATGCGCAGGCGCAAGGTTTTGGTGCAATCCATGCTGTGCATTATCAATTGAACATCCAAGAGTAGCAAACACCCCATGAGGATGCCTACGGCATCCCCGCTGTCGACCTCGGGCTGAACCCCGAGGCTTCCCGCGCACTGGGTGAAAGCGAAGCGATTTTGTTACGCCTTGCCTTGCGAAGCCACCGCTGCGGCAGCGGCTGCGGCGGCTTGGGCATCACCCAGATAGTAGTTGCGAATCGGCTTGAGGTTTTCGTCCAGCTCATAAACCAGCGGGATACCGTTGGGAATGTTCAGGCCGACAATGTCTTGCTCGGAGATGTTGTCCAAATACTTGACCAAGGCGCGAATCGAGTTGCCATGCGCCGCCACCACCACGCGCTGGCCGCTTTGGATGGCCGGGGCCATGACATCGTTCCAGAACGGCAGCACACGGGCTACGGTGTCTTTCAGGCACTCGGTCAGGGGGATTTGCTCGGGCGACAGACCGGCATAGCGGCGCTCTTCGCGCTGGCCGCGTGGGTCATTGGCCTCCAGTGCCGGGGGTGGGGTGTCGTAACTGCGGCGCCAAATCAGCACCTGCTCATCGCCGTACTGCTGCGCCATATCGGCTTTGTTCAGGCCCTGCAAAGCGCCATAGTGGCGCTCGTTGAGGCGCCAGCTTTTTTGCACCGGCAACCAAGTGCAGTCCATTTCGTCCAAGGCATACCACAGGGTATGAATGGCACGCTTGAGTACGCTGGTGTAGGCTCGGTCAAACTCGTAGCCTTCGGCCTTGAGCAGCTTGCCTGCCGACATAGCTTGTGAAACGCCGGTGGGGGTCAGGTCAACATCAGTCCAGCCGGTAAAGCGGTTTTCCAGATTCCAGGTGGATTCGCCGTGGCGAATCAGAACGAGTTTGTGCATGGTTTCCCTAGAGGTAACGGGTCAAAACCGTACATTCTAAAATTGTCGCTGTTTGCCAACCCAAGGATTATTGTGAATTTCATTGTCGAGAACTGGTATTTGATGCTGCTGGCCGTGGTTTCCGGCGCAATGTTGCTGCTACCTGCCCTGCAAGCGGGTGCTGGTGGCTTGACCACCACTGCCGCCGTGCAGCTGATTAACCGCGAAAAAGGCGTGTTGATTGATGTGTGTGGTGCCGAGGAGTATGCCGCTTGCCACGCGGTGGGTGCCAAAAATGTGCCGCTGTCCGAACTAGAAAGCCGCCTGCCAGCGGTAGTCAAAAACAAGGCGCTGCCGCTGGTGCTGGTGTGCGCCCGAGGCAGCCGCGCCCAACGCGCCGCCATGATGGCGCAAAAATTGGGTTACAGCAATGCCCAAGCGCTGGCTGGGGGCTTAAAAGCCTGGCAAGAAGCCGGTTTGCCGGTAGAGAAAAAATCCTAAGGCGCTTGGCCCTCGTTTTTGCCCCCTCCTGAAAGGAAAAGCCCCATGCAAGCCGTGAAAATGTACACCACCGCCGTCTGCCCCTACTGCATCCGCGCCAAGCAGCTGCTCAAGAGCCGGGGGGTAGCGCAGATTGAAGAAATCCGCATTGACCAAGACCCAGCAGCGCGCCAGTTGATGATGGAAATTACCGGGCGGCGCACCGTACCGCAAATTTTTATCGGCAGCACCCATGTAGGCGGTTGCGATGACCTTATCGCGCTGGACAGCCAAGGTGGTCTGCTGCCCCTGTTGGGCACTGCATAATTGGCCTGCCTTGTGTCCGCTGCGGGGTGGCATCATCCCCGGCGGCTTTTTTACGCTACCTCCCTTGAAGAAAGCTATTTTTCCCATGTCCGATCAAGCTGCAAACCCGGTGTTCCAAATTCAGCGCGTCTATCTGAAAGATGCTTCGTTGGAGCAACCCAACTCGCCCGCCATCTTGCTAGAGCAAGAGCAGCCCACCGTGGATATCCAACTGGGCGTAGAAGCCACCCCCGTGGCCGAAGGCATGTTTGAAGTGGCCGTCACGGCCACGGTGCAGACCAAGGTCAAAGACCGCACCGTGTTTTTGGTCGAAGCCAAGCAAGCGGGTATTTTTGAAATCCGCAACATCCCCGAAGAGCAAATGGGCCCCATCATGGGCATTGCCTGCCCGCAAATCGTCTATCCCTACCTGCGTGGCAACGTGGCTGACCTGATTACCCGTGCAGGCTTTCCGCCGGTGCATTTGGCCGAAATCAACTTCCAAGCCATGTACGAGCAACAACAGCAAGCCCAAGTGGAAGGCCAAGCGCCCTCTACCCTGCTGCCACAGTAATTTTTCCTTGAGGCTACGCGCGGCCCAGTCGCTGCGGTAGCCCTTTGCCTTCGATGAACATTCTTGTCCTTGGTGCTGGTGCTTGGGGCACCGCCGTGGCGATTAGCGCGGCACAGCATCCTGCTGGCCATGCCGTTACGCTGTGGACGCGCGATGCCGCGCAGTGCGCCGCCATGCAGGCCACACGCTGCAATGCACGCTATCTGCCCGATAGACTGCTGCCGCCCGGTTTGGCCTTGGTGAGTGGCGCGGTGCCGGTGCAGCAGGCGGCGCGGGCTGATGTGGTGATTGTGGCCACACCCACCGCTGCCCTGCGCGAATTTTTAACGTTGTTGCGTGACTGCCCAGCCCCGGTGGCGTGGCTGTGCAAAGGGTTTGAGGCGGCACCGGCAGGCTCCCATGCCTTTGGTCTGCTGGCCCACGAAGTGTGCGCCCAAGTAGCGCCGCATTTGCGCTCTGGTGCGCTCAGTGGCCCCAGCTTTGCCCAAGAAGTGGCGCGCGGCCAACCCACCGCCTTGGTGGCCGCGAGTGAACATGCCAGCGTGCGCGAAGCCTTGGTGCAAGCCTTGCACAGTCCCAGTCTGCGCGTTTATGCCAACGAAGACCTTGTCGGCGTAGAAGTAGGCGGTGCCGTAAAAAATGTATTGGCCATTGCCACCGGCCTGTGCGATGGCTTGGCGTTGGGTTTAAACGCCCGTGCCGCCCTCATCACCCGTGGGCTGGCCGAAATGACGCGCTTGGGCTTGGCTTTGGGGGCCAAAGCCGAAACCTTTATGGGCTTGTCGGGCTTAGGGGATTTGGTGCTGACGGCCACGGGCGATTTATCGCGCAACCGCCGCGTAGGCCAGTTGTTGGCACAGGGGCAAACGCTGCAACAGGCGGTAGATTCTTTAGGCCATGTGGCCGAGGGCGTTTATAGCGCGCGCACCGTGGTGCAACGTGCGCGCCAGCTGGGACTAGAAATGCCCATCAGCGAGGGCGTAGTGGCCCTGTTGGATGGACAGTTGCGGCCTTTGGATGCCGTCTCGATTTTGATGGAACGCCATCCTAAAGAAGAAAGCGCTTAAAAAAGCACAGCCGCCTAGTGTGGCTGCTGTGCGCTGGGGGCGGCTTATTTCATGGCTTCTTCTTCGTAGCGCTTGACCAGTTTGTCTAGCTCGCCCGAGTCTTTCATGGCCTTGATGGTGGCTGAAATTTTAGGTGCCCAGTCTTTTTTGCTTGGGTTGAGCGAATGGTACAAATCTAAGCGCGCAATCTCGCCCACATGGCCGATGGTGTTGCTCATGCCCAATTTTTTCAGCAAAATTGGGCCGCTGATGCCTTCGTCCACCACCACATCAATCCGGTCGCCATCCAGCATCTTGTAAAGCTGCTCATACGAGGCCGCCAACTGCACCCCTTGCATCCCTTCGGTGGCCGCTTCGCCGTGGGCAATGCCGCGCACAATACCCACTTTGTACTTCTTCAAATCCTCTTTCGATTTGATGACGATACCCTTGTCTTTTTTGGCAAAGGCGGACGAGGACAGGTAGTAATGCGACGGCTCGACTTTAATCAAAGTGGGGTTTTTGAGGTAATAAGCCCCGATGCGCCCGGCCTCGCCATCTTTTTCGCCCGACAACGCCATTGCATTGGCGCGCACCCCCGGCACCGGCACGGCGGTGGCACTCATGCCCGCCTTTTTGTAAATATCGGTGATGAGCTTGCCAGCAATGGTTTGCCCGACCGCGTTTTCGTTATAAACCAGTTGGGCGGTTTGTGCGCTGACCGAGGCACTGGCCATCAGGCCCGCAGCGACACACAGGGTAGAAAGCAGACGTTTCATCATCAAACAACTCCTTGAACAAGGTGGAAAAAACTAGCGCAGGGCCACCATACGGCCCGAGGCCGTGGCCTCTGAAAGCTTGAACATCCCCACGGCTGCCGCCAATTGGGTGGCTTGGTTTTGCATGGAGCTGGCCGCTGCGGCGGCCTGTTCGACCAGCGCCGCATTTTGCTGTGTGCTGTCGTCCATTTGCCGAATGGCTTCGTTGACTTGGCTGATACCCAAGGTTTGGGCATCGGTAGCGGCATGGATTTCGGCCATGATGCCCGTGACCTTGCTCACGCTGTCTTCAATCTCGGTCATGGTGGCCCCGGCTTGGTCCACCAAACGGCTACCAATGTCCACATTCGTCACCGACTCGTCAATCAGGGCTTTGATTTCTTTGGCTGCTGCCGCCGAGCGCCCTGCCAAGCTACGCACCTCGGAAGCCACTACGGCAAAACCCCGGCCTTGCTCGCCTGCGCGTGCGGCTTCTACCGCAGCATTCAGGGCCAAAATGTTGGTTTGGAAGGCGATGCCATCAATCACGCTGATGATGTCCACAATTTTGCGCGAGGAGGCATTGATGGCCCCCATCGTCTGCACCACCTCTTGAACCACTGAGCCGCCGCGTGCGGCCACCTCGGCAGCGGCACCGACCATGTGGTTGGCCTGCTGGGCGCTTTCGGCGTTTTGCTGCACGGTGTGGGTAATTTCTTGCATCGACGCCGCCGTTTGCTCTAAGGAGCTGGCCTGTGACTCGGTGCGCGCAGACAAATCCAGGTTGCCACGGGCAATCTCACTCGACGCTTCAGAGATGGTGGTCACACTCTGGCGAATTTGCAGCATGATGTTTTGCAAATGCTCGACAAAGGTGTTGAAGCCTTCGGCCACATCGTTAAATTCGTCGGTGCTGGCACGCGGCAGGCGGCGCGTCAGGTCGGCATCGCCTTGGGCAATTTCGCGCAGCGCGTGGCCGACATGCGCCAGTGGATTGAGTACCATCGAGTTGAGAATAGAGGACAAGGCAATCACAATCACCACGTCCAAAATTAGCACCTGTGCCAAAGCACGCCACAGCTCATGGTTCAGGGTATCGCGGATTTCGGCGGTGGAGACATACACCGTGGCCTTACCCACGGGGTTGGCTTTGCCATCCTCTTGGTAAAACAGTTCGACCTCGCGCGAAAAATCAGCCGCTGGTGCGGCAGTGGCCGCTACCGCTTGCCCATCGGCACCGCGCGCTACACCGGCCAGCACCTTGTCGCCACTGCGGATGAGGATGCCGGTCACAAAATTGGCCGACATCTCGGAATGCAAATTTTTGCCGATTTGCGTGCTGTCAAAACTCCAGAGCAAACTGGGCAAGTTGGTGGACAAGCGCTCCAGTGCCATCTTCACCTGATGGGCGTTATCGCGTTCTAGGGTGGCTTGGGTTCTGAAGTAACTGAAGGCACTGAATGCCAGCAAAAGCACTGAAATGATGACAACAAATAAAACATTGAGCCGTAGTTTGATGCTGGTCATTGTCATGTCAAGGTCTCGCTCCGCCTGCGTCACTAGGGATAAAAAACAGCCAAGCTGGCTGCCATCGGTTGGTCTGAAAAATACAGCCAGCACCACCGCCCCAGCGCACTGCGGGCCAGCAACCACCTGACTATAGGCAGGGTTATACCATGCTGGTATAGCGCTTTTTTGCTGGTTTGTGCTAAAGCAACGACCAAAGCCCGCTAGACGCGGGCGCTGGAGCCGCAAGCGCAGCCCCCAACCAGCACACCGTTGGGTGTGCCAGCAAAATCGTTTATTGGCTTTGCTGTTCTTCGATATACAAAGCACTGGCCAGCAATTTGACTTTGCTGGCATAGTAACGGTCTAGGCGCCATTCTTTAATGACTTCGACCGCGATTTCAAAATTTTTGTAATCCAGCTCATACAAACGATGCAAAGCAAAGCTGGTGTTTTTTTCTAAGGATAAAACCAGTTCAGAAAAAATAGAAGCAGCAGCGGAGTCTATTTCTCGTTGAATGATTTTTTGCGCTTTTTTGATGGCAATCATTGTGAATCCTGGCGATGCTTTGTGCTAATGAACAATCGGGCACCTGGTGGTGCTTCTGCACAATTCTAACAGCATTTTTACCAAATGCTGCAGTGCAGCAAATGCGGTATATCATTCATGGCTTTGTCATATTTGGGGCTTAGAGTGGGTTTCCCTGAGTCACTTCCCACGCATCACCATGCCAAACACTGTACGCCCGTTTGCCGCTGCCACCGAATCCATCAGCTTGTTTCAGCACCTGACCCGCAAGACCAGCGAAGGCTTGGCCCAGCTGTTGAGCCTGAATGTGCAAACCGCACAATCGGTTCTGAATGCCCAAACGCAACACTGGAACCAACTGCTCAAGGTGCAACGCTTGGACGAATTGGCCAGCTTGCAAGCCGGATTGGTGCAACCGCTGACCCACCAAGCCAGCCACTATGGCCAAGAGTTGTACCAAATTGCCAACAACTTGGGCCAAGAATGGAACAGCCAGAGCCAAACCCCCTTGGCCGAGGTGCAAACGCAGTGGGCCAAAGTGCAAGGCAACCTCAACACGGTGCTAAAAAATATGCCAATGGCAGCGCAAACCCTGACGGCCAGCATGAAAAACAGCCTGGCCTCGGCCAACCAAGCGATGGGGGCTTTGCAGCAAGTCGTAAGCCAAGCCAGCGATGCCGCCCAAGCCAATGTCTTGGCCGTTGCTGCTCAAGCCAGCCAGCCCAACGCCGCTTAATCACCTGCCCTTCTCACTGGCCAAGCAGCCCTTGGCCAGTGCAGCGCCCACAGGCCACAGGCCAATGACGAATGGCTTTAACGAGAGTGCCGGTAAATACTGGGCAATTCTTGCACCAAAGCCGGGTGCATTCCTTTGAGAGATTCAGAATGGCCCACAATCAGGTGGCCGTCTGGTTTGAGAAAAGGCAATACATTGGCAATCACTTTTTTGCGCGTTTCTTGGTTGAAGTAAATCAATAAATTGCGTAAAAATATGACATTAAATTGGCCCAATCCTTGCGGTGGACTCAGTAGGTTACCGTGCAAAAATTGCACCCGCTCGCGCAATTCTCGTGCCACTAGCAAGGTGCCATCTTGTTGGCGTATGCCTTTGCGGCAATATTTTTTCAATAATGGCAGCGGTATGCCTTCGGTGCGTGTCATGGGATAATGCCCGCCTTGGGCTGTGGCCAGCACTTTGGTGCTGATGTCGGTGCCTACCACTTGCCAAGGATGGCGCCCCAGCGTCTCGGCCAGCACCATCGCCATCGTGTAGGCTTCTTCGCCGCTAGAGGCGGCAGCGCTCCAGCTGCGAAAAATGCCCGCGCTGCGTGGGTGGCGCTTGGCTTGGCGTTGCAAAAAATCAAAATGCTTGGGTTCGCGGAAAAAATAGGTTTCGTTGGTGGTGACCAGGTTAATCATCGCCTGCAACTCATCGGCGTTTTTGCGCTTGCTCAGGTAGGCAAAATAATCGGCAAAATTTTCGCAACCCAGCGCCTGCACGCGCCGCGCCAAGCGCCCCACCAGCAGGTTTTGCTTGGCCTCTGACAGGCTGATGCCGGTCATCTGAAAAATCAGCGCCTGAAAAGCAGCAAACTCTTTGCGCGATAGCCGCGTGACCAGCGCTGGTAGAACGGGCAAGGCAATCATGGGCAGCCCTTCTGCATCAAAACGCTGGCTTGCTCAGCGCCAGCTCGGGCAGCCACAAGATGCGCTCTACATCGAGCAGGGCCATAAAGCGGCCCTCTATCCGGGCCATTGTCCGGATAAAGTCTTGGCGCAGATGGGTACCAAATTCGGGTGGTGGTACTTGGTCAGTGGCAGGCAGAGCGCGCACTTGCGAGACGGCATCGACCACCAAACCCAGTTTGTAGCCACGTGGTAGCTGGCTGCTGTGGGGCAGCTCGACAATCACAATGCAGCTACGCTCGGTGACGGGGCTGGACGCACGCCCCAAACGCACCGCCAAATCAATCACCCAGGTTCATGACACCCCGAATCAGCGGCGGCACCAAGGGCACAGTGGTGAGGTCGCGGTATTCCAAAATTTCACAAATGGCCTCGATGCCCAAGGCGAACATTTCTTCGCCCACCTGCACGGTCAGGCACTGTTGTGGCAAGTCGGCGGGCGCAGCGGCGGAGGCAGTGGCTTGCATGTTTGGGAGTGGGCTTAGAACGAGACAAAATCATCTTCGTTGGCATGGGCGGCCAAGGGCTTGCCTGCCAAAGCAGGGGCCGTGGCCATGAGTGCCTGGCTGGGCAAACGTGGCGTTGGCTGTGGCGCGGCGGCATGGTGCCACCGCCCCCCGCTGCGCTCTTGCCCTTCGACCGAGAAAAAGGCCATCACTTCCTGCAAATTGGCGGCCTGTGAGGACATCTCTTCTGCCGTGGCGGCCAATTCTTCCGAAGCACTGGCGTTTTGTTGGGTGATTTGGTTCAGTTGGCCCATCGCCACGGTGATTTGGCCAGCACTGACGCTTTGCTCTTGCGAGGCGGCGGCAATCTCTTGCACCAAATCGGCGGTTTTCTGCGTGGCAGGCACAATTTCGTCCAACAAAGCACCGGCGCGCTCGGCCATGCCCACGCTGTTGAGGGCCAATTGGCTGATTTCTTGCGCCGCTACTTGGCTGCGCTCGGCCAGCTTGCGTACCTCGGCGGCTACCACGGCAAAGCCACGTCCATGCTCGCCCGCGCGTGCGGCCTCGATGGCGGCATTGAGCGCCAGCAGGTTGGTTTGGTAGGCGATGTCGTTGACGATGCCAATTTTGCGCGCAATTTGCTGCATTGCGCCCACGGTTTCCGTCACGGCTTGGCCGCCTTCGGTGGCGCGCTGGCTGCCTTGGGCCGACATGCCGTCGGCAATTTTGGCGTTGTCGGTGTTTTGCTGGATGGAGGCGGCCATCTGGCTGATAGAGGCCGAAGTTTGCTCGACCGAAGCCGCCTGCTCGCTGGAGGCTTGGGCCAAAGATTGCGAAGTGGCCGATACCTGCGCCGTGGCCGAAACCAAATTGGAAGCGGTGGTGTTGACTTCCAAAATCGCCTGCGACAGCTTGTCCACGGTGTTGTTGACCACGTCTTTGAAGTCGCCCAAATCGCCCCGGTAGTTGCCCTTGATTTTGCGCGTCAGGTTGCCACGTTCCATCTCTTTGAGTACGCCCACCGCCTCGTTGACGGGCAACACAATGCCGTCGAGGGTTTGGTTGATGCCTTGGACGATTTTGCGGAAATCGCCTTGGTGGCGCTGGGCATCGGCACGGGTTGCCAGTTGGCCTTGGGCGGCGGCTTCGGCCAGTATGGCGGCATCGTTCACCAAGGCATGGATGGCCTCAATGCAGGTGTTAAGGTTGTTTTTGATGGTGTTGAAATCCCCTTGGTAGGGGTCGGTGATGGTGGCCGGAATGGCCCCGCGTGAAATAGCATCCACATACTTGGCGGCCACGTTCAGCGGGCCAATCACGGCATCCAGTGTGTTGTTGACACCTTGCACAATTTTGCCAAAATCACCTTGGTGGCGGCTGGCATCGGCGCGCGTGGCCAGTTTGCCCTCTACTGCGGCCTGCGAGAGCAGTTTGGCATCGGCCACCAGCGCCTGCACGGCCTCAATGCAGGTGTTGAGGTTGTTTTTCAGGGTATTGAAGTCGCCTTGGTAGTTGTCAGTGATGCGCGACGGAATATCGCCTTGGGCGATGCGTTGCACATACCCGGCGGCTACATTCAGCGGGCCAATCACGGCATCCAAGGTTTGGTTGACCCCTTGCACAATGGCGCGGAAATCACCTTGGTGGCGGCTTTCGTCGGCGCGCGTCGAGAGTTTGCCCTCTACGGCGGCCTTGACCAACAGTTGTGCATCGGCGCTCATGCCATGCACAGCGCTGTGCAAAGCGCGCATCGCGTGGGCCAGTTGGCCGATTTCGTCTTGGCGCTGCAAGCTGATGCGGTGGCTAAAGTCGCCTTGGGCCATTTGCTCGACGCTGTGCAGCAATTGGCGTGTAGGCACGGTGATGCTGCGGGTAATGAGTACGCCAAACAAGAGGCTGAGCAGTGCGGCCAGACTTCCTAAGCCCAACAGCAGCCAGCGGGTATCTTGGGACTCGGTCATGGCATGGCTGCCAATAGCACGCGCGGTTTGCGTGACCAAGGCAATCAAATTGTCCATGCTTTGCACATAGGCGTTTTGCGCTTCTAAGGTAGGGCCTAGGGCTTCGATGGCGGCTTCTTCGGGTTTGTTGGCGCGTAGCAAAACAATCACTTGCTTGTAGGCTTCGCGGTAGGTTTTGCGCGCATCGGCCACTTTGGCCAGTTGCTGTGCGGCCTTGGGCTGGGTGAGCAAGCCCTCTAATTGCTGGTAGTGTTGGCTGATTTTTTCGCTGATGGCGGCCAATTTTTCGAGTTGGCTTTGGGTGTCGGTATCCGCACGCAACAGGGCGTACATGATGGCTCCATTGAGGGTGCGCGTGTGCAAGTTGATTTGGTCCACCATCTGATTGGCCAACACCACTTCGGTCAAATGCTGATGCGACAAGGCATTGACATCGTGGCTGATGGTGCTGATGCGGTTCATGCCCAAGGCAACGATGGCCAGCAGCAAAGCCAAGGCGGTAGCAAAGCCTAGCCCCAGCCGTGTTCCGATTTTGAAGTTTCCGAACATGGTAATTTTGCTTTCTTGATGGAAATGAACGCTTGTCAGGCGACGCTGAGGTGCTGTGGCGTGGAGGTGGTAGCACCGCCAGCACCAGCGTTGTCGTTGAGGGTATGGCCGCTGGCGACGCTGGCCAGCAATTCCAGAACATCCACAATCAGGGCCACCCGGCCCGTGCCCAAAATGGTGAAGCCACTCATGCCGGGCAGGCCATGAAACACTGGCCCCAAGGGGCGAATCACGGTTTGGTATTCACCTTGCAAGGCATCGACCAGCAGGCCAGCACGCCGCTCACCACAGCGCACTACGACCAAGTTTGCGCGTGCTGTGGGGTCTGACCCCAATAGGGCATCGGCTTGGCTGACAAACCCGCTGGGCAAGCTGGACGGTTCGGGCAAGCCAAACCATTGGCGCAGGCGAATCATGGGCAGCAATTCATCGCGCAGCGGGAACACATCGTGGCCCTTGGTTTGTTGCGCGGTTTCTGGGGTCAACTCGATGCACTCTTCCACCATGTCTAAGGGAATCACCAAAGACGAATCGCCCACCGTGACCAAGAAGCCGTCAATAATCGCCAGCGTCAGGGGCAAACGGATGCGGATGCGGGTGCCTTGGCCCTCGGCGCTTTGGATTTCGATGCTGCCGCGCAAGGCGGCAATGTTGCGCCGCACCACGTCCATGCCCACCCCCCGGCCCGAGAGGTTGTTCACCTGCTCGGCGGTAGAAAAGCCCGGCTCAAAAATCAACTGCTGGATTTCGTGGGGGCTTAAAGTTTGCTCGGGGCGCACCAAACCGCGCTCGATGGCTTTGGCCAAAATGCGCTCGGACGACAAGCCGCCGCCATCGTCCGAGACTTCAATCAAAATATTGCCCGCATCGTGGCAAGCGTGCAGACGCACCCGCCCTTGGGCTGGTTTGCCGCGCGCCATACGCACCGCTACCGGTTCAATGCCGTGGTCGATGGCGTTACGCACCAAATGGGTGAGCGGGTCACCAATTTTTTCAATCACGGTTTTGTCCAACTCGGTATCGGCCCCGCTGATGTCTAGTGCGATGTCTTTGCCGATGTCTTGCGACACCTCGCGCACCACACGCTGAAACTTGTTAAAAGTGGCCCCAATTTGCACCATGCGTAACTGCAAAGCCGAGCCGCGCACCGACTCCACCAAGCGTGCTACCACCGAAGCGGCCTCTTGCAACTGCGGCAGGCCACTGTTGGCCACGGCCAGATGCAGCCCAGCGCTGGCGATAATCAATTCGCCTATCAGGTTGATGTGGGCATCGAGCGTATCGGCTTGCACACGGATAAGGGCGCTCTCGGTGGTTTTGGCTGCTGCTGCGGGTGGTGGTGCAGGTGCTGCGGGCGTTGGTACCGTGGGCGCGCTGCTGGTGGCTGGTGGTGGCGGCCACAACAGAGCCAGCTCTGGTGCCGTCAAGCTGCCGCAATCTTGCAAGGCTTGCATCCATGCTGCATGGACGGCTTGGTCTTGGTTTGGCTCTGGGGGCAGCGCTTGGCGATACTGCTGCAAGGGACTGTGTGGCGGCACAATGCACACTTGGGCGCAGTCGCGCGCAAACTCAAACACCCCTTCGATGGCCTGGGCGCTTAAATCGCTGTGGTAGCGCAGGGCAAAGCCGAGGTAGCAAGTCTCGGAGTCCATCTCGGCCACATCGGGCAGTGCCTGGCTGATGGTTGCCAAGCCCACCACGCGCCCCATGCCCGCCAAACAATGCAGCAAGGCCATTGGTTCCATGCCGTCGCGTAGCAAATTGGGGCCAGCGTAGAGGCTGATGTGCCAGTCGCTGGTTGCAGCGACTGGTAAATCTTCCAAGGGTGTCTGGGGTAGGGCGGGTGCTGGTGTGGCAACGGCCAGAGGTTCTGGCTCCGCTGATGATGATAATGATGGGCTACAGGCTTGCAGCGCCTGCATCAGCTGCTGGCTTTGGGCATGAATGCTGGCATCGGGCGTGCTACCGGCCTCGATATGGTCAATCAACACGGCCAGATGGTCACGCACTTGCAGCAACAATGCCACCAAATCGCGCGACAGTGGCACCTCGCCGCCACGCACTTGGTCCAGCACGTTTTCGGCATGGTGGGTAAAGGCCACCAAATGCTCTAAGCCAAACAAGCTGGCGGAGCCTTTGATGGTGTGGGCCGCCCGGAAGATGGCATTGAGCAATTCAGCATCGGCAGGGGCCTGCTCCAGTTGCAGCAGCGCCTGCTCCATGCTTTCTAGCAATTCACGACTTTCGACGATGAAAGTCTGCAAAATTTCATCCAAATTCATGGTGTTCGATGGCGTGGCATAGGCTTAGAAGGTAGCCGCCATTTGTGACACTGGTATGGACAAAATTCTGCGGTCGGCTTACCTCGCCCGTTAGAGACGGTGCAATCAAATACGGGATTTCCGTACAATCGAGCCATACAAACAGTGGTTGAACACCCTACCTTTCAACGTCAAGCAGCCAGCATCTGGACAGAGGGCGAACGTCACGCTTTCATCGATTGGATTGCAGTCAACCCCTTGGCCGGTGATGTGATTCCGGGTGCTGAGGGCGCACGGAAAGTGCGCTGGGTCGTTCAGGGCAAAGGCAAGCGCAGCGGGGCACAGGTGATTTAGTTCAACTACACCGAAGAAGGTGTAGTTGAACTGTTTGCGGTGTACGTCAAGGCTGATCGGGAAAATATGCCAGCCAGCGACATCCAACGCAACCGGAGAGCATGATGAAGCGACATTTTGATCTTGAAAAAGTGGCTGCCGCCATTGAGGCAGATATGGGTGAGGCCCTGCCCGACATTCGGCAGGCTCTGGCTGAGGTGCAGTCTGGCGTGGGCGCTCGCGTGACTACGCCAGAGCAAATTTTGTTGCGTCAAGCCCGCCAGAAAACAGGCTTGTCACAGGCTGATTTTGCCCGGCGCATTGAGACACCAGTAACTACGCTGCGCGATTGGGAGCAGGGCCGCTTCAAGCCGCCCGGTGGCGTGCTGTGCCTGTTCAGGTTAATGGTGTCACATCCTGAGTTGTCACAGGAATTGGCGACCGCTTAAAAATACAACGGCTTGGGTTCTAACTTTGCGCTCAATCGGACGGCCTCCAGCCGTCGCTTACCTTGGTTCGCTGGGCGACTTAAGCATCCCCTCAGTTTAAGTTTCCATTTCTAAAATGAGGAATTGGAGATGGTTTTGAAAAAGTTACTTAGTATTTTGATGGTATTTTTTTCATCTGGTTTGTGTGCTGCGCCAAGCAGTAGTTCCTCAGAGTATAAAGAGGCTTATACATGTGCCACAGAGAGCTTTGAGTCTGATTATGGCGGTGGGCCTGCAGCATTTTGCATCGGAAACTCCAGAGACCCTTCAAAAATCGAAGAGCGTGCCTACAAAGATGCTAAACGTGACTTCTTGAGCAAGAAAAATTCCACCACCAGTAGTGGTTCTTGTACATTTAAATATGCGATTTGGGTTGGAAATGGCAGTCGAGCTGACGGATTTGAAGAGGGCACTGTCAAGGAGGTTTCCTTACGCAAAATTGCACAGCTATTGCCGAGCAGAGAGAACAGAATAACTTTCTTTGATTTACATGGTCAGGTTATTTCAGGCGAGCTTGCTAGCAAGTTATTTTTTGTGACCAAAAAAGATCAGTATGGCATGCATGAATACAAGTTGTCGGATTTTGCAAAAAAGAACTGCACAAAGAAACAAATTGGTTGAAGCCTGAATCATCATTCTAGTGGCGAGCCTTGACACAAATGGGCCGTCCTGTGACGGTACCTGTGGCATAATAAATCCGTCTGGGGTAAGGCGAATGCCGTTTTATTTCAGATTTGTGTAAAAAAGCCATTCAGTGCTGCAAAATTTTGTTCAAAAACTCTTTGGTGCGCGGTTGGCGTGCTTCTGGGTGGTTAAAAAAATCATCCTTAGAGCAATCTTCCAAAATTTTGCCGCCCACATCCATAAAAATCACCCTGCTGGCCACTTGGCGCGCAAAGCCCATTTCGTGGGTGACGCACATCATCGTCATGCCCTCGTGGGCCAAGCCTGTCATAACATCCAGCACTTCGCCCACCATTTCCGGGTCGAGCGCGCTGGTGGGTTCGTCAAACAGCATCACGATAGGGTCCATGCTCAAGGCGCGGGCAATCGCGACACGTTGTTGTTGGCCGCCCGAGAGCTGGCCCGGAAATTTGTCTTTGTGTGCCATCAAGCCTACGCGGTCTAACATTTTGAGGCCACGTTGTTGGGCCTCCTCTGGCGTGCGCCCTAACACCTTGATTTGGGCAATGGTTAAATTCTCCGTGACTGACAGATGCGGAAACAATTCAAAATGCTGGAACACCATGCCCACATGGGCGCGCAGTTTGGGTAAATTGGTTTTTGGGTCGTGCAGGGGCACGCGGTCCACCCAAATTTCGCCGGATTGGATAGGTTCTAGCGCATTGATGGTTTTAATCAAGGTAGATTTACCCGAGCCAGACGGCCCACACACTACCACCACTTCGCCCCGGCCAATACGGGCCGAGCAATCGGTCAGCACTTGGTAGTTGCCATACCATTTGGAAACGTTTTTTAATTCAATCATGGCAATTCCTTTCGGTGCTTTGCTTTAACGGATAATGGCAATTTTGCGGTGCAGGCGCTTGACCGCCCATGATAGCGCATAACAAATGATAAAATAGAAGGCCGCTGCTGCCAAATAAGCCTCCATCGGGCGACCAAAGTTTTTGCCTGCTATTTCAAAGCCTTTGAGCATATCGTAAGCGCCAATCGCATAGACCAAAGAGGTGTCTTGAAACAGAATAATAGTTTGTGTCAAAAGCACTGGCAGCATATTACGAAAAGCCTGTGGCAAGACAATAAAACGCATATTTTGGCCGTAAGTCATGCCCAAAGCCTGCCCGGCAAATACTTGGCCGCGCGGAATAGCCTGAATGCCCGCACGCATAATCTCGCTAAAATAGGCTGCCTCAAAAGCAACAAAAGTCACTATCGCGGATAGTTCAGCCCCAATCGGTCGCCCTACCAGCAACGGGGCCAGCAAAAACACCCACAGAATCACCATCACCAGTGGAATGCTACGCATTCCATTCACGTAAATGGTGGCGGGCACATCCAGCCATTTGCGCCCTGACAAGCGCATTAGTGCCAATACTGTGCCCAACAAAATACCACCGATGGTGGCAATGGCGGTCAGCATCAGGCTAAAGCCTAGCCCTTTCAGCACAAAATCGTGAATCAAAGCCCAGTTATAGAAAGAAAAATCGAGCTGCATCTCAGTGCCCTCCTGCGCTGGCGGCTTGCAAGCCCGGCACGCGCACACGTTGCTCAATCCAAGCCATAATGCGGTTAATCGCAAAAGCCGATAGCATATACAGCAGCGTAACGGCCAAATAGACCTCGATGCCGCGTGAGGTTTCTTCTTGTGCCTGCATGGCAAACATCGTCAATTCGGCCACCGAGACAGCAAACGCCACCGAGGAGTTTTTGAAAATGTTCATCGTCTCGCTGGTCAGCGGTGGAATGATAATGCGAAACGCCGCTGGTAGCAGCACATAGCGGTAGCTCTGGAAGGTGGTAAAACCCATCGCCAGCGCGGCATAGCGTTGACCGCGTGGTAAAGTTTCAATGCCCGAGCGCACCTGCTCGGCAATGCGTGCCGAGGTAAAAAAGCCCAGTGCCAGCACCACCAGCACAAAACCGGGCACTGCTTGCAAAGCCGGTACCAAAGTGGGAATGACGTGGTACCATAAGAAAATCTGTACCAATAATGGAATATTGCGAAACAGCTCTACCCACGCATTGCCCAGTTTAACGATACGCGGGCTATCGGGCAGGGTACGCAAAGTGCCTACCAGCGTACCCAATAATAATGCCAGCAAAAGCGCCAGCAGCGATACCGATAAAGTCCAGCCCCAGGCCGATAGCATCCAATCCAAATAGGTGACACTGCCGCCTTTGCCAAAGCAGCCCTGTATGGGCGTGCGCTCTAAGGTGTCCTCGCAGAACACTTGCCAATCCCAAGCCATCGCTTGCTCCTTTCTGCTACCGACAAAAAAGCCCCATGAAATCTCCCACAGCTAAACGCAAAGCGTTGTAGCTGGGGTTTCTCGCTTCATCGACCGGTACGCCAAGATGTTGCCATCTGGACGGTTTACCCATGTCTCCACGAGCGTAGGCTGGTTTGCACCCGCCGGTTTGGAGCATTCCGCCCCTACCTTTTGTTTTTTAACCCTTGCCCGCTTGACTTTCTTCTTGGCTACACCCTCGCCCAGCATCAGGGCTACTCCGCGTTTAACCAGCACTTTGGCGGCATTGGTATCGGCGTTGTCAGTGCAATGGCAGCTTTGGCAAACAAACGCGGCTTGAGAGTGCCGGTTGTCTGGGTGAGTGAAACCGCAGTGGCTGCACTCCTGCGAAGAATAGTGTGCGGGCACTTCGATGCACAGTTTGCCTGCGCGCAGGGCTTTGTATTGTGTGTAAACCTTGATTTGCCCCCAGCCTGAAGCCAAGATGGCACGATTCAGGCCAGCTTTCTGCTGGACGTTCTTACCCGGTTTTTCGGTATCGCCTTTGGCACTGGCGGTCATGTTTTTGACTTTGAGCGCCTCAAATACATACAGCTTGTAGGCTGGGTCTGCTACCAAGGCATGGCTGGTTTGGTGGCAAAAATCGCGGCGCAGGTCAGTAGCGTATTGCTGGCATTGGGCTACACGCTGCTTGGCTTTTTTCCAGCGTCCTGAACCTTTAACCCGACGCGCTTGGCGGCGTTGCCAGCGCTTTTTGCGCTTTTCTTGCTGGGTTAAACGCTTTTTTTCTATTGCCCGGAAATCAAACTGCTGTCCATTGCTGGCCGCCAGTGGAATCTTGACACCTCTGTCCAAACCCAGTGTGACGCTGCTTAGTTCAGCAGTGCTGAAGCTGCGTAGCCATTGGGTGATTTCCTCAACGCTAGGCTCAGCAATGCCATCGTCATAGTTGAAAGACACATGCCAGCGCCCGGCATGGATGCTCAGGTGGATGGAAGCTGGCAGCGCGTAATCACGGTGCGCTGTAAAAGCCAAGCAGTCCAGGGGATGCTTTTTGGTGCCAAGATGCAGCAGGTGGTGCGTGACTTTTCCGGTCTCATCTTTGATAGGCTCAAAGGAAAACAATTCGCGCGTAAGCCACACCGATTGTTTACCATACTTGGCTTGGATAGTGGGGCGGCCAGCCAAACCGGCAAAGAAACGGCTGTAAGCCTGCATCCATTTGGCGGCACCATTGCGTAACAGCTGGCTAGGCACCTCCGAGAGCCACGGGGTCAGTTCTGGGTGCTTGAACTGGCTGTATTGCTGGTCTATGGGGGCAAACTGCCCGGTATGGTCGAGTGACTTGCGGGCAAAGGTGCGAAAATAGCGGTCTTCTTGCACCTTGGCGTTGTAGATAAAACGCTGGCAACCTATCCATTGCAACAGCACTTTTTCTTGTGCTGGAGTGGGGTAACAACGAAAACGGTTGCCAATTTGCATCGGATGATTCTATTCCTTATCCAGCAGGCACTTTGCAAGTGCCGCTCGCTTGACCCGCACCCTGCCTAGCGGCTAGGGTGGGGAATGCGCTCGCAAGGAGTTCAAACCAATTGGCTTGAAGGGGCAGGATAAGTGGGTTATCTTACTTTTTCAAGTAATCTTCGAGGGGTTTGTTGTTGGGGTTGGCCCAAGCCGCTTTGGTGGCCTCAGATATGGGCAGACCAATTTTGGTATTGGTGGGTGGCACGGGCTGCATAAACCATTTATCGTACAGCTTGGCCAGTGAGCCATCGGCAATTTGGCGTTTGATGCTATCGTCCACCGCCTTTTTGAAGGCAGTATCGTCTTTACGCAACATACAGGCAATAGGCTCTACCGAAATCACTTCACCGACAATTTTGAAGTCTGCTGGATTTTTGGCTTTAGAGATATTGGCGGCCAAAATAGAAGCGTCCATCACAAAGGCATCGGCCCGGCCAGTTTCTAGCAGCAAGAAGCTATCGGCATGGTCTTTGCCCATGACTTCCTTAAAGTCAATGCCGCCAGCACGTTCATGTTTACGCAAATGCTGCACCGAGGTGGTGCCGGTGGTCACGGCTACGCTTTTGCCATTCAAATCTTTAATATCTTGGATGCCCGAATTGGTTTTAACGGCCATACGCACTTCTTCCACATAGGTGGTGATGGCAAAAGAGACATCTTTTTGTCGTGCTGCGTTGTTGGTGGTGGAGCCACATTCCAAATCTACCGTGCCATTGGTGACCAGCGGAATGCGGTTTTGCGAGGTGACCGGTTGGTATTTAACGTCTAATTTGGCCAAACCGAGTTGCTTTTGGATGTCGGCCAGCACGCGCTCACCCATCTCGGTATGAAAACCCACATACTTGCCATTGCCCAAGGTGTAGCCCAAGCCCGAGGACTCACGCACGCCCAGCGTGACGCTGCCCGAAGACTTGATTTTTGCCAGCGTGTCGTTGGTTTGGGCGACAACGGCAGTGGCGGCCAAACTGGTCAGGGCCAAGGCCAATAGGTGTTTTTTCATAAAGCACTCCTTTTGCGTGGATAAATACTAGCAATGGGACAGTCAGGTGTCTATGCGTAACAACCTTAGCAAGATACTTGCCTAGGTGGCCCCATTGTGGCTGATAGGGGTGCTGTGCGTGGTAGCGTTTTGCAAAAAATCCCACAGCGCTTGGGCGGCACTTTTGCTACTTTCGCGCCCGGTCTCTTTGGCAGCTGGCTTGTCGCGGCAGGCGCGGATGTCCATTGTCAATTCCAGTGCGGGCATCCCTGCTGGCTCGGCGCGCACCAAACGGCCTTTGCCCAAGTCTCTTTCCACCGCGCTGAAGGGTAAAAAGGCTAGGCCGTGGCCTTCTAAGGCCATCGCTTTCAGCCCTTCGGCCATGTCGGTTTCATAAACCCGGTCTAAATGGATGGTGCTGGTCGCTTGTTTGAGCAAAATGTCGGTCAAGCCGCCCAAATAAGCCCCCGGCGCATAGCCCAAATAGGGCAAGGGCTGGGCCACACGACCCGGTAGTGCGTGCAGGGGTTCGCCTTGGGCATCGGGCTTGCTGTACGGGGCCAGCACTTCTTGGCCCAGCACTACCATGTCGTAGCGTTGGGCATCCAATTGCACCGGCTGCGATGCATGGTGGTAGGTGATGAGCAAGTCGCAGCTGCCTTCTACCAGCCGCATCACGGCATCGTGTACGTTCAGGGCAATCAGGCGGCTTTTGAATGGCCCAAACTGGCTGCGTAGGCTAGAGACCCACGCCGGAAAAAAAGTAAACGCCAGCGTGTGCGGTACGGCAAACTCAATCATGTCTTGGCTAGAACTGCCATGCGCGCGCAAGGTGCTGCGCGTGTTGTGCAGTGCCTGCAACATCTCTAACGCTTGGTCGTACAGGGTTTTACCGGCAGCGGTCAGGCGCGTAGGGTAAGAGCTACGGTCCACCAAATCGGTGCCTGCCCAAGCCTCTAGCGCCTGGATGCGCCGCGAGAACGCCGGTTGCGTCACATGGCGCAACTGCGCCGACCGGCTAAAGCTGCGGGTTTCTGCCAGACTGACAAAGTCTTCAAGCCACTTGGTTTCCATGGGCTGATTATCGGTGCAGTCGCTGCGCTGCTGGGGGTGCGAGCCGCATAATAGAAGCACCTATCTTGCTGCTTTTTTCTCATGCCATGCCCTGCCCAGTCTGATTCCAACGTGGCTGCCGATGCGGTAGCCGCTGCATCTTCTGCCGCGCCACCACATCCCCCCAGTGCGGAGCTGCACTCTTTGCGCCTCGAAGATAGCCTAACCGTGGGCATCATGGCCGCTTTGGCTTTGATTACGCTGGCCAATGTGTTGGCGCGTTATTTCACCAACAGCTCGATTGCGTGGACAGAGGAGATTTCAGTCTTTCTGATGATTGCACTGGCGTTGGTGGGCAGCTCGGCAGCGGTGGCGCGTGACCGGCATATCCGCATTGAATACTTTGCCGAGAGTGGCTCGGGGGCACGGCGGCGCTTTTTGGCCCAATTTGGTGCGCTGATGGTCGCTCTGCTGTTTGCGCTGATTGCCGTGTTGAGCGTGCGCGTGGTGTGGGATGATTACCGTTTTGAAGAAACTTCGCCGGGTATTGGCGTGCCACAGTGGTGGTATTCGGTGTGGCTACCGATTTTGTCGGCCTTGATGAGTGTGCGCGCCATTGGTTTGTTTATCCGGCGTGGCAAACAGCCCGATGTGGAGTTTTTGCCGGAGCAACAGCCATGATTGCTACGCTGCTCTTTAGTGCCTTTTTGTTGATGATGCTGGCAGGCGTGCCGATTGGGGCTGCCTTGGGCCTGGCCGGAACCGCTGCCATTGCATTGGCCAATCTGGATAGCCAATGGTTTGGCCTGCTGGCAGTGCCGCAGAACTTTTATGCTGGCTTGGGCAAATACCCGCTGCTGGCGATTCCGATGTTTGTGCTGGTGGGTTCGATTTTTGACCGCTCGGGCGTGGCCTTGCGGCTGGTCAATTTTGCCGTCGCCATCGTCGGGCGTGGCCCCGGTATGTTGCCGCTGGTGGCTATTGCGGTAGCCATGTTTTTGGGCGGTATCTCTGGCTCTGGTCCTGCCAATGCAGCGGCAGTGGGTGGGGTGATGATTGCCGCTATGTCGCGCGCCGGTTATCCGGCTTCATTCTCAGCCAGTGTGGTCGGTGCGGCAGCGGCCACGGATATTTTGATTCCGCCCTCAGTGGCCTTTATTATTTATTCGGTGCTGGTGCCGGGGGCCTCGGTGCCCGCCTTGTTTGCTGCCGGTATGGTGCCCGGTATTTTGGCTGGTGTGGCCTTGGTTGTGCCTGCCGTGTGGATGGCACGCCGCCACCACATGGGCGCACAAGAAGCCGAGTTGCCGCGCCCGCCTTTCTGGCAAAGCCTGCGCGATGCCGCCTGGGGTTTGGCGGCCCCGGTGCTGATTTTGGGCGGTATGCGCGCTGGTTGGTTTACCCCGACCGAGGCCGCCGTGGTGGCGGTGTTTTATGGCCTGTTTGTCGGCATGGTGGTGCATCGCACCATCAGTGTGCGCGATTTGTATCCCATTCTGCGTGAATCGGGCGAGCTGTCGGCAGTGATTTTATTGGTGGTCTCGCTGGCGGGTATTTTTGCCTATTCGCTCTCTACCTTGGGCGTGATTGACCCGGTGGCTAAAGCGATTGTCAACTCTGGATTAGGGGAGTATGGCGTACTGGCGCTGCTGATTTTGCTACTGGTGACGGTGGGCATGTTTTTGGATGGTATTTCCATCTTTTTGATTTTTGTGCCCTTGCTGTTGCCTATTATGCAGCACTATGGTTGGGACCCGGTTTGGTTTGGCGTGATTTTGACGCTCAAGGTGGCGCTGGGCCAATTTACCCCGCCTTTGGCGGTTAATTTGATGGTATCGTGCCGCATTGCTGGCGTGCGTATGGAGTCCACCGTGCGCTGGGTCGGCCCAATGTTGCTGGCCATGTTCTTGGTGATGGTGTTGGTGATTGCCTTCCCGTCACTGGCGTTGTGGCTTCCAGCGCGTTTGGGTTATTGAGCCTTCTTGCGTGGGTGGCTGCATGGAGTTTCTCAGGATGATCAGCGCTGGCCATCAAACTGCTAAGTAATCACGCAGAACCTTCGTGGTAGCATCTTCACTGAGAGAATTACTCAAAAAATTCCACATCGGTTGCACAGACTTACTTAAAATCTAAACATTTTATTTAAAAATTAGTAATTTTTAAAAATTCAAAACATTTTTTATGAATTTTAACCCACCCCCTTCTAGCGCACCAGACAATGAATGGTCTATAGAATTTTTGCGCGGGTGTGCCGCCATGATGGTCATGTACGCGCATTATTATTCATTGGCTGGCATGGAGAGAAATTTATTGAATTTCTTTTTTACCGGAGTTAATCTTTTCTTTGTTATCAGTGGCTTTGTTTTTGCCCCTTATTTTTTTCATAAAAAAATTCAAATAAAATCTTTCTTCATTCGGCGCATTTTTAGAATTTATCCGCTTTATTTGGTGGCTTTGTGTAGCTATGCAGCGTTGCGTTATTTGAATGGAATTCCAATTGAATATTTCTTTGAGCATTTGTTTTTCTTGCATACACTGGAGTCTAAAGAAATAGCTTTTTATTTTAATCCGGCTTTTTGGAGTTTGCCGCCAGAGATAGAGTTTTATTTGGCTATTCCGTTGTTGTGCGTTCTCTTTAGAGGCGGCAAGCCAGTGCGTGTGCTATTTTTTGCTGCCTTGGCCCTGCATTTTGTTTTGGCGAAAAATTTGGATTCAAAAAATCTTATTTTCCAAATAATGATTTTTCATTTGCCGGGGCTTTTGGTAGAATTTTGTCTGGGGATTTTAACTTGGATGGTTGTGATGGCTAAGCCAAGTTTGCTGTGGCGATTGCTCTTGGCTACGCTGGGGGTGGCATTGTGGTTGGTTCTGGCGCAAATTTTCAAGACAGGTGGCGATGCTATCATTTATAACAATAAATGGCTGAATGGCAATATGGGTTTGTTTGCCGCGGTCTCCTATGCTTTTTTAATGGCAAGTTTTGTGGGGCTGATACAAAATCCTTCTGCTCTGTTGAAAAAATTTGCCATTTTGATTGGAAATTTAAGTTTTGGGGTTTATTTGTTCCATAATTTAATGCCAAGTGCTTTAGAATTTTCAAAAGCTTGGTTTTCCAGTTTGCAATATGCTATGGTTTGTGCAGGCGCAACCCTTGTTGTTGCTTGGATATTAAATCGGTTTTATGAAAATCCATTCAGAAAAATAGGCCGTCGTTGGGCCAATTCAGTGGAGCAAAGCCAGCAAGTAGCCGCTCATTAAGCACGCGCCACGGCTGTGGCAGCTGCTTCGCTAGGAAGTAGCGCTCAAGGAATTCCTTACCAGCGCGCTGCCAATAGGATAAATTTGGCGTGTCGCCCAGCTGCTTGGTGCATACTCAGTGGGTAGATAGCGATAGTTACTTTTTCAACCGGGCCATTAAATGGACGTGAGCAGGTAACGGCCCAAAGCAAGGAATGCCGTGCGTTCCGCGCTCTACCTCCCCGGCATGACTGCCGAGGTTTCACGCGCAACCTGATGACTGAAAACACCCAAAACCCTGCTGATTTGCAAGCGCAAGCAGAAAAAATCCGTGCCGATGTGATGGCTGCCTTGTTGCGTGCTGCCAAAGCCGCACAACCCGCCCCCACTACACCCCCTTCCACCAACTCCGCGCCCGCAGACCAACCCGCTGCTGGCAGCGCGCAATAACTGCATGGCCAGCGCTGTGCATCGTCCGGCCCTGTCCATGCTGGACTTGGTGGCCGTGCGCGAGGGCGGCACGGTAGCCCAAGCGCTTCAGGTGGCTGTGCGTACCGCCCAGCATGTCGAGGCGCTGGGTTTTGCCCGCTATTGGGTGGCCGAACACCACAATATGCCCGGCATTGCCAGCTCGGCCACGGCTGTGCTGGTGGGGCATATTGCGGGTCAAACCAGCACCATTCGGGTGGGTTCGGGTGGCATCATGTTGCCCAACCATGCGCCCTTGGTGGTGGCTGAAGCCTTCGGCACCTTGGCCGAGTTGTATCCGGGGCGTATTGATTTGGGGTTAGGGCGTGCCCCCGGCACCGATGGCCCCACCATGCGCGCCTTGCGCCGCGACCGTATCGAAACCGAAGAGGACTTTCCGCGCGACGTGGCCGAGGTGCAGCGTTTGCTAGGGCCACCACAGCCCGGCCAGCGCATCACCGCGATGCCCGGTGCAGGCACCCAAGTACCGCTGTGGCTGTTGGGTTCTAGCTTATTTTCGGCGCAACTGGCTGCACAGATGGGCTTGCCCTATGCCTTTGCCTCGCATTTTGCGCCGCGCATGTTGCTGCCTGCCTTGGAGTTATACCGGCGCTTGTTCCGTCCATCGGCCACCTTGGCTAAGCCCTATGTGGTGGTGGGGGTGCCGGTGATTGCCGCGCCGACCGACGAAGAAGCGCAGTATTTGGCCAGCAGCACCTACCAGCGCGTTTTGGGCATCCTGACGGGCCGACGTGGGCGTTTGCCACCACCGGTGGCTGATTTTTGGAGCAGCGTTGGAACCCAAGAGCGCGCCGGGATTGCCGATTTTCTGGCCGCTGCCGTGGTCGGTGGGCCACAAACCATGCAGGCCGGTCTGCGCGCTTTGCAACAGGCCACGCAGGCGGACGAGTTCATCTTGGTCAGTGATGTATTTGACCCCGATTTGCGCCTGCGCTCTTTAGAGCTGACCGCCGCTGCCAACGCTGCGCTTTAGCTTAGCGGTAGGTGTAGGTGGCACCGTAGGGCAAACTAAAGTACGGTGTGGCCAGCGTCATGTTGATTTGGCCCACCGTGCCGTTAAAGCTGCAAGAATTTACCGTCCACGAGCCGGTCATGCCATCGGTAGATTGGGTAATTTGGTCGCGCAACGATAGGTCATTGCAAAACTCGTCTTGGTTGGCAGGCTTGGGCACGTTTTCAATCACGATGGGGGGCACGCTAAACTGCATGGCCGTGACTTGCACTTCTAGCCGATAATTGCCTTGCGTGCCGCCATCGACCGCGATGGAGCCAAAGCTTTCTAAAACAAAGGTCGGATTGCTCAGGCTAACGCGCGGGTAGGTGATGCCGCCCAAAGTAACTTGGGGCAGGCGCAGCACGTTGCCATTCGAAAAAAATTCAATTTGGTTGCCGATGCTAGGGTCATCGAGTTGCAACTGACCAAAATCTAGCAGGCGCACGCGCACATCCCGAATTTGGGTGTTGCCATCAATTTGAACCACGGGCATGGTCAGGATGTTGGTGCTGGTGTCAAAGCTGGACACATCAGCGGCCCCTGCCATGCAGGCAGCCACAGCGCTCAGTAGCCCGATGCTGTTTCGGACGATGGTGGAACAACGCATGAGATTTCTCCTATAACAAAAAACTATCACAAAGGGGAAGGCGTAAGTATCCTGCAAAAACAAACGTTTGGGTTAAGATAAAGCGATGCAAACCCCTGCCGCGCGCCGTTTTGACCTGATAGCCTTCGATTGGGATGGCACCTTATTTGATTCCACCCAGATTATTGTGCGCTGCATTCAGCAGGCGGTGCAAGATTTGGGCGGTGCGGTGCCCAGCCAAGCGGCGGCATCCTATGTGATTGGCATGGCCTTGGTGCCCGCGCTGGCCCATGCGGCCCCGGATATTGCGCCCGAGCGTTACCCCGAACTCAGCAATCGTTACCGTTACCATTATTTGCGTTTGCAAAACGAGGTCAGTTTGTTTGAAGGCATTTTGCCCTTGCTAGACGATTTGCGCGCGCGCGGCTACTTGCTTACTGTGGCCACGGGCAAAAGCCGTCGGGGTTTGAACGAGGCGCTGCAAAGCGCCAGCCTGCGCGGCGTGTTTGATAGCTCGCGCACCGCCGACGAAACTGCTGGCAAGCCGCATCCGCTGATGTTGCAAGAGCTGATGGCCGAGTTTGACGTGCCCCCCGAGCGCCTACTGATGATTGGCGACACCACGCACGACTTGCAAATGGCGCTCAATGCCGGTTGCGCCAGCGTGGGCGTGGCCTATGGGGCGCACCACCCAGATACCTTTGCGCCCCTGCGCCCCTTGGCGGTGGCGCATACGGTGCAGGAGCTACACCACTGGCTGCGCGACAACGGCTAAACCAGCGTTAAAACAACACCGTTAAAACCGTTATCGCATCAGCCGAATGAATTAGCCCAGTGCGCTTTTAGGCGGCGTTAGCGCCGGGGGCTTTGTTGACCCCAGCGTTGGCCGCTGCCAGTGCCGTCATGTTGACCACGCGGCGCACGGTAGAAGAGGGCGTGAGTACGTGCGCCGATGCCGCCGCGCCCAGCAAAATCGGGCCAATGGTGGTGCCGTGGCCGCTGGTGGTTTTGAGTACGTTGAACAAGATGTTGGCGGCATCCAAGTTGGGGCAAATCAGTACATTGGCCGAGCCGCTCAAGCTGGTTTCGGGCAGCATGGTGCGGCGCATGGCATCGGACAAAGCCGCATCGCCGTGCAACTCGCCATCGCACTCGATATGCGGCGATGCTTGCACAAACAAATCACGCGCTTGGCGCATTTTGCGCGCCGAGGCGCGGCCCGAAGAGCCGTAGTTGGAATGCGATAAAAAGGCCACCTTGGGCGGCAAGCCAAAACGTTGCACTTCTTCGGCGGCCATCAGGGCGATGTCGGCCAATTCTTCGGCGCTCGGGTCTTCGTTGATGTAGGTATCGGCAATAAACAGGGTGTGCTGCTCTAGCATCAGGGCGTTGACGGTGGCCAGTGTGGGGGTGTCGGGGGCCAAACCCACCACATCGCGGATATGCTCAAGGTGGCTGTCAAATTTGCCCACCAAGCCACACAGCATGGCATCGGCATCGCCCAGATGCACCATGAGTGAGGCAATCAGGGTGTTGGAGCGGCGCACAATGCCCTTGGCTGCTTCAGGGGTCACGCCCCGGCGGCCCATCAGGCGGGCGTAGGTTTCCCAGTAGCGGCGGAAGCGTGGGTCGTCTTCGGGGTCGCAAATTTCTACGTCTTTGCCAAGTTGCAGGCGCAAACCGGCTTTTTCAATCCGGGCGGCAATCACGGCGGGGCGGCCAATCAAAATCGGGCGTGCTAAACCATCGTCCACCGCTACTTGGGCGGCGCGCAAGACGCGCTCGTCCTCGCCTTCGGAATAAGCGACGCGGCTTTGGGCCAGTTTGGCGGCATGGAACACCGGACGCATGAACATACCGGTTTGATAGACAAAGCGGCTCAGGCTGTCGCGGTAGGCATCGATGTCGGTAATCGGGCGCGTGGCGACACCCGAATCGGCAGCCGCTTGCGCCACGGCGGGGGCAATCCGCAAAATCAGGCGCGCATCAAACGGGGTGGGGATTAAATAATCGGGGCCAAAGTTGAGGTCTTTGCCAGCGTAGGCAGCGGCCACTTCGTCGCTGGCTTCGGCCTTAGCTAAATCGGCAATTTGGCGCACGCAGGCCAGCTTCATGGCTTCGGTGATTTTGGTGGCACCGCAATCCAAGGCCCCCCGGAAAATATACGGGAAGCACAAGACGTTATTGACCTGATTGGGATAATCCGAGCGGCCGGTGGCGATGATGCAATCGGGGCGCACGGCCTTGGCCAACTCGGGGCGAATTTCTGGCTCGGGATTGGCCAGTGCCAAAATAATCGGCTTGTCGGCCATCGTTTTGACCATCTCGACCGTCAGCACGCCGGGGGCCGAGCAGCCCAAGAACACATCGGCACCATTGACGGCATTGGCCAAGGTGCGCGCACTGGTAGTGCGGCAATAGGTTTGCTTGGAGGCATCGAGTTTGCCCGACTTGGCATCTTCGCGCTCGGTTTGAATCACGCCCTTGGAGTCGCAGACGAGGATGTTTTCTACCTTGACCCCCAAGCCCACCATTACGCCCAAACAGGCAATAGCGGCAGCACCAGCACCCGAGACGGCCAAGCGTACTTGGGCAATGTCTTTGCCTACCAGCTCTAGGCCGTTGAGCAGCGCTGCCGAGGAAATAATGGCCGTGCCGTGTTGGTCATCGTGGAACACCGGGATGTTCATGCGCTTGGACAATTCGCGCTCGATGTAGAAGCATTCGGGGGCTTTGATGTCTTCTAAGTTGATGCCGCCCAGCGTGGGTTCTAGCGCTGCGATGATGTCGATGAGCTTGTCGGGGTCGTTTTCGGCCAGTTCAATATCAAACACATCGACACCGGCAAATTTTTTGAACAGGCAGCCTTTGCCTTCCATCACTGGCTTGCTGGCCAGCGGGCCGATATTGCCCAGCCCCAGCACGGCGGTGCCATTGGTGATAACACCGACCAAATTGCCGCGCGAGGTGTATTCGTGCGCCAATGTGGGGTCGGCCTCAATATCCAAGCAAGGGTAGGCCACGCCGGGCGAATAAGCCAGCGATAAATCGCGCTGATTCGACAGTGGCTTGGTGGGGGTAACCGAAATTTTGCCCCGGCTGGGGTTGCGGTGGTATTCCAGGGCGGCTTCGCGCAGGGCTTGTTCGGCGGTAGAGAGGGTTTGGGTCATAGACAAAAATAAAAGGTAGTTTTTAAGCAATCAGCAAAATAAGCTTACCCGATGCTGATGATGTTTGTGCAAACTGGTGGCATAAATTTGGCGCTATAGTGGGTTGTAGCTGACTGCATCGCCACGGCCCTGGGAGACACCTGATGAGTGCGAAAGAAAACGCCGCGACTTACCAACTGCTAGAGCGCCTAGAGCGCCGCTATGCCCTGCGTGTATTGTGGGCCTTGCGCGATGGACACGCGCAAACTTTTCGGTTGCTGCAAGACAGCGTGGGCGGTATTACCCCGAATACGCTCAATACCCGGCTGAAAGAGTTGCGCGATATGGGCTGGCTCACGCATGGCCATGATGGCTACTGCATTACCCCCACCGGAGCGGATTTGCTCAAGCGCCTGAACGATTTGCAAGCCTTTGCCAACCGCTGGGCTACGGCGCGAAGCAAGAAATAAAGGCCAGTTTCGGCTACATTGTCTAATTTTTCCCTCAGCATAAGGATAGTTATGGCATTTACCACCACCGCATCGGGCCTGCAATACGAAGACACTACGCTAGGCGAAGGTGCCGAAGCCACCCGTGGCCAGCAAGTCACGGTGCATTACACCGGCTGGCTCTACCAAAACGACCAACAAGGGGCCAAGTTTGACTCCAGCCGCGACCGCAATGCCCCATTTGTGTTCGGTTTGGGCGCGGGCATGGTGATTAAGGGCTGGGACGAGGGCGTGCAGGGCATGAAGGTGGGCGGCCAGCGCACCCTGATTATTCCGGCGGCTTTGGGCTATGGTGCCCGGGGTGCCGGTGGCGTGATTCCGCCCAACGCCACGCTCAAGTTTGATGTCGAGCTGCTCCAAGTAGGCCGTTAAGGCCTTAGTGGCTGCTAGGCTGTCGGTCGCGGCCCCAGCGACTGACCAGCCAAGCCATCAGCAAGCCAGCAGGCACGCCAAATACCCCGGCAGAAATGGGCTGAATGCCCCACCACAGGCCATCCCCCAGTAGCAAGGTGGGCGCGGCAGCACGCACCGCAGCTACATTGCTGAGCATGTAGTAAGCGGCCACGCCCAAGCCTGCCAGCATACCGGCCACTGCCCCTTGGCGTGTGGCACCACGCCAAAAAATGCCCAGCACCATCACCGGCACAAAGGCTGAGGCCGCCAACGAGAACGAGGCCGTCACCAGCGGCAGGATGTCCGATGGCTTCAAGGCCGCCACAAAAGCGGCGGCCAAGGCCACGGCCAACAAAATAAACTTGGTCAAAATAACGCGCTGTTCGGGGGTGGCTTCGCGGTCGGGGTCAGCCACGTACAAATCACGCACTAAAGCGTTGCTGATGGTAAGCAACAGGCCATCGGCGGTAGAAAGCGCTGCTGCCAGCCCACCAGCGGCCACCAAGCCCGAGACCACATAGGGCAAGCCTGCCAGTTCGGGTGCGGCCAGCATAATCAAATCGGCCCCGAGCCGGATTTCACCAAACTGCACAATGCCGTCGCCGTTGACATCTTCCACCGATAGCAAAGAGGTATCCACCCGCGCCCACTGTGCCATCCAGTGTGGCAGGGCATCAAACGGGCTACCGACCAAGTTGTGCATCACTTCAAACTTGACCAATGCCGCCACTGCGGGAGCGCTCAGGTACAAAATAGCAATAAAAAACAAAGACCAAGCCACCGAAGCGCGCGCCCCAGACACCGAGGGTGCGGTGTAATAGCGTGTGAGCAGGTGGGGCAAACCAGCAGTGCCTACCATCAAGCAGAACATCAGTGCCAGAAAATTGCGCCGGGTGTCTTGGTAATCGGCTTGCTCTTGTGGTGTGCCATTCGGGTCACCCGCGTAGGCTTGGCTGTGGCGTGGCAAGCCGCCCAAGGGTTGGGCGCGCGCGTAGTTGTCGCGCATTTCTTGCTGCCAACGCTCGCGTGCGGCTTCGGCATCGCGTGGCAAGGCGGCCAGTTCGCGGCTGGCGGCCACAATCAACCCGACATCGGCATTTTGTGCGCGCAGGTGGTGGATATGCTCTTGCCGTGTTTGGCGCTGCTGCTCTAGGCTGTTTTCTACATCTTGCAGCCAGCTTTGCAGCTCTAGCGCCCGGCGTTGGTAGGCGGCAATCACTTCTTGCTCGGCCGGGGAGGCCAACAATTGCGTTTCTAACTCGGCAATTTTGCCCAGTTGGTGCCCATAGACCAGCGGGGCTATCGGGTTGCCCAATTGTTTGTAGGCCAGCCACGATACCGGAATCAAAAATGCCAGCAAAATCACCACATACTGTGCCACCTGCGTCCAAGTGATGGCGCGCATACCGCCCAAAAATGAACACAGCAACATGCCGCCCAAGCCCAGCATGATGCCAATCTCAAACTGCACCCCGGTCAGGCGCGAGGCAATCAGGCCGACACCATAAATTTGCGCTACCAAATAGGTAAAGGAGCAAGCCACAGCGGCCAGTGCGGCAATCACGCGCGGCCAGTGGCCACCAAAACGCACCTGAAAAAACTCCGGCACGGTATAAAGCTGCATGGCGCGCAAATGGGGTGCAATCAACAAGGCAACCAAGCAAAAACCGCCCGTCCAGCCCAGCAAATAGGCCAAGCCCCCGGCCTGCCCCGGCGTACCAGAAAACCCCTGTAAATACAGCGCTCCCGATAAACTGATAAACGAGGCGGCGCTCATCCAATCGGCGGCGGTAGCCATGCCGTTGTAAAACGGTGGAATGCGCCGCCCAGCCACGTAATACTCTTCCGGGTCAGTGGTGCGGCCATAAACCCCAATGGCGGCATAGGCCATCACGGTCAAAAACAAAAAAATCGGGCCAATCCATTGGCGCGACAGGCCCCGGTGTTCGGCCCAAGTCATTAAGCCAACAAAACCCAACACCCCCAGCACATACAAGGCCAGATTGCGGTGCAGACGGCGCAGATAGGCACGCTGGGTGCCAAGGCCCGGTTCAGCCATGCTGTGGTGGCCGTGTTGGGGCCGAGGAAGTAGTGCTGGCTACCGGCGTACTGGGTTGCGCGGTGGTGGGCCACGGGTGGCGGTCAAGGTAGGCCATGACCAAGGCATAGACCACCACAATGGCCATAAAAACCAATACCACCCCTTGCGAGGCCAACCAGTAACCCAAGGGCCAGCCATAGACTTGCAAAGATTGCAAATCGCGGGCAAAAAACATCACCCCAAAGGCGGCCAGCGCCCACAAAAACAACAACACCGCCTGCAACAGCAGGCGGCGCGGGTCGGGTTTGGGCAGTACCACCAGTGGCAGCGCCGCAGGCGTGCCACTGGCTTCTGGAGCAGCGTGGATGCGGGTCACCACGCGCGCAGGTTTAACCTGCCAGTTGTTGCCAAGTGGCGATCACGCTGTCGGGGTTGAGCGAAATCGACAAAATGCCTTGGTCGGCCAGCCATTGGGCAAAATCAGGGTGGTCTGACGGGCCTTGGCCGCAGATGCCCACATACTTGCCTTGGGCCAGACAGGCGGCAATCACGCGCTCCAGCAGCTTTTTCACGGCGGGGTCGCGCTCGTCAAAGTCGTGTGCCAGCAGCTCCAGGCCCGAATCGCGGTCCAGACCCAAAGTGAGTTGGGTCAGGTCGTTGGAGCCGATGGAGAAGCCATCAAAGTATTGCAAGAACTCGTCGGCCAAGATGGCGTTGGAGGGCACTTCGCACATCATGATGAGCTTGAGTTCGTTCTCGCCGCGCTTGAGGCCATTGTCGGCCAGCATGGTAGTGACGCGCTCGGCTTGCTTGAGGGTACGCACAAACGGCACCATCACCTGCACATTGGTCAGGCCCATGTCTTCGCGCACGCGGCGCAGGGCTTCGCATTCCATCTTGAAGGCTTCGCCAAACTCGGCGCTGATGTAGCGCGCGGCACCCCGGAAGCCCAGCATCGGGTTTTCTTCTTCTGGCTCGTAGCGGCTGCCGCCGATGAGCTTGCGGTACTCGTTGCTCTTGAAGTCGGACAGGCGCACGATGACCGGCTTGGGCCAGAAGGCGGCGGCAATCGTGGCCACACCTTCGGCCACCTTGTCCACATAAAAAGCACGCGGCGAGGCATGGCCACGCGCCACCGATTCGACCGCCTTTTTCAGGTCCGCATCGACGGCAGGATAGTCCAAAATGGCCTTGGGGTGTACGCCGATGTTGTTGTTGATAATGAACTCTAGCCGTGCCAAGCCCACGCCCGCGTTGGGCAGTTGGCAAAAGTCAAAAGCCAATTGCGGGTTGCCCACGTTCATCATGATTTTGGTCTTGATGGGGGGCATGGCACCGCGCTGCACTTCGGTGACTTCGGTTTCTAGCAGGCCGTCGTAGATGTGGCCGGTGTCGCCTTCGGCACAGCTGACCGTGACCAAGGTGCCATCGAGCAGTTTGTCGGTGGCATTGCCACAGCCGACCACGGCAGGAATGCCCAACTCACGCGCAATGATGGCGGCGTGGCAGGTACGACCTCCCCGGTTGGTTACGATGGCGCTGGCGCGCTTCATGACCGGCTCCCAGTTGGGGTCGGTCATGTCGGTCACCAGCACGTCGCCGGGCTGCACCTTGTCCATCTCGGAGATATGGTGTACCAAACGCACCGGGCCGGTGCCGATTTTTTGGCCAATGGCGCGGCCTTCGGCCAGCACGGTGCCGGTGCCCTTGAGCTTGTAGCGCAGTTCGGCTTGGCCCTTAGATTGGCTTTTCACGGTTTCGGGGCGCGCTTGCAGGATGTAGAGCTGGCCGTCGGTGCCGTCTTTGCCCCATTCAATGTCCATCGGGCGACCATAGTGCTGCTCAATCACCAGCGCGTAATGGGCCAGTTGCTCCACATCGGCATCGGTAAGGGAGTAGCGGTTACGCAGTTCGGGGGCGACATCGGTGGTTTTGACCAGCTTGCCGCTGGCAGCTTTTTCTTCGGCGCTAGAGAACACCATCTGAATCAGCTTGCTACCCAGATTGCGCCGAATCACGGCTTTTTTGCCCGCCTTGAGCATCGGCTTATGCACATAGAACTCGTCCGGGTTGACCGCGCCCTGCACCACGGTTTCGCCCAAGCCGTAGCTGGAGGTGATAAACACCACCTCTTCAAAGCCGGATTCGGTGTCGATGGTGAACATCACACCGGCAGCGCCCAAATCGGAGCGCACCATGCGTTGCACACCGGCGGACAAAGCCACCACGTCATGGGCAAAGCCCTTATGCACGCGGTAGGAGATGGCGCGGTCGTTGTAGAGCGAGGCGAACACTTCCTTCATTTTGTGCAGCACGTCTTCGATGCCCACTACATTGAGGAAGGTTTCTTGTTGACCGGCAAACGAGGCATCGGGCAAATCCTCTGCCGTGGCAGACGAGCGCACCGCAAAGCTGGCTTGCGGGTTGCCCGCCGACAATTGGGCAAACTCTGCGCGCACGGCGGCTTCTAAATCCGCCGGGAAGGGGTGGTTTTCTACCCAGCCGCGAATCTCGGCCCCGGCGGCAGCCAAGGCGCGCACGTCTTCGACATCCAGCGCGGCCAGTTTGGCGCTGATTTTGTCGGCCAGCCCCTCAAAGGCCAAAAATTCGCGGAAAGCGTGGGCGGTGGTGGCAAAGCCGGTAGGCACGCGCACGCCCTCGGGCAGTTGCGAAATCATTTCGCCCAAGCTGGCGTTTTTGCCGCCGACCGATTCGACATCGGTCATTCTCAGGTTTTCAAACGGTACTACCAAGGCGGTAGGACTGAAGAGTGCAGACATAGGAAAGCTCCGGAAGTTAAAAACGGCTCAAAAACCCATGCCCGCGCAATCTAGCGGGCAAGGCAACACCCCCAGCAGAAAAGCAGCTTTATGGTTCTTTGGATGGGCTGCTGTGCGTGCTGGGCGCAGAATTTGCATAATTTCGCAATTGTAGGCTCCTCCCCTTAGAAAGTCCTCATGCATACACGCACTGTTTTTTTTGTTTCGGATGGTACGGGCATCACTGCCGAAACCTTTGGCAATGCCATCTTGGCGCAATTTGAAATGGTGCCGCGCCGCACCCGCCTGCCCTTTACCGATACGGTGGACAAGGCGCATCAGGTAGTGCGCCAAATCAACCACACCGGCGAGATAGAGGGCAAACGTCCGATTGTGTTTACCACGCTGGTGAACATGGAGGTGCTCAAAATTTTGCAAGAAAACTGCAAAGGCATGTTGCTCGATATGTTTGGCACCTTTGTCCATCCGCTGGAGGAGGAGCTGGGTATCAAATCGCACCACCGCGTGGGGCGCTTTTCGGACATCAGCAAAAGCAAGGAATACCACAGCCGCATTGAGGCGATTAACTTCAGTTTGGCGCACGACGATGGCCAAAGCAACCGCGACTTGGCCGGGGCCGATGTGATTTTGGTGGGCGTGAGCCGCAGCGGCAAAACCCCGACCAGCTTGTATTTGGCGATGCAGCACGGCCTCAAAGCGGCCAACTACCCTTTGATTCCCGAAGATTTTGAACGCCGCCAATTGCCGCCAGCGCTGGTACCGCACCGCAAAAAGATTTTTGGCCTGTCCATCAGTCCGGAGCGGCTGGCAGAAATCCGCAGCGAGCGCCGCCCCAACTCGCGCTATGCCAGCTTGCAAAACTGCCGCTACGAAGTGGCCGAGGCCGAAACCATGATGCGCCGCTCGGGCATTCGCTGGCTATCGACCACCACCAAATCCATCGAAGAGATTGCCACCACCATTTTGCAAGAGTTGCAACCAGAGCGGCTGGTGTATTGATTGGGCGATTAAGCAGCGGCCAAGAAGTCGCGCCCAATGCCTACACCAATATCATTGATGCGCTCCAAAATTTGCGTGAGGTAAGCGTGCAGGCCGGTCGCCAAAATTTCGTCGATGCGGCCATACTGCAAATCAGCCAACAGGCGGCCCACCAGACGCTGGGTTTCCTGGGACTGGCCGTTGGCCACCCGGTCGAGGTTTTGCCGTACTTCTAACATGCAGGCCAACAAAGAGCGCGGCATGGACGGGTTCAAAATCAACAACTCGGCCACCCGCTCAGGCTGGATGCCATTGCGATAGACCTTGCGGTAAATCTCGAAGGCCGAGAAGCTGCCCAGCACGGCGCTCCAGTGGTAGAAATCATATTCTTGGTCGCGGCCATTGTCGGTGCCATGAAACTCGCTGCCCAAGGCATGGAATTTGGCATCCAACAGGCGTGCGGTGTTGTCGGCGCGCTCCAAAAAGGTGCCTAAGCGCAAAAAATGCAACGATTCATCCGCCAGCATGGTGCCCAGCATGACCCCGCGCGATAAATGCGAGCGAAAGCGCACCCATTCAAAAAACTGGCTGGGGTCGGCCTCTAACTGGCCACTGCGTAATAGGCGGTTGACCTCCAACCAAGTTTGGTTTTGCATTTCCCAAGCCTCGGTGGTTAAGGAGCCGCGCACGGCACGGGCATTTTCGCGCGCGGCGCGCAGGCAAGACAGAATAGAGGCGGGGTTGTCCTCGTCCGCCACCATGAATTGCAGCACCTTGCGCGCGGTAATCTCCCCATATTTGGCTTGGTAGGCCGGTATCAGCTCGCTGATAGACAGCAGGCCCTGCCAGTTGGTTTGTGCCACTGCGGCTGATTGCGGCAGCAGGGCGGTTTCGTAGCCCACATTGAGCATACGGGCGGTATTCTCGGCCCGCTCCATGTAGCGGGACATCCAGAAAAGGTGGTCAGCGGTTCGGCACAACATCCATACTCCTCTCAAACTTCCATAATCCAGGTGTCTTTGGTGCCACCCCCTTGCGAGGAGTTGACCACCAGCGAGCCTTCTTTGAGCGCCACCCGCGTCAGGCCGCCGGGCACCATTTGCACGGTTTTGCCACTGAGCACAAAGGGGCGCAGGTCAATGTGGCGTGGCGCAATGCCTTGCTCGACAAAAGTGGGGCAACTCGACAGGCTGAGCGTGGGTTGGGCGATATAGCCCGCCGGGTTGGCACGCAGCACTTGGGCAAACTCGGCAATCTCGGCCTGTGTGGCCGTGGGGCCAATCAACATGCCGTAGCCACCTGCGCCATGCACCTCTTTCACCACCAAGTCTTTCAGGTGGGCCAGCACATATTGCAAGTCTTCGGGCTTGCGGCACATCCAAGTGGGTACGTTGTTCAGGATGGGTTTTTCACCCAGATAGAACTCAATCATCTTGGGCACATAGGGGTAGATGGATTTGTCGTCAGCCACCCCCGTACCCACGGCATTGCAAATGCTGACATGGCCTGCGCGGTAAGCGTCCATCAGTCCGGCACAACCCAAGGCCGAATCGGCACGGAACACCGCTGGGTCTAGGAAGTCGTCATCCACACGCCGGTAAATCACATCCACACGCTCTGGCCCCTTGGTGGTGCGTTTATAGACAAAGCCATCGCGCACAAACAGGTCTTGGCCTTGTACCAGCTCCACGCCCATTTGCTGCGCCAAGAAGGCATGTTCAAAATAAGCACTGTTGTACATGCCGGGGGTGAGCACCACCACATTGGGGTCGGACGCGCCGGTGGGGGCGCTGGCCCGCAGGGTTTCGAGCAGCAGGTCGGGGTAATGGGCCACCGGGGCGATGCGGTTTTGGCTAAACAGCTCGGGGAACAACCGCATCATCATTTTGCGGTTTTCTAGCATGTAGCTCACACCGCTGGGTACGCGCAGGTTGTCTTCGAGCACGTAGTATTGGCCGTTACCGGCGCTGTCGGGGGCGCGCACAATGTCAACCCCACTGATGTGCGAATAGACATCATTGGGTACGTTGACACCCATCATCTCGGGGCGGAACTGGGCGTTGTTCACCACCTGTTCACGCGGAATCACGCCCGCCTTGAGGATTTCTTGCTCGTGGTAGACATCATGGATAAAGCGGTTCAGTGCCGTGACGCGCTGCACCAGCCCCTTTTGCATCTGGCTCCACTCTTGTGCCGGAATGATGCGCGGAATCAAATCGAACGGTATCAGGCGCTCGGTGCCTGCACCGTCTTCGTCTTTGGCTCCATACACGGCAAAAGTGATGCCGACACGCCTGAAAATCATTTCGGCCTCTTCACGGCGCGCACGCATGGCCGCCTCTGGTTGGCGCTCTAGCCATTGGGCATAGGAAGCGTAACCGGGGCGCACTTGGGTGCCACACCGCAAACCCTGTTGTTGCACCTGCCCGCCCCCGTGTGGCAAGGGGGCAAGGGTGGCATACATCTCGTCGAATTTCAGCATGGTGTTTTCTCCTGCCGAGGCTTAAAGCAAGGACTGGGCCAGCTTGTGCCGCCCCATGCTGGCGCAGCTTTTGCTTGAGGGGCTGTGACCACGCGCCTTGGGGCGTGCCTGCAAAAACCACTTCCCCTTTTGCTCTTATTGCTCTTATGTCGATACACGCTGCCCTACACCACGTTACCCACTACCAATACGACCGCCCGATTAACTTGGGGCCACAGCTGATTCGCCTGCGGCCTGCGCCGCACTGCCGCAGCAAGGTGGTGTCGTACTCTTTGCGCGTAGAGCCAGCGCAGCACTTCATCAATTGGCAGCAAGACCCGTTTGCCAACTACCAAGCGCGCTTTGTTTTCCATGAAAAAACCACCGAGTTCAAGGTGACGGTGGATTTGGTGGTCGAGATGGCGGTCTATAACCCGTTTGACTTCTTTTTGGAACCACAGGCCGAGCAATTTCCGTTTGGCTACGACAGAGCCACCACGGAAGAGTTAGCCCCTTATCTGGCGACCGAAGCCATCACGCCGCAGCTCAAGGCTTATTTGGCGCAGGTGGATGTCACGCCCCGGCGCACGATCGATTTTTTGGTGGATTTGAACACCGGCTTACAACGCGATATCGCCTACCTGATTCGCCTAGAGCCGGGTGTGCAAACCCCGGAAGAAACGCTGGAGAAGCGCTCTGGCTCTTGCCGTGATAGTGCTTGGCTGCTGGTGCAACTGTTCCGCCATTTGGGGCTGGCAGCGCGTTTTGCCTCGGGCTACCTGATTCAGCTCAAACCTGATGTCAAATCGTTGGACGGCCCCAGCGGCACCGAGGTGGACTTTACCGACCTGCACGCTTGGTGCGAAGTCTATTTGCCCGGTGCCGGTTGGATTGGCCTAGACCCCACTTCGGGCTTGTTGGCGGGTGAAGGCCATATTCCGCTGGCCTGCACGCCGCGCCCTTCGGGGGCAGCACCGATTGAGGGCGCACTCGATGAGTGCGAAGTAACGTTCCACCACGCGATGGAAGTCACGCGCATTTATGAGTCGCCGCGCGTGACCAAACCTTACACCGAAGCGCAATGGAGCGAGGTACTGGCACTGGGTGAGCAGGTAGATGCCGCCCTGCAAGCTGGTGATGTACGCCTGACAATGGGCGGCGAGCCGACTTTTGTTTCCATCCAAGACCGTGATGCACCAGAGTGGAACACCGATGCCCTTGGCCCGACCAAACGCGGCTATGCCACCGAGTTGGTGCATAAACTTCGCACCGAATATGGGCAAGGTGGCTTTTTGCACTTTGGGCAAGGCAAGTGGTATCCGGGTGAACAGTTGCCGCGTTGGGCCTTGTCGATTTACTGGCGTGCCGATGGCGACCCAATTTGGCACTACCCGATTTTGTTTGCCGACGAGCGCCAACCCCAGCACTACACCAGCGCCGATGCCCAGCGTTTTATGCAAACTTTGGCGGGCAAGTTGGGCGTAGAGCATCAGCACATCACCCCCGGTTATGAAGATACCTGGTACTACCTGTGGCGCGAGCGGCGTTTGCCCATCAACGTCGACCCGTTTGATTCACGCTTAGACGACGAAATGGAGCGCATGCGCCTACGCCGGGTGTTTGAGCAAAAACTCGACAGCGTGGTGGGCTATGTGCTGCCCTTGCAGGCCGAACCCGATGCCGAGGCGGACAGCACCACATGGCGCAGTGGCCCGTGGCATTTCCGCGATGAACGCATGTACCTGATTCCGGGCGACTCACCGATGGGCTACCGTTTGCCGCTGGATGCTTTGCCTTGGGTCAGTCAGGCCGATTACCCCTACCTGCTAGAGCAAGACCCCTTTGCACCGCGCAATGCCCTGCCGCAAGCCAGCCAACTGCGCGCCCAATACGCGCCACACAGCATGGGGGGCGGTTTTGCCGAAGGCGGTAGCGTAGCCGTGCAGGGCCAAGGGCACGAAGTGCCCTCCCAGCAGCCGCCATCGGGGGATGCAGCGCCAGCGCGTTTTGCCTCGGCACACGAGACCATCCGCACCGCCATCTGCGTGGAAGCGCGCGACCCGATGCGTGCCAACGGCCCCAAGGCCGAACGCGAACACGGCAGTAACTTTGTCCGTGATGGTGGCGGCCTGTATGTGTTTATGCCGCCGTTAGAGCGCCTAGAAGACTACCTGCACCTGTTGGCAGCCGTAGAGGCGACCGCCGAAGCCTTGGGCGTGCAAATTGTGCTGGAGGGCTACCCCCCGCCACGCGACCCGCGCCTGAAGGTGTTGCAAGTCACTCCTGACCCCGGCGTGATTGAAGTCAACATCCACCCGGCCCACCACTGGGGCGAACTGGTGCAGCACACCGAATTCTTGTACCAAGCGGCCTACGAATCGCGCCTGTGCGCCGAAAAGTTCATGACCGATGGCCGCCACACCGGTACTGGCGGCGGTAACCATTTTGTGCTGGGCGGGGCGACTCCAGCGGATAGCCCGTTTTTGCGCCGTCCAGAACTATTGGCCAGCCTGATTTTGTATTGGCACAACCACCCCAGCCTGAGCTATCTGTTCAGTGGCATGTTTATTGGCCCGACCAGCCAAGCCCCACGTGTGGACGAAGCCCGCAACGACCAGCTCTATGAGTTGGAAATTGCCCTGCAAGAAATCCATGCCAATCGGCAAAAATTTGGTGCCGACATGCCGCCGTGGTTGGTGGACCGCACCTTGCGTAATATCTTGATTGATGTCACGGGCAACACGCACCGCAGTGAGTTTTGCATCGACAAACTTTACTCGCCCGATAGCAGTACGGGCCGCTTGGGTCTGTTGGAGTTGCGCGCCTTTGAAATGCCACCGCACGCCCGCATGAGCATCGTGCAGCAATTGCTGCTGCGTGCGCTGGTGGCACGCTTCTGGGAGCAGCCCTATCTGGCCCCGGCTACGCGCTGGGGCACCGAGTTGCACGACCGCTGCCTGCTGCCCAGCTTTGTCAAAATGGACTTTGCCGACGTGCTGGCCGATATGCGCCAAGCTGGTTTTGCCTTTGACGATGCGTGGTTCGCCCCGCACTTTGAGTTCCGCTTCCCGCTGGTCGGGCAGGTGCAAAGCATGGGTATCGAGCTTACCTTGCGTACGGCTTTGGAGCCGTGGCATGTGATGGGCGAGGAAGGCTCTGCCGGGGGCACAGTGCGCTATGTGGATTCGTCCCTAGAACGCATTGAAGTGCGCGTGACGGGCCTGAACCCCAGCCGTTACGTCATCACCTGCAATGGCCAGCCCTTGCCGCTGCAATCGACCGGCGTGGCGGGTGAGTATGTGGCCGGGGTGCGCTACAAGGCTTGGAACCCACCCTCTAGCCTGCATCCCAGCATCGAGCCGCACGCGCCACTGACTTTTGACATGGTGGACACTTGGATGAAGCGCTCGATTGGCGGTTGCCAGTACCATGTTGCCCATCCGGGCGGACGCAGCTACGACGTTTTTCCGGTCAATGCCTACGAGGCCGAAAGCCGCCGCTTGTCACGCTTCTTCCGCATGGGGCACACCCCCGGCGCGATGCAAGTGCCGCCCGCCACCATCGAACTACCCGGCAGCCGCGAATTCCCGTTCACACTGGACTTGCGCCGCGCGCGCTGAACCCGCGCCCTGCCTGTACCTGAAAAACCATTGCCGTGACCCTTCTCTCTCCTCCGTCCCCGGCAGTAGTGCCTGTGCCTGCTGCATCTTCTGCCGATGTCGCCCTGTCTATGGCCGCTCCGGCCCTGCCGGGGCATTACGATGAACTGCGTGGCTGTACCGCTCAGGCCGATGACGATAACACCGGGGGAATGGCCCCAGCATGGCGGCAATTTTTTGCCCACCCCGGCACGCAAAATCTGGCCGATTTGAACCGCCGCCAAGCCAGCTTGGAGCAGCAAATCCGTGACAACGGCATTAGCTACAACGTGTATGCCGACAGCAGCAACCCGCAACGGCCTTGGTCTTTGGATTTGTTTCCGCTGATTGTGCAAGCCGACGAGTGGCGGCAGATTGAAGCGGGCGTGTTGCAACGGGTGCGCTTGCTAGAGCGCACCTTGCACGACGTGTATGGCGCGCAAGAGTTGTTGCGCGACGGGCTGTTGCCCGCCGCTTTGGTACAAGGGCATCCGGGTTATTTGCGCACGCTGCACGGTATGCCGCCGGTGGGTGGCAACCGGCTGCAAGTGTGTGCCTTTGACTTGGCACGCGGCCCTGATGGGCGTTGGGCTGTGGCGGCACAACGCACCCAAGCACCCTCTGGCTTGGGCTATGCACTAGAAAACCGCCTGTCTATTTCGCGCCTGTTCCCGCAGGCGTTTGAATCGCTGCAAGTGCAGCGACTGGCCTCTAGCTACCGGGCGCTGATTAACGGCTTGCGCAGCATGTCACCCGCTGGGGCCGATGCCCATATCGCCTTGCTGACCCCCGGCCCGTACAACGAAACTTATTTTGAACAAGCCTACCTGACGCGCTACCTGGGCATCACCTTGGTGCAAGGCAACGATTTAACCGTGCGCGACAACCGCCTGTTTTTACGCACCCTGCGTGGCCTAGAGCCAGTGCATGTGCTGATTAAGCGGGTGGATGATGCGTGGTGTGACCCGCTGGAGCTGCGGGCAGACTCCTCTTTGGGCGTGCCCGGCCTGCTGCAAACCTTGCGTAGTGGTAACTTGCTGATGTCGAATATGCCCGGTTCGGCCTTTTTGGAATCGGTGGGCATGTTGGGCTTTATGCCCGAATTGTCGCGGCGTTTGCTCGGTCAAGAGCTGCTGTTGCCGTCGTGGCCTACCTGGTGGTGCGGTGAACACGCTGCCTTGCAAGCGGCCACCAAACATTTAAGCAAATGCGCCATTAAGCCCACTTACACCGGCTCGGCCTTGCACAGCCCGTTTGCTGGCTTGCAATGCAGCAGCTTGGAGGCCCAAGAACAGGCGGCATGGTTAGAGCGTCTGCACCAATCGGGCGAAGAATTTACCTTGCAACAAGAAATTCCATTGTCCCAAATGCCCACTTGGGATGCCCAATCGCAACCACCGCGCATTGTGCCGCGCGAGGTGATGCTGCGCGTGTTTGCCCTGACCGATGGGCAACAATCGTGGCGCGTGTTGCCCGGCGGGCTGGGGCGCATCGTCAGCAGCCAAGACAGCGTATTGAGCCTGCAACGCGGTGGCAGCAGCGCTGATGTCTGGGTGCGTGTGGATGCCGAACGCGGCCACACGGTGGACCGCACCACTTTGCTGAACAAACGCATTACCCCGACCACGGTGGCGCATTACCGGCGTGTCGTTACCAGCCGCGCTGCCGAAAACCTGTTCTGGCTAGGCCGCTATACCGAGCGCAGTGAAAACAGCCTGCGCTTAGCCCGCTTAACTTTGTCCACCTTGGGCAGTGCTGGGCAATCTTGTTTGCCCTTGGTAAAGTGGTTGGGCAGCTTGGCCGCCTCTTGTTCCTTGGTTCCGGCGGATGTGCCCTCGCCCATGTTGGCGCGGCGCGTCTTTACCCGTGCTTTGGTGGCGGGCTTGGGCCAGCCCGACAGCACCGCCAGCGTCGGTTTTAACCTGCGCTCACTGCGCCAAGTGGCTTCGTCGATTCGAGAGCGGCTATCGCAAGAGCATTGGGGCCTGATTTTGCGTACCGAGCAGCACTTTATGGAGCGCTGCGCCGAGTTGCTTGCCAGCGACTATGCCACGCTGGATGTGTTGCGCGTGCTGGATTCGGTCAGTCTGAATTTAGCTGCCATGACCGGCGACCAAACCGACCGTATGACGCGCGACGATGGCTGGCGCTTGCTCTCGATTGGGCGACAACTAGAGCGGCTGGACTTTTTAAGCACCGCATTGGCGCGGGCCTTAGAAGCAGGCGTGCTGGCCGAATCCGCTGGTTTTGAGGCCGTGCTGGCGCTGTTTGACAGCAGCATCACCTTCCACGCCCAATACCAACGCAGCCGCGACGTAGCCGCCCTGCTAGAACTGCTGGTGATAAGCCGCGAGAACCCGCGCTCTTTGGGCTGGGTGGTGCAAACCTTGCGTGGGCGCTTGGCCAAGCTGGCCGCTGATGCCGATGACAGCCTGCTGGCCCTAACCCCCGACCCGAACCAATGGAATTTGGCCCAGTTGTGCGATGAAGAGGCCCCGTTGCCCGCATTGGCCCCATTGCTAGAGCGCTGCACCAGCGCGACGTGGCGCGTCTCAGACGGTATCAGCCTGCGCTACTTTACCCACACCCACGAATCCTCTCGCAGCCTTGGGGCTTAAGGTATGTTGCTACAAGTCACCCACGAAACCCGCTACGACTACCAACCTGCGGTAGAAACGGCGCAGCATGTGCTGTGTTTGCGCCCCATCCAAACCGCCTGCCAGCAGGTGCTGGAGCATCAATTGGACATTCATCCGCGCCCGGCCTCGCGCACCGAGCGCCAAGATGTATTTGGCAACCACCAATGCCAGTTTTCTATGCAAAGTCCGCACGAAAGCTTGCGCGTGGTGGCACACAGTGCCATCCAAACCCAAGCACCCGCACCCATGCAAAGTAAGCAACCGTGGGAGATGGTGCGTGAAAATCTGCGTTACCAACATGGCATGGTGTATGACCCAGCGGTAGAGTTCACCTTTCCATCGGCCTACATTCCACGCCATGCTGAATTTGTTCACTACGCGCAGCCCAGTTTTCGGGCAGGTCGCCCCTTGCTGGATGCTGCGCGCGAATTGATGCAACGCATCTACCAAGACTTTACCTATGCCGCGCAAAGTACCGAAATCAATACCCCGGCACGCACCGCCTTGGCGCAGCGCAAGGGCGTATGCCAAGATTTTGCCCAAATTTTGATTGCTTGCTTGCGTAGTTTGGGGTTGCCGGGGCGTTACGTCAGTGGCTACCTGCTGACTACGCCCCCGCCGGGCAAGCCACGTTTGATTGGCAGCGATGCCTCGCACGCTTGGGCGCAGGTGTATCTGCCCGATGTGCAGGCCCAACACCCCGGCCAAGGCTGGTACGACCTTGACCCGACCAACCACCGCGACGGCTGGGGCACGCCGGGCGAAGACTATGTGACCGTGGCACGCGGGCGCGATTACAGCGATGTGGCCCCGATGCGCGGCGTGATTCATGGCGGCACGCGCCACACCCTGCATGTGGGCGTGACGGTGGCCCCAGTGGAAGAAGAGTTGGCCGAGTTAGACGGCTAAGGCGTGCTTGGATTTACCACTGTGCGCGCAAGCCGGCATACAAGCCTCGGCTGTGCAGGGTGAACAACGGCAAATTGGCATTTTGCGCCACCGCCTCTAGGCCAGCTAAAGCGGCCAGACGTGGCATCAGCTGGTGCTGCACCTCTAGGCGTAGCGTAAAGCGCTGGATGTTGCGCTGGCGGTTGTTAGACAGCAAGGGACTGTAACCCTGCGCGTCTCGGCTGTGGCTGGTCTCGGCATCCAACAGCCAAGTCGTAGCGGCACTGCTCATCATGCTGGTATGAAAGCGCACGCCATATTGGTTTTGTGCCCCACCGGGGCGGGTGCTGTCTTGGGGGCGGTCTTGGCCAGCGCGGGCGCTGAGTTGCCAATACAGTTGACCGCCTGCCGGAGTGCAACCCCATTGCCCACTGACACCCGCATAACGGCCCGAGAGGCCAGGGTTGCTGTGCAATTGGCGATTTTGCCCATCCAGCCCCAAACGCAAAGCACAGGCAGGGGCGGCGCTAGTGCTGCTGGTGCTGGCGTTGTGAGCTGCCCACTCTAAACCCACAGCCAGACCTTGGCTACGGTAACGGGTGCCCGCATGGGTTTGTAAGCTGGCCAAGCTGGCGCTGGCATAGTGGCCCCAATCGGTAGCGCTGGCGGGGCGAATGTGTTCTAGCTGCAATTCGGTCTGGGTACTGTTGGCTGCGTTCAGATGGGGGCTGTTGCGTTGCAATGCGGCGGCTTGAATCTCCCAACGGCTGCCGTCGGCCTGTGGACGCACATGGTGCAAGCGCACATCAACGCGGCTAAACCAACTGGGGCGCGGCAGGCTACTGGCTTCTAGGGGCAAGGTGATGGTTTCGGTGGGCAAAGTCAGGCTAATTTGCCCCAAATTGGGCGCACCCAACAAGTTGCTATCGTGGCCCCAGCGTAGCCCCGCGCTGATGCGCGTACCGGGCAAAGGCAGCGCCCCGGCTCCGCTGACCCACAGTTGACTGGTACGTGCCAAATTTTGGCGCAAACTACCAGGCAATGCCGGGTTGTTTTGCAGCGCCAGCACCAAATTAAGCGCCGAGGCCACATCGCCACTGCCAGCCAAGGCCAAGGCATAGTCTAGTTGGGTGTCGGGGTTGTCTGGGTCAAACAGCAGGGCGCGCTCTAGCGGCTCTATCGCCTCGGTGTGGCGCTGTTGCAGGTTGTACAGGTGGCCCAAGCGGGCCAAGTAGGCTGGGTAGGTGTAGCAACGTTGTAGCTGGCTGGCCAAGGCATCCGCATCCAAGGTATCGAGCAGGGCCGGGCTGGTGCAGGCCGGTTGCAGCGCTGCAAACGCTGGCGATGGCGCTTGCAACCCTTGGGCTTGTGCGCCCAGCAGCCAGCACAGCGCAGCACTGGCCGTGCTACAACGGAGGATGGCAGAGCGGCAAACATCAAACAAGGGGAGAAGCGGAGGCATCCAAGGGGTGGGCATAAATGTGGTGCGGTACGCGCATACCATCCAGCAAAAAAGTGCCCATAGACTGTAACCCAGCACCGCCGACTTGGGCCGCCAGCCCTTCACCCACCAAAATAGGGTGGGATAAATCAGCGGTCATGCCCACCAAGCGACTGGCAATCGTCACCGTGCGCCCCATCACCATGTGGGTGCGGCGGCTGGCCAAACCAAACGAGCCAGCCATCGCCGGGCCTGTCTCGACCCCTACGCCCAAACTGAGGGGTTCCAAACCGGCAGGGGCTGGGTCGGGCAAAATGCCTTGCACGGCTTGCAGCAAATCAATCGCTGCTTGCAAGGCTTGTTGGGCGTGGTTGGTATGGCTGGCGGTGTCGTTGTGGCGCAATTCACCGTTCCAGACGGCCAAAATGGCATCGCCCTGAAACGCCTCAATCACGCCACCGTGGCTTTGTACTACCCGGGTGGCAGCGGCAAAAAAGGCGTGCAATACAGCAGCGGCTTCTTCGGGCGGACGTGCTTCACAATAGGCCGAAAAGTTGCGAATATCGGCAAACAATACACTGACTTGGCGCGTTTGTGCCTCGATGGCGCTGGAGGGGTGTTGCAAGGCCAGTGCTGCCGCCACCGGAGCGGGCAAATAGCTAGACAAGTGGGCATACAGGCGGTCGCGGTCTATGCGGCTTTGCGCGTGTTCTAGCACGCCCCAGTAAATGCCAGCGAACAGCACAAACAACACTGGGGTCGTCCAACCCAACCACCAACCGGCCAAAGTTTGCAAAGCCCCATGCAGCAACCACAGCAGCAAGGCCAAACCGACACCCGCCAGCGGCAGCAGGTACACCGGCGCACGCCGGGCGCGCGCGGCCATGCGCTGTGACACCGCCCCTTGTGCTGGCAGCTTGGCTGGGCGCACCAAGGCATAAAGCAAGGCCACGCTGCTCAGGGCAGCCAAGGCTTGCAGCAGCGGCGCGATGCGGGGGGTAGCAGGTACACGGCCATCCATCAGGGCGGTCAATAATTGGGCATGGGCTTGCAAGCCCGAGGCAACGCCGCCAAACGGGGTGGCAATGGTGTCATTGAGGCCAAAGGCACTGCTACCCACCAGCACCCAAGCGCCAGCTAACAAAGGTGGCGGCACCCGTCCGGCCAGCACATCGGCAGCAGACAGGCTGATAAAACTGTCAGGATGCAAACGCCACGGAATACGCAAATCGCCTTGCTCGTTCAGTGGGACTTGGCCTAGCACCGGGTTGCCCGTGAGCAACCACGGCGCTTGCAACCAGTGGCCGCGTTGCAGGGCCACGTGTGGCTCGGCCCCAGCGTGCATCAGGGCCGCCAGTGCGAGCGCGGGATAGGCTTGGCTACCCATGCAAATGATGGCTGGCTGGTGGCGCAAAATGCCATCGTGGGCAATGCGCGGGGTGATATGGCCCACCACCGGGGGCGGTTTTGTGCTGGACGCAGCGGCCAGCAAGGCAGGCGCATTGGCCAAATAACCTTGGGCCGAGGCAAACGGTGCCGGACAGCTGGGCCAAACCAGCGCTCCGGCCAAGTGGCCCACCGAGGGCGTGCCCCCTTGCTCTAGGGCAAACACCTGCGCCAGCACCGGTTGGTGCCGGGCTATGGCTTGGGCCAGCGGGGCATCATCTGCACGCGGCGTGGTAAAAACGATGTCTAAAATTTGCTGGCGTGCGCCCAACTGGGCCAATTGCTCAATCAGACGGGCTTGGGTGGCACGCGGCCAAGGCCAAGGGCCAATTTCGGACAAGCTGCGCTCGTCAATATCGACCACCACCAAGCGGCGCTCTTGGGTATGCTCGGCCATAAAAGCCCAAGCCCAATCGCCGCTGCGCTCTTCTAGCGCCTGCAACCACGGCGCGGCCAGCAGTTGCAGCGCCAAGCAACTCAGGCCCGCCAGCAGCAAGCCGCCCAAAAAAACACCGTGGCGCTGGAGTGGTTTGAAGTAACGCACTTAACGGCCCCAGAGCGTCACGCCTTGCAGCACATTAAAGCCGATAGGCTTTTGGAAGGTATAGCCCGCTTCGCGGCCATCGGTGGTGATGGCACCGGCCAAGGTGGCATTGCCGCCAGTGGCTTGGAGCAGACCGCTGGGCAAGACGTTGCCGCTCGCGTTGATGTTTTGTGCGCCAATGCGCGGGTTGCTCAAATCTAAGCTGGTGCCAAAGGTGCTGCGGCCAAAATCTACCGTGAGGCTGGCCTTGTGTATATCAACCGCCTCCGCAGGCACGCCCAAGCCACGCGCCAAATGGGCCGTGGCTTGGGCCAAGCGGAAGTTGACCACAGGCTCGGCAGGGTTGGCCGCTACCAAGGTAGCACTGCCACCGGGGGGCCGGTAAAGGGTATAGGCATCGTTGCTTGTCACTTTTTCTAGCCCTTGGGCCAGTGCATAAGTTAAAAAGCGGGTAAAGGTATCGCTGCTGGGTTTGTGCATCCAACTGTAACGCACCCATGTGAGCTGTTGCACCTGCGGTGGTTGAATCACCACAGGGGGTTGCTCGGGTTCGGGCGGCGGCGGCGGCGGTGGAGGTGGAGGTGGAGGTGGAGGTGGAGGTGGAGGTGGAGGTGGAGGTGGAGGCGGAGGCGGTGGTGGTGGTGGTGGCGGTGGTGGCGGCACCGGGTCAGGGGCTGGTGCCGGGTCAGGAGCGGGTGCCGGAGCAGGAGCGGGTGCTTGTGGCGGCGGTGGTACGTAAGCGGCCACGCTGGCCCCCAGCGTTTCATTGGTCAGGCTTTGTGGGCTGGCAGTCGTCTCGGGGCTGGCCTCTGCGGCACGAGTGGCAGCAGATGCAGGCGCAGTTGAAGATGCAACCGCACTCGGGGCGCTGGCTACGGTGGTGTTGCGGGTAGCAGACTCTGGCCCCCCCGTGGCGATGGTGTGCGTGGGAGCAACCGGCAAGCGCGCAGCCGCCACCAACACCGGTACACTTTGGCTGCGCGCCAGCTCCAGCATCTGGCCCTTCATATCCGCCGTGAGGAGCTTGGCTTGGCCATTGAGGCAAGGGCCAACACTGGCCCCACATTCGCCCAGCAAGGGGGCCAAGGTGATGGCACCGGTATAAACACTGGCGGCCGTGGCATCGGCACTGGAGCGCACCACAAAATCGGTACCCTTGACCCCAATGGCGGCCACCGGGGTATTGAGGCGAAAACGCTCGCGCGCGGCCTCGCCCCAAGCACCGGTAATAGAGCGCACCACGCCCTCGTCTAAGCGAAACTTAATGGCCCCCTGCTCAGGTTGGCTGGCAGAATGGCTGTAGCTTTCAATGTGCAGGCGGCTGGCCGGGCGCACACTCAGGCGGCCACCATCGACAAAACGCAGCAATACATGCCCCCCATCGGGGGTTTCGATACGGTCGCCCACGTGGATGGCCGTGCCGCGCTCTAACGGGCGCGGGCTACCATCGCTGCCCAGTACACGGGCCAAGCCAATCACCATCGTGGCCTCGCCAACCATAGCGGGCTGTGCCTGGGGGGTGGCCCCTACCTGCCCACCTGCGCCCAAGCTGACCAGCACCAGCAAGGCACGAGAGGGTCGCAAAAGAGGGTGTTGCATGGAGAATAACCTTTCAAAGCCCCAAAGTGGCCAAAGTAGCGGGGCTGTGCCAATTTTCCTGCAAACACGCTGGCGGCCTTGTGCGTACCGTCACATCCCAATACCGCAGAGTGCCAATAAACCGCCATGCTGGTGCCATACTGCGCTTTTATTGATCAGAATGCCGGTCTCTTTACAGCTGCTCTCGCAATTTACGCTGCTCCAGCCCTTGCCGCGCGAGGCGCTGGAGCCTCTGTCTGCGCGCATGAGTTTGCGCCAGTTTGCACGCCGGGGCATGGTGATGAGCAAAGACAGCCCGGTGCAAGAATTGGGTTTTTTGGTCGATGGCCGCTTGCAAGGGGTGGACTTCACCGTCGATGGCCGCAGCGTGGGCATGTATTTTGTCGATCCGGGCGATTACTTTGGCGAGTTGTCCTTGGTCGATGGGCAAGCGCCGTCCGAGTTTGTGGTGGCGGCGGTCAAATCCACTGTAGCCTTTTTGGATGCAAGCGCAGCACGCGAGCTGATTTTGGGCCACCCGGCACTGGCCCAAGCGGTGATGGTGCGGCTGGCGCAGCGGGTACGCACCGTGATGGCACAACGCACTTTGCTGGGTTTGCCCAACCCGTTTCAGCGCCTGTGCGTATTAATCTTACAATTGCCCCAGCGCTTGGTCGATGGCGTGGCAGAAATTGAACAGCCACCCACCCACCAAGAGCTGGCCATCATGATCAACGCCAGCCGCGAGACGGTAACCAGGGCGTTTCAGGTGCTTTTTTTACACAAGGTGCTGGTGCGCGAAGGCAACGCCCTGCGCCTGACACAACCTACCTTGCTCAAGGATATTGCCGAAGGCCGGGCCGATCCGCCCAAGGCGTGAGCCTGTCCTGCCTGCGGTTTTTTAACATGGTGATTGCTTGAACTCCCTGCTGCTTTCTCTTTGGCCTTGGCGCCATCGCAGCCTCATTGCACAACTGGCCGGACGCGAAATCCACGCCCGTTATCGCCAATCTTGGCTAGGCTTGTTGTGGCTGGTTATCACACCGCTGCTGATGTTGGGTATTTATACCTTGGTATTTAGGCATATTATGCGCGTGCGCTGGTATGGCCTAGAAGAGAGTAATTTGGCCTTTGCCCTGCGTATTTATGCCGGGCTGGCGGTATTTAATTTCTTTGCCGAGTGTATTAATCGCGCCCCCAGTTTGGTGCTAGAACAGCCCCATTTGGTGAAAAAAGTGGTCTTCCCACTAGAAATTTTGCCCTGGGTCAGTGCCAGCAGTGCGGCGGCTGGCTTGGGCGTGTCTGGGTTGTTGCTGCTGGCTTGCACCGCCGTGCTGAATGATGGCGGCTTGCCCGTTACGGCGCTGGCGCTGCCGCTGGTCTGGTTACCGTTGTTACCACTGGTATTGGGGCTGGGGTGGCTGTTTAGTGGAGTTGGAACCTATGTGCGCGATGTCGGCCAGCTGCTGGGCATGGCCGTTAGTGCGCTGATGTTTCTCAGCCCGATTTTCTTTCCAGTCGAAGCCCTGCCCGAGGCGGTGCGCGACTGGATGCTGCTCAACCCCTTGGCATGGGTAATGACTGGCACACGCGAGGTGCTGCTACAAGGCCAGTGGCCCAACTGGCAGGCATTGGGCTGTTTGTTTGCAGCCTGTACGCTGCTGGCTGGTTTAGGCGCGGTATTTTTCCGCAAGGTAAGAACGGGGTTTGCTGATGTTGTCTGATTTGGCTATCGAAGCGCATGGCGTGGGCAAGCGCTTCTCTTTGTTTAACCATCCCAAAGACCGGCTCAAGCAATTACTCTGGGGGCGCTATAAACAATACAGCCGTGATTTTTGGGCGCTGCAAGATGTCAGTTTTGATATTCGGCGCGGTGAAGTTGTCGGGCTGGTGGGGCGCAATGGTGCAGGAAAATCAACCTTGCTACAAATGGTTTGCGGCACCTTGATACCCACCACAGGCAACTTAGCGGTGCGTGGGCGGGTGGCGGCGCTGCTGGAATTGGGGGCTGGTTTCAGCCCCGATTTTAGTGGGCTAGAGAATGTGTACATGAACGCCGCTATTTTGGGCCTGAGCCGTCCACAGGTAGATGAGCGGCTAGACAGCATTTTGGCCTTTGCCGATATTGGGCCATTTATTCACCAACCGGTTAAAACCTATTCTAGTGGCATGTTTGTACGGCTGGCCTTTGCCGTCGCCACCAGCGTAGATCCAGATATTTTGGTGATTGACGAAGCGCTGTCGGTGGGTGATGGGGCGTTTGCACGTAAATCGTTTGATCGTATCATGGCGCTGAAAGAAAATGGAGCCACCATTTTATTTTGCTCGCACGCCATGTACCACATCCAAGCACTGTGTTCGCGCGTGCTCTGGTTAGAAAGTGGCAAAATGCGTATGTGGGATACAGCGGCCAAAGTCACCACGGCTTACGAAACCTCGCTGATTGCTGAAAATGCCCCCAAAACAGCCACCTCGCCCTCCTCTACTCTGGCTGCAAGCACCGCACCTGCAACAACAACACCAGCAGAAGAAAGCGCAGCAGAAGAAAGTACGGTCGAGACCATAACATCCCCGCCGCCGCCGCAAGGCACGGCACATATTAAAAACATTGAGGCTTGTGCAGATGGCATCATCGGCCGAGAATTGGTGGTTCAATCCGATCAAACAACCCTCAAAGTGACGGTTCACTTTGCCAGCGACCCAGAATTGCCCTGCCCTTCGGTGGCTTTTGGCATTATCCATGCCAGTGGAACGGCGGTGTCCAGTGCTGGTAGCTTTAATGATAAATTGGTTTTGCAAAGAAATGCCAATGGCGAAGGAAAAGTGACGATTGTTTTTCCAAAAATTTCTTTATTGCAAGGAGAGTATTGGGTTGATGTTTATTTGGTATGCGAGCGCGCCTTGCATATTTATACAGCCGCAGAAAAATTAATCAAACTGCATGTGATTCAAAATGGCATGGAATTTGGCTTGATAACTTTATCACGCCAATGGGAAATACAAAAAGGAGAATAAAATTGAATCACAGGCTATGGTCCATCCATGAAATGCAGGCCACAGATGCCGCAGAAATTCGCGCCTTATTTTTACATGTGTTTCAACATGAAATGAGCGAATCTTTATGGAACTGGAAGTATGCGGAAGGACGCGGCTGTGCGCTGATTGTGCGCGATAAACAGGGGAAATTGATTGGCCACTATGGCGGAAACATTAGAAATGTTATTTTTAATGGCAAACCCGTACAAACGATGCAAGGCGTTGATGTAATGGTAGATCATCAGGCGCGGGGCATCATGACCAAAAACGGCGTTTTCTCTACCATGACCCGCGAGTTTGCCAACCATTTTTATGGCTACGACCGTCCTAATTTATTTCCGATTGGCTTTCCCAGTGATAGGCACATGAAAATTGGCGAGCTGCACAAAATTTATGTGTCCGTGGATACCGTGCATGAATTGTCTTGGCCCCAAGCAAAAGAAATATCCTTGCCGTGGTGGCAATCTATTGTTCAACTAAATCCATCGTCCCCCAAAGACCAAGCGGCCATCAATCACCTTTGGAAAATTCAAGCCAAGGACCTTTCAGATTTGATTTTGCCTATCAGGGATTTTCAACAATGGAAATACCGGTTCATTGACCATCCCAGCAAAAAATATGATATTTTTATTTTAAAAAATAAAATAACCAAAAACCCAATCGCAGCATGGGTAGTCTGCCCCAACACAGACAAAGAAAACTCTTCAGAATTGTTGGACACCCTCAGTGCCAAAAAAGAAATTCCAACGGTTTTACATGCAGCACGCTACACAGCCCAGCAACAAAACAAAAATTTACACAGCTGGTTGAGCAGTGTTCCGGTGGCTCTTTTCAAAACCAATGATTGCACAGTGCATGATATTGGTGTTCGTGTACCGACGCAAATTGTGCGCCCGGCCCCAGCCCCCGAAGAACTAAAAAATCGGTGGTGGCTGACCGGGGGCGATACCGATTTTAAATAATTGGTATTGGCAAAATCGCCAATGATTAATTATTTTAAGAAATTTAATGATTGAATGGTATCGACGAAACCAGCCTGTGTAATGGGATGGGCTAAAGTAGTGCGCCACTTCGGGTGCCACGCGCAGTAGCACTTCGGTGGTTTGGCGGGTAAACCAGACATCATTTTGGTGGTCGATGTAGTCCTGATGCTCAGGCTTGGGGCTAAAGCGGCTGGCCTTGTCCACTTCTAGCCCTTGGACCAGCGCCACGCTAAAGTTTTTCAGCAGCGCACCTTCTTCAGCCGCCAGATACCAAATGCCGTTTTTGTGGATGAGCCGGTAAGGTTGGGCCAAGCGTGGCTTGTCTTTGTAGATAAAGTGGCATTCGTGGCGCTGCTCAATCGCACTTTGCAGCAGGGCAAAGGTGGTGCTTTGGCGTTCTAAATCTTCGTGCGAGGTCGCTTGTACCTGGGTGGCGCGTTGTGGCGTGGGGGTTTCCAGTTGCCCCAGCAAGTAAGGCAGGCTGGAATCGGGAAACAGATGCTCAGTGCCTGCCAACTGCGCGTACTGGTGCAGGTACTGGGCCGGAACGGTGCTGCGCCGGTGGCGGGCCAATTGCCATTGGCCTTCTGGGTTGCGCTCGGCAATGTCGCGCAGGCGCTCGCCCAAGTCGCGCTCAATGGTGCGTACATCCACGCCAAACTGTTGCGCCAACAGGTGCTTGTCCAAGCTGCCACCTTGGTGCAGCAGCGCCAAGATATGCGACAGGCGTTGGGCCAGTTTTTCTCCTTTGGCGCTGGCTGGGTGCTGGGCAGGGTGGTTCATGGGTGTGGTGGCGTAGGGCGATGAGCCACTTTACACGGCAGCTGCGACAGGTGGTGTCGATACCTCCGGTGCAGATGTAACAAGGACATAAAAAAACGCATGGCCTCCATTCTGCTATACATATGCAGCAAGTTCGACGCTACATAATTTGCACTTTGCCAAAAGTGTGTAGCAGAAAACTGCTATCCAAGTCTTGGCTCTACGCACCATTCTGCAAAGCACCATTTTTCCATTTTTACCATGTCCGATACCCCCAACCAACGCCCCCTCTGGCTGCAGCAACTGCTGCACGGCCCCCACGCTCTAGCCCCCGATGCCAGTTGTACCGAAACCCATATCTCTTGGGTGGTGTTGGCGGGTGAACAAGCCGTGAAGTTCAAAAAACCGCTGGACATGGGCTTTTTGAATTTCAGCACCTTGGCATTGCGCCACCATGCCTGTTTAGAAGAATTGCGTATCAATGCGCGCACGGCACCGCAGTTGTACCAGTGCGTGGTGGCGGTTCTGGGGTCGCAAGAAGCGCCGCGTCTGGTTCCGGTGGCGCAGTTGACGGCGGCACAGCAAGCCGAAGTGATCGAATATGGCGTACAAATGCAGCGCTTTGGAGCCGACCAACTGCTGGCCCAGCAATTGGCCGCAGGCCAGTTAGAAACCAGCCATTTGAGCGCACTGGCCGAACAGGTAGCCCAGCTACACGCACAAGCCGCCGTGGCCCCGGCAGGCAGTGACTGGGGTAGCCCCGCCGCAGTGCGCCAGCAATCGCAAGCCAATTTAGATGCTTTGGCCCGTTTACCCTTGAGCGATGCCGACCGGGCCACCTTAGCCGCCCTGAGCGACTGGACGCAGCAAGAAGGCGAGCGCTTAATGCCCTTGTTTGCCCAGCGCCAACAAGATGGCCATGTGCGCGAAGGCCACGGTGACTTGCATTTGGGCAATTTGGTACTGCTGGACGGCACGCCGCAGCTGTTCGATGCGATTGAGTTCAGTGAATCGCTGCGCTGGATTGACACCGTGGCCGATGGAGCATTCTTGGTCATGGACTTGCACGCCCAAGGTCGCCCTGATTTGGCTTGGCATTTTCTGAATGCGTGGCTAGAGCAATCGGGCGACTATGCCAGCTTGCCCTTGCTGCCGTGGTATTTGGTTTATCGTGCTTTGGTGCGCGCGATGGTGGCCGGTTTTCGCTTGGACCAAGTGCAGGGGGAAGCCGCCCAAGCGCAAGTGTGGCAAGAAGTGCGCCGCTACATGGCCTTGGCCGAGCAACTGCGCCAACCGCGTCCGCGTTGGTTGTGGTTGGCCCACGGGGTTTCCGGTTCAGGCAAAAGCCGCCACAGCGCCCGCTTGGTGGCCGAGCGCGGCATGGTGCGCTTGCGCGCCGATGCCGAGCGCAAGCGCCTGTTTGGTCTGGCCCCCACGGCCTCCAGTGTGGGCGCGGTGCCCGGTGGCATTTACACCCCAGAAGCCAGCCAGCGCACCTACCAGCGGTTAGCACAATTGGCCGCGCAGGTACTGCAAGCCGGGTTCCCGGTATTGGTCGATGCCACCTTTTTGGCACAAGGCCAGCGGGCGCAACTGTTGGCGGTAGCGGCACAGCAACAAGTGCCGTGTCGCATTTTGGCTTTCGATGCCCCACCCGAGGTGCTGCGTGAGCGCGTGCAACGCCGTCTGGCCAAAGGTGGCAATCCTTCCGAGGCCACGCTAGAGGTGTTAGAAGCCCAACTGGCCGCGCGCGAACCCTTGAATGCCGCCGAGCAAGCCTTGACCGTACTGGCCGATACCACGCAAGACCTTGATTGGAATGCCTTGCTGCCGCTCAATCCAACCCTAGCCTAGGAAACAGGTAGAGCAAGCTGCTGGTCATGACGATATAGCGCAGCAGCTTGCCCAGCGCCATATAAGCTACACAGGGCCAAAACGGTAGGCGCAACCAACCAGCCAGCAGGCACAGCGGGTCGCCCACCACCGGCAACCAACTGAGCAGGCAGGCTTTGGGGCCAAAGCGGCGCAACCAAACGCGGGCCATGCGCTCGTGGCGTGAGTTGGGTTGCGGTTTTTCTGGCGCAGGGGCGGCTGCCAAGCCTTGCGCTGCTTGCCGCCGCTGGCGTGCAGCCCGCCAAGCCCGGTGTGCGCCCAAGCCCATCCACCAGTTCAAGGCTCCGCCCAAGGTGTTGCCCAAGGTGGCCACGACAATGGCCGGCCAAAACAAGGCCGGGTTGAGCTGAATCAGGCCAAACACCACCGGCTCGGAACCCAAGGGCAGCAGGGTTGCCGAAGCAAACGACACCACAAAAACCGTACTCAGGCCCAACTGCGGCAGCGCCAGCAGCTCTAGCAGGTGTTGTAGCCAGATTTCCATGATGGGCGCGAGTGTAGTCGGCCCCGCTGGTCTATGCCAGCAAAGAGCAAGGCGCCCGTCCCCGTTTAGAGTAAACGTTGCTGCAACGAAGCATCAGCCAAGGGCCGCAAGCGGGCATAGTCCAATAATTCGGCCAAATGGGCACCCTTGGCCTGCCATTCGTAGACCACGTTTTCGGCCAGTAGCACGTAATGCCACAGCAGGCCCTGCCGGTGTTCTGGGGCCAAGTTGTTGATGCACTCGCACCAGGCCACGGCAGCCTTGAGTTTGCGTTGCACATTTGGTAATGATGTGCGGAAAGTAAAGTTTGCGCTTGTGCTTGCCGGTGCCGACATCGTTGTACGGCGTGGCCGAAAAATCTACCTGCACAAAGCGCCGTCCTTTGGGGGCGGCAATACGTGTGAGGCTTTTTTGCCATTCGACTTCGGTGGTTTCGCCCTCGCGCTTGAACTCGTGGATATGGTGTGCCTCGTCGTTGAACACCATCAGCTCGGGCAAGGCGGCCAGAAACTCCAACACATTGCCGCGTGCATAGCGCCGGTCTAACACCTCTAAACTGTTGCCGGTGGCGCGGCCGGGCATCAGGGGCAACACTTGGGTTACTACTTGGTGGGCGGGCAAGGGTGCGCCGGGGGCTTGCACCTCGGTCAGTGCTGGGGTTTCGTCTTCGCCTTCGGCCAGCAAATGCCAATTGCTGATGGCAATCATGCCGTTGCCGGTGGTTTTCAGGCCGATTTCGGTTTTGGCGCAGACGTTGCCGCGCACAAAGGCAAACACCGCTTCGCGCTGCGCTTCTGGGATGAACAAATCGGCATAGCGGGCCACGTCCGAGCTGGCAAAATCCCGCGTTCCGCTGGCGCTACCCGCCACCAGTTTGCCGCAAAAGGCATCCAGCAGGCGTTCATAGACAATCAGCCCCGGTGCTACCACCATGAAATGCCGGGTAAAGCGTGCATCGTCTTATCCCTGCGCCAGTGCGGCGTTTTTGTTGAGCAATTGCCAAATCAGCAAGGCTTGCAACACCCACGTTTTGGCGGTGCCGGTGGCCATCTTGCAGCAGTATTTGGGGTGGGCGTGTTTGGCGGCATCCACTTCGTGCAGGCGCTGGCCCGACAGCAGGGCTTCGGGGGCCACTTGCTGGTACAAGTCTTTGAGTGTGGCCGCGCCCAGCACTTCATGGGCCACGATGGCATTGAGGATGGCTTGCTTTTGCCCAGCATGAAAGTTCAGGCTGCTACGGCTGGCGCTTTGCTCCTCGCCAAACCACCAGTGCAGTAGTTCTGCTGTGGTGGACGTGACCAGCTCCAAAATATCCGCCGCGCCGTGTTCTAGGCCCAAGCAGAGTTGCTGGGTGCGGGCCGTGAGGGCGGCTGCCAAGGCCAAGGGGTTTTGTGTTTCGCTCATACCGCGTGACTTACTTGAATCAATGAACTACAATTGTGGTAACGGAAGAAAGGATGGTTGTATGAGCACCCTCTCGGTTCGTATTGACGAAACCTTGGTGCAAGCCGCGCGCGCTAGCGCCAAGGCTGAATTTCGCACCGTGCAAGGCCAGATTGAGTACTGGGCTAAAGTAGGTCGGGCCGCACTGGACAACCCGGATTTGCCGGTTTCTTTCATTGCCGAAAGCCTGATGAGCTTGGCCGAGCCGCGCACAGACAGCACGCCTTTTGTACCGCGCAGCCAGCAGCTGGCCGATACCCCCCAACCATGAGTTGGCAAGTGCAGCAAACGCGGCGTTTTGCCCGTGTTTACAAAAAACTGACCAACCCCATGTTGATTGCCGATACCGACACAGCGGTGGCCACCGTGGCACAAAACCCAGAGGTGGGCGAACGCAAGAAAGGCGACTTGGCCCAGTTGTGGGTACACAAGTTTCGTAGCCAAGGGCAGCTTTACTTGTTGGGTTACACCCGCGAGGATGAAGTGCGCTTGGTCTATTTGGAAGCCTTGGGGCCGCACGAAAACTTCTACCGGGATTTGAAGCGCTAATCCATAGCCATCCAGTTCTCACCCCGCCACCTCCACCGTTACCACGGCTTCGGCTTCAAAGCCAAACACATCCACGGCGCGCACGCACACGCGGCGCGCACCGGGTTGTGCGGGCAAGGTCAGCGCGGCTTGCGTGACCACGCGCAGCGCGTCGCCGTCGTTGGCGGTGTTGCCCCGGTAGTCTTGCCAAACGGAGCGAAACACCTGCCCGTTCTAGAAGGGCAATAGGCTTCTGTGTGTTGTAGTCGACGCGCTCAATCGACTGCGACGCAACGGCGTTAACGTCCGTCCATATCGATTGGATCGGAACCCCCTTCATTTCATCCAAATATCTCTTATATCGAGGAACACCGCCTTCTTTCTTTGGCCAAGCAATTCGTCCCTTGGCATCCAATTCATCCAACTTCGCAATCTGGAACTTCCAATGATTGCCTCGTGCGTTCGGATCGATTCCTCGCCACGGCAATCCTGACGACCCACGCCGAATGCCTGCTGCCATCAAGTCACTGAGCGTGTAGCGTCGACCAGTTCCCTCTTCGATGTTGCGATACGCAGACTCAAGGTAGTCTCTGATCGTATTCAGCGTACTGGGTTTCAAAGTGAAGGTTCTCCGTCTTAGAAAAAAAGAAAACTACGTCATGGATGTGGTTGTAGGTTTCCGAATCGCTGCGCGCTGATGTTCGCTTCCAGATGAGTTCATTTTGGAAATTTTCTCGTCCTAACACCTCATCCAAAACCAGCTTGACGTAATGCCCCACATGCCAATCCAGATGCACATAGATGGAGCCGGTATCGGCCAGCAGCTCGCGCATCAAAATCAGGCGCGGCGTAATCATCGCTAGATAGGAGGCGGTGCCATCGCTCCAAGTATCGGAGTAGGCAAACTGCTCAATCACCGTCGGTTTTTGTTCCAACTCCAGCCCCGGTAGCGTGACTTTGGTGCGGTAATCCGCCTTGCTGTCAAACGGTGGGTCGATGTAAATCAAATCCACCTTGCCGCGCAAGCTGGGCTGGTCGTCATCACCCGCCAACAGCGCCGCCATCGCCAACAGGTTATCGCCATAAATTAAGCGATTGGCCCACGGGGTGGCTATGGCGGCGGTTGCGCCCAAGCTGGGCTGTGGGCTATCGAGCAATGCTGCCTGTCCGGGCGCGAACACCTCGCGCTGGGCGACCCGGCTTTGCTGGGTAATCCAGTCTTGCGCCGCGCTGTCTTTGGCGGGCAGCACCACCTCGCGGGTTTGCAGGCGCACGCGCTGGCGGCTTTCCAGACTCTCCAAGATGCGTTCGGCTTGTTTGCGCCCGTTGGCGACGATTTCGGGCAGTTGTTCGAGCAGGGACTTGGGCATGGGTGGTACTTGCATCAGCGGTAGCCCGTGCTACAGCCAATTCAACTGAAAGTTCAATAGAAAATTCAATCTATCGTACAACACAAAGTTCAATGCAAATTCCATCGAAATTTAATGTTTCGGTATGGATCAAAAGTTGGAATTTGCTAACCGTTTGCGTGCCGCAATGGTGGCAGCGGGTTTGGAGCCGCGCCCTGGGGTGTTGTTGAACTTGTTCAATACCCACTACTGGGGCCGTTCGGTGACGTTTCAGGCCGTATCGCGCTGGTTGCGTGGCGGGGCCATTCCGGAGCAGGACAAGCTCATCACGCTGGCAAAAGTGTTGAAAATTGAACCAGAAGTCCTACGCTTCGGCGAGGGCGTGCGTCAGTCAGTGCAAGAACACCGCCAGCGCTGGGATGAGGGCGTAGGCTACCTAGAGCGCGAAACCTTCGATGCCTTTTTGCAACTGCCCGCCCCGCAGCGCAAAATCATCCGCGAAGTCATTTTGACCTTCGCGCAGGTACACAAGCCGTAGCTTGGGCTACGCATGTAACCCAACATCCACACCCACGGCAACAACCCTTGCCTAATTTTTCAGTGGCTCTGCTCAAAATTTAAGCAGCTACAATCCTGCCTTCTTTTTCAGCAGCAGCGCTGCGCTGGCTGCCTTCTGGCTTTTTTTTCATGCACATTGGCCCCATCCCTCTGGAAAACCGTTTGTTTGCTGCCCCAATGGCGGGCGTAACCGACCGGCCTTTCCGTCAGCTTTGCCGCGCCCTGGGGGCCGGTTATGCCGTCAGTGAGATGGTGACCTCGCGCAAAGACCTGTGGAACAGCCTGAAAACCTCGCGCCGTGCCAACCACGAGGGCGAACCCGGCCCGATTGCCGTGCAAATTGCCGGTACCGAGGCCGCCATGATGGCCGAGGCTGCTGTCTATAACATCGACCGGGGCGCACAAATCATCGACATCAACATGGGCTGCCCGGCCAAAAAAGTATGCAACAAATGGGCTGGCTCGGCCTTGATGCAAAACGAAACCTTGGCGGTAGAGATTGCTGCGGCCGTGGTCAAGGCTTGTCTGCCGCATGGTGTGCCCGTGACGCTCAAAATGCGGACTGGCTGGTGTCAACAGCATAAAAATGCCGTGGCCTTGGCACGCCAGCTGGAGGCCGTGGGCATCCAAATGCTCACGGTGCATGGCCGCACGCGCGAGCAAGGCTACAAGGGCCAAGCCGAATACGACACCATCGCCGCCGTCAAGCAAGCCGTGCGTGTGCCGGTGGTGGCCAATGGCGACATCGACAGCCCAGAAAAGGCCCTGGCCGTCTTGGCTGCCACCGGGGCCGATGCCCTGATGGTGGGCCGTGCCGCCCAAGGCAGACCGTGGATTTTTCGGGAAATTGGCCATTTTTTGGCCACCGGCCAACACCTGCCCCCGCCCACCGTGGCCGAGGTGCGCTGCCTGCTGCTAGAGCATCTGCAAGACCATTACCAACTGTATGGCGAAAGCACCGGCGTGCGTAGCGCCCGCAAACACATTGCTTGGTATGTGCGTGGCCTGCCCGGTGGCGAAGCCCTGCGCCAACACATCAACGCGCTGGACGACTGCGCCAGCCAAGCCCAAGCGGTGGCTGATTACTTTGCCGCCTTAGGCCAGCAAATGGAACGTTTACCCGCAGCGGCCTCGTCCTCTCTTGTTGAACCCGAAGAATGCACTGTATGAGCAAAATCACCCTAGAAGAATCCGTGCGTGACAACCTGCAAGACTACTTTCGTGATTTGGACGGCGAAACCCCGGTCAATGTGTATGACATGGTGCTGCTGTTGGTAGAAAAGCCCTTGCTCGAAGTGGTGATGCAACAAGCCGAGCAAAACCAATCGCGTGCCGCGCAATGGTTGGGCCTGAACCGCAACACCTTGCGTAAAAAGCTGGTAGAACACCAATTGCTTTAACCCGGTTTTTTGACCTCCATCCCTATTTTTTTCCATCCATCCCTACCCACCAAAACCATGCGAGCCCTCCTTTCTGTCTCCGACAAAACCGGCATTGTTGAATTTGCCCAAGCCCTGCACGCCCTGAATGTGCAATTGCTGTCCACTGGCGGCACCGCCAAACTGTTGGCCGAAGCGGGCTTGCCCGTGACCGAAGTGGCCGAAGTCACCCAGTTCCCTGAGATGCTGGATGGCCGCGTCAAAACCCTGCACCCCAAAGTGCATGGCGGCTTGCTGGCGCGCCGCGACCTGCCCGCGCACATGGCGGCCTTGCAAGAACACGGCATCGACACCATCGACCTGCTGGTGGTCAATTTGTACCCGTTTGAAGCCACGGTGGCCAAAGTCGGTTGCACGCTGGCCGATGCCATCGAAAACATCGACATCGGTGGCCCGGCGATGGTGCGCTCCGCTGCCAAAAACTGGCAAGACGTGGGCGTGGTGACCGATGCCAGCCAATACCCTGCCGTGATTGACGAGCTGCACAAGCTGGGCAAACTGTCCAACGCTTTGCGCTTTGGCCTGTCGGTGGCGGCTTTTAACCGCATCAGCCAATACGACGGGGCTATCAGCAATTACCTGTCGAGCGTGCAGTTCGAAGAAGAAAAATTGAACGAAGATTATGTGCCGCAAATGGCCGTCTTCCCCGGTCAAGCCAATATGTACACCGTCAAGGTGCAAGACCTGCGCTATGGCGAGAACAGCCACCAACAAGCCGCTTGGTACCGCGACTTAAATCCGCCCGCAGGCTCTTTGGCCACCGGCGTGCAGTTGCAGGGCAAAGAACTCAGCTACAACAACATCGCCGATGCCGATGCAGCGTGGGAATGCGTCAAGAGTTTTGACGAACCCGCTTGCGTCATCGTCAAGCACGCCAACCCCTGCGGTGTGGCCGTGGGCCAAGACGCGCTGGAGTGCTATACCAAAGCCTTCCAAACCGACCCCACTAGCGCCTTTGGCGGCATCATCGCCTTTAACCGTCCGGTGGATGGTGCCGCCGCGCAAGCGGTGTCCAAGCAGTTTGTTGAAGTGTTGATGGCCCCGCACTTCACCGCCGAGGCTTTGGAGGTGTTCAAATCCAAGGCCAATGTGCGCCTGCTGCGGATTGAGCTGCCCGACCACTATGGCAGCGTGCGTAACGCCATCGAGACCAAGCGCGTCGGTTCTGGCATTTTGATGCAAACCGGCGATAACCATGTGCTGACCTTGGCCGACCTGAAGGTGGTGACCGTCAAGCAACCCACCCCCAGCGAACTGCAAGACCTGTTGTTTGCCTGGAAGGTAGCGCAATACGTCAAGAGCAACGCCATCGTATTCTGCAAAAACGGCATGACGATGGGGGTGGGCGCAGGCCAAATGAGCCGCCTTGATTCGGCGCGCATTGCCAGTATCAAGTCCCAAGCGGCAGACTTGTCGCTGGAGGGCACGGTGGTGGCCAGCGATGCCTTCTTCCCGTTCCGCGATGGTTTGGATGTGGTGGTAGAAGCTGGTGCGACTTGCGTTGCCCAACCCGGCGGCTCGATGCGCGACCAAGAAGTGATTGACGCGGCCAACGAGCGTGGTGTGGCAATGGTCTTTACCGGCGTGCGCCACTTCCGCCATTAAACACAGGCACAGCGCGTCATTTTTATGGGTTCTGTGCGTCGCCATCAGGCCGTTACGCTGCTGCAAGCCTCGCAAGAGGCTCCGGCATTGGCCTCTTTGTTGGCGCTGGTGCGCGAGTCTAGCCAGCGGCTAGAAGCGATAACGCCTTTGATTCCGGTACTCCTGCGCCCCAGCGTGCAGGCTGGCCCCATTGAAGGCGATACGTGGTGCCTGATGGTGAAGAATAATGCAGTGGCGGCCAAAATGCGCCAATTGCTGCCACTGCTGCAAGCGCGCCTGCAAGCCCAAGGCTGGCAGGTCAATACTATTCGGCTCAAAATTCAGGGCTAACGTCGCCCACCTCGCTACCTGTCCGCTTCAGTCAAGGTGCAATGGGGCAGGGGTGCGCGCACCGCTCATTAAAATTTAGGTGCATCGTTTCGCAAAATTTTTAAATTTTCTACGTTGGTAGGCGTATTGAATTCTTTTTGTCTGGTCGGGTCTGTTTTTACATTGAGGTTAAGCTGCATAAACCATGAATGTTGATGCTTATTTTCTCTGCTAGATGTGTAAAACTCAATTGCTTCCCCAATATCAATAATTTCTTTAAAATTGTTTTCATCGAATTTAGCCAAGCCAAGGCTAAAATCATTGTGTGCTTTGGCGTAAGCGAAGGCATTTTTAGAAAACTCTTGAGTTCCAATTCTTAATTTTTCGGATTGATTCAAAATTTCATTGAGTCGCTGCTTTTGAGCGGTTGAAATAACAGATTTTCCAGGAGTTACTAACAAACTTCCATCGGAATTTAGAGTAAAACCAAAATCGAGTGATGCTAAATCTGGAGCAGCAGTCTTAAGCGTTTGCTTAAAATCTTTCCAAACATTGCCAAGGCTTTGCAAGCCCATGTCGGCAGCCTGCTGTATTTCATTTATTTTTTCAAAATCTGGAAGTACGGGCGCTTTATAATTTTTCACTTCTGCCAGATAGCTATACGTCAAATGGTGGTGGTAAAATTTCAAATGTTTTCAATTTTTTTTGTTTTTAAAATTATTAACTTCTAAATAAAAGATTTAAATTATACTTTCGTATAAAAAGATGAGTGACAAGGTTGTGAAATTCATCGGAT
>NZ_JAQUCA010000005.1 GCF_028686475.1 Giesbergeria sp. | reverse complement strand
AAACCTGATTGACCTCGCGCGCCATCTGACGCAGCACTTTGGCGTGCTTGTCTTTGATGCGTAGGCGCAGGGTTTTGGTGCAATCCATGCTGTGGATTATGATTGGTTTAGCACGGCTACGTTCATTTGGATACTTCGGGTAGTATGCAAGGTGCCCCTTTGCTCAAAGCCAAGGCCCTGCTGCTGGCCATTTCTAATATCTTAAAACAAGAAAACCGCTCTTTGCAGGTGCTGCTGTTTGGCTCCAGTGGCCAACTCTGTGAGTTTACGATGGATAAGCAAAATAATGCCGTGGGTTTATTAAAATTTTTGCAACAAGGTTTTGGTGGTGGCACTGATTTTGAAACTCCACTGCGCCACGCGCTCAATATAATTCAGCAACAGCCAAACTACCACAAAGCCGATGTGCTAATGATTTCAGATGGCGATTGCCAGCTTTCAGCACAGTTTAACGCAGAACTGAAGCTAAAAAAGCAGCAGCTTGATGCTTCTATTTATTCAGTGTTGTGTGCGGGCCATCGGATAACAGACAGCTTTAGCGATGAAGTGGTAGTGCTATAATTTTTACCATTAACATAAACTTTATAATATATGAAAACAATCTCAACTCTTGTATCAGACCAAGTAAGCCAAGCTCTGGAAATTTCTCTGCGCGGCGCGCAAGAGCTATTGCCGCAAGAAGAATGGCTGAAGAAATTGCAGCGCTCCGAGGCCAGCGGCCAGCCCCTGCGTATCAAATTGGGCCTAGACCCCACCGCCCCCGACATCCACATCGGCCATACCGTGGTGCTGAACAAGCTACGTCAATTGCAGGATTTGGGCCACCAAGTCATCTTTTTGATTGGGGATTTCACCAGTTTGATTGGCGACCCTTCTGGGCGCAACAGCACCCGGCCCCCACTCACGCCGGAGCAAATCAAGGCCAATGCCGAAACCTACTACCAACAAGCCAGCTTGGTGCTAGACCCTGCGCGCACCGAAATCCGCTACAACAGCGAATGGTGCGAGCCACTCGGGGCCAGTGGCATGATTCAGTTGGCGGCCAAATACACCGTGGCGCGCATGATGGAGCGTGATGATTTTCACAAACGCTTCCACAGCGGCCAATCCATCAGTGTGCATGAGTTTTTGTACCCACTGATGCAGGGCTACGACTCGGTAGCGCTCAAGTCAGACTTGGAATTGGGCGGCACGGACCAAAAATTTAACCTGCTAATGGGCCGCCACTTGCAGGAAGAATACGGCCAAGAACCACAATGCGTACTCACCATGCCGCTGCTGGTGGGCTTGGATGGTGTGGACAAAATGTCCAAGTCCAAAAACAACTACATCGGCATTACCGAAGAGGCCAATAGCATGTTTGCCAAGGTGCTGTCCATCTCGGACACGCTGATGTGGGATTGGTACACCCTGTTGTCGTTCAAGAGCTTGGCCGAAATTGCCGCGCTCAAGACCGAAGTGGCCGCTGGGCGCAACCCCAAAGAAGCCAAGGTGCTGCTGGCCAAAGAAATCACCGCCCGTTTTCACAGCGTGGCCGCTGCCGATGCGGCTGAACAAGACTTTATCAACCGTAGCAAGGGCGGCGTGCCCGAGGACATCCCAGAAGTCAGCTTGACTGGCGCACCTTTGGGTATTGGCGCGCTGCTCAAGCAGGCCAACTTGGCCCCCTCCACCAGCGAAGCCAACCGCCTGATTGATGGCGGTGGCGTGCGTGTCGATGGTAGCGTGGTCAGTGACCGAGGTTTGAAGTTAGCGGCTGGCACCTATGTAGTGCAGGTGGGTAAGCGCAAGTTTGCCCGCGTGGCACTGGCTTAAAGCGTTGGCTTAGGCGGCCAAGTTTTGCTGGGCGCGAAAAAACGGCAAATAAGAGCGATCCACCTTGCAGATATGGTGAATAAGCCACTCTTTGAGAAAGCCCAAAGTCTCAAAAGTGACTTCTTCGCCGTCTTCAAAGCGCAGTAGTAAGTTCATGGCTTTGCCGGTAAAGCCGTCGTGTTCGGCCTTGTGCGCCGGGGTTTCGGGGTAGGCATGGTGCTGGAACATCACCTCTTCCACAATAAAGTGGTTGTGGGTGTAGTCCACCAGTCCCTCTAGCACCTCGCCCACGGCTTCGCGCCGGGGTTGCGGCTGAGACAACTCGTTGTGCAGCTGGTTGGTCAGGTGTACCAGCCAACGGTGCTGGCCATCGATTTCTTCAAAACCCAATTCCAGCTCGGGGGTCCACGGCATGAAGCTCATCGGTGTTCTCCTGTAGGTGTTTGGCAAAAGCATTCAGCAAAAACCTTGCCCGCGTGGGTGTAAAAACCCTGATGTTTCAAGGCTTTTGGATTTTTGTTTGATTTACATCAAAAAAATCTATTTTTTACGCATACCCAAGAGCGTCCATCTTGGGGCTGTAGGCCGCTCAGGTGGTTAAAAATACGCTACAGCCAGCAGGCGCGCAAAGTTTTTTTCATCCTATCGTTCTAACCACGACAACCTTATGACAACAGCACTGGACATCCTCATCATGGCGGCAGGTAAAGGGACGCGCATGAAAAGCCGCCGCCCCAAAGTGTTGCACCGTCTGGCAGGGCGCGCTTTGTTGCAGCATGTGCTGGATACCGCTGCCCCCTTGCGGCCGCGCAGCGCCATCGTGATTACCGGCCACGAGGCCGAGCAGGTAGAAGCAGCTATCAGCAGCGCGCACCATGCTGATGCCAGCTTTGCCCTGAAGTTTGCCCGCCAAGAGCCCCAATTGGGCACCGGCCATGCGGTGCAGCAAGCCGTGCCCTTGCTGGCCGGTGATGGCACCGTGTTGGTGCTATCGGGTGATGTGCCCCTGACCCAATTTGAAACCCTGCGTGACTTGATTGCCGCCGCACAAAGCGTAGCGGGTGGTGCGCTGGCGTTGCTCAGTGTCACCTTGCCCGACCCCACTGGCTATGGGCGCATCGTGCGCGCCGCCGATGGTACGGTGCAGGGCATTGTGGAACACAAAGATGCCAGCACTGCCCAACGCAGTATTACCGAGATTTACAGTGGCATCATGGCTGTGCCAGCCCAACGGTTGGCGGGGTGGCTGGCACGCCTTACCAACGCTAACGCCCAAGGCGAGTATTACCTGACCGATATTGTGGCGATGGCAGTGCAAGATGGCGTGCCGGTGGTAGGCCACTGCATTGCAGATGCTTTGCAGGTGGCGGGGGTCAACAGTCCCTTGCAACTGGCTGAATTAGAACGCGCCCACCAATTACGCCAAGCCCGTAGCCTGATGGAGCAAGGCGTGCGCTTGGCCGACCCGGCACGCTTTGACCTGCGCGACGATGTGCGTTCTGGCACCAAAGCCGCGCTGCTATGCGGCCAAGATGTAGAAATTGATGTTGGCTGCATCTTTACCGGACGGGTAGAACTGGGTGAAGGCGTGCAAATTGGCGCGCATTGCTGCATTGCCAATGCGCGCATTGCCGCTGGGGCCGTCATCCACCCCTATACGCATATAGATGGCGAGCAACTCGGAGCCAGTGTGGGCGAGGGCGCTTTGATTGGCCCGTTTGCCCGTTTGCGCCCCGGTGCTGAATTGGGGCGCGAAGTGCATATTGGCAATTTTGTCGAAGTGAAAAACAGCACGCTGGCCGCTGGTGCCAAAGCCAACCACTTGGCCTATTTGGGCGATGCCACGGTGGGCGAGCGTGTCAATTACGGCGCAGGCAGCATCACGGCCAATTACGACGGAGCCAACAAACACCGCACCATCATTGAGGCCGATGTGCATGTGGGCAGCAATTGCGTTTTGGTAGCCCCTATCACCATTGGTGCCGGTGGCACCGTGGGCGCAGGCAGCACCCTGAGCAAAGATGCCCCACCCGGGGCCTTGAGTGTGGCGCGTGGCAAGGCCATCAGCATTGCAAAATGGCAACGCCCAGCCAAGCAAGTCAAAAAAAGCTAAATGCTCCCCCTTGACGAAGTAGCACAACTGCGCGCCCAGTTGGCTGAACGCGAGCGCCAACTGGCCGAGTTGGCCCCAGCCTACGAGGATTTTTTGCGCGCCATATCGCACGACTTGCGCGCCCCATTGCGCCATATCACCTCCTATGGCAGCTTATTGCAGGAAGTATTGCAAGAAGCGGGTTTGCAAGGACAGGCACAAGCAGAAGCCAATGAGTTTTTGGCCACCATGCAGCAATCGGCGCAACGCATGGGCAAAATGCTCGATGGCCTGCTGGCGCTGTCGCGCATTGTGCGCGCCCCGCTACACCTGCAAGCCGTGCCGCTGGCCGAGTTGCTGGCCCAAGTGCAAGCCGAATTGGCCGGGCGTGCAGGGCAACGGGTGGTGGTGTGGCAACTGCAAGTGCAACCTGCCCAGGTGCAAGCCGATGCCGCTCTGCTGCGCCAATTGCTGTGGCAGTTACTGGACAACGCCCTGAAATTTACCCAGCCCTGCGCTCAAGCCGAGATTACAGTGGCCTGTTGGCAAAGCGTCGATAAGCAAGTGCATCTGCGCGTGCAAGACAACGGGGTCGGTTTTAACCAGTCGCGGGCTACTGGCTTGTTCGGCTTGTTTCAACGCCTGCACCGCGAGGGCGAGTTTGACGGCGTAGGCGCTGGTTTGGCCGCTGTGCGCGCCATTGCCCAGCGCCACGGGGGCCAAGTGCAAGCCAGCGCACAATTGGGGCAAGGTTGCACCATCACGGTGATGTGGCCGGGCTAACGCACAATGGCAAGCATGAGCAAACATCCTCCCGCACCTATCCAATTTGAGCCTGAATTTATCGCTGGTTTGAAAGAGATTTTTGAGCAGCGCATCGTCTTTAACCAGATACTGGGCTTAAAAATTGTCACCCTGCTGCCCGAGCGCGTGGTGGCCCGTATCGCCATGAAGCCGGATTTGGTCGGCCACTTTGCCTACAACCGGGTGCATGGTGGCGTGATTAGTGCTGGGCTAGATGCCACCGGCGCACTGGCGGTGATGGCCGCTATCGGTGCCAAGCACCTGGACGAGCCTCCGGCGCGGCGCTTAGAGCGCTTTCATAAATTGGGCACGATAGACTTGCGCGTGGACTACCTGCGCCCCGGCATCGGCACGCATTTTGAGCTGCACGCCCAAGTGTTGCGCTTAGGCTCGCGCGTGGCCAGTACGCGCATGGAGTTTTTTGGGCCAGAGGGCCAATTGATGTCTGCTGGCGCGGCGGCTTACATCGTCTCTTAAAGCACCACGGCGCTCAGACAGCAGGTGCTTACTCGGGTAACGCTTGGGGCAGGGGCCGTGGGCGGCCTTCGTGGTCGATAGCCACATAGGTCAGTTTGGCCTCGGTCACTTTCACATAGCGGCCTTGGTCGGTGCAACACTCGGCAAACACCTCTACCAGCACCGTGATGGAGGTTTTACCGATACGCACCACTTTGGAGTAAAACGACAACAAATCGCCCACGCGCACCGGCTGTTTGAAAATAAACTCATTCACCGCCACCGTGGCCATGCGCCCGCGTGCATAACGGTTGGGCAAAATAGAACCGGCCACATCCACTTGGGCCATCACCCAACCGCCAAAAATATCGCCATTGACATTGCAATCGGCAGGCATGGGCACGACTTTCAGCACCAATTCCATATCGGTGGGCAGTTGCACCTTGGGTAAACGGGCGGGGGCGACGGTACAGGTAGAAGACATAGGCACAATCTCGATGAACAAAATAACTTAAAGCATTGTCTACTATGCGCCACCACGGCCACAGCACCCCTCCAGCGCCTCCCGACACCACTGGCACCCCACCCCGCTCCGATTGGGCTACGCTTGCGCGCCTGCTGCCCTATCTGTGGCAATACAAATGGCGCGTGTTGGCCGCGATTGTGTTTATGCTGGCGGCCAAGCTGGCCAATGTCGGCGTGCCGCTATTGCTGAAAAATTTGGTCGATGCCATGTCGATTCAGCCGGGCCAGCCTGCTGCCCTGTTGGTGGTGCCGGTGGGCTTGCTGCTGGCCTATGGGGGCTTGCGCTTGTCCACTTCGTTTTTTACCGAACTGCGCGAACTGGTATTTTCTAAAGCCACCCAAGGTGCCGCACGCGCGATTGCACTGCAAACCTTTGAGCATCTGCACGCCTTGAGCTTGCGCTTTCATTTAGAGCGCCAAACCGGCGGCATGACGCGCGACATCGAGCGCGGCGTGCGCGGCATCGAGTCTCTGGTGTCGTTCTCGTTGTTCAACATTGGCGCAACCCTGATTGAAGTGCTGCTGGTGTTGTCGGTGTTGGGGGTGAAGTTTGACCTGTGGTTTGCGGGCATTACCTTGGCCGCGCTGGTGTGCTATATCGCTTTTACGGTGTGGGTGACCGAGTGGCGCACCCAGTTTCGCCGCCAAGCCAACGAGTTTGATTCTGCCGCACACAGCAAAGCGATTGATTCGCTGCTGAACTATGAAACCGTGAAATACTTCAACAACGAAGGTTTTGAAGCCCAACGCTACGACGAAAGCCTGCAACGCCTGCGCGAAGCGCGCCTGAAGGCGCAAACCACGCTGTCGATGCTCAATGCCGGGCAACAAATCATCATTGCTGTGGGCTTGGTCGCCATGCTCTGGCGCGCTACCGAGGGCGTGGCCGCTGGCCGTATGACACTGGGCGACTTGGTGATGGTGAATGCCTTCATGATTCAGCTCTACATTCCGCTCAACTTTTTGGGCGTGATGTACCGCGAAATCAAACAAAGCCTGACCGACTTGGACAAAATGTTCACCCTGATGGACCGCGAGCGCGAAGTGGCCGATGCCCCCAGCGCACAAGCCTTGATGGTGCCGCCCGCAGGGGCCGCCGTGCGCTTTGACAACGTCCACTTTGCCTATGACTCGGCCCGCCCTATCCTCAAGGGCATCAGCTTTGAGGTGCCCGCCGGTAAAACCGTGGCCGTGGTGGGGCCGTCTGGCTCGGGCAAATCGACCTTGGCCCGCTTGTTGTTCCGCTTTTACGACATCCAACAAGGCAGCATTTGCATTGCCGGGCAAGAGTTGCGCCACATCACCCAAGCCAGCGTGCGCCAAGCCATCGGCATCGTGCCGCAAGATACCGTACTGTTTAACGACACGGTGGAATACAACATCGCCTATGGCCGCCCCGGAGCCAGCCATACCGAGGTCGAAGAAGCCGCACGCGCGGCGCGTATCCACGACTTTATCGCTGGTACGCCCAAGGGCTATGCCACGATGGTGGGCGAGCGCGGCCTCAAGCTCTCGGGCGGCGAAAAGCAGCGCGTGGCCATTGCCCGCACTTTGCTGAAAAATCCGCCGATTTTGATTTTTGACGAAGCCACCAGCGCACTGGACTCGGCCAACGAGCGCGCTATTCAAGCCGAATTGAGCAGCGTAGCGCAAAACAAGACCGCACTGGTGATAGCGCACCGCCTGTCCACGGTGGTCGATGCCCACGAAATTTTGGTGATGGAAGCTGGCCAAATCATCGAGCGCGGCACCCATGCCCAACTGCTGGCCGCCAATGGCCGTTATGCCACCATGTGGGCCTTGCAACAAAGCGGCGAGGCTGCCTAAAACCTTGCCACGCCTGTGCTATACCACCGCATTTCCCCGTCTAATTTTGTAAAGAAAAACCATGAGCGCCCTCAAAGATACCGTGATTTATGGCACTGAAGACGTGCTGGTCAGTCTGTGCAACTCCGTCACGCGCGTGCTGAACGTGGCCACGCAAACGCAAATCAGCTACTCAGGCATGGTGCAACGCATCAGCAAAACCTGCCTCAAGCCCGATATTGGCTGCTTTGTGTTGTTTGACGGCGGCTTTTCGGGGCTGGTGATTATCAATTTCTCGGGCGCGGCGGCGATGGAAATTTACGAAAGCTACATGCTGAGCATGGGCATGTCGAAAAAAGAGCTGGCCAATTCCTTTACCTCGGATGAAGTCAGCAACGTCATGGGCGAGCTGATGAACCAAGTGGTGGGCGACTTTACCGGCAAGGTGCGGCGCGAGTTGCAAACGCATATCACCCAAAACCAGCCCAAAATGTTGGTGCTGAACAAAGAAGTGGTGTTAAACGTCGATGCCAACTTAGACCAGCCCGAAGCGCGGCGCGTCACTTTTTACACCGCATCGAACAACATTTTTTACCTAGAGATGGCGATTGACCGCACCGAGTTCATCAAACTCTACGATTTTGAACCCCAAGCCGCGCCCGACCCCGATGCCTTGATGGCCCAGACGCGCGAGGCCAGCCAAACCGCTGCCAGCGCGCCCATTGCACCAGCAACCTTGAGCGAAACCGACGAGCTGCTCAAGTCGCTGGGGATGTAAGGCACTGGGCAGGGGCGGTTTATTTTTTGCGCGCCGCGATGTCTTTTTCGGCCTGGGCCACCAAATCGGCCCCAATCTGGCCCTTCCATTTTTCTACCACTGGGCGTGTGGCTTGGACAAAGGCATCGCGCTCGGCCGCGCTCAGTTCCGTCACCGTAACGCCATTGGCGGTCAGCTGCTTGACCAAAGGCTTATCGGCCTCGACCAAGCCTTTACGGGCAATGGCAATTTGCTCTTTACCTGCATCAATGGCCGCTTGTTTGACAATTTCGCGATCCGCTGGAGTCCAAGTGTTCCAGACGTCTTTGTTCACCACAAACACCAGCGGGTCATTCATGTAGCCCCATAAGGTGATGTATTTTTGCGCCACGGTGTGCAACTTGGCCGCTTGGTACACCGACAACGGGTTCTCTTGCCCATCCACGGCACCGCTGGCCATCGCGGGTTGGGCATCGGCCCAGCTCATTTGCGTGGGGTTGGCACCCAAAGCGGTAAAAGTGTCCAAGAACAGCGGCGAACCGACCACGCGGATTTTCATGCCCTTGAGGTCTGCTGGCGACTTGATGGGCTTTTTGGAGTTGGTGATTTCGCGGTAACCGTTCTCGCCCCAAGCCAAGGGCACCACGCCGGCCTTTTCCAGGGTTTGGAACAGGCTCTTACCGACCGCGCCTTGGGTCAGGGCATCGGTGGCAGCGTAGTCGGGCATCAAGAAGGGCAACGAGAACAAATTGAGCTGCTTGACTTGGGGCGACCAGTTGATGGTAGAACCAATCGCCATGTCAATCACGCCTTGGCGCAGGGCAGAAAATTCGCGCGTTTGGTCACCCTGAATCAACGAGACACCAGGGTAGAGTTTGATATTGATACGGCCTTGGGTGCGCTCGCGCACCTTGTTGGCCCACAACTCGCCACCCTTGCCCCACGGAAACGCGGTACTCAACACCAGCGACAGGCGGTATTCGCTCTTGTAAGCGGCCTGCTGGGCCAGCGCTGCTGGGGCGGTAAAAGCCAAAGTGGCGGCAGCGGCCACAGTGCTGAGCAAAAAGGTACGTAGTTTCATCAGGTTGCGCGTGAAACCGCAGCTATCTAGCCGGGCAGGTCAGCAAGAAGCGCACCGTGCTTCTTGCCGTGGTGGCGTACCTGTCACGTCCATTTTTGCCACCGGTTGATAACACTGCATAGTGTTGCACAGCACGCGGCTTGTCTTCATGAAAGTGGAGGGGCTGAACCTGGTGGTTATTGCCCCCCCACAATGGTGGTCGCCATGCGTGTCGGTTGCAATTTGCGCTGCATGGCAGCTTTGATGTCGGCGCGGCTGATGGCTTGCACCTTGCTGCGCCAATGTTCTAAATAATCCAGCGGCAGGCCGTGGCTGGCGATATTGACCACATTGCCCAGCAGTTTTTGGTTGCTATCAATTCGCAGGGCAAAGCCGCCAATCAGGTTGTCTTTGGCAGCGCGCAGTTCGGCTTCGGTTGGGCCTTCGGCCACAAAACGGGCCACGACCTCGCGCGCTACTTGCAGCGCTTGCTCGGCTTGGTCGGGGCGGGTTTGCAAACCCACCACAAAAGCACCCGCGTGCAGGCCGGGGGCAAAACTGCTATACACGCTGTAACTGAGGCCGCGCTTTTCGCGCACTTCTTGCATCAGGCGCGAGACAAATCCCCCGCCGCCCAAAATATGGTTGCCTACCAGCAGCGGTAAAAAGTCGGGGTCGCTGCGCGGCATACTGGGTTGACCGAGCAAGATATGGGTTTGCGCCGAAGCCAAAGCAATTTTTTGCTCTTGTGCTTGCGTCAAAGCGGCCACTTCGGGCACAGCGGGCAAGGGGGCGCAATCTTGGTTGGCAGGTAGGCGCGCCAACAAGGTGTTGACCAAGGTTTGCGCCTGCGCTTTGTTGACAGCGCCCACAATATGCACCCGCGCGCGGCAGGTTTGCAGGTAGTGGGCGTGGAACCGCGCCATATCGGCCACTTGGATGCGTGCTAACGTTTCATCCGTGACGCGGTAACCGTAAGGGTGGCTGCCATAGACGGCTTGTTCAAACGCCTCTTGGGCGATGGTGGCTGGGCGGGTGCGCGCTTCGCGCAGGGCGGCACTCCAGCGTTGGCGTTCGCGCTGCCAGATGTCTTGCGGCCACGCGGGTTCGGCCAGTTGGCGCGCGGCCAGTTGGGCGGCTTGGTCTAGCAAGTCGGCGTTGGTGAGCGAGCGCAAGGCCACATCGAAGGCATCTTCGCTGGCACCGATGCTGAGGCTGGCCCCCAAATCGGCCCAGGCTTCGCCCAAGGTGTTTTCGTCTAAGGCGGGGGCATCGCCTACGGCACGCACGCCTTTGCTGGCCATGTTCGCCACGGCTTGGGCCAATCCGGCTTGTTCTGCTGGGTCACGGCGGCTACCGGCATCAAAGCGAATTTGCACATCCACCATCGGAATGGCCGGGCTTTCAACCAACCAGACTTGGGCACCGTTGGTCTCAGTCCAGTGTTGTATGGGAATCAAGGCCCAAGCAGACTGCACCGACAAGAGTAAACCAGCGCCCAGCACACAGGTGCGGGCGATTATTTTTTTAACAATCAACATAGAGGCTGCTTTTTTGGCTGCGGTGTTAGTGGCGGGAACCCAAGGCGGGGCTGGGGCTGCGTTTGCGCTGCGGGTCCAGTGGCTGTGGAATCAGCGTGGCGACGGTGAGTTGCTCATTGCCAAAGTAGCGTTGCGCCACGGCTTGCACTTGCTCCGGCGTGACGGTACGCAGCAGCGCCAGCAGCCGGTCTTCGGCATCCAGCGGCAGGCCCTGCACCCACGAGCTACCCAAATCTTGCGCCCGGCTGTGCAGCGAGTCGCGTTCGTAAATCGTGCTGGCCATCCATTGGGTTTTGACGCGCTCTAACTCGGCGCGGTTGACCCCTTCTTGGGCCACGCGGTTGATTTCGGCCCGTAAGGCGGTTTCCACCTCGGTGGCGGTTTTACCTTGCACCGGAATGCCCAACAGGATAAACAAACCGGGGCCGCGCCCCAAGTTGTCCACGCCGCTGTAAGTGGCATCGGCCACACGTTGGGGGCCTTGGGTCAGGGCGCGCTCTAGCCGCGCACCGTCGTAGCCACTGAGCAGCGCCGACAGCACGATGAGCGCCAAAGCGTCGCGGTCACTGTCTTGGAGATTTTCTAGTTGGCGCAACGCGGGCGCTTTGAAGGCCAGCGCCACATAGGCTTGTTCTGCCGGTGCTTTGATTTCTACCCGGCGCAAGCCTTGTTGCAGCGGCTCGGGGCGCGGTTTGCGCGTGGGTACGGCACGGGTTGGGATGCGACCATAGGTTTTTTCGGCCAGTTGGCGCACCTGTTGCACATCGACATCGCCCACCACCACCACGGCGGCATTGGCTGGTACATACCATTGGCGATGAAATTGGCGCACATCGTTGGCGGTGAGGGACTCTAAATCGCCCATCCAACCAATAATCGGCCGCCGGTAGGGCGAGGCGTTAAAGGCGCTGGCATAGAGTTGCTCCATCAGCAGGGCGCGCGGCTTGTCTTCGGTGCGTAGGCGGCGCTCTTCTTTCACCACTTCGACTTCTTTGGCAAATTCTGCATCCGGCCATTGGTTGTGGGCAAAGCGCTCGGCCTCTAATTGCATCACGGCGGCCAGTTTGTCGGATGGAATTTGCTGGTAGTAGCCGGTGTAATCGCGGCTGGTGAAGGCGTTTTCTTGCCCCCCCAAGGCCGCCACGCGACGCGAGAACTCGCCCGGCGGCAACTTGGCACTGCCCTTAAACATCATGTGTTCCAGCACATGGGCCACGCCCGAGAGGCCATCGACTTCATCCATTGCCCCAGCACGCAACCACACCATGTGCAAGGCGGTGGGCGCGCGGCGGTCGGTTTGCACAATCAGCGTCATGCCGTTACGCAGGGTGAATTGCTGGGCTGTGTGGGCTGTGCCGTTGGCAGGCAAGGCCGCTGCCATAGCAACGCTGGCAGCACTGGGCAAGCTGGGGGCCGGAGTTTGCGCCCCGGCAGCAAAACAGGCCAAAAGGCCCAAAAGGGGTATAGCGTGTTTCATGATAAACATGGGATTCTAAAAAACACCGAACGTTCAATGCTGCTGATGTGTAAATACGGCAAATTGCCGTATTATTGGCAATGAGTAAGGAGAAAGTACCATGCCCGCTACCGCAGCAACTGCCCGTCTTGAAGCCAGAATCAGCACCCAGCTACACACCATGCTCAAACGGGCATCAGAATTGCAGGGCCGTACCATGACCGATTTTGTCATCAGTGCCGTGCAAGAAGCCGCCCAGCGTGCTATTGAGCAAGCCGAAGTGATGCGGTTTTCTTTGGAAGACCAAGAGTGCTTTGCACAGGCGCTGTTGTCCCCTCCTGAGCCGACGCCTGCGCTGCAGCGGGCTTTTGTTCGGCGGAAAAAACTTTTGGGCACGCCATGAGCGTTGCCCCATTTCAATTGTTGGCACTGCAGGCGGCACATGATCGCACATCATTCCACAGCCGTTCTGAGCCTTTGAACCGTTATTTGCGCGAGCAAGTGAGCCAAGACATACGCCGCCGGGTTGCCGCTTGTTTTGTGGCTTTGTCGCAAGAGCAGTGCATTGCAGGTTATTACACTTTGGCTGCTGCCAGCGTGTTGCTGTCGGATTTGCCCCCTGCTATGGGCAAAAAGTTGCCCCGCTATCCCACGGTACCTGCGGTACGAATGGGGCGTTTGGCGATTGACTGCGCTTTTGAGGGCCAAGGTTTGGGCAGTGCGCTGCTGGCCGATGCCTTAGAGCGGGCCGCGCGTGCAGAAATTGCCTCTTACGCCTTGCTGGTGGATGCCAAAGATACGACCGCAGCCCATTTTTACCAGCACCACGGGTTTATTCGATTACCCCATGCGAATCTGACCCTGTTTTTGCCCTTGGCCACTGTGCAAGCCCTCTCGTCTTTTCCAAAATAAGCCTGCCCACCACTGTGCCCGCTGCTGCCCTTCTTTCCGTCAGCGCCAGCGAACTAATCGGTGGCATCATCGCCCTGACCACATAGGCCCTCACCATCAAGCATGTTCAGTTTTTTCAAAAAAAAGCCCCCAGCACCCGTTGTAGTGCCCCCCTCTGAGGCCGCTGCCGCGCCTACCGCTGCCCCAACTGCCCCTGCTGCCGAGGCCACAGAAGCCAAACGCAGTTGGTTGCGTAACCCGTTTGCCAACAAAGCCAGCGCTGCCCTAGCCATTGCGCCCAACCCAGAGGCCAGCGCAGTGCCAGTGGCCGCCGCCACATCTGCCCCCGAACCCAGTGCCAAGCCCGAGCGCCAAGGCTGGATGGACAAGCTCAAGGCGGGCTTGCGTAAAACCGGCAGCAGCATTGCCACCGTGTTTACCGGCACCAAAATCGACGATGCCCTGTATGAAGAATTAGAAGAAGCCTTGCTGCTGGCCGACACCGGTGTCAAAGCCACCCAATGGCTGTTAGACGACCTCAAGCGCCGCGTCAAAGAAACCAAAACCACTGACCCGGCGGCCGTGAAAGCCTTGTTGGCCGATGCCCTGACCGACTTGCTTACGCCGCTAGAAAAACCGCTGGTGATTGGCGAGCATACGCCCACCGTCATCATGGTGGCGGGTGTGAATGGCGCGGGCAAAACCACCTCTATCGGCAAATTGACCAAGCATTTGGCCCTAGAAGGTGCCTCGGTGCTGCTGGCAGCGGCCGACACCTTCCGCGCCGCCGCGCGTGAGCAATTGGGGGTCTGGGCCGACCGCAATGTGGTAGAAATTGTCAGCCAAGAAGGCGGCGACCCGGCAGCCGTTAGTTTCGATGCGGTGACGGCAGGCAAAGCGCGCGGCAAAGACGTGGTCTTGGTGGACACCGCAGGCCGCCTGCCCACACAATTGCACCTGATGGAAGAGCTGAAAAAAATCAAGCGCGTGGTCACCAAAGCCGACGGCAGCGCCCCGCACGAGGTGCTGCTGGTGATTGATGGCAACACCGGCCAAAACGCTTTGGCCCAAGTGCGTTCCTTTGACGATGCCTTGCAATTGACCGGCCTTGTCGTTACCAAGTTGGACGGCACGGCCAAAGGCGGCGTGCTGGCGGCCATCGCCCAAGAGCGCCCGGTGCCGGTGTATTTCATTGGTGTCGGTGAAAAACTCGAAGACCTGCAAACCTTCAACGCGCGCGAATTTGCCCAAGCCTTGCTATCCTAATTTTCTTGTAGGGGCAGGAACTTTCAAGTTTGGCACTCTCTCCAACAGAGTGCTAATATCAAGACTTGGAAGAAGGATTTTTGCACCATGACATTTACCTCTGGATCTGCATCGGCGGCTTTGGCATCTGCCAATCCTTGGGCCGTGGTGCCATCGCTGGGCAATCTGGATGCCTACATCTCGGCGGCCAACCGCCTGCCCATGCTCACGCCCGAAGAAGAGCAAAGCTATGCGCGCCGCCTGCGTGAGGATAACGATGTCGAGGCAGCGGGGCGCTTGGTGATGTCGCATCTGCGGTTGGTGATTTCTATTTCGCGCCAATACTTGGGTTATGGCCTGCCGCATGGCGATTTAATCCAAGAAGGCAACATCGGCCTGATGAAAGCCGTCAAGCGCTTTGACCCGGAGCAAGGCGTGCGCTTGGTCAGCTATGCCATGCACTGGATTAAGGCCGAAATCCACGAATATATTTTGAAAAACTGGCGCATGGTCAAGGTGGCGACCACCAAAGCACAGCGCAAATTGTTTTTCAATCTGCGCTCCATGAAGCAAGGTTTCAAAACCGATGCCCAAGACACGCACCGCAACAGCCTGTCCGACCAAGAGATTGACCACGTCGCCAGTCAGTTGCGCGTCAAGCGCGAAGAAGTGATTGAGATGGAAACGCGCATGTCCGGCGGCGATGTGCTGCTAGACCCGGCCCCATCCCATGATGGCGAACAAGCCTTTGGCCCCCTCACCTACCTGGCCGATGCCACCCACGAGCCTACCGCCCTGCTCGAGTCGCACCAGCGCGATTTATTGGCCAGCGATGGCATCGCGGCTGCCTTGGCTTCGTTGGACGAGCGGGGTCGTCGCATCGTAGAAGAGCGCTGGCTCAAGGTCAATGATGATGGCTCGGGTGGCATGACGCTGCACGAGTTGGCAGCGGTGTATGGGGTCAGTGCCGAGCGCATCCGCCAAATTGAAGCCGCTGCCATGAAAAAAATGCGTAAGGCCCTCAGCGCTTACGCCTAAGCCCTAAGCCGCCTTTACGCCGCTTCTTGAGCCGCGCTGCGTGGTTCGTTATTAGGGCGTGGGGCAGCTGGCGGCAGCGCACAAGGCTGCAAACGAAATCGGGCGGCCCATCCAGCGCTGCATTTCTTGTGCGGGTACGGCTTTGGCATACAACCAGCCTTGCACAATGTCGCAGCCATAGCGGTGCAGGCGGCGCAATTGCTCGGTGGACTCTACCCCCTCGGCCACCACGGTCAGGCCCAAGGTGTGCGAGAGGTCAATCACAGCGCGCACCAAGGCGGCTTGGCTTTCGCCTTGCAGCATCGGTTCGATAAAGTCGCGCGCAATTTTGATGCGCGAAATAGGCAGCTGTTGCACATAGGCCAGTGAAGAATGCCCAGTGCCAAAATCATCTAACGTGACGCTAATGCCCAGTGCTTGGATGCGTGCCAGCGATTGGCGCGCCAGCACCGGGTCGGACATGGCTTCGGATTCGGTCAGCTCCAGCTCTAACAAATCAGCCGGTACGCCGTGGCGTTGCAGCGTTTCTTGCAGTTGTTCGGGCCAGTCGGCCTGTTGCAATTGTTGTACCGATACATTCACTGCCACACGCAGTGGCGTACCAGCTTGTTGCCAAGCCAAAATTTGGCGGCATACGGCGTTTAACACCCATTGGCCCAGCGGCAAAATGAGTCCAGTCGCCTCGGCCACCGGAATAAAGCGCGACGGCGGCACTTCGCCCAAGTTGGGGTCTGTCCAGCGCAACAGGGCTTCGGCCCCAATCACTTCACCACTGAACACATCCACCTGCGGCTGGTAATGCAAAGACAAGCCACCATAGGCCAGCGCCAGCTTGAGCCGGTCGTGCAGCAGCACCTTTTCGGCCATTTTTTCGCCCATTGGTGGTGCATACAGCGCATAGTGGCCCCGGCCCCTGTCCTTAGAATGGTACATGGCCATGTCGGCGTAACGCAGCAAGGTTTCGGCATCGCGGGCATCGTGCGGAAACATGGCAACCCCTGCGCTGGCACCGCATTGCAGCTCAAAGCCCTGCACCCGATAAGGCTGTTGCAGCAGCTGCAACAGTTGGGCGGCAATGCTTTGCGCTTCTTGTGCGTGGCTCAGCACTGGCAGCAGCACGGTAAATTCATCACCGCCTAAGCGGCCTACCACATCGCCAGCGCGTAGCACGCTTTTGAGCCGACGCGCCACTTCTACCAACACCTGATCGCCTGCCGCGTGGCCGTAGCCATCGTTGATGGCTTTGAAGTCGTCTAAATCTAACAGCAACAGGGCAAAAGCTTGGCCTTCGTTGTCGCCGCGCTGAATGGCTTGCTCTAGCCGCTGGCTAAACTGCCAGCGGTTGACCAGCCCGGTCAGGTTGTCGTGGGCGGCTTGGTACGAGGTTTGCGCTTGCAGGCGCTTGACTTCGGAGATGTCGCGTACAAAAGCCACAGCAGCGCCACCATAGGCATCGGAGTGCCCCAAAGCCACATCGACCGGAATGAGGTTGCTGTCTTTGCGGTGCAGCCATAAATCGTGGCCCATTCCCATCGGGCGGCGATTGGGATTTTGGAAGTAGCTCCGCATTTGTTGGCCATGCTTGGGGCCTAAATGGGGTGCCAGCAGCATACTGACCGATTGCCCAATCAACTCCTCGGCAGAGTAGCCAGAAATAATTTGCATGGCCGGATTGGCCATGATGATGGTGCCTTCGCGGTCAACCAACAAAATGCCATCGGGAGCCGCTTGCATGGCGACTTGTTCTAGCCAGCCACCGGGGACTTCGCGCAGGTTTTCTGCATAAACCGGCTGTGCGCCCGTATGGTGAAAAGGGCAACGCCGAGGCGAGGCCGTGGTTTGGCTGCTGCTGTCGCGCAGCGTTGGAAGGTCAAAAATGTGCATCGGTACGGCTCCTGTTCTGCCACAACCGCGCTCATGCAGCACGGTTGCCATCAGCCCACTGGCCGGGCGGGGGGGTGGAAAGACTCTTCCCACTCTAAGCAAGTTGCGCGCCTAAACTATAGGGAAATCCCGTAGCTCGGCCACTTTTTGGCCCACAAGCGCAGGTAAATGTGGTGTAGTTGATGATTTTCTCTGCCGTGCGGGGTCTATTTAAGGCTTAGAAGATACCTTTTGTTGCAACAGTATCCGTACATCATCAGCCAGCGCTTGGGCACCGCTGCCGTAACGGGCATAGACGCGCAGTTGACCGGCGGGGTCGTACAGGTAGCTGCCAGCGGAGTGGTCTAGGGTGTAGCTGGTGGGCGTGGGGCCATCTACCTTTTTGTAATAGATTTTGAAGTCTTTGGTCAGGGCTGGCAGTTGTTCGGGCGTGGGGCGCAGGGCGATAAAGCTGGGGTCAAAATTGGCCATGTAGGCTTTGAGCATCTCGGGCTGGTCGCGCTCGGGGTCCACGCTGATAAAAATACCTTGCAGCTTGTCGCCCTCGGGGCCAAGCAGCTCTTTGGCTTGGGCCAGTTCTTGCAAGGAGGTGGGGCAGACATCGGGGCATTGGGTGTAGCCAAAAAACACAATCACCACTTTGCCGCGAAAGTCTTGCAAGCGGCGCGGCTGGCCGTGGTGGTCGGTCAGGGCAAAGTCGCGCGCGTAATCGGCCCCAGTGATATTCACGCCCCGAAACTGGGGGGCATCTTGGGAGCAGCCCCCAAGCAGGCCCCCACTGGCCAAAGCAATAGCGCTGGTGCCGAACAGTTGTAAAAAAAATCTTTTTTGCATGGTACTTCTCTGCTTATCGTGCTGGAGGGCCACCGCGCAGCATGGCGCGCATGTCTTGCAAAGAGACCGCGCTTTCGGCAGCCACGCGCAGGCGCGGCGCAGGCTTGAAGGCGTGGCCGTAGATGATTTCAAAGGTGAGTGCTAAGGCCCCATTGTCTGCGGGCTGGGCCAGCGTTTGCAGTTGGGCCAACAGTTGGCTGTGCCAGCGGCGGCCACGCAAACCCGCAAAACGCTGTGGGTGCAGGTTGCGCCCGAGTTCGCGCAATTCTTGCAGCAGGCGCTCTGGGCTGGCAAAGGTCAGGGTGATGCGTTCCATGTCCATCACTGGCTCGGCAAAGCCAGTATGCACCAGCATATCGCCCCAGTCGTGCATGTCGGTGTAATCGTGGCTCAGGGGTGGCCAGCCCAAGGCAGCGTACAGGGGGCGCAGTTCGCGCAGGGTGTCTGGCCCAAGGCAAGAGAACATTAAGTAGCCATTGACCGCCAAGGCGCGCTGCCATTGGGCGAGTAACGCTTGCGGCTGTGGGTGCATGTGCAGTGCCATATTGGCCCAGAGCATTTGCACCGCCCCATCGGCAGGCGGGCCAAACTGCTGTGCGGCCCCCGTCCAGCGGGCAGCGCTCCACCAAGGGGGGGTTAGGGCTTGTGGGGCCGTGGCTTGGCGCTGGGGGGCAGTCTCGGTGATGTAGCACTGGGCTTGCGGATAGCGTTGGCGTAGCAAGGCATGGGCTTGCAGGCCGCCGCGCACGGGGTCCCAATGGCACCAACTGGCCGGGGCTTGGCGTATCCAGCTAAGGCGGTCTTCCATGCGCCGGGCCACTTCCTCATGCAGCCAAGGTGATGCCAGCGCTGTGGCGGGCGGGTTGGCGGCGTGGTGCCAGCGGTGCGCGGCCACCGGGTCGATGGTGGGGGGTGTTTGTTGGGCAGTAGAAGTAGCAGACGATGGCATGGGTCACAGCAAGGAAGCGGCAGCGCGTATATTGGACACCATCATGCCCCATCCTTTCTTAGCTAAGGTTTCTCCGCTGTGGCAACGTTGGCTGGCGCGCCTGCCTAGCCAGTGTGAAGTTTGCCACGCTTGGCCAGCACAGCGCCTGTGTGAAGACTGCGTGGCCCGCTTTGCCCAACCGCGTTTGCGCTGTCGCAGCTGTGCGTTACCGGTGCCGCTGGGCGTATCCCACTGCCAACAGTGTGTGCGCCAACCGCCGCCGTTGGATGCCTGTGTGGCCGCCGTGGATTATGGTTTTCCGTGGGAACGCATCCTCAGTGCCTATAAATTCCACGGGGACCCCGGTTGGGCGCGCACGCTGGCGTTGTTGTTACGCAGTACTCCGTGGGCTGAACCGGCCTTGGACGCTGCTGATGCGGTCTTGCCCTTGCCTTTATCGCCGCAACGGCTGCGCCAGCGTGGTTTTCACCAAACGTTATTGCTGGCGCGTGCTTTGGCCCCCGATAAAGCAGATGCCCATGTGCTGCTGCGCGTGCGCGATACCCCGGCGCAAAGCAGCCTCAACCGCGCCCAACGGTTAGAGAATTTGCAAGGCGCTTTTGCCATCGTCCCACAACGCCTGCCCGAGGTGCAAGGCCAGCGCATCGTGTTGTTGGACGATGTCATGACCACCGGCACCACCTTGCACACTGCTGCACAGGTGTTGCGCCAAGCGGGAGCAGCCCATATCACCGCGCTGGTGGTTGCGCGCACGCCATAGCCCCACCCGCCAATCTGAGGGCCACACTGGCGGACAATACGCGCCATGTTTCATATTGTTTTGGTTGAACCCGAAATCCCGCCCAACACGGGCAATATCATCCGCTTGGCGGCCAATACCGGCTGCACGCTGCATTTGGTCGAGCCGCTGGGCTTTTCGATGGAAGACCGCCTGATGCGCCGCGCCGGGCTGGATTACCACGAATATGCCCAAGTGTTGCGCTATGCCAACTGGGCCGCTTTTTTACAGCAAACCCAACCCGATACCCGCCGCATGTTTGCCCTGACCACGCGGGGCACGCGGCAGGTGCATGAGGTGAGCTTTGCAGCGGGCGATTGGCTGGTGTTTGGCTCGGAAACCCGGGGCTTGGCCCCCGAGTTGCGCGAGACCTTTGCCCCAGCGCAACGCTTGCGCCTGCCGATGGTGCCCGGCCAGCGTAGCCTGAATTTATCCAATGCCGTGGCAGTGACGGTGTTTGAGGCGTGGCGACAGCATAATTTTGCCTATTCCCCTCCCGAAAATACCCCATGAACTGGTTTGCTACCCCCTTTGAAGCGCTGCTCTACCTGATTGAGGTGGCGGCCACGATTGCCTTTGCCTTGTCCGGTGTCATCATGGCGGCGCGCAAGCGGCTGGATATTGTCGGCGTGTGCGTGGTGGCTTTTGTAGCTGCCTTTGGTGGCGGCACGCTGCGCGATTTACTGCTCGACCAACGGCCCTTTTTTTGGGTGCGGAACGTTAATTTTATTTGGGGCATTCTGGCGCTCTCGGTAACGGCCATGCTGTTTATGCGCCAGCGCCATTTTCAACCGACCGAGCGCGCCATGCTCTTGCCCGATGCCATCGGTTTGGGCTTATTTGCTGCGGTGGGTGTCGATATGGCCACTGCCGCGCAATTGCCCGCCTTGGTGGCGGTGATGATGGGGGTGATTACCGGCGTGTTTGGCGGTGTGCTGCGCGATGTGCTGTGCAATGAAATCCCGCAAGCCTTTCAAGACCATCGTCCCTATGCCCTGTGTGCCTTTGTGGGGGGGTGGGCCGATATTGGCCTGCGTCAATTGGATAGCCCAGCGTGGCTGACGGTGGTGGCCTGTGTCGTGGTTACCGCTGGGCTGCGCGGGCTGGCGCTGTGGCGCAATTGGCAGTTGCCCATCTGGCGCGTGTGAGGGCATGAGGGCATGAGGGCATGAATGCGTGCAGGCGTGGCCCATGCTACGCTTGCTGCCATGTTCAATCCCTCTCAAGCCGATGTGCGGCGCTTTTTTTGCGCCGCCCACGCCAAAGCCCAAAGCGGCGCACCCATGCAAGCCATAGAAACCTTGGCCAGCTTGTGGATTGCCGAGCATCCCGAATACCTGGCCGATTTGGCCGATGTGGATGCCGCCATTGCGCGCAATTACGACCAAACCCCAGAGCAAACCAATCCGTTTTTGCACCTGTCCATGCACCTGTCCATCAGTGAGCAGTGCAGCATTGACCAGCCGCGCGGTATTCGCCAAGCAGTGGAGTTGTTGGCGAAACGTTTGGATTCTTTGCACGATGCCCACCACGCCGCGATGGAATGTTTAGGCCAAATGCTTTGGGACAGCCAGCGCTCGGGCAGCCCCCCAGATGGCGATGCCTATGTGGCCGCCGTGCAACGGCGCGCTACGCGCGATTAAGACCTGCTGCGCGGTGTGCGTTTTACCTGTCTCGGTAGTGGTCAGAATTTTGACGGGCGGCGCGGGCTTGCACCAGCGATACAGCGGGGTAAGCGCCGATATACAGCGTTTTCTGTTGGCCGTGGATACGGTAGGCCATGCGCCAGAGTTTGCTTTTTGCCTTGATATGCAGATACAGCCCCCGCCATCGCTTTTTTTGTCGCCTACGGCTTTGCATCCTTGATAGAGGTATCGGTCAGTGCCACGGTGCATCCCCTGTTGGTGCCTGTTGGTGCTTTGGTTTGGGAACCAACAAAAGAACCAACAAAAAAGTAAGCTGCCATGATGGCTTATGACACGATATAAGACAACAAAAAGCCCCTGTACCTAAGGAGGCAAGGGGCTTTTGATACGGCTTGAATTATCCTGAAATTGTCCTATGGTCCCGCCGACAGGAATCGAACCTGTATTTAGCGCTTAGGAGGCACTCGTTCTATCCATTGAACTACGGCGAGACGCGAAGCCCGCTATTGTAAGCAGGCTCACGCACCCATTTCAATCGTGGCGCACGGTGTAGATGAGGTCTAAAGCGCTTTGGCTGCCGGTTTGGCCGCGCAAGCTCAGGCGGCGTGATAAATCGTAAAAAATAGAAATCACGCCCACCGCTCCAGATAAACCATGCTCATAGGTCAGATAAAGTTTGCTGGACAGGCGTTTGCCCAAGGTGATGGCGGCCGTGCTGGCACCATTGCTGCCCTCTGGGGCTTTGAAGCCGATTTCATCGAGTCCCAGCTTTTGCGCTACGCTGGCGCTATCGCCGCCTTTTTGCCCCAGCAAGGCCAAGGCGGCTTGTTGTAGTAGCGCTGCTTCGGCACCGCCAGCGGCACTGCTGCGCCCGGTGACCACCCAGGCCAATTTTTCAGCATCGGGCAAATCGGGGTCGGCATACAGGCGCACCAGCGGTTGTTGTGCTGTACCACTGACCTGCACCCCGGCGCGCACGCTGATGTTGGGGCGGATGGCCAGCATATCGAGTGCCGGGTTGTCGTGCGTGCCGTTAAAGCGCAGCAGGCCGGTTTCGATGTCTAGCAATTGGCCCCAAGCACGGTAGCGGCCCTGTTCGGTGCGGATTTCTCCGGTCACGCGCAGGGGCGCACCTGCCACCGGGGCGCTACGCACGGCCAACTGTCCGCGCAGACGGGTTGTAATGCCGTGGCCTTGCAGGGCAAAATCGCGCCCCAAGTCCAACTCGATAGCCAAATCAACCGGTTTGCGCGTTTGCACCGCCGGGCCAGAGGGAGCCGCCGGTGTGCTGGCGCTGGATGCTTTGGCCTTGGCGGCGGCCAGGCGGCTGGCCGCGCGCACCACCACCACATCCTCGCCCAAGCGTGGGGCCGAAGCATCGGGCAGCAAGATGGCGGCCCGATGGACCTGCAATTGGCCGCGCAGTGTGAGTTGGCCTTGTTCGAGTTGGGCTTGCAGTTTGCCCGATAGGCTGGCTTGCCGATCGGCGCGTACCAGCACTTGCAAGGCGTGGGCTTGGGCCTCTAGCTGCAAGCGGATACCAGAATCTGCGCCACCTTGGTTCCAGTGGATGTTTCCGCTGCCTTGCAGGTAGCCGCCATCGCGTGGCGCGGGGGTTAGGTTGCCGCTGTAACCGGCAATGCGTGCCTGGCTGCCTTGACCACCGCGCCAAGACCATTCTTTGATTTCTAGCCGGTTGCTGTGCAACACGGTACGCAGTTGGCCATCGTGTAAATCAATGCCATCGACCAAGGAGCGCAGTGCCAATTGCTTGGCATCAATGCGCCCTTGCCATTGCGGTGCTTGGCGGCTGCCCGACAGGGTGGTATCTGCGTCTAAGGTGCCACGAATACGCCAGCCCGGCGGTGCGAGCACTGACCAAACCCCCATGTCGGGCAATTGGGCTTTGATTTGGGCGGCCAGGGGGGCGTTTTCGGGCCACGTCCAGCCAGTGCCTTGGCGTTGCAAGCGGCTTTGCGCTTGGGCTTGGATTTGGCCAGCTTGGGCGCTATCCCAGACAAATTGGGCGCGCAACTGTTCTTGCTCTACCTGTAGTTGTAGCAGCAATTGGCGTAAACCGGCGGCGGTGGCGGCTTGTTGCTCGTCGTGCAGCAATTGCAAGTCGCCTTGGGCGCGTTGCAGCTGCAACTGGGCGCGCAGCTGGGGATGGGTTTGGATGTCCCAATCCCCTTGCAGTAGCAGTTGGCTCGATAAACCGGCTTTGGCCAATAGGGGGCTTTGTGCCGGGGCCAAAGCATCGACCCACGCCAGCGGCAGCCCTTGCAAATGGCCTCGGCTTTGCCACTCTGGCCCCTGCGCGCCACCCCAGCGCAGTTGTGCTGGTTGCCATTGCAGCGCTACGGCACCGGGCAAGGGGCTGGTGAGGCGGGCGCTGCCTGCCGAGAGTTCTACACTGCTGGCGGTTGCACCAGCGGCAGCAGCTTGCCAGCGCCCTTGCAATGGGCCGAGTTCCAGCGTCCAGGGGGTGCGGTGGGCGGGGGTTTGTAGTTGTAGTTTGAAGGTGGCCAGTTGGGCCTGCCAAGCATTGGTGCCTTGTGGTGTCGCTTGCAGTTGGGTGTGCAAGTGGGCCTCGTGCCCGTTGATGCGTGCTTGGCTCTCTAGGCGCAAGCGTGCTTGCCGCGCAGACCAGTCTAGCGTCAGTTGGGCTTGCCCTTGCAGGGTTTGGCCCGACAGGGCAGCTGCCGCACCGCCGGGCAAGGATTGCAGCCAAGTTTGCACCTGCTCAGCGGCACGGATGTTCACTTGTAGCTGCCCTTGGCTTTCTTGTGCTGTTTTCCAGTGGCCGTTGGCGCGCAATTGGGCACCGGGCACGTCCAAGGTGATGCTGCCATCTACCCGCGGTAAGCCCTCGGTAAAGCGCAGTTTCAGGCCCTTGGTTTGCAATTGGGCTTGCAGCGCTTGGGCTTGCAAGCGTGGCAGGTGCAGCAGCGGCGCTTGCCACTGGCCTTGGGCTTGTATCTGCTCAATGGGCAAAGTATGGCGTTTTGGGCTGGCCACGGCGCGCACATCGACGGTGAAATTGACCGCCACCCCATCAGGGCTGTGTGCCTGTAAGTGGCCATTCAGCGGGGCGGCATCCAGACGGCTATGCAAGGCCGCTGGGGGTAGATTTTGTAATTTGGCGCTGCCTTGCAATGTGCGTGTGGCGGGGGTGTAGCTGCCTTGCAAGTCGATATGGCCGCTGCCCACTTGTACTTGTGCTTGCGGCAACTGCCATTGTTGGCCGTCATAGTGGGCTTGGGCTTGTAACTTTTGCAGGGGTAGGCGTTGTTTGTCCCACGGCCCGGCCAGGGTGTTGTGAAGGTCGGCTTGGAGCGCCCAACCCGCTGGCGGTTGGGGTGTCAGGTGGATTTGTCCGGCCAAAGCCGTGCGCGGCGCTTGCGGCCACAAGGCTGCCAAGTCTAAGCCTTGCAGCTGGGCTTGGGCTTGCTCTAAGGGCTGGCTGGCCCACGGGGCAATTTGGGCGCGGACATCCGCGCGCATGGCGGCCAGTGGTGCGGCGGTGGTTTCTGCCGGTCTTAATTGCGCTTGTAGTGCTAGGCGGGCGGCTGCACCGGCCAAGGTGCCGTCGAGTTTGGCTTGGGCGGCTACCAACAAAGGCGCGGCCACTTGGGGTACGCTGGTTTGCACCTGCCCATTGACTTGGGCTTGGAGCTGCATGGGCGCGTGGGCTTGCAGTCGCGCTTGGGCGCTGTAACGTCCTTGGGCGAATTTGAAATGGTCTAGCTGCACTTGGTGCAGTTGCCCATCGTAGCCATAGTGACCGGCCAGCGCCGTGGCCTCTACGCTAGTGCTGCCTTTGCTCCATACCAACTGCTGCACCTGAAACGGCAGCTGGATAGAAGCTAACGGTAGCAGCAGCTGCTCTAGGGGCTGGGGTGGGGGTGGGTCAGGCTCTGGGGTGGCGGTGATGTGCAAGCGGGCTATGTCCCATTGCTCGATGTGCAGCTGGCGCTGCCACAACGGTGCCCATTGCCAACGCAACTGCATGTCTTGCACCTCTACGGCCAAGCGGGGGCTTTGCCAGCGTAGCCAAGCGATGTGGCCCCCTTGGCGCAAAGAGCCTTGGGCTTGGCGCACCTCTAGGCTGTGGCCCGGCGGTAGCCAGCGTTTGGCCAAATCCAGCACGGTGGGCAAGGAGTTATCGCGGCCCATCCAAACCCAGGTTGCTGCTCCGGCCAACAGCAAAGCCAGCAGCAGTAGCAACAGCCCAGCACATAGCCAGCGCACGGCACGCCGCCAGCCTGTGCGCGGCTTGGGCGCGGGTGGCGGAGATGTGTTGGCAGCAGCGGCAGTAGGGGCAGAATTTGTCATTCGTTTGCTCAAAAGCTAAAACCCAAGCGCAAATGCAGACGCACGCTTTGCTCTTGTAGCCCATAGGCCACATCGGCCTGCAATGGCCCGACCGGACTGCGCCAGCGCACCCCGGCGCCAATGCCAGTACGCCAACGCATCGCGCGCGCGCTATCGCCTACGGCCCCAGCATCGGCAAACAGGGCGGCTTCCCAATCGCTAAACTGCCCCTTGCGTACCAGCGGGCGCTGCCATTCGACACTGGCCACCGCCATATAGCGCCCGCCATACAGTTGTTGCGCTACGGTGCGGGCGGCAATTTGCCGGTAGCCATAACCGCGCACCGTGGTATCGCCGCCGGTCAGGAATAACTGCGTCACGGGCAATTGGGCACCTGCGCGCGCCAGCACCGCCCCAGCTTCGGCACGCAAGGCCCAACGGCTTGGGCGGCTGCGTCCATTGGGCAAGGTGATGCGCCCAGCAGGCAAAAAGACCAAACTACGCCCCTGTGCGCGCACAAAGGGGGTGCGTTGTGGCAGCAAGGTGGTACCAGCTCCCAGCTCATAGGCCAGCCCATAGCCCGCGTTGGGGGCGTTGATGCTGTCAAAGTAACGGCCCGTCCAACTGTGGTTGAGGCTCAGGGCGGTGCTAGACGGTGGCGCGCCACTGCCTTGGGCGTTGGCATAGTCGTATTGCAGGTAATTGCTACGGTCGATGCGTTCGGTGTCACGGCGCTGACCGGCTTGCAGGCGTGCGCTACGGACTTGGTAACTGCCAGTTTCTTCGCGTTGCAATTGCCCGCCGGTGAACCAGCGCCAGCCGCGTTGGTTGGGCAAATCGGTCCATTGGCTGGCCAGCAATTGGTTTTTGGGGTCTAAGGACAGTTTGCTCACGGCGCGCCAGCCCAGCATGGGCAGGCGGTTGTGGGTGTGGTCTATGCGTAGGCGCACGCCGCTGTCGGTGGAAACCCCCAAGCCAAACACCCATTTTTGCAGCGGAGCCTCGCGCACTTGGGCCAGCACCGGGGCGGCCTCGGGGGTGGGGCTGTCGGTATCGAGGCGCAAAAACACCGTATCGTAATAACCGCTGCTGGCCAAGCGCTGCTGGGCTTCTAACAATTGGGCTTGGTCGTAGGCAGCCCCAACGGGCAACCGGGCAATGCGTTGGGCAGCTTCCAAGCTGTAACGCTGCTGGCCATCGAGTTGCAGCGGCCCAAAGCGGTAGGCTGGGCCAGCGTCGTAGCGCACTGACAACTCGGCCCGGTGCTGGTCGGCATCTATCAGGGCTTGGCTGTCGGCGATGCGCGCTGCGGCGTAGTGGTGTGCTTGCAACTGGCGCAAGCCTTGCGCTTTGGCACTCTCCCAGCCCGATTGGCTAAACGGCTGCCCCACTGCCAACTCCCAAGTGTGGCGAATTTGCTGCGCTAGTGCTGGTGTAGGGACGATAGAAGCAGCAGAAGGGGCGATGGTGGCCTCGTCGCCACGGACCTCAATGGTCACCTGCTCCACCTGTGTCACTGGCCCTGGCTCTAGGGTCAGTACGATGTGGGTTGGCGTGCCGCTGGCGGGCGCGGGCACGCGCTCTAGGGTTATTTGGGGTGCAAAATACCCCAGCGTGGCCAGCAGCTCGCGTGCATCATCGGGGGTGCTGGCCAGTAGGCGCTGCAATTCGCGCTCTTGCAATTCGGGCAATTGCCGAAAACGTTGCAGCTCAAGGTGTTTTTCTAAATAACTGTTGATGTGTTTGCTGGGGCTACGCACTTGCAACACAAAGGCCACGGCTGGGGTGTCCGTGGTGGTGGGTGCAACGCTGGCAGGTGCATCGGTGGTAGCGGGCATTTCTTGGGCCTGCCCGTGGCTCCACCCTAAGCCCAGCAGCAGCAACGTCAAACTGCCCCAGCGCCCCAGCCGCCCTGGTTTAAAAATGCGACTCCAACGGCCTTGCATGGATATCCTTGGGCCGCCTGTTATTTGGACAGCAAACGTATCGCCTGCTCTAGTCCCTGCAAGGAGAGCGGATACATGCGGTTGCTCATCAATTGCTGGATGATGGCGATACTCTGGCGGTATTGCCACACGCCCTGCGGCTCGGGGTTAATCCACGCAAAATGCGGGAAGGCGTGCGTCAAGCGTTGCAGCCATTCGGCCCCCGGCTCTTCGTTGGTGTATTCGACACTGCCACCGGCTTGCAAAATTTCATATGGGCTCATGGTGGCATCGCCAACAAAAATCAGTTTGTAATCTTTGTTGTATTTGCGGATGATGTCCCAGGTGGGAAACTTTTCGGCAAAGCGGCGGCGGTTGTTTTTCCAAACAAAATCATAGACACAGTTGTGGAAGTAGTAAAACTCCAGATGCTTGAACTCGGTTTTCACGGCAGAGAATAATTCTTCCACCCGCTGCACATGCTCGTCCATCGTACCGCCCACATCCATCAGCAGCAGCACTTTGACATTGTTGTGGCGCTCCGGAATCATTTTGATGTCCAAATAGCCTGCATTGGCGGCGGTGCTGCGAATGGTGTCGGGCAAGTCCAGCTCTAGCTCGTGGCCTTGGCGGGCAAATTTACGCAGGCGGCGCAGGGCTACTTTGATATTGCGCGTGCCCAGCTCTTGCGTGTCGTCGTAGTCGCGGTAAGCGCGCTGCTCCCAGACTTTGACGGCACTTTTGTTTTTACCCGCACCCCCAATGCGGATACCCTGCGGGTTGGTGCCACCGTGGCCAAACGGGCTGGTGCCGCCGGTGCCTATCCATTTGCTGCCGCCCTCGTGGCGCTCTTTTTGTTCTTCTAAGCGCTTTTTCAGGGTTTCCATCAGCTCATCCCAATCCATTTTGGCGATGGCGGCTTTTTGCTCGGGCGTGAGTTCGCGCTCTAGCACCTTGCGTAGCCAGTCGGCGGGGATGGCTTGGCTGAAGTCGGCCAGCAGCTCTACCCCCTTGAAGTAGGCGGCAAAGGCGCGGTCAAACTTGTCGAAATGCTTTTCGTCTTTGACCAGCGTCAGGCGGGCCAGATGGTAGAAGTCGTCAAGGCTCCAAGCGTCTTCCGAATTTGGGCCGACGATGCCCGCTTGCAGGGCTTCTAGCAAGGCCAGCAGTTCTTTGACCGATACCGGGAGTTTGGCAGCGCGCAGGGTGTAGAAGAAGTCAATGAGCATCGGAATATGATGGGCAGGTTTTTTGAGCCAATGGGTAAGATTAAGGTGCGATTTGGTGGGTTTTGTCGTCAGGCGCAGTATGTGCAAATTTTGCACATACTTCCTCTCGCTCCAGCTCACCCTCCGCAAAAACGTTGCGGATGTGCTTGGTAATGACCGAACGTTCATGATTTTCCATGCTCTTTGGCTAGCATAGGAAAGACTCTGGTAAGTAAGTTGGCTATCAGAAGTTTTTTCACTGTTTGAACCAAAGCTGATGTCTGCTCCTAGAGACAAACAGCAGCTTGAAGTGGAACAAACTTACAGTAGCCAACTTATACAGCTTTTTCTGTTGGCCGTGGAGACGGTAGGCCATGCGCCAATACTTGCCTTGGGCCTTGATATGCAGGTACAGCCCCCCGCCATCGCTGTGTTTATCGCCTACGGCTTTGCCGCTGTGCTTTGCATTCTTGATAAAAATTTTGGTCAGTGCCACGGTGCATCCCCTGTTGGTGCATGTTGGTGCTGTGGTTTTTGTAACCAACAAAAGAACCAACAAAAAGGCGGGATGTCATGATGACTTATGAAACGACGTAAGACAACAAAAAAGCCCCTGCGCCTAGGGAGGCAAGGGGCTTTTGGTGCGGCTTGGTAGAGCCTGAAACTGTCTGATGGTGCCCAGAAGAGGACTCGAACCTCCACGGAGTTACCCGCTAGTACCTGAAACTAGTGCGTCTACCAATTCCGCCATCTGGGCTTTCAGGGTTTGAACTTTCTTAAAACTTCCAAACAAGCAACAAGGCATAGAATGCAGCTTGTCGTTAAACTTGGTGCCCAGGAGAGGACTCGAACCTCCACGGAGTTACCCGCTAGTACCTGAAACTAGTGCGTCTACCAATTCCGCCACCTGGGCATTTCAGGAAAGACCCAGATTGTATATCAAAAAAATGAAATTTAACAACCAAGCAGCACTACCCCCCGCCGACGAAATTGAAGGCAGCATCCAAGGCCACCGCGACGGACACGGTTTTTTGCTGCGCGACGATGGTCAGCAGCCCGATATTTTCCTGCCCCCCAACGAGATGCGCGCCGTGCTGCACCAAGACCGGGTGCGCGTGCGCGTGGTGCGCCAAGACCGCCGGGGCCGCCCTGAAGGCCGGGTGGTCGAAATCATCGAGCGCCCCGCACGCCCGCTGATTGGCCGCCTGTTGCAAGAAAGTGGGGTCTGGCTAGTCGCCCCCGAAGACAAACGCTATGGCCAAGATGTGCTCATCCCCGCCAACGCTTTGGGTCAAGCCCAACCCGGCCAAGTGGTGGTTGTAGAGCTGACCGAGCCGCCCGCGCTGTTTGGCCAGCCGGTGGGCCGTATTACCGAAGTCTTGGGTGAGGTGGATGACCCCGGCATGGAAATCGAGATTGCGGTGCGCAAATATGGCGTGCCGCATATTTTTTCCGAGGCTTGCTTGGCCCAAGCCGCTGCCCTGCCCGACAAGGTACGCGCCACCGACAAACGCCAGCGCATTGACCTGACCGACATCCCCTTAGTAACCATTGATGGCGAAGACGCGCGCGATTTTGACGATGCCGTGTATTGCGAACCGGCCAAAGTCGGGCGCAGCAAAGGCTGGCGCTTGCTGGTCGCCATTGCCGATGTGAGCCACTATGTGCAAACCGGCAGCGCGATTGATATAGATGCCTACGACCGGGCCACCAGCGTGTATTTTCCGCGCAAGGTGATTCCGATGCTGCCGGAAAAACTCTCCAACGGTCTATGCTCGCTCAACCCGGATGTTGAGCGCCTGTGCATGGTCTGCGACATGCTGGTTACTACCAAGGGCGAAGTCCATGCTTACCAGTTTTATCCGGCCGTCATGTTTAGCCATGCACGCTTCACCTATACCGAAGTGGCTGCTATTTTGGCCAACACCCGTGGCCCCGAGGCCGCCAAGCGCAGCGAACGGGTGCGCGATTTGCTCAACCTGCACGATGTCTATCAGGCGCTGCTGCAATCGCGCAAGGCACGTGGTGCGGTCGATTTTGAAACCGTGGAGACGCAAATTGTCTGCGATGACAATGGCCGCATCGAAAAAATCGTGCCGCGCACGCGCAACGAGGCCCACAAGCTGATTGAAGAGGCCATGCTGGCGGCCAACGTGTGCAGCGCTGACTTTATCGCCCAAGGCAAGCAGCACGGTCTGTACCGCGTACACGAAGGCCCCACCCCGGAAAAGCAAGACCTGCTACGCAGCTACCTCAAAGCGATGGCGGTGGGCATGACCATCAGCGAGAACCCGCAGCCGTCTGAGTTCCAAGCGATTGCTGAGGCCACCAAAGACCGCCCAGACGCGCAGCAAATCCACACCATGCTGCTACGCTCGATGCAGCAGGCCATTTACACCCCCATCAACAGCGGGCACTTTGGCTTGGCTTTTGAGGCTTATACCCACTTCACCAGCCCGATTCGGCGCTACCCTGATTTGCTGGTACACCGGGTGATTAAGGCCATTTTGGGCCACACCAAATACCAATTGCCCGCCCTGCCCACCCCCGGCGATGCCCATGCCAAACTGAGCAAACGGCTGGCCAAGCGCGTCGCGCCACCCTTGGCCCCCGGCGAAAAACCGCGCAAAAAAGAGACCGGCGCTGCTTTGGCCGAAACCCAATCTTGGGAGGCCGCTGGCCTGCATTGCAGCGCCAACGAGCGCCGCGCCGATGAGGCCAGCCGTGATGTGGAATCTTGGCTCAAATGCAAGTACATGCGCGAGCATTTGGGCGAAGAATACAGCGGCATCGTTAGTGCCGTGACCAGCTTTGGCATTTTTATTACCCTCGATGCGATGTATGTGGAGGGCTTAGTCCATATCACCGAACTGGGCGGCGAATACTTTAAGTTTGACGAAGCGCGGCAAGAACTGCGCGGCGAGCGCAGCGGTATTCGCTACGCCATTGGCACGCGCGTGCAAGTGCAGGTCAGCCGGGTTGATTTGGACGCACGGCGCATAGACTTCCTGCTGCTAGACGAAGACGATGGCCTGCCCGCACGTTCGGCTAAAGAGTGGGGTAAGGACAAGCCCAAGGCCACCACCCCGCCGCGCAACCCGAGCCGCCCCGCCGGACGTGCCGATGCCGACGCGCCCAGCGGTGCCAGAGCTAAAAAAGGCCAAGCCAGAGCGCGGCGCGGTAAAAGTAGCGGCAAGCGTACCTAAAGCCAAAAAGCCAAAAACTCACGCCAGCGGCAGCAATTGACAAGCCAAAGCATTGGCGGTGAAGGATTGCTGTGCTGGCCAGCGGTCGGCCACCTCGCCGTGGGTAAAAACGGCCTGGCAGGCGGCAGTGTGGGCATCTAGGCCGCTGGCCAAAGCTGCCCCCACCATCCCCGCCAAGACATCACCGGTGCCCGCGCTGGCCAAGCGTGCATTGCCGGTGGGGTTGATGTGGGGTAATTGCCCTGGTGCCGCTATCACGCTACCCGAGCCTTTGAGGACTACCACACAAGCAAAACGTTGCGCCAGTTGCTCGGCGGCCAACAGCCGTTGCGCTTGCACCTGTTGCGCCGTGGTGCCCAGTAGGCGTGCCGCTTCTAAGGGGTGGGGTGTCAGCACCGTAGGCCGGGGGTGGCGCGCTTGCAGTGCTTGTTGCAATGTGGCATCGGCGGCAATGGCGTTCAGGGCATCGGCATCCAGCACCAATTGGGCCGCTTGCGCCAGCACTTGGGGTAATACCGCCCGGATGGCTTCGCCACCACCACAACCACAGACCACGGTTAAATTTTTTAGTTGCAGGGCCTGAAAATGGCGCAGCATCAGTTCGGGTTGCAGCATGTCTATGCCGGGGCTGGCATGGTCACGCAAACACAGTAACACCCGCCCGGCACCACTGTGCAGGGCAGCACGGGCAGCTAACAAAGCAGCACCGCCCATGCCCATGCCGCGTTGGTGCAAGCCTTCGCCGCCCACCACGGCCACATCGCCATAACTGCCTTTGTGGCTGGCATGGGGGCGCACCCTGGATGCAGGGCGTGGATGGAGCCACGCAGTAGCGGGTTCAGCAGAGGCCGAACAGCCCAAATCATCGAACCAAACGCTGCCTGCCACATCCCGCCCCAGCGCCGTAAATAGGCCGGTCTTGAGGGTGAGCAGGCTCAGGGTATAGCGTGGGCTGGTGCTGCCAGAGGCTGGGGCCAAGCCCGGTGCAAACTGGCCGCTGTCGGCCAGCAGGCCACTGGGCACATCTACGGCCAGCACTGGGGCGGCACAAGTTTGCACTTGGGCCAAGGTGGCCCGTAGGGGGTGCGATGCTGGCAAAGCATGTCGTCCGCTGGCCGATAGGCCCAGCCCCAGCAGGGCATCAATGCACAGGTCTTGTGGCCCTAACTCTGCCGGGGGTTGCTCACTAAAGCCCACGCCAGCATTGCGCGCGCGCTGCCAAGAGCGGCGCGCGTCGTCTGGGAGGCCCTCGGGCTGGCCCAAGCAAGTGACCACCACCGGCAGACCTTGCTGGTGCAGGTGCATGGCCGCTTCTAAGCCATCGCCGCCATTGTTGCCGGGGCCACAGGCTATCCAAATGTGGCGCGCATGGGGGGCCAGCGCTCGGGCCAGCCGGGCTACGGCCAGCCCAGCGCGCTGCATCAGCGTGTGTGCGGGCAGCAGGGCTGCTGCTGCCACCTCTAAGCGCCGGGTGCTGGCGCTGTCGTGCAAAGCATGGGCCGCGCCCGGTGTGATGCAGTACATGGCAGCTTACTTTAGAGTTTGTGCGTGACCAGCTTAAAGTCTGGGTCTTCCTCGTAAGATTTGATGGCATAACCTAAGCTACGCATCAGCTTGAGCATGGGGGCGTTGTTGGCCAGCACCAAGCCTTCGATTTCGCTCAAGCCCTTTTCGCGCGCCACATCCATGATGCTGTGCATCAGGCGTGAACCCAAGCCCTTGCCATTGAAGCTATCGGACACCACCAAAGCAAACTCGCAGGTAGTGCGGTCGGGGTTGGTGACGTAGCGCGACACCCCCACCATGCGCTCGGTCTCGTGGATTTCGCCGTCTTCGGTGGCGGTGCGCTCCTTGTGAATGGCCACCAGCGCCATTTCGCGGTCGTAATCAATCAAGGTAAAGCGCGCCAGCATCGAGGGCGGCAACTCAGCCATCGACGAGACAAAACGGTAATAGCGGCTTTGCGGCGATAGGCTTTGCACCAAGGTTTGCAGCATCTGTGCATCACCGGGGTGAATCGGGCGAATGGTGTATTCGCCGCCACCGGGCAACGGCCAAACTTGCTCGTGCCGTGCCGGGTAGGGCAAGATGGCCAAATGGCTGTAATGCAGGTTGCCGCTGCTATTGGAATTGGATTGGGGGGCGTGGTCAATCGCGATGCGTGCATCCACTGCCACGGCCCCATGCTCATCGACAATAATGGGGTTGATGTCCATCTCGCGCAATTGGGGCAACTCGCAAGCCATCTCGGACACGCGCAGCAAAATTTGCTCTAGCGCCTCGATGTTGGCTGGGCCGGTGCCACGCCAAGCGCCCAGGGTTTCGGCCACGCGCGAGCGCTCAATCAGCCGGTGCGATAAAAACTGGTTCAGTGGGGGCAACTCCATTGCCTTGTCGTTGATAAGCTCAATCATGGTGCCACCAGCACCAAACGAAATCACTGGGCCAAACGGGTCATCGCATACCAAGCCAATGCAAATTTCGCGCCCCCGTTGCGCTTTGGCCATTTTTTGTACCGTCACGCCATTGATACGCGCCTGCGGTTGCACTTGGGCCACGCGCTGCACCATGTCGGTAAACGTATCGCGCGCGCTGGTGCCGTTCATGATATTGAGCGCTACGCCGCCCACGTCCGATTTGTGCGTGATGTCGGGCGAATCAATTTTGAGGGCCACCGGAAAGCCCAACTGCGTGGCAATCATCATTGCCTCGTGGGCACTGCGCGCCAAAATAGTTTTAGTGACTGGAATATGGAAGGCGGCCAAGAGGGTTTTGGATTCCATCTCGGTCAAAATTTTGCGCCGCTCGGCCAAGGCGCTTTCAATCACCAGCCGCGCGCCTTCAATATCGGGCTTGGCCAAGGTGGACAGCGGCGAAGGCGTTTGTTGCAGCAATTGCTGGTTTTGGTAGAACGAGGCAATATTGCCAAATGCGCCCACAGCGGCTTCTGGGGTGCGAAAGCTGGGGATGACGGCCTCTTTCAAGACACCGCGTCCGGGGCCGACCGAGGCATCGCCCATCCAGCAGGCTACCAAAGGCTTGGCCATGTGGGACTTTGCGCTGGCCAGTGCCTTGGCAATGGCTTCGGCATCGGCACCGGGGCGCGGCGAGAAAATGGCCAGCACACCGTCAATTTGACGCTCTTTATTCGCGGCCTCAATCGCGGCCAAATAATGCTCAGGGCGGGCGCATTCTGACAAATCAATCAAATCGGTCAGGGAGGCCCGCTGGGGCAAGTGCGGTTGTAACTCAGCGATGGACTCGGGCGAGAGCTTGCCCAACTCTAAGCCAATTTCATTTACCCAATCGGCGGCCAAGACACCGGGGCCACCACCATTGGCCACAATCGCCAAGCGTTTACCTACCGGGCGATAACGCGAGGCCAGGCATTTGGTGGCCGAGAACAACTCGACAAACGAGCGCACGCGCACCGCACCAGCGCGGCGCAGGGCGGCATCAAACACCTCATCACTGCCCACAATGGTGCCGCTGTGGGTTTGTGCGGCTGTATTGCCACTGGCTTTGCGCCCACCCTTGAGTACCACCACTGGCTTGGTATTGGCCGCCGAGCGCAGGGCGCTCATGAAACTGCGCGCGTTGCTGATGCCCTCCATATAGACGACGATGCTTTGCGTGAGGCGGTCGTTGGCTAAAAAATCCAACACTTGGGCAATGTCAATGCTGGTGTTTGGCCCGAGCGATACCACCGACGAAAAACCTACGCCATTGTTGTGCGCCCAGTCCAAAATAGACGAGGTCAGCGCCCCCGACTGACACACCAACGCCAGCGAGCCGGTATGGGCCAGTTTGCCCGCAGCGCTGGCATTGAGGTGCAAGGATGGACGTTGCAGCCCCAGACAATTGGGGCCGAGCAGGTAGATGCCTTCTCGTTCGGCCACTTGCTTGAGCTTGGCGGCCTCGTCTGCACTGATGCTGCTAGAGACCACCAAGGCCGAACGGCAATTCATGCGCCCGGCCATTTCCAGGGCATTGCTAATTTCTTCAGGCGGCAAGGCGATGATGGTCAAATCGGCTTTGGTTTGGGCCAGTTCGGCCAGCGTGCCGGTCGATTCAGTGGATAAAAACTGCAACGAGCCGCTGTAACGCTGGGCTTTCAGGCCTTCGCACAGCATTCGTGCCTGCGGAGTCTGGGTTTCTGGGGCATCTGTTTGGCCCGCAAAAACAACAATGGATTGTGGGGAAAAGAGCGGGGTAAGGTAGTGGTTGTCCATATTTTCTCACTCGAAGGGCCAGCAAAATGCCTTCCCGTGTGGGGCAGGCGCGTTAAAAATACCACCAAGGCGGCATGGCAGACACTGTAGCGATTCTGCGTGTCTGTGCGCGCAAATGAGCTGCTGGCACTATGATTTAGCTGCTGCCAGTGCTTCTTCCACGCGCAGGCCTACGTGCAGCACGGCATCATCGTGCTGGCCAGCGTGCCACAGCATCAGGCCCACGGGCCACTCGCCTTGCTGGTGGCAGGGCAAGGACAGCGCACAGCCATCGAGCAAATTCACCACGCTGGTATTGCGTAACAGCAGGGCATTCACGCGGAAAAACTCGGCATCGCCTGCTGCATCGGTGGCAGCGAGGGAGTCCAACGTGGGGGCCACAATCGGCACTGTGGGCGAGAGTAGCGCATCCACACCCGCCAATTGGCTTTGCATTTGCACAATCCAGCGCTGGCGTGCCTGCAAAATATCCAAATAATCGGCGGCCAACATGTGGGCACCGCGTTCAATGCGACTGCGTATGCGCGGGTCGTATTGCGCTCCACGCTGCTGTAACAGTTGGCGATGCCAAGCATAGCTTTCTGCCGCTGGCAGGCCGCCACCGGCTTGCAGCTGTACCACAGCGGCTGTTTCTGGCAGGCGAAGCTCGTCAATTTTGGCTCCGGCGCGGCGCAGGGTATGCAGGGTGCGCTCAAACACTGCGGCCACATGGCGGTCCAAGTCTTGCAAAAAAAGGGTTTCGGGCACGGCCAAACGCCAGCCCGACAGCGGCATCGGGTTGTGCCGCACGCGCCGCGCGGCCAAAACTTCATGCACCAGTACCGCATCGCGCACTGAGCGTGTGATGGCACCCACCGTATCGAGTGTGGGCGAGAGCGGCACCGCGCCCGCCGTGGGCACCAGCCGGGCAGTACTCTTAAAGCCGACAATGCCATTCAGGGCCGCAGGAATCCGCAACGAGCCACCGGTATCTGAGCCTAAGCCGACAAATGCCGCCCCAGCAGCCACCGACACCGCCGCCCCCGACGAGGAGCCACCCGGCACCCGTGCTGGGCCGGGCAAAGCGCCAAAACGGCCATCGTAAGCGGCGGGCGTGCCATAGTGTGGATTGGTGCCCACCCCAGAGAAAGCAAACTCCGCCATAGTGCTGCGCCCAATCAGTGTGGCACCCGCGCTGCGTAGCCGCGACACCACCGGGGCATCTTCCACTGCCGCAGGCGCATCGGCCAGAGCCACCGAACCAGCCAAAGTAGGCTGGCCCTCTATATCAAATAAATCTTTGATGGATACTGCCAACCCTGCCAGTGGCAGCCGCGTAACCTCGGGCCGTGCTGCCTGTTGGCGCGCTGGCTCAAACCAAGTGCGGGTAAAGGCATGGGCGCAGGCGGTAGATTGGGCGCTGTCAATGCAGCGCTCTAGCTCCATGCTGGCGCTGCTGAGGCCGCGCTGCACCAGTTGCCGTGTGGTGTCAAGGTCATTCATCATGTGGTGGATATGCTAGAATCTTAGGGTTTTGCCGACTGTCAGAGGCCGTATCCTTGGGTACTACAGTCTAGTGGCAAGACCAATCCCAAACCAGCCCATTCAAGGTGTTGTAGCCCATAAAGGGTGCAAATGTCGGGCTGGGTTTTAGACCCAACCTTTGGAAAAAATACCATGTCCGTTACCATGCGCGAAATGCTGGAAGCCGGTGTCCACTTTGGTCACCAAACCCGCTTCTGGAACCCCAAGATGGCCCCGTTCATCTTCGGCCACCGCAACAAGATTCACATTATCAACTTGGAAAAGTCTTTGCCCCTGTTGCAAGACGCAGCCAAGTTTGCCAAACAATTGTCGGCCAACGGCGGCACCATCCTGATGGTCGGTACCAAACGCCAAGCCCGTGACATTGTGGCAGTAGAAGCCGCCCGCGCTGGCGTGCCCTTCGTCAACCAACGTTGGTTGGGCGGTATGCTGACCAATTTCAAGACGGTCAAGACCTCCATCAAGCGCCTCAAAGACATGAAGGCCCAGCAAGAAACCGGTCTCGAAGCCATGAGCAAAAAAGAACAGCTCATGTTTGCCCGCGAGATTGAAAAGCTGGAAAAAGACATCGGCGGCATCCAAGACATGACGGCCCTGCCCGATGCCATCTTCGTCATTGATGTCGGTTTCCACAAAATCGCCATCGCCGAAGCCAAGAAGCTGGGCATTCCGCTAATTGGCGTGGTCGATACCAACCACTCGCCCGACGGCATCAGCCACATCATCCCCGGTAACGATGACTCGGCCAAGGCCGTAGAACTGTACGCCCGCGTGATTGCCGATGCCATCATCGAAGGCCGTGCCAACGCGGTAGAAGAAGTGGTGCAAGCCGTGGCCGCCCCCGAAGGCACTGACGAATTCGTTGAAGTGCAGGAAGCTGCTGCCTAAGAGCGCCAGCCTCGCTGCGTTGCTGCGCGATGTATCGCGGTAAAAAGCGGGGCTTATGTGGCCCCCTTTTTTTATCTTGAAACAATTGAACCGATAAAACGGAATACGGAGAACACAAATGGCTGCAATTACCGCAAGCATGGTCGCTGAACTGCGCGCTAAAACCGATGCCCCCATGATGGAGTGCAAAAAAGCCCTGACCGAAGCCGAAGGCGATATGGCCAAAGCCGAAGAGCTGTTGCGCGTCAAGCTGGGCACCAAGGCTGGCAAGGCCGCTTCGCGCATCACCGCCGAAGGCGTGGTGACCATGCACATTGATGGCGATGTGGGTGGCCTGATTGAAGTCAACAGCGAAACCGATTTCGTCAGCAAGAACGACAGCTTCATCGCTATGGCCAATGCCGCTGCCAAGCTGGTGGCCCTGCATAACCCCGCCGATGTCGCTGCTTTGGGCGCGCTGCCCTACGAGCAAGACAGCTTTGGCCCCACTTTGGAAGATGTACGCAAGGGCCTGATTGGTAAAATCGGCGAGAACATGTCGTTCCGCCGCTTCAAGCAGTTCTCGGGTAGCCATTTGGCCTCTTACCTGCATGGTACGCGCATTGGCGTGGTGGTCGAGTACGAAGGCAGCGCCACTGCCGCCAAGGATGTGGCCATGCACGTCGCCGCCATGAAACCCGTGGCCCTGACCAGCGCCGAAGTACCCGCCGAGCTGATTGAAAAAGAGCGCAGTGTCGCCACCGCCAAGGCCGCTGAATCGGGCAAGCCCGCCGACATCGTGGCCAAGATGGTCGAAGGCTCCATCACCAAGTACCTCAAAGAAGTCTCGCTGGCCGACCAAGTGTTCGTCAAGGCTGCCGATGGCAAGCAAACCGTGGGCCAAATGCTCAAGGCGGCCAACACCACCGTCAAGGGCTTTACCCTGTACGTGGTGGGCGAAGGCATCGAGAAAAAGGTGGACGACTTTGCCGCCGAAGTAGCTGCCCAAGTGGCTGCTGCCAAAGCCGCAGCCTAATCGCTTAGCACCTACCGCCACCCCTGTTTTTTTTCATCCCCTCATCTTTACGGAGAATTTCCCATGACCCTCGCCACACCGGCCTACAAGCGCATCTTGCTCAAGTTGTCGGGCGAGGCCCTGATGGGCGATGATGCCTTTGGCATCAACCGGGCCACCATTGAGCGCATGGTGGCCGAAGTGGCCGAAGTCACGGCGATGGGGGTAGAAGTGGCGGTGGTGATTGGTGGCGGCAACATTTTCCGTGGTGTCGCAGGTGGTTCGGCCGGTATGGACCGCGCTACCGCCGATTACATGGGCATGTTGGCCACGGTGATGAACGCCTTGGCCTTGGCCGATGCGATGGGCCGCCAAGGCTTGACGGCGCGTGTGATGTCGGCCATCTCGATTGAGCAGGTGGTCGAACCTTATGTGCGCCCCAAGGCGCTGCAATACCTCGAAGAAGGCAAGGTGGTGGTGTTTGCCGCCGGTACCGGCAACCCCTTCTTTACTACCGACACCGCCGCAGCGTTGCGCGGGGCCGAAATTGGTGCTGAACTGGTACTCAAGGCCACCAAGGTCGATGGCGTATATTCTGCCGACCCGCACAAAGACCCTAGCGCCACGCGCTACACCCAATTGAGCTTTGACGAGGCAATGGTGCGTAATTTGGGCATCATGGATGCCACTGCCTTTGCCCTGTGCCGTGACCAAAAACTGCCCGTAAAGGTGTTTTCCATCATCAAACCCGGTGCCCTCAAGCGCGTGGTGCTGGGTGAGGATGAAGGCACGCTGGTTCATGCGTAAAGCACCAACCAGCATTGCATCCCAGGAGAGAACATGACGATTGCCGATACCAAGAAAACCATGGAAACCAAAATGGATCAGTCCATTGTGGCTTTCAAGAACAACCTGCAAAAAATTCGCACCGGGCGGGCCAATCCGGCCTTGCTGGATGTGATTCATGTCGAATACTATGGCTCGATGGTTCCTTTAAGCCAAGTGGCCAACGTGTCGTTGCTCGATTCGCGCACCATCAGCGTGCAGCCTTGGGAAAAGAACCTGAGCGCCAAGATTGAAAAAGCCATCCGCGAGAGCGATTTGGGCCTGAACCCGGCCTCGATGGGCGATTTAATCCGCGTGCCCATGCCACCCATGAGCGAAGAGCGCCGCAAAGAAATGACCAAGCTGGCGCGCAACGAGGGCGAATCGGCCAAAGTGGCCATTCGCAACCTGCGCCGCGATGCCAACGAATCGGTCAAAAAGCTGGTCAAAGACAAGCTGGCCTCCGAAGACGAGCAAAAACGCTCTGAAACCGAAATCCAGAAACTCACTGACCGGCACATTGCCGAAATTGACGCGCTGGTCGCGGCCAAAGAACAAGAAATCATGGCGGTTTAAGGCCCGTCGCCGCGTTTTTCTGTGTCCACGTCTTTTTCTGCGCCGGTGCCTCGGCATATTGCCATCGTGATGGATGGCAATGGCCGTTGGGCGCAGCGCCGCTTTTTGCCCCGCTTGGCCGGTCACAAACAAGGTGTCACCGCCTTGCGCCGCTGCGTGCAAGCCTGCGCCCAGCGCGGGGTCGCGGTACTGACGGTGTTTGCTTTTTCTTCCGAAAACTGGGGCCGTCCAGCGGAAGAGGTCAGCGGCTTGCTCGATTTATTGGCAATGGCGATTGCACGTGAAGTGCCCCAGCTGTGCAAAGACGGCGTGTGTGTGCGCTTTATTGGCAACCGCGCCAGCTTGTCGGCCAAAGTGCGCCACGGGCTAGAGCAGGCCGAACAATCCACCGCGCACAACCAGCGCTTGGTACTCAATATCTGCTTCAACTACGGTGGCCGTTGGGATATTGCCCAAGCCGCTGCCAGTTTGGCCGCACGTGGCGAGCCGATTACCGAAGTCACTCTCAATGCGGCAATGGCCTTGTCGGCTGTGCCTGACCCCGATTTGCTGATTCGCACCGGCGGCGAGATGCGCCTGAGCAATTTTTTGCTCTGGCAGTCGGCTTACTCTGAACTGCTGTTCAGCGATAAACTCTGGCCCGATTTTGATGAAGCGGCGCTAGATGCCGCGATTGCCGATTACCGCACACGCGAGCGGCGCTTTGGCAAAACCTCCGAGCAAGTGTTGGCTGCGCCTAGCCCCTCTTTGCCCGCCTGAAAGGGCACCATGCTGCAACAGCGCGTTCTTACTGCTTTGGCCCTGCTGGCCGTTTTGTTGCCCGCCCTGCTCTACCCCTCGTTTGTGCCTTTTGCTTTGGTGGTATTGCTGCTGATGGCTGCTGCCGCTTGGGAGTGGGGGCGGCTCAATGGCTGTGCCATGTGGCCCTCCTTGGGTTTGGGCGCAAGTTGTGTACTGCTGTGCCTGCTTACTTGGTGGCTGGGTTGGTTGCAACAGCGTTTGCAACCGCTATGGCTGGGGGCTGGGCTGTTTTGGCTGCTGGGTGTAGTGCTGATGCTACGCGCAGGGGTGGCTGGCTGGCCGCGTATTCCGGCAGCAGTGCGTTTGCTGGCGGGCGTGCTGGCCCTGTGGTTGGCGTGGCTGGCGGCAGTGCAAGCGCGCATGGTCGGAATTAACTTTTTGCTGTCGGCGCTGGCCTTGGTTTGGGTGGCCGATATTGCCGCTTATGCAGCAGGGCGTACTTTTGGTTTGCGTTTTACGCGCCAAAAGTTGGCCCCGTCTATCAGTCCCGGTAAAACCTGGGAAGGCGTGGCCGGTGCGGTGCTGGGCGTGTTGCTGCTGGCGTGCGGCTGGGTGGCCGCAGATGCTGCTTGGCAAACCCCGGTAGTGAGCTTGTTCAGCCGTTTGGCCCAACCGGGCTGGTGGTGGCTCTTGCCTGCGGTATTGTTTATGGTGGCGATGAGTGTGGCCGGTGATTTGGTCGAGTCGCTCATCAAACGTGCTGCCGGGGCCAAAGACAGCAGCCGCCTCTTGCCCGGCCACGGTGGCGTGTTAGACCGCGTCGATGCCCTATTGCCTACGCTGCCTTTGGCGATGCTCTTTTCCTCTTGGCTCTAAGCAGCCAAAACCAAACAAAACCCATGAAACAACGGATTACGGTGCTGGGTTCTACCGGCTCTATCGGTGGCAACACCTTGGATGTGCTGGCGCGCCACCCGGAGCGCTTTGAAGTTTTTGCCCTGAGTGCTGCTACCCAAGTGGATATGCTGCTGGCGCAATGCGCGCAGTTTCGGCCCCGTTATGCCGTCATGGCCAGCGCGCCCCATGCCCAAGCACTGGCGGACAAACTCCAAGCCCAAGGCTTAAACACCCAAGTATTGACCGCCCCCGATGCACTAGAGACCATTGCCGCGCATCCCGAGGTCGATGCCGTGATGGCCGCGATTGTCGGCGCGGCGGGTTTAGCGCCTTGCTTGGCTGCTGCACGCGCCGGTAAGCGCCTGCTGCTGGCGAATAAAGAAGCGCTGGTGGTGGGGGGCGAGGTGTTTATGCGTGCGGTGCGCCAAGGTGGCGCTACCCTGCTGCCGATTGACAGCGAACATTCGGCCATTTTCCAATCCTTGCCCCAAGACCCGACCACTTGGGCGCAACGGGTAGAAAAAATCATTCTCACCGCTTCCGGTGGCCCGTTTCGCAGCCGCGCCGCTGCAACCCTGCGCGATGTCACGCCCGAGCAAGCCTGCGCGCATCCCAATTGGGTGATGGGGCGCAAAATCTCGGTTGATTCGGCCACCATGATGAACAAGGCGCTGGAGGTGATTGAAGCGCGCTACCTGTTCGGGCTGGCTCCGGCACAGTTGGAGGTGGTGATTCATCCGCAAAGCATTATCCACTCGATGGTGCAATACCGTGATACCTCGGTGGTGGCGCAGTTGGGCACGCCCGATATGCGCGTGCCGATTGCCTATGGCCTGTCGTGGCCTGAACGTATCACCTCTGGGGCCACGGCTTTGGATTTTCATGCCCTGTCGGCCATGACCTTCGAGGCGATTGACGACCACGGCCACCCCGAGCGCTTTCCCGGCCTGCGCTTGGCATGGCACGCCTTAGAAGCGCCCACCGGCACCACGGCCATCCTCAATGCGGCCAACGAAGTAGCCGTGGCGGCTTTTTTAGAGCGCCGTATTCGCTTTGACCAAATCCATGCCGTCAACCACGCCACCCTAGAGGCCATCGTGCCCGCTCAACCCGATAGCCTGCTAGATTTGTTAGCCTTAGACGCACAAGCGCGCGCTGCCGCCCAACAGCTGGCAGCGCGCATGGCTCCGTGAACCTATCCACATTTTGGGAGTCACAGCAACCATGCTGACAATTGTTGCTTTTGTGGTGGCGCTGGGTATCCTGATTGCCGTGCATGAATACGGGCACTATCGGGTAGCCGTGGCCTGTGGGGTCAAGGTGTTGCGTTTTTCGGTGGGCTTTGGCAAACCGTTGCTGCGCTGGCAATCGCCCCAATCAGGTACCGAGTTTGTGCTGGCGGCTTTTCCGCTGGGTGGCTACGTGCGAATGTTGGATGAACGCGAAGCCCCCGTACCGCCTGAACAGCGCCATTTGGCCTTCAACACCCAGCCCTTGCGCGCCCGTGCCGCGATTGTGGCCGCCGGGCCGCTGGCCAATTTGTTGCTGGCTATTTTGCTGTATGCGCTGGTCAATTGGACGGGCATCCAAGAACCTGTCGCCCGACTCGCCAGCCCGGTGCCCGGCTCCGTGGCCGCCCAAGCCGGTTTGCAAGGCGGCGAATGGGTGCGCGAGGCCGCCATCGGCAGCGAGGAGCCACGCCCAGTGCGCTCATTTGAAGATTTGCGCTGGCTGCTCACGCAAGCCGCTTTGGATGCCACCCCCGTCCGCTTAGAAGTGCAGACCGACGAAGGAGCGCGTTTGCGCTCGGTGCTTTTGCCTTTAGAACAATTAGATGTGCGCGAAGCCGATGCCCAATTGTTGCGCAAAGTCGGCATTGTTGCCCCTTGGACGCGCCCAGTGATTGGTGGCGTAAGCCCCGACGGCGCAGGTCAACGCGCTGGCCTGCGCGAGGGCGATGTGGTGTTGCGCGTGGGTGCCGTGCCAGTGGTCGATGGACAACAACTGCGCGAGTTGATTCGCCAATCGGTGCGTGCTGGCCAGCCAATCACGCAAACCTGGCAGCTAGAGCGGGCAGGTCAAAGCATCAGCCTAGAGCTTACGCCCGATTTGGTGCCAGAACCCAGCGGTGCCGTGGCGCGCATTGGTGCCTATGTGGGTGCGCCGCCCGAATTCATCACCGTAGAGTACGGTTTGGGCGAAAGCCTTTGGCATGGTGCCGTGCGTACCTGGGAGGTCTCGGTACTCAGCCTGCGGATGATGGGGCGCATGGTGATAGGCGAAGCCTCACTGAAAAACCTGAGCGGCCCCATCACCATTGCCGACTACGCTGGCCGCTCCGCCAGCATGGGCCTGACCCAATACCTGCTGTTTTTGGCGCTGATTAGCGTCAGTTTGGGCGTGCTCAATCTGCTACCCTTGCCGGTGTTGGATGGCGGGCACCTGATGTATTATCTCTGGGAAGGCGTAACCGGCAAAGGCGTGTCGGATGTCTGGATGGAGCGCTTGCAGCGCGGTGGTGTTGCCTTGCTGCTGCTCATGATGTCTATCGCCTTGTTCAACGATTTCACCCGGATTTTTGGCTAATTGGCTCCTCTTACGTACACCGCTGGCGCACCCTGCTGGCAGCGGCCTGATTCATGAAAACACATTTCCAGCGCTTTGGCATGGGTACAGCAGCGGCTGTTACTGCCATGATTTTTGCTGCCCAGGCAGCGTGGGCCTTAGAGCCCTTTCAGGTGCAAGACATCCGCATCGAGGGCTTGCAGCGCATTGAGCCGGGCACGGTGTTTGCCTCCATGCCCTTGCGCGTGGGCGAACAATACAACGACGACAAAGGCGCAGCGGCCATCCGTGCCCTGTTTGCGCTGGGCGTGTTCAAAGATGTGCGCCTAGAGGCCAATGGCAATGTGCTGGTGGTGGTGGTAGAAGAACGCCCCACCATCGCCGAAGTGGACTTTGCCGGCACGCGCGAGTTTGACAAAGAGGCCCTCAAAAAGAGTATGCGCGATGTGGGTTTGGCCGATGGCCGCCCCTACGACAAAGCCCTGTCGGACCGGGCTGAGCAAGAACTCAAGCGCCAATACATCAACAAGGGTTTTTATGCGGCTGAAGTGGTCACCACCGTGACCCCGGTAGAACGCAACCGCGTTAATTTGAGCTTTACCGTGACCGAGGGCGAAAGCGCGCGCATCAAAGATATTCGTATTGTCGGCAACCAAGCCTTCAGCGATGCCACCCTCAAAGACCTGTTCAACCAAGACACTGGCGGCTGGTTGAGCTGGTACACCAAATCCGACCGCTACGCGCGCTCTAAGCTCAACGCCGATTTGGAGGCTTTGCGCTCTTATTACCTGCAACGCGGTTATTTGGAGTTTCGGATTGATTCCACCCAAGTGGCTATCTCGCCCGACAAGCAAGACATTTCCATCACCGTCAACATCACCGAAGGCCCATCGTATGTGGTCTCGGGCGTAAAGTTAGAGGGCAACTACCTAGAGCGCGAGGACGAGTTCAAATCCTTGGTCACGATTCGCCCCGGCCAGCCCTACAACGCCGACCAAGTGGCCGAAACCACCAAAGCCTTTTCGGAGCATTTTGGCAATTTTGGTTTTGCCTTTGCCCGGGTCGAGGCGGCCCCCGAGACCGACCGCGAAAACCACCGCGTGGCGCTGGCCTTGCAGGCCGAGCCTTCGCGCCGCGCCTATGTGCGCCGCATCCAACTGGCAGGCAATGACCGCACGCGCGATGAAGTCATCCGGCGTGAATTTCGCCAGTTTGAAGCCTCTTGGTACGACGGCGAAAAAATCCGCCTCTCGCGCGACCGGGTGGACCGCTTGGGCTACTTTACCAGCGTGGACATTGAAACCCAAGAAGTGCCCGGCGCACCCGACCAAGTTGATTTGGTGATTACCGTGGCCGAAAAGCCTACCGGTTCTTTGCAACTGGGGGCCGGTTTTTCTAGTGCCGAAAAGGTATCGTTCTCGTTCTCTATCAAGCAAGAGAACGTCTTTGGCTCGGGCAACTACCTGGGCATTGACGTGAACACCAGCAAGTACAACCGCAATTTGGTGTTTAGTACCACCGACCCTTACTTTACCGCCGACGGTATCTCGCGCACGCTGGATTTGTACTACCGCACCAACAAACCCTACCAAGACCAAGGCGGCAACTACGAGTTGATTAGCACCGGGGCCAGTATGCGCTTTGGAGTACCGTTCAGCGAAACCGACACCGTGTTTTTTGGTGGCGGTGCTGAGCGCAACCACATCAAGGCCGGTACCAACATCCCAGCGGCCTACATGGCCTATGCCGACGAATTTGGCGATACCAGCACCTCCATCCCCCTGACCATTGGTTGGGCGCGTGATGGCCGCGACAGTGCGCTGGCCCCCAATTCGGGCCGCTACCAACGCCTCAATTCGGAGTGGTCGGTAGCTGGTGATGCACGCTATGTGCGCGCCAATTACCAATACCAAGAGTATGTGCCGCTCAATAAAAAATTCACCTTGGCCTTCAACGGCGAGTTGGGTTGGGGCAAGGGTATCGGTGGGCGGCCTTTCCCGGTGTTCAAAAATTTCTACTCGGGTGGTTTAGGCTCGGTGCGTGGCTTTGATCAAGGCACTTTGGGGCCACGCGATGTCACTGGCTCTTCTTTGGGTGGCCCGAAAAAAGTCACGCTCAACTTGGAGTTGATTACCCCCTTCCCCGGTGCAGGCAATGACCGCACTTTGCGTATGTTTACCTTTGTCGATGCGGGCAATGTTTTTGGTGACAAACAAGATGTACGCTGGAATGATATGCGGGCCTCCGTCGGTTTGGGCTTGAGCTGGATTTCCCCCTTAGGGCCGCTGCGTTTGGCCTTTGCCCAGCCGGTGCGTAAGTTTGCTGGCGATAGAATCCAAAAACTGCAATTCCAAATTGGAACATCTTTCTGATGAAAACACTTTCTCGCTCTTTGTCTCTGGCACTGGTGCTTGGTTCTTTGGCCGTAGCTGCCCCCGTGCAGGCGCAAGATTTCAAGGCTGGCTTTGTCAACACCGACCGCATTTTCCGCGAAGCGGGCACGGCTAAAGCTGCCCAAACGCGGCTAGAGCAAGAGTTCTCGCGCCGCGACAAAGAAATCATGGACCAAGGCACCGCCTTGAAAACGGCCACCGAAAAGTTTGAGCGCGAAGCGCCCACGATGGCCGAGAGCCAGCGCATTGCGCGCCAACGCCAACTGGTCGATCAAGACCGCGAATTGCAGCGCAAGCGCCGCGAATTCCAAGAAGACCTGAACGCGCGCAAAAACGAAGAACTGGCTGCCGTGCTAGAGCGCGCCAACAAGGTGGTCAAGCAGGTGGCCGAAACTGAAAAGTACGACATCATTCTCGATCAGGCGGTGTATATCAACCCCAAGCACGACATCACCGACAAAGTGATCAAGGCGCTGAATGCTGCCCCTGCCAAATAAGGTGCAGTTTGGGCTGCTGGGGCGCGTGTGAGCTTGTTGCTGGGTGATATTGTTGCGGCGTTGGGTGGCCTACTAGAGGGAGACCCCCAAACCCCCATCGAGCGCTTGGCCCCGCTGGAGGTGGCCGGGCCACAAGAACTGAGTTTCTTGAGTAACCCGCGCTACCGGCAGCAACTGGCCGCCTCTGGGGCGGCCTGCGTTATTGTGGCCCCAGCCCTGCGGGCGCTGGCGCTGGAGCGCGGGCCTTGTATCGTCACTGAAGACCCTTATGTCTACTTTGCCCGCACCACGCAACTGTGGAAGCAACGCCACAGCGCGCCGCTGCGCGCCGGTATCCATCCCAGTGCCATCGTCGATGCAAGCGCCCAAGTGCATCCTACGGCCCATATTGGCCCGCTGTGCGTGCTGGAGCGTGGCGCGGTGATTGGGGCCGGTACGGTGCTGAAATCGCGCGTCACGGTGGCCGAGGGCTGCCGTATTGGTGCGCGCTGCATTTTGCATCCGGGTGTGGTGATTGGTGCCGATGGCTTTGGCTTTGCGCCGCACAACGGCCAGTGGCTCAAAATCGAGCAATTGGGGGCCGTCTGTATTGGCGACGATGTTGAAATTGGAGCCAATACCTGCATTGATCGCGGTGCCTTGCAAGATACCGTGATTGAAGACGGTGTCAAACTAGACAACTTGGTGCAAATTGGCCACAACGTGCGCGTTGGCCAACATACGGCGATGGCTGGTTGTGTCGGCGTGGCTGGTAGCGCTACCATTGGGGCACATTGCACGATTGGTGGCGGCGCTATCGTGCTAGGGCATTTGAACTTAGCCGATGGGGTGCATATCTCAGCTGCTACCGTGGTTACCCACTCTATTCGCCGCCCCGGACATTACACCGGCATGTTTCCTATTGATGACAATGCACAATGGGAAAAGAACGCTGCCACCCTGAAACAACTACACCGGCTGCGTGAGCGTATCAAGGCGCTAGAGCGCAGTATCGACGCAGCCTGAACGGAACACACACATCATGATGGACATCCACGCAATTCTCAAGCAACTGCCCCACCGCTACCCTTTTTTGCTGGTGGATCGGGTGCTAGAACTCGAGCGCAACCAGCGCATCCGGGCCATCAAAAACGTCACCTTCAACGAGCCTTACTTTACCGGCCATTTTCCGGGCCGCCCGGTCATGCCCGGTGTGCTGATTTTGGAGGCACTGGCCCAAGCGGCGGGTTTGTTGGCCTTCGATGCGATGGGCCAAGTGCCCGATGAGAACAACATCTATTATTTTGTCGGCATTGACAGCGCACGTTTTAAGCGCCCAGTAGAGCCGGGCGACCAGCTTATCTTAGACATCACCATTGACCGGGTGCGCGGTGGCATTTGGAAGTTCAAGGGCGTAGGCCGCGTGGGTGAAGAGGTGGCCTGCGAAGCCGAACTGATGTGTACCATGCGTAATGTGGCCTAAACTGTAGCGGTGGGTTGGGCTGTGAGCAGCAACATTCATCCTACGGCGTTGGTCGATGCCGCCGCGCAGATTGATAGCAGCGTGTGCATTGGGCCTTACACAGTGATTGGCCCGCAAGTCTGCATTGGAGCTGGAACCACAGTGGGTGCCCATTGCGTGATTGAAGGGTACACCACGATTGGGCAGGACAACCGGATTTTTCAGTTTGCCTCGTTGGGGGCAGCGCCCCAAGACAAAAAATATGCGGGCGAGCCTACCCGCTTGCTGATTGGCGACCGCAACACTATTCGGGAGTTTTGCACCTTCAACACCGGCACGGTGCAAGACCAAGGCATCACGCGCATAGGCCACGATAACTGGATCATGGCCTATGTGCATATTGCCCACGACTGCATGGTGGGCAACCAAACCGTTTTAGCCAACAATGCCACGCTGGCTGGGCATGTGCAGGTGGGGGATTACGCCATTATCGGGGGCCTAACGGGCTTGCACCAGTTTACCAAGGTGGGCGCGCACGTCATGGCCGGATTTGCCAGCCATATCTCGCAAGATGTCCCCCCTTTCATGATGGTGGATGGCAATCCGCTGGCGGTGCGTGGTTTGAATGTGGAGGGCTTGCGTCGGCGCGGCTTTTCAGCGGCGCGCATTGCCGCCATTAAACAAATGCACCGCCTGTTGTACCGCCAAGGTTTAACACTAGAAGCGGCGCGCCAAGCAATTGCCGAGTTGCTCACCAGCCATCCTGATGCCGCCGATGATATTGCCTTGCTGCTGGACTTTTTAGCGGCTTCAACACGCGGTATTGCGCGTTAGGCAGCCCCATGAGCAAGCATATTCCACGCATCGCCTTGGTGGCTGGCGAAGCCTCGGGGGATTTGCTGGCTGGCTTGCTGCTCGATGGCGTGCAGCACCATTGGCCCGGCTTGCCCACGCACGGTATTGGTGGCCCCCAAATGGCCCGGCGCGGTTTTGAGGCTTGGTGGCCCAGCGATAAACTGGCGGTACACGGTTACAGCTGGGAGGTGTTGCGCCGCTTGGCAGAAATCATTCAAATTCGGCGGCGCTTGCGTGAGCGCTTGCTGCAAAACAAGCCCGACATCTTTATCGGCGTGGATGCGCCCGATTTCAATTTGGGGCTAGAAACCGATTTGCGCGCCGCTGGGGTCAAAACCGTGCATTTTATTTGCCCGTCGATTTGGGCTTGGCGGGCCGAACGGGTAGAAAAAATCCGCCAAGCAGCTGACCATGTGCTGTGCGTGTTTCCGTTTGAGCCTGCATTGTTGGCGCGCCACGGTATTGCCGCCAGTTATGTTGGCCACCCGTTGGCCAGCGTGATTCCCTTAGAACCCGACCGCGCCGCAGCGCGCCAAGCCTTGGGTTTGCAGCCCGAGGATACGGTGTTGGCGATTTTGCCCGGCAGCCGCGCTGCTGAAATCAACTACATTACCCCCGCCTTTTTGCAAGCTGCTGCTCTGGTGCGACAGGTGCAGCCCCACATCAAGCTACTGCTGCCCGCCGTGCCAGCACAGCGCACCACGATTGAGCGCATGGTGCAAGAAGCCGGTTTGCAAGGCATGGTGCAGCTGCTGGCCGGACAATCCCATGCCGCGCTGGCTGCTTGCGATTGCACCCTGATTGCCAGCGGCACCGCCACCCTAGAGGCCGCCTTGTTCAAACGCCCGATGGTGATTGCCTACCGGATGCAAGCCCTGAGCTGGCGCTTGATGCGGCGCAAACAGTTGCAGCCTTGGGTGGGCCTGCCCAATATTTTGTGTGGCGATTTTGTGGTGCCTGAGCTAATTCAAGATGCAGCCACGCCCCAAGCCTTGGCCAGTGCCGTGCTGCAATGGTTGGACGCACGCCAGCACGCCCCCGAGCGCATGAGTGCCTTGCAGCAGCGTTTTACCGATTTGCACCACAGCCTGCGCCGCAACACCTCTGTTTTAGCCGCCGATGCCCTCCGACAAATTCTTGCCGCCTGAACAGCATTGCCTGCCTTGGTACCCCGCTGGTTTGGTGGCGGGTGTGGATGAGGCCGGGCGCGGCCCCTTGGCCGGCCCCGTGGTAGCCGCTGCCGTGATTTTGGATGAGCTGTATCCGATTGACGGTCTGGCCGACTCCAAAAAACTCACTGCGACCCGGCGCGAGGCCCTGTTTGATGAAATCCGCGCCAAAGCCCTGTGTTGCAGCATTGCCCAAGCCAGCGTCGAAGAAATTGACCGCCTGAATATCTTGCAAGCCACCCTGCTGGCCATGCGCCGCGCGGTGCTGGGCTTGCGCCTGAAACCGGCGATGGCGCTGGTGGATGGCAACCGCCTGCCCCGGCTGGACATGCCCGCCGAAGCGATAGTCAAAGGCGATGCCTTGGTGCCCGCCATTTCTGCCGCCTCGATTTTGGCCAAGGTGTACCGCGACCGCTGGTGCGTGCAAGCCGATGTCCAGTACCCCGATTATGGTTTTGCGCTGCACAAAGGCTATGGCACCGTCGCCCATTTGGCCGCCTTGCAACAGCATGGGCCGTGTCCGCTGCACCGCCAATCTTTTGCGCCGGTGGCCAAGGCCCGGCGGGCGCTGGTCAGTGCGCGTACACCCCTAGTTTCAGACCTGTAGCCTTAAGCACCGCGCTGAGTGTTCGGATGGTCGGGTTGCCCCGGCTTGAGAGCGTGCGGTACAGGCTCTCGCGTGACAGCTGCGCCTTTTGGGCCACTGCCGCTACACCGCCACGCGCCTCAACCACTTTGCGCAAAGCGGTGAGATAGGTTGTTGGATCCTCATCTTCACTGGCCGCATTCAGGTACTCTGCCGCAAACTCGGCATCCTGAAGCTGCTGAAACAGCCAGTCATCATGCTTCATGGTTTCGATCATGGGTTGCTCCTGTGCTGCCATTCATCCCAGCGTGCAATGGCGCGTTTGATATCAGCTGCTTGTGTGCGTTTATCGCCGCCCTCGCACAGCAAAATGACGCGATCACCTTCGACAGCGTAATACACCCGATAACCTGGCCCCCAGTCAATGCGTAGCTCCCATACGCCATCGCCCACGGGCTTGCAGTCGCCAAAATTACCATTGTTCAAACGAATTAACCGTGCCGCCACCCGCGCTTGCGCCTGACGGTCTTTCAACCCGTCCAGCCATCGACCAAAAAGATCTTGTCCATCCGGTGTGAAGTAATGACGCAACTCGTACATGGGTTCATTGTAGTCTATAAGCTACAAAATGAGAAAACTGCGGTGATGTCTCTGGTGCATCCCATTACACACAAGTATTTTTCTTTTAAAAACAATAGGTTATGTGGAAAATTTTCCAAAATTAGATGAAAAGCCGGTCTTTTGCAGCCAGCCAACTACCCTCCAAAGTACCAAATTTGCACAAAATTTAAGCAAATAACGTACTTTTTTCACATCCCAGAAAAGTCCCACCGACTTGTGTGTAATGGGATGAGGTAAACCACACATCATCCTTACTGTTGATGTAATCCTGATGCTCAGGCTTGGGGCTAAAGCGGCTGGCCTTGTCCACTTGCAGCCCTTGGACCAGCGCCACGCTAAAGTTTTTCAGCAGTGCGCTTTCTTCAGCCGCCAGATACCAAATGCCGTTTTTGTGGATGAGTCGGTAAGGCTGGGCCAAGCGTGGCTTGTCTTTGTAGCTAAAGCGGCATTCGTGGTGCTGCTCAATCGCACGTTGCAACAGGGCAAAGGTGGTGCTTTGGGGCTCTAAATCTTCGTGCGGGGTCGCTTGCACCTGGGTGGCGCGTTGTGGCGTGGGGGTTTCCAGTTGCCCCAGCAAATACGGCAAGCTGGAATCGGGAAACAGATGCTCAGTGCCTGCCAACTGCGCGTACTGGTGCAGGTACTGGGCTGGAATGGTGCTGCGCCGGTGGCGGGCCAATTGCCACTGTCCTTCTGGGTTGCGCTCGGCAATGTCGCGCAGGCGCTCGCCCAAATCGCGCTCAATGGTACGCACATCCACGCCAAACTGTTGCGCCAACTGGTGCTTGTCCAAGCTGCCACCTTGGTGCAGCAGCGCCAAGATGTGCGACAGGCGCTGGGCCAGTTTTTCTCCTTTGGCGCTGGCTGGGCGGTGGGCAGGCTGGTTCATGGGTGTGGTGGCGTAGGGCGATGAGCCACTTTACACGGCAGCTGCGACAGGTGGTGTCGGTGCTGCCTGCAATCGTAAAAAACAAGGTGAAAAAGCATAAGTCCTCCATTCTGCCGTATAAGTTAGCTATCAGAAGTTTTTGCACTGTTTGAACCCAAGCTGATGCCTGTTCCTAGATACGAACAGCCGCTTGAAATGAAAAAAACTTACAGCACCCAACTTATATGCGGTAAGCTCGACGCACCTTGTCGCAACCTTGCGGCATGGGCGATGTGGTGGATCAGGCATTGGGGCAGGCGCTACGTAAATTGCGTACCGAACGGGGCTGGAGCCAGTCCGAGTTGGCGCTGCGCGTCGAGATGGATCGCAACTACCTGTCACTGATTGAGTTGGGGCGCAACAGCCCCAGCGTGCGTATGCTGATGCGGCTGTGCATGGCGCTGGATGTGCGCGCCGCCAAGGTGCTGGACGACGTAGAACGGCGCGTACAGGTGCAACAGCAGCCGTAATACAATGTATCTCACTCAAGTTTAGAGATCATCATGGCTGCCACTTCAATGGTTCATGTTCGCATCAACGAGCAAATCAAAGCACAGGCCACCGAAACCTTGGCCGCTATGGGTTTGTCGGTTTCTGATGCGGTGCGCGTGTTTTTAACCCGCGTGGTGGCCGAGAAGCAATTGCCCTTTGCGCTCCAAGTTCCCAATGCCGAAACGCGCGCCGCGATGACTGAGGCCGATGCCATTGCCAGCCCACACCGCGCCCGTTTTGCCACTGCCAACGCCTTGTTCGATGACCTTGAAAAGAAGCGCAGCGAGTAAGCGCGCCGCTTTTCCGCGCGCCGCAGACTACGCCAAGAGCTTCCGCAAAGACTGGGATAGGCTCACCTAGATTCGAATGAAAATTATTCCCACCCCCATCCAATCGCGCGATAACCCCCTGCTGAAAGACTTGCGCCGTCTGGCCCAAGACAGCACCGCCTACCGCAAGCAGGGCCGGGTTTGGCTAGAGGGCGACCATCTGTGCCGCGCCGCTTTGGCGCGCGGCCTGCAACCGGCGATAGCGGTGTTTTCCGAAGCCCTCTGGCCCAACGTGCCCGCCGCCTGGGTACAAGGGGCAGGCCGCGTGGTCGTGATTCCACGAGCGCTGTTTGCCGACATTAGCGGGCTAGAGTCGCCCGCGCAGATGGGTTACATCATGGATTCGCCCAGCACCCCCGCCGTGCTGCCCGATGCCCCCACCGTGGTGCTAGACCGGGTACAAGATGCAGGCAATGTAGGCTCTATTTTACGTAGCGCTGCGGCCTTTGGTTTTATCCAAGTGCTGGCGCTCAAGGGGACAGCGGCATTGTGGGCACCCAAGGTGCTGCGCGCCGGTATGGGCGCGCATTTTGGTTTGCGCCTGATTGAAGGGCTGCAACCCGAGGCTTTAGAGGCTTTGCAGTTGCCTTTGATTGTCACCAGCTCGCACCAAGGCGCTTTGATTCAGCAGCAAACCCTGCCTTGGCCCTGTGCTTGGGCCTTGGGCCACGAAGGCCAAGGCGTGGGCGAGGCCGTGGCGGCCCATGCGGCTTTGTCGGTACGCATTGGCCAACCGGGCGGCGAAGAATCGCTCAATGTGGCTGCTGCTGCCGCCATTTGCTTGCACGCCAGCGCGGTGGCTGCGGTTGCCGCTGCTTCAGCCACTTGAGGCCACGGGTTTTCCCTGAAAGTGCCATTCAGAAACCACGGCCATTGGCTATAATGGGCGGCTTTTACGCATCCTCTACGCCTAGCGCAGCTTCATAGCCGACCCCCACAAGAGCTTTTGCATGAGACTCCATCCTGTCTCCTGCTCCGCTGGGCGTACCCGTAACCAAACCGGAGAACCCAGTGCTATTGTCTCTACAGGGAACCTTCCCGCCCGCCATTCTGGCGCTCGCAGACGGCACGGTCTTTATCGGCAATTCGATTGGTGCCACCGGCACTACCGTTGGTGAAGTGGTGTTCAACACCTCTATCACCGGCTACCAAGAAATCCTGACAGACCCCAGCTATTGCCAGCAGATCGTGACCCTCACGTATCCGCACATTGGCAACTATGGTGTCAATGCCGAGGATGTCGAAGCCGACAAAGTCCATGCCGCAGGCCTCATCATCAAAGACCTGCCCTTGCTGGCCAGCAACTTCCGCGCCACCGAAACGCTGTCACAGTATTTGGTGCGCGAGAACACCGTGGCCATCGCCAATATTGATACGCGCAAGCTCACGCGCTTGTTGCGTAGCCAAGGCGCACAAAACGGTGCTATCGTTGGTTTGGCTGTGGGTGAAGCGGTTACGCAAGCGCGTATTGACGAAGCCATTGCCGCTGCCAAAGCTGCCCCGCCCATGAAGGGCTTGGATTTGGCCCAAGTCGTAACGACAAGCGCCGCCTACCCGTGGGAACAAACCGAGTGGAAACTGGGCCAAGGTTACGGCCAGCAAACCGCGCCCCGCTTCCATGTGGTGGCCTATGATTTTGGCGTGAAGAAAAACATCCTGCGGATGCTGGCCGAGCGTGGCTGCAAACTCACCGTCGTGCCCGCCAAGACACCCGCTGCCGAAGTGCTGGCAATGAACCCCGATGGCGTGTTCCTGTCCAACGGCCCTGGCGACCCACAGCCGTGCGATTACGCCATTGCCGCTGCCCAAACCATCATCGAATCCGGCGTGCCCACCTTTGGCATTTGCTTGGGCCACCAAATCATGGCGCTGGCCTCGGGGGCTAAAACCTTCAAGATGGACAACAGCCACCACGGTGCCAACCATCCGGTCAAAGACTTGGACAATGGCCGTGTCAGCATCACCAGCCAAAACCACGGTTTCGCCGTCGAGCTGGAATCGTTGCCTGCGAACTTGCGCGCCACGCACATCAGCTTGTTTGATGGCACGCTGCAAGGCTTGGAGCGCACCGACAAACCCGCCTTCTGCTTCCAAGGCCACCCCGAGGCTTCGCCCGGCCCGAACGACATCGCTTACCTGTTTGACCGCTTCACCGCGCTCATGCAGGCTGCTCAAGCCACGTCCTAAGGCGCACGCCATTGCACCCAGAGCTGCCCCATGAAACTGTTTAGCTTCCCCACTGCATCGCTGGAGAAAGCCATCTTCAAGCGCATTGCTACCTTGCCTTCGCCGCACAAAGAATGGTTTGTAGAGCGTTGGCAGCAAAAGCCTTACAAAAAGGCTTTCATCGACAACAAGGCCCTGCCTTTGGTGACTTTGGTGGCCAAAGGTAAAACTTGGGATGATGCGACCTTTGCCGAAGCGATGCAAGATTGGGAGGTAGCGTTTTATGAGGCCGAAGCCGAAGTTCTGCGCCCCCTGATCCAAGGCGATGGCCTATTGCAGTTGATGCAAAAGAACCTCCCGCCTGAACGGGCGCAGGCCTTGATAGACAAGTTGAAGCTGCGGCGCGAGGCCGCCCAGCCTCCCTCCAGCCCCCTGGCCGCCGAAACCACGATCGACTGATCGACGCACCATGCCAAAACGTACAGACATAAAAAGCATTCTCATCATCGGCGCTGGCCCGATCATCATCGGCCAGGCTTGCGAGTTCGATTATTCCGGCGTGCAAGCCTGCAAGGCGCTGCGCGAAGAGGGTTACAAGGTCATTCTGATCAACAGCAACCCTGCCACCATCATGACCGACCCGGCCACGGCGGATGTCACCTATATTGAGCCGATTACCTGGCAAACGGTAGAAAAAATCATTGCCAAAGAGCGCCCCGATGCCATTTTGCCGACGATGGGTGGCCAAACGGCGCTCAATTGCGCGCTGGATTTGTGGCACCACGGCGTGCTAGAAAAATACAAGGTCGAGTTGATTGGTGCCACCCCCGAGGCTATCGACAAGGCCGAAGACCGCCTCAAGTTCAAAGATGCCATGACCAAAATTGGTCTAGGCTCGGCCCGTTCTGGCATTGCCCACAGCATGGAAGAGGCTTGGGCGGTGCAAAAGAGCGTCGGTTTCCCGACCGTGATTCGCCCCAGCTTTACGCTGGGTGGCACCGGCGGCGGCATTGCCTACAACCCGGAAGAGTTTGAAACCATCTGCAAGCGCGGTTTAGAAGCCTCGCCCACCAATGAGCTGCTGATTGAAGAATCGCTGCTGGGTTGGAAAGAGTACGAGATGGAAGTGGTGCGCGACAAGGCGGACAACTGCATCATCATCTGCTCGATTGAAAACTTGGACCCGATGGGCGTGCATACCGGTGATTCCATCACCGTGGCCCCGGCCCAAACCCTGACGGATAAAGAGTACCAAATCCTGCGTAACGCCAGTTTGGCGGTGCTGCGCGAGATTGGCGTCGATACCGGCGGCTCCAACGTGCAGTTCTCCATCAATCCCAAAGATGGCCGCATGGTGGTGATTGAGATGAACCCGCGTGTCTCGCGCTCCTCGGCGTTGGCTTCCAAAGCCACGGGCTTCCCGATTGCCAAGGTGGCGGCCAAGCTGGCGGTGGGCTACACGCTCGATGAGCTGAAGAACGAAATCACTGGCGGTGCCACCCCGGCCTCGTTTGAGCCGTCGATTGACTACGTGGTCACCAAGATTCCGCGTTTTGCCTTCGAGAAATTCCCGGCTGCCGACAACCGCCTGACCACGCAAATGAAGTCGGTGGGCGAAGTGATGGCGATGGGTCGCACCTTCCAAGAATCCTTCCAAAAAGCCCTGCGCGGTTTGGAAGTGGGCGTGGACGGCATGAACGAAAAAACCCAAGATCGCGAAATCTTGGAAAAAGAACTGGGCGAACCCGGCCCCGAGCGTATCTGGTACGTGGGCGATGCTTTTGCGATGGGCTTGTCGGTGGATGAAGTCCACGACCTGACCAAAATCGACAAGTGGTTCTTGGTGCAGATTGAAGAAATCGTCAAGATTGAGCTGGAACTAGACCAACTCACCGCCAGCCATGCGGATGCCGCTTTGGCCCAATTGGATGCGGCTACCTTGCTGGCGCTGAAAAAGAAAGGCTTTTCAGACCGCCGCTTGGCCAAGCTGCTCAAAACCACCGAAAAGGCCGTGCGCGACCAGCGCCGCGCCCTGAAGGTGCGCCCGGTCTATAAGCGTGTCGATACCTGCGCCGCTGAATTTGCTACCAACACCGCTTATCTGTATTCGACCTACGAAGAAGAGTGCGAGGCCGAGCCTACCGATAAGAAAAAAATCATGGTACTGGGCGGTGGCCCGAACCGTATCGGCCAAGGGATTGAGTTTGACTACTGCTGCGTGCACGCCGCTTTGGCGATGCGCGAAGATGGTTACGAAACCATTATGGTCAACTGTAACCCCGAAACCGTCTCGACCGACTACGATACCTCCGACCGCCTGTATTTTGAGCCGGTGACGTTGGAAGACGTGCTGGAAATCGTCGACAAAGAAAAGCCGGTGGGCGTGATTGTGCAGTACGGTGGCCAAACGCCGCTCAAGCTGGCGCTGGGCTTAGAGGCCGAAGGCGTGCCGATTATCGGCACCAGCCCCGACATGATTGATGCCGCCGAAGACCGCGAACGCTTCCAAAAGCTGCTGCATGAACTCAACCTCAAGCAGCCGCCCAACGCCACGGCCCGCACCGAAGCCGATGCGCTGGAAAAAGCCGCCGCGCTGGGCTACCCGCTGGTGGTGCGCCCCAGCTACGTGCTGGGTGGCCGCGCGATGGAAATCGTGCATGAGCAACGCGATTTGGAGCGTTACATGCGCGAAGCCGTGAAGGTGAGTAACGACAGCCCGGTGCTGCTGGACCGCTTCTTGAGCAACGCCATCGAGTGCGATGTGGACTGTGTGCGCGACAACACCGGCCAGGTGTTCATCGGTGGTGTGATGGAGCATATCGAGCAAGCGGGCGTGCATTCGGGCGATTCGGCTTGTTCCTTGCCGCCGTACTACCTCAAGGCCGAAACCGTGGCTGAAATCAAGCGCCAAACCGCTGCGATGGCCCAAGGCTTGAGCGTGGTCGGCCTGATGAATGTGCAGTTTGCGATTCAAGAAGCCGACGGCCAAGACATCATCTATGTGTTGGAAGTGAACCCGCGTGCTTCGCGCACCGTGCCGTTTGTTTCCAAGGCTACGGGCATCCAGTTGGCCAAGGTAGCAGCACGCTGCATGGCCGGTCAGACGCTGGCCAGCCAAGGTATCACCAAGGAAGTGACCCCGCCCTATTTCAGCGTGAAAGAAGCGGTGTTCCCGTTCGTCAAATTCCCCGGTGTGGACACCATCCTCGGCCCCGAGATGAAATCGACCGGCGAAGTCATGGGCGTGGGCAAAACCTTTGGCGAAGCCTTCGTGAAAAGCCAACTGGGTGCAGGCACCAAGCTGCCTACCGCAGGCAAGGTGTTCCTCACGGTGCGTAACAGCGACAAACCGCGTGCGATTGCGATTGCGCGCGAACTGGTGGCAATGGGCTTTACCCTGTGCGCTACCAAAGGCACGGCTGCCGCGATTGCCGAAGCCGGTGTGCCGGTGCAAACGGTGAACAAAGTGGCCGAAGGCCGCCCGCACATTGTCGATATGATCAAAAACAATGACATTGTGATGGTGATTAACACGGTCGAAGAGCGCCGCAACGCGATTGCCGACTCGCGCGCTATCCGTACCAGCTCGCTGTTGGCGCGTGTGACTACCTTTACCACCATCTTCGGTGCCGAAGCAGCGGTAGAAGGCATGAAATACATCGACCAGCTGGATGTGATTTCGGTGCAAGAGATGCACGCTCAATTGCAAGCGCAAGCCGCCTAAGTTGCTGCTAACGCGATAAAAAAACCCCGCCAAGCATTTGGCGGGGTTTTTTATGGGCTAAAACCGCACAGCAGGTTTAGGCGGCAATCACCTTGGCGATGGCTTGGCAGACATAATCAATGTTCTTGCTGTTGAGCGCGGCCACGCAAATGCGGCCGGTGTCGGTGCCATAGACACCAAACTCGCTACGCAGGCGCACCATTTGGTCTTTGTTCAGGCCCGAGTAGCTGAACATGCCGATTTGCTGCGTCATGAACGACATATCTTGCTGCACGCCAGCAGCCTTGAGGCCATCGACCAGCGTTTGGCGCATCGCCTTGATACGCACGCGCATTTCGCCCAGTTCCTTTTCCCACAGGGCGCGCAGTTCGGCATTGCCCAGCACGGCTGCCACGACCGCGCCACCGTGGGTGGGGGGGTTGGAGTAGTTGGTGCGAATCACGATTTTCAGCTGCGACAACACGCGGTCGGCTTCTTCTTTGCTTTCGCACAACACGCTCAGGCCACCCACGCGCTCGCCATACAGGCTGAAGCTCTTGGAGAAGCTGGTCGAGACAAAGAAGCTCAAACCGGCAGCGACAAACTTTTGAATTACGGCACCGTCTTCGGCAATGCCGTGGCCAAAGCCTTGGTAGGCCATGTCCAAGAAAGCCGTCAAGCCTTTGGCCTTGACCACGGCCACCACTTGGTCCCACTGCGCGGGGGTGATGTCGTAGCCGGTGGGGTTGTGGCAGCAGGCGTGTAGCACAATGATGGTGCCGGGGGCGGCAGCGTTCAAGCTGGCCAACATGCCGTCAAAGTTCACGCCGCGTTTGTCGGCATCGTAGTAGGCATAGGTGTCCACCACAAAACCGGCGTTGGTGAACAGGGCGCGGTGGTTTTCCCAGCTCGGGTCAGAAATCAATACTTTGGCATCGGGGCTGATTTTTTTCAGGAAGTCGGCACCGATTTTCAGGCCGCCGGTGCCGCCAATGGCTTGCACCGTGGCTACACGGCCATTTTTGACGGGTTCAGAGTCGGCACCAAACACCAGCGCCTTGACACCATTGTCGTAAGCGGCCAAGCCGTCAATGGGCAGGTAGCCACGGGCGGTGGGTTTGGCCATCAGCGCGGCTTCGGCTTGTTGCACGCATTGCAGCAGCGGCAGTTTGCCGTTGTCGTCGAAATACACGCCCACGCCCAAGTTGACCTTGTTGGGGTTGGTGTCGGCGTTGAATTGCTCATTCAGGCCCAAAATAGGGTCACGGGGGGCCATTTCGACGGCGGTGAACAGAGACATGTGAGTCCTTGGAAGGGGGGTAAAAACAGAAAAGTACCAACCCCCGATTTTAGCGATGCAACACAGATTTGCCCAAGCCATGCCCGATGGTTTGCCAAGCGATGTAGAGTGTGTAAGCTTCAGGCCGCCAGTGCTTCTAGCTGGAGGGCGGCTTGGCCGTCGTTGCACGATGTAGCCCGCTGGGTATGGCGCGCTGGCCGTCCTAGCAGCCAGCCTTGGCCATAGGGAATCTCCAGTTCACGCATGGCCTGCAAATCAGCGGTGGTTTCTATCCCTTCGGCAATCAAGGTGGTGCCAAACACTTGGGCAATCCCTTTGATGGCTTGCACCATTTGCCAGTTTTGGGATTGGGCGCTGATGTCGCGCACAAAGTATTTGTCGATTTTGACAAAATCGGGCTTGATTTCAGACCACACGCGCAAGCTGGAGCGGCCATCGCCAAAATCATCTAAAGCCAACTGCATTCCGGCGGCACGCACGCTTTGCACTGCATGGCACAGGCGTGCCATATCGGCGACGCGCTCATGCTCGGTAATTTCTAGCACCACCATGCGCGCTTTAACCCCCCAGCTACGCACTACGCTGGCCAATCTGGGGGTGCTAGACAAGCTAAGCGCTTGTACCAAGGCATTGGCACTGATGTTGACGAACAAACGCCCACCTGTCCCCAGCTGGCCCCAAGTCTGCAAGGCGGTATAAGCGCAAAACAATTCAAACTCTTGCAGCAGCTGCTCGCGCCGGGCCAAGTCCAACAGCACATCGGGGGCGTAGCAAGCGCTGCCTTCGGGGCCGCGAATCAGAGCCTCGTGGGCATGGATGTTGCCGGAGCGTAAATCGACCAAGGGTTGAAAGACACAATGCAGCCGTCCAGAGCGTACCAACTTGGCCAGCAGCCCTTGGCCGTGGCGCAAGGCCGGTGACAGAAAGGTGAGCACTTGTTCACAAGCTATGGGTGCGATAGAAGCCATGTGCTGGTGTCCTGCGTGTTGCCAATACCATACAGCTTAGCGCAGTTGAATGACACGGCTGTTACAGCACAATCATCCCCAGCAAAAGCCGGAAAAGCACGGCAAAACTACCGAATTTCATCCCTTACATGCAAAAAAATTTCAATGATGTGGAGTTGGGTCTGGCTGGCCCGAAGCAGAACTATTGGTTACTGAGGCACTTTGCGGCGTTTTGTGTGCTGTTGGTTCATTCCTTTGCACTGAGCAACAAGCCGCCGCATGATTTGTTGCGAGTGTTTCCGGCCTTGGGTGGCATTGCTGGTTTGGGGGTGATGGTGTTTTTCATCATCAGTGGCTATCTGATTACCCAAAGTTGGCACCGCCACCGCAGTGTGGCCGTTTTTGTTTGGCACCGTTGTTTACGCATCATGCCGGGCATGTGGGGCTGCATGGTGTTTGCCTTGTTGCTGGGGTGGATGGTCTCTGTTTTGCCAACAGCTGCTTATTGGTCGCATCCACAAACGGCCAACTATGTGGTCGGCAATTTGTTGCTGCGTAATGTGCTGGATTTGCCGGGGGTGTTCCAAGGCAATCCGCTGATGGCGGGCGTGACCGGAACCTTTTGGACTTTGCCGATTGAACTGACCTGCTATTTGGGCGTGTTGCTACTCGGGAGCTTAGGGGTGTTGAAATCCCCTCGATGGAGCATTCTGCTAGGTATCGCTGCTTTGCTGGCCGCTACGCTCTGGGGCAGCGCGCTTAATTTGTTTGGTGCAAGCATTTTGTCTGAGGCCCTGCCGCGCTATTACGCGGCTTTTATCTGTGGCATGTTGCTCTACCAAGGGCGGGTCTGGTTGCCACTGGGATGGATGTTGCCCGCCGTGCTGGTGCTGGTGGCCAGCGTTGCCTTGTGGTACACGCCGCCGAGCAGTTTATTTTGGCCTTGGTTGGATTTGTTGCGTGTGGCCACCTTGGCGTGGTTCTTGATCAGTGCGGTGATGGCATTTAGCCCAGTGTGGCCTGAACCAGAGGGATGGCCCGACCTGTCGTATGGTGTGTATTTGTATGGATTCCCGATTCAGCAAGCCGTGGTGCATTTTTATCCCGACTGGAATGGTTGGGCGGTGCTGGCGGCCTCGGGGGTGCTGTCGGTACTGGCGGCCTTGATTTCTTGGTACGCGATTGAATCGAAGGCCCTGCGCTGGAAAAATGCCCTACGCACACACCGATAGAGCTTGTAAGCTGGTGCTGCCGGTAGATACTACCGTCTAGGGGGTAGGGGTGATGGCGCGGCTCAGTTGCGCGGCGTAGTCTTGCAAAATAGCTGCATCGGGGTCTTTGCGCGGCCAGCTCAGGGCGATGCCGTCTTGGGCATGGCGTGGTACCACATGCAAATGGAAGTGGAACACGGTTTGGTCGCCCTCGCGCCCATTGGCCTGCAATAGCGTGATGCCGGGCGGGTCAAAGGTGGCTTGTACCGCACTGGCTACGCGCTGTGCGGTTTGCATCACGGCGGCAGCTTCTTCAGGGGTGATGTCCAGCAGCGTGGCAGCATGGCGTTTGGTGGCTACCAGCACATGACCGGGATTGACTTGGCCGATGTCCATAAAAGCAATCGTCAGGGCATCTTCATAGACACGGGCAGCGGGAATTTCTCCGGCCACCAGACGGCAAAAAATACATTGACCGGGCGGCGAGGTATCGACAAACATTGGCATAAAAGAACTCCTATCAGTGGTTTCAGTGTAAGCATACGCAAAAAACCCGGCACAGAGGCCGGGTTGGTGCGTTAACGCCGCGCAGGGCTTAGTTGGTACGGGCCAACTGCTCCAAGATGTGCGGATTTTCCAGTGTGGAAGTATCTTGCGTCAGGGTCTCGCCCTTGGCAATGCCGCGCAACAGGCGACGCATGATTTTGCCGGAACGGGTCTTGGGCAGGTTTTCGCCAAAGCGGATTTCTTTCGGCTTGGCAATCGGGCCGATTTCTTTGCCCACCCAGTTACGCAGCTCGTTAGCCAAGGCCTTGGCGGCATCGCCGGTAGGCACGGGGCCTTTGAGCACCACGAAGGCCACGATGGCCTCGCCGGTCAGGTCGTCGGGGCGGCCCACCACGGCGGCTTCGGCCACGATGTCGCTCTTGGCAACCAAGGCCGATTCGATTTCCATCGTGCCCATGCGGTGGCCGGAAACGTTCAATACGTCGTCAATACGGCCAGTGATGCGGAAGTAACCTCGGTCAGCACTGCGTACTGCGCCGTCGCCCGCCAAATAATAGCCCTTGAGTTCTTCGGGGAAGTAGCTCTTCTTGAAGCGCTCGGGGTCACCCCAGATGGTGCGAATCATGGAGGGCCAAGGCTTCTTGACTACCAAAATACCACCGGAGCCGTTGGGCACGTCGTGGCCGGTTTCATCGACAATCGCTACTTGGATACCGGGCAGCGGCAGGGTGCAAGAACCGGGCACCAGCGGGGTAGCACCAGGCAGCGGCGTGACCATGTGGCCGCCGGTTTCGGTTTGCCAGAAGGTATCCACAATCGGGCAGCGCTCACCGCCGACGTTCTTGTAGTACCACATCCAGGCTTCGGGGTTGATGGGTTCGCCCACCGAACCGAGGATACGCAGGCTGCTCAGGTCAGAGCGTGCGGGGTGGATGCTCTCGTCGCTGTCGGCGGCCTTGATGAGTGAACGGATAGCGGTGGGTGCAGTGTAGAAAATGGTGCACTTGTGCTTTTCGATCATCGTCCAGAAACGATTGGCCTTGGGGAAGGTGGGCACGCCTTCAAAGATAATTTGCGTGGCACCCGCAGCCAAGGGGCCGTAGGCGACATAGCTGTGGCCGGTAATCCAGCCGATGTCGGCAGTACACCAGAAAACATCGCTGTCTTGCAGGTCAAACGTCCAATCCATCGTGAGCTTGGCCCACAGCAGGTAGCCGCCGGTGCTGTGCTGCACGCCCTTGGGCTTGCCGGTAGAGCCGGAGGTGTAAAGCACAAACAGCGGATGCTCGGCACCGACCATTTCGGGCGGACAATCGGTGGATTGGGCGGCCATTTCTTCGTGCATGAAGGTGTCGCGGCCAGCCACCATGTTGACGGCAGTGGGAGTGCGCTGGAACACCAGCACGCTCTTGACGGACTCGCAACCGCCGGTAGCCAAGGCTTCATCGACGATGGACTTGAGCGGCAGCTCTTTGCCGCCACGCATTTGGTAGTTGGCAGTGACCACGGCCACGGCACCGGCATCATGGATGCGCTCGTGCAGGGCTTTGGAGGAGAAGCCGCCAAACACGACGCTGTGGGTGGCACCGATACGGGCGCAAGCCTGCATGGCAATCACGCCTTCAATCGTCATGGGCATGTACAGGACCACGCGGTCGCCCTTTTGCACACCCTTGGATTTGAGGACGTTGGCAAATTGGCTGACTTTGTCTAACAGCTCTTTGTAGGTCACTTTGGTGACTTCGCCGCCGTCGGCCTCAAAAATGATGGCGGTTTTGTTTTCGGTGGGCGTGCCAATGTGCTTGTCGAGGCAGTTGGCCGAGGCGTTGAGTTCGCCGTCTTGGAACCACTTGTAAAACGGAGCGCTGGACTCGTCCAGGGTTTGCGTGAAGGGCTTGTTCCACACCACGTTTTCGCGCGCCAGACGGGCCCAGAAGCCTTCGTAGTCTTGTTCTGCTTCGGCGCACAGGGCTTCGTAGCCAGCCATGCCAGAAATGCGAGCGGCAGCCACGGTGGCATCAGAGGGCGGGAAAACGCGGTTTTCGACCAAGGTGGATTCGATGGCGTTAGAGGGTGCAGTCATGCGGGTTGTCTCCTGAAGTTGACTGTCGGAAATATCAATCTACTTTGGACGCTTGCACTTACAGGTCACTGACTGACCACGGGCTGACGTCCAGGGTGCTAAGTATGGCACCTCGGTATGATGCCTGCGTCATGCAAACCCCTTATTCTGATTCTGCCTCTGCTGCCTCTGCTGCCTCTGCTGCCCCTGCTGCCCCTGCTTCTTCTGGCTCCTTGGCATCGCCTGCCTTGGTGGTAACCACTGCCGGAGTGCATCACAGCCGCCGCATTGCGGTGGTGAGCCTGTTGCTGCTCATTTTTTTGTGCTTGGCTTGGGAGTTATTCTTGGCCCCGGTGCGTCCTGGGGGTTCGTGGCTGGCGCTGAAGGCACTGCCGCTGTGCATTCCGCTGGCCGGGCTGCTGAAAAACCGGATGTACACCTACCGTTGGCTGAGTTTGATGGTGTGGTTGTATGTAACGGAAGGCTGTGTGCGCGCTTGGAGCGACCGCCCACCCGGCAATTTTTTGGCGCTGCTAGAGGTCATTTTGTGCTTGGTGCTGTTTACCGCCTGCACTGCCCATATCCGTTTGCGTCTGCGCAGTGCCAAGCTGGCCGCTGCCCAGAGCAATCCCCCAGTGCCGAGCTAAACGATGGAGGCGGCCATGTCTTCTGAACTGTTAGCGCAATTGCGCCATGCCGTAGGCCCGGCCCATGTGCTAACGGGTGACGGCCTCGGCGCTTGGGAGCAAGACCGTCGCCAGCGTTGCCCCCCAGGCCAAGCGTTGGCCGTGGTGCGCCCGGCCAATACGGCTGAAGTGGCCGCCGTGGTGCGTAGCTGTGCTGCCACTGGCACGCCCATCGTGGCGCAAGGGGGCAATACCGGCTTGTCTTTGGGTTCGACCCCCGATGCCTCGGGGCGCGAGTTGGTACTCAGTTTGGCGCGCATGAATGCGGTGCGCGCCATCGAACCGCACAACCTGAGCATGACCTTAGAGGCTGGTTGCATTTTGCAAAACGCCCAGCAGGTGGCCGCGCAGGCCGGGTTGTTGTTTCCGCTGTCCTTGGCCTCGCAGGGCAGTTGCACCTTGGGTGGCAATTTGGCTTGCAATGCCGGAGGCACGCAAGTGTTGCGCTATGGCAATGCGCGTGAGCTGTGCTTGGGGCTGGAGGTGGTGACAGCGCAAGGCGAAGTGTGGGACGGCCTGCGCGGTCTGCGTAAAGACAACACCGGCTACGACTTGCGCCACCTGTTCATTGGCAGCGAGGGCACCTTGGGCATCATCACTGCGGCCACGCTCAAACTGTTTCCGCCGCCAGCAGCACAGCTCACGGCATGGGCGGCAGTGCCGACGCTAGAGCAAGCGGTGGTGTTGCTGGATTTGGCGCAGCGCTATTTGGGCGCGGGCCTGACCGGCTTTGAAGTCATGGGTCGCCCAGCGTTGGATTTGGTGGCGCGGCACATGCCGATGTTGCGCGTGCCTTTACTGGCCGAACTGGATGCACCGTGGTTTGTGCTGCTAGAAAATGCCGATAGCGAATCCGAAGACCACGCCCGTGACCGGTTCGAGGCCCTGATGGAGGCCGCCTTGGCGGCAGAGTGCATCCAAGATGCGGTGGTGGCACAAAATCAAATTCAGGCCCTGATGCTGTGGCAGGTGCGCGAGAGCATCTCTGCCGCACAAGCCCGCGAAGGGCTGAACATCAAGCACGATATTGCGCTGCCGATTGCGCGTATTCCGGCCTTTGTGGCCCATACCGACGCTTTGTTGGCGCAAGCGATTGCCGGGGTGCGGGTGGTCAATTTCGGCCATTTGGGCGATGGCAATTTGCATTACAACGTACAAGCCCCGCTGGGCTATGACGCAGCGCAATTTCTGCGCGAACAAGAGCCGCGCGTCAATCAGCTGGTCTATGACGCGGTGGCGCAGTTTGGCGGCAGCTTTTCTGCCGAGCATGGCGTGGGCGCACTCAAAGTGGCGCAGTTAGAACGCTACCAATCGCCGGTGGCTTTGGGGCTGATGCGCTCCATCAAGCAGGCTTTAGACCCGCAAAATTTGTTCAATCCGGGGCGGGTGTTGCGGGCCTAAAATCGCCCTCTTTTGCCCGTTTCCATTTTTTTGTGTCTGTTTGTTCCATGTCCAGCCCTCAGGTTCGCTCCCCATACGAAGACTTTATGCGCCATGTGTATCAACATGGGGTGAGCAAGGCCGACCGCACCGGCACCGGCACCCGCAGCGTGTTTGGCTACCAAATGCGTTTTGACCTGAGTGAGGGTTTCCCACTGGTCACGACCAAAAAGGTGCATCTCAAGTCGATTATTTTGGAATTGCTGTGGTTTTTGCGCGGCGATAGCAATGTCCAATGGCTGCAAGAGCGCGGCTGCACCATTTGGGATGAGTGGGCGCGTGCCGATGGCGATTTGGGGCCGGTGTATGGCGTGCAGTGGCGCAATTGGCCCACGCGCGCTGGCGGCCATATCGACCAAATCGCCCAGGTGCTAGAGCAGCTCAAAACCAACCCTGATAGCCGCCGCATGGTGGTCAGTGCTTGGAATGTGGCCGATTTAGACCAAATGGCGCTCATGCCCTGCCATGCGCTGTTCCAGTTTTATGTGGCCGAGGGCAAATTGTCGTGCCAGTTGTACCAGCGCAGCGCCGATATTTTCTTGGGCGTGCCGTTCAACATTGCCAGCTATGCGCTACTGACGCACATGGTGGCGCAGCAATGCGATTTGCAGGTGGGTGACTTTATCTGGACGGGTGGCGATTGCCACATTTACGACAACCATACCGAACAGGTACAAACCCAGTTGGCGCGCCAGCCCTTTGCCTACCCTAGCCTGCACCTGCGGCGCAAACCCGAGACCTTGTTCGACTACACCTTGGACGATTTTGAGGTGCAAGGCTACCAACACCACCCGGCCATCAAAGCCCCCGTCGCGGTATAAAGCAGCTATGCGCCTGCACCTGATTTACGCCCGCGCCGAGAACGGCACGATTGGCCTGAACGGCCAAATGCCTTGGCATCTGCCCGAAGATTTGGCCCATTTTCGCCAGCAAACCCAAGGTTGCCCAGTGATTATGGGGCGCAAAACCTGGGATTCATTGCCGCCGCGTTTTCGGCCTTTGCCGGGGCGGCAGAACATCGTGATTACGCGCCAGCCAGATTGGTCGGATGCTGGGGCCGTGCGTGCCGCCAGTTTGCCCGAGGCGGTGGCTTGGTGCGCTGAGGCTGCCGTGGTTTGGGTGATAGGTGGCGCGCAAATTTACGCACAGGCGGCCCCCTATGCCCACGCGGCGGTGGTGACCGAAATCCACCAAAATTTTGTCGGCGATGCGCTGGCCCCAGTGTTAGGGCCGGGCTGGCACGAGGTAGCACGCCAGCGCCAGCGTGCCGCCAGTGGCTTGGAATACAGCTTGGTACATTTAGAACAGGCACAACCGCTACCATTACCGGCTTGAGCCTCCCACCCCATCCATGAAATTCATCCACGCCGCCGACATCCACTTAGACAGCCCCCTGCGCGGTTTGGCCGCTTACCCCGATGCCCCAGCGCAGCGCCTACGCAGCGCCACCCGCGCCGCGTTAGAGCAGTTGGTCAGTCGGGCCATCGACGCGGCAGTGGATTTCATGGTGATTGCGGGGGATTTGTACGATGGTGATTGGCGCGACTTTAATACCGGGTTGTTTTTGGTGCGCCAAATGGGGCGTTTGCGCCAAGCGGGCATTGCGGTCTATCTCCTGTATGGCAACCACGATGCCGAGCATGAAATCACCAAACGCCTAGAGCTGCCCGACAACGTGCGGGTGTTTCCTGGCAACAAGGCGCACACTTTTCGCATCGAGGCCCTGCGCGTGGCATTGCATGGACGCAGTTTCAAAACGGCGGTCACCACCGATAACTTAGCCGCCAGTTACCCGCCACCGGTGCCCGGTTGGTTCAATATCGGGGTGCTGCACACCGCCCTAGAAGGCCATGCCGCCCATGCCAGCTACGCGCCGTGTTCCATTGCCGAGTTGGATGCCAAAGGTTACCAGTATTGGGCGTTGGGCCATGTGCATACCCAATGGATACGCCACGGCCAGCCCACCATTGTCTTTGCGGGCAATTTGCAAGGCCGCCATATCCGCGAAACCGGCGCGCACGGCGCATTGCTGGTCACGCTGGAAGACGGCGATTTGCTCGCCATCGAGCCACTTTGGGTGGACGTATTGCGTTGGGCAGAGCTGGCAGTAGATGTCAGTAGCCACAGCGATTGGGCCGCTGCCATGCGTGCCGTCGGTCAAGCCCTGCACCAACTGCTGTTAGAGCAAACTGACCACCAGCGTCCGCTGGCGGTGCGTGTGCGCCTGTGTGGTACTAGCCCATTGCACCACGCCTTACTGGCCCAACAAGCCCATCTGCGCCAAGAAGTGCTGGCCCAAGCCATTGGCTTGGATGCCGAACGGCTGTGGATTGAAAAAGTGCAGATAGCCACCCAAGCCATCGCCCAAACTACGCCAGCATTAGGTGATGCACTGGCCGCCTTAGACACCTTGCACGGCTTGGCCCAAGAAGCCTTGCACGATGCCGAATTTTTGGCCGATGTGCGCCACAGCCTTAGCCCGCTGCTGAGCAAACTACCGCCCGAGGTGCTGGCCGCCAGCCCCGAGCTGCAAGCCGCGCGCGATGGCCCACCCGCTGCTTTGCTGGCCGAGGCCCTGCCGCTGTTGTTGGCACGGGTGCAACAAGCACAGGACTGAGGAAACATCCCCCATGCGTATCCGCCAGCTGCAATTGATTCGCTACGGCAAATTTACCCACCACGTGCTGGACTTGCCCGCACCGCTGCCCGGTACGCTACAAGATGCGCCACAAAATCCCCCCCCCGACATCCACTTGATTGTTGGCCCCAACGAGGCCGGCAAATCCACCACCCGGGCCGCTTTGGGCGATTGGCTGTTTGGCATCAAAACGCACACCAGCATGGCCTTTTTGCACCCCATGCCCGAGTTGCGTTTGGCCGGGGTTTTAGAAGTGCAAAGCCAGCAATTGGCATTTCAGCGCAGCAAAGGCAACAAAAACACCCTGCGCGATAGCAACGACCAGCCGCTGCCCGACACCGCCTTGCAGCCGTGGTTGGGCGATGTGCAGCGCCCGCTGTTCGAGCAAATGTTCTCTTTAGACCACGCCGCGCTACTGGCGGGCGGAGCGGGTATTTTGTCGGCGGCAGACGATGTCGGGCGCATGTTGTTTCAATCGGCCTCGGGATTAGAGCAATTGGGCAAGGTATTGCAAGGTTTAGAAGACGAAGCCGATGGCCTGTGGGCACCGCGCAAATCCGAAAAACGGCTGTATTACCAAGCGCACAGCGATATGGACGCGGCCCAACAAGCCCTCAAGCAAGCCACAACCCGCGCTCATGGCTGGAAAACCCTGCGCGATGCGCTGGCCGACATCGAGCAGCAACTGCTGGCCGTGCGTACCGAACGCGACCAAGCGCAGCGCCAGCGCCAACAACTAGAGCGCGTGCGCCGTGTCGCCCCTTATTTGCAGCGCCTCGATGCTGCCGTGCAGGCGGTGCAAGCACAGGCCAGCTTGCCCGCAGATACCGCTTGTCTGGCCTTGGCTATTGAAATCCAAGAGCTGGACGCGCGCCGGGTGCAATACCGCGCCCATCGCCCCGACATAGAAAAACGCGCCGCCGAGTTGCACAGCCATTGGCTCAAAGTGCAAGCCAGCGCGCACACTTTGGCTTGGCCCAGCAGCAACCCCGAGGCCGTGCGCCAGCGTTTGCCCACCCCGGCCATGCGCGCCCGTTTAGCCGCCTTGCTGCAAAGCCACGGCCTGCTGCAACAACAGTGCCAATTTGCCCAGCAGCAACTGACAGCGCAACAACAAGCCTTGGCCCACACCCAAGCCCAATTGCAAGCACTGACCGTCCACAGCGATACCACCGCCCTGCAAGTGGCGCTAGAGCAGGCCCAGCAAGGCAGCCAGCACGCCAACCAATGGCAAGCCCTGCAAGAGCAATTGGCCGAGAGCCAAAGCGCCTTGGCGTTGGCATGGCAAGCGCTGGGACCGTATGCCCTGCCCTTGCCGCAATTGCAAGCCCTGTTGGTGCCCGATGCCACCGAAGTGCAAGCCCTGCTGCTGGCCCAGCGCCACGACCAAGCCGCGCTAGAGGCCGCCCAAAATCAACAACAAACCCAACAAGCCGAACTAGAGCAGCAGCAAGCCGCACTAGCGCAATCGGTAGCGCAGTGGCAGCCCATTGGCCAGCAACAGGTGCAACAAGCCCGCCAAGCGCGCGATGCCTATTGGCAACAAATCTGCGCCACATCTCTCGCCTCCACCACTCCTACCCCTACTGCCCCCGCTGATGCGCCCCAGTGGCTGCACTACCAGCGCCTACTGCTCCAAGCCGATGCTTTGGCCGATGCCCGCCTAGAGCGCATCGAATACGAAGCCCAATACCAAGCCCAAGCCCAGCACCTAGAGCGCTTGGCGCTAGAGTTGGCGCAGCAAGTGCAGCGCCGCCAACAGCTAGAGCAACGTTTGCAAGCGCGGCAACAACAATGGCAACAACTGGTACAAGCCTGCCGATTGCCCGCTGGCCTGCCCTTGGCCGCTGCTGGCCCTTGGTTAGAGCAGCGCAACCAAGTGTTGGCCTTGCAACAAACCATCGAGCGCTGCCAGCGCCAAAGCCAGGCCACGCAGCAAGCCCAGCAACAGGCCCACAGCGCCTTGCTGGCGCTGTTATGGCCTAGCACGCCAGCAGCAGCACTAGCGCCAGCGCAGCCGCCAGCGGCGGCCCTCCCCAGTTTGGCCGAGTGCATTGCCCAAGCGCGCCAGCGCCTAGCTGCCGCCGAGCGCCTGCACGGCCAGCGCGCCAGCCTAGAGCAGCAAGCCAGCAGCGCTCGTCGTACCTTGCAGCAACTGCAAACCGAGAGCCAACAAGCCCAACAGCAATGGCACGACTGGCAACAGCAATGGCAACAGGCACTGCAAGCGGCCCATTACCCCAGCGACACCCCAGCGGACGTGGTGCGTAGCGCCCTCGACACGCTGGAGCAAATCCAACAAGGGCTAGACAAAATAGACAGCATCCGCACCGAGCGCATCGAAGCCATGCAGGCCGATTTAGATGCCTTGGCCGTGGCCGCGCACGCGCTGTGCCAGCGTTTGGCCCCCGAACTGCAAAGCCAAAGCCCCGAAGACCAAATACTGGCTCTGCACCAGCGTTTAAGCGCCGCCCAAGAAAACCAACGCCAGCAGCAACAGGTCCAACAAACCTTGGCGCAAGTGCAAGCCCAATTGCAGGCCCAAAGCGATGGCCTGCCCCTGGATGCCCTGCGTGCCGAAGTGCAGACGCTGGCCAGCACCGACATCCCGTCGGCCCTGCAAGCACTCGATGCCCAAGACCAACAATGGCAAAGCCGCACCGAAGCCCTTAGCGCCAGCGCCCAAGACAAGCGCAGCCAACTGACCGCCTTTGACGGTGGCGACCGCGCCGCCCAAGCCGAAGGCCAACGCCAAGAGGCTATTACCCGCATGGCCGATGCCGCCCAGCGCTACGTGCAACTGCACACCATGATGCGCTGCCTGCGCTGGAGCATCGCCCGCTTCCGCGAAACCCAACAAGGCCCCATGTTGGCGTTGGCCAGCCAAATTTTTGCCCAACTCACGCTGGGCGCGTTTGAGCGCTTGGTCGTCGATAGCGAAGGCGACAAGCCGCGTCTGTACGGCTGCCGCCCGCTAGGGGGCGGGCCATTGGTGGGGGTAGAGGGCCTAAGCGAAGGCAGCCGCGACCAACTCTATCTGGCTCTGCGTTTGGCCGCCCTGCACATGCACTTGCAGCCGGGCCGGGCCATGCCCTTTGTGGCCGATGACCTGTTCATCAACTTTGACGACCAACGCACCAGCGCTGGCTTGCAAGCCTTGGGCGCACTGGCGCGTAAAACCCAAGTCATCTTCTTAACCCACCACGCGCATTTGGTGCCACTGGCGCGCCAAGCCTTAGGCCCGAACCTCAATGTGCTGCACCTGCCCCCCTGAAAACCCTAGGCCTTGACCTGCATCATGGCCACGCCAAGAGGCTGAACGCACAATCAGTACCTCTTTTTTGTGTGCATCCCCATCACCCCGGAGCTTTGCATTTATGTTGTCTTTATCTTTGTTTTCCCAACTTTCTTCTGGTTCCGGTGTGTCTGCTTTGCCACAAATGCCACGCCGCGACCTCTTGCGCGCAGTGGGGGTTTGGGGCCTGTGTGCGAGCACTGGGGCGGTGTGGGCGCAACTGCCCGGCCCTAACGCCAGCGCTTGGCTGCACCGCGCCAGCCGGGTGGGTGCCTTGGCGCAGCGTTTGGCCAAAATTCACTTGCAACTGCACCTCAAAGTGCAGCCCGACGATGCCAAACTGGCTTTAGAGCCTTCGCAGCGACTGGTGCAGTCCACGCTAGAAGAAATGGCCAAAGTGGCTTGGCCCGCCGATATTGCTGGCCATGTGGCGCAGTTGCGTAAACACTTCGAGGTCGTCGATCAGCTGGTGCAGGCCCCGCCCACGCGCGAAAGCTCTATCACCATCAGCAGCCAAGCCGACCAGATGCTGGCCGCCGCCGAGGTACTGTTTCATGGCCTAGAGCGGCTGGGCAAAGCCGGGATGCACCCGCTGATTCAGGCTTGCGCGGGTTTGCGAATGCGCTCGCAGCGGCTGGCTAAAAATTATTTTTTACAAGCCGCTGGACAAGATATGGCTGCCCTGCGCGAGCAGCGCCAAGCCGATTTGGACGAGTGCAAACGCATCTTCAGCACCTTAAATACAGCCCCGGTGAGCAACAGCAGCTTACGCACCGAACTCATGGCCGCCGATATGCAATGGGTCTTTTTTACTGCCTCCTTTGGCCGCGACCCAGACCCGCGTGGTTTGCGTGCGATGGCTGGGGCCAGCGAGCGTTTGCTAGAAATTGCCGATAACCTGACTTTGCAATACGAGGTAGCCCTGAAAGACCAGCGCAGCCCCAGCACTCTCCCCGCGCCCTAAATTCTCTGTATGCGAACCCTTTTTACTCTCGTGGCTTTGGTGCTGGCGCTGGCGGTGGTCGGGCTGTTGGCGCGTCAACAGCTGGCCCGTGTTACGTCGCCTGTCAACGGGACTATGCCTAGCGCACCGGGTGTAGCTCCGCCTATGCCGGGTGCCGTCTCGGCCCAGCCACCCGCCCAGCAGGTACAGCAAGTACAACAAGCCGTAGAAGTGCTGGTACAACAGCCACGCAGCTTGCCCGACGAGGCCAAATAGCGCTTTCCCTTGAGGGTGCATACGCTGCTTGCAGCAGCCACTGACCGAAGATCGGAGGAGAGATGAATGCCACACCATGCAATGCAGTGAACCCCACCCTTGCTCTGCAATCGGCCATCGCAAGCAAAAAGAACATAAGCACGGTACAGGAGTTACTAGAGCAAGGAGCAGACCCAAACTGTAAAGATTCCTCGGGGTACTCTGTGTTCAACAGAGCTGTGACCAACAAGAGTCTGAAGATTGTTCAACTCATGCTAGAGCATGGTGCCAATCTTCATGTGCACCACAGAAGCTACCCGCATCTGTACGAAGCGTGCCGGTTTGAGGCCCCCAAGATAGTCGATCTACTGCTCAAGCATGGGGCCGACCCGAATGTGCGTGCGCGTAGCACGATGCCTTTGCAGTATCCGATAGAAATAGCCATGTATGTGCGGCACCCAAAAATCGTGCAGTCTTTGTTGGCGCACGGTGCCAAGGTGCGTGATATGCCAGGCATGGGTAATTTGCTAAAAATCAGTGTCGATGGGCTGGGGCACGAGTTTTCCCGCCGCGGCGGTCAACTCGATAAAGTATGCGCTATTCTCAAAATGTTAATAGCGCACGAGCCCACATACCAAGCCATCTTGGCACAGCAGCGCGACCAGCTAGTCAGGTTGATGGTGGATGGTTTTCCGAAAATGCAACGCGACGCTTTTAAGAGCGAAGCAGCCAAGAATCAGAAGGACTTTGAGGCCTTGTTAGACTTCATCGGATGACCCTGCACGATGATGCCCATTGGATGCGCTTGGCCTTGGCACAAGCCCAAGCTGCTGCCCAAGCGGGCGAGGTGCCGGTGGGTGCCGTGGTGGTGCGCGCGGGTCAGTGCATTGCCAGCGCGCACAACGCGCCCATCCACCGCCATGACCCTACGGCCCACGCCGAAATCATCGCCTTGCGCGCCGCAGCGCAGCAATTGGGCAATTACCGGCTAGAAGACTGCACCCTGTACGTAACGCTAGAGCCTTGTGCCATGTGCAGCGGGGCCATGTTGCACGCACGCCTGCCAAGGGTGGTGTTTGGTGCTGCCGATGCCAAAACCGGCGTGGCGGGTTCGGTGCTGAACCTGTTTGCCCAAGCACAACTGAACCACCATACCCAAGTGCAAGGCGGCGTGCTGGCCGACGAATGCACGCAACTGTTGCAAGATTTTTTCCGCCAGCGTCGCCAGCAACAACGCATGGCCGCCTTGGCAGCACATCCCTTGCGTGAGGATGCCCTGCGTACCCCCGATGGGCGTTTTGCCCAGCTGACCGATTGGCCGTGGCCCGCCCAGTATTGCAGCCATTTGCCCAGTTTGGCCGGTTTGCGTCTGCATTATGTGGATGCTGGCCCGCCCGAGGCCAGCACCCTCTGGCTGTGTTTGCATGGGCCACAGCGTTGGGGCTATAGCTACCGCCATCTGCTACCGGCACTCGTCGCTTTAGGGCAGCGTGTGGTGGTGCCCGACCTGATAGGCTTTGGCCGCAGTGACAAGCCGAAAAAAGAGCGCTGGCATACTCCGGCGCAGCACGCGCAGGTGCTGTCAGAATTGCTGCAAGCCCTGTCTTCAGCGCAGGGCGGCCGATGGGTGTTAGTCACCGAAGGTTTTGCGCCCGTGCTGGCCGAATTATCCGGTAGGCTGTCCAGCTTGCACCCTGTGGGGCAATTGCTGCTCGATGAACTTTGTTCCGCAGAAGAGAGTCCCAACCCTTGGCAAGCCCCCTTCCCCGACCGGGGTTTCCAAGCCGGGCCACGGGCTTGGGCGCAGTGGCCTGTGGCAGCCACCTTGCCTGAGCAGCACCGTGGCTTGCGCCTGTTGCACGGCCAGCAGCAACACCGCCAAGCCGAATCCGCCCGCAAATTGGCCGCGCAGGCTGTGGAATACTTTGCCGCTTGATTTTTCTTCTTTTCCTGCGTTTTTACGGAGCAGACCTTTACCGGGTCTGAAAGTTTTTGTCTTCTCACGCTCCTTCTTGCCATTGCGGCCACGACCACGGCGCTGGCCCCAAGCATATTTACATCTATTCGCCCTCTAGCGCGGTGCGCGATAAAGCGGGGTTTCGCCGGGCCATCAAGCGCTTGCAAGCCATGGGCCATCAAGTAGAAATAGATGCCGATGCCTTATCGCGCCAGACCCGTTTTGCCGGAGACGATGCTACGCGCTTGGCTGCGATTGCCCGTGCTGCGGCCAGTGGGGCCGATATAGCGCTGATTTCACGCGGCGGTTATGGTCTCACGCGCATTTTGCCGGGCTTGCCCTATGCGGCCATTGCCCAAGCGATAGAGCGCGGCACCCAGTTTGTCGGGGTGAGCGATTTCACGGCGTTTCAGTTGGCGGTGCTGGCACAAACCGGGGCGACCACTTGGGCGGGGCCAGCGCTGTGCCCAGACTTTGCTGGCACCGAGCCGCCCGACGACATCATGCAAGCCTGTTTTGAAGATTTGTTGTTCGGCCACGGCGAAGGCTCGGGCTGGCGCTTGCCCGCGTGCAAAAAATCGTCCACCGCACCAGCGCCGCTGCCCGATGAACTGCATATCGAGTCGGCCAAACTCTGGGGCGGCAACCTGACGGTGCTGTGCGCCTTGCTGGGCACGCCGTATTTCCCACAGGTTCCCGGTGGCATCTTGTTTTTAGAGGATGTGAACGAACACCCTTACCGTATCGAGCGCATGTTGACGCAACTGCACCACGCCGGGGTATTGGCGCAGCAGCAGGCCATCGTATTGGGCCAATTTACCGGCTACACCTTGGCCGCCCACGACAAGGGCTTCAAGCTGGCCAGCGTGGTGGAGTGGCTACGCAGCCAACTCACTATCCCGGTACTGACGGGCCTGCCCTATGGGCATGTCGAAACCAAGGTGTTGTTGCCTGTGGGGGCCACGGTGGAGTTATCGGTGCAGGGGCGGGATGCACTGCTGTATTGGGGCCACCTCGACTGAGATACCGCCACTGCGGCGATGGTGTGTTAAATATCCACTTCCACGCTATCGCCGTGCAATTCCATCAACTCGCGGCGTGATGCTGCCTCGCCCTTGCCCATTAACTTGGTCAACAAAGCAGCAGTGGCGGTAAAGTCCAGCCCGCCCAACTGCACCGGCATTAAACGGCGGGTATCCGGGTTGAGCGTGGTCTCCCAGAGCTGGTCGGCGTTCATCTCGCCCAAGCCCTTAAAGCGGCTGATGGTGCATTTGTCGCGCGGCACGCCCTCTTTGGCGCATTTGTCCAAAATCGCGCTCAATTCGCCTTCGTCCAGTGCATAGACTTTGCTGGCCGGTTTTTTACCGCGTGCGGGCACATCGACGCGGAACAACGGTGGCCGCGCCACAAACACATGGCCGGTGTCAATCAACTTGGGGAAATGCCGGAAAAACAGCGTCAGCAGCAGCACTTGGATGTGTGAACCATCCACATCGGCATCGGACAAAATACAAATTTTGCCGTAGCGCAGGCCCGACAAATCGGGGGCATCGTCTGGGCCGTGGGGGTCAACCCCAATCGCCACGGCAATGTCGTGGATTTCGTTGTTGGCAAACAGCCGGTCGCGCTCTACTTCCCAGGTATTGAGTACCTTGCCGCGCAGTGGCAGCACGGCTTGGTTTTCTTTGTCGCGGCCCATTTTGGCGCTGCCACCAGCCGAGTCGCCCTCCACCAAAAAGAGTTCGTTGTAGACAATGTCGCGGCTTTCGCAATCGGTGAGTTTGCCCGGCAGCACCGCCACGCCCGAGCCTTTGCGCTTTTCTACCTTTTGCCCGGCGCGTTGGCGTGTTTGTGCGGCTTTAATCGCCAATTCGGCCAGTTTTTTGCCGTATTCGACATGCTCATGCAGCCACAGTTCTAGCGCTGGGCGCACAAAGCCCGACACCAGCCGCACTGCATCGCGCGAGTTCAGGCGTTCTTTGATTTGGCCTTGGAATTGTGGGTCTAGCACTTTGGCACTCAGCACATAGCTGGCGCGGGCAAACACATCTTCGGGCATCAGCTTGACCCCTTTGGGCAGCAGGCTGTGTAGCTCAATAAAGCTTTTTACGGCTTGGAACAGGCCATCGCGCAAACCGGACTCGTGCGTGCCCCCGGCACTGGTGGGAATCAGGTTCACATAGCTTTCGCGCACGGGTGCGCCTTCGTCGGTAAAAGCCACTGCCCAGGCTGCGCCTTCGCCCTCGGCAAAACTATCGTGGCTGCTATCGGCAAAACCTTGGCCCTCCCAGAGCGGAATGACCGTATCAGCCACCAGCGTTTGCAGCAGGTAATCACGCAAGCCGCCTTTGTATTGCCAAGTTTGGCTGTCGCGGGTTTTTTCGTTGGCCAGCGTCACGGTCACGCCGGGCATCAGCACCGCTTTGCTTCGCAACAAATGCACCAATTCGGCCATCGGCAATTGGTTCGATTCGAAGTATTTGGCATCGGGCCAAACGCGCACTGTGGTGCCTTGTTTGCGCTCACCGGCTTGCAAGGGGCGTAGCTGCAAGGCTTCAACCACATCGCCGCCAGAAAAAACCAAACGGGCGCTTTGGCCTTCGCGGTGGCTGGTAACTTCTAGGCGGGTGGACAGCGCATTGGTGACGCTCACGCCTACGCCATGCAGGCCGCCGGAGAAGCTGTAAGCCCCACCTTGGCCCTTGTCAAACTTGCCGCCCGCGTGCAGGCGGGTGAATACCAGTTCCACCACGGGGGCATTTTCTTCCGGGTGCAGGCCAAACGGAATACCCCGGCCATCGTCTTCGACACTGATGGAGCCATCGAGGTGCAAACTCACTTTGATTTTTTTGCCATACCCAGCTAAGGCTTCGTCGGCGGCGTTGTCCAACACCTCTTGCACAATGTGCAGCGGGTTGTCGGTGCGCGTGTACATGCCGGGGCGCTGCTTGACAGGCTCTAGCCCCTTGAGTACGCGGATAGAACTTTCAGAGTAGGCAGGCAGAGCGGTAGAGGGAGTAGGTTTAGCGGACATGGGGGCGGATTCTAGGCGTTGCAGCCTTCAGCAAAATAACGCGCTTGGCGCTACAGTTGCCCCCATGTCTTCTGCTTCTTCTGCTTCTTTGTCGTCTTCTGCTGCGCCACGCCCGCTGTCGATGTTTCAGATACTGGCCTGTGGTGCGGCCATTGTTACCCTGTCGATGGGCATTCGCCACGGCTTTGGTCTGTGGCTGCAACCCATTACCCAAGAAATGGGCTGGACGCGCCAATCCTTTGCCTTCGCCTTGGCGGTGCAAAACTTGTCTTGGGGTTTGATTGGCGTATTCATGGGCATGGCCGCAGACCGCTTTGGAGCCTTCAAGGTGCTGGCCGGTTGTGCGCTGTTGTATACGCTGGGGCTGGCAGGCATGGCTTGGTCGCCCAACCCGACTTGGTTTGCCCTGACTGCGGGGGTGTTGATTGGTGCCGCCCAAGCGGGCACCACCTATGCCGTGATTTATGGTGTGGTGGGGCGACAAATTGCCCCTGATAAGCGCTCGTGGGCGATGGGGGTAGCGGCAGCGGCAGGCTCTTTTGGCCAGTTTTTGATGGTGCCGGTGGAGGGATTTTTAATCAGCAGCTTGGGCTGGCAGCAATCTTTGCTGGCTTTGGGGGTGATGGTGTTGTTCATTGTGCCGTTGGCACTGGGCCTGCGCGAGCCGGGTTTTCAGGGGCATGCGCCAGCACAGCGGCAGCAAAGCATTGCCCAAGCCTTGGGCGAGGCCTTGCGCTACCCCAGCTTTTTGCTGCTGACGGGGGCTTATTTCGTCTGTGGCTTTCAGGTGGTGTTTATTGGCGTACACATGCCCAGCTACCTGCGCGATCATGGGTTTTCGCCCGAGGTAGGCAGCCATGCGCTGGCGCTGATTGGCTTGTTTAACGTGATTGGCTCGTATCTCACGGGTAGCTTGGGCCAGCGTATGCCCAAGCGCCATATTTTGGCGACGATTTATTTCACGCGCTCGGTGGCGATTGTGCTGTTTTTATGGGCACCTTTGTCGGCGTGGTCGGTGTATGTATTCTCGGCGGTGATGGGTACGCTGTGGCTTTCTACCGTGCCGCCCACCAATGCCACAGTAGCGCAAATTTTTGGCGTGCAGCATTTGTCGATGTTGGGCGGCTTTGTCTTTTTTAGCCACCAACTGGGCAGTTTTATGGGCGTGTGGCTGGGCGGCTATTGGTACGATAGCACCGGCAGCTACAACATGGTTTGGAACATTGCGGTGGTGTTGGGCATCGTGGCCGCCTTGGTCAGTTTGCCGATTAAGGAGCAGGCCATTCAACGTCCGGCACTGCAAACACCATGACCTCTTCGAGCCGTAAAAATTGGCTGCGCTGGCTGGCGTGGCCTGCTATCTTGCTGATTTTGCTGGCAGTATTTGCCCTCTATACCCAGCCTGATTTCATGGTCATGGTGGCCGATCAGGTCTGGGCTTGTTTTTGATGAGGTACTTATGGGGTAGATGCGGCTGTCGCACCACCCGGCCTCTAGTTAGAATGCCCTTTTACCCGTTTACCTCTGCGGACATGACCACCTCTAGCGTCTCCCTCACCGGCAGCATTGTCGCCCTCGTCACCCCTATGCACGAAGACGGCAGCGTCGATTACCCCACCCTGCGTAAACTCATTGATTGGCACATTGCCGAAGGTACCGACTGCATCGGCGTGGTCGGCACCACAGGCGAATCGCCCACCGTGAATGTGCAAGAGCATTGCGAAATTATCCGCGTGGCGGTAGAGCAAGCGGCCAAGCGCGTGCCCATCATGGCCGGTTGCGGGGCCAACTCCACCGCAGAGGCGATTGAGCTGGCCAAGTTTGCCAAAAGCGTGGGTGCCGATAGCCAATTGCAAGTCGTGCCCTATTACAACAAGCCCACGCAAGAAGGCCAATACCAGCACTTCAAGGCGATTGCCGAAGCTACGGGTGATTTGCCCATCATCTTGTACAACGTGCCGGGGCGTTCGGTGGCCGATATGCAGCACGACACCGTGTTGCGCTTGGCCCAAGTGCCCGGCATCATTGGTATCAAAGAGGCCACCGGCAACATTGAGCGCGCCCAGTGGCTGATTCGCGATGTGCCCGCAGGTTTTGGTATCTATTCGGGCGATGACCCTACCGCTGTCGCGCTGATGCTGTGCGGTGGGCATGGCAACATCAGCGTCACGGCCAACGTGGCCCCGCGCCTGATGAATGAGCTGTGCGTGGCCGCACTGGCAGGCAACATCAGCCGCGCCATGCAAATCCAATTGCAACTCATGCCGGTACACAAGCACTTGTTTATCGAGGCCAACCCCATCCCAGTCAAGTGGGCCATGCAGCGTATGGGCCTGTGCGGTGGCACCCTGCGCCTACCCATGACCCCCCTAAGCGCCAGCAACGAAGCCGTGGTCGAAGCCGCCTTGCGTAGCGCCAGCTTGCTGTAATCCCTCAGCCTGCCTGCCTGTTGTTTGTTTTCGAGGATTTTGTGAAACCAACCCCTATTGCACGATTGGGCCTGCTGGGCCTGACGATTGCGCTGTCGGCCTGCTCGGCCCTAGAGAGCGACAAAATCAACTACAAAAGTGCCACCAAGGCGGCCTCGCTAGAGGTACCGCCCGATTTGCAGCAACTCGCGCGCGATAGCCGCTATGCCACGCCCGGCGGTGTGGTGTCGGCCAATGCCTTGCAAACCCAACAAACGGCACAACCCGTAGGCCCGACCACCGCCATCAACAGCTTGGGCGATGTGCGTATGGAGCGCGACGGCAGCCAGCGCTGGTTGGTGGTCAAGCGCCCAGCAGAGCAACTGTGGGAGCCAGTACGCGATTTTTGGCAAGAAAACGGCTTTGTGCTGGTGCAAGACGATGCCAAAGTGGGCATCATGGAAACCGATTGGGCCGAAAACCGCGCCAAACTGCCGCAAGACTTTATCCGCTCGGCCTTGGGCAAAATCCTCGATTCGGTGTATTCCACCGGCGAGCGCGACAAATTCCGCATTCGGCTAGAACGCAACGCCAGCGGCGGCACCGAAATTTATGTCACCCACCGGGGCATGGCAGAGGTGTATAGCAACAGCAGCAAAGATGCTACCCACTGGCAACCCCGCCCTGCCGACCCCGAGTTAGAAACCGAGTTTTTGCGCCGCATCATGGTCAAACTGGGGGCCAGCAAAGAGCAGGCCCAAGCCATTACGGCCAATGCAGCACCCCAGCAGCAGCCCAGTGCGCGCATACAAACCATCAACAACAGCCCCGTGCTGCAACTCAACGATGGCTTTGACCGCGCTTGGCGCCGTGTTGGGCTGGCGCTAGACCGCACCGGCTTTACCGTCGAAGACCGCGACCGCAGCCAAGGTTTGTATTTTGTGCGCTATGTGCCCAGCAACACCGGCAAACCCGAGCCGGGCTTTTTTGGCAAACTATTTAAAGGCGACCCTGTCATCGCGCCAGAAAAATACCGCATTTTGGTCAGCAGCCAAGGCGAAAGCTCTAGCGTTTCGGTGCTCAACGCCAGCGGTATCGCCGAGACATCGGCCAGCGCTGCCAGCATGGTGCGCGTATTGGCTGATGAGCTGAAATAAGCCAAAAGCGCCAGCTACAAAAAAGCCCCGTTGCGTTAGCACGGGGCTTTAACTATTTTGTGGTGCCACAGGCACCACAAAAGCATCAATTACTTGGCAGCAGCAGGTGCGGCAGCAGCGGCGGCGGCATCAGCAGCAGCCTTAGCGGCATCGCCCACTGCGGCAGCAGCAGCACCAGCGGCCTTAGCAGCATCGCCAGCAGCATTGGCGGCACCAGCAGCAGCATCGCCAGCAGCCTTAGCGGCATCGCCAGCAGCGGCAGCAGCACCAGCAGCTGCGTCAGCAGGAGCAGCGCCGGGGGCGGCCGCAGGAGCAGCTGCGCCATCAGCGGCAGGGGCAGCAGCAGGAGCAGCTTCAGGGGCTGGTGCTGGAGCAGGAGCAGGAGCGGGTGCTTCTACGGGAGCAGGTGCGGGTGCAGGGGGAGGGGTTTCTTTTTTACCGCAAGCGGCCAGAGCGGCAGCTGCAATCAGCGAAGCGATGACGAGGGTCTTGTTCATTACAGGTTTCCTAGTTGGACAGTCAAAAACGGTTTTGCCACCACGTCAAGCCAAGTTTGGCCAAGATACGCTTTGGCAAAAGAGCGCAAGTTTTTTTGCGCTTACTTTATTACAATCCGCGATTATATTGGGATTTCGTCAATAGTGGCTAACGCTAAGCTGTGGCTCCACATCTGCAACGTTGCAATAATCTGACCGGCCTGTTCGCGGCAAGCCTCGGGGTTGCGCCCGAGGTTCGAGCGAACGGGCCGGTACGGCCTGTGGTTTTTTTGTGCTGCATCGCCTATGACAATGTCCATTGTGAGTACCAGAACCCTTCAACTCCGCATCAAAGATAAGCACGCCAAAGTGCTGCGTCAGATGGCACGCGAGGTCAATCAGGTCTGGAACCACATCAACGAAATATCGGCCAAAGCGGCGCGGCCTTTTCATGGCAAGTCCAAGTATCTGTCGGGCTACGACCTGCAAAAATACACCGCTGGTTATAGCAAGTGTGATGGCGTAAGCGTAGGCAGTGGCACGGTGCAATTGGTGTGCGTCGAGTACGCCACGCGGCGTAAGCAATTCAAGAAAACACGGCTCAATTGGCGCGTCTCCAATCCCAATTCGTCTAAGTATTCGCTGGGTTGGGTGCCATTCAAAGGCGGGCACGCCAACTACAAAGCTGGACAAATCCACTTTGCAGGCCAGAAGTTCAGCCTGTGGGACAGCTACGGTCTGTCCAACTATGAGTTGCGCGCTGGTTCGTTCACGGAAGACAGCCGGGGCCGCTGGTATTTCAACGTCACAGTAGAGCTTCCAGAATTCATTGGCCCCCGACTGCCTGCACCAGCCGTGGGCATAGACCTCGGACTCAAAGACTGCGCCACGGCATCCAACGAACAACAATTGCACGGACGTTGGTATCGTGAGTATGAATTAGAACTGGCCAAAGCACAGCGGGCCAACAAGAAAAAGCGCGTCAAGGCGATTCACGCCAAGATAAAGAATCAGCGCAAAGACGATATGCACCAGTTCAGCACAACGCTGGTGCGAAAAAATGCCGCCATCTTCGTGGGCGACGTGGCCAGTGCCAAACTGGTCAAAACCAAGATGGCCAAGTCCACGCTGGATGCGGGCTGGTCATCACTGAAGACGATGTTGGAATACAAGAGCCATCAGGCCGGTATCGTCTTTATGGAAGTGAACGAAGCGTATTCAACCCAGACTTGCTCGTGCTGCGGGGTCATACCTGCCAGCAGTCCGAAAGGTAGGGCAGGACTTGGAATAAGAGCATGGACGTGCAGCGATTGCGGGGCGGCACACGACCGCGACGTGAATGCAGCACGGAACATTCTCGCGGCGGGCCATCGTCGTCTAGCAGTAGGAATCTCCGGGGTTTAGCCCGGAGAGGATGTCAAAGACTAAAAGCGCCGCTGCCGCTGTTTTGCTTACAAACCCAAGGTGCTGGCCGGAAATCCGGGCGTACTTTTGTTGTATAGCCACTCGTTCAGGCTTTCGCGTAGCAGCACGCGCCGCTCTGGCTCGGCGCCCGTGATGCCATTGCAGCGTTCGGGGTCTAGGCGGTGCAACACCCAAGCGGGCGACCAAATCACGCTGGGCAAATCCAGCCGGTCTGCTGCCGGGCTGCGGCGACAAGTCAGAATGTGGTCCCAAGTGCGCCGCCACTGCACAAAGCGGGCATGGCGGCGCACCACTTCATCGTAGTTGCTGGCCAACACTGTCATGCGCCGCCCACTGCCAGCCCATGCTTGCAAAGAGGCTTGCACAGCCCGCTCGCCCAAGGGCCAATCATGAAAGTCCGCATCACTGAGGATGATTTCACGCCAGCCTTGGGCCGCAGCGGTGGCCAAGGCATCGCGCACCAGTTGCTGAAAGGCTTCGCGCCCGACAAAGCGCCCTTCGGGCAAAGGGGCCAACATGGTTTAACGCTCCGGGGTGATAGTTTGGGGATGCAGCCAACCGGCATCGCACCAAGAGGAGAGCAATTCCAGCGCATCGTCGCTGGCGCTGGCCAAAGCTTGGCCATCTAAACGGCGGGTGTTGGCCAATTGGCGCATTAATTGGGCATCCTCGCCGCCAGCGCGGTAGCTTTCGCCGTTGATAAAGATGTGTTCTGCGTCGTACATCATGCGCGTGCGTCGGTCTAACACCACCTGCTCTAGCATCACGCCTTGGGGGCCGGGTTCAAACCAAACATTCGCTTTGGGTTCGGTCAGGTATTCGCCCAAGGCGCGCTCCAGGGTTTGCGGCTGTTGCAAGGCCCACGCCAGCGCTTGGCGGGCAAAATCGTGCAGTTGGGTTGGAATTTCGGCGGCCTCGGTCACGGCGGCTTGTTTCGGGTCTTGGTACAACAGCCGTTCGGTCTCGCTTTCGTCTTCGTCGGCCAAGCGCACCAGCAGTTCTTGCGCCAAATCGACGCGCTCGGGCACCCGAAAGCCCACCGAATAGGTCATGCAGTCGCCCCCTTCGGCGATGCCATCGTGCGCCCAACGCGGTGGCAGATAGAGCATGTCGCCCGGCTCCAAGATGTATTCTTCTTCTGGCTCAAACTGGGCCAAGATTTTCATGGGTACATCGTCGCGCAGGGTCAGGCTTTTTTGCCGTCCAATGCGCCAGCGGCGACGGCCTTGGGCTTGCAGCAAAAATACATCGTAGCTGTCAAAGTGTGGGCCGACACCCCCACCCGCGCTGGCGTAGCTGATCATCACATCGTCTAAGCGCGCATCGGGCACAAAACGAAATTGCTGCAGCAAGGCATGGATGCCATCGTGGTGCAAGTCCACCCCTTGTACCAGCAGCGTCCAATCTGGGCGTTGCAAGGGGGGTAAAGCGCGCCGTGGCACGGGGCCGTGGCGCAGCGTCCACACCCCGGCTTGTTGCTGTACCAAACGCGATTCAACCCCTTCTTGGGCCGCCAGCGCGAACAATTCGGGGCGTGATAACAGTGCCTTAAAACCCGGAATGGCTTGGCGCACCAGCAGAGGTTTTTTCTGCCAGTGTTGGCGCATAAACTGTGCTGGGGTCAGACCCGCTAATAAGGCAAGGGCTTGCTTGGTATCCATAAAAATTCTCCAGCCCGGTCAGGGCTTGTTGCTCAAACTGCGACAATTCTGCTATGGAAATCACAGAACAATGCGTAGTCGCACTTACTTGGACGCTCACCGACACTTTGGGTGAGGAGTTGGACGTGCTGGACGAGCCAGTAGAGTTTTTGGTCGGTGGCGATGATTTATTGGCCCGTATCGAAGAAGCCTTGCAGGGCCACAGCGTCGGGGCCAGTTTGTCTTTGCACCTAGAACCCGAAGAGGCTTTTGGCGACTTTAATGACCAACTGCTGTTTTTAGAACCGCGCCAACTTTTTCCGGCTGAAATCGAAGAAGGCATGGTGTTTGACGGCAGCGCTTTGCCCTCTGGCTGCAACCCGGACATGCCACAAAATGTAGTCTATACCGTGGCCGAACTCTACCCCGACCATGTGGTGCTGGATGGCAACCACCCGTTGGCGGGCATTGCTATCCGCTTGCAGCTCAAAGTGTGTGGCGTGCGCGAGGCCACCGAAGCAGAAATTGGCAGCGGCACCACCGGCACAGGGTTTTTTCGGGTGCAGCCTTTGGTTCCGGGTAACCCGTTGTTGCACTGAAAAAATTCAATAGCGGGAAATTTCACCCTGATAGACCTGCACCCGGTCTCCGGGGCGCAAATCGCCGGGCGAGCTGACATCAAACGCCCGTGTGGTATTGCGGTCGGTGCGGATGGTGATGCGGTACACCAGCGAATGGCCTGCGCCTTGGTTGCCGCCGCTTTCTACGGCATCGCCCAAGACGGCACCACCGATAAAGCCCAAACCTGCGGCAGCTGCACTGCCACCACCACGGCCCACTTGGCTACCAATCAAGCTACCAAGCACGGCACCGGCCAAAGCGCCTAAGCCCGAACTTTGGCGCTCGGTGGCGTAGTTGAGGCGCTCAATGCGCGTGATGCGCCCAAACTCGGTACCGGGGTTGGGGGCCACGGCAGGCCCATAGCTGTTGGCCGGATCGGCATAGACCGGTTGTCCGGGCGGCGGATAGACCGCACAGGCGGTCAGGGCGGCACAAGTAATGACCAAAACGGCGCTGCTGGCGCGCTGTAACAGGCGGGACATAAACAACTCCTCAACAAAAACAGCATGCAGCCATGCCACTGGATGGATGAACTAGGCGTTTAGGCGTTTAGGCGCTTAGGCGGTGCCAGTGGAGCCATATCCCCCTACGCCACGCACACTGCTGGCCGCAAACTCTGACACCACCTGAAACTGTGCTTGCACCACCGGCACCACGACCAATTGTGCTAAACGCTCCATCGGTGCTATGGTAAACGCCTGCGTGCTGCGGTTCCAAGCACTGACCATCAATTGGCCTTGGTAGTCGCTGTCAATCAGGCCGACCAAATTGCCCAACACGATGCCATGTTTGTGCCCTAACCCTGAGCGCGGCAAAATCAGCCCAGCATAGCCCGCATCACACAAATGGATGGCCAAGCCGGTGGGGATGAGTTCGCAACTGCCGGGCTGCAAAGTCAGGGGGGCCTCTAGGCAGGCGCGCAAATCTAAGCCTGCACTGCCGGGGGTAGCGTAGGCGGGCAATTGCTGCGCTAGGCGCGCATCCAAAATTTTGACATCAATCTTCATGGTGGGAACGGGCCTTTGAGGCAACAAAAAAGCCCCATTGCGTAAACAATGGAGCTTTTGTTGTTTGGTGCCCGGGGCCGGAATCGAACCGGCACTCCTTTCGGAACAGGATTTTGAGTCCAGCGCGTCTACCAATTTCACCACCCGGGCGGGTAATTTGTGTAAGCCCGAATTATGGCACATTTATGGCCATGAAAACATATCCAACCATTGAAAATGTTGTCGGCCACACGCCATTGGTGGTCTTGCAACGCATTGAAGCGGCCACCAACGCCCAGCGTGGCAATGTCGTGCTGGGCAAACTAGAGGGCAACAACCCCGCCGGTTCGGTCAAAGACCGGCCCGCGCTGTCGATGATTCGCCGCGCTGAAGAGCGTGGCACGATTCAACCGGGCGATACTTTAATCGAAGCCACTTCGGGCAACACGGGTATTGCCTTGGCGATGGCTGCGGCAGTCAAGGGCTATCGCATGGTACTTATCATGCCCGAAGACCTGTCGATTGAACGCGCCCAAACCATGAAAGCCTTTGGGGCGGAGTTGGTGCTAACCCCTAAAAGCGGTGGCATGGAGTATGCGCGCGACTTGGCCACCAGCATGGCCCAGCAGGGCAAAGGCGTGGTGTTAGACCAATTTGCCAACGCCGACAACCCGCGCATCCATTACGAAACCACCGGCCCCGAGTTGTGGGAGCAAACGGCAGGGCGCATCACGCATTTTGTCTCGGCGATGGGCACGACCGGCACCATCACGGGGGTGTCGCGCTTTTTGAAGGAAAAAAATCCGGCCATTCGCATCATTGGCGCACAGCCACAAGAAGGCTCGCGCATTCCGGGGATTCGCAAATGGCCAGCGGCGTACATGCCCGCTATTTACGATGCCAAAGCCGTCGATGAGCTGCTGTTGGTCAGCCAAAACGATGCCGAAGAGATGTGCCGCCGTCTGGCGCGCGAGGAGGGCATTTTTGCGGGTATTTCTGCCGCAGGGGCCTGCTGGGTGGCCCAGCAAATTGCCGCGCGTGAGCGCGATGCCACGATTGTGTTTGTGGTGTGCGACCGGGGTGACCGCTATCTTTCTACCGGGGTCTTTCCGGCCTAATACAGGGGTGATAACAAATGATAATCAGTAAAGAAGTAGATGCGCGTGGCCTCAATTGCCCGCTGCCAATTTTGAAGGCCAAAAAGGCGTTGGCCGATATGCAAAGCGGCCAGTTGCTCAAGGTGCTGGCCACGGATGTCGGCTCACAGCGTGATTTTCAGGCGTTTGCCAAGCAAACCGGCAACGAGTTGGTGGAGCAAAAAACGGAAAACAAAGAGTTCATCCATATTTTGCGCCGCCGTTAAACCGCCCAAGCCGTCCAGCGCTGTGGCAGGCGTTCTATGCGCTGTGTCTGCACGGCTTGTAGCTGACTGGCGCTGATGCGCTCGGGCAACAGCTCGGCCAAGGGGTGCAGCACAAAAGCGCGTTCGTGCCAACGCGGGTGCGGCACGGTCAGGCTGGGGGTGGCAATTTGTTGTTCACCAAACCAGACGATGTCCAAATCCAGCGTGCGCGGCGCGTTGCGGTAGGGGCGCTGGCGGCCAGCAGCCAACTCTAGCCCTTGCAAGCACTCTAGCAGGGCTTGGGGGGCCAAAGTAGTGCTTAACTCGGCCACCGCGTTGATGTAATCTGGCCCCGTGGCATCCACCGGCGCACTGCGGTAAAGCGAGGAGGCCCGTTGCACTTGCACGTGTGCTTGCTGGTGCAGTTGCTCTAAGGCCCACGCCAAGGTGGCTGTGCTATCGCCTAGATTGGCCCCTAAGCCAATCCAAGCCAAGCTGGTGGCGAGCGGCTTACTCTGCATGGTTTGCGGGCGGGCGGGCATCAGGGCCGGTGCCGGGTTTACGCCGACGGCGGCGGCGCTTTTTGGGGGCGCTGCTGTCTTCTTCTGGGGGGCTGCTGGCTTGGTCTTCGGGCAGGGTGGGCGCGGCTCCAGCAGCTGCGGGCTTGGCTACGCGGCGCACCAGGGCTTGTTGGGCGCGCTGGAGGGCTCTTTGCTCTTCGCGCGCTTGCTCTAACAGGTCTTGACGGCGGTATTGGTCGGCGCTGCTGTATTCTTGCCACCACTCGGCCAAGGCTTCGTTGACTTCGCCCACTTCGGCGCGCAACCAGAGAAAATCAAAACCTGCACGGAAGCGCAATTGCGCCACCATGCTGTCGGGTATGCGCCCAGCACGTTTTTCAAAACGCGGCTGCATGACCCAAATTTCGCGCATGTCGGCGGCCAGTTTGCCTCGGCCCGAGATGTCGCCAATACGCAGGTTGAGCGTGTCGTCAATTGCATCGTTGAGGGCAGACAGGAGCAATTCGCCGGCTTGCTGGCGGCGGCTCCAGTTGTCACGCACGTCTTCCCACAAGACACAGGCCAGCAAAAAGCTGGGGGCTACCGGCTTGCCTTCGCGGACGCGGCGGTCAGTGTCGCTCAGGGCAGCGTGGACAAAATCGCTGTCAGCGCGTTCTACCACCACATCCAGCAGCGGGTAAATGCCTTTTGATAGCCCCAACTTGTGCAGTTGCTCTATCGTGGCCAAGGCGTGGCCAGTTTGCAGCAGTTTGAGTACCTCGTCAAACAGGCGGCTTTGCGGTATATCGGCCAGCAAGGCTTGTGATTGCACCAGTGGGGCGGCGGTTTTGAGTTCGAGCGCAAAGCCCAAACCACTGAGTTTTGCAGCAAAGCGCACCGCCCGGATGATGCGTACCGGGTCTTCGCGGTAGCGCGGTGCGGGGTCGCCAATCATGCGGAGTAGCTTTTTCTTCGCGTCTTCAATGCCTTGGTGGTAATCGACCAAAATTTGCGTTTCAGGGTCGTAGTACATGGCGTTGAGCGTGAAGTCGCGCCGTGCGGCATCTTCTTCTTGGCTGCCCCAGACGTTATCGCGCAACACGCGGCCACTGGCATCGACGGCGTGCTGCATTCCGGCCAAGGCGCGGCGGCTGGTTTTTTCGTTGCCACTGACTTGCTCGGCGGCAGTGTTGTCTAGCATGGCGCGGAAGGTAGAGACCTCTATCACATCGCTTTCTTTGCCGTGGCCATAGACGACATGCACGATGCGAAAGCGCTTGCCGATGATGAAGGCACGGCGGAATAAATCGCGCACTTGCTCGGGCGTGGCATTGGTGGCGATGTCAAAATCCTTGGGCTGCAAGCCCAGTAGCAAATCGCGTACCGCACCACCGACGATATAGGCTTCAAAGCCCGCATCTTTGAGTACGCGCACCACATCGGCGGCGCGCTCGTCCACCAAAGTGGGGTCAATGCCATGCACTTCGGGGGGGACTTCTACCCGTTTGCCAAACCGGGATTTGGCGTGGCGGCTACTGGAGCTGGCCTTAGAGAGGAGCTGGTCGATAAATTTTTTAATCATGCGTCGTCACCACCAAACAAATCAAGGGTGCGCCAGCCGCGTTGTTGCGCCAAGGCGCGCAGACGGGCATCGGGGTTGGTAGCGACGGGTTCGTTCACCTGCTCTAACAGGGGGATGTCGTTGCTGGAGTCGCTGTAAAAGGTGCTATGCACATCGTCCCAGCCCCATTGTTGCGCTGCCAACCATTGGGCCATGCGGCGCACTTTACCTTCGCGCATATTGGGTTCGCCCAAGATGTTGCCGGTCAACCAGCCATCGGGGCCGCGTTCTAGTTCGGTGGCCAAAATCTCATCCACCCCCAGGGCTTGGGCAATGGGGCGTGTCACAAACTCGTTGGTGGCCGTGATGATGATGACCCGGTCCCCCGCCTGCTGGTGCTGGCGCAGCAGCGCTAAGGCTTGGGGGCGGATAGCGGGGGCAATCACTTCCTGCATAAAGCGTGCATGGGCGGCTGCAGCAGCTTGTGGGCCTTGGCGGCGCACGGCCTCGGTGGCAAAACGCACATAGTCATGGATGTCGAGGGTACCTGCTTGGTAGTCGGCATAAAACGCGGCGTTGCGGCGGCTGAAGGCTTGCGGGTCTGTCCAGCCGATACGGGTGGTGAACTCGCCCCATTCATAATCAGAATCGAGGGGCAGCAGGGTATGGTCTAGGTCAAACAGGGCCAGCCGGGGGCGGGATGGCGAAGAATCAAAAGTCATCAGATTTGTAATAAAGAGAAAGAGTAGAAACAAAAACGCCAAGCTGCCAGCCGCTTATTCGGTATCCAGCATGTCTTTGAGCAGCGGAATGGTGATGGCGCGTTGGGTGCGGAGTGCATGGTGGTCTAGTTTGTCGAGCAGCTCCATCAAGCTGCCCAAATCGCGCGAGAAGCGCCGCAGCATGTAGTCCACCACATCACTGCCCAGCGTCACCCCACGGGCGGCAGCTTCTTGGCGCAGCACCATGCGCCGTTCGGCCTCGTCCAGCAGTTGCAGCTGAAACACATCACCCCAGCCCAAGCGGGTTCGCAAATCGGCGCGCAAGGGCAAATCGGACGGTGGCAAAGTGCCAGCGGCCAATACCCAACGTGGTACGCCATTGGCCGGGCTCATGGCGTTGATAAACCAGTTAAAGGCGACGGCTTGTTGGGCGTTGCTGTACAGGTGGACATCATCCAAAATGATGGCGCTCCAGCGCTCGTCAAAGGCGGGCGCGTACTTGCTGCGGCTATCGCGCCAGCCCACGCTCACCCCTTGCTCGCGCAGGGCCTCGCGCACGGCCTTGAGCAAATGCGATTTACCGCTGCCATGCTCGCCCCACAGGTAGGTGGGCACGGGCGAATGGGCATCGCTGGTGCTGCTGTGTACCGCTTGCAACAGATGCTCTAACGCGGCCGCATTGGGGCCAGGAAAAAAACGCTCTAGCGTCGGCATGGGGGCCAGACCGATGTCTAGGGCGAGTTGCTTCATGGCAAACGCTCCTGCTGCGAAAGACTAGCACATGAAAAATTGAAAAATCGTGGCATGGAGCAGCGGGCAAAGTAACGGGAGGGGCAATTTTGGACAGCGCCATACGCGCAACCCGTAGAATTGGCGCAAATTTTAGTCTGTCAGCACGCTAGTCCGTGTCACGCCCGCCATGAGTTCTTCTGCCTCCCATACTACCCCCCTTTCTTACAAAGATGCTGGTGTCGATATCGACGCTGGCGATGCGCTGGTCGAGCGTATCAAACCCTTGGCCAAAAAAACCATGCGCGAAGGCGTGCTGGCCGGTATTGGCGGCTTTGGTGCGCTGTTTGAAGTGCCCAAGCGCTACCAAGAGCCAGTGCTGGTGTCGGGCACCGATGGCGTGGGCACCAAGCTCAAATTGGCGTTCGAGTGGAACATGCACGACACCGTCGGCATTGACTTGGTGGCCATGAGCGTCAACGATGTGTTGGTGCAAGGGGCCGAGCCTTTGTTCTTCTTGGATTATTTTGCCTGCGGCAAGTTGGATGTGGACACCGCTGCGGCGGTGGTCAGTGGCATTGCCAAGGGTTGTGAACTCTCGGGCTGCGCCCTGATTGGTGGCGAAACCGCCGAAATGCCCGGCATGTACCCGCCCGGCGAATACGATTTGGCCGGTTTTGCCGTGGGTGCGGTGGAGAAATCCAAAATCCTTACCGGCCAAAATGTGCAAGCGGGCGATGTGGTGCTGGGGTTGGCCTCTAGCGGGGTGCATTCCAACGGCTTTAGCTTGGTACGCAAGTGCATTGAGCGTGCCGGGGCCAATGCCCCCGCCACCTTGGATGGCAAGCCCTTCAAGCAAGCCATTATGGAGCCGACCCGTTTGTACGTGAAAAACGTGTTGGCAGCGCTGGCCCAGCACCCCATCAAAGCGCTGGCCCACATCACTGGCGGTGGTTTGCTAGAGAACATTCCGCGCGTGTTGCCCGAAGGTAGCGCCGCCCACCTGCAAAAAGGCAGCTGGCCACAAACCGAGCTGTTTGCTTGGTTGCAAGCCACGGCTGGCATTGACGATATCGAGATGAACCGTACCTTCAACAACGGTATTGGCATGGTGGTGGTGGTGGCCGCTGAACATGCCGAAGCCACTGCTGCCACTTTGCGTGCTGCGGGCGAGCAGGTCTATACCATTGGCGCGATTGCACCGCGTGGCGACGGCGCTGCCGTTGTCGTGCGTTAACGCGGGGCTTGCTTCTGTATGGAGGAGTGGCCGCCGCCCACAGCTGCGCGCAGTGCCGCGCCGTCCACTGTGCCTGCGTTGCTGTCCTCTGCCGACACAGCGCCCCCTTTTACCGCAGAAAATCGCAGTCCACCGGGGGTGGTACTCAGTAGCTACCTGCTGATGGCAGCGGCTTTGCTGCTGATTATGTGGCGTGGCCTGTTGCCGGGTTTGTTGTGTGTCTGCTTGGGTTTTTTGCTCACGCGCTGGTTGGTGCCTCGGTTTGCCCTGTTGGGGCAACGCCCGCATGGGCAGCTTGGCCCGCCACGCTGGGCGCAGGTGCTGGCCGCTGCTTTGGTGATGTTATCGCCGCTGGCCTTGTTGGGCTTGGGCTTGTCGCAATCGCGCGGCTATTTGGTCGAGGCACCCCAGCAATACCGTGAATTGCTCGATTACATGGCGCGCACGGTGCTAGAACTGCGCGACAAACTGCCCCCCGATATTGCCAACCAGTTGCCCGATGGCGCGCAAGAAATCCAGCGTAGCATTGCCAGTTATTTGGGGGCCAAGGCCGGAGCGCTGGCCTTGGCTGGGCGCGTCTGGCTCAGTGGCTTGTTGTTTGCCTATGTGGGTATGCTGATTGGGGCCTTGGCAGCGGTGCGCCACATTCGTGGTGCGCGTGGCCCCTTGGCACAAGAATTGGTATTGCGTATCGCCTTGTTTGGCGAGGCTTTTCGGCAAATTGTGGCGGCGCAGTTTTGGATTGCTGCGTTTAACACCGTGCTTACAGCGTTGTTTTTGCTGATTGTCTTGCCCTTGTGGGAGATGTCACTGCCCTATACGCCGGTGCTGATTACCATCACCTTTGTGGCCGGGCTGGTGCCGATTGTGGGCAATTTACTCTGCAATGCCATCATCACCGTGGTGGGCTTGTCGGTATCGCCTATGGCGGCCTTGGCGTGCTTGGGCTTTCTGATTTTGATTCACAAAGCCGAATATGTGATTAACGCCAAAGTGGTAGGCCAGCGTACCCATATGGGCGTTTGGGAGCTGCTCAGCGTGATGTTTGTCGCCGAAGCGGTGTTTGGCCCCGCCGGTTTGGTGGCCGCCCCCCTGTTTTACGCCTACCTGAAAAAAGAACTCAGCGTGGCCGGGCTGGTGTGATAGCCAGCTGTGCTTTAGCGGCGCAGCGTTTGGCGCAAATTCAGGCCCGCCAAGCGCAGCACGCCAAAATACAGCAGCACCGAGGCGCACAGCAACAAGGCCAGCAGGCCAACCCGTTCTAGGCTCTGGCTACGCAAGCCAATCCAATCAAAATGCTGATTGGCCCACAGCAAAAAAGCTGCCAATAAAGTGCTGGCGCTGCCCACCTGTAAAGCATAGCGTCCCCAACCCGGTTGCGGACAATAGCTCCCCCGGCGCAACAAGCCTGCCAGTAGCCACAGGGCATTGACCAAGGCCCCCAAGCCAATCGACAAGGCCAAGCCCGCATGGGCCAACCACGGCACCAAAGCAACATTGAGCACTTGGGTAATCAGCAGCACCACGATGGCAATTTTGACCGGGGTGCGGATGTCGTGGCTGGCATAGTAGCCCGGTGCCAATACCTTGATGGCTACCAGCCCCAACAGACCGGCACCATAGCCGGTCAGGGCCAAGGCAATCTGTTGCACATCGCTGTTTTTTAAGGCACCGTAATGGAACAAAGTGGCTACCAGCGGTTGGGCAAAAGCCAGCAAGCCAACAGCACAGGGCACGGCCAACAACACCACCATGCGTAAACCCCAATCGAGCATGGCCGAATAGCGTTCCGCATCCCCCGCCGCTTTGGCAGCAGCCAATTGTGGGGTCAGTACCACCCCCAACGCTACGCCCAGCAGTGCCGTGGGAAACTCCATCAGCCGGTCGGCATAAAACAACCATGTTACGCTGCCGGGGGCTAAATAAGACGCAATTTGCGTGTTAATCATCAAAGAGATTTGTGCCACACTCACCCCGAGCAGCGCCGGGGCCATCAGGCGCAAAATACGGCGCACGTCTTCATCTTGAAAAGAGCGGCGCAGCGCGCCCCAAGTGATGCCAATGCGCGGCAGCAAGCCCAAACGGTACAACACTGGCACCTGCACCGCCAATTGCAGCACGCCGCCTAGCATCACGCCAGCGGCCATCGCATAAATCGGCTCGATGCCCTGCGCTTTCAGCCACGGTGCCCCCAGCCAAGCCGCCGCAATCATGCACAGATTGAGCAGCACCGGCGTGGCCGCTGGCACGGCAAAACGCTTCCAAGTGTTCAAGATTCCGGCAGACAGCGCCACCATCGACATACAACCGATGTACGGAAACATCCAGCGCGTCATGTCCACCGCAGCATCAAAACCGGGGCCGGTCTGGCGCAAACCACTGGCCAACATCCAGACCAAAATCGGCGCACCGGCCACGCCCAAAATACACACCAGCACCAATACCCATGCCAACACCGTGGCTACATGCTCAATCAGCTGGCGCGTAGCCTCTTCGCCATGCTGGGTTTTGGCAGCAGCCAGCACCGGCACAAAGGCTTGGCTAAAAGCCCCTTCGGCAAACAAACGCCTAAACAAATTGGGAATGCGAAACGCGACATTGAACGCATCGGTCAGCGCACTGGCGCCAAACATCGAGGCCATGATGAGGTCGCGCACCAAGCCCGTAATGCGCGAGGCCAGGGTGAACAGCGAAACAGTGGAGGCAGATTTAAGTAACGACACCTTGTCAGTGTATGCGCTGCCAAGCCCTTTGTGTTGACTGGGTTACAATCGTGGGCTTTGCTGGCATCATCCTCGAACACAAGGAATACACACAATGGCATCCGCTAAACCCAAGAAAAAGAACCCCCGTCTGGCATCCGGTCGCAAGCGCGTCCGCCAAGACACCAAACTGAACGCCGCCAACACCTCGCTGCGTTCCAAGTACCGTACCGCTGTCAAGAACGTCGAAAAGGCCGTTCTGGCTGGCGACAAGACCAAGGCCGCTGAACTGTTTGCCAAAATGCAATCGGTGGTGGACAACGTGGCCGACAAGGGCATTTTCCACAAGAACAAGGCTGCTCGCGATAAGAGCCGTCTGTCCGCCAAGGTCAAGGCCCTGGCACTGGCTGCCTGAGCCTCATCAGGTAAATCGCCCGGACAGGCTTAGCACCCCCTTCGTTCTGTCCGCCGTTTGCACTGGGTGCGCTGCTGGCAAAATAAAAAAATCGCCTTCGGGCGGTTTTTTTATGGGCGCTTCGGGGGCGCACTGGGTGGATCGGGCAGCAAGCAAGCTTCGGCCACTTGCAGTTCGTTATCGCGGGCAAAGTTCATGACAAAGTCCCAAGCCATAGGCTCGTGCTGGTGCAAGGCGCGATTGACAATCACGCATTTGACACCGTGGATGACCGTGGGCACACACCACGGCGAATAGCTGAGGTGGCTACCGGGCTGGGCACCGCCGGGGCGAAATTGGCTCATGACACCGGCGAGGCGCTCGGCCCAATCGCTGGGACGGAAGGTTTTTCCGCTGTGGGTGATGCCCTGAATGAAAACCTCTTGGGTGGAAGGAGAAGCCATCTGGGTAAAGCAAGGGTTATAAAACGGACGGTGCAGGATCGCTGCGGGAGGGTGCCGTGGTACCTCATTCTAACTCTTATATAAGAGTTAGGCACCGCTTGCACGCCCCCCGATGGATGAGATTGCACGCAACAGCCGTGCCAGACATTTTGCCCCACTAGAATCGACACTCTTTTGACTCGCTCTGTCTGGAGATTTCTGCATGACCGCTTTCATTGAGGCCACCTCGCCCCACGTGATGAACACCTATGGCCGAGTGCCGATTGCGCTCTCGCACGGGCAGGGCTGCCACGTCTGGGATGTGAATGAAAAACTTTATTTAGACGCATTGGCTGGCATCGCCGTCAATACCTTGGGCCACAACCACCCCAAATTGGTGCCCGCGCTGCAAGACCAACTCACGCAGCTGATTCACACCTCCAATTACTACCATATACCCTTGCAAGAGGAGTTGGCTGCCAAGCTCATCAAGCTGACTGGCATGAGCAATGTGTTCTTTTGCAATTCAGGATTAGAGGCCAACGAAGCGGCCCTGAAGATGGCGCGCAAATACGGCCACGACAAGGGCATAGCACGCGCCCAAGTGGTGGTCTATGAAAAAGCCTTTCATGGGCGCTCGATTGCCACCCTGTCGGCCACCGGCAACCCCAAAATCCAAGCAGGCTTTGAGCCGCTGGTGGAGGGCTTTATCCGCGTGCCCAAAGACGACATTGAAGCCCTCAAGCAAGCCACCGCAGGCAACCCCAACATCACCGCTGTCTTTTTAGAAACCATCCAAGGCGAGGGCGGCCTGCACCCGATGCGCTTTGAATACTTGCAGCAAGTGCGCCAACTGTGCGATGAGCGCGGCTGGCTGCTGATGATTGACGAGGTGCAAACCGGTGTCGGTCGCACTGGCAAGTGGTTTGCCCACCAATGGGCCGGTATCGTGCCCGATGTCATGACGCTAGCCAAGGGTTTAGGCTCGGGCGTGCCGGTGGGGGCGGTGGTGGCTGGCCCCAAAGCGGCGCACATTTTGCAACCGGGCAACCACGGCAGCACCTTTGGTGGCAATCCGCTGGCGATGCGCGCTGGCCTAGAAACGCTACGCATCATCGAAGAAGATGCCTTGCTTGACAACGCAGCGAAGGTGGGTGCCTACCTGAAAGAAGGTTTGCAACGGGCGCTGGAGCGCGTCGATGGCGTGAAAGAAGTGCGCGGTTTGGGCCTGATGATTGGCGTAGAACTGGGTAAGCCCTGCGGTGCTTTGGTCGGGGTGGCGGCTGATTCGGGCTTGCTGATTAGCGTCACGGCTGACAGCGTGATTCGTATCGTGCCACCGCTGATTCTGACCGTGGGTGAGGCCGATCTCATCATTGCCTTGCTGACTCCCTTGGTCAAAGCCTTTTTGGCCGCCTAAGCACGCGAAAGAGCGCACACTGATGAAACATTACCTGCAATTCAACGACTTTAGTGCCGACGAGTACGCTTATTTGTTCGAGCGTGCCGCCCTGATTAAAGGCAAGTTCAAAGCCTACGAGAAACACCGTTCGCTGGTGGATCGCACCTTGGCCATGATTTTTGAAAAGGCCAGCACGCGCACCCGCGTCAGTTTTGAGGCGGGCATGTACCAACTGGGCGGCAGTGTGGTGCATCTGACCACCGGCGATAGCCAATTGGGCCGCGCCGAACCGATTGAAGATTCGGCGCGCGTCATCAGCCGCATGACCGATTTGGTGATGATTCGCACTTTTGAGCAAACCAAAATCGAGCGTTTTGCCTCTTGTTCGCGCGTGCCAGTCATCAACGGCCTCACCAATGAGTTTCATCCCTGCCAAATTTTGGCTGACATCTTCACCTTTATTGAGCATCGGGGCAGTATTGCCGGTAAAACTGTGGCTTGGGTGGGCGATGGCAACAACATGGCCAATACGTGGCTGCAAGCGGCGCAGCTGTTGGGCTTCAAAGTGCATGTCAGTACCCCCAGCGGCTACGAAGTGGATGAGAAATTGGCGATGGGCGGCAACGGTATCAGCCCCAGCAGTTACCAATTCTTTAGCAACCCCTTGGATGCCTGCCGGGGCGCTGATTTGGTCACGACCGACGTGTGGACCAGCATGGGCTACGAGGCCGAAAACGAAGCGCGCAAAACCGCTTTTGCCGATTGGTGCGTCAATGCCGACATGATGGCAGTGGCCCAAGCAGATGCACTGTTCATGCACTGTCTGCCCGCCCACCGGGGCGAAGAAGTCACCGCCGAGGTGATTGATGGCCCGCAATCGGTGGTTTGGGACGAGGCCGAGAACCGGATGCACGTCCAAAAGGCGCTGATGGAATACCTGCTGCTGGGGCGACAAGACGCATGAGCCACCCTTGCCTAAGCTGTGGTGCTTGCTGTGCCAGCTTTCGCGTCGATTTTTCGGTGCATGAGTTGCAAGAGCGCGGCGGCAAGGTGCCCGATGGCTTGGCCGATGCCATCACCGATAGCCTGTGCCGGATGCGTGGCACGGATCATCTGCGGGTGCGTTGTGCGGCCCTGACAGGCAAGGTAGGCCAAAAAGTGGCTTGTGGCATTTACGAATGGCGGCCTTCGCCTTGCCACGAGTTTGCAGCCGGCAGCGATGCCTGCCAGCAAGCACGCCAGCGCCACGGCTTGCCAGTGCTGCAAGGCGTAGTGTTTTAAGCGTCGCTATGGTGGGTCAAGGCCAAGCACCGCTTTGGGATATTTCCGCCCCCGTGCATCCGGGCAGTCCGGTCTATCCGGGCGATGCGCCCTATGAGCAGCAATGGTGTACCACCTTGTCGGCCAGCTGCCCGGTCAATTTGAGCGTCGTGCGTTTATCACCGCATATCGGAACCCATGCCGATGCCCCGTTGCACTATGCCAACACCGGCGCAGCCGTGGGTGCGCTGGCGCTGGAGCCATTTATTGGCCCGTGTCGCGTCATCCATGTCATGGGCTGTGGCCCGTGCGTGCAATGGCAACATCTGGCCCATGCCGTGGCCGATGTGCCGCCGCGTGTGCTGCTACGCACCTACCAGCAAGCCCCCAGCCAGTGGGACGAACACCTGACCGCTGTGGCCCCCGAGACCCTAGAGCGCTTGGCCGATGCCGGTGTGGTGCTGGTGGGTACCGACAGCGCCAGCATCGACCCGGCCAACAGCACCACCCTGCCCAGCCACCAAGTATTGCAGCGGCGCGGCCTGCGCGTGCTAGAAAACCTGCTGCTGGATGCCGTGCCCGAGGGCGACTATGAGCTGATTGCCCTGCCGCTGCGCTGGATGCAGGCCGAAGCCGCACCCGTGCGTGCCATTTTGCGTCGCCTACCTGGAAAAAAACCTTGAAAATACGTCATTGACGTATAATTTTCTATGCTTACTGTCATAGAAACCCCCATTTTTCAGCGCATGGTGGTGGAGGTGCTCAACGATGCCGACCGCCAGTTGCTGATTCAGTGGATGGCCGGCAACCCCTTGGCGGGTGATGTTATTCCCGGTGCCGATGGCCTACGCAAGGTGCGCTGGGGCCGCTCTGGCATGGGCAAGCGTGGTGGGGCGCGCGTGATTTACTTCACGCGACTGGCGCATGGTGAGGTGGTGCTGGTGGCTATTTATACCAAAGCCAAGTTCGACAATATGCCCACCGCTGTTCTGAAGATGTGGAAGGATGCTTACGATGCCTAAAACTGTGAAGATGGACGCTGAAATGCAGGCGTTTGCGAATGATGTGCTGGAGTCGATTCAGCAGGCCAAACGTGGCGAGGGGCGTGTGCATCACGTCACCCTGACGGTTGCGGCACAGGCACGGGCCAAGGTGGGGGTTTCGCAGTCTGCATTTGCCAAGCTGCTCGGGGTGAGCGTACGTACCCTGCAAGAATGGGAGCAGGGGCGCAGACAGCCCTCTGGCGCTGCACAATCTTTAATGCGCGTGGCTCAGGCGCACCCCGAGGTGCTGCGAGAGCTGGTAGCGACTTAAACTGCAAAAAAATCCATGAAAATCGCTACTTGGAATGTCAACTCGCTTTCGGTGCGGCTGCCGCAGGTACTCGATTGGCTGGCTGCCAACCCCGTCGATGCTTTGGGTTTGCAAGAACTGAAGCAAACGGAAGACAAATTCCCGTTTGTCGCACTCCAAGCAGCAGGCTACCACGCAGTAGCCCACGGGCAAAAAACCTACAATGGTGTGGCTTGGCTGACACGCCAGCCGGTGCAGGCCGTAGTGCGGAATATCCCCGGTTTGGTGGATGAGCAGGCGCGCATCATTGCAGCCACGCTCGACACCCCCACAGGCCCGTTGCGCCTCATCAATGGTTATTTTGTCAACGGCCAGGCCCCCGGCACGGACAAGTTTGCCTACAAAATGCGCTGGTTGGAGGCTCTGCACGCTTGGGTCAGTGCAGAGTTGGCCCAGCACCCGCGTTTGCTGTTGTTGGGCGATTTCAATATCGCCCCAGAAGACCGCGACTCTTTCGATCCGGAAGGCTTGCGTGGCAGCATCCACCACACGCCGGAAGAACGAGCGCAATTCCAAGCCCTGCTTGGTTTGGGCTTGCACGACGCGTTCCGGCTGTTCGAGCAGCCGGACAAGAGTTTTTCGTGGTGGGATTACCGTATGCTGGGGTTCCAGAAAAACCGGGGTTTACGCATTGACCACATTTTGGTCAGTGCTGCCTTGCGTCCAGCGGTGGCCGCTTGCAGCATTGACCGCACACCGCGCAAAAACCCCCAACCCAGCGACCACGCGCCAGTGGTTTTAACGCTGGCCTGAATCGGCGGCGTGCTGGCGATTACAGCAGCGTCAATCGTCGTGGGCTTTCAGCCCCAATTCTTGGATTTTGCGCGTGATGGTGTTGCGCCCAATGCCCAAGCGCTGCGCGGCCTCCATGCGCCGCCCATGCGTGGCGGCCAAGGCGGCGCTAATCAGGCGCGACTCAAAACGCCGCGCCAGCACATCCCACACTTCGGCTTGGCCGTTGGCGAGCAAGGCTTGGGCTTCGGCTTCTAATAGGGCCTCCCAATGGCTGTCTGCATCGGTGGCAGAAGAGAGGGGCAAAGCCACAGCAGGCAGAGTTGCAGGCGCTGGTATGGTGGGAATTTGGATGGGCGGTTGGCCCAAAGGCGGCACAGGGGCTGGGGCCGGTGCCGTTTCTAACACCTCGGGCGGTAAGTCTTGTACCGAAATCACCTGCGCTGGGGCCATCACCGTGAGCCAGTGGCAGATATTTTCTAACTGGCGCACATTGCCCGGAAAAGCAAACTGTGCCAGCCTAGCCAGTGCCGCATCGGCGATGCGTTTGGGTTCTACCCCCAATTGGCGCGCACTTTGCTGCAAAAAATGGCGCGTCAGCATGGGCACATCTTCGGGGCGCTCGCGCAGGGCGGGCAGGCGCAGCCGAATCACATTCAGGCGGTGGAACAAATCCTCGCGGAAAGCCCCATCTTTCACCCGTTGCTCTAAATTTTGGTGTGTAGCGGCAATCACACGCACATGGGCCTTGACGGCACTGTGTCCGCCCACGCGGTAAAACTGCCCATCCGACAGCACGCGCAGCAAGCGGGTTTGCAAATCGAATGGCATATCGCCGATTTCATCCAAAAACAGTGTGCCGCCTTCAGCTTGCTCAAAACGGCCCCGACGCTGGGTTTGTGCGCCGGTGAAAGCGCCACGCTCATGGCCGAATAACTCGGATTCCAGCAAATCTTTGGGGATAGCGGCGGTATTGATGGCGACAAACGGCCCACTGGCGCAAGGTGAATGCTTGTGCAAGGCGCGCGCTACCAGCTCTTTGCCCGAGCCAGATTCGCCGGTAATTAACACCGTGACCAAACTTTGGCTCAGGCGGCCAATGGCGCGGAACACATCCTGCATGGCTGGGGCTTGGCCCAGCATCTCTGCCGCCGCAGCCGGGCTGTCTTGGGCCACGCTTTCGCGTTCGCTCTCTTGCACGGCGCGGCGGATTAACTCTACCGCTTTGGGCAAATCAAACGGCTTGGGCAGGTATTCAAACGCGCCGCGCTGAAACGCCGAAACAGCGCTGTCCAAATCGGAATAGGCCGTCATGATGATGACGGGCAAGGCAGGCTGCATGGCGTGGACTTTTTCCAGCAACTGCAAGCCGGAGCCACCGGGCATCCGAATATCACTGACCAACACCTGCGGCCCCAACTGGGAAGCATCGCCGGAGCTAATTTCAGCCAGTGCTTCTAGCACTTCGCGTGGGTGGGTAAAACTGCGCGTGGGCAGGTTGTCACGCGCCAGTGCTTTTTCCAGCACAAAGCGGATCGAGGGGTCGTCATCTACTATCCAGATCGGCTTCATGGGTGTTTGTCTCTCGCTGGTTGCCGGTTATTGATCCTCAGGGCAAAGGAATCAGGATGCGGAAATCGGTACGACCGGGTACGCTATCGCACTCAATCATGCCGTGGTGGCGCTGCACAAAGGTTTGTGCCAGCGTCAGGCCCAAACCTGACCCGCCATCGCGCGCCGACACCAAGGGGTAAAAAATGCGCTCCCGAATGGCATCGGGCACGCCTGGCCCGTTGTCTATCACATGCAATTCCAATGCCAGCTTGTAACGCTCGCGTCCCAAGGTAATTTGCCGGGCTACGCGGGTACGCAAAGTGATGCGTGCATCGCCTTGTGCCATTTGTGGCACCAACACCTGCGCGGCGTTTTGCACCACATTGAGTACCGCTTGAATCAGTTGTTCGCGGTCGCCACGAAACTCGGGGATGGAGATGTCGTAGTCTTGCTCAATCTTCAGGCCCTGCGGGTATTCCACCAGCACCAAGGAGCGCACACGTTCACAGACTTCGTGGATATTTACATCGCCCACCAGATGCGGATGGCGGTGTGGGGCCAGCAATCTATCGACCAAACTTTGCAAGCGGTCGGCCTCGTGGATGATGACTTGGGTGTACTCCGTCATCTCGGGGCTGTCGAGTTCCATCTCTAGCAACTGCGCCGCGCCGCGAATGCCCCCGAGCGGGTTTTTGATTTCGTGGGCCAGATTGCGAATCAGCTCTTTGTGCGCTTGGGCTTGGTCGCGCAGACGCTCTTCGCGGTCTTGGCGCGCTTGCTGCTCTAGTGGCCACAGCTCTACCAAGACCTCGCCGGGGCCATCCGCAGGCACCACACTGACATGCACCAGCACCGGCTCTTGGTGCAGGCGCTTGAGGCAACCGTCAAAGCGCACGGCGGAAAAATCTTCGCCACGGTTACCTGCTAAGGCATTTTGCAGCAACGATGGCAGGGTGAAAAATTGGGCAAAGTCCATGCCCTCTAGGGTGCGACGCGATAGGCCCACCGTGTCCTCTAGGGCTGCATTGGCAAATTGCACCGTGCCATCGGCGCGCAACACCGCCACCAGCACCGACAATAAATCCAAAGACTGAAAACGCCCATCTAAGGCGGTGGCTTTCATTTCAAGCGTCCCATTTCGCGCTGGATGCCTGCAATGTCGCTTTCGGTGCGGGCAATGTTGGCTTTGAGTTCTGCGGTGCGCTCGGCGTAGCCTTGTACGTTACGCATTTCGAGGGCGGTTTTTTCGGGGCTGCCGTTGTTGTATTCTTTTTGCAAATCGGCCAAGCGGGCTTGGGTTTTGCGTAATTCGGCTTCCAAGATAGCACGGGCATCGGCATCGCGGCTGCGCTGCTGGCTGTTGTCCACCTTGGGCGCACCAGCGGGGGAACTGGCCGCCGCCGGTTTGCTGGCGCTGGCGGCATTGGCATTGCTGCGCGTGCTGCCGGGGTTGGATTGCAACACCGTGACGTTGCCGCCATCTACCGCCTTGCAGCCGCGCTCGCGGGCGTGGTTGGCGTTGTTGGTGTATTCATTGCCACAGCGATAAATGCGGTCTTGTGCCCAGACTGCCGAACTGCCCAAAGTGGCACACAGCAGACTACAAAGCAGGGTGGAGGAGATTTTTTTCATGAATTTTTTCGCCTGGAACATGCCGGGGAGCTTGTGCCAGAGTATCCGCGAAACACCTTTCGTGTCCAAACAACAAACGCCACCACTACCCCGCAGTTTGTCCGATAGCGTGGCGCGGCGCAGGTTCCATTGCCAGTGGAGCCTCTGACCACACCAAAATGAAAAAAGGCGGTGTATGCCACCGCCTTGTCTTGGAAGCCTTACAGCTTAGCGCTTAGAGGGAGTAGTACATATCGTACTCAACCGGATGCACGGCCATGCGGAAGCGCGTGACTTCAGACATCTTCAGCTCGATGTAGGCATCAATCATAGCGTCAGAGAACACGCCACCCTTGGTCAGGAAGGCGCGGTCTTGGTCCAGATGCTCCAGCGCTTGGTCCAGGCTGTGGCACACGGTCGGCACCAGCTTGTCTTCTTCGGGCGGCAGATGGTACAAATCCTTGGTGGCCGCTTCGCCGGGATGGATTTTGTTTTCCACGCCGTCCAAACCGGCCATCAGCAGGGCGGCAAAACCCAAGTAGGGGTTCATCAGTGGGTCGGGGAAGCGTGCTTCGACGCGGCGGCCCTTGGGATTGGAGACGTAAGGAATACGAATCGAAGCGGAACGGTTTTTGGCCGAGTACGCCAACTTGACCGGGGCTTCAAAGTGGGGCACCAAGCGCTTGTAGCTGTTGGTGCCGGGGTTGGTGATGGCGTTGAGGGCGCGGGCGTGCTTGATGATGCCGCCGATGTAGTACAGGGCAAAATCAGACAAACCGGCGTAGCCGTCGCCAGCAAACAGGTTTTTGCCGTCTTTCCAGACGGATTGGTGTACGTGCATACCGGAGCCGTTGTCGCCGTGGTAGGGCTTGGGCATGAAGGTAGCGGTTTTGCCGTAGGCATTGGCCACGTTGTGGATGACGTACTTTTGCAGCATCGTCCAGTCCGCGCGCTCGACCAAGGTGCTAAAGCGGGTGCCAATTTCGTTTTGACCAGCGCCAGCCACTTCGTGGTGGAACACTTCGACCGGAATGCCCAAAGATTCCAAAATCAAAGACATCTCGGCGCGCATGTCTTGCGTGCTATCGACCGGGGGCACGGGAAAATAGCCACCCTTGGTAGTGGGACGGTGGCCACGGTTGCCGCCATCCAGCTTGGCGTTGGTGTTCCAAGGGGCTTCGTATTCTTCGATTTCGTAGCTGGTATTGTGGGGTTCGGTACTCCAGCGCACGCCATCGAAAATGAAGAATTCGGGTTCGGGACCGAAGAAGGCGGTATCGCCCAAGCCAGAAGCCTTGAGGTAGGCTTCGGCGCGCTTGGCGATGGAACGCGGGTCGCGGTCGTAAGCCTTGCCATCGCTGGGTTCAATCACATCACAGGTCATGACCAAGGTGGACTCTTCAAAGAAGGGGTCGATCACGGCGGTGTTGGGGTCAGGGATGAGTTGCATGTCGGAGGCTTCGATGCCCTTCCAACCAGCAATAGAAGAGCCATCGAACGCATGGCCCGAAGAGAACTTGTCTTCATCAAAATGCGAGATTGGCACCGTAGTATGGTGCTGCTTGCCACGGGTATCGGTGAAACGGAAGTCAACAAACTTGACTTCGTTTTCTTGCACCATGTTCATCACGTCCGCAACGGTCTTGGCCATCAGGTTCTCCTGGAAAAACACTCGTTGAAAAAATCAGATATTCTGGTCAAAGCAGATTACATGCCAGCCCCAGTTTATCGTCTTGCAAAACCGCAAGCGATATATTGTGCCTGTGGAACCCGACACGCGGTTGCACCTGTGCAGTGCAGTTGCACCTATTTGCCAATCGGCTAAAGATGACGCACCAATTCAGGGCCGCAATTGGCACCAAATTGGTGCAACATGGCGCGCAAAGCCTCCCATGCGGCAGGCACGGCAGTGGTCGGGCCTTTCACGCCCAATTCAATATGCCGCCCATGCACCGGGTGGTCCACGCTGGGCAGGCTAAACACGCGCACTTGCGGATGTTGCTGCTCAATTTGCTGCATCAGCGGGGTCAGGGCGGCCTCGATGGCACCATAGACCAGCACGGAATGCTCGGTTTGGGGTGCCGCATGGAACAGGTGGCGGTATTGTTGCTCAAGCACCCACTCCACCATCGGCCAAGCCATCACCGGAAAGCCCGGCACAAAATGCACTGCGGCACCATTGGCGGTGCGGCAGCTAAAACCCGGAATTTTGTTGTAGGGGTTGGGGATGATGGTTGCGCCCAAGGGAAACACGCCCATTTGCAAGCGCTGCACATTGTCGGGGCGTTCGGGTTCAAAGGGCTGGTTTTGTTCGCGTGCGGTGTCTTCGATGCGCTCGCGAATCAGGGCGGCGGCCTCGGGGTGCAGGGCCAGCTCTACCCCCAAAGCGCGGGCGGCACACTGGCGCGTGTGGTCATCGGGCGTGGCCCCAATGCCGCCAGTGCTAAACACCACATCGCCCGAGGCAAAGGCGCGCGCTAGGGTGGCGGTGATGCGTTCGGGGTTATCGCCCACATAATCGGCATACGACAAGGACAAGCCGCGCGCATTGAGCAGCTCGATGATTTTGCCCAAGTGTTTGTCGGTACGTTTGCCCGAGAGGATTTCATCGCCAACAATGATGAGACCAAATTTTTGCATGGTGGTGGCTCTTTCAGGAAATAGACGGAGGCGCAGGGGAGGCAGGCAGCGCAGCGTTGAGGTCGGTGGCCGCTACGGCTGGCAAGGGGGCATCGTTAGGGGTAGGGGTAGCTGCTACGGTAGTGGCAGCGTGCTGCTCGGCACGCAATTGTTGCAAGGCGGCCAAGCCAAAATGGGTAAACCACAAAGACGAAAAGGCAAACACCAAGGTGTAAATCCAAATCGCCAAGGGTATCAAGATAAAAAAGGCGGCCACAAACAGCACCCCCGAAGCCCAGACAATGGCCGGTGCCGCGCCCAAGTAACCGCACACCACGCCCATCAGCAGCAGGGCCATGCGGTGGCGGCGCAGTAGTTCTTCGCGTTCGCTGGGGCTGGCATGGTCGGACAAGGCATCAAAGGCCATCACGCGGTAGGTGAGCCAACCCCAAATCAGCGGCGGCACAATCAGCACCAGCGGTGGCAGCAGCCACAAGGGCATCGACAGCACCAGCAGCAAGAGGGCCATCAGGGTAGAACCCAAAGACCACAGCATACTTTGCCACACCGAACCGCCTTGCAAGCGCTCTAAAGTGGGAAAGCGCCGCTGCCCCACCAAGGCCACCAGCGATGGAGTCATAAGAAAGGCCACCGTGAGCAGCGCTACCAGCACTATCAGGGGCGTGACCAGCACCAACACCAAGGCTGGGGCTAACCAGCTGGTCATATCGGGCAGGCCCTGCTGCTGCCACCACTCCCAAGCGGGAGTCAACCAACCGGGGGCCTGCAAAAACGCCTGCATGGTCTGTACGGCCAGCTCCCAGTAAAAATAGCCTCCGGCCAAGGCCAAGGCTCCTATCAGGAGCAGGGGCAGCAGCGACCAAGCTATCACACGGGGAAACAGGCAATACGCCAAAGCCCGAAAAAAGGAATCCATGAGTAAATTCATGGGTGCAAGCATAGCGCTTACGGGCAGGACCCCCAAGTCAGTAAACTGTTTTGGGGGCGAGGGACTGGGCAATCCGTGCGGTGCGTTAAACGTTTAGGCGCTATCCATATCTTCGGCCCAAGTGAGGGCTTGCAGGTGCGCCAAGTTGACTTGCCGGTTGGACAGGTGCAGCGCCTCGGCATTGAGGGCAAAAGCCACCTCATCGCCGCTTTCGCAGGCTTTGGTCAGGGCCAAGAAAGGGGCAAAAGTGCCGCGTTGGTGCAGCAAAGCATCGACCACGGGTTCGGGCAGCGCCAAGGACTCTAAAGCCTGCGCCATTGGCAGGCCCAGCATGGTATCTAACAAGGAAAATACGCCCACGACAAAAGCGTTGTCGCACTCTTCGGGCGAGAGCATTTCTGCGGCCAACAATTCCATCAGGCGGCCACGCACTACCGCCGTCGTGCCTACGACTGGGGCTGACCCCCCAGCGCGCGAGGTGGTGAGCAACAGGGCGGCCCAACGGAATAATTTACGCAGGCCCAAAATCATCACGGCATGGCGAAACGAGGTAATCTCGCACGACAGGCCAAAGCCGGAGGAGTTGATAAAGCGCAGCAGGTTAAATGACAGCGTGGGGTCTTTTTTGAGCAGCTCTTCAATCTCGGTGGTGCTGGCTTGTTTACGCACCAAATTAATCAGCTGAATCACGGTGGCTTGCGAGGGCCGAATGGTGTGCGATTTGACCAAGACTGGCTTGGCAAACCAATAGCCCTGAAACAGGCGCACACCCAAATCGGCCATCATTTGGTGCTGTTCTGCTGATTCCACCTTTTCCGCCACCAGCCGGGCCGAGCTGTGTTCTTGGGCAAAGCGCACCAAAGGTTTGGCTTGCTCGGGCGGGAACATGGTCAGGTCTAGCTTAACGAAGGCTGCCAGCGCCAACCAACTGAGATAGGCCGGGCACAGCACATGCTCGCTAAAGGCCAGCCGAAAGCCTTGGTGGCGCAACTGTTCTAGCACCGGGCGGGCTTTTTCGATGTCCTCGGCGCTGGCATCTTTGGCCAGCGGGGGTACTTCTAGCACCACCTTGTCGGGGTGGATGAGTTCTAAGTGGCCGCCCGAGAGGCTTTCGTGGGTGCAGTTGATGAACACCAGTTTTTGCCCGACCAAGGATTCGGTATCGGCGTAGGACAGGGCGTTGAACAGCAGCGCGGCATCGGAGGCGGCGTTGTGGGCATCCGAAGCGGTGGAGCGGTCAAACAGCTCATAGCCAAAAACTGCCCGATGCTCATCCACAATGGCTTGGCGGGCAATCACGGCCAGATTGTCCGCAGCATGGTCCTCGGGGGTGGCAGGGGAGGCAGAAGTAGATGGTTCAGTGGACATGGCAATGAGAAGGTTCTGGGAGGTCTGGGGACAATGATGCCATGCGCTTAGGCAATGGCTCAATCACCAAAGTGGTCAGCCCAAGCCAAAGCCTGTAAATGGGCGTTGTTGATTTGCTGGCTACTCAGTTGCAAGGCGGTGGCAGCGTGGTCAAAGGCGGCATCGTCGCCGGTTTCGCAGGCTTTGGCCAGCGTGAGCAAATGACCCAGTACCCCGGCATTGTGCAACAAGGCGGCCTCGGTGCTGGGGGGCACACTGACCAAACCCAAGGCAGCATCCATCGTCATGCCCAGCATGGTATCGAGCAGAGAGAAAATGCCCACCACAAAGGCTTGATCGGTTTCATCTTGTGGCAATTTTTTCTCTAGGGCCAGCAATTCCATCAGGCGCCCGCGCACCACAGCGGTTTGCCCCACCGAGGGCGGGGTGCCGCCGTTGCGTGAGGTGGTAAGCAGCAAGGCTGCCCAGCGGAAAAGTTTTTTCAGGCCCATGAGCATGACCGCTTGGCGAAATGAGCTGATTTCGCGTGCCAAGCCAAAGCCCGAGGAGTTGATCAGCCGCATCAGGTTGAAGGCCAAGCCGGCATCTTTTTTCAGCACCTCTTCGATGGCTTCGGTGCTGGCCTGTTTGCGTACCAGGTTAATCAATTCCAAAATGCTGCTTTGCGCGGGCGATACCAGTTTGGCGCGCACCAAAGCCGGACGGGCAAACCAATAGCCTTGGAACATCTGCACCCCTTGGCTAGAGACCATATCGTATTGCTGGGCAGTTTCTACCTTTTCGGCAATCAGGTGGGCTTGGGTGTGGCGCTTGGCATAGCCAATCAGCACGGCCAGTTGGTCGGCGGCCAGCAGCGATAAATCGAGCTTGATGTAATCGGCCAGCGCCAGCCAGGGCATGTAGGCCGATTGCAGCACGGTATGGTTAAACGCCAAACGGAAACCGCGCGCACGCAAAGCGGCCAAGGTGGGCAAGCGGGCGGCCACTTCTTCGGCGGCGGCGTGGCCCAGCGGCGGAATTTCGAGGACCACTTTTTCAGGGTCCACCAATTCAAGGTGACCGCCGACCAGGCTTTCGTGGGTGCAATTGACAAAAATGAGTTTTTTGCCGACCAACTCGTCGCTGCCTGCGTGCGACAAGGCGGTAAACACCAAGGCTACATCGGTGGCGGCAGTGTGGGTGGTCTCGGGGCGAGAGCGGTTGAACAGTTCATAGCCGATAACCACATGTTGGGCATTGACGATGGCCTGACGGGCAATCATGGTGGCGCTGGTTTGATCGGCGGGTGTGCTCGACATGGTGTGTGCTTTTTCTTTTCTGGTAGGTGCTGCTGGGTGCAGCTAGGTGCCTATTTTAGGAAGTCTGGCTCAGCTTAGTGCAAAGTGCTGGCTTAGGTGCTGCTTAGTCGGTGTATAACAGCCACGCCAACTCGGTATCGGTAAAACCTGCTTGGCGCCGGGCAGCTTCGTTCAGGGGTGGTTTGGGGCGTGGTGCTTGGTATTGTTGTGCCAGCAGGGCATAGTGGCTTTCTGGCTCCAAACCGTCGCGCGCACACAGCCAGCGGTACCAGTGGTTGCCAATGGCGACATGGCCCACTTCTTCGCGCAAGATGGTGTCTAACACCGCCACGGCGGCCAAGGCATCGGGGCTATCCACTTGGCGCAGTTTTTGTTGAATCAGCGGCGTGGCATCTAAGCCGCGTGCCTCTAGGGTGCGCGGCACCAAGGCCATGCGCGCAGTAATGTCATGTTGGGTTTTTTCGCACATCGTCCAAAGTCCTTGGTGCGCCGGAAAATCACCATAATCATGGCCGAGGCTGCGTAATATATCGCGCAGTAGCCCAAAGTGTTGGGCTTCTTCGGCGGCCACGCGCAACCAATCGCGGTAAAACGTGGTGGGCATGGCATCAAAGCGCCAGACGGCATCTAAGGCCAAATTGATGGCGTTCAATTCAATATGGGCAATCGCGTGCAGCAACACGGCCCGTCCTTGGGGCGTGGCGGGCGAGCGTCGCTTCACGGCGGTGTGGTGCAGCAGCACGGGGCGCTCTGGCAAGCCGGGCAAAACTTGGCCCGCCGGGGGCGTAGGTGCGTTGGCGGCAATGCTGCACTGGTCCGCCTGAGCGTGTAAAGCCAAGGTGGCAGCGGCTTTTTCATCGGGGTGGGCAAGGCACAAGACCTGCAAGGCACGGTGGCGAAGTTCCATCTCTACAATTCTAGGCAATCGCATTCAGCAACACGGTAAAAATAAATGGCAATTTATCAATTGGATGGCATCGCGCCGCAGTTGGCAGCATCTGCTTGGGTGGCCGATAGCGCCCAAGTCATCGGCCAAGTCACTTTGGGCGAAGATGTCAGTATTTGGTTTGGTAGCGTGGTGCGTGGCGATACAGATGCCATCACCCTAGGTGCCGGTAGCAATATCCAAGATGTTTGCGTGCTTCATGCCGATGCTGGTCAGCCCTTGCTGGTGGGTGAGCGCGTGACGGTGGGCCACCAAGTCACGCTGCATGGCTGCACGATTGGCGATGAATCCTTGATTGGCATTGGCGCGGTGGTGCTCAATGGCGCGCGCATTGGTAAAAACTGCCTGGTGGGTGCAGGCGCTTTGGTGACCGAGGGCAAGGAGTTTCCCGATGGCTCCATGATTATGGGCAGCCCGGCCAAGTTGGTGCGCCAGCTGACACCCGAGCAAATCGAGGGCTTGCGCCGCAGCGCCCAGCATTACATCGAGAACGCGCGCCGCTTTCGTGCTGGCTTGCAACAAATCGGCTAATCCACCGAGTCCTTTTTTGATTTTAGGAAATTTTTTGCGTGTCTGAACTACATAAATTTTTGTTTGACGGCCAGCCGGTGCGCGGTGCTATCGTGCGCCTGACCGATGCTTGGACGGATATGTTGCAGCGCCGTGCCGCCAACACCGCAACTGGTCCCTACCCGGTGCCGGTGCGTGAATTGTTGGGCGAGATGGCCGCTGCGGGCGTGCTGATGCAATCGGGCATTAAATTTAACGGCGCTTTGGTGCTGCAAATTTTTGGCGATGGCCCAGTCAAGGTGGCCGTGGCCGAGGTGCAATCGGACTTGCAATTGCGCGCTACCGCTACCCTCAAGGGCAGCGTGGCCGAGGATGCCACGCTGAGCAGTTTGGTCAATCTGCATGGCGCTGGGCGCTGCGCCATCACCTTGGACCCGAAAGACAAATTTCCGGGCCAGCAACCTTACCAAGGCGTGGTGCCGCTGGTCGATGCCCAAGGGCGCAAACTAGAGCGCCTGAGCGATGTGCTATCGCACTACATGCTGCAATCGGAACAATTGGATGCCACGCTGGTGCTGGCGGCCAACGATAGCGTGGCCGCTGGATTGCTGGTGCAGCGTATGCCCATCAAGGGCGAGGCCAATCTGGCCCAAAGCCATGCCCACAGCGCTGATGCCGACCAAATCGGCCTGAATGAAGATTACAACCGCATTGCCCATCTGGCGGCCAGCCTGACACGCGATGAGCTGCTGACGCTGGATGTGGACACCATTTTGCGCCGCCTGTTTTGGGAAGAAAAACTGCTGCGCTTTGAACCCCAGCAAGGCGCACAAGGTCCGCGTTTTGCTTGCTCTTGCAGCCGCGAGCGCGTCGCCCGCATGTTGCAAAATTTAGGCGTGGCCGAAACCGAAAGCGTACTGGCCGAGCAAGGGCAAATTGAAGTCGGTTGCGAATACTGCGGCCAGCAATACCGCTTTGACCCGGTAGATGCGGCGCAGATTTTTGCTGCCCCGGTGCAACAAGCACCCAGTTCCGACGCGGTGCATTGAGCGCATCAGCGCGGGGTGTATTGCACAAAAATCTCACCCTGCTTGACCATACCCAGCTCGCTGCGCGCTTTTTCTTCCACCATGTCCAAGCCTTCTTTCAGGTCTTTGATTTCAGACAGGAGGCGCTGGTTTTCGGCCAAGGCTTTGGCGTTGGCTTCTTTTTGTACTGCAATTTTTTGGCGCATCTCCTGCACATAGGGGATGCTGCCCCGCCCTTGCCACAGCTGGGCATGCAGCATGGCCAGCAAGGTGAGCAAAACCACCGGAACGACAATGCGCGGGCTCATAGCGTTGTTGGCAGCTTAAGGTGTGCGAAGGGCGGGTGCATGGGCGGTTTAGCGCAGGTTGTAGAACGCGCGACGGCCTGGGTAGTAAGCCACTTCGCCCAAGTCTTCTTCAATGCGCAGCAGTTGGTTGTACTTGGCCATGCGGTCGGAGCGGCTCAGGCTGCCGGTTTTAATTTGACCAGCGTTGGTACCCACAGCAATATCGGCAATCGTGCTGTCTTCGGTTTCGCCCGAGCGGTGGCTAATCACGGCGGTGTAACCGGCGCGCTTGGCCATTTCGATGGCAGCGAAAGTCTCCGACAGGGTACCAATTTGGTTGATCTTGATGAGGATCGAATTGGAGATGCCCTTGTCGATACCCTCTTGCAAAATCTTGGTGTTGGTCACGAACAAATCGTCGCCCACCAATTGCACGTTTTTACCCAAGCGCTCGGTGATGTGCTTCCAGCCGTCCCAATCGCCTTCGTGCATCGCATCTTCAATGCTGATGATGGGGTACTTGTCGCACCAAGTGGCCAGCATATCCGTCCATTGCTGGGCCGTGAGCTTGAGGCCGCCTTCACCGGCCAGCACGTAGTGGCCGTCGTGGTAGAACTCGCTGGCGGCGCAGTCTAAGCCCAGAGCGATTTGTTCACCAGCGGTGTAACCGGCGGCATCGATGGCTTGCAAAATCAACTGGATGGCGGCTTCGTGGTTCTCGACGGAAGGTGCAAAACCGCCTTCGTCGCCCACCGCGGTGCTCATGCCCTTGTCGTGGATGATTTTCTTCAGGGCGTGGAATACTTCAGCACCCCAACGCACGGCTTCGCGGAACGAAGGTGCGCCCACTGGAATGATCATGAACTCTTGGATGTCGAGCGAGTTGTTGGCATGCGCGCCACCGTTGATCACGTTCATCATGGGCACGGGCATTTGCACCGCACCCATGCCGCCAAAGTAACGGTACAGGGGCAGACCAGCTTCTTCTGCGGCGGCACGTGCCACGGCCATCGATACGGCCAAAATAGCGTTGGCACCCAAGCGGCCCTTGTTGTCGGTGCCGTCCAAGTCGAGCAGCGTTTGGTCTAAGAAGGCTTGCTCAGAGGCATCCAAGCCCAATACGGCTTCGGCGATTTCGTTGTTGATGTGTTCAACGGCTTTCAGTACGCCTTTGCCCAAATAACGGCCCTTGTCGCCGTCACGCAGTTCAATCGCTTCGCGCGAGCCGGTGGAGGCACCCGAGGGCACGGCGGCACGGCCCATCACGCCCGATTCCAGCAGCACATCACATTCAACGGTGGGGTTGCCACGGCTGTCCAGCACTTCGCGGCCTACGATATCAACAATTGCACTCATGGTTGTTTTCCATTTCTAGCTAATAAACAGGGAGAGGAGGAGGTTTCAGGCGTTGAAGCGGTCTTCCAAAAAACCGTGTTTTTTGGTCACGCTATCGAGGGCTACCAGCGTCTCTAGCAGCGCCTGCAGGTGTTGGAGCGGCACGGCATTGGGGCCATCGCTCAGGGCTTGGGCTGGGTTGGGGTGGGTTTCCATGAACAAGCCCGCCACGCCTACGGCTACGGCAGCGCGGGCCAACACCGGCACCATTTCGCGCTGGCCGCCGCTGCTGGTGCCTTGGCCGCCCGGCAGTTGTACGCTGTGCGTGGCATCGAACACCACCGGCGCGCCGGTTTCGCGCAAAATGGCCAAGCTGCGCATATCCGAGACCAAATTGTTGTAGCCAAAGCTGGCCCCACGCTCACAGGCCATAAAGTTGTCTTCGGGCAGGCCCACTTCGCGTGCAGCAGCGCGGGCCTTGTCGATGACGTTTTTCATGTCATGCGGTGCTAAAAACTGGCCTTTTTTGATATTCACCGGCCGACCCGACTGCGCCACCGCGCGGATAAAGTCGGTTTGGCGGCACAAAAAGGCTGGGGTTTGCAGCACATCGACCACCGCGGCCACGGGGGCCACTTCGGCCTCGCTGTGTACATCGGTCAGCACTGACACTTGCAATTCGCGCTTGATTTTGGCCAGAATCTCTAGTCCCTTTTCCATACCGGGGCCACGGAAACTGGTGCCTGAAGAGCGATTCGCCTTGTCAAAGCTGCTTTTGAAGATGAACGGAATGCCCAAGCTGGCCGTGATTTCTTTCAATTGCCCGGCCACATCCATTTGCAATTGTTCCGATTCAATCACGCAGGGGCCAGCAATCAGGAAAAAACGCTGGTTCAGGCCAATGTCAAAACCGCACAGCTTCATACACTGGCCTCTGGGGTGGGTGCGGGAGCGGCGCTGGCTGCTTGGCGCGCTTGCTGGTGTGCAATCGCCGCCTTGATAAAGGCATTGAACAGCGGATGGCCGGCCCATGGGGTCGATTTGAACTCGGGGTGGAACTGCACGCCCACATACCACGGGTGTACGCTTTGCGGTAGCTCGACAATTTCGGTCAGGTGTTCGCGTTGCGTCAGGGCAGAAATCACCAAACCGGCTTTGCGTAATTTGTCCAGATAATTGACGTTGGCCTCGTAGCGGTGCCGGTGGCGCTCCGTGACGACATCGCCATAAATGCTATGGGCCAAGGTGCCGGGGGCGACATCCGAGCTTTGTGCGCCCAAACGCATGGTGCCACCCAAATCGGAGCTGGCATTGCGCTTTTGGATGCTGCCGTCGGCATCTTTCCATTCGGTGATGAGGGCAATCACTGGGTGTTTGGTTTGTGGGTCAAACTCGGTGCTGTTGGCCCCAGCTAAGCCCGCTACATGGCGTGCGTATTCGATGGTGGCTACTTGCATCCCCAAACAGATGCCCAGATAGGGTACTTGATGCTCACGCGCATATTGCGCGGTGCAAATTTTGCCCTCTACGCCCCGTTGACCAAAACCACCGGGCACCAAAATCGCATCGTATTGGCCCAAGCTGGCTACGCCTTCGGGGGTAATGGTCTCAGAATCAATGTGGTCAATTTTGACGCGCACATGGCTTTGCATACCGGCGTGGCGCAGTGCTTCATTGACCGACTTGTAGCTGTCGGACAAATCTACATACTTGCCTACCATCGCAATACGCACTTCGCCCTGCGGGTTCTCGGTTTCATGCACCAAGGCATCCCAGCGCTTGAGGCTGGTGGGCGGGGTGTGCAGGCGCAGGCGGTCGCAAATCAGGCCATCCAAGCCTTGCTCGTGCAACATGCGCGGCACTTTGTAGATGGTGTCCACATCCCACATGCTAATCACGCCCCACTCGGGCACGTTGGTAAACAGCGAGATTTTTTCGCGCTCTTCGGCGGGCACTTTGCGCTCGGCGCGGCACAAGAGTGCATCGGGCTGGATACCGATTTTGCGTAGTTCTTGTACCGTGTGCTGGGTGGGCTTGGTTTTAAGCTCACCGGCGGTGGCAATCCAAGGCAGGTAGGTCAGATGCACAAAGGCGGCGTTGTTCGGGCCTAGCTTCAGGCTCAATTGGCGCACCGCCTCTAAGAACGGCAGTGATTCAATATCGCCCACCGTGCCGCCGATTTCGCAAATCGCCACATCCACGGCATCGGGGGTGCCGATGCCCGCACCGCGCTGGATGTACTCTTGGATTTCGTTGGTGACATGCGGAATCACCTGCACGGTTTTGCCGAGGTAATCACCCCGGCGTTCTTTTTCTAGCACCGACTGGTAAATTTTGCCGGTGGTAAAGTTGTTGGACTTTTTCATGCGCGTTTCGATGAAACGCTCATAGTGGCCCAAGTCGAGGTCGGTTTCGGCACCGTCGTCGGTCACAAAAACTTCGCCATGCTGGAATGGCGACATGGTGCCCGGGTCGACGTTGATGTAGGGGTCGAGCTTGATGAGGGTGACTTTGAGGCCCCGCGATTCGAGAATCGCGGCAAGGGAGGCTGAGGCGATTCCCTTGCCCAGGGAAGACACCACACCGCCGGTGACGAAGACAAATTTGGTCATGTCATGAATAGGGGGTGGGAAAGCGGGATTATAGGTGTCCTGTTTTGCGCTGTGGTGTCTGTTAAATTGCAGCCCTATGAAAGAGCTTGCTGGCAAACATATCGTGCTGGGCCTCAGTGGGGGCGTAGCCTGTTACAAATCGGCGGAATTGTGTCGCCTGTTCATCAAAGCGGGGGCCACCGTACAGGTGGTCATGACGGAGGCCGCCACGCAATTTATCACCCCGGTGACGATGCAGGCGCTGTCCAATCGGCCGGTGTATGGCTCGCAATGGGATGCGCGTGAGGCCAACAACATGCCGCATATCAACCTAAGCCGCGAGGCCGATGCGATTTTGATTGCACCGTGTAGCGCCGACTTTATCGCCCGACTGGTGCAAGGTCGGGCCGATGAGCTGCTCAGTTTGCTGTGTTTGGCGCGCCCCATCGAGCGCGTGCCGCTGCTCTTGGCCCCGGCCATGAACCGCGAAATGTGGGCGCACCCGGCCACACAACGCAACTTGGCCCAAGTGGCCCAAGACGGCGCGCTGGTGTTGGGTGTAGGCCACGGCGACCAAGCCTGTGGCGAAACCGGCGAGGGCCGCATGTTAGAGCCTGCCGAGCTGCTAGAAGAAGTGATTGCCTTCTTCAGCCCCAAATGCTTGACTGGGCGCAAGGTGCTGATTACCGCTGGCCCCACCTTTGAAGCGATTGACCCGGTGCGCGGCATTACCAACCACTCTAGCGGCAAAATGGGCTTTGCCATTGCCCGCGCTGCGCGTGAGGCTGGGGCGGAAGTGACTTTGGTGGCCGGGCCAGTGCATTTGCCCACACCCCGAGGGGTACGGCGCATCGATGTGCAATCGGCACAGCAAATGTTGGAGACGGTGCAGGCCCATGTCGAGCTGGCTGAGGTATTTGTGGCCACGGCAGCGGTGGCCGATTGGCGACCAGCCCAGTCCGCCGAGGAAAAAATCAAAAAAGATGGTTCTGGGGCCGTGCCCACGCTGGCATTTGTGGAAAATCCAGATATTCTGGCCACGGTAGCGCAGTCGGTGCGCGCGCAAGCTGGCGCTTTGTTTTGCGTGGGTTTTGCGGCGGAAAGCCACGACCTGCTGCAACATGCCACGGCCAAACGGCTACGCAAACAGGTGCCTCTGTTGGTGGGCAATATCGGCCCAGCTACCTTTGGCCGCGATGACAATGCACTATTGCTGGTTGATGCCAACGGCCACCGCGAACTGCCCCACGCCTCCAAACGGGTGCTGGCGCAGCAGTTGGTGGCGGAGATAGCCCAACGCCTGCCCGTGCATTCCTAGATGGTTTTTAGCTGTTGTTGGAGGTGATACATGGCGCTCGATCCTTACAAAAACGATTGGGACACACCACCCGATGGGGATTTTGTGCGCTATGTAGAGCGCTTGAATGCACAGCCGCCTGTGCCCGTCCCGGCAACAGCCGCCGCTCCAACTAGCGCGCGCAAAAAAACGGCTACCACTTCTAAAAAGACTGTCACTCCAACCCCTGTGGCTATTTCGCCCACCGCCTCGGGCGGCCTGTGGCCTCTGTTGCAGCAACTGCGCCAACTGTGGGTGGAAGCCGCAGAGCAACAACGGCAAAATCAGCACAAACGTTAAATTTTTGATGAGGAACATTCCATGAGCGTTTACGACCAACTGCAAGCCCTGAACATCACCCTGCCCCCAGTGGCCACGCCTGCCGCTGCCTATGTGCCGTTTGTGCAAAGCGGCAACCTGTTGTTTTTGAGCGGCCATATCGCGCGCAAAGATGGCCAAGTCTGGACCGGCCAATTGGGGCGCAATGTGGACACCGCCGAGGGCAAACTGGCCGCCCGTGCCGTAGCCATTGATTTGCTGGGCACGCTGCACGCGGCCACGGGTGATTTGAACCGCATTGCACGCATCGTCAAAGTGATGAGCTTGGTCAACTCTACCGCTGATTTTACCGAGCAGCATTTGGTCACCAATGGCTGCTCGGAGCTGTTGGGCCAAGTGTTTGGTGCCAAGGGCATCCATGCGCGCAGCGCTTTTGGCGTGGCGCAAATTCCGCTGGGCGCTTGTGTCGAAATTGAGCTGATTGCCGAATTGGCCTAAATTGACCGCCAGCGCCCAGCGGATTCAGGCCGACAAACGCGGGCGCTGTGCGCGCTGCGGCCCGTCGGTGTGAAACACCGACAAAATCCGCGCCAGCTGGTCGGCCTGTTCGCGCAGGCTTTGGGCGGCAGCGGCGCTTTGTTCGACCAAGGCCGCATTTTGTTGCGTCATTTGGTCCAGGCTGCCCACGGCATGGTTGACTTGGCCAATACCGGCATTGGCTTGGGTGGCGGCGGCGCTGATTTGGCCAATCATGTCATTCACACGCTGCACCGCTTGCACAATATCTTGCATGGTGCTGCCGGTTTCTTGCACCAAGCGTGAGCCAGCTTCCACCCGGTTGACCGAAGCCTCAATCAGGATTTTGATTTCTTTGGCTGCTTGGGCGCTGCGCCCGGCCAGACTACGCACTTCCGAGGCCACCACGGCAAAGCCCCGGCCTTGTTCACCGGCACGCGCGGCTTCTACCGCTGCATTGAGCGCCAAAATGTTGGTTTGGAAAGCGATGCCATCAATTACGCCGATGATGTCGGAAATTTTGCGGCTGCTGTGGTTGATTTCTTCCATCGTCGAAACCACATGGGCCACCATCTCGCCGCCGCGTTGGGCTACGTCCGAGGCACCCGCTGCCAGACGGCTGGCCTCTTGGGCGCTGCTGGCGCTGTGGTTCACTGTGCCTGCAAATTGCTCCATCGAGGCAGCGGTTTTTTGCAAATCGCTGGAGGTTTGTTCTGTTCGCATCGACAAATCTTGGTTGCCAGTGGCAATTTCGGCGCTGGCGGTGGCAATATTGCTGGCGCTGTCGCGCACCTGTTGCACCACTTGGGCCAAAGATTGCCCCATCGCTTGCAAGGAGCGCAACAAAGCACCAAACTCATCCTGACGCGCTACCTGCACCGAGGCGGTTAAATTGCCTTGGGCAATGCGCTCGGCCAAGGCCACGGCTTGGGCCAAAGATTGCTGCATGTGGCCGATGAGTTTCCATGCGCCCAACACCATCGCGGCCACAATGAACAGCAGCGCCACCCCGACCAGTTGGATGGTGTGCAAACGTGTTTGCGATTGTTCGCGTTGCCAGCTTTGCAGGGCATCACGCTGCAATTGGACAAACTCTTTCAGGGTTTGCAGATAAGCCGCTGTGGCCGGGTTGTAAGACTGGCTAATCAACGCCACTGCTGGCTCGTGCTGGCCCTCCGCCTTGAGCTGGCGTGCCTTGGCGCGCAAGTCCAACATGGTTTTGCGCGCTGTTGCCACTTTGGCCATGTGTTCGCGGTCTATCGGGCGCAAAGACATGGCTTCGAGGGATTTTTGCAATTCCGAAATTTGCGCCGAAGTGGCGGCAATGCTTTGCTTGAAAGTTTCCTCCACCACCGGGTCACTGCTGGTGATGATGGCTTGGGTGCGTACTGCGTTGGTTTCGGTCAGGCCCATCCAGCGTGTGGCGGTGTCCAAGCGGCTGCCTAGTTCGGTGGTCATCGCATCGTCCTGGGCCTGTTGTGCGATGACATGCCGGCCTATCAAGCCCATCGCCAGCAGCAGCAAGACGACGATTGCGCCTACCGTGAACCACAATTGGTGTGCAATTTTTGCTGTTTTGCCCATGTTGTCTCCTTGCGTAGCGATTGGCATGGCTTATTGGTGGCGCAAAACGCTGGCTGGCTTGAAGCCAAAATTGACTTCTTTGCCTTTGCGTCCGCGTGGGGCTTGGGCATTGTGCAGGCTGCGCCATTCCAGTAGCTCTTCACGCGGCTTGCTGCCCCGGCCTACGCCCATGATACGCACGCTGCGGCTGTAAGCGGCAGCACCTACCAAACGGTCGGGGGCTTCTAAGGCCAGCAGCATCAGGCCACGCCCACCGCGTTCTAGGGTTTTGAGTTCGGACAGTTCAAAGGTGAGCAAGCGCCCGTTGGCGGACACACAAGCCACATGGGTGGCTTCTGCCACCAGTGCAGGTGGGCATACGGTCTCCTGGTCGGCCAAGGTGATAAAGGCTTTGCCGCCCTTGTTGCGTGCCACCAAGTTGTCTATTTGGGCTAAAAAGCCATAGCCGCCACTGCTGCTCAATAGCAGTTGTGTGGAGGCGGGGCCAGCAAAGTAATGGGCAATCTGGGTTCCGGCTTCTAACTCAATCAGCGTGGTGACTGGTTGGCCATCGCGGCGCCCGCCCGGCAGTTGGGCCACAGGCACTGAATAGACCCGGCCATTGTTACCGAACAGCACCAGCGTATCCACCGTGCGGCATTCAAAGGTCGCCAGCAGGGCATCACCGGCCTTAAAGGCCAAACTGCCCACTTCGTGGCCGTGCCCGTTGCGTGTGCGTACCCAGCCTTTTTCTGACACCACCACCGTGACGGGTTCATCGACCACTTTGACCTCGACCACGGCTTTTTTCTCGGCTTGGATCAGGGTGCGGCGCTCGTCGGCAAATTGTTTGGCATCTTGCTCAATCTCGCGCACCATCAGGCGGCGCAAGCTGGCCGGGTTACCCAAAATATCTTCCAGCTTGCCTTGGCTGTCGCGCAGTTCTTGCAACTCTTGCTCAATTTTCAGGGCTTCCAGCCGGGCCAATTGGCGCAGGCGGATTTCCAAGATATCGTCCGCTTGGCGCTCGCTCAGGGCAAAGCGGGCTATCAGGGCGGGTTTGGGTTCGTCCGATGTGCGGATGATGCCTATCACCTCGTCGATGTGCAGCAGCACCACATGCCGCCCTTCCAAAATATGGATGCGGTCCAGTACCTTGTTCAGTCGATGCCGACTGCGGCGGTTGATGGTGGTTTGGCGAAAGCGTATCCACTCTTCCAACATGCAGCGCAAGGACTTTTGCACTGGTTTGCCATCCAAGCCGACCATCGTCAGGTTGATGGGGGCGGAAGTCTCTAAGCTGGTGTGGGCTAACAAAGCCGTGATGAGTTCTGCTTGCGGTGTTTTGCCAGTTTTTGGCTCAAACACCAAGCGCACGGCCGCTTCTTTGCTCGATTCATCGCGCACCACATCCAGCACCGCCAACAGGCTGGCCTTGAGCTGGGTTTGTTCTTGGCTCAGGGCTTTTTTACCGGTTTTGACCTTGGGGTTGGTCAGTTCTTCAATTTCTTCCAGCACCTTTTGCGTGCTGACACCGGGTGGCAACTCTGTGACTACCAATTGCCACTGGCCGCGTGCCAAGTCTTCAATTTTCCAGCGCGCCCGCACTTTCAGGCTGCCGCGCCCGGTGCGGTAGGCTTCGGCAATATCACTGGCGCTGCTGATGATTTGGCCGCCGCCGGGGTAATCGGGGCCGGGAATCAGTGCTTGCAATTCTTCTGCCGAGAGTTGTGGGTTTTTCACCAGCGCCACACAAGCATCGGCTACTTCGCGCAGGTTGTGGCTCGGAATTTCGGTCGCCAAACCCACGGCAATGCCACTGGCCCCATTCAGCAAAGAGAACGGGAGCCGTGCGGGCAACTGGCTTGGCTCGACGGTAGAGCCATCGTAATTCGGGATGAAATCGGCGGTGCCTTCGTCCATTTCATCCAACAGCAAACGGCTAATTTTGGACAAGCGCGCTTCGGTGTAGCGCATCGCGGCGGCACCATCGCCATCGCGGCTGCCAAAATTGCCTTGGCCGTCAATCAGCGGATAGCGTTGGGCAAAATTTTGCGCCATGCGGACCAAGGCATCGTAGGCCGATTGGTCGCCATGCGGGTGAAAACGCCCCAGCACATCGCCCACCACCCGTGCGCTTTTGACGGGCTTGGGGGCAATATTGCCGTTGGGGCCAGAGTAGCTCAGGCCCATGCGGTCCATCGCGTACAAAATACGCCGCTGCACCGGCTTGAGGCCATCGCACACATCGGGCAAGGCCCGGCCTTTGACTACGCTTAAAGCATATTCCAGATAGGCGCGTTGGGCGTAACCGCCTAGGCTTTCGGGGTCGGCCACGGGTGTGGTTGCCAGAGAATCATCGGAAGGAATCAAGAAATCAGTGCTCATGGTCGCTATTGTCCCCCGATAGGCCCAGTGCTTGCTGCTTCCGTGTGGCCAGCTATTGGGCGTAAACTGGTTTACTCTCCGTCGCCGTGGCGCTGCCAGGCGTTTTTTGTCTGAACGATTTTTTTTATGACATCCATCTACGAGCAAGACCTGCCACGCAACCCTGCCAACTTTGCCCCGCTGTCGCCCTTGGGCTTTATCGAGCGCACCGCCGAGGTGTACTCGGAGCGGCTGGCGATTGTGCATGGCGAGTTGCGTCAAACTTGGGGCCAAACTTATAGCCGCTGCCGCCAATTGGCCAGTGCTTTGCAGCGTGCAGGCATTGGTAAAAATGACACCGTGGCCGTGATGCTGCCCAACACCCCCCCGATGGTAGAAGCCCACTTTGGTATTCCGATGGCCGGGGCGGTGCTCAATACCCTGAACACCCGCCTTGACCCCGAAGCCATCGCCTTTATGCTGGACCACGGCGAGGCCAAAGCGCTGATTGTGGACCCCGAATTTTCTACCGTGGTGGCCAAAGCACTGCCCTTGCGCCAAAGCCAAACGCCGCTGTTGCTGATTGACGTGGAAGATGCCCTGTATGGCCCAGCAGCGCAACGCTTAGGCAGCACCACCTACGAAGAATTTGTGGCCAGTGGCGATGCCCAGTTTGCTTGGGAACTGCCCAGCGATGAATGGGATGCCATTGCCCTGAACTACACCAGCGGCACCACCGGCAACCCCAAAGGCGTGGTGTATCACCACCGGGGCGCGGCGTTAAACGCTATCTCCAATGTGCTGGAATGGGATATGCCCAAACACGCCGTTTATCTGTGGACGCTGCCCATGTTCCACTGCAATGGCTGGTGCTTCCCTTGGACGGTGGCAGCCCGTGCTGGCGTGAACGTCTGCCTGCGCCGTGTCGATGCCCAGTCGATTTTTGATGCGATTCGCAACCACGGTGTGACGCACTATTGCGGTGCCCCGATTGTGCAGAGCCTGCTGGTGAATGCCCCTGCCGCCATGAAAGAAGGCATCCCTGCCGGAGTCAAAACGATGGTGGCCGGTGCTGCACCCCCCGCATCTATGATTGAAGGCATGGAGAAAATGGGCTTTGACCTGACCCATGTCTATGGCCTGACCGAGGTGTACGGCCCGGCTACCGTCTGCGCCAAACACGACGATTGGAACGCCCTCGATATTGGTGAACGCGCGCGCCTCAATGCCCGCCAAGGGGTGCGCTACCACCTGCAACGCGCTGCAATGGTGCTCAATCCAGAAACCATGCAGCCCGTGCCACACGATGGCGAGACGATGGGCGAAATCATGTTCCGGGGCAACATCGCCATGAAAGGCTACCTGAAAAACCCCAAAGCCACCGAAGAAGCCTTTGCGGGCGGCTGGTTCCACAGCGGCGATTTGGCGGTGCAATACCCCGATGGCTACATCAAAATCAAAGACCGCAGCAAAGACATCATCATCTCGGGCGGCGAGAACATCTCATCGATCGAAGTAGAAGACGTACTCTATCGCCACCCCGATGTGCTGGCCGCTGCGGTAGTCGCCAAGCCTGACCCCAAATGGGGCGAAACCCCCTGCGCCTTTATTGAGCTGAAACTGGGCGCACAAACCACGGTTGAAGACATTGTGGCGCACTGCAAGCTGCATTTGGCCGGTTTTAAGGTGCCACGCCATGTGATTTTTGGCGAAGTGCCCAAAACCAGTACCGGCAAAATTCAAAAATTTGCCCTGCGCCAACAAGCTGGCTCGCAAAGCGCCATCAACGTCTAAGCGCAGTGCAACGTCATGGCCATTTACTGTATTGGCGATGTGCAGGGCTGTGATGAAGCACTGCAACGCTTGTTAGAGCAGATAGATTTCTCTCCGAGTCGAGATACGGTTTATCTGCTGGGTGATTTGGTCAACCGGGGGCCAGCTTCGGTGCAGGTGCTGCGCCGTTGCTGGGCCGCTGATGGGGCCATCCTCAGCCTGCTCGGCAACCACGACCTGCACCTGTTGGCCGTGGCCCACGGAGCGCGCAAGCCATCAGTGCGCGACACCTTGGCCCCGGTGCTGCAAGCTCCTGACCGCATGGTGTTGCTTGATTGGTTGCGCCAGCAACCGCTGGCGCGCACGCTAGAGCATGGTGGCCAGTCTATGCTGATGGTCCATGCTGGGGTGTTGCCCCAGTGGGATGTGGCGCAAACCTTGGCCTTGGCCCAAGAGGTGCAAATGGTATTGTCTAGCCGTGATTTGCCGCTGTTTTTGCGCCAGATGTACGGCAACGCCCCAGACCACTGGAGCTACCAACTGCAAGGCATGGACCGATGGCGTATCGTCGTCAATGCCCTGACGCGCCTGCGCTTCTGTTCTGCCGTCGGGGTGATGGACTTTGCCAGCACCGAAAGCGCCACCGCCACGCCGCCGGGCCTGCTGCCGTGGTTTGAGGTGCCGGGGCGGCGCAGTGCGGGCCAGTTGGTGGCGTTTGGCCACTGGTCCACGCTGGGCTGGCTCAACCGGCCCGACGTGCTGGCGCTGGATACCGGCTGCGTCTGGGGGGGTTGCCTGAGTGCAGTGCGCTTTGGCAATAGCTTGGCCGAGCGCGAACTGCTGCAAGTGCGCTGCCCACAGGCGCAAAAGCCGGGCTGAAGGGCGCTTTAGGCGCTTATTTCGGGCTGGGTGGTGGCCGCTGTTGCGGCTGCCGGTGCTGCCCTTGGCTCGCTGGGCTTGAACAAAGCCGCCAGTTTGCGCCGGGGTTTGATATTGCCCAAGAGGCCGCCACGCGCCGCCGGGTTGGGGCTGACCGAGTCCCAAGAGGGCACGGCAGCAGTGGCTGGGGCCTCGTAGGGCTTGTCAAAAAATGGGTCGCGCGAGGGCATGGCGGGCCGAAAACCGCCGCGCTGCATCGGACGGGCTGCTGCACGGTCAAAGCGTTCGGGACGTTCATAGCGCTCGTAGCGACCTTCGGGGCGGGCTTCGCTGTAACGGCTGCGCTCGGAGGCTACTTCGTCTAGCGGCAGAGTCTCTACCTTGAGCTTGGTGTTGAGCAGTTTTTCAATGTCGGCCACCAAGCGGGCATCACTGCCCGATACCAAGGTGACGGCCAAGCCCGAAGCGCCTGCACGGCCCGTGCGGCCAATGCGGTGTACGTAGTCTTCGGCGTTGAAGGGCACATCAAAGTTGAACACAGCGGGCACGTCTTTGATGTCCAGACCGCGCGCGGCCACATCGGTACAGACCAGTAAATCTACCTCGCCCTGTTTGAAGGCTTCTAGGGCCTTGAGGCGTTCGTCTTGGCTTTTATCACCGTGCAGGGCGGTGGTTTTGAGGCCCTCGCGCTCTAGGCTGCGTGCCAAACGGCCACAGCCCAATTTGCTATTGACGAAAATAAACGCCTGCTTGATACCCCGGTTTTTTAGCACTTGGTGGATGACGCGGCGCTTGTCCTCGTCGGTGGCGCTATAAAAGCGCTGCTCTACCGTGGAGGCGGTAGCGTTGGAGCGGGCCACTTCGATGGTGACGGGGTTTTGCAAGTAGCTATTGCCCAAGCGCTTGATTTCGGGCGAGAAGGTGGCACTAAACAACAAGGTAGTGCGCTGTTTGGGCAGGTAGCTGAGGATGCGTTGCAAATCGGGCAAAAAGCCGATGTCTAACATGCGGTCGGCCTCGTCCAGCACCACATACTCTACTTGGTTGAGGACGGTATTTTTGGCCTCGATATGGTCGAGCAGGCGGCCCGGTGTGGCTACCAGCACTTCTACGCCTTTTTTCAGCTCCAGCGTTTGGGGTTTCATGTCCATGCCACCAAACACCACGGCGCTACGCAGTTTGGTGTATTTGGCGTACAGGGCGATTTGCTGGGCGACTTGGTCGGCCAGCTCGCGCGTGGGTAGCAGCACCAAGGCGCGCACCGGGTGGCGGGCTGGCGAGGTGGAGGCGTTTTCGTGCTGCATTAGGCGTTGCAGCAGTGGCAACGAGAACGCGGCGGTTTTGCCAGTGCCGGTTTGGGCGGCCCCCATCACGTCTTGCCCCGTGAGTACCACCGGGATGGCTTGGGCCTGAATGGGGGTCATGGACTCGTAGCCCATTTCGGCCACGGCACGCGCCAGCGGCTCGGCCAGCGATAAATTAGAGAAGGAACTTGTCATTGGTGTGCAATTGTCGCACCAGCGCCGCCAAAACGGTATAGCTTAGAGGCTACGCGCTGAAAAAGTGTCGCAAGCTTGCACATTCCCCTTTTTTAGGCCCAGCTCAAACCAGCGCACACGTTGGGCGCTGCTGCCGTGGGTAAAGCTGTCAGGCACCACCCGGCCTTGGCTGCGTTGTTGCAGCGCATCGTCGCCAATTTTGGCAGCGGCGTTCATGGCGGCTTCGATGTCGCCTTGCTCCAAAATTTGCCTTGAGGCGTGGGCATGGTGCGCCCAAACGCCAGCAAAGCAGTCGGCTTGCAACTCTAGGCGCACCGAAAGTTGGTTGTATTGCACTTGACTGACGCGCCCGCGTTGGCGGTCCACTTGGTCGCTGATGCCCAACAAGTGTTGCACGTGGTGGCCGACTTCGTGGGCTATAACGTAGGCTTGGGCGAACTCGCCGGGTGCGCCCAAATCGCGCTTGAGGGTTTCGTAAAAACCCAAGTCAATATAGACTTTTTGGTCTGCCGGGCAATAAAACGGCCCCATTGCTGCTTGACCGGTGCCGCAAGCGGTGCCGGTAGCGCCACGAAACAGCACCAGCGTTGGCTCTTGATAAGCCGCACCGCTACCTTGGCGAAACTGGTCTTTCCAGACATCTTCGGTGTCGGCCAGCACGGTAGAGACAAATTGGGCCATGCGGTCGTCGGCGGGTGGGCGGTGTGCCGTGGGTGCGTGTGGTTGTACCTGTGCTGGTGGGTGGCCGCCACCACTGAGTACGCCCAGCACCGTGAGTGGGTTGATGCCCAGCAACCAGCTTGCCAGCAGGGCAATCACGATAGTGCCTAGGCCAATTTTGCGCCCACCCAGCACTGGCTGGCTACCGCCGCCGGAGTCAGTACCACGGCGGTCTTCGACATTGTCTGACTGGCGGTTGCCTTCCCATTTCATGCAGTTTCTCCGGTGGTGGCTAGGGGCAGGATTAGGCGCGCGGCAGCGTCACGCCATGCTGGCCTTGGTATTTACCGCCCCGGTCTTTGTAGCTGATTTCGCACACGTCGTCTTTGTCGCTTTCAAAAAACAGCACTTGGGCGCAACCTTCGCCAGCGTAAATTTTGGCAGGTAAGGGCGTGGTGTTGCTAAATTCCAGCGTCACGTAGCCTTCCCATTCCGGCTCGAAGGGCGTCACGTTGACGATGATGCCGCAACGGGCATAAGTGCTTTTACCCAAGCACACCGTGAGTACATTGCGCGGAATGCGGAAGTATTCCATCGTGCGCGCCAAGGCAAAACTGTTGGGCGGGATGATGCAAGAATCGCCATAAAAATCGACAAAACTTTTTTCGTCGAAGTTTTTGGGGTCCACCACGGTGCTGTGGATGTTGGTAAATACCTTAAATTCTGGCGCGCAGCGGATGTCGTAACCGTAGCTGCTGGTGCCGTAGCTGATGACTTTTTGGCCATCGACTTGGCGTACTTGGCCGGGTTCAAAGGGGGAAATCATGCCGTACTCGGCTGCCATGCGGCGTATCCATCGGTCGCTTTTGATGCTCATGGATTGTGTCCTATAAAAATGCCGGTAGTGTGGGCAAGGGTGCTATTTTGCTGGAAAAAAGGCGTTGCCTTGGCCTAAGAACGGTTCTTGGCACCATTGTTCTATCGCGGCAGCCACGACAGGGGCGGGCAAAAATTCTTGCTCTAGTCGCCCCTTTTTGAGGCTACGCAGATGGTGCAGCAACTGGGCTTGTGCTGCCGGTAGGGCGTTGGGGGCCAAATCGGTGGCATGGACGGGTTCTGGTACCGCCAAATGGGCATGGGCCTCAAAGCAGGCTGCATCCATCAGCAGGGGCTGTAATTGCGGCAATTGTTGGCGGGCGATGCCCAACATGGCCAATCCCCAAGTGTCCAAATCGCCCCAATAAGCGACTTGGCGTTGTTGCAGCCACGGTGCCGCCAGCCAACTCAAGTTGAGGCCACTGCCCAAGATGGCGATGGTGCCCGGCACGGGCATGGGCAACTGGTGCAAACTGCGTTCATTTTCTACCAATAAGATGCGCTGGCAGGGCAAGGCGGTCGTTTGTAGCTCGGTGGTGGTGACGCGCTGGCGGCGAAATGGCAGTAAGCCCTCATTGAGGGGGGCCACCAAGACCCAATGTTCCCCCTCGGGGCTGGCCCCCAAAAAAGCGTTCAGCCCTTGCTGACTGACTTCGCCAGCAAAGCGCACGTCCAACAAGGCTTTGAGCAGGCTGTGGTGGCGCTCAAAAAATTTGCTGTCGTTGCCCGCCAGCGCCAGCAGGCGCAGCGGTTTGCCGCCAGCACAGCCCGGTTCTAGTTGCAAGGCCATGCGGGTGGCCATCATCACTTGCTCGATGGGCAAATGCCGCCACAGCGTGAGCCGTCGCAGCAGCAGGCCATGAAATTGCTCGTCCACTTGTGGCAACACCTGGGCCAGAGCATGGTAATCGGCGGCAATCTCGGTATGCTGGGGCGCGGCAAATTGGCAGATGGCTGCAAGGTACTCCGATGGCCGCGACAATACCCAGTGTGTGGGCACCTCCAGTGCTGTGAGTGCGCCACGGTAGCTACGCGCCTCCCATTGCACGCTGCCGGGGCCGGTTGGGTGCAGGGCTTGCCATTGTTGCAGGTGTTCACGCAATGCGCTGCCCGCGTGGCGAAAGGTTTGGGCATCTGGGACACCAATCGCCAAACGCAAAGGCCAAGCGCCCGTGCCGGGCAACAGGTGCTGCGCGCGCCAGTGGCTGCTTTGCCATTGGCGCGCCAACTGCACGGCCAGTTGCTGGGGGGATTTCATGCAGGCGGCACCTCACCTGCTGGGTCGGCTTGGCGTTGGCGTGCGTGGGCTTCTAATTCTTGCCAACTGAGGCAGGTTAAGCTGGCCTGTGCGCCGCGCCGATGCACCACCACGGCAGAGCGCGTATGGTCGCGCAGTAGGCGTAGTTCTTTGTTGGGCGTGACAAACAGGGCGTGCAGGCCAAACTCGTGCAGTGCCTGAATGATGCGCGCTGCCACCGCCTGCGAGCTTTTAGAGAAGGCTTCATCCAGCACGATGCTGGCAAACAGGGGATGCTGGCGCCCCGGTGGGCACAGCGCGTAGCTGAGCGAGGCGGTCAGTACATAGCTGGCAATGATTTCTTTCTCGCCGCCGCTGCCGCCTTGCGAGCCAGTGCGCCGCTCTAGCACTTGGCCGCTGGCCCGGTCTAAAACATGTACCGCAAATTGCAAACGGTAGCGCGCATCGAGTAGCGCTTGGGCAGCCTTGGTGCGCCGGTTGTTGGCGTGTTCGCGCAGCAATTCGACCATCGCGCGCAGTGCCACATAGTGGCTGTGTCCGTTGTCGTCACGCAAGCGCTCGACGCGCAATTGTGCCATCGCTTGGTTCAGGGTTTGCAGGCTTTGGTGTACCACGGTTTGCGGGGCCAGCTGCAAGTAACGCCCCGGCTGAAAATCTACCCGTTGTAGGGTTTGATTGAGCGCATCCAGGCGCTCGGTAATCTCTGCCACTTGGGCTTCAATGCCATTGAGTAAGGTGCTTACGCCTTGTTCCGAGGCGGTATTGAGGTAATCCTGAAAGCGCTGGCGTTTGTCGGGCAGGGCTTCTTGCTCTAGCACGCGCAGGCGCTCTAGGTAGTGGGGCAGAGCGATTAAATCTTCGGTTTGCTCGACCAAGGCCCCCCGGTCTTCTTTTTGCGCTTTGCCCATTTGGCGCGTGATGTCGTTTTGTAGCTGGTTGTGCTGTTTGGTTTGTTTTTCTAATTTAATGCCCAACGCTTCGCGCACTTGGAGTTCTTGGCGGTCCAGCTGCTCGCAATCCAACACCGGCAGGGTCAGCGATAAGCGCTGTGCCTGTGTTGGCAGGTCGGGCAAGGTGCTTGGTGCGGACAGTGAGGCCAGTCGGGTTTGGTAGTCGGCCTGTTTTTTCGTGGCTTGGGCTTGGTCTTTTTGCAGCGTGCTTTGTTGTTGCAGGGATTGGCGCACTAGCGCATCGACCTGCTCTCGGTGCGCTGTGGCTGCCTCCCAGCGTTTTTGCGCCTGTGCGGTGTCTGATTGGGGCGCAAGCAGGGCTTCTAAGCGCTGTTGTTGCTGCTGCCGCTGGGTTTGAATGCTGGCCACGTCGAGTTCGTCAAAGCGCAGGGTTTGCAGGCTGTGCCACAGACGGCGTTGGTTGTCGGCGCTGTCGGCGGCTTGGAGGGCGGCCTGTTTTTGTTGCACCAGCGTTTGCCAATGTTCTTGTGCCTGTGTGATGTGCTGCGCCAGTTGTGTGAGCAGGTCGGTGTTGTCAAAACCGGTCATCCAGTCTTGGTCTAGGCGTTTTTGGTCTTGTTTGTCAAAGTGCAAAGCTTTGCCCGACATCAGCCCTTGTGCAGTCATGGCGTGCGGGGTCTGGTGCAAGGCTTCGGCGCTGGCGACACAATGGCGGTCTAGCTCGGACAACAATTTACGCAGGGCATTTTGGTAGGGCTGCGGCTTGAGGTTGAGCTTTTGGCAAAAGCCATCCGGCCAAAAAGTGACTACCGGCTGCTCTTGCACCTCTAGCAAACGCACATGCAAACGGTGCTGGCGCTGGTTCACCCACGCTAAGGCGGCGCGCATGGCGGATGCGGGCACCAAAATACGCAAACGCTGGCTGCCCAAGGCCCGCTCGATGGCTCCGCGCCAAGCGGCTTGGTCTTTGCGTACTTCGACCAGTTCGGCCACAAAGGGCAGTGCCTCGGGCGAGAGTTGCAATTGCTCGGCCAGTGCAGCGCGAAACTGTTGAAACTCGGGCGGCACATTGGAGCCGGGACGCTGTTGCACCGTTTGGCGCTCGGCTTTGAGGCGCTCTAGCTGGGCGTGGGCGTTGCGCTCTTGCGTTACGGCCTCTTCGGTGGCGGCTTTTTGCGCCTCTTGCTGTGCGTTGAGTTGTTGTAGCGCACTGACGGCTTGGCTTTGGTGTGTGCTGAGCAGCGCCGCATTGCACAGGCCATCGGCAGGCCATGCCAAGGCCAAGTTGCGGGCTAATTTTTGGTAATCGGCCAGCATTTTTTGGCGTTGGCTTAGCACTTGGCCTAAGGCGGCAATGCTGTCTTGTAGCGATTGGATGTCGCTGCCGCCGGTACGCAGGTAGGCTTCTAGGTGGAGTTGTTCTTCGGCGCGGGCCTGGCCCAAAGCACTTTGGGCTTCAGTGAGCTGTGCTTGCAGGGGCTTGAGTTGGGCATCTAGCTGGGCGCTGCGCTGTTGCCACAGTTGTTGCCCTTGGTGTGCAAACCAAGCGGGCAGTGCGGTTTGTAGGGTGTGCAGCTCTTGAAGTTGGCGCTGCTGTTGCCGCTCTTTTTCTGCCAGCTCACGCAGGGGCAGCAGTGCCAGATACTGCCGATTGGCCAACTCTAGCTCAGCATGGATGCTGGCCAGCTCGTCAAAACTGCTCACCACTTGCAGCGCATCGTCAAAGGCCGATTCATCATCCAGCACCAATTCACGGAAAATCTCGTCAATGCTGTTGAGCTGTTTCAATCCTGCTGCGCGATTGAGCAGGGTGAAGGCATTGGGCCCGACTTCAAAAAAGCGCTGTAAGCGTGCTAAATAGGCTGATTTGCTGTTGAAAATTTGCAGCCTGTCGGTGTTTTTTTCTAGCCGCCCCAAAGCACGCGCACCACCGCTGTGGTGCTCTTCTAGCCAGATGTCCATATCGTGGCCAGCACCTTGGGCAAAGAACCAGCGTTTTTGTAAATCACTGGCCGAGGAGCTGCTGCCGTCAAACCAAAACAGTCCCCCCAGCAACACGCTAGGGCTGGCTGCCGTGCTGTGCTTAGTGTGGTTATCATCATTACCACCACGCACCAGCCGCGCTGCAATCGCCGTGACACAGCGCCCAGAGCGTGCCAAATGCTCACTGTCGGGGCCAGCATGGCCGGGGCCGGTAGCACCGCGCACATACGAGACCAAATCGCGGTCGCTTTCGTGGCCGCCGGTAGAGGCCAAGTTGTAACGTGGGTTTTGGCACAGCAGCGTCATGAGCGCATCCATCAGCGTGGTTTTGCCGCTGCCGGTGGGGCCTATGATGGCGGTGTTGCCGTTGTCTAAACGGGCTTGGTGGCGACCTGCAAAAGCACCCCAGTTGTACAGGTGCAGTTCTTGCACATGGTAGCCGTGCTGGGGTGTGCTGGCGTTGGCGCTGGGGCTGGTGGGGGATGCTGTCATGGGGCACTACTTTGGGGTGATGCTGCTGCCGTGTCCCCTTGGGCCAAGGCTTGCAGGTGTTGGAGCAAGGCTTGTAGATTTTGTGGATTGGCCAGATGCACAATCATGGGTCGGATGGTGATGCTTTCTTGGGCATCTACTTCAGAGACCACGCCATGCCCGCGCAGGCTTTCGAGCAGCGTCCCTAGGCGTTTGCGCTCTTGCATATCGCTGCCAGTAGCGCCTAAATAAATCTCCAGTTGTGGCAACAAGCCATCTACCGCCAACTGCACTGGCACGCCCAAGCCGCTTTCTTGTTCGCGTTGTAAAAATTCGCGCCGCAAAATAGCCAGCAGCAGCGATTGCTCTAGCGTGAGGCGTTGGCGGCGCACCAAGGGGTGTGTCCATTCGTCTTCGTCTTCGGCCTCACCGTAATAATCGGGCGCAACCAGCACAAAGGCCAAGCCGCGCACATCATCGACGCGCACTTGCAAATCGAATGGCTCTAACTGGGCGTTGATGCGTGCGGTATCGTTGGCAATCTGTCGGAACAACTGCGGCTTGGCGCTTTGCTCTAGCAGGCCATTTTTGAGCAGCTCTTGCACCGCGCGGCGCAGGGCCAGCGGCGTGGCATGGGCCAGTTCGGTGTTGGCGGGTGTTGGCTCTGTGGATGGTGCAGCCTGTGCGGCATCGGCGGCATCGGGTTGTTGCGGCGCTGGGGCGGGTGCGGCACCGGCCCACTGGTCAAAAATGTCAGGCGTAGCGTTTTTACGTGGCATAAGTGTCGTCAATATAAGCGCAAGCCTAAAACGCATGGCCCACAGCGCGCACCGAGGCTGCATCCAAGGCCACGCGCGGCACGGTAAAGCGCCAGTGTGGGTGATGATTGCCGGGTGCTGCTGCATCGTTGCTGCGGTCTTCGGTGGTGATGTGTTCTGTGTCAGTGGCTTCGGGTTGTGTCCCTGCTTCGCGTGCTATTGATAGCCAGAAGGTCAGGGTTTCTAAATCGTGTTCGCCCGGCGGCAAGGCTTGGGCCAAGGCGGCCAAGGTCATGGGCTGGCCGTTTTGCTCTAGCACGGCCAAGGTTTGCTCTAGCAGGGCTTGGCGGTCTAGGCCACCGAAGGCTTGCCAAAATTCATCTTCCACTTGGCTCAAGTCGGCATAGTGGCTGGTCAGTAGCAGTGCTTGGCTTTGCGTGCTGCCGTCCAATGATTTGATGCGTAAACGCTCAATCAAGGGCAGGCCCCCCAAGGCAATGCCCACCGGGGGCAAGGGTGCAGGCTGGCGGCGCACCGCTTGGCGTTGCCAATCTATCTGCAAAGCCTGTTGCAAGATGGCATTGAGCAGCTGGCCGACGCGCTGGTTCTCGGCGGCTTGGCCGGTTTTCATGAACTGGCCCACTTCGCGCTCGCTGCGCGCGCGCACGGCCTGCACCACTTTGGCTTCTTTAATCAGCTGGGCTACCAGCAGTTGCAGCTCGCTGCGCTGCAAGTCGTCTAAGGCTTGGGCTGCGGCTGGGTGCGCCAAAATGCCACGGATACGCGCACGCATTTGCGCCAGTTCTTGCTGGTTGTCAAGTTGCTGCTGAAAATTTTCAAACACCCGGCCTTCTTGGGTGTTGAGCAGCTGGGCGTGGCCATCGAGCAATTGGTCCATCACCGCGCCCCGGTGGTGTTCGGCACTCAAAATGGCTTGGCGCAAAGTGCGGTCGGCCTCGCGCCAAGAGTCTTCTACGCGCCGAAAATCTGCGCGCAAGCTGGTGGCCAAGGCGTACACCTCGCGGATACCCTCAACAGTCAGCTCATCGCTGAGCAAGGGCACATGGCCGGCCTGCACCTGCTCCAACTGCTGTTGCAAGTCTTGGATGCGCCGCTGGAGCTGTTCAGCCCGGCTTTGTGGATTGGGGTCTAACGCCGTGGCCAGGTTGTCGATTTCGCGCTGCACCACCGCCAAACGCGAGGCAGTGGAGGTCATGAGGCGCTGGTCGAGTTGTGCCACAAAACGCAAGGCGGTTTTGAGGGCATCGGTTTCAAACACCCGGCCTTCGCGCTCGGTCACCAAGGCACGCCGAATCCAATCGCGCAGTTCGCGCCGCGCTTGCGCTTGCACGTCGGCGGGGTCAATCTCGTATTCGGGCTGGTTGGCGTGCGCCAACAGCATCTCGGCCAGTGCTTGCACCGCTTGGTCAAACGGCACGCCATCGCGCTGGTGTTCAAACAGCGCATCGAGGCAACTGAGCATCAAGGGCGCTCGGCGCGAGGCCAGCAGCAACCATGCAGGGTGTTGCTGGCGGGCGTGGATGTATTTTTGCGTGCGTTGCTGGTTGAGGCTGGACATGGGTGGCAAACCAAGTTTTGTTCGCCACTATGCCACGGTGTCAGATAATGCTCTCGACAATCCCACCCTCGACGCGCAAAGCCGCCCCGGTGGTGGCACTGGCTTGGGTAGAAGCCGCATAAACACACAAATTGGCTACTTCTTCGGGCGTGGCAAAACGGCCAATCAGGCTAGAGGGGCGATTCTCGCGGAAGAAGCGCTGCTCCATCTCGGGCACCGAAATACCTTGCTCGCGCGCCAAATTGGTAAAGAAAGTCTCTACGCCCGCAGTACGGGTGGGGCCGGGCAAAATGGTATTCACCGTCACACCCGTACCCGCCAACACCTTGGCCAAGCCGCGCGACAAACCTTGCAAAGCCGACTTACTGACACCGTAATGCACCATATCGGCGGGGATATTGACGGCAGACTCGCTAGAAATAAATTGAATCCGGCCCCAACCGCGTGCCTTCATGCCTTGGGCATAGTGGCGCGACAGGCGCAGGCCACTCATGACATTGGTTAGGAAGAAAGTTTCCCAATTTTCATCAGAAATGGCAAAAAAATCTTGCGTGCCGTAAATACCCAAGTTGTTCACCAAGATGTCAGTTTGCGGCACAGCAGCGATCAGCGCTTGGCAACCCGCTGCACTAGCCAAATCTGCGGCCACCCCTTGCGCTTGCAAGCCTTCGGCCTGTAAAGCAGCCACGGCAGCGTTCAGGCGTTGGGCATCACGAGCGCACAGAGTGACGCTGGCCCCAGCTTGGGCCAGACCACGGGCAATCGCTAAACCAATACCAGCGCTGGCACCGGTAATAATGGCAGTTTTTCCAGAAAGATGGATGTGCATGATAGTATTTTTAAGGTAAAGAAAAATGGAGAGATGTGCAACAAGGTGATGTGCATTAATCAGTGATTAATTCAAAATCATGGACGGCTCAAACAAAACCACTCTATCGCGTCCGCGCTCTTTGGCTTGGTACATGGCGGCATCGGCGTGGCGCGATAGCTCCATTTGTGTTTGTCCGTGTTCTGGATACAAAGCCACGCCAATGCAAGAAGAAATGGATAAAGTTTTGTCTTGTAGCTGGATGGGTTCATTCAGGGCGCTGCGGATTTTTTCTGCCACCATCATGGCATCAGCGGCATTGCTCAAGTTGAGCAGCAACACCACAAATTCATCGCCGCCCACACGGCTGACGGTGTCAGACTCGCGCACACAGCTTTGCATTCGTTGGGCCACTTCTTGCAATACCAAATCGCCCACCGCATGGCCCCAGGTGTCGTTGATAGGCTTGAATTTGTCTAAATCAATAAACAGCAGTGCCAATGGTTTATCGTGGCGCTTGGCCAGAGTTAAACCACGTTCTACCCGGTCCATAAACAAACTACGGTTGGGCAGATTGGTCAATACATCGTAGTGGGCCAGGTGGTCTAGCTTTTCTTGGGCGTGTTTGCGCGCCGTAATATCGAGTTTAATGGCCACATAGTGCTGGCGCTGGCCGGTGGCATCTACCACCGGGGCAATATGGGTTTCTTCTATATAAGTGCCACCGTCTTTGGTACGGTTGATAATTTCGCCCACCCACGAGCGCCCTTGTTTAATTTGCCGCCACAGGTCGGCATAAACAGTTTGGTCGGTCAGGCCCGATTTGAGCAGCGAGGGCTTTTGCCCTTGTGCCTCGGTAAAGGTGTAGCCGGTAATGTGGGTGAAATGCGGGTTGACGTACTGAATATGGCCCTCTAAATCGGTCACCATCACCGTTAAAGGGCTTTGCTCAATCGCGGTAGAAAGTACCAACAATTGGCTTTGCGCTGCCTTGATTTGCGCCAAAGAATCTTGCAGTTGCTGGTTGAGTTCGGCCAAATCGGCCCGTTGCTGCGCCCGCTCTAGGTGGGCCGAGACGCGCGCTTTGACTACCTGTGGGTTGATAGGCTTGTGAATAAAATCTACCGCGCCCGCTTCAATGCCTCGGGTTTCACTGTCAGAATCAATGCGGGCGGTGACAAAAATAACCGGCACTTTGCGCGTGCGTGGGTCACTTTGCAAAATATCTAGCACTTCGTAGCCAGTCATGTCTGGCATCATCACATCCAGCAAAATCAGGTCGGGCAATTGCGCGGCTACTTGGGCTAAACCTTCGGGGCCAGACAGGGCAAAACCTACCTCGCAGATATGGGCTAAGGTTTCACCCAGCACTTCGATGTTTTCGGGTTGGTCATCTATGATTAACACTTGCGGCATACGGCGGGGCATAGGCGGGTGCTCCTTATTCTTGGTTTACGCGGTGGGCTGGGGCCTGCGCGGTGAGCCAGTGTTCCCAGATGTCAAGGGCATCTAGGGCTTCTTTGAACTGCAAGCGCCGCACCGCTACCATCACGGGCACAAAAGCCGTGGCTGCCACAGGGGTGTCTTGCAGCAAAGCCTCGATTTGCTCGCCTACCCGCTTGGCGGCCAATCGGTTGCCTGCCAGCAGTTGTTGTAGCTGTGGCAAAAGAACTTGCAATTGCGCCATAGGCCAGACTTGCTCGTTGATAGCGGGCGCTGGCGCAGTAAGCGCTAGTGGAGGTGGTGCTGGCTCTGGGGAGATGTCTGGAGGGGAGGCGGGCTGTTGGTTGGAATAGCCCAACACCACCTCAAAGTGAAAGGTGCTGCCTTGGCCCAAGGTGCTTTCTACCCAAACTTTCCCGCCCATTAGTTGGGCTAAGCGTTGCACAATCGACAAGCCCAAGCCGGTGCCGCCATATTTGCGCGCAATCGAGCTATCGGCTTGGGTAAAGGCAGAAAACAGGCGCGCTATTTGTTCTGGCCCCATGCCAATGCCGGTGTCACTGACGCTGCCTTGCAGGGTGATGCAGTTGGCGTTGCGTGCTTGCTGCACCAAATGCAGGCTGATGCGGCCTTGTTCGGTAAATTTGATGGCATTGCCGACCAAGTTGGTCAAAATTTGGCCCAAGCGTAAATCGTCGCCCACCAGTTGGGGCGGCAGTTGGGGGTCTAGCTCGACCTGCCAATCGAGTTTTTTTTGCTCTAGCTGGTAAGCAAAAATATCGTTGACACGGTGCAACACGGTGGCCAGCGTGAAAGGCGCTTGTTCTAGTTCTAGCCGTCCGGCCTCAATTTTAGAAAAATCGAGCAAATCGTTGAGCAATTGCAATAAAGTTTTGGCCGAGCCAGAAACTTTGCTGAGGTGGTCGCGTTGGCGCGGGGTGAGTTCAGAGTCTAGCACCAAGGCCGTCATGCCGATGATGGCGTTCATGGGGGTGCGGATTTCGTGGCCCATGTTGGCCAAAAAATCGCTTTTGGCGCGGTTGGCGGCCTCGGCCTCTTCCTGCATTTGTTTCAGGTGGGTAATGTCCACCCGAAAGCCCACGGTGTAGCCCGCCGGGGTTTTGCGGTCCACAATGCGTAGCCAGCGCCCATCTTCTAGTTTTTGCTCTAGGGCTTGGTTGCAGTGGCGGTGAACCTTCATGCGTTGCTCAATCCAGGCTTCGCGTTCGGCCTCGGTGGCGTGGCTTAGCTCGGCGTAATAGCAGCCAGCCTGAATCCGCAAGCGCAGCAACTCTTCGAAGGTTTTGCCTTGCAATTGCAGTGGTTCGCCTGCCACGGGCACCAAGGTGCGGTATTTTTCGTTGCAAAACACCAAGCGGTCTTGGGGGTCAAATAGCACGAAGGCTTCGTCGATGGCATCAATGGCCGTACGCAAGGTTTGGGCGTGTTCTAGCCGCTCTTGCTCGGTGCGGCGCAGGGCGGCGGCGGCTTGGTGCTGCTCTTGCACCGTCTGTAAATAGGCATTAAAACCACGCACCAAATCGGCAATTTCGTCGTTGGCTGTGGGCGCTGGCAGTGGCGCATGAACTGCCTGCGGCGCTTGGGTCAGTTGCTGAAAACTGCGCGCCAGCGCTTGCAGTGGGGCCACCACTTGGCGCGTATAACGGCGCACCAACAAGGCCATGACCACCAAACACAGCAGCAGCAAACCCAAGGCGACACTGGCCACCTGCATCACGCTGGCCGAGTGCTGGTGCCAAGGCGAAATCAGCACCAAGTAGCCGCCCACCTTCGGCAGCGACAGGGAAGATAGCATCACTTGGCGGCCATCTAACACCAAATGTTCGTCGTTTTGGTTTTGGTTTTGGCGCAACAAAGTGAGCAAGCCCGGTGCCAGCGCTTGGCCTACATGCCCTGGGTCGGGGTGGTGCATAAAGCGCCCTTGGCGGTCCACGGCCAAGAGCTGGGTGTCTGGATGGGCTTCTGCTTGTAATTGGTGCTTTTGAAAAATCGTATTGTCGATGCTGATGAGCAGCAGCCCGACCACGGTATGGTGATGGAGCGCTTCGTCGTAGTGGCTGATGGGGCGCACCAAGGTATAAACCTTGCTGGAAGTCATGCCCAAATTGGCCCCATCGTCCATGCCGCGCCAATAGGTGCTTTGCCCCGAGGCTTGGGCCTCTTGCAGTAAGCGGCGCACGGTGGGCGGTGGTAAGTCGTGGGTGTCTAGCGTGGCCCCGACATGAAAATGGCGTCCATTGAGTGCCACCACATTGAGCGACACCAGCCCGCGCGTGCTTAAAAAATGGTTCAGGATGTAGCCAATTTGTGCCTTGGTGTGCAGGCGGTTGTAGTCATCATCGCCAGCGGCATTGGCATGGTACAGGGCGTGGGCAATGGTGTCGTTGCCAGCAATATTGGCGGCCAAGTCTTCTAGTTGCTCGGCATACAGGTCCAAAAATTGGCGTGTTTCGCTCAGGGTGCGGTGGTTGTTGATGGACACTTGCTCGCTGACAAAGCCATGCCCTATCCAGAAGGCACTGAAACCAAACAACAACAGAGGCACCACGCCCGTGAGCAAGAAATACAGCACCAGCTTGCTGGTGATGTTGTTGTGCCAGCGGCTCCAGGGCATACAGCTAGAACGCTTTAGCGCAGGGTTTGCGCCGTGACCAGTTCGGCATTGATGAGGGTCACGTCGGGCACGGTCTCGCCACGCAACAGGCGATCGGCCAGCATCATGCCCTGAAAGCCTTGCTCAGTGGCTTGCTGATCTACCGTAACGTGCAACCAGCCTTGGCGCAGGGCGGTTTGGGCTTCGGCAATGGCATCGAAACCGCCCACCTTGACATCGCGGCGGCCCTGCTCTTGCAGGTAGCGAATGGCCCCCAAGGCCATCATGTCGTTGGCGGCATAGATGAGTTTGGCTTGGGGGTGGCGTTGTAGCAGCTCTTGGGTCAGGGTGTAGCCTTCGTCAATTTTCCAGTGGGCGCTCTCGCTGGCCAGTAGGCGCATGGCAGGGGCTTCAGCCAAGGCACGCACTGCGCCTTGGCTGCGCTGGCGTGCATTTTCGGCACTGCGAATGCCCTCTAAGAGCAACGCTGGGGTGCCCGCTGGCAAACCTTGGCGCAACCAGCGCACAGCAGCATAGGCGGCTTGTTCGTTATCGACACTGACAAATGGAATTGGGGCTAGGCCCATTTGTTGCACGGTTTTGGGGTCCAATTGGTTGTCTAAATTAACCAGCTTGATACCTGCATCAGCCGCTTTTTTTAATACCGGCACCAGCCGGTCGGAGTCGCCGGGGGCAATAATAATGGCATCGACTTTGGCCTCAATCAGCTCGTTGACGATTTGAATTTGCTGCTCAATCGAGGTTTCTTGCGCCGCTGCCTTGACCAATAAACGCATCCCCAATTGGCGCTCGGCGCGGCGTGCGCCCTGCTCCATCGCAATAAAAAAGGGATTGGTCAGGGTTTTCATGACCAAGGCAATGGTTTTTTGCGCTTCTGGCGGCGGGTTTGAATCTGCTGGCTGCGCTGGCGAGGTATTGCCGATGCTATTGAGTTGCGGCAATGAACGCTCGTCCTTGCAGGCCGATAAGGGGAGCAATAACAGCAGCGTGAAAAACAAAGAAAAAAGGCGACGCATAATCAATGGAGGAACTCGATGGCTAAACGGGCTGCTTTAGGGCGGTGCAGAGTGCAGTTATCGTCTATGGTAACTGCTTAATTTTTGTTTTGGCAGGCCCGCTGGCTTATTCGGCTTGGGCGGCTTGTTTCCACGCGGCACTGGCGGCTGCGGCATCGCCGCGCTGCTCGGCCAAGTGGGCCAAGTGCAGCCAAGCGCGTCGGCGCAAACTGGCATCGGGTAGCTGCTGGCTGCAAGCAGCCAATAGTTGTTGGGCCTTGCCCCAGAGTTGGCGCTGCATACAGGCCACACCGGCCAAGTATTGCAAATACACCTGTTGCGGATGGGCTTGGGCGGCGGCCTCGATGCGGGCTAACCAAGCGCTGTCAATGTCGTGCAAGCTGGCCTCTAGGCTACGCACTAGCTTTAAGGCCCAAACATCGCTCAGGGTGCTGGGGTATTGTTGCAGCAAGGGCCATGCAGGCAGCAGCCACTGGCGCACTTGGGTGGCTTCGCCGCCCAAACCCATCAGGCGTTGGGCGGCATGGATGGCCAACTCGGGCAGGGCGCGTTCTGCGGGTTCTAGGCTTTGCCAAATTTGCTGCAATTGCAGCGGGTCGTGGGCGCTGTCGAGCAACTCGGTGGCCAGTCCGCGCACGATGCTTTGTGCGGCGGTGGCAGAAAACGCCCGGTGCTTGGCCAGCAGGCGCGCGGTCTCTAGTGCTTCTTGGGTTTGTTGGTTGTGGCGCGTGGCTTTGAGGCGCAGGCGCAGGGCCAAGGTGCGCCGCGCGGCACCTTGGGGCAGCGCGGCCAGCCACGCTAAGCTGCTGCGGGCATCGCGCCCTTCTAAGGCCCAGCGGGCAGCACGCAGTTGAATGCCCTCGCGCAGGGCTTGCTCATGTTGGTTGCCGTGCTTGGGGGCTTGCTCTAGGGCTTGCTGCAAGTGCAGTTCACGCTGGCGTTGGTCTTGCAGGGCGTGCGAGTCTTCGGCGGCAATCAGGTGGGCTAAGGCGCGCAAAGGGCGGCTGTGCGGTAGTTGTTCTCCGGCTTGGCTCAGGGCGGCTTCTTGTGCCAAGGCCAACAGCGCTGCCTTGCGCGAGCGCAAAAAACGCCCGGCCATAAACTGTGCCAGTGCATCGAGCAGCGCGGCGTGCGTAGCGCGTTCTTTTTGCTGCAAGCGCCAGCGTTGCGCTTCGTGGGGCAAAGCCAACAGGGCGGCCAAACCGCGCAAAGCGGCATAGACGATGGCAAAACCCAGCGCCAGCAGCAGCAGCACCAAATTGAGCGATAAATCCAGCCGATAGGGCGGCCAAAACAGGGTGATGGTGCCTTGGTTGTTGCCCGCAAACAGTGCCGAAGCCGCTGCTACCGCAAACAAGGCCAAAAGCCAAAGAACAGCACGCATGGAGGGAGCGCTTTCTGGGCCGCTTTAGCGGCCTGCTGCTGCACTACCCAGGGCAGCAAAGGTTTCGTCTAGGCGCGGCAGCTCGTTGTTTTTAAGGTGCAACTGCGATTGCTGCAACAAAGTAAGCACCTGCTGGGTGCGCCGCGAGCTGGGGTCAAAGTATTTTTGGATGGCGGTATGGGCAGCGGCCAAATCGGTGCGGGCAGAATCTAATTGCCGCGCCACAATGCCCAAACGCGCATTAAGCAGTTTGAGCTTGAGGTTTTCGCGCAGGAAGAAGGCTTGCTCTGGGGCCAACAAAATGGCCTCGGGCTGGTCAATGCGGCTCACACGTACCAAGCTGCGTACCTCATCCCACACCACTTCGCCCGCTTGCAGCAGGGCGGTTTGCCACCAAGGCGCATCGCTGGCAGTTTCTGGGCTGCTGGCGCTGCTGGGGTGGTTGGCGCTGGCGCTGGAGGCCTTGCTGGTTTGGGCCTGCAAACGACGCGTAGCAGCGGTGGTAGCGACGGCATTTTGCAAGGGCAACTCATCGACTTGGCGCACCGCATCATCCAAGCGCGCCAGCAAACCAGCGGTATCGGTGACTTGGGCGGTGCGTAAACGTTCGGCATCGCGTCCTATGGCGCGCTGCACGGGCACTAGCCGGGGTTGGGCGGCGCGCTCTATGCGTTGCTGGGCGCTTTTGAGGGCTGCCAGCAGCGGCTCCAGTTGGCCGGTAAATTGCGCTTGCTGCTCGGCCAAGCGCAGGGCGGCTTCTATATCGACCACCAAGGTTTCATCGCGCGAACGCGACAGGCTACGCATCAGCTCTTCTAATTGGCCGCGCTGCAAGGCGACTTCATTGAGGCGGGTCTCGGCCACCGTCAGGCGGGTAGCGGCATCACCGGCTTGTTCTTGCGCTTCGCGCGCCAGAGTGCGCGCCTCTACCGCTTGGGTGCTGGCATCGGCGCTTTGGCGCGCCAGTTGTTCTTGGATGGTGTTGAGCTTTTGCCACAGCAAGGTGCTGCTGGTCAGGCCGACAACGGCCACGGTAGCCACAGCGCTGAAGCCATACATCCACAGTTTGCTGCTGGCAGCGCTGCTGCCCCCCGCTGGGGCCGCAGAGTCCAAACCCGGTGGTGCGGGGCTGGCAGCGGACAAATCAGGGGCGGGCGCAGAACTCATAGCATCGATTCTATCGAGATGGCCACATCCTCTAAAGTAGGACGGCATTCTGTCACCGTGCCAAAGCCCGCCGCCTGCGCGGCAGCAGTAATGCGCGGGTGCGTGGTTAAAGCACGGGCTGGTTGCCAAGATTGGGCAGGCAGTTGGGCCTGCAAGTTGGCAATGGCCTGTGAGCTGCTCAACAGCCACAGCGTGCCATCGCTGGCGGCCTGTTGGGCCAAAGCCCGTTGCGCGTCTGAAAACTGCGCGGCTTGGCGTTGGTAGGCCACCACTTTATCCACTTGGGCACCGGCACGCTGGAGTTGCTGCGCCAACCAATCGCGCCCGTGGCCCTCGGGCTGGGGTGCGGTGCCATCACGGCCACGCACGATTAACACCCGGTTGCCGGGCTGGATTTGTGACTCCACCCGTTGCCACAGGGCTTCCGAATCAAATTGGCTGGCCTCGGCGGCGGGTTGGTCAATGCAGTGGGCGGGCAAACCGCATTGCTGCAAAGTACGCGCGGTGCCGGGGCCGGGTGCCCACCAGCGCGGTGCGGTGTCACTGGCGGCCAAAGCCTGAAACGCTGCCACGACGGACGCACTAGCAAAAAAGCGTGCCGCCTGTCCACTCACCAGCATAATGGCTTGGTAGCTGGCCAAGGCTTGTTGCGCTTGTTGCAAAGCGGCCACGCTGGCGGCATCGCTGGGGGGGCTTATTTGAATGAGCGGCAGCGCTTGCGCCAGCAAACCACGCCGCTGCAACGCCGCTACCCAGTGTGCAGCTTCGGGGGCTGGGCGGGTAATCAGAATGCGCGCTGGCATGGGCGGCCTGATTTAGCCCGCACCACCGGCACGCAATTGTGCCGCCACGGCTTGGCCCAGGGCATCGGCATCGGCCAAACAGGTGACGCTGGCGCTGGCACGGGCGCGCACCAGCGGCGCATGGGCTTGCTCGGGGTTGCCCCAAGCGGCCTCTAATTGCAACTGTTGGCCTTGTAAGGTGGCATGGGCGGCCAACGGCATGGAGCAACTGCCGCCCAAGCAGCGGCTCACGGCGCGCTCTGCCGTGACGCGCAACCAAGTCGGTTGGTGCGCCAACGGGGCGAGGGCATTTATTAAATCTTGGCGGTCATGGCGGATTTCAATGCCCAACGCACCTTGGCCCGCAGCGGGCAACATTTGGTTTGGCGCAAAAATTTGGCGGATGCGCTCTTGCAGGTGCAGGCGCTTCAGGCCCGCTGCTGCCAGCACAATCGCATCGTATTGGCCCTCATCGAGCTTGCGTAGCCGGGTGTCCAAATTGCCGCGCAAGGGCTGGATGTCCAAATCCGGGCGCAGGGCTTGCAGCAGCACCTGACGGCGCAGGCTGGACGTGCCGACCACCGCGCCAGCGGGCAAGTCTTGCAAACGGGCGTAGTGCGGCGAGACCAACGCATCGTGCGCGTCTTCGCGCTCTAACACACAGGCCAAGGCAAAGCCCTCGGGCAGCTCCATCGGCACATCTTTGAGCGAATGCACGGCAATATCGGCCCGACCATCGTGCAGCGCGGTTTCTAACTCTTTGACAAACAAGCCCTTGCCGCCCACTTTGCTCAGGCTACGGTCCAAAATTTGGTCGCCCAGCGTGGTCATGCCCAATAAAGAAACCGCATGGCCGCGTGCTTGCAACAAGGCTTGCACATGTTCGGCTTGCCACAAGGCTAAACGGCTTTCGCGCGTGGCAATGACGATGGAGGGAAGAGAAGAGTCAAGGGAAGTCATTGCAGCAAACAGGGCAAAAATAACTGCTGATGCTAGCATGACCCCATTTCAAAACCATTGAGCCGGAGACTCCCCCAAAATGACTGCGCCCAGCACCAAGACCGAAGCCGCACCCGCGCGCAAAATCGACAAAGATGCACCGCTGATTCAAGACATTCGCCTGCTGGGGCGCATTTTGGGTGATGTAATACGCGAACAAGCAGGCGTGGCCGCGTTTGAACTGATTGAACAGGTGCGCCAGCTGTCGGTGGCTTTTCGGCGCGATGCCGACCACGATGCCGACAAAGCCCTAAAAAAACTGCTCAAGGGTTTGAGCGGTGACCAAACCGTGAGCGTGATTCGCGCCTTTACCTACTTTAGCCACTTGGCTAATTTGGCCGAAGACCGCCACCATATCCGCCGCCGCACCATCCGCGAGCGCGCTGGCGACACCCAAGAAGGCAGCATTGCCGTGGCTTTGTCGCGCTTGCGCTGGGAAGGCATTGCCCCGAGTGCGATTGCCGAAGCCTTGGCCAGCAGCTACGTGGCCCCGGTACTCACCGCCCACCCGACCGAAGTGCAGCGCAAAAGCATTTTGGATGCCGAACGCGGCATCGCCCAACTGTTGGCCGTGCGCGACGACATCGTAGAACGCGCCCAGCTGTACAACAGCGCCAAAGATGCCCTGACTCCGCGTGCTTTGGCGGCCAATGAGGCCCAATTGCGCGCGCGCGTGGCCCAGCTGTGGCAAACGCGCCTGCTACGCTACAGCAAACTGACCGTAGCGGATGAAATTGAAAACGCCCTGTCCTACTACGAAGCCACTTTTCTGCGCGAAATTCCGCGCATTTATGCCGATTTGGAACGCGAACTGGGCGACCAACCCATCCACAGCTTTTTACGCATGGGCCAATGGATTGGCGGCGACCGCGACGGCAACCCCAACGTCAGTGCCAGCACCTTGGCCCAAGCCCTGCGCCGCCAAAGTGAAGTCGCCTTGCGCCACTACCTGACCGAAGTGCATTTGTTGGGCAGCGAGTTGTCTATGTCAGCACGGTTGGTAGAGCAAACCCCGGCCATGCAAGCCTTGGCGCAAAGCTCGCCCGACAGCAACGAACACCGCCAAGACGAGCCGTATCGCCGCGCCCTGACCGGCATTTATGCCCGTTTGGCCGCCACATTGCAGCACTTAACTGGCACCGAAGCCGCACGCCATGCGGTAGTGCCGCAAAATCCTTATAACGATGCCGCTGAATTTTTGGCCGAATTGCGTACCATTGCCAGCTCCTTGCAAGCGCACCACGGGGCCGCCTTGGTGCCAGAACGCCTGAACCCCCTGATGCGCGCCGTGGAAGTGTTTGGCTTTCATTTGGCTACGGTGGATTTACGCCAAAGCTCCGACCAGCACGAGCGCGTGGTGGCCGAACTGCTGGCCGTGGCCCACATAGAGCCAAACTATGCCGCATTGGACGAAGCCAGCAAACGCACCGTGCTGATGCAGTTGTTGCAAGAGGCGCGCCCCCTGCGCGTGCAGGGCGTGGCCTATTCTGAACACACACAACACGAGCTGGCTATTTTTGAAACTGCGCGCCAGATGCGCCAGCGTTACGGCAGCGAAGCCATCCGGCACTACATCATCAGCCACACCGAAACCGTGAGCGACTTGCTCGAAGTGCTGCTGCTGCAAAAAGAAGTCGGGTTGTTGCGTGGCACTTTGGGGTCAGCATCGCCGCTGTTGGGGCCAGCGACCACCGATTTAATCGTGGTGCCACTGTTCGAGACCATCGAAGACCTGCGTAATGCCCCCAACATCATGCGCGAGTTCTACCAACTGCCCGGCATTGCCGATGTGGTGCGCCGCAGTGGGGCCGAACAAGACATCATGCTGGGCTACTCCGACAGCAACAAAGACGGCGGCATTTTTACCAGCAATTGGGAACTCTACCGCGCCGAAATCGCGCTGGTGGCCTTGTTCGATGAACTCTCGGCGGGCAGCACACCGATTCGGTTACGCATGTTCCACGGGCGTGGCGGCACCGTGGGCCGGGGCGGTGGCCCCAGCTACCAAGCCATTTTGGCGCAGCCACCGGGCACGGTGCGCGGCCAAATTCGCCTGACCGAGCAAGGCGAAGTAATTGCCTCTAAATACGCCAACCCCGAAATTGGCCGCCGTAATTTAGAAACCTTGGTCGCTGCCACCCTAGAGGCCACCTTGTTGCAACCGACCAAACCAGCCACAGCCGCCTTTTTGGCCGCTGCCGCCCAGCTATCGCAGGCCAGCATGGATGCCTACCGCGCCTTGGTCTATGAAACGCCGGGCTTTACCGATTACTTTTTCAACTCCACACCCATCCGCGAGATTGCCGAACTCAACATCGGCTCACGCCCTGCATCGCGCAAGCCCTCGCAACGCATTGAAGACCTGCGCGCGATTCCGTGGGGCTTTAGCTGGGGCCAGTGCCGCCTGACGCTGCCGGGTTGGTATGGTTTTGGTTCTGCCGTCGAAGCCTTTTTGCAGGCCGAAGGCACCGACCCCAAAGCCCAGCTGACGCTGCTACGCAAAATGTACCGCCAGTGGCCATTTTTTAGCACCTTGCTCTCGAACATGGACATGGTGCTGGCCAAAAGCGATTTGGCCTTGGCCTCGCGTTACAGCGAACTGGTGGACAACGCCCGGTTACGCAAAAAGATTTTCAGCACCATCGAGGCCGAATGGCACCGCACCGCCGAGGCGCTGGCACGCATCACGGGCGAAAAACAACGACTGGTGAATAACACGGCGCTGGCGCGCTCCATTCGCCACCGCTTTCCGTACATTGACCCGCTGCACCATTTACAAGTCGAGCTGGTGCGCCGCTGGCGCGAGGGCGAAGTCGATGAGCGCGTGCAAACCGGCATTCATATCTCTATCAACGGCATTGCGGCGGGCTTACGCAATACCGGCTAAATCGTCGCCGCCACCTTATAAAACAACGAAACAACGTTTCTAAAATACCCACCATGCCCCTGTCTTGGAACGAAATCAAATCGCGCGCCTTAACGTTTAGCCGCACTTGGGCCGATGCCAGCAATGAAGATGCCGAGGCCAAGCCATTTTGGCTGGCCTTCTTTGAAATTTTTGGCATTACCGATAAGCGCGTGGCCACTTTTGAACTCAACGTGAAAAAGCTGGGGCAAGCCCAAGGTTTTGTTGATTTATTCTGGCCGGGCATGTTGCTGGTAGAACACAAATCGCGCGGCAAAAACTTAGACCGAGCGTTTCAGCAAGCGCTGGATTATGTTCCCGGTTTGCCCGAGCGCGACTTGCCGCAGCTGATTATCGTGTGTGATTTTGCGCGTTTTCGGCTGTACCGGCTGGCCACCGGCGAGAGTATCGAGTTTGCGTTGGCCGATTTACACCAACACATCCAATGGTTTGGTTTTATTGCTGGTTATCGGGTGCAGCAAATTCGGGCGCAAGACCCGGTCAACGTCAAGGCCGCCGAGCGCATGGGCCAGCTGCACGATGCCTTGCACGCCAGTGGCTATACCGGCCACCATTTAGAACTGCTGCTGGTGCGCGTATTATTTTGCCTGTTTGCCGACGATACCGGCATTTTTCAGCCCGCGCAATCGTTTCGGGCCTTTATCGAAGAGCGCACCAGCACCGATGGCTCCGACCTTGGTTTGCGTTTGGGGCACCTGTTTCAGGCGCTCAATACACCACCGGCGCGGCGCAGTGCGGCACTGGATATGCAGGTAGCGGCGTTTCCGTACATCAATGGCAAGCTGTTTGAAGAAATTTTGCCCTTTGCCGATTTTGATTTTAAGATGCGCGAGGTGTTGTTGAATGCCTGTGCTTTAGATTGGTCGGCCATCAGTCCGGCTATTTTTGGTAGCCTGTTTCAAAGCATCATGGATAGCACAGCGCGGCGCAATTTGGGCGCGCACTATACCAGTGAAGAAAATATCCTCAAGCTCATTGGGCCGTTGTTTTTGGATGATTTGCGCGCCGAATTTAACCGCGTCAAAGGCCAGCGCCAGCGGCTGCAAGAGTTTCACCAAAAACTGCGCCAAATCACCTTTTTTGACCCCGCTTGTGGTTGTGGTAATTTTTTGGTGATTAGTTACCGCGAATTGCGTTTGTTAGAATTAGAAGTGCTGCGCGCCAGCCATGCGCTGCTTGGCAAAGCTGGGCAACAGAGTGTGGATGTGCATAATTTGATTGGGGTAGATGTTGACCAATGTTATGGCATAGAGATTGAAGAATTTCCGGCGCAAATTGCCCAAGTCGCCTTGTGGTTGATAGACCACCAAATGAATTTGCGTGTGAGTGAAGAATTTGGCTTGTATTTTGCGCGCATTCCCCTGAATACCAGCCCACATATTGTGCATGGCAATGCCTTGCAATTGGATTGGCAGGAAATATTGCCCGTGCAGCGGTGCAGTTTTGTTTTGGGTAATCCGCCGTTTCTTGGTAAAAAAGAGCAATCTCTGGCACAAAAATCCGATTTTGAGCCTGTGACGCAGCAAATTCCAGGTTTTGGGGTGCTAGATTTTGTGGCTGCTTGGTATGTGAAGGCGGCGCAGTATTTGCACGCCGAAGCCAGAGACGGGGGCGTGAATACGCCGGTTCGTTGTGCTTTTGTTTCCACCAACAGCATTGTGCAGGGCGAGCAGGTAGGCGTACTCTGGAGTTGGATGTTGGCGCAAGGGATAAAAATTCAGTTTGCCCACCGTACTTTTGGCTGGAGCAACGAGGCCAAGGGCAATGCTGCCGTGCATTGTGTCATCATTGGCTTTGGTTTGCACGATGTACCAAACAAAGTTATTTTTGAATACGATGATGTGAAAGGCCCACCCCATGCAGTGCCTGCTCATCATATTAATCCTTATTTGGTAGATGCCCCTAATGTGCTTTTGACAAAAAAAGCGCATAGCATTTGTCATGCTCCGAGTATCAGTTATGGCAGCATGGCCAATGACAACGGGCATTTACTATTGCTGGATGAAGAAAAGCAATTATTGCTTGCAAATGAACCAGAACTCGCACCATTTATCCGCCCTTACATGGGCGCGCAAGAATTTTTGAATGGAGAAAAGCGTTGGTGTTTTTGGCTGGAAGATGCCTCCCCTGTGCTGATACGGGATTCGCCTGAATTAAAACGCCGCATTGCAGCAGTGCAAGCCTTTCGCCATCGCAGCAACCGTAAAGCCACCCAAAAATTGGCCATGAAGCCTACGCTTTTTGGTGAAAATAGACAACCAAAAAATCCCTATCTTCTGTTGCCCAAGGTTTCATCAGAACGTCGATTTTATCTGCCAATTGGTTATATACAGCCAGAAGTGATTGCCAACGGCAGTGCCTTAACCATTGAAGGTGCTGGTTTGTTTGAGTTTGGTGTTTTGCAATCTTCCATGCACGCCGCTTGGATGCGTTTAACGGCAGGGCGATTGGAAAGTCGTTATCAATATTCTGCGGCCATCGTTTACAATAATTTTCCGTGGCCTGATTTGCCCCATGCTTCGGCCAAAGCCCCAGTGCAAAAAGTTCAAGCCGCGATTGAGCAAGCCGCCCAAGCGGTATTGGATGCGCGCGCCCAGTTTTCAGAGGCATCGCTGGCCGATTTATACGACCCGCTGGCCATGCCGCCCGCGCTGGTCAAGGCGCACCAACGCTTGGATGCGGCGGTGGACAAAGCCTATGCGCTGTGCGGTGGCCCCAAAAGTTATGCGTCCGACGCGCAGCGCGTGGCTTTTTTGTTCCTGCGCTATCAGCAACTGACCAGCTTGCTACCGGCCACGCCAGCCAGCAAACCCCGTCGGACGCGCTTGGCTTAACGTTGTCAACGCGGCAGCCGCGTGAGTGGGCGTGGCTGTTGCATCTCTTTGCGTACCGCCTGCCCCAGCTCAATCACCGCCAAAGCGTAGTAGCTAGACCAGTTGTAGCGCGTCACGGCATAAAAATTGTCGGTGCCAGCGACATAGCTCGGGGGCTGGGGGCCATTTTTTAGCTCAATCAGGGCCAGCAGTCCGTTGTGGTTTTGCCCGGCGGGGTCTAACTGCACCCCATGCTCGGCCAGCTCGTGGGCGCTAAAGCTGGGCCGAATATCCGGGGCCAGCAAGGTGGATAAATCAACCCCTGCTGGGTCTAGCTGCAATGGGTAGTGTGTGGGCAAACCCGGCTGCCAGCCGTGCGCGATAAAGTAATTGGCCACCGAGTGGATGGCATCTTGTGCATTGCCAAACAGGTCGATTTGGCCATCGCCATCGCCATCGACGGCATAACGCACCCAGCTAGAGGGCATAAACTGCCCCAAGCCCATCGCCCCAGCATAGCTGCCGCGTGGCTGCAAGGGGTCTATGCCATTTTGTTGCGATAAGGCCAGCAATTGCTCTAGCTCGCCCTGAAAATAGGCTTGCCGTGCTGCTGCCCGTGGGTGCGCTGCCGGAAAATCAAAGGCCAAGGTGGCCAGCGCATCTATCACCCGAAAATTGCCCATTTGCCGCCCATACAGGGTCTCTACGCCCATGATGCCCACGATGATGTCGGCGGGCACGCCATAGCGGCGCTCGGCTTGGGCCAAGCTGGCGCGGTGTTGCTGCCAAAAGCGCACGCCAGCACGGATACGCACCGGCTCGACAAAGCGGCGGCGGTAGGCTTGCCAGTTTTTTTCTCCGCTGGGGCCAGAGGGCAACATCAGCGGCGGGATGCGCGACAAAAAACGCGCTTGGCCAATCGTGTGGCGTACCCAATCGGCATCCCATTGGCGGCGCTCGGCCAGCGCTTGGGCAAACTGCATGGCCTCGTGGCGTTGGGCATAGCGTGGGCTGTCGGGTGCCGTTGCACTGCCCGCACGGGCTGGTGCTTGTGCCAGCGTGCTGCTGATGGGCCAACTGCTCAGCGTCAGGAGCAACAAACAATGGGGGGCAAAAAATCGAGGGTGCATTGAGAAAGAAAAAATTAGGAAGAGCGCACCGCCGCAGGCCACGGCAGTTGGCGCCAGCGCCGTTGCAGCTCGCGCAGGGAGGGTGTGGCTTGCGCCGCTGGGGCATAGCGCAATTGTTCCAGTTCTAGCAGCCAAGCGCACAGCGGCTGGGCAGGGTCGCCAAAATGGGCCTGCACTTGCGCGGCGATGGCGCGTGGTGGGGTGCTGTCGGGCAGCTGCAAGCCCGCTTGGGCCAAGCGCTGGCGGGTGCGTTGCAACAAACGCAGCCAAGGGTTGTGCTGGCGGCGCTCCCACAGCGTCCAAGCAGCGCCCAGCAGCGCTGCCACCCCGAGCAAGCTGGCCAAAATACGCACCAAATCTTGCCAACTGGGGGCGCTAAAGCCCAGCGTTTTGAGTAAATCGAGCTGGCGGCTTTGCGTGTAATTGAGTACCCATTGGTTCCAGTGGTTGTTGGTGGCCTCCCAAATGGCGCGCAGTTGTTGTGCCATGCCGGGGCTAATCATGGTGCCTACCGCCGCCCCCAAAATGCCTTGGGGGGCGGCCAAGCGTTGGAACAGGCCCACCCGGCCAGGGGCTACGGACCCGGTGGGGTCCACACGCACCCAGCCGCGCCCTTCTTGCCAGACTTCGGCCCAAGCGTGGGCATCGCTTTGGCGCACCGTCCAGTAGCCATCGACGTTGTTCAAATCGCCACCTTGGTAGCCGGTGACGATGCGTGCGGGTACTCCAGCGGCGCGCAGGGCAATCACAAACGAAGACGCAATATGCTCGCAAAACCCCGCTTTGCGGTCAAACCAGAACTCATCGGCACTGTGCTGGCCATACAGGCCCGGCTCTAGGGTGTAGCTGTAACCGCCCGTTTTCAGGTGTGCCAACAGCGCTGCGACCAAAGCTGGGGTGCCACCGGCGGCAATGGTGGGGTCGGCGCGCAATTGTTGCGCCCAAGCTACGGTGCGCGGGTTGGATGTCGATGGCAGGGCGCTCATGGCCTGCAAAGCTGGGGTTAGGCGCGTGGGGCCATGCTCAAATTGGGGGTAGCTCTCGGCAGCGTAGCGCACCACATCGGTAATGGGGCGGTTAGACAGCCATTGCAAATCCGGACTCATCACGCTCTGAAAGCCGTTGAGTGCTGGTTTGTCTTTGGCCGCTTCCATCACCAACAGCCAAGGCCGTTGGTGCGGCTCCAGCGTCACGGTGTAGCGCACCGGCTCGCCTTGCACGCGCAAATTGGCAGGCAGGCCCCATTGTCCTGCCCAAGGGTCATGGCGTGAGGCGGGCGCACGCCATTGGCGGCCATCAAACTCCGATAACACCGGCCCGCGAAAATACAGCTGTGAGGCCGCTGGCGCTTTTTGCGCTGGGGTATCAAACCGAACGCGCATCACCACGCTATCGTCTAGCGCCAGTTTGGCCACATTGCCCACTTCCATCGTGCCCGAGAGGCCACTGCGGCCGGTCAGGGCATCGCTAGGCAAGCCCCACAGCGGTGCCATGCGCGGAAAGAACATAAACAGCGCCAGCATGATGGGCGCGCCCAGCAGCGCCATCGTGCCCGCCGTGCGTAGTGCCAGCAGCAGCGGTGGGCGGCCTACCGGCATGTGGGCGTTGACCAGCGCGGTCAGTAAGCCCATCAGGGCTATCAACATGGCCACGGCAGTCAGTAGCGATTGCGAAAAGAAAAAATTGCTCAGCAGGGTAAAAAAGCCCAAAAAGAACACCACCAGCGCATCGCGCCGGGCGCGCAGTTCTAGCGTTTTGAGCGTAAGCAGCAGCACAATCAACGTGACACCGGCATCGCGGCCCAAAATAGTGCGATAGGTGAGCAACGTGGCCCCCGTGGCCACCACCACCGCCACCAGCAGTAACCAGCGCTGCGGCAGCGGCCCGCCTTGCCAAGACAGCACGCCGCGCCAGAGTAAAAAGCCAGCGGCCAAGCTGCTGGCCCACCACGGCAATTGGGCGATTTGTGGTGCAATCACCCACGCAATCACGCCCAACATAAACAGGGTGTCGCGCGCATCGCGTGGCAGGGTGGCCAAGGTTTGGCGCAGGCTGGTGGGCTGATGGCTTGCAGTGGCGTTCATCAGAAACTAGCTCCGGTTTGAAACCTCCCCCTTCAGGGGGATAGAATTCGTTTGGGAGAGGGGTAACCTCTTCCAAAGTGGCCCCGCTAGGGGTGTGGATTGAAACATAGGTTTTTTTTTGATTTTTTGGCTTTTTGGCGATTTAAGCCAGCGCCAGCGCTTGCAAACAGCGCTGGCGCTGGGCAGCACCACTGCCGGGGGCAATCTCTAATCCCGGCAGGCGCAGGCCATAGTCCAGCCCCAAGCGGTCGGCTTGCAGCACCCAAGCCGTCAGGCGCGACAGGCGCGCTTCGGGGTTACTCAGGCCGGTACGCTCTGGGGTCAGCCACAGCTCGTGGCGCTGCATTTGCAGGCTATCGCGGCTGACGAGGTTATCGCTGCCGCTGGCCAAGGCTTGTGCGGCTTTTTTCCAAACAATCAATTGCTGCGGGTCACCCCGGCGGTAGGCGCGCACGCCTTCAAAATCGCCCATGCCTTGGCTGTGCGTGCTGCCGATGCCGCTGGCATGGGGTTCACCGGGGGGCAAAGGGGGGGTGGGCACTTCGGGTGCTGGATAGACCAACACCTGCGCCGCCGGTCGCCACAAGGCCCAAACACGAAAGGTACCCAGCGGAAAGCGGGTTTCTGCCGTGAGCAGCGGCAATGAATGCAGCCCCCGGTGGCTGGGCGCAAAAGCCACCTGCACCTTAGAGGAGCCTTGGGCGGGCACATCCGTCCAAGCCCATTGTTGGCTGCCATGCACTGCCACAGCGATACCAAAGCGCGTGCTGCGCCGCTCGCTGCTCAATTGCACATCCAACACGGCACTTTGGCCCAAAAAATGCGCTTCGGGCGGTTGTAAGTGCAAGGTCAGGCCACGCAATGTGCCGTGGCAGAGGTGCATCCCCACCACGGCACTACCGGCCAGCAAAAAGGTGAGCAAATAACCCAAATTGAGTTGGTAATTGATGGAGGCCACCAACAACACCAGCAGCGTCAGTGCCAACATCCAACCGGGGCCGGTGGGCAAAATATACACATTGCGCTGCGTGAGCGTTAGGGTATCGGTGGGCTGCAAACGGGCCAGCCACCATTGCTGCCAGCGCTGGCGCAAAAAGGACAAAGGGCCACGCATGGCTTCAGGGCAGCGGGACGCTATCGACCATTGCCTGCACCTGCTCCACCGCGCCGCGCCCGGCATTGCCTACCGGCACCAAGCGGTGGGCAATGGTTTGCGCGATGATGGCTTGCACATCATCGGGGGCGACATAATCGCGCCCGCTAATCAATGCTTGCGCTTTGGCGGCGCGCACCAAGGCAATGCCCGCGCGTGGCGACAAGCCCTGCACAAACCAACGCCCGGAGCGCGTGGCGGCAATCAAATCTTGCACATAGTCCAACAGCGGGTCAGCGGTGTGAATCGCCAACACGGCTTGTTGCAGCGCGGCCAGCTCCAGCGCTGACAACACCGGGGCCACGCTGGTGGCCATGTGGCGCCGGTCACTGCCTGCCAGTAGCAAACGTTCGGATTGCCGGTCGGGGTAGCCCAAGGAAATCCGCATCAAAAAGCGGTCTAACTGCGACTCTGGCAGGGCGTAAGTACCCAACTGGTCTTGCGGGTTTTGTGTCGCAATGACAAAAAATGGCTGCGGCAAGGGGCGGGTTTCGCCTTCCGCCGACACCTGTTTTTCTTCCATCGCCTCTAGCAGCGCGCTTTGGGTTTTGGGGCTGGCGCGGTTGATTTCATCGGCCAACAGCACCTGGGTAAACACCGGGCCGGGGTGGAACACAAACGCCTCTTGCCCGCGCTCGTACACCGAAACCCCAATCAGATCGCTGGGCATCAAATCGGCGGTAAATTGCACGCGGGTAAACTGCAAACCGAAGGTATGGGCCAGCGCGTGCGATAAAGTAGTCTTACCGACACCCGGCACGTCCTCAATCAGCAGATGGCCCCCCGCCAACAGGCAGGCTACACAATCTTGAACGCGGGCAGATTTACCCACAATCACCGTGTTAAGCTGATCTAAAAGTGATTTAATTTTTTGCTGTGCTTGCATGGCGTAACGTTATCCGAAAAAAACCGACCACCGGAGACACCCTATGGGAAAGACAGGTTATTACACCCACCGCGATTGCTGGAAACACGAAATGGGCCCCGGCCACCCCGAGTGCCCCGAGCGCCTTGATGCCATCGAAGACCGCCTGCTCATCACTGGCGTGATGGATGCCTTGGAGCGCTACGATGCCGACGAGGCCGCTTTGGGCGACATTGAGTTGGCGCATGGGCGCTTGCATATTGCCTCGATACGCGGCCTGACCGATTGGTTGCGTGAAGAAGTCGCCGCTGGTGGCCCCGCGCACACCCAAGTGGACCCCGACACCTCCATCAATGTGCATACTTGGAAGGCCGCTTTGCGCTCTGCGGGTGCTGCTTTGGCCGCCACCGATGCCGTGATGGCCGGCGAGCTAGAAAACGCCTTCTGCGCCGTGCGTCCGCCCGGACACCATGCCTGCCGCGACAAAGCAATGGGCTTTTGCTTCTTCAACAACGTGGCTATTGCTGCTAAGTATGCCCTAGACCGCTACAACCTCAAGCGCGTGGCGGTGATTGACTTTGACGTTCACCACGGCAACGGCACGGAAGATATTTTGGCCGGTGATGAGCGCGCACTGATGGTCAGTTTTTTCCAACATCCGTTTTTTCCGTACAACGGCGATAAAAACCCAGCACCCAACATGCTTAATGTGCCGGTAGCCGCCTACACCAAGAGCATGGACATCCGCGAGATGATTGAAACGACGTGGATTCCGCGCCTAGAGGCGTTCCAGCCCGAAATGATTTTCATCAGCGCCGGTTTTGATGCCCACCGTGAAGACGACATGGGCCAGTTGAGTCTGGTAGAGCAAGACTACACTTGGATTACCCTGCGGATTAAAGACATTGCCCGGCGTTTCTCGCAAGGGCGCATTGTCTCTTGCCTAGAGGGGGGCTATGTGCCCAGTGCCTTGGCGCGCAGCGTCGAAGCCCATTTGCGCGTCTTGGCCGACCTGTAACATGGGCAGCAGCATGGTTTCTGATGTCTCTGACACCCCCTCGGGCCTGCTGCTGGTGCAGCAAGATGTGCGGGGTGTGGTTACGCTCACGCTCAATGACCCAGCGCGCTTTAACGCCTTGGGGGCCGAAATGCTGGCCGCTTTGCAAAGCGCACTCGACAGCATTGCCCAAGATGAGCGTGTGCGTGTGGTGGTGCTGGCGGCCAACGGCAAGGCTTTTTGTGCTGGGCACAACCTCAAGGAGATGGCAGCGCACCCCGAGTTGGCTTGGTACCAAGCCCTGTTTGCCCAGTGTAGCAAGGTGATGTTATCCATCCAGCGTCTGCCAGTGCCCGTGATTGCCAAGGTGCAAGGCATGGCGACTGCGGCGGGCTGCCAATTGGTGGCCCAATGCGATTTGGCCGTGGCGGTCGAGCAGGCCACCTTTGCCACCAGCGGTATCCATTACGGCCTGTTCTGCGCCACCCCCAGCGTGCCCTTGGTGCGTAATTTGCCCATCAAGCAAGCGATGGAAATGCTCCTGACGGGCGACTTTATGGATGCCGCCACGGCACGGCAACAAGGGCTGCTCAATCGGGTAGTCACCGCGCAAACGCTGGATGCCGAAGTAGAGCAACTGGTGCAAGCCATTGTACAAAAACCGCGTACCGCCATCACAATGGGCAAAGCCTTGGTCTATCAGCAACGCGAATTGGGCCTCGATGCCGCCTACCAACTGGCAGGCCAGACGATGGCCGTCAACATGATGGACGCTGCCGCCCAAGAGGGCGCACGCGCCTTTGCCGAAAAGCGCACCCCCGCCTGGAAGCAGCCCACCACTCCTTAAAACACCCCTCAAAAGGAAATACAGCAAACAATGGCCAAAGCAAACCCTTCGCCAGTGATGTTCGATGATGTAGGCAACTGGTTCCAATCGTTCCTACAACCCACCGTGTTGATTGAATTGGGTTCGCTGGCGTTGTGTGTGCTGCTGGCTTGGTTGCTGGTGTCCGGTTTGCGCCGTGCCATCGGCCAAAGCGATGGCCCTTCTATTTTGTTTGGGCAAAAAATACTCGATGGGGCTTTGTTTCCGCTGCTGTTGTTGGGCTTAGGCTATGTGGCCCAAGCGCTGCTGACGCAATGGCTGAACTTGGCCGTGTTCAAGGTGGCCATTCCGGTGCTGATGGCCTTGGTGGTGATTCGCATTGGCGTGAAGGTGTTGCAGGTGGCGTTTCCACGCGCCACTTGGGTGTTGCCGATGGAGCGCAGCATCTCTTGGCTGGCTTGGGGCTGTATGGTGCTGTGGGTAACAGACCTATTGCCCTTGGTGTTGCAAGACTTGGAAGACATCCGCTGGAAGGTGGGTGGCTCTACCCTGTCTTTACGCACTATTTTAGAGGGCATCCTCACCTCGGGCGCAGTGCTGATTTTGACCCTCTGGGTCTCTGCCGCCATTGAGGCCCGTTTGCTGCGTTCGGCCAGCGGCAGTGATTTATCGGTACGCAAAGCCCTGAGCAACGTAGCGCGGGCGGTGTTTGTTTTTATCGGCCTGATTTTTGCGCTCTCTACCGTTGGCATTGACTTGTCGGCCCTCTCGGTGTTGGGCGGGGCCGTGGGCGTGGGCATTGGTTTTGGCTTGCAAAAATTAGCGGCCAACTATGTCAGTGGTTTTGTGATTTTGGCCGAGCGCAGTGTCCGCATTGGCGACAACGTGCGTATCGACAATTTCGAAGGCCGCGTCACCGACATCACCACGCGCTACACCGTGATTCGCTCCGGTGCTGGGCGCGAGTCGATTGTGCCCAACGAGATGCTCATTACCCAGCGCGTCGAAAATTTCTCGCTGGCCGACCCACGGGTTTGGCACTCTACCGTGGTCAGTGTGGCCTACGAAAGCGATGTCGATTTAGTGATGCAACTATTGCAACAGGCTGCCTTGGTCAGTGAGCGCGTATTGCGCGACCCGCCGCCCAGCGTCGCCCTATCGGCCTTTGGTGCCGATGGCCTAGAGTTCACGGTGGGCTTTTGGATTGCCGACCCGGAAAACGGCCTGCTTGGCCTGCGCTCTCAAATCAACTTGGCTATCTTGCGTGCTTTGCGCGACAACGGCATCGAAATCCCCTATCCACAGCGGGTAGTGCAGTTCAACGGGCCACTTCCAGCCGATGCGCCAGCCGCTTCTGTGCTGGCCGGTGCTGCCTAAGTGCGCCGTACAGCATAGAATGTTGCATCTTACGTAAACGTCAACTTAATCAACAACCCTCCTAGGAGCCGCAGTTATGAAGGTATTGGTCCCAGTCAAGCGCGTGGTGGACTACAACGTAAAAGTCCGTGTGAAGTCTGATGGAACGGGCGTAGACATCGCCAACGTCAAAATGAGCATGAACCCGTTTGACGAAATCGCGGTAGAAGAGGCAGTGCGCCTGAAAGAAAAGGGTTTAGTCACTGAAGTGGTGGCCGTCTCTTGCGGCGTGGCCCAATGCCAAGAAACCCTGCGTACTGCGATGGCCATCGGTGCTGACCGTGCCATCTTGGTCGAAACCGATATGGAGCTGCAACCGCTGGCCGTGGCCAAGCTGCTCAAGGCGCTGGTGGACAAAGAACAACCCGGCCTCATCATTTTGGGCAAACAAGCCATCGATGATGATGCCAACCAAACCGGCCAAATGCTGGCCGCTTTGGCCGGTCTGCCGCAAGCTACCTTTGCCAGCAAAATCGAGCTGGCCGATGGCAAAGCCCAAGTCACGCGCGAAGTCGATGGCGGCTTAGAAACCCTCTCCCTGAGCTTGCCTGCCGTCATCACCACCGACCTGCGCCTGAACGAGCCGCGCTACGTCACCCTGCCCAACATCATGAAGGCGAAAAAGAAGCCGCTGGAAAACGTCAAACCGGCTGATTTGGGTGTCGATGTGGCCCCCCGCCTCCAAACCCTGAAAGTGAGCGAGCCACCGCAACGCGGCGCGGGTGTCAAGGTGGCCGACGTGGCCACTTTGGTAGCCAAACTCAAGACCGAAGCCAAGGTACTGTAAAAAACTGCGAAGCATCAAGGATAAAAACATGACGACCCTCGTTATTGCAGAACACGACAACGCCAGCCTCAAGGGCGCAACCCTCAACACCATCAGCGCTGCCGCTGCTATCGGTGGTGACATCCATGTGTTGGTCGCTGGTCATAACGCAGGTGCTGCGGCCCAAGCAGCCAGCCAAATCGCTGGTGTGAGCAAGGTATTGCACGCCGATGGCCCCGCACTGGCCCATGCTTTGGCTGAAAACGTAGCTGCCCAAGTGCTGGCAGTCGCCAGCAACTACAGCCACATTTTGTTTGCCGCCACTGCCAACGGCAAAAATGCCGCCCCGCGCGTCGCTGCCCTGCTGGATGTGGCGCAAATCAGCGAAATCAGCAAAGTGGTGTCGACCGACACCTTTGAGCGCCCGATTTACGCTGGTAACGCCATTGCCACCGTACAAAGCAGCGACAGTGTGAAGGTGATTACCGTGCGCGGTACCGGCTTTGATGCCGCTGCTGCCACGGGTGGCAGCGCCGCTGTAGAAAGCATTGCTGCTGTGGCCGATGCCGGCAGCAGCAGCTATGTGGGCAGCGAAATTGCCAAGAGCGACCGCCCTGAACTGACCGCCGCCAAAATTATCGTTTCGGGTGGCCGTGCCTTGGGCAGCGCCGAAAAATTCCAAGAAGTCATCACCCCCTTGGCGGACAAGCTGGGCGCAGCCATCGGTGCCAGCCGCGCCGCTGTCGATGCAGGCTACGCCCCCAACGATTGGCAAGTGGGCCAAACCGGCAAAATCGTTGCGCCCCAACTGTATATCGCCTGCGGTATCTCGGGTGCCATCCAGCACTTGGCGGGTATGAAAGACAGTAAAGTCATTGTCGCCATCAACAAAGACCCTGAAGCACCTATTTTTAGCGTGGCTGATTATGGTCTGGAGGCCGACTTGTTCCAAGCCGTGCCCGAGCTGGTGAAACAGCTCTAAGCCCTCCACCGCAACCACGGTCAAAGGGGGGCAGTGCGCCCCCTTTCGTGTTTTCGCTATGTCTCTTTTTTCAAGAAAAATTAAGCCATGAGTTACACCGCTCCCGTCAAAGACATGCTGTTTGCCATCGAGCATTTGGCACACTTAGAGCAAATCGCCCAAATCCCCGGTTTTGAAGATGCTGGTTTGGACACTGCCCAAGCGGTGCTAGAAGAATGCGCCAAGTTCAATCAAAACGTGGTGGCTCCGCTCAATTGGGAAAGCGATAAAAATCCCTCTAGCTGGCAAGATGGCAACGTCACCACCTCGCCCGGCTTCAAAGAAGCCTATCGCCAATTCACCGAGGCCGGTTGGCAAGGCTTGCAACACCCGGTAGATTTTGGCGGCCAAGGCTTGCCCAAAGCCATTGGCGCTGCCTGTGCCGAAATGGCCCACAGCGCCAGCATGAGCTTTGCCCTGTGCCCTATGCTGACCGATGGCGCGATTGAAGCCCTGCTTACCGCCGGTTCGGACGAACTCAAAGCCACTTATTTAGAAAAGCTGGTCAGCGGCGAGTGGACAGGCACCATGAACCTGACCGAACCCCAAGCAGGTTCGGATTTGGCGGCCGTACGCAGCCGCGCCCAGCCGCAAGACGATGGCAGCTACAAGGTATTTGGCACGAAAATTTTTATCACCTATGGCGAACACGACCTGGCTGAGAACATCGTCCATCTCGTGCTGGCACGGGTGCAAGGTGCGCCCGAGGGCGTGAAAGGCATCAGCCTGTTTGTGGTGCCCAAGTTCCTCGTCAACGCTGATGGCTCTTTGGGCGCGCGCAATGATGTCGAATGCGTCAGCATCGAGCATAAACTGGGCATCAAGGCCAGCCCTACTGCCGTATTGCAGTTTGGCGACCACGGCGGCGCTATCGGCTATCTGGTGGGCGAAGAAAACCGGGGCTTAGAGTACATGTTCATCATGATGAACTCGGCCCGCTACGCTGTCGGGGTGCAAGGCATTGCCGTGTCTGAGCGCGCCTACCAAAAGGCCGTGCAATACGCCAAAGACCGGGTACAAAGCCGCCCCGTGGATGGCAGCATTAAAGCCAGCGCTGCCATCATCCACCACCCCGATGTACGCCGTATGCTCATGACCATGCGTGCCACCACCGAGGGTTGCCGCGCCTTGGCGATTGTGGCCGCAGGTGCCTACGATGCCGCACACCATCACCCCAACGCCGATACCCGCGCACAAAACACCGCTATCTATGAGTTTTTAGTGCCTTTGGTCAAAGGTTACAGCACCGAGGCCAGCATTGAAGTGACTTCGCTCGGCGTGCAAGTGCATGGCGGCATGGGCTATATCGAAGAAACCGGCGCCGCCCAGTATTTCCGCGATGCCCGTATCCTGACCATTTACGAAGGTACCAGCGCTATCCAAGCCAATGATTTGGTGGGTCGTAAAACCGTGCGCGATGGCGGCCAAACCGCACAAAACATCGCCACGCAAATTGCCCAAACCGAAGTGGACTTGCAAGACAGCGGCACCCCCGCAGCGCTGGCAGTAGCACAAAACCTGCAACAGGCTCGCCAAGCGTTTACCGACGTGGTCGAGTTCATTTTGGCCAACGCCAAGAGCCAGCCCAATGCCGTCTATGCCGGTAGCGTGCCCTACATGATGTTGGCCGGTAATTTGGTTGCTGGTTGGCAATTGGGCCGCAGCCTGTTGGTAGCGCAAGAGCAATTGGCCCACGGCCAAGATGCTGCCTTTATGCAGGCCAAGATTGCCACTGCACAGTTTTACGCCGAGCATATTTTGGTCAAAGCCAGCAGCTTGCGCGATAGCATCGTGCGCGGCGCTGCCAGCGTGACGGCACTGGCCTTAGACGCTTTCTAACGCCAATCGGTTTGGGTGGCACTAGAAAATCAGAAACTGTCTGCTCAAACATTGGATTGCCGGGTTAGCCCAAGAGGTGCAAAGTTTGATTTTGTATCTCATGGGCTACAATCAACCATGCGTGTACGAACGACCGAGCTATACCGGGATTGGATTAACCATCTGAAGGATCGCACAGCTCGGGCGCGGATTCAGGTGCGGGTGGATCGTCTTGCCCACGGCAACCCCGGCCAACACCGCCATCTTAGCCAAGGTCTGTCTGAACTAAAAATTGATGTTGGCCCCGGTTACAGGGTGTATTACACCCAGCGCGGCGACGAGTTAATCATCCTCCTCGTAGGTGGCGACAAATCAAGCCAGCAGGAGGACATTGCGCTTGCCCAAGAACTTGCGCGCAACCTTCAGGAGGAATAAACATGCCCACATCGCACAAAAGCATACCCACTGCTACCAAGACAGTAGCCTACGATATTGCAGAACAGCTGCGTAGCCCTGAAGAAATGGCCGCCTATCTGGATGCTTGGCTCACAGAAGCGCCCGACGACATCACCGGCATTGCCCGTGCTTTAGGCGACATTGCGCGCGCCAAGGGCATGGCCCAAGTGGCCAAAGAAGCCGGGTTGAGCCGCGAAAGTCTCTATAAGGCACTCAGCGAGCATGGTAACCCCAGCTTTGCAACCGTTCTTAAAGTGACCAAGGCACTTGGGGTGCAGTTGCATGCTGGAGTGGCATAAAGGCTGCTTTTGAGGAAAACTCTTAGCCCAGAGGCTGCACCGCTGGTGCGGCCTCTAACATGCGGGCCACATAGCGGGCAATCAAATCCACTTCCAAATTGACTTGGCTACCCACGCGCAAATACTGCAAAGCGGTGTTTTGTACCGTGTGCGGAATCAGATTGATACTCACTTCGCAGCCTTGGGCGCTATCGCTGGTGCGGTTGACCGTCAAGCTTACGCCATTGATAACAATCGAGCCTTTGTAGGCCAAAAAGCGCCCTAACTCTGCTGGGGCCAGTACGCGCAACTCCCAACTTTCGCCCACTGGCCCAAAGTGGGTGACTTGGCCCAAGCCATCCACATGGCCGGACACCAAATGCCCGCCCAGCCGGTCATTGGCGCGCAGGGCTTTTTCTAGGTTGATGGGGCCTTCGGCCGCTAAGCCGGTGGTTTTGTCCAGCGATTCTGCCGAGATGTCGATGGTGAATTGCTGCCGTGCCACGTTGAGCGTGGTCACCGTCATGCAAGCACCATTCAGGGCGATGCTATCGCCCAAGCCTACATCGTCTAAATAGCCCGCTGGGGCGGTAATAGTGAGGCGTTTGCCATGCGATGGCAAATCGCCCAAGGGTTGCACGGCGGCAATCTGCCCCATGCCGGTGATAATTCCAGTAAACATAGGGCCAGATTGTGCCTAAAAATTGGCTCTGCCGGGTGGTCGGGCCAGCAAGCGCATATCAGGCCCCACGCGCTCCACAGCGGTAAACTCCAGCGTTTGCCCCTGTGCCAGTGCCTCCAGTGGCCCCAAATCGCTCATGCCTCTGCCCTGCCCGAGGAGCAACGGTGCCAAATACAGCAACAACTCATCGACCAGCCCAGCACGCAGCAAAGCGCCATTGAGCCGCTGTCCGGCTTCTACATGCAGCTCATTGATGCCGCGCTGGCCCAAGTTGCACAGCATGGCTGCCAAATGGACCCGCCCTTCCGTGTTGGGCAAGGCCACCACCGTGGCCCCTTGCGCTTGCAGCGCCGCTTGGCGTTGTAAAAAATCAGCATCTTGGCTGGCGCTGGTGTAAATCAGCACCGGGCGCGCGGTGGCAAACAGCCGCGCATTGGCGGGCGTTTGCAATTGGCTGTCCACCACCACCACCTGCGGCTGCCGTGGCGTGGCCAACTCGCGCACATCCAAACGTGGGTTATCGGCCAAAATGGTGCCGCTACCGGTGAGGATGGCACAGGCACGCGCGCGCCAAGCGTGGCCGTCGGCGCGCGCTTCGGGCGAGGTAATCCATTGGCTGGTGCCATTGTGCAGCGCCGTGGTGCCATCCAACGAGGCCGCCACCTTCAGGCGCACCCAAGGCGTGCCGCGCACCATGCGGCTTAAAAAACCAATGTTCAGCGCGCGCGATTCAGCGGATCCCGGTCCCACTTCTACCTGTACGCCCGCCGCGCGCAGCCGGGCAAAACCTTGGCCACCCACCAAGGGATTCGGGTCGGCCAGCGAGGCCACCACCCGGCCTATGCCAGCGGCAATCAAGGCATCACAGCAAGGCCCGGTGCGTCCTTGGTGCGCGCAGGGTTCTAGCGTGACGTAGGCGGTAGCGCCACGCACAGCGCGCCCTGCCGCTGCAGCATCGCGCAGTGCCATGATTTCGGCATGGGGGCCACCGGCTTGCTGGGTGTAACCTTGGCCTAGCACTTGGCCAGCGGCATCGGCAATCACGCAACCGACACGCGGATTGGGGTTGGAAAGAAAAAGCGCCTGAGCGGCCAGCTCAAGCGCTTGCGAGATAAAGGGCGCGGATGTTTGCAACATGCCCACCATGTTAGCGTGGTAACGTTCCTATGCCAGCAGCTCCGGCACATCGGCATACACCTCGTGCAAAGGCACGGCAGCCTCCAAACAGTGCAGCGTCAGCACATCGTCCGGCTGGGTGAAGGTGTGGTGCTGCCAACGGCCTTCGTCATCGCGCTGGTACAAATCGGCCTGCACCCGGTCTTGGCGCAGCAAGAGGTACTCGCGCAGGCTGGGCAGCAGGCGGTAGGCGAGCAGCTTTTCAAGCGTGTCGATGCGCTCGGTGCTGGGGGACAGCACTTCTACCAGCAAACAGGGATGGCGACGGTAGTAGGCCGATTCTCGGTCCTTGGGCTGGCAGCTCAGTAGCAGGTCGGGGTAGTAAAAATAGCTCTCGCCATCGTGGTCCACGCGCACCTTCATGTCGGCCATGAAAAGCTGGCACGCTTTGCGGCGTGCCGCAGGCAGCAGCGCCGCGTACAACGAGCCGCCAATTAAGCTGTGTTTATCGCTTGCACCACCCATAGCCACTATTTGGCCCGCCAGATACTCGTGTTTGATGTCGCTGGCCTGCTCGCCATCCAAATAATTCTGAATGCTGGTGGGTGGCTGGGGTTGGGGTAACGATGTCAAGGGTGTTCTCCTGAAAAAAGCCAGGGTGGCACACAGGGGGCAGGCAGCACAGGGGCGCGCTTACTTGCCCCAGCACTCGGTCACAATAGCGCCAGAGGTTACACCCTTGGCACCGCGCAAACCAGCTTGGTCGAGGGTGTAATTGCCGCATTTATCGCCAGTCTGTGCGCCCTTGGGTGTGGCCGTGAGCGTATAGGTGGACCCATCGGCAGACGTGATAGAAATATCGTACCTATCGTTGGGTACCTTTTTGAGATTGTCAGGAAAAGCCGCTGCGAGTGGATAGGTGCCGGTGGCCGTAGCCGCCCGCTCTAGCCACTGCGCCGCTTGCAGCAAGCCCGCCCGCGCTTCAGCCCGGTGCCCACGGCGCACATACTCGGTATAACTGGGGTAGGCAATCGCTGACAAAATGCCAATCACTGCCACCACAATCATCATCTCTATCAGAGTGAAACCTTTTTGCTGCATGGCGCTTGTTTTTGTGGGTATGGTTTGCATCTGGCACTCCAATTACTGAATTTGACGCCAGCTGGGACGCAAAGATTCTTCCGGCATACGGGCCAATTTTTCTTGGTTGTTTTTAGCATCAATGTCCACGCTTTGGTGTCTGCTGGTGCTGATGATAGTGTGTGGCCCCTTGCTCACTTTAGCACGCGAGATGCCGATGTACTTACCGTTGACCAAAACACCATCGCCGTTGGCCATGTCAAATTTTCCATTTTTATCCTTGTCCACCACTTGTACTGAGGGGGCCTTGCCATCCATGATATTGATAAAAGTGCGGAACTGGAGTTCATCATCTGCTGAAGTGAATTCACAGCTTTCCACATTTTCATCAGTAGATGAACCTCTAGCAGGCACTTGTGACCAAACAGTCAGCACGTTGCTGGCATCGTAAAAACCCATAGGCTTAAGTAAGCGTTCACCCGAAGACGGTAAATCAACGTACCAGCCGTTAAATTTAGACCAAGTTTCCTTCTTTAGTTCGTTTTCTGCAGTAGCTGGTTTGATGGCACCATAATCACCACCACCGACTTCCTCAAATTTTTGCTGTGCCAGTTTGGCCGTAACCACCCCTGCACCTAGGGCTGCTGGGGCAGGGATACCTCCACTGCCGCCAGGATGCACTTCTAGGCGCTTGGCTTCGCCAGTGCCAGTTTCTTTGTAACGGGTATTGTCTAACACTGAATAAAGCGTTTGCACATCCACATTACCAGGGTCAGTACGGCTCACGTTGCGGCCTGTACCAAAGGCCACCATCATGCCGCCTACCCGCTCATCTTTAGCAGTGCTTCCGCTACCAGTGATCTTGGTGCGATCATTGGCTCGTACTGTGGGGGGCGCAGAAATAGGTTGAATTTTGGTGCGTGTAGTAGAACCCTGCGCTACTGGCCCTTTGGCAGTAAACAATGGTTCACCACTAAAGGCTACTTTCCAGCTATCAGCGCTAGAGCTGGTGAGGTCAAATTTCCACAAATTGCCCAAGTTGTCGCCAGCATAGACAATATCAGCACGATTATCGCCATTGAGGTCCACCACGCGCGGTGCCCCTAGGCCGTTGTCGGCAGCCAATCCGGTGCCAGGTGTTGGTACTTTATCTGGCTTGGTGCTGTCTTCCACCACAGGAATACGCTTTAGCTTTTTGTCTCCATCCAGATACTGAATAAGCAGCACCGGGCGTTGGTTGGTGCTGTTATAGCCATTGCCCAGTATCACTGCCCAGCGGTTATCATTCATGCGTGTAATCTGGTTGGTACGCATCAAATCATTATCATCTGATACGGGTTTTGCGCTAATGTGACCAATATCCCTTTCTTCTTTACAGAAATTTTTAAGTGTTGCGTTAGATATGTCATCACAATTAGGCGCAATCTCGGAAGATCCACGAGTGCGGTCTAATTTTACCAATTGGGATGCATTGGTTTCCGAAAAACCAGCCACACCAGAAACGGTGTTGGCAGTGGGGTTGGTTACGTCTAACACAAAATAACCTTTTCCACCCAGTCCCAGCGTTCCTACCAGCAGTGTGCGCCAATTGGGGGTATAAGCATCGTAGCCTTCAGCCTTCGGATCTTGTTTCCCCCCATTCATATCGACATCCCCAGTCATAGGAGAACCATCGACAAAATATTTATGTGATTCGTTGTATTGAGGGTGCGTTAAGTATGTTAGGTTAGGAAGAACACCTCGGGGCACATAGGCTATTTTTTCCTCGCCATCCTTAGCGGCAAAACCATGCAACATGCCATCATTGCCACCCACATACAGCATTCCGGGACGACCGCTGTGGTTACGCACAAAATCTGTATAACCTTTAAGCAGGTAATCGGCTGAGGGGGCACCAGTGTACCATACATCTGAGTTTACAATATCACCTTGACGACTTTGGCGCTGGCGGAAAGGCTTGCCATCACCTTCTAGGCTTTGATCACCACGAACGTAGTTTAATCGTTGTTGTCCTTTAGTAGCACCCTCGTCGCTTCCACTGATATTTTTTTGTAACCAAATTTTTTGTGCTGTACTGAGATAACTCTCATCAGAGGCCCATTTGAAAGGTACTCCTCCTTTGTATTCAGTGCTGCTCCATTTATCACTCCAGCTTAATATAAAACGGGTAGTAACATCGCTAAGGGCATCGAGTTTATCAGCCGTAGTTTTTCCACCCCAATTCGGATCGGTCACTGTGGTGCCATCAGGCTTAACTCGATCGGCAGTAACGGCCCCTTTCCACCCGTTTTTTGGCTCGTAAGATGCCGTGTATTTACCAACTTCGCTGCGTGAAACATTCGAACCACTGGTAGCGCTGGCACTGAGTTCTGGGTCAACGTTGCTATTAATAGTTTTTACAATCTGGCGGAAAGCTTCTTTGAGGTCTTCGCCTTCTTCTACGGCATAAAACTGCCCACGCCCATTGATGGCTGCGTGCCACATATCTTCTTCTGATTGTTCGATGGAGTACCACTGTGCTCGACCAGCGGCATAATCGGCAAAGCTACCGTCGTAACCATAGGGCATATTGCTGGAAGGCTTAATTAAATTTCCACTATTACCATTATTGGTAGTTGCATCTGTACTGTTAGCTTTAGTAGGGCCATCGAGATAATAAAAAAGCCCAGTTGTACTACCCCCGTAGTTTTTGGCTCCTGTGGTGCCTTCACGCCAATACTTACCGATATTGCCGGCAGTTTGGCTGCTTGTTCCCATAGGCCTGTATTGTTCTGAGGGGAGAGATGCCTTGCTAAAACCAATGGTAAAAGTGATCATGTGTGCCCAAGTAGCAGGGTTGTAGCGTGGATTCCAGTATTTTTCGAGTGTTGCGGTTTTTTTTGTTTTCGGATTTGTAAAGGTTTCTGTTGGGCTGGCTTTTTCGTACTCAGGCAAAGGTGCTACTTCACCGTCTAAATCTTCTTTGGCTTGCAAACGCACGGCCCAACTTTTGAAAGTCCAATCTGAAAGCGTGCTAATCAGTCCTGGGCGGCGTGACCCATTGTCTTGTATGTCTGTGCATCGATTAACCCATTTGGGTTTAGATTGTGTGCCAGTATTAACTATTGTAAAAGTTCTGCATGGCCTATAGCCTTCGTGCCAGCTGCTGTAAGTCAGATAGTCGATGTCACGGTAAATCCAAGTGTTTGGGTTGTCTCTGCTGTACGGCGTGCCATCGGGCAAGACAAAGCCAGGATAATCTTGTGGATCTTCGCGTGGGTCAATGCCCAGAGGATCTGGAAGTTGATCAGTGCCAGATTTGGCTGGAGTAGCTGCACGCTTACCATAGGCTTTGAAAGTTTTTGAGTCTTGGTTATCAAAATTGATAGGATCTGTGTTGATATCTTCCTTAGGATTATCCCAATTTGTACCTTGATTATAGGGTGAAGATGAGTTGAAATACGTTCCCCCAGGGCCATAGTAGTCACCATTCCAGCCACCGTCAGTGAGTAGAATGTGATAATTTCGGCGGCAGCCCAAAGGCTTTCCGTTTTCTCCGTTGAGTGTTTCTCCGGGCTTGCTAGCCCAAGGGCCGTTTTGGTGCAACGGGGCGCGCATGTACTCATCTGCACGTTTCACCATTTTATGCGTAGGGGTAGATGTGCAGGTTTCGTAGTTTTGCGCGTACTCAATAAAATTGGTCCGGTGGGTGTTATCCAGCAAGCGTATGGTGTTTGCAGCGGTAGTGCTTGCGGCGCTAGTGCCCAGTGTTGTAAAACTCAGTCCTTCGACCGAAGTGCAGTTACCTAAGGACTGCCAGGCCAAACGAATTTTTTCATCTGGTAATAAGGTGGTGTCGCTGAAAACGACCTGTAGAGCTTCTTGTAAGACTTGAACGCGGGTCTTGGTGTATGGGTTGGTGTCCTTATGGTATGCTTTGCTAGGATTTGTTAATACCATGTCTTTTGCATCCATACTGGTCGAATCATCCAACGAGAGGATAACATTGGGGGCTACATAAGGCATTACAGTACCTGGCGGTGCCTGCATCAAATCTAGCGCCCATACTCCATGTGGGGCCAGTGCCGCACCAGCGGCCAAAGCAATTAAATGTTTACGGAAGCGGGGGGCAGCGGTGCGGGGCATGGCGTGCTCCTTTAATAAAATAATGGTTAAATGCAAAAAATCAATCTTTACGCATTTGGCGTGCGTAGGTTTGTTGCAACACTGCCATCGTGCCAGGCTTGCGGCCATAGGCTAGGGCGGTTATGCGGTACACCACATTGGGCGTTAAGTTCAAACGGAGCAGGTTATTGGCATTGGCATTGCTACGTACAATCAAACCATCATTTTTGCTGCTTTCGTCATAGCGCAAAATTTCAATCCAATACCAACCACCTGCATCATCTGCGCTGCGGTCGGCTAAAATGGGGTTGGCTTTGCCATTTTCGCCCGCAGTGGCTCCGGTAAAATCGCCATAGCGTGCGCCAATAGTAGCCTTGGTCATTTCTTTAAGTTTAACTTCACCGGTTTTTAAATCGGTAGGCGCAGGGCTTGTGCTGTCGGTATAGTTCCAAAAATCTTGTCGCCCGGCACGTTTAGCACACAAGCCATAGCTACATTGCGTAGTTTTGGTATTCAGCATGGCCAGCAGCGGCGTTACGTCTTGGCCTTCTAAGGGTATTTTGGGTGCGCCGCTTACCCGGTCGCGGCAGTTGGTGCCCGTGCAAGGCGTACCATCGGCATTTTCTCCCCGAATATCCAATTCAGCATCTTGCAGCAGCGTTTGCGCGGCTTCAAAAGCACGTTGATAATCGGCATCATTGCCCACCACCAACTCATTAAACATGGAGGTGCGTGAGCCCCACAAGGCCAACAGCATCGACAGCATCACAAACACAATCACCACAAACAGTGCCACGCCCTGTTGCTGTGCGCGCAAACGCCGGGGGAGGGCAATAGGCATAAGCATCTTTGCTTGCATCATGGCTTTTATCTATCCAAAGTTAAAGCACTGAGCCAATCAGCCCTTGGCTACGCAATTGAAACACGTTGTGAAATGCTATGTGCATACGCCGGGCGCGTTTTCCGGTCAGGGTACTCATATCCACTGTGCTACCATCGCAATCAATATAGTTGCTGCCACTGGGTAAATCCATCGCTTCTGTGCCATAAAATACCAAACACACTTCTACCGCTTGCACCTGCCCCCAGCTGGTCACGCCGCTGGCATTCACAGTTTTCAGGGTCGGTATGCCGGGGGTGGTAGTATTGTCTTGCACGATATAACGAACCTGAAAATTGGCTACATTGTCAGCAATGGGTTGTGCTGCGGCACCATTACCTGCACAGCGCAATACACCGGGCTTAGTGGGGTCAGGGTCTAATGCAAACACGCTTTCTAGACGCACATGGGGGCTATTATCTGCCGGGCCGCCTACGCAATTGCGTACCAAGGCTTGCTCTGTGCTGCTACCAAACACTGGCTCGGTGTAACGGCGCGAACCTGCCGTTAAACTGACGGGGGAGTCTGTTCCACCCAAGGTATTGATGGCAGGGTTAAAGCTCTCCATTGAGTTGGCGCTCGAGATTGCTGTTTCAAATGCTACCGGTATCAAGTAAGTTTCAGCCGCCGCCGTGGTGCCCGGATCGAGGTTAAGCCGCATAGAACCTGCTTGGCGCAATTGCAGGCCCATTACGCGCAGCACGTAAGCTGCTTGCTGTTGGATACCGCTGGCATCACCGACCGTGCCCGTAACTCCGCGCGATACCATCAGCGCCCCCATTGCCACCGCCACCACCAGCAAACCCACAGCAATACCGATCATTAGTTCGATTAACGAAACACCGTATTGCCCTAGTAAACGCCTTCTGGATGCTGGGATAGAATTTGGCCGACCAAAAAACTGGGGATGCTCTGTCTGCTGCATGGGGATGGCCCTCAATGGATAAAGCATTTTTCAAGCCCCCGGACAATAATATAAAGAGGCACTAGAGCCGGGGGTGTAGGGCGCACACCGTCCAACCACTGGGATATATTGCACATGGCAAGTAAAACCATCTGGACAAGAGGCCGCTGTGCCTCCCATGCTTTTGAATGTGCTGCCGTCCTTAAATTTAGTAGCATCCATGCTGTCTTTAAAGTTGGCATCCGCATCGGCACGTTCATTTTGCCGCCAAGCCAACATGACCCCCAGTTGGCGCGTACCAGCACCAGATTCTGGAATAAAAATGCTGGCTTGGCCTAGTGGTAAGGCTTGGCGTACCGCTCTTTTCCAAACGGCTAAATCGTAGCTGGCCTGCTGGGCTGGGTTGCAGCCAGTGCTGCAACTACCTACGGTGGGGTTGTTGTTAAAATCAGAGACATACGCATTGATATTGGCCAGCGCATTCGGGTTGACTTTCATGCGCTCGCTCAAATCTTCAATCAAGCGAATCGCTTGGGCGCGGCGCACGGTGGTCGAGGTATCGGTCAGGGTACGCATTTGCACCCCCAAAATACCCAAAATACCCAAAGAAGCAATTACAATCGCAATTAAAGACTCGATGAGTGTAATGCCACGTTCAAATGGAGCAGATTTTGTCATAGGCTGCATAAGATGCTGCGGGTTCAACTGGCGGTGCATGGCAGTTTCTCTGAAGGAATAATATGCACCCGTCCACCAGAACTCATACACACGCCGCGTGCGCTGGTGTTAGAAATGCTTTTACCCTTGGGCGTTAAGTTAAATCCGACCCAAGTGCCACTCACCAGCCCCCAGCGGTTCAGCTTGATGGTTGCACCACTGGATGATGTGCGCTGCACTTCTATTTGGCTGGGCGTGTCATAGCGCTGGAGTACCGTCTCGGTGCTTTCACAGCTGCCATTGTCATTAAGGTCGTGGCAAACAAACCAGCCACAACCCCAAGATGCAGTGGTACTGGCCGTGGTGCAGCCGTTGGTGTTGTTGGGCAGTTTTTCGACCACCACCTGTCCGCCGCGCTTAATGGCTTCAGAGCGGGCATAGTAAAGTGACGATTGCAGCTGCTCTGCCGCTTGGCGCACGCGCCAGCCCTCTATCAGGGGGGTAAAACTGGGTGCCGCCAAGGCCATCAGCACCGCCATGATGGCTACGGTCACCATCAGTTCGATGGCTGTAAAACCTCCCGCCCATCGGGGTGCCAACGAAAAGCGCCATGCCAAGCGGGTTGAAGAAGTGCCGTACTGTGTCATAAAGCCATGCTAACGGCAGTTGCGTTGGCTTGGAAGCCTATACCGACGAATGGCACGCTGGCTCAGACAAACGGTTTAACGCCGGGTGTAACCCAAGCACGCCCCGGCATCAGGGCGGCCCCGGCATTCGCGGCGCAAGCGTTGTTCGCGCTCTTTGGGGCTTTCTTCCGAGCTGCTGCGCTGGGTTCGCATCCGAACGTTGGTCTTTTGCGGCTTACTGGCTGTGGCGCTACTCGGCTGGCCATCGCGTGTTGTCGCTTGCACAGGGGCCATCTGGCCGCCCCAGGCAATGCACAGCACAGCGGCCCACAGCAGCCAGCGGCCTAGACGCGCCCCAGCACCAAGCTTGCCGCCAGAAGGTAAAAAACAGACACAGGACAAACGGTTGGCATTCACTGGAATAGCTCCTCAAAAAAAGGGATACAGGTGGGCTGTTGGCTCGGTTATAATAGAAAGGCTTTGCATGTCGCAAGGCGCACGTCAGCCACGCTTCCAGTGGTTCACGCAAGTCAACTCGCAGCCATTTTGCAAGCAAAATGGTTCGCAATTCAGGAAATTTCCAATGATCGCATCCTCCATCAAGGCCGAAGTTGTCAAGGCCAATGCCCGTTCTGCCACCGATACCGGTAGCCCCGAAGTGCAAGTCGCCCTGCTCACCGCCCGCATCAACGAGCTAACCCCCCACTTCAAAACCCACGCCAAGGACCACCACGGTCGCCGTGGTCTGCTGCGTATGGTTAGCCGCCGCCGCAAGCTGCTCGACTACCTCAAGGCCAAAGACAGCGACCGCTACGTTGCGCTCATCGCCAAGCTGGGTCTGCGTAAGTAAGCCTACGCCCTTGTGATTTTGCAAAACGCCTGGGTTAGCGTGCTAGCTCAGGCGTTTTTTACTTTGCCGGTGTCCGCTGTCAGAGCGAAGCTGTGTCATTCCACTGAAATTCCGCGTGCGGCTTCACTGGAATGGCATCGTGTTCTGGATGGTTCACTGGCTCTTGCTGGCCGCTGTAGGTCAGTGTTTTTTTAGGAGCAAGCATGAGCATTTTTAACAAAGTCACCAAAACTTTCCAATGGGGTGACAAAACCGTCATCATGGAAACCGGCGAAATCGCCCGCCAAGCCACCGGTGCGGTGCTGGTCAACATCGACGACACCGTGGTGCTGGCCACCGTGGTAGCTTCCAAAGGCTCCAAACCCGGCCAAGATTTCTTCCCGCTCACCGTCGATTACATCGAAAAGGCGTATGCCGCAGGCAAAATCCCCGGTAGCTTTTTCAAGCGCGAAGCCAAACCCAGTGAGTTGGAAACCCTGACCAGCCGCCTGATTGACCGCCCCATTCGCCCCTTGTTCCCCGAAGGCTTCTACAACGAAGTCCATTTGGTTGTTCATACGCTGTCGCTCAACCCCGAAGTCGATGCCGATATTGCCGCCCTGATTGCTTCTAGCGCCGCGCTGGCTATTTCGGGCATTCCGTTTGCTGGCCCAATTGGTGCTGCCCGCGTGGGTTATATCAACGGCGAATACGTCCTCAACCCCGGTCAAACCGCGCGCAAAAATAGCCAGATGGATTTGGTAGTCGCGGGCACCGAGGCCGCTGTGCTGATGGTCGAATCCGAAGCGCAACAGCTGTCCGAAGAAATTATGCTGGGTGCCGTGGTGTTTGGCCACGAGCAAGGCAACATCGCTATCAACGCCATCCATGAATTGGTGCGCGATGCGGGCAAACCCGTTTGGGACTGGAGTGCCCCACCCAAAGACGAGGCACTCATCGCCAAAGTCACCCAGTTTGCCGAAGAAAAACTGCGCGCTGCCTACCAAATTCGCAACAAGCAAGCCCGCACCCACGCCTGCCGCGAGGTTTACGCCGTGGTGATGGCCGATTTGGCCGAAGCCGGTATCACCTTTGATAGCGTCAAGGTAGAAAATATCTTGTTCGATATTGAAGCGCGTTTGGTACGCGGTCAAATTTTGGCTGGCGAGCCACGCATTGATGGCCGTGATACCCGCACCGTGCGCCCGATTGAAATCCGCAACAGTGTGTTGCCGCGCACCCACGGATCTAGCCTGTTCACCCGTGGCGAAACCCAAGCCTTGGTGATTACCACCTTGGGCACTGAGCGCGATGCCCAGCGCATTGACGCTTTGGCTGGTGAATACGAAGACCGTTTCATGCTGCACTACAACATGCCTCCCTTTGCCACCGGCGAAGTCGGTCGCATGGGCAGCACCAAGCGCCGCGAAGTCGGTCACGGTCGTTTGGCCAAGCGTGCGCTGGTGGCCGTGTTACCCAACAAAGAAGAATTTCCTTACACCATGCGCGTGGTGTCCGAAATCACCGAATCCAATGGCTCCTCGTCGATGGCTTCTGTCTGTGGTGGCTGTTTGGCGCTGATGGATGCCGGTGTGCCCATGAAAGCCCATGTGGCCGGTATTGCGATGGGGCTGATTAAAGAAGACAACCGTTTTGCCGTCCTGACCGACATCTTGGGCGATGAAGACCATTTGGGTGACATGGACTTCAAGGTAGCTGGCACTACCGCTGGCATCACCGCGCTGCAAATGGACATCAAAATCCAAGGCATCACCAAAGAAATCATGCAAGTAGCGCTGGCCCAAGCCAAAGAAGCGCGCCTGCATATTTTGGGCAAAATGCAAGAAGCCGTGGGCGAAGCGCGCACGGAGGTGTCCAGCTTTGCGCCCAAGCTCTACACCATGAAAATCAACCCGGAAAAAATCCGGGATGTGATTGGCAAGGGCGGTTCGGTGATTCGCGCCCTGACCGAAGAAACCGGTTGCCAAATCAACATCGAAGAAGACGGCACCATCACCATTGCTGCCGCCGAAGCTTCCAAGGCCGACGAAGCCAAGCGCCGCATTGAGCAAATTACCGCCGAAGTCGAAATTGGCAAAATCTACGAAGGCCCAGTCACCAAGGTGCTGGATTTTGGTGCCCTCATCAACCTGATGCCCGGCAAAGATGGTTTGTTGCACATCAGCCAAATTGCCCACGAGCGCGTCGAGCGCGTCAGTGACTACCTGACTGAAGGCCAAATCGTCAAAGTCAAGGTCATGGAAACCGACGAAAAAGGCCGCATCAAGCTGTCCATGAAGGTTCTGACCGAGCGCCCCGCCTACACCGAGCGCGCCGAACGTCCTGCCTACGCCGAGCGTGGTGAACGCACTGAGCGTTCTGAACGCCACGAACCGCGCCGTGAGGCCCCCGTAGCGCGCGAGCCACAGCCAGAAGCTGTACCCGCGTTGCAACAGGCAGCTACCCCAGCCACGCCCGACGCACAGGCATAAACCTAAGCGCTGGCCCGGTGCCAGCGCTGGCTCCTCTCCTTTGGCATTTTGTTTTCAAAAATTTCCATGAACAAAAAACTGATTGCAGGCAACTGGAAAATGAACGGCAGCTTGGCTGCCAACGAGGCACTGTTGCAGGCGGTGGTGGCGGGTTTACCTGCCAGCTTGGCCTGTGAAGTGGCGGTGGCCGTACCTGCGCCCTATTTGGCGCAAGTGCAGTCTTTGGTTGCCGGTGCTGCGGTGGCGGTGGCCGCGCAAGACGTGTCTGCCCACGAAGCTGGTGCCTACACCGGAGAGGTCTCTGCGGCCATGTTGCGCGATTTTGCCGTGCGCTACGCCTTGGCGGGTCACTCTGAGCGCCGCCAATACCACGGCGAAACCGATCACATCGTGGCCTTAAAAACCCAGCGCGCCTTGGCCGCTGGCATTACGCCCATTGTGTGTGTGGGTGAAACTTTGGCCGAGCGCGAAGCCGGTCAAACCGAAGCCGTGGTTAAACGCCAATTGGCTGCGGTCATTCACCTCAACGGCCACTGCATTAGCGAAGTGGTGGTTGCTTATGAACCGGTGTGGGCTATTGGTACTGGCAAAACCGCCACGCCCGAGCAAGCCCAGCAAGTTCATGCCGTGCTACGGGCGCAGTTGGCCGCCGCCAGCGATAAAGCCGCACGCATTCGCTTGCTCTACGGTGGTAGCATGAATGCTGCCAATGCAGCGCAATTGCTGGCCCAACCCGACATTGACGGTGGCCTGATTGGTGGTGCAGCCCTGAAAGCAGCAGACTTTTTGCAAATTGTGGCCGCCGCCCAGTCTCAGGCTAACTAATCCCACTGGCTGATTCCATTGGTGGTAACAGCCAAGCTGGGCTATTGAATGAGGAGTTGATGACGATGAATGTGTTGGTGAATGTAATTTTGGGCGTGCAGATGCTGGCCGCACTGGCCATGATTGGCCTGATTCTGATACAGCACGGCAAAGGGGCTGACATGGGTGCAGCGTTTGGCAGTGGTGGTTCAGGCAGCTTGTTTGGGGCCAGTGGCAGTGCTAACTTTCTGTCGCGTACTACCGCAGGCTTGGCCGCCACTTTTTTTGTGTGTACGCTGGCACTGGCCTACTTTGGTAACCTGCGCCCTGCTACTTCTGGCAGCGTCTTAGAAGGGCCTGCCGCTGCGATTCCTAGTGCTACCACGGTACCTGCACCGGCAGTACCTGCCCCTGCACCCGAAGGATCCGCACAGATTCCTGCAAAATAATGTCTTTCCGTGGCTTTTCAAGCCCGGAAGTCAATTTTTTCAGGTTAGAATTACGGACTGTCTGGGTCAGCAAACAAAAGTTCCTCAAGCCAGCCCAGACAATACAAAAAAAAGCCGTCGTGGTGAAATTGGTAGACACGCTATCTTGAGGGGGTAGTGGCGAAAGCTGTGCGAGTTCGAGTCTCGCCGACGGCACCAAACAAACAAACCTGTGGTCATCGCTGCTTTGCAGCTGTGGCTACGCGGTTCAAGCGGTGAGCGCATCCAGAAGATGAACCTCGATCAATATCTCCCCGTTCTTCTGTTCATCTTGGTAGGCGTAGCGGTAGGTGTTATTCCGCTCGCACTGGGCTATATTCTTGGCCCCAACAGACCAGATGCTCAAAAAAATTCCCCCTACGAGTGCGGTTTTGAAGCCTTCGAAGACGCTCGTATGAAGTTCGATGTCCGCTATTATTTGGTGGCCATTCTCTTCATTCTTTTCGACCTCGAAATTGCCTTCCTGATTCCTTGGGCAGCTTCGCTGCACGATGTAGGCATGACAGGCTTTATCGCCGTCCTGATCTTTTTGGCAGTTTTGGTGGTAGGTTTTGCCTACGAGTGGAAAAAAGGCGCCCTAGACTGGGAATAAGTCTAGCAACAAGTCATTTGCACAAGGATAGAGGCCATGATTGAAGGCGTAATGAAAGAAGGCTTTGTGACCACGAGTTTCGACTCGGTGGTCAATTGGGCCAAAACAGGATCGTTGTGGCCCATGACCTTCGGTCTGGCCTGCTGTGCTGTCGAAATGATGCACGCTGCTGCTGCACGTTACGATATTGGTCGTTTTGGTGCCGAAGTATTTCGTGCCAGTCCACGCCAATCCGATTTGATGATTGTTGCTGGTACGCTGTGCAATAAAATGGCCCCCGCTCTGCGTAAAGTTTACGACCAAATGTCTGAACCACGCTGGGTATTGTCGATGGGTTCTTGTGCCAATGGTGGTGGTTATTACCATTACAGCTATTCTGTGGTGCGCGGTTGCGATCGTATCGTACCGGTCGATGTCTATGTGCCCGGTTGTCCTCCGACTGCAGAAGCTTTGATTTATGGAATCATCCAGCTGCAGCAAAAAATCCGCCGAACCAACACTATTGCGCGTGCTTGAAAGGGTGTCATGACCGTTGTTGCTGTTGCCCCGGAAAAAATCAAGGAAGCCGTTATTGCTGCCTTAGGCAAAAGAGTGCGCCAAATACAGGTAGCTCTGGGTGAAGTTACGCTTCTGGTAGAAGCGGATGTTTATTTAGAATCTATGCGTTTGCTGCGAGAAGCGCCGGGATGCAAGTTTGAGCAGCTGATAGATTTGTGTGCCGTAGATTATTTTGCCTACCATGATGCCGTCTGGGAGGGGCCACGCTATGCGGTGGTATCCCATTTGCTGTCGGTCAGCTTAAACCAACGCCTGCGCGTCAAAGTTTTTTGCCCCGATGATGACCTGCCCATAGTCGCCTCGCTCACTTCGATGTGGGAAGGTGCCGGTTGGTTTGAGCGCGAAGCGTTCGATTTGTTTGGTGTGCTGTTTGAAGGCCATACCGATTTGCGCCGCATCCTGACCGATTATGGTTTTGTCGGCCATCCTTTCCGTAAAGATTTTCCACTATCTGGCTATGTTGAAATGCGCTACGACAATGAGCAGCGCCGTGTTATTTACGAGCCTGTCAGTGTCGAGCCACGCGAAATCACCCCCCGTATCATCCGTGAAGATAAATATGGAGGCCTGCACTAAGGCGTTTTGAGCCTTTTGTGATAAATCATGGCTGAAATTAAAAACTATTCCCTCAACTTTGGTCCCCAGCACCCTGCGGCACACGGCGTGCTGCGTTTGGTGTTGGAGCTAGATGGCGAAGTCGTGCAGCGTGCTGATCCGCACATTGGTTTGCTGCACCGTGGTACCGAAAAACTGGCCGAGCACAAAACATTTATCCAGTCCTTGCCCTATATGGATCGGCTGGATTATGTGTCCATGATGTGCAACGAACATGCTTATTGTTTAGCCATCGAAAAGCTGCTGGGCATTGAAGTACCTTTGCGCGCCCAATATATCCGGGTAATGTTCTCCGAAATCACGCGCTTGCTCAATCACCTGATGTGGTTGGGTTCGCACGGCAACGATTGCGGCAGCTCTACCATCCTGATTTATACCTTCCGTGAACGTGAAGACCTGTTTGATATGTACGAGGCCGTCTCTGGAGCCCGTATGCACGCAGCGTACTTCCGTCCAGGGGGCGTTTATCGTGATTTGCCGGATACCATGCCGCAGTACAAGGCGAACAAAATTCGCAACGGCAAAGCTATTGACGATTTAAATCAAAATCGCCAAGGTTCTTTACTGGACTTTATTGACGACTTCACTCAGCGCTTCCCCGCTTGTGTTGACGAATACGAAATTCTATTGACAGACAATCGTATCTGGAAACAGCGTACCGTGGGCATTGGTGTCGTACAGCCAGAACGTGCTATCAATTTGGGCATGACTGGCCCGATGTTGCGTGGTTCTGGAATTGCGTGGGATTTGCGTAAAAAGCAACCCTACGATGCCTACGATCGTGTGGATTTCGATATTCCTGTCGGTGTCACGGGTGATTGCTACGACCGTTATTTGGTGCGCGTAGAAGAAATGCGCCAATCTAACCGTATCATCAAGCAATGCGTCGATTGGTTGCGCGCTAATCCCGGCCCAGTGATTACCGATAACCACAAAGTAGCACCGCCTAGCCGCGAATCCATGAAAACCAACATGGAAGAGTTGATTCACCATTTCAAGCTCTTCAGCGAAGGTTTTCATGTACCCGAAGGCGAAGCCTATGCTGCTGTGGAGCATCCTAAAGGCGAGTTTGGTATCTACTTGGTCAGTGATGGTGCCAACAAGCCCTATCGCTTGAAAATTCGCGCTCCCGGTTTTGTGCATTTATCCACCCTCGATGAAATGTCGCGTGGTCACATGTTGGCCGACGTTGTCGCCATTATTGGCACTATGGATATCGTGTTCGGAGAGATTGACCGATGATTTCTGAAGCGACAAAAGAACGCTTTGCGCGTGAAGTAGCTAAATACCCACCCGAGCAGAAACAATCTGCTGTCATGGCTTGCCTGTCGATTGTGCAGCAAGAACAAGGCTATGTCAGTGAGGCCAGCGAAGCCGTCATTGCTGAATACTTGGGTATGCCACAGATTGCGGTTCATGAGGTAACCACTTTCTATAACATGTACAACCAGCAACCAGTGGGCAAGTACAAGTTGGCGGTTTGTACCAATTTACCTTGTTTATTGCGTGATGGTGGTAAAGCCCTAGAGCATTTAGAACATAAACTGGGTATCTCTATGGGAGACACCACAGCAGACGGCCTGTTTACCTTGCAGCAATGTGAGTGTTTGGGTGCTTGTGCTGACGCACCTGTCATGTTGGTCAATGACCGTAATATGTGCAGTTTCATGGGCAATGACAAGTTAGACCAGTTGGTCGATAGCTTGCGTGCTGTGGAGGGTAAGCAATGACAACCAATGCAGCAGCTGCCAAGATTTTGGCCCAATTTCAAGCTGCGGGTGTTGAAACCTGCTTTCATGACCGCCATATCGAACCGCAAATTTATGCCGATTTGAATGGCTCCAATTGGAGTATCAAAGATTACGAAGCCCGTGGCGGTTATCAGGCTTTGCGTAAAGTATTGGGTAAAGATGGTGCTGAAGGCTTAAGCCAAGACCAGGTCATTGCTACCGTCAAAGAGTCTGGTTTGCGTGGTCGTGGTGGTGCTGGCTTTCCTACTGGCCTCAAGTGGAGCTTCATGCCACGCCAGTTTCCGGGCCAAAAATACCTCGTTTGTAACTCAGACGAAGGTGAGCCGGGTACCTGCAAAGACCGTGACATTCTGATGTACAACCCTCATATTGTCATTGAGGGTATGATTATTGCTGCCTATGCTATGGGTATCAGCGTGGGCTTCAACTACATCCACGGCGAGATTTTTCAAGTTTACGACCGCTTTGAAGCAGCCCTAGAAGAAGCCCGAGCGGCAGGTTATTTGGGTAATAATATCCTTGGAAGTTCTTTCAGCTTTCAGCTTCATGCCCACCACGGTTTTGGTGCTTATATTTGTGGCGAAGAAACCGCACTGATTGAATCCATTGAAGGCAAGAAAGGCCAGCCACGCTTTAAGCCACCATTCCCAGCAAGTTTTGGTGTGTATGGCAAGCCCACTACCATCAATAACACCGAAACGTTTGCGGCTGTTCCTTGGATTATTCGCCACGGTGGTGCAGCTTATCTGGCCTGTGGCAAACCCAACAACGGTGGCACTAAGATTTTCTCGGTCAGTGGCGATGTGCAGCGTCCGGGTAATTATGAAGTGCCTATGGGCACGCCATTTTCTAAACTGCTAGAGTTGGCAGGTGGTATGCGTCCGGGTCGTCAACTCAAAGCCGTGATTCCGGGTGGTTCGTCGTCTCCGGTATTGCCTGCTTCTATCATTATGGAATGCACGCTGGATTACGACTCCATTGCCAAAGCGGGTTCCATGTTGGGTTCTGGTGCCGTCATTGTGATGGATGATACCCGCTGCATGGTTGAATCGCTCAAGCGTTTGTCGTATTTTTATATGCACGAATCTTGTGGTCAATGCACCCCTTGCCGCGAAGGTACTGGCTGGCTCTGGCGCTTGGTCGATCGCATTCACCGTGGTGATGGTCGCGCGCAAGATTTGGAAGTGCTGGATTCAGTGGCGAGTGATATTATGGGGCGCACCATTTGTGCGTTGGGTGATGCGGCGGCGATGCCGGTGCGTGCCATGATTAAGCATTTCCGTCCCGAATTCGAGGCGTTAATCCAGAAAAAATCCACGCAGGCGGTAGCTTCTGCCTGATCGCGAGAAAAGCATATGGTTGAAATTGAACTGGATGGTCAGAAGGTGGAAATTGCCCCTGGTTGCATGGTCATGCATGCAGCGGACAAGGCGGGCGTGTATATTCCACATTTTTGCTACCACAAAAAGCTCTCCATTGCGGCCAACTGCCGGATGTGTTTGGTAGAGGTCGAAAAAGCCCCCAAGCCGATGCCTGCCTGTGCTACGCCAGTCACCCAAGGTATGGTGGTACGCACCAACAGCGCCAAGGCCATTCAAGCACAAAAATCGGTGATGGAGTTTTTGCTCATTAATCACCCTTTAGACTGTCCCATTTGTGACCAAGGCGGTGAATGCCAGTTGCAGGATTTGGCAGTAGGCTATGGTGGTACTTCTTCGCGTTACGAAGAAGAAAAGCGCGTTGTTTTCCATAAAGATGTCGGCCCGCTGATTTCGATGGAAGAGATGAGCCGCTGCATCCATTGCACCCGCTGTGTCCGTTTTGGCCAAGAAGTGGCAGGGGTGATGGAATTAGGCATGATTCACCGGGGTGAGCATTCCGAAATTACCACGGTTACTGGCGAAACCGTGGATTCGGAATTATCCGGCAACATGATTGACCTGTGCCCCGTGGGCGCATTGACCAGCAAGCCCTTCCGTTACAGCGCCCGTACTTGGGAGCTGTCGCGTCGCAAGTCGGTCAGTCCACACGATTCTACCGGTGCCAATTTAGTGGTACAGGTGAAAAATCATAAAGTCATGCGCGTTCTACCGTTGGAAAACGAAGATGTGAACGAATGCTGGATTGCAGACCGTGACCGTTTTTCTTACGAATCACTCAACACCGATCAGCGTTTGACTGCGCCCATGATTAAGCAGGGCGGTGCTTGGAAAGAAGTAGATTGGCAGACTGCGCTTGAGTATGTTGCTAATGGATTAAAGAATATCAAAACTGAACACGGTGCTAAAGCGATTGGTGCTTTGGTCAGTCCGCACAGCACCTTAGAAGAAATTTACCTGACCAAGGAATTGTTGCGTGGTTTGGGTAGCCAAAATATTGACTATCGCTTACGCCATGCGGATTTTTCTGCTCCTGAAGGTGTGCGCTGGTTAGGTCGTTCCATCGCTTCGCTGTCTAGTTTGCAATCGGTGTTGGTACTTGGTTCCAATTTGCGTAAAGACCACCCCTTGTTTGCCCAGCGTATTCGCCAAGCGGCGCGCAAAGGTTGCACTGTCACTGCTATTAATGCCGTGGTACACGATTGGGCCTTGCCGGTCGCTCAAACTTTGGTGGCTAACCCTCAGCAATGGTTTCAAGCCCTGTCGGACGTAGCCGCCGCAGTGGCACAACAAAAAGGCATTGACGCACCCAATGCACAAGGCCAAGCCGGTACCGTGGCTAAAGCCATTGCCAATGCGCTGTTGATAGGTGACCACAAAGCGATTTTGTTGGGTAATGCAGCAGCGCACCATGCTCAAGCTGCTTCATTGTTGGCTTTGGCTGGCTGGATTGCCGAGCAAACCGGCGCTACCGTGGGTTATCTGACCGAAGCTGCCAACACCGTTGGTGCCCAGTGGATGAAGGCAGTGCCTGGCCAAGAGGGCCTGAATGCCGCACAGATGCTAGAGGGCCGCCTCAAGGCAGCTTTGTTGCTCAATACCGAACCAGTGTTTGATAGCGCTGCCGCTGCCAAGACCGCCACCGCTTTGGCTGGTGTGGATATGGTGGTTACCCTCAGTCCTTTCAAAGCGAACATGGAATTCAGCGACGTATTGTTGCCGATTGCACCATTCAGCGAAACTTCCGGTACCTTTGTGAATGCTGAAGGTCGGGCGCAAAGTTTCCATGCTGTGGTGCGCCCCTTAGGCGATACCCGTCCAGGCTGGAAGGTGTTGCGCGTCTTGGCCAATTTGTTGGATATTCCTGGTATTGATTTTCAAACTTCGCAAGAAGTATTAGAAAAAGCCACCCATGCCCCTCAAGGCGATCGCATGGAGTTTGTTCCTGCTGCCGAGTTAAATAACCGCAGCAAAGCCAGTTTAACCACTGTGGCTGCTACATCGGCGGCCGAGCCAGTGGTTGCGGCCATTTATCAGCTGGATGGTTTGGTTCGGCGTTCATCTTCTTTGCAGCTGACGGCTGATGCACGTCTGGCTTCTACAGGAGTGCAGGCATGATTGATGCAATTTACAACGGTGGTTTAGGCCTGTCCTCCGAAGTGTGGTGGACCGCCGCAGCTTGGCCAGTGCTTTGGATTTTGCTCAAAATTGTGGTCATTTTGGCCCCATTGATGGGCGCTGTGGCTTACCTAACGCTTTGGGAGCGCAAGCTGCTGGGTTTTATGCAGGTGCGTCTAGGTCCTAACCGGGTGGGGCCGAAGGGTTTATTGCAACCGATTGCTGATGCACTCAAGTTGCTGACCAAAGAAATTATTCAACCTTCTGCTTCTAGCAAAGGTTTGTTTATTCTTGGCCCTATCATGGCCATCATGCCAGCTTTGGCCGCTTGGGTAGTGGTTCCCTTTGGCCCTGATGTAGCCTTGACCAATGTCAACGTGGGTATTTTGCTATTGATGGCCATTACCTCGATTGAAGTCTATGGCGTGATTATTGCGGGTTGGGCTTCTAACTCTAAGTATGCCTTTCTGGGGGCCATGCGTGCATCGGCGCAAATGGTGAGCTACGAAATCGCGATGGGTTTTTGCTTTTTGGTAGTGATTATGGTGTCGGGTAGCATGAACCTGACTGCCGTGGTGACCAGCCAAGCCTCGGGTATGGCTGCTTCTTATGGCCTGAATTTCCTGTCTTGGAATTGGTTGCCCCTGTTCCCCATTTTTATCGTTTACCTGATTTCGGGTGTGGCTGAAGTCAACCGCCATCCTTTCGACGTGGTCGAAGGTGAAGCCGAAATTGTGGCGGGTCACATGGTTGAATACTCGGGTATGGGTTTCGCCATCTTCTTCTTGGCTGAATATGCTAGCATGTGGCTAGTGTCTATTGTGGCTGTGTTGATGTTCTTGGGTGGTTGGTTGTCGCCGATTGCTGCCCTTGATTTCATTCCCGGTTGGATTTGGTTGGGCCTGAAAACCTTTGTCGTTGTTTCCATGTTCATCTGGATTCGCGCTACCTTTCCACGTTTCCGCTATGACCAAATTATGCGTCTGGGCTGGAAAATTTTCATTCCTGTCACTCTGGTGTGGCTGGTGGTGGTGGGGGGCTGGTTGCTCTCGCCTTGGAATATTTGGAAATGAACGGGGATACACGAATGTCTGCCGCTACTGCATCCTTTTCCTTCAAGGATTTTTTCAAAAGCTTCATGTTGGTGGAGCTGGTCAAGGGTATGTCCTTGACCGGGCGTTACACCTTCAAGCGCAAAGTAACAGTGCAGTTTCCTGAAGAGAAAACGCCGCTATCGCCGCGTTTTCGTGGGCTGCACGCCTTGCGTCGCTATGACAATGGCGAAGAGCGTTGCATTGCTTGTAAATTGTGCGAAGCCGTTTGTCCTGCAACGGCGATCACCATTGAGTCGGATGTGCGTGCCGATGGCTCGCGCCGTACAACACGCTATGATATTGATCTGACTAAGTGCATTTTCTGTGGATTTTGTGAAGAAAGTTGTCCGGTCGATTCGATCGTGGAAACGCAAATTCTCGAATACCACGGTGAAAAGCGGGGCGATCTTTATTTCACCAAGGATATGCTCCTTGCCGTGGGTGATCGGTATGAGACTGAAATTGCTGCCGCTAAAGCAGCAGATGCCAAGTACCGTTAAGTTGCATCCCCATCCGTCAGACCTCTAAAAAGACCGATTCATGGACGCCACGACAGGTTTCTTCTATTTGTTCTCGGTGGTGCTGCTTTATTCAGCCTTCCGAGTAATTACTGCACGCAATCCGGTACAAGCCGTTTTGCATCTAATTTTGGCATTTTCGCAAGCTGCTGGTATTTGGTTGCTGCTGAAGGCTGAATTTTTGGCCGTCGTACTGATCCTGGTGTATCTAGGGGCTGTGATGGTGCTATTTATGTTTGTCGTCATGATGTTAGACATCAAGGTCGATGAGATACGCCAAGGTTTTTGGAAGCACTTTCCATTGGCAGCTGCAATGGGTGCTTTGATTGCTCTCGAAATGGCGGCAGTTTTGATGGGCGGCTTTGGTGGCATTGATGAGCCTAAGGCGATGGTAGCCGCAGTAGATGCTGCTGGTAATGCAGTGCCTTACTCCAATGCCCGCGAGTTAGGTCGCTTGATGTACACCGAGTACCTTTATCCAGTAGAAATTGCTGCTGTAATTTTGTTGCTGGCGATGGTGGCTGCGATTGCTTTGACCTTGCGTCGGCGCAAAGATACCAAGGCGATTAACCCCGCTATTCAAGTGCGTGTTCGGGCGGAAGATCGTGTGCGCTTGATCAAGCTAGAGGCTACCAAGCCCGCCAGCGCTGAACCTACCACGGTTAGTGAGGAGAAAAAAGCATGATACTCACTTTAGGGCATTTCCTTTCACTGGGAGCCATGCTGTTTGCTTTGGCTGTGATTGGTATTTTTCTGAACCGAAAAAATCTGATTGTGCTGTTGATGGCTATCGAATTGATGCTGTTGGCAGTCAACATGAATTTCGTTGCTTTCTCCCATTATTTGGGTGATATGCACGGACAAGTGTTTGTGTTCTTCATCTTGACGGTTGCGGCAGCAGAATCTGCCATCGGCTTGGCCATTTTGGTGCTGCTGTTCCGCAACAAGTCGAACATTGATGCAGAATCTCTCGACACCCTTCGCGGTTGACATGCCGGATATGCAAGGTTCTCCACAATGAGTCAAACCCTTTCTGCTTCAACGCTGTTGGCAGTGCCGCTAGCCCCGCTGGTGGGTGCTGCGCTCGCCGGCATTTTTGGTACTGCCTTTGGTGGCAACTGGATTGGTCGTCGTGCTTCGCACATGCTGACGATTGCCGGTGTGCTGATTGCTTTTGTGTTATCAGCCATGACGCTGCAAAGCGTGTTGGTCGATGGTGCCCGCTTCAATGAAACCATTTACACCTGGATGGTGGTGGGTGGTCTAAAAATGGAAGTGGGTTTCTTGATTGATTCACTCACTGCCATGATGATGTGCGTGGTGACCTTCGTGTCCCTGATGGTGCATATCTACACCATTGGTTACATGAAAGAAGACGAAGGTTACAACCGCTTTTTCTCTTACATTTCGCTGTTTACCTTCTCCATGCTCATGCTGGTCATGAGCAACAATCTGCTGCAATTGTTCTTTGGTTGGGAAGCAGTGGGCTTGGTGTCCTACCTATTAATTGGTTTTTGGTTCAATAAGCCATCAGCCATTTTTGCCAACATGAAGGCTTTTCTGGTCAACCGGGTAGGTGACTTTGGTTTCATTCTTGGTATTGGCTTGATTGCTGCCTATACAGGGACCCTCAACTACAGCGAAATTTTCAGCAAAGCGACTGAGCTGGGTGCTGCACCCTTCGGTTACGGCACCGACTGGATGCTGGTGACAGTCATTTGTATCTGTCTGTTTATTGGCGCAATGGGTAAGTCGGCACAGTTTCCGCTGCACGTTTGGCTGCCAGACTCGATGGAAGGCCCCACCCCCATTTCTGCGTTGATTCACGCTGCTACGATGGTGACAGCGGGCATCTTCATGGTGGCACGTATGTCGCCCTTGTTTGAATTGAGTGATACCGCCCTGAACTTTATTTTGGTGATTGGTTCTATCACCGCCCTGTTCATGGGTTTCTTGGGCATCATTCAAAACGATATTAAGCGCGTGGTGGCCTACTCTACCCTGTCGCAGTTAGGATACATGACGGTGGCATTGGGTGCTTCGGCTTACTCGGTGGCAGTATTCCATTTGATGACCCATGCCTTCTTCAAAGCCTTGTTGTTCCTGGGTGCCGGTTCAGTGATTATGGGTATGCACCACAACCAAGATATTCGCTGGATGGGGGGTGTACGTAAATACATGCCTATCACTTGGATTACCTCTTTGTTGGGCTCTTTGGCCTTGATTGGTACCCCATTGTTCTCTGGTTTTTATTCCAAAGACAGTATTATTGAGGCCGTGCATTTTAGTCAATTGCCAGCGGCTGGTTTTGCCTATTTTGCTGTGTTGGCGGGTGTATTTGTGACCGCTTTCTATTCCTTCCGTATGTATTTCTTGGTGTTTCATGGGAAGGAGCGTTACGATCAGAATCCTGATGCCCACCATGATGATCACGGCCATGACGATCACCACGGTCATGGTGATGGTAAACCCCATGAATCGCCTTGGGTAGTCACTTTGCCTTTGGTATTGCTGGCTATTCCTTCGGTCGTGATTGGTTTTGTTGCTATTCAGCCGATGCTGTTCGGTGATTTTTTCAAAGGTGTCATTTTTATTGATGCCGTGAAGCATCCGGCAATGACCCAGTTTGCAGAAATGTTCCACGGCCCCTTGGCAATGGCAGCACATGGTTTGCAAACACCACCTTTCTGGTTGGCTTTGGCTGGGGTGGCTTTGTCCTACTATATGTATATGGTCAATCCGGCGTTGCCCACCGCTATCAAGAAGGCAGTTATGCCTATCTATTCTTTGTTGGAAAACAAATACTATCTGGACTGGATCAACGAAAACATTTTGGCACGTGGTGCCCGTGGTTTAGGCGTTGGTTTGTGGAAGGGTGGTGATCAAATGCTGATCGACGGTGCCGTAGTTAACGGTTCTTGGAAGCTGGTCGGATGGATTGCGGGAATCGTTCGCCGTATGCAAACGGGGTACGTGTACCACTATGCCTTGGTCATGCTGCTGGGCATCTTTGGTCTGATGACCTGGTTCGTCTGGCTCAACAAGTAGGAGAAAAACAAAAATGGGTTTGTTGAGTCTTGCTATCTGGACGCCCATCGCGTTTGGTGCGCTACTGCTGGCCTTTGGCCGTGAAGAGCAGGCGCGGGCCGTGCGTTGGCTGGCCTTGATTGGCGCGCTGATCAGTTTTCTGGTCACTCTGCCTTTGTACACAGGGTTTCAAATTGGCACTGCTTCGATGCAGTTTGTCGAAAGAACTCCCTGGATCGAAACCTTCAATGTGTTTTATCACTTGGGTGTCGATGGTATTTCTTTCTGGTTTGTACCCCTGACAGCCTTTATCACTGTGATTGTGGTGATGGCTTCTTGGGAGTCGATTACAGAGCGTGTGAATCAATACATGGGCGCTTTCCTGATTTTGTCAGGGCTGATGATTGGTGTCTTTGCTTCGCTCGATGGTATGTTGTTCTACGTCTTCTTTGAGGCGACGTTGATTCCGATGTACCTGATTATTGGTATTTGGGGTGGGCCACGCAAAATCTATGCTGCGTTCAAGTTTTTCTTGTACACGCTGTTGGGTTCTTTGCTGACTTTGATTGCCCTGATTTATTTGTACCATAAATCGGGCGGTAGTTTTGATATTGCCACTTGGCATAAACTACCTCTGAGCGCCCACGCACAGACTTTATTGTTCTTTGCTTTCTTTGCTGCTTTCGCTGTCAAGGTGCCCATGTGGCCTGTGCATACGTGGTTGCCAGACGTTCACGTTGAAGCCCCTACGGGTGGTTCCGCCGTGCTGGCAGCGATTATGCTGAAACTCGGTGCCTATGGTTTTCTGCGTTTTTCGATGCCGATTGCTCCTGATGCTTCGCGTGAATGGGCTTGGTTGATGGTTGCCCTGTCTTTGCTGGCCGTGTTGTATGTCGGTTTGGTGGCGATGGTGCAAAAAGATATGAAAAAGCTGGTCGCCTACTCTTCGGTGGCGCACATGGGTTTTGTGACCTTGGGCTTTTTCTTGTTTAATGATTTGGGCGTGTCCGGTGGCTTAGTGCAGATGATTTCGCACGGCTTTGTTTCTGGTGCCATGTTCTTGTCGATTGGTGTGCTATACGACCGTATGCACTCACGCGAAATTGCCGATTACGGCGGCGTGGTCAATACCATGCCCAAATTTGCCGCTTTTGCATTACTGTTCACGATGGCCAATGCTGGCTTGCCTGGTACAGCCGGTTTTGTCGGCGAGTGGATGGTGATTCTGGGGGCTGTCAAAGCCAATTTTTGGATTGGTATGGGGGCCGCCACTGCACTGATTTGGGGTGCCGCTTATAGCCTATGGATGTTTAAGCGCGTCTATTTGGGTCCAGTGGGCAATGACCATGTCAAGGCTTTGAAAGATATTGATGGCCGTGAATTCCTTATCATGGCTGTTTTAGCTATGGCTGTGTTGTACATGGGCCTGTATCCCCGTCCCTTCACTGATGTGATGGATGCTTCTGTGGCTGAGCTGCTCAAGCACGTGGCCTTGTCCAAGCTGAACTGAGCATACTGAACTGAGAGACCCGAGATGATTGACAACATCAGTTGGCTTGCGATTTACCCAGAGATACTGCTGCTGGTCATGACCTGCGTGATCGCTTTGGCTGATCTGGGTGTGAGCAGTGCGCGCCGTACCGGAACCTACATTCTCACCATTTTGACTTTGGTGGTGCTGGCTGTATTACAAGGGGTGTATGCCAGCAGTGGCAACACCTTCTATGGCTTTGGTAACATGGTAGTTAGTGACCCTATGGGTAATTGGCTAAAATGTTTTGCCTCGGTGGCCATGATTGTGACCTTGATTTATGGTCGTCCTTATGCGGCTGATCGTGACATGCTGCGCGGTGGAGAGTTTTTCACTTTAGCGCTATTCTCTTTGTTGGGAATGTTTGTCATGATTGGTGGAAATAATTTCTTGCTCATTTATTTGGGTCTGGAGTTGTTGACGCTGTCGGGTTATGCAATGGTGGCTTTGCGCCGTGATCACACTACCGCTACCGAAGCGGCAATGAAGTATTTTGTCCTTGGTGCAATGGCCAGTGGTTTCCTGCTTTATGGTTTGTCCATGATTTATGGTGCCACCGGTTCTTTGGATATTGGCGAAGTGTTCAAGGCGGTAAATTCAGGCCAAATTCGCCACCAAGTGTTGGTGTTTGGGGTTGTGTTTGTGGTGGCTGGTCTGGCCTTTAAGCTGGGTGCTGCACCATTTCACATGTGGGTGCCTGATGTTTACCAAGGTGCCCCTACTGCTATCACCCTGATGATTGGTGGTGCGCCTAAGTTGGCCGCCTTTGCGATTGTGATGCGGTTGTTAGTTGATGGTTTATTGCCTTTGGCGATTGACTGGCAGCAAATGTTGGGTGTGCTGGCAGTGGCTTCGCTGTTGGTGGGTAACTTGGCTGCTATTGCACAAACCAACCTCAAGCGGATGTTGGCTTACTCCACCATTTCGCAGATGGGTTTTGTGCTGATTGGCTTAATGTCTGGTGTAGTGGATGGTAACGTAGAAGCGGCCACTATTCAGAGTGCCTACAGCTCGGCCATGTTCTATGTGGTCACTTATGTGTTAACCACTTTGGCGGCTTTTGGTGTCATTTTGCTGTTGGCGCGCGAAGGGTTTGAGAGCGAAGAAATTGCCGATATGGCAGGTTTGAACCAGCGCAGTCCTCTGTATGCGGGTGTGTTGGCTATTTGCTTGTTCTCGATGGCTGGTATTCCTCCACTGGTGGGTTTTTATGCCAAGTTGGCGGTCTTGCAATCATTGATGGCATCTGGTCAAGCAGCTTATATTGGCTTGGCAGTGTTTGCTGTCATGATGTCGCTGATTGGCGCTTTCTACTATCTGCGCGTAGTGAAGGTAATGTATTTTGACGCACCACTCACAGCGACCCGTGTCTCTGCTCCGCTGGAAGTGCGTGTAGTTTTGACTATTAATGGTGCTCTGGTATTGATTTTGGGTATTTTGCCCGGCGGTTTAATGTCGCTGTGTGCTGATGCGATTGTCCGTTCTTTAGCTACTTGAGATTGTTCATGAGCCAAACCGGTGCTGTCTGGTTGGTAGTGCTGCTGGCGGTGCTGGCAGCCAATCTACCATTTTTTCATCGCCGTATTTTGCTGCTAGGGCCACTACCTCCACAAGGAAAAACTTGGTGGGGTCATTTGCTAGAACTGGTATTTTGGTATTTTTTGGTTGGTTTGTTTGCTTTATGGCTAGAGCAGCGGGTGGGTCAGGTGGCAGCGCAAGGGTGGGAGTTTTATGCCGTCACCGGAACCTTGTTTTTAACGCTGGCTTTTCCAGGATTTGTTTTTCGTTATTTGGTGCGCCATCGGTCGGATGCGTTGGCGACTGCTTAGCCAAAAAATACCAGCTACGGCTTAAATAAAAATTGCACAGGCTGTGGCATTTGCCCAGCCTGTTGTTTTTTAATGGTTTCCATAAAATCTTTATTGCCATGACCCACTATCAGCATATTCAGGTGCCTGAGCAAGGCCAGCCCATCACTTTGCAGCATGATTTTTCGTTGCAAGTACCAGAGCAGCCTATCATTCCTTTTATTGAAGGCGATGGCGTGGGGGTAGATGTTACTCCGGTGATGAGGGCCGTGGTGAATGCAGCGGTAGAGCGGGCTTATGCTGGCCAGCGCCAAATTCGGTGGATGGAGGTCTATGCCGGTCATAAAGCCACCCAAATTTATGGCCCCGATGCTTGGTTGCCCGAAGAAACCATCACCGCACTGCGTGATTATGTCGTTTCGATTAAAGGGCCATTGGCTACCCCAGTGGGGGATGGTATTCGGTCTTTGAATGTGGCTTTGCGCCAAGCGCTGGATTTGTATGTCTGTCTGCGACCTGTGCGTTACTTTAAGGGCGTACCTTCGCCCTTGAAAGAGCCAGAAAAAACCAATATCGTTATTTTTCGTGAAAACTCTGAGGATATTTATGCCGGTATTGAGTTTGAAGCCGGTTCTGAGCAAGCGAAAAAACTGATTGCTTTTTTACAGCAAGAATTGGGTACGCAAAAAATTCGCTTTCCTGAAACTTCGGGTATTGGTATTAAGCCAGTTTCGCAGGAGGGTACCGAACGCTTGGTGCGTAAAGCGATTCAGTATGCTATTGATCATGATAGACCCAGTGTTACCTTGGTACACAAGGGTAACATCATGAAATACACTGAGGGTAGTTTCCGTAATTGGGGTTATGCTTTGGCGCAGCGTGAGTTTGGTGCCCAGTTGATAGATGGCGGCCCGTGGTGCCATCTTACTAATCCCAAAACTGGTCGAGAAATTATTATCAAAGATAGTATTACCGATGCCTTTTTGCAGCAAATTTTATTGCGTCCGGCAGAGTATTCAGTGGTGGCGACGCTGAATCTGAATGGTGATTATTTGTCCGATGCTTTGGCGGCACAGGTAGGCGGGATTGGTATTGCACCGGGGGCCAATATGTCCGATGCAGTGGCTTGCTTTGAAGCCACGCATGGCACGGCACCGCGTTATGCGGGTAAAGATTATGTTAATCCCGGTTCGGCGATTTTATCTGCAGAAATGATGCTGCGCCATATGGGTTGGACAGAGGCTGCTGACCGTATTCTTGTGGCATTGGAGCAGGCGATTGCTTCCAAAAAAGTAACTTATGATTTTGCCCGTTTGATGAATGGGGCCACCCAAGTGAGTTGTTCTGGTTTTGGGCAAGTGGTGATTTCTTACCTCTGATGGTAATGGGTAGGCCCGATTCAGGGGGTGCCTTCACGCCGATGCCAGCGGCTTTGGTGGTGCTGATGTTGGCCCTGTTGTTGGGCTTGCAGCCGCTTAGCACCGATTTGTACCTGCCTGCTCTGCCCGCCTTACAGGGGCAGTTGGCAGCGGGTATGGCGCAGGCGCAATTGACGCTCACAGCTTTACTGTTGGCTTTTGGTTGCTCGCAACTGGTGTGGGGCCCTTTGTCCGACCGCTGGGGGCGGCGGCCTATTTTGTTGCTGGGTTTGTCGGCTTATGTGCTGGCAGCTTTGGGCTGTGCGCTGGCGCAATCCATAGAAGCCTTGATTGTCTGGCGTGCTGTGCAGGGCGTAGCGTTGGGGGCGGCTGTGATGTGTGCGCGCGCGGTCGTTCGTGATTTCTATGCACCCGTCGAGGGCGCGCAAGCGATGTCGCGGGCTTTAACTGGCCTAGGTGTGATTGCCTGCCTGAGTCCACCGGTGGGTGGTTGGTTGGCAGGGCAATTGGGCTGGCGTGCCACGATGGCAGCATTGGCGGTTTTTGGTGTCTTGGTATGGTTGCTGGTGCTTTTGCGCTTTCAAGAAACTTTGCACCAGCCCAATCCGCAGGCTTTGCAACCTGTCCATTTGTTACGCACCTGGGGGCAGATACTGCGTCACCCAACATTTTTAGCTTTTACTGCCACCACTACTTTTAGCTACGCGGGTTTGTTTACCTATCTGGCCGCATCTTCGTTCACTTTTATCCAAGTGTTAGGTTGGAGCGGCACTGCTTATGGCATTTTGTTGGCGTGCAACGGCCTGCTTTACGTCAGTGGCACGGTATTGTGTCGGCGTTGGGTGGCACGCTGGGGGGTGCGCCGCAGTATGCAGCTGGCGGGGGCTTTGAGTTTGACCGGTGGTTCGCTGATGGGTATTTTTGCGCTGCTGGGGGTGCAAAGCGGTTGGGCTTATGTGCTACCTTTCTGGTTGTACATCGTTGCCCACGGTATCCACATGCCCTGTGGCCAAAGTGGGGCAGTGGGGCCATTTCCACAGGCGGCTGGCACAGCGGCTGCTGTCAATGGCAGTGTGACAATGGTGGTGGCTTTTGGCATTGGCCATTACTTAGGCCAGCACATGAATGGCACCGTATGGCCACTGGCCTTGGGGGTTTGGTTTTGGGGTATTTGTGCTGCGCTGACTGCTTGGACGCTGGTACAAAAATTTGGTGAATCGCAAAAATCATGAACACCGCCAGCTCTAGCTCCTTGCCTTGTATCGCACTGGCAGGGCCAACCGCATCAGGGAAAACTGCTGCCGCACTGGCCCTTGCCCAAGTGCTGGCTGCCCAAGGCCAGTCGGTAGAAATTATCAGCGTTGATTCTGCTTTGGTTTATCGTGGGATGGATGTGGGCACCGCCAAGCCCAGTCCACCAGAGTTGGCGATGGTGCCACACCACCTGATTGATATTCGTGACCCATTGCACGCTTATAGCGCCGCTGAGTTTGTGCAAGATACGCACCGTTTGCTGGCCGAGATTCGCCACCGTGGCGCCTTGCCGTTGTTGGTAGGTGGCACCATGTTGTATTTCAAAGCCTTGTTCGATGGCTTGGATGCTATGCCCAGCGCCGACCCAGCGGTACGCGCCCGCATTGAGGCGCAGGCCGCTGTGCAAGGTTGGCCCGCACTTCATGCAGAATTGGCACGCATAGACCCTATCACGGCCGCGCGCTTGGCCCCAGCAGACAGCCAACGCATCCAGCGGGCATTAGAGGTGTGGCAGGTGTCTGGACAACCGCTGTCGTATTTTCACCAAACCCAACAGCGCTCTAAGGCCCAAAATAGCTGCGTGGCAGCGGGTGCCTTTTTTTCTTTAGAACCCCAAAACCGCGCTTGGCTGCACCAGCGCATCGCCCAACGTTTTGATGCCATGCTCGATGCGGGTTTCATCGACGAAGTGCGCCAATTGCGCGCGCGGGGTGATTTGCACCCCGATTTACCATCCATGCGCTGCGTAGGCTATCGGCAGGTATGGCAGGCACTGGATGAGCAAGCACTTCAGGGCAGCACGGCAATAGACCATGCCTTGTTGCGCGAACGTGGCTTAGCGGCAACCCGCCAATTGGCCAAACGGCAAATCACTTGGTTGCGCGGTATGCCCCAGCGCCAGACGATTGCGTGTGACCAAGCCGATGCCTTGCAACAGGTGCTGCAGCAGGTACTCAAGCACCTGAATGCACCACCACGCCCTTGAGCAGGCGGTTTTTAGTCAATGGCTAGGCGCTGGGCATTGCCACCTTGTTTTTTCGGTAAGGTCAGGGTAAGTACCCCGTTGTCATACTTGGCCTTGGCCCGTGCTGTGTCAATGTCGGCAGGCAATTGGAAGCTGCGTGCCACTTGACCGAAATAACGCTCCGAGCGTAGCACTTTCTCTCCTTCTACCTGTTGATCGAGTTGGCGCACTTCAGCGCGCAAACTGACCACATTGCCTTCGACCGAGACGTGGATGTCTTCTTTGGGTACACCGGGCACTTCTGCCTGCACGGTATAGCCGCCATCGGTTTCTTTGACATCAACCTTCATTTGCGAGGGAGTGGGCAAAGGATCGCCATGCAACGGACGAACGTAGAAACCGGGGTTCACGTCCTTGAAGAGTTCATCTAGCAGACCACCACGACCCATCAATGCGTTCATAAGTTTGCTCCTTTGAAAAGATGAAAACACATGCCAATACAGTACAGACACCCCTCCAAGATAAGCCTATGGCGGCCAAATTTCAAGGGGAATAACGCAAAAAATGATGCCCACCAACGGTGGTGCTAACGTCAGTGCTTGGGCGTGGGCTGGCCTTGCTGTGTCTGCACATCAGCACAAAGCCGGTAGGCGGGTGATAATCGCCAGCTTTGGCTTACAGCTGCTGCTATTTCAGCGCTATTTCAGCTTGCTGAAAGTGGCTGTTTTTATTTGGTAGTCTTGTCGTTGCTTTCTTACCCATGACGCTTTCCTTTTGCAGCGCACAGCTTAATTTGGCTGTCGGTGACTTGTCCGGCAACGCACAAAAAATCATGCTGGCGGCACGCCAGGCCCATGCAGCGGGTGCCCAAGTGTTGCTAACTCCCGAGTTGGCCATTTGTGGCTATGCGGCAGAGGATTTGTTTCTGCGTCCGGCATTCCAAGCCGCTTGTGATGAGGCAGTGCGTGCCGTAGCCCAAATGACGGCTGATTTACCCGGTTTGGTGCTGGTGTTGGGCCATCCCCAAGCCAACGCTGGTGCTGGTTTGCCCCACAATGCGGCCAGCGTGTTGCGTAATGGCCAGATGGAGCAAACCTATGCCAAGCAAATGCTGCCCAACGATAGCGTGTTTGACGAGCAGCGCTATTTTGCTCCCGGCGCATCGCCTTGCGTGTTTGAGGTGCAAGGCGTGCAGGTGGGGCTGTTGCTGTGTGAAGATGCTTGGTGGCCGCAGCCAGCACGTGCTACGGCAGCTGCTGGGGCGCAGGTGCTGGCGGTGCTGAATGCCTCGCCTTTTCATGCGGGTAAACCGGCTCAACGGGAGCAGGTGTTGCGCCAGCGCGCCCAGGAAACCGGCTTGCCAGTGCTATATGCCCATATGGTGGGCGGCCAAGATGAGCTGGTATTCGATGGCCACTCTTTTGCTCTCAATGCCGATGGTGCTGTGGCCGGGCGCGCAGTGGGGTTCCAAGAAACCTTGTTCTATACCCAGTTGCAGCTGTCACCTAACGGCGGAGCGCATTGGCAGGCCGATAGGGTGCCCCACGCCAGCACCGAGGCTGATTTGTGGCACGCTTTGGTGTTGGCGGTGCGCGATTACGTTCGTAAGAATGGTTTTCCGGGGGTGTTGATTGGTTTATCGGGCGGGATGGATTCGGCCTTGGTGCTGGCGATTGCCGTAGATGCCTTGGGGGCCGATAAAGTCCGCACCGTGATGATGCCATCGCCCTATACCGCAGACATCAGTTGGATAGATGCCCGCGATATGGCCGCCCGTTTGGGGGTGCGTTATGACGAAATTGCCATTGCGCCGCAGTTCGATAGCTTCCGGCAAGCCTTGGCTGGTGCGTTTGCGGGCCGTGTAGAAGACACCACCGAAGAAAATATCCAAGCCCGTATCCGGGGTACCTTGTTGATGGCCATGTCGAACAAATTTGGCTCCATCGTTCTGACCACCGGTAATAAAAGCGAAATGGCGACCGGCTATTGCACTCTGTATGGCGATATGGCTGGCGGCTTTGCCGTGATTAAAGATGTACTCAAAACCACGGTTTACGCTTTGGCCCGTTGGCGCAATGCCCACGACCCTTACGGCACCGGCTTGAATCCCATCCCAGAGCGCATCATCACCCGGCCTCCCAGCGCTGAACTGCGCCCAGACCAAACCGACCAAGACAGCTTGCCCGCCTACGAGGTACTGGATGCGATTGTGCAGCGCTACATGGAAAACAATGAGCCTATCGCCACCATTGTGCAGGCAGGCTTTGCCGCTGCCGATGTAGAGCGCGTTACGCGCCTCATCCAAATCAATGAGTACAAGCGTCGCCAAGCTCCACCCGGCCCACGTCTGAGCCGACGCAGTTTTGGCAAAGACTGGCGTTATCCCATTACCAACCGTTTTAGGGCCTGAGTTGGTGCAGGCCCACCGATTTCACCATTACAGGAGTTTTTCCCCCATGAAAATGATTACCGCCGTTATCAAACCCTTCAAACTAGAAGAGGTGCGCGAAGCCTTGGCCGAATGTGGCGTGACGGGCCTGACCGTGACCGAAGTGAAGGGCTTTGGCCGCCAAAAAGGCCATACCGAACTCTACCGAGGTGCAGAATACGTGGTGGATTTTCTGCCCAAGGTGAAAGTGGAAGTGGTGGTGAAATCGGACGATGTGGACCGCTGTGTTGATGCCATCGTCAATGTAGCGCGCACGGGCAAAATTGGCGACGGCAAAATTTTTGTCACACCCGTAGAGCGCGTGGTGCGTATTCGCACCGGCGATTTGGACGACAACGCGGTTTAAAGCACCGCCTCTAACGGGACACCCACAGCGCGGCAACCGGCCGCCTGTACTAAGTCACGCAGCAAGGCCGGGCCGTCGGTGCCGCTTTGCAGCAACCCCAGTTGCCACGACCCCATAAAGCCTTGTTGTACGCTGTGCTGGATGAACGCGAGCAGGCCATCGTAGTAACCAGCCACATTGAGCAGGCCAATCGGTTTGTGGTGGTAACCCAGCTGGTGCCAAGTCCAGACTTCAAACAACTCTTCAAAGGTGCCGATGCCGCCGGGCAGGGCCAAAAAGGCATCACTGCGCTCGGCCATCAGCGCTTTGCGCTCGTGCATGGTTTGCACGATATGGAGTTCATCACAGGCTTGGCGCGCGTGTTCTTTGGCGACTAAACTTTCTGGAATCACGCCCACCACCCGGCCCCCAGCGGCTTGGGTAGCATCGGCGACGGTGCCCATCATGCCACTGCAGCCACCACCATAGACCAATTGGCCGCCGTGGCTGCCAATCCAATGGCCAACCAAGCGGGCGGCCTCGGCAAAGCGTGGGTCTTCGCCAAGGCGTGAGCCACAATAAACAGCTAAGGAAAAATGGGGTTCAGCCATGAAAAAATCTTTGCAAAATGGCACCTGTCCAAATACCGATGCACAGCAAAAGAGTGAGCAACACCGCAGCGCTGCCCATGTCTTTGGCCCGTTTGGACAAGGGGTGCCATTCGGGGCCGATGCGGTCAATGGCGGCTTCGATGCCGGTGTTGAGCAGTTCTACCACCATCAGCAACACGACACAGCCAGCCAGCAAGGCTACTTCTAGCCAATTGTGTCCTAGCCAGTAGGCTGTAGGCAGCAGCAGCACCGCAGCGATAGCTTCTTGCCGAAAAGCGGGTTCTGCCCAGCCAGCGCGCAGGCCGTGCAGTGAATAACGGGTGGCATGCCACAAGCGCTGTAAGCCCGTGCGGCTTTTTTGTGCGTTAGGTGCTTCGCGCGTGGGGGTGCTGGCGCTGCTCATGGTTTTTGGGGTGTGCGGGTGTGGACAAAATGCACCAAGCGCGTGCCCGCCAGTGCATCGTGCCAAAACTGGCCCAAGGGATGAAAGCGGCTGAGAATGGCCCAGACAGCCACCCATCCAAACAGCAGCACGGTGATTTCTGCGGCAGACAGGCCAAAGGGTGCTGCACCGAGTAAAGGCGGTAAAAACCAGAGCCAACTGAGGACATAGCGCCGCAGGGCGCGGGTTTGGGTGAGGGCTTGGCCTTGGGCATCGACCACGCGGATATGCCAAGTTTTCATGGCCAAAGTATGGCCCTTGGCCCAAAACCAAGTGAAGTAAATGCCAAACACAATGAACAAAAAGCCTTGCAGCGCGTGCCGATTGTCCAGCGCATGGCGGGTTTGGCTCAGGGTGCCAAACAGGTAGCCCGCGATAAACACCACGCCAAACAGCAATAGCCCCTCGTACAACCAGCAGGCCATGCGCCGCCACAGTGGCGGGGCTTGTAGTGCTGGAGCAGAACAGGCAGAAACAGAAGCAGAAGCGTGCATGGAGGCGAGAGATGGAGGTGCTTAGTGCCCGTGGGCTGGTGTGGTCGCGCCAAGCGTAGGCGCTGGCAATTCTGGGGCGCTGCTCATGGGGGCGATGGGTACCGATGGTGCTGCTGGCTCGGCCAGAGGGGGGAGCGCCAAAGTGACGGGGTTGCTGGGCACCGAAACGGGAGCAGTTTCAACCACCACAGGGAAGGGGGGCGTGTGGGCCTTATGCTGCTCTGAAAAGGGAGTGATGGTCGCCGAGGCGGTTTGCGGCGGAATTTTAGGCGGATTGGCGCGGTTGGCATTGCTGGCGCTGGCCGCAGGCACGCGCACCAGTTTGCGCGCGGGCACCGGGCGTAAAGCCGTGGCCGCACCTTTGGGGCGTGGATTGGCGTTGGCAGCAGCCAAGCGGAGTTTTTCTTCGGCGCTCAGGGCTTGATAGGCTTCCCATTGCGCCCGTTTGTTGTCGGGGGCTAGTTTGTTGGCGGTAGCAAAATTGAGCCGCGCTTGGTTGCGTTGTTGGGCGCTCAAGCTGGCCCATTCGCTCATGCGGTTGTGCAGCTTGGTTTGCTCTGTTGCGGGCAGGGTGGCAAACGTTGTTGCCAGTGCCAACCAGCGGCGTTTTTGTAGCTCGCTGAGCAAGCCCCAACGTGCCGCCAAAGGTTGGAGCGCTTGGCGCTGCCCTGGCTCTAAGGCACTCCAAGCGGGGCCAGAAGCCAGTACCCGTGCTTCGGTGCGACCGGACTCTTGGCCTAGCTGACGGGCGGGGGCCAAGGCTTCGGCCACCAACACGGTCCCGGGGGCCATGCGTACCTGTTGCAGCACATGGCCGCCGTAGGCTGCCAGCAGGCCCAACACCGCCCCAGCCAAAAGCAGCGGCAAGCGCAGGTGCGTGCGTGGGGGGTTAGGGGCAGGGGCAGAAGGGGGCAACATGCAGGCGGACAGGATTTCGCACAAAAGGTAGCTTAATACTTAAACCTTAATAATTTTGTTGACTGCCACCGTTTTTAAGGAACTGGACAAAACCAGGGTCGGCATAGGCTTCGGGGGGTAAATCATCCGTGAGCAGGGCGGCATCGACTTCGGCCACTTCGGCGGCACCGTATTCATCTTGCGCGCTGTTAATGACCACCAAGCCTACCACCAGTGCCATCATCGGAATGGCCCCCAGTAAAGATTGCCACCAGCCGCCAACCTCGCCGCGCCAGCCACCCAAGGTGGCTGCGCCACCCGATGGCAGCACCACAGTGGCTGTTTGGTGTGCGTGAACCAGCACTTCTTTTTTGCGCTTGGCCAGCGCTTGCACGCGCGCGGCGCGCAGGCGCTCGGAAATATCGTAGGGCAGGGCGCTGGCGCTGTCGTCCAGATGCGCTACTACGCGGCGCGCATAGGCGTGGGCGTGCAAAACCTGTTCTTCAGGGGGCAGGTGTAGATTGGTGTTCATAACTTGATTCCTTTGGCCCGCAGGGCTTTGCTGAGGGCTTGGATGGCACGAAAGCAATGGGTTTTGACACTGCCTTCGGAGCAGCCCATAGCAGCCGCCGTCTCTGCGACATCCATCTCTTCCCAATAACGCATTAAGAAGGCTTCTCGTTGACGTGCGGGCAGGGCTTGGATTTCTTCTTCGATGCCGTGCAGGGTTTGGCCACGCTCGGCCATGTCTTGGGCGCTGTGCGCGCGTTGCTCGGGGTCGTTGTCGCTCCAGACTTCCAGCAGGTCAAAACCGCCAGCTTCATCACCATCAGCTGCAAAATCGCCCAAGTCGGAGAACAAGGTATGGTGGCGCTTTTGCCGCCGGAACCAATCGAGGGTGCAATTGGACAGAATGCGCTGAAACAGCATCGGCAACTCGTTGGCTGGTTTGTCACCGTAATGCTCGGCCAGCTTCATCATGCTGTCTTGCACGATGTCCAAGGCGGCCTCCTCGTTGCGAACGTGGTAAAGCGAGCGCTTGAACGCGCGCTTTTCCACGCTTTTGAGGAAATCAGAGAGTTCTTGTTCGGTGGCCAAGACAGACGCGCCTGCGGAGGGTCGTGGGGCGCACCATGCGCCATGCAAAAGACTTTGATTATCGCACTGGCCGTGGCTTTTTTGTGGTCTTGGCTTCAACAATCATGTTGCAGTGCGATAATCGCGCCCGCATACTCAAACGCAAACGGGTCACGGTCCGGCGCGGCAATCATCTCGCCCATGTCCTTGGCCTCAAGTTCCGAGCCGGCTTCACGAGAGCGCGTGCAAGGCGCACCCAAGGTTTTTCGTTAGAGAAATTCACAAAGGTTCATCATGGAAATTAACAAGGCTGACGCCACTACTTCCCCCGCTACCGATGCTCCAGAGCTGATGGGCTCTGAAATTTTGGTTCGCGCCCTGCAAGCCGAAGGCGTGCAACAAATCTGGGGTTACCCCGGCGGCGCGGTGCTCTACATTTACGACGCTATTTACAAGCAAGACACCATCCAGCACGTGCTGGTGCGCCACGAACAAGCAGCGGTTCACGCTGCCGACGGTTTCGCCCGCGCTACCGGCGAGGTTGGCGTGGCGTTGGTCACTTCTGGCCCCGGCCTGACCAATGCCGTCACCGGCATTGCCACCGCTTACACCGATAGCATCCCGATGGTGATTATTTCGGGCCAAGTGGGCACGGCTGCCATTGGCTCGGATGCTTTCCAAGAATGCGATACCGTGGGTATTACCCGCCCCATCGTCAAGCACAATTTCTTGGTCAAAGATGTGCGCGACATGGCCGACATCATGAAAAAGGCTTTCCACATTGCCCGCACTGGCCGCCCCGGCCCGGTGGTGGTGGATGTGCCCAAGGATGTGTCGTTCAACAAAACGGCTTACCACGGCTACCCCGAGAGCGTTACCATGCGTTCGTACAACCCGGTACGCAAGGGCCACGGCGGTCAAATTCGCAAGGCGTTGCAACTGTTGCTTAATGCCAAGCGCCCCTACATTTACACCGGCGGTGGTGTCTTGCTGGGCAATGCCTGCAACGAACTGCGTACCTTGGTCGATATGCTGGGCTACCCGGTCACGCACACCCTGATGGGCTTGGGTGCCTATCCTGCTACCGATAAAAAATTCTTGGGCATGTTGGGTATGCACGGCACGGTAGAGGCCAACTATGCCATGCAGCATTGCGATGTGCTACTGGCCGTGGGTGCGCGTTTTGATGACCGTGTGATTGGCAATCCCAAGCACTTTGCTTCAGTCGAGCGCAAAATCATCCACATTGACATTGACCCGTCCAGCATCGCCAAGCGTGTCAAGGTGGATGTGCCCATTGTGGGCGACGTGAAAGACGTGTTGGCCGAATTGATCACCATGATCAAAGAAACGCCGCAACGCCCCGATGCTGGAGCCTTGGCTGCTTGGTGGGACACGATTGAAGGCTGGCGCGTCAAAGACTGCTTGGCCTACGACCGCGCCAATACCGAAGTTATCAAACCACAAGCCGTGGTGGAAACCCTCTGGAACCTGACCAAGGACGATGATTGCTACATCACCTCGGACGTGGGCCAACACCAAATGTTTGCCGCGCAGTTCTACAAGTTCAACGAGCCACGCCGCTGGATTAATTCGGGTGGTTTGGGCACGATGGGTGTCGGCCTGCCGTATGCGATGGGTATCAAGCTGGCCAAGCCGCAAGCCGATTGCTGGTGTATTACCGGCGAAGGCTCGATTCAGATGAACATCCAAGAGCTGTCCACCTGCCAGCAGTACGGTACGCACGTCAAGGTCATCTCGCTCAACAACCGCTATTTGGGCATGGTGCGCCAGTGGCAGGAGCTGATTTACCAAGGCCGTTACAGCCACAGCTACATGGATGCGCTGCCCAACTTCGTCAAACTGGCCGAGGCTTACGGCCATATCGGGATGCTGATTGAGCGCCCTGAAGACGTAGAGGGTGCCCTGCGCGAAGCCCGTGCCATCAAAGACCGCACCGTGTTCCTCGACTTCCGCACCGACCCGACCGAAAACGTCTGGCCGATGGTGGAGGCGGGCAAGGGCATCACTGAGATGCTGTTGGGTTCGGAAGAACTCTAACGCGGGCTTTTTCTCTCACTTTTTTTGAATGAATCTATTGTTCGCCAAGCCTGTTGCTTACCGGTAACAGGGGAGGGCGGCAAAAAGAGGAATTTGCTATGAAACATATCATTGCCGTTTTGCTCGAAAACGAACCCGGTGCGCTGTCGCGCGTGGTCGGCTTGTTTTCTGCCCGTGGTTACAACATCGAGTCGCTCACGGTGGCCCCCACCGAAGACCCGTCGCTGTCGCGCATGACCATCCAGACCACCGGCTCGGAAGACGTGATTGAGCAAATCACCAAGCACCTCAACCGCCTGATCGAAGTGGTCAAAGTGGTTGATTTGACCGAAGGCGCTTATACCGAGCGCGAGTTGATGCTGATCAAGGTACGCGCCGTGGGCAAAGAGCGCGAAGAGATGAAGCGCATGGCCGACATCTTCCGTGGCCGTATCATCGACGTGACCGATAAAAGCTACACCATTGAGCTGACCGGTGACCAAAGCAAGAACGATGCTTTCCTGCAAGCGCTGGACCGCACCGCCATCTTGGAAACTGTGCGTACTGGTGCCAGCGGCATTGGCCGTGGCGAGCGCATTTTGCGCGTGTAAGCGCAAGTTTTTACCCCCTGTTTTTTCAACGATTTAACCCCCTCTGGAGCCAACATGAAAGTTTTCTACGATAAAGACTGTGATCTGAGCCTGATCAAGGGCAAGACCGTCGCCATCATCGGTTACGGCAGCCAAGGCCATGCCCACGCGCAAAACCTGAACGAAAGCGGCGTCAAAGTCGTGGTCGGTCTGCGTAAGGGCGGTGCCTCTTGGGACAAAGTGGCCAAGGCTGGCCTGACCGTGATGGAAGTCAACGATGCCGTCAAGGCCGCTGATTTGGTCATGATTTTGTTGCCCGATGAGAACATCCCTGATGTCTATAACAACAACGTCGCCCCCAACATCAAGCAAGGCGCTACGCTGGCGTTTGCCCACGGCTTCAACGTGCATTACAACCAAGTCGTGCCGCGCGCTGATTTGGATGTCATCATGGTGGCCCCCAAAGGCCCCGGCCACACCGTGCGCTCCGAGTACCTCAAGGGCGGCGGCGTGCCCACGCTGATTGCGGTCTATCAAGACAAGTCTGGCAAGGCGCGTGATTTGGCCCTGTCTTACGCTTCGGCCAATGGCGGCGGCAAGGGCGGCATCATCGAGACCAACTTCAAGGAAGAAACCGAAACCGACCTGTTCGGCGAACAAGCCGTGCTGTGCGGCGGTGCGGTGGAACTGGTGAAGATGGGCTTTGAAACCCTGACCGAAGCCGGTTATGCCCCCGAAATGGCCTACTTCGAGTGCCTGCACGAACTCAAGCTGATTGTCGATTTGATGTACGAAGGCGGCATTGCCAACATGAACTACTCCATCTCCAACAACGCAGAGTATGGCGAGTACGTGACCGGCACCGAAGTCATCAATGATAAATCGCGTGAAGCCATGCGCGCTGCCCTCAAGCGCATCCAAACCGGTGAATACGCCAAGATGTTCATCTTGGAAGGTAAGACCAACTATCCAAGCATGACGGCCCGCCGCCGCCTGAACGCCGAGCATTCCATCGAAATCGTGGGCGAAAAACTGCGCGCCATGATGCCTTGGATTTCCAAGAACAAGCTGGTGGACCAAACCCGCAACTGATCGGTTAGCCTCTCGCGCCGAAACAGCCAAGGCCACTTCGGTGGCCTTTTTTTTATGGGTGCAGGTACACTGCGGCCTCTGATATGTTTGCCGTGCGCGGGCCAAAGCGCTGGAGGTTGATGGAATGGATGAAGGTACACCGGGTGGGCAAAACCCTCCATTGCTGGTGCGTAAGCGCCGCAAGGGAATTTACATTCTGCCCAACCTGTTCACGTTGGCTGCCCTGTTTGGCGGTTTCTATGCCGTGGTGATGGCCATGAATGGCCGTTTTGATTTGGCAGCCATTGGCGTTTTTTGCGCGATGGTGCTCGATAGCCTCGATGGCCGCATCGCCCGCATGACCAACACCCAAAGCGCCTTTGGCGAGCAGATGGATTCGTTGTCGGATATGGTGTCGTTTGGGGCTGCCCCGGCCTTGATTGCCTACATCTGGGCGCTGAAAGATTTGGGCCGCTGGGGCTGGATTGCCGCCTTTGTTTATTGTGCCTGTGCGGCGCTGCGGCTGGCGCGCTTCAACGTGAATACGGCGGTGGTGGACAAACGCTATTTTCAAGGACTACCATCGCCCGCCGCTGCCGCGTTGGTGATGGGCTTTATCTGGCTGATGACCGAGTTGGGCGTGCAGCGTGGCCACAGTGGCTTGTGGCTGGGCTGGTATGGCATCACTTGGGTGATGTTTGCCTTCACCCTCTATTCTGGCTTGACGATGGTCACCAACGTACCTTTTTACAGCTTCAAAGATGTACGCATGAAAAAAAGCGTGCCCTTTGCCGTGATTGTGCTGATCGCCTTGGGCATTGCCATCATCAACATCCATCCGCCCATTGTGCTGTTTGCTGTGTTCGTCTTCTATGGCCTCAGTGGCTATCTCATCTACGTTTGGCGCAAGGCCAAAGGCTTGCAAACCAGCGTGATTAGCACCTCGACCGACGAGCCAGAAGAACGTGGCCTGCACCAATAAATTCTGCAAATAGCGCGCAACTGTGCTACATTGAGCGCCATGAAAACGTTGGCTATCGCTCTACTACTATCCTCCACTGGGCGGAGACAGTAAGCGCGCGCGCACACTTTTTCTTCAAAAGCCCGTATGCAGCCGCAGCGGGCTTTTTTTTTGCTATTTCAGACTCTAGGAGCCAGCTATGTCCGACCAATTGATTATTTTTGATACCACCTTGCGCGATGGCGAACAATCGCCCGGTGCCTCCATGACCAAGGACGAAAAACTGCGGATTGCACGCCAGTTGGAGCGCCTCAAGGTCGATGTGATTGAAGCTGGTTTTGCCGCCAGCTCGAATGGGGATTTTGAAGCGGTGCAAATGATTGCCAACGCTATCAAAGACTCCACCGTCTGCTCGCTGTCGCGCGCCAATGACCGCGACATTGCCCGCGCTGCCGAAGCCCTCAAGGGAGCCAACCGGGGCCGTATCCACACCTTTATTGCCACCTCGCCGCTGCACATGGAAAAAAAGCTGCGTATGAGTCCAGAGCAGGTGTTGGAACAGGCCAAACAGGCGGTGCGTTTTGCCCGTAACCTGTGTGGTGATATTGAGTTCAGTCCTGAAGACGGCTACCGCAGTGAGATGGACTTTTTGTGCCGTGTGATTGAAACGGTGATTGCCGAAGGGGCCACTACCATTAACGTGCCGGATACCGTGGGTTACGCTGTACCGGAGTTGTACGGCAACTTCATTAAAACCCTGCGCGAGCGCGTGCCCAACAGCGACAAAGCCATTTGGTCGGTGCATTGCCACAACGATTTGGGTATGGCGGTGGCCAACTCTTTGGCCGGGGTCAAAATTGGCGGGGCGCGCCAAGTGGAATGCACCATCAACGGCTTGGGCGAGCGCGCTGGGAACTGTGCCTTAGAAGAAGTGGTGATGGCCGTGAAAACCCGGCGCGATTATTTCAACCTCGATTTGAACATCGACACCCAGCACATTGTGGCCGCCAGTCGCATGGTGAGCCAGATTACCGGCTTTGTGGTGCAGCCCAACAAGGCCGTGGTCGGGGCCAATGCCTTTGCCCATGCCAGCGGTATCCACCAAGATGGCGTACTTAAGGCGCGTGACACCTACGAAATCATGCGCGCCGAAGACGTGGGCTGGAGCAACAACAAAATTGTCTTGGGCAAGCTCAGTGGCCGCAATGCCTTCAAGCAACGCCTGCAAGAATTGGGCGTGAGTTTAGACAGCGAGACTGAAACCAACACCGCCTTTGCCCGCTTCAAAGAACTGGCCGACCGCAAGAGCGAGATTTTTGACGAGGATATTTTGGCCTTGGTCAATGACGAGAGCCTGAGCCACGCACAAGAGCATTTTGGTTTTGTCTCGCTGGCCCAGCACAGTGAGACCGGCGAGCGCCCCCATGCTACGGTGGTGTTTACCGTCGCTGGCCAAGAAATCAAGGCGCAATCGGACGGCAATGGCCCCGTGGATGCCTCGCTCAAGGCGATTGAGTCGCATGTGCATAGCGGTGCCGAAATGGTGCTGTATTCGGTCAATGCCATCAGTGGCTCGACCGAGAGCCAAGGCGAAGTCACGGTGCGTTTGCAAAGCAGTGGCCGCGTCGTCAATGGCGTGGGTGCCGACCCGGACATTGTGGTGGCCTCGGCCAAAGCCTACCTGAGCGCTTTGAACAAGCTGCACAGCAAAACCGAGCGCGTGGCCGCCCAAGGCTAACGCTGCAAGGCCAATGGCTTAGATGTAGGGGGCGATAAGCTCCTTATATCGGCACGGCAAACTTATAATGAAGGACAAGATACAAAAAGTCACGCAAAACGTTACCATTGCGTGGCTTTTTGTTTTTTTATTTGCTGTGTTTGCTGTTTGCTGTTTGGAGATTCCCTGTGATTTACCGTCGTTCACCCACAGCACTGCGTCCTCTGGTTCAGTGGTTGTCTATGGCTGTTTTGGGGGCGGCTTTGTTGTCGCCGTCCGTAGAAGCCGCAGGGCCTAAGAATGCCCCGGCCAAAAAGGCCGTTAAAGTCAGTGTAGTTGCTGCCAAGCCTAAGAGCAGCGCCGTAGCTGCCAAGTCCGTCAAAGTGGTGGCCCAGCGGGCCGCGCCCGCCAAAGCCGTGGCGCGCGCACCTGCCCCCAGCCGCGTGAAAACCGTGTTAGCCCAGCAGCAGCCTAAGGGACGCGGCAAAGCCGCTGGCCGTGCTGCGGTTGCCGTGGCAGCTGCTGCGACGGCTACCACCGTAGCGGCGACGGCGCGCCCCTCGTTTGGCGAATTGGCTGGTTTGCACCACGCCACCGACCCGCTAGACCTCAAATCGAGTGTGGCCTTGGTGATTGACCAAGATACCCAAGAGGTGCTGTTGCGTAAAAACGAGCAGGCCGTGCTGCCGATTGCCTCTCTCACCAAACTCATGACTGGGCTATTGATTTCTGAGGCCCGCTTGCCGATGGAGGAGCCTATTACCATCACCCAAGACGATGTGGATACCGAAAAGGGCAGCCGCTCACGCTTGAGTGTGGGCACGACCTTGACGCGCCAAGAAATGCTGCATCTGGCCTTGATGTCGAGTGAAAACCGCGCCGCCAACGCCTTGGGGCGCACCTATCCGGGCGGCTTGGGCGTGTTTGTGGCCAAAATGAACGCCAAGGCGCGCCAGTTGGGCATGATGGATACCCGTTATGTCGAGCCTACCGGCTTGTCGAGCAACAACCAATCGAGCGCGCGTGATTTGGCCATTTTGGTCAATGTAACTTACCGCGATAGAACATTGCGTGAGTTTTCTACCTCGCCGGGTTACGAAGTGGCGGTGGGGCCAAAAACTTTGCAATACAACAACACCAACCAACTGGTCAAAAACCCCGACTGGGATATTGGTTTGCAAAAAACCGGCTACATCTCTGAAGCTGGGCGCTGCTTGGTCATGCAAACCAAGATTGCGGGGCGCAAGCTCATCATGGTGTTTTTGGATTCTTCGGGCAAATTTAGCCGTTTGGGCGATGCCGAACGGGTACGCAACTGGGTAGAGACGGGTTTGTCGGCCTCTACGCTGCATTCCGCCGTGACCCAAGGGCGCAGCCTGAGCCGTTGAGTCGAGGGTTTTTGCGCCTAATCGGTCTAATCGGTGCTGCTGGCCTGGTTGTAGCCCAAAGCGGCAGAAATCCGCTGCGCGGTGGCCTGCAATTTAGACAGCCAGCCTTCATCGAGCCGGTCGGCGGGGGCAGAAATAGACAACCCAGCCAGCAGTTTGCCTTGGTCGTCATAAACTCCGGCGGCCATGCAGCGCACGCCCAGTTCTAGCTCTTCGTTGTCACGCGCGACACCGCTTTGGCGCGCTTTGCTTAGTTCACGCTCTAATACCGCCAGCTGGGTGATGCTGTTGTGCGTGTGGCCGGGTAGGCCGGTGCGGGTGGCGTAATTGCGTACCTGTTGTGGGTCATCGGCGGCCAAAAACAGCTTGCCGGTAGAGGTCAGGTGCAATGGTGCCCGTCCGCCAATCGCGCGCACCACCTGCATCCCCGAGCGCTCGCTGTAAGTGCGTTCTACATAGACGATTTCATCGCCTTGGCGCATACTTAAATTGACCGGTTGTTGAATTTGCTTGTGCAGCTCGCGCATTGGGATGAGGGCAGCATCGCGCACATTCAGGCGACCCTTGACCAAGTTGCCTAGCTCTAACAGGCGCATCCCGAGGCGGTAGCTGCCCGATTCGGGACGGTCCACAAAGCGGCCTGTGGCCAAATCGTTCAGGATGCGGTGGGCGGTGGAAGGGTGCAGGCCCGATTTTTCGCTGATTTCTTTGAGCGAGATGCTTTCTTCGCGTGCAGCCAAGATGTCTATCAGCGTGAACATGCGTTCAATCACCTGAACGTTGGGTTTGGGGGGCAAGGCAGAATCTTTTCTTTTCATCAATTTACGCGCAATCTATAAGAGCGCGTATTTTATAGCGTGAAATTTTGCCCGTTGTTGGAGGCGTTCATCAGAAACTAGCTCCGGTTTGAAACCTCCCCCTTCAGGGGGATAGAATTCGTTTGGGAGAGGGGTAACCTCTTCCAAAGTCGCCCCGCTAGGGGTGTGGATTGAAACATGCGCTCACGCGCTGCCAGTGCTGGTGCTGTAACACTTCGTGCGGGAGGTAGTTGGATTTGTAACGCATCTTGGGGCTGTCGGCAATCCAGTAGCCCAGATAGAGGTAGTCCATGCCTTGCAAGCGGGCTTGCTCAATTTGCCAGAGTACGTTGTAGGTGCCGTAACTGCAAGCGGCATCGGGCGCGTAAAAGGTATAGACCGCCGAGAGGCCATCGTCGAGCAAATCTAGGATAGAAACCATCTTCAGGATGCCCTCCGGGTGCTGCGCCGAGGGCTGGCGGAACTCAACCAAGCGGGTATCAACGCGGCTTTGCAGCAAAAATTGGCTGTATTGGTCGATGCTGTCGTGGTCCATGCCGCCACCGGCGTGGCGTGCTTGTTGGTAGCGCAGGTAAAGTTGGTAATGTTCGGGCACAAAATGGGGGGCCAGCACACGCGCTTGCAAATCGGCATGGCGCGCCCATGCGCGGCGTTGGCTGCGGTCAGGGGCAAATTCTTGCACCAGTACGCGCAAGGGCAGACAGCTTTGGCAGCCGTCGCAATACGGGCGGTAGGTAAACATGCCACTGCGCCGAAAGCCCAGCCGCACCAGCTCCGAGAAGGTGTCACTGCGGACTAAATGGCCCGGCGTGGCTACCTGTGAGCGCGCCTGTCGGTCGGCCAAATAGCTGCATGGGTAAGAGGCTGTGGCGTAAAACTGCAAGGTCGGGGGCGGGAGGTCGTAGGGTTGCGTCATGCGGCAGGGGCGGTGGGCGGCATCAGTGCTTTGGGCGGCATCAGGGCTTCCCAGTCTAGTGGGCTAAATTGCCAGTGCAGGGCCGGTAGCTGCTGTGCTTGGCCTAGGTGTTGCAAAAAATCAGCGCGGGTTATTTCGTGCGCCCCCAAAGATGCCAAATGGCGCGTGTTTTGCTGGCAATCAATCAAAACCACCCCTTGGCGGCGGCACAGGCCCACCAAAGCGGCCAAGGCGATTTTGGAGGCATCGGTTTGGTGCGCGAACATGGATTCGCCAAACACGGCCTGCCCGATGGCCACACAATACAGGCCACCCACCAATTGTCCCTCTATCCAGGTCTCTACGCTGTGGGCATAGCCAGCGGCGTGCAGTTGCTGGTAGGCGCGGTGCATGGCTGGCACAATCCAAGTGCCGGGCTGGCCGGGGCGGGTGGTGTTGGCGCAGGCTTGCATTACGCGGCCAAAGGCGCTGTCGATGCGAATTTCACAGTCAGGGTTGGCACGAAACTTGTGAAGAGTACGCCGCAATGAGCGGTGCAGCCGAAACTGCGCCACCGGTAGCACCATGCGCGGCTGCGGGCACCACCACAAAATGGGCTGGCCCTGGCTAAACCACGGAAAAATCCCCTGTGGGTAGGCGCGTAGCAGGTGGGGCACATCCAGCGCGCCGCCAGCGGCCAGCAAGCCGGGCGCGGGGCTGTGTGCGCCCCAAGCGGTGTGCGGGTCAGGAAACGGCTCGCCCGGCGCTAACCAAGGCAAATCAGCGGGCATAGGTAAATAGACAGTGGTGCATGGGCTGGCGATTGTCGTACCCAGCGCGCTGGTATGCAAGCGCGTAGGGGTATCGTTGATTGCTGGGTCTTACGGGCAGCCTAGAATGGAAAGCAATGCAATTGAGATAGATGGGCTGCAAGGCCCACAGGGAGTTTTAGTAGTGCAAGAAGAGAAAACCGTGCCACCCACCATCCCCAAGTTGGCACCGCGCGTGATTAAAAAATACCCCAATCGCCGCCTTTACGATACCGATACCTCGGCCTACATCACCTTGACCGAAGTGCGGCAGCTGGTGATGGAGCATCAAAATGTGGTGGTGCGCGATGCCAAAACCGGCGAAGACATCACGCGCAGCATTTTGTTGCAGATTATTTTGGAAGAAGAAGCCGGGGGCGCACCCCTGTTTACCGAAGCCGTGCTGTCGAACATCATCCGCATTTATGGCCATGCCATGCAGGGCTTTATGGGCAGCTACTTGGAAAAAAATGTGCAAATGTTTACCGACATGCAAACCAAAATGGCCGAACAATCGCAAAGCATGACCCCCGAGGTTTGGGCGCAGTTCATGAGCGCCCAATCGCCCATGATGCAGGGCCTGATGGGCAACTATGCCGAGCAATCGCGCAGCATGTTTGCCCAAATGCAAGAAAAAATGCAGCAGCAGACCGAGCAAATGCTGGGCGTGTTGGGCCTCAAACGCTAAAACAGCGTTGGGCTGGCCGTGCCCGTTCTCGGCGCAATGCTGGGACAATACGGGCATGACTGAAGCATCTTCTCCCGCCAAAATTCCTAAAATCGGCTTTGTGAGCTTGGGCTGCCCCAAAGCCCTGACCGATTCCGAACTCATCCTGACGCAACTGAGCGCCGAAGGCTACCAAACTTCCAAAACCTTTGACGGGGCCGATTTGGTCATCGTCAACACCTGCGGCTTTATTGACGATGCCGTGAAAGAGAGCCTAGACACCATTGGCGAGGCGCTGGCCGAAAACGGCAAAGTGATTGTCACGGGGTGCTTGGGCGCGCGCGCTGGCGAAAGCGGCGGCAATATGGTGCGCGAGATGCACCCCAGCGTGCTGGCCGTCACGGGGCCGCACGCCACGCAAGAGGTGATGGATGCGGTACACCAAAACCTGCCCAAGCCGCACGACCCGTTTATTGATTTGGTGCCCGGCGGCTTTGGCGTGGCGGGCCTCAAGCTCACGCCCAAGCATTACGCTTACCTCAAAATCAGCGAGGGCTGCAACCACCGTTGCACTTTCTGCATTATTCCATCCATGCGTGGCGATTTGGTCTCGCGTCCGGTGGGCGATGTGCTATCCGAAGCTAAAGCCTTGTTTGAGGGTGGCGTGAAAGAGCTGCTGGTGATTAGCCAAGACACCTCGGCCTATGGGGTGGATGTGAAATACCGCACGGGCTTTTGGGATGGTAAACCCGTCAAAACGCGCATGTTAGAGCTGGTGCAGACGCTGGGCGAAATCGCCAAGCCTTATGGCGCTTGGGTGCGTTTGCACTATGTGTATCCTTATCCCAGTGTGGATGAGGTGATTCCGCTGATGGCCCAAGGCTTGGTGCTGCCGTATTTGGATGTACCGTTTCAGCACAGCCATCCCGATGTGTTGAAGCGCATGAAACGCCCGGCCAGCGGTGAGAAAAATTTGGAGCGCATCCAGCGTTGGCGCGAAATTTGCCCCGACATCATTATCCGCAGCACCTTTATTGCCGGGTTTCCGGGCGAGACCGAGGAAGAATTCCAGCACCTGTTGGATTTTCTGCGCGAGGCGCAAATTGACCGCGCCGGTTGCTTTGCTTACAGCGATGTGAAAGGCGCACTGGCCAACGAGTTGCCCGGTATGTTGCCGTTAGCACTGCGCGAAGAACGCCGCGCCCGCTTTATGGCGGTGGCCGAAGAGGTCTCGATTGCCCGTTTGCAGCGCCGCGTGGGTGCCACCATGCAGGTGTTGATTGATTCTGCCCCCGGCTTGGGGCGCAAGGGTGGCGTGGGCCGCAGTTATGCCGATGCCCCCGAGATTGACGGCACCGTGCAATTGTTGCCGCCTGAAAAAATCAGCAAGCAGCTCAAGGTGGGCACCTTCACCAAGGCGCGCATTGTGGCAGTGCGCGGGCACGATTTGGTCGGCCAACCGTTCTAAAAAATGCCATCGCCATCGTCTGCCAGTGCGGCCCCCGCGTTGTTTATTAAGCGCTGGCAGGGCGTGCGCGCCAGCGAGTTATCTACCGCGCAAAGCTTTATCAATGAGCTGTGCGAGCTGCTGGGCGCGCCCAAGCCGCACCCCACGCCCGCGCAAGATTACATGTTTGAACGCCCCGTCACGTTTGTGCATGGCGATGGCAGCAGCAGCGCTGGGCGCATTGATTGCTATAAGCGCGGCCATTTTGTGCTGGAGGCCAAAAAACTCAAAGCGGCCACGCATACCAAAGGCTTTGACGATGGCCTGTTGCGCGCCCGCAGCCAAGGCGAAGGCTATGCCCGCGCCCTGCCAGCGGCGGAGGGGCGACCGCCGTTTGTCTTGGTGGTGGATGTGGGCACGGTGATAGAGGTTTATGCCGAATTTAGCCGCAGTGGTGGCACCTATACGCCTTTCCCAGACCCGCGCAGCCACCGCATCGCCTTGGCTGACTTGGCCCAGCCCGAGATTTTGCAGCGCCTGCGCCTGATTTGGACCGCCCCCGATAGCCTGAACCCAGCGCTGATTGCCGCCCAAGTCACGCGCCAAGTGTCGCAGCAGCTGGCGCTGTTGGCGCGCTCGTTAGAGCAAGCCGGGCACGCGCCGCACAGCGTGGCGGCTTATTTGTCGCGCTGCTTGTTTAGCATGTTTGCCGAAGATGTAGAGTTGCTGCCCAAAGGCTCGTTTTTGGCCTTGTTGCGCCAGCAGCGGCAAAACCCAATCGCCTTGCAGCAGATGTTGCGAATTTTGTGGGCCGATATGGACCACGGCGGCTTTTCTGCCGCGCTGGTGCAGCCGGTGTTGCGCTTTAACGGCAAACTGTTCAAGGGGGCGGACGTTGAAGGTTACAGCCTGCGGCTCACGCCGGAGCAAATAGATTTGTTGATTGCCGCCGCGCAAGCCAATTGGCGCGAGGTAGAACCGGCCATTTTTGGCACGCTGCTAGAGCGCGCCCTCAACCCGGCAGAGCGCCACGCCTTGGGCGCGCATTACACGCCACGCGCCTATGTCGAGCGGCTGGTATTGCCCACCGTGATAGAGCCTTTGCGCGCCGAATGGGCCAACGCCCAAGCCGCCGCGCTGCTGTTGGCGCACGAGGCCAGCGCCCTAGAGGCGCAACCGCCCAGCGTGAAAAACAAAAAAGATTTTGCCGCGCTAGACCGCCACCATGCCGCCGTGCGTGCCAAATGGCAAGAGGCGCGCCAGCCAGTGAAAGATTTTTTGCACCGCCTCTGCACCTTGCGCGTGTTAGACCCAGCCTGTGGCAGTGCCAATTTTTTGTACGTCACGCTAGAGCATCTCAAGCGGCTAGAGGGCGAGGTGCTGAACCAGCTTAACACCTTGGGCGACACCCAAGACGCTTTGGATTTGGGCCGCGAGACCGTTACTTTGCAGCAATTGCGCGGTATCGAGTTAAACCAGCGTGCCGCCGCTTTGGCCGAGTTGGTGTTGTGGATAGGCTTTTTGCAGTGGCAGATTCGCACCAACGGCCAAGCCAGCGTGGCCGAGCCGGTGGTACACGATTACGGCAACATTGAGTGCCGCGATGCCGTGCTGGCCTACGATGGCCAAGAGCCGATGGTGGATGCCGCCGGGCAGGTGTTAAGCCGTTGGGATGGCAGTACCTTCAAGACGCGCCCAGCCACTGGGCAGCCGGTGCCCGATGAGGCGGCGCAGGTGGTGCAGTGGCGTTACTGCAATCCCCGGCAGGCGCAGTGGCCGCAGGCGGATTTTGTCGTGGGCAATCCGCCGTTTATTGGTAACAAGCGGCTGCGCGTGGCGCTGGGCGATGGCTATGTCGATGCCTTGCGCGCGGCATGGCCCGAAGTGCCCGAAAGTGCCGATTTGGTGATGTATTGGTGGTACAAGGCGGCAGAAACAGTGCGTAAGGGCCAGGCGCAACGCTTTGGCCTGATAACTACCAACAGCCTGACCATGATTTTTAACCGGCGCGTGGTGCAGGCGGCTTTGTCTGGCGGCGGGGGTAGCGCCGAGGCCGGACATGCCGGGGGCCTCATACTGCCAAAGGCGCAGAAATCGGCCCCCGGCACGCCCAACCCCGACGCATCGGTGCTGCATTTGGCGTTTGCTATTCCTGACCATCCTTGGGTTGATGGCAGCAATGGGGCCGCCGTGCGGATTGCCATGACGGTGGCCGCCCGTGGCAGCGCAGAAGGCAGCTTGCAAACCGTCATCCAAGAATCCCAAGCTGAAAATGGGGAAATCGCCGTAGAGTTGGCAGAGCAGCAGGGTGTGATTCACCCTGATTTGAAAATTGGAGCCAACCTCACCAGCACACACAAACTGCGCGCAAACATTGGAATCAGTTCGATGGGCATGATGCGTGCAGGAAACGGTTTTATCGTTGAAGACGAAGCCACCGCTCGGACGCTTGGGCTTGGCGGAATCGAAGGGTTACAAACACGCTTGCGCCCATTCCGCAATGGCAAAGACCTGACAGACCGCCCGCGTGGATACTGGTTAATTGACCTGTTTGGACTGACAGAAGACGAGGTTCGTGCCCAGTTCCCAGAGGTTTATCAATGGGTGCGAGAGCGGGTAAAACCAGAGCGGGATGTGAACCGCCGCTCCCGTTTACGCGATCAGTGGTGGACTTTTGGAGAGCCACGGCAGGGGCTGCGTGCTGCTTTAGCTGGGTTGCCGCGCTATATCGCCACAACGGAAACCGCAAAACACCGCATTTTCATCTTCTTGGATGCAGCCGTTCTACCCGACCACAAGCTGGTAGCAGTTGCCAGCAGCGATGCGCTGCATTTGGGGATTCTTTCCAGCAGTGTGCATGTGCAGTGGGCATTGGCGACTGGCGGAACATTAGAAGATCGACCGGTTTACAGCAAATCCCGCTGCTTTGACCCCTTCCCCTTCCCCAGCGACGATACCGGCCTGACCCCGGAGCTGGCCAGCCGCATCCGCCAACTGGCCGAACACATCGACGCGCACCGCAAAGCGCGCCAAGCCGCCCATGCTGGAGTCACGCTCACGGCACTCTACAACGTGTTGGAGCAACTGCGCCAAGGCCAAGCCCTCACGCCCAAAGAAAAAACCATCCACACCCAAGGCTTGGTCGGCGTGCTGCAAAGCCTGCACGATGAACTCGATGCCGCCGTGCTACAAGCCTACGGCTGGCCCGAGCTGCGCCTGCCCCAAGACACCGATACCCTGCTGCTGCGCTTGGTGGCCCTCAACGCCCAACGCGCCACCGAAGAAGCCGCAGGCACCGTGCGCTGGTTGCGCCCCCAGTTTCAGCAGCACACCGGCCAAGGCGAACAGGTGGCCTTGGATACCAGCTTGGAACCCTCCACCGACGACCCAGCCACAGCCAAACCCCCCAAGCTGGCGCTGCCGCCCCGCCCTTGGCCCACCGAGGTGACGGAACAAATCAAAGCCGTGGCCCAAGTGCTGGCGGGCGCGGGCCACAGCCTAGACGTGGAGGGCATCGCCGCCCACTTTAGCGGCAAAGGCCGTTGGCGCGAACGTCTGCCCACGCTGCTCGATACCTTGGTGGCGCTGGGGCGCGCACGCACTACCGCTGGCGGGTGGATGGATGCCGGTGGGTGAGCTATTCGATGCTCAACACCAGCCGCTTGCCCAGCACACGCGCGGCGCGGTCTAGCTGCTTCAGACTGGGCCAGTGGTGCGGATTGTCTAAACGCTGGGCCGCTGCCCAAGAGGTATCCAACCCTCGGGCAAGGTCGGCAATCGGCCTATCGCCTCGGGCCTCGCGCAAAACCATCACCGCTTGTACGGCACCACTAGGCACCGCCACCGGGCGGCCAGCGGGGTCAGAGGGCGGCGGTATCTCTTGGCCGTGGTCTAGGCGGTAGGCCAGCACGCCCGTCAGCACCTCGGCGGCATTGAACGCGGCATCCTCCAAGGTATCACCCTCGGTAATGGCTTCTTCAATGTCGATAAACTGCACAAAAAAGCCGCCCGACTCTTGCGGCGTAGCAGTGTAGGGATAGGCAAATTTCATCAGGTTGCGCGTGAAACCTCGGCATTCACGCCGGGGAGGCAGAGCGCGGAACGCATCGCGTTCCTTGCTTTGGGCCGGTACCTGCTCACGTCCATTCAATAGCCCGACTGACAGAAATTAGTGCAAGGCTTTTCACCTCTGCTGGGCCTTGCGGCTCTGCCCGTAAGGGCCTAGTGACGCGCACCTTTCGGTGCGGCTCCCCTCGACCATGTTGTGTACCGGCTTGCCCTTGCGGGTGGTTCCGATCCGTTTCGTGCTTACCCTGTCGCTTGTCTGCAACCGGAACTTTCAGAGCTTGGGACTGAGGAAGCATCCCAAGGTGAGTCTTCGCACCTGTACACAACGCAAGCGCCCGCTCTACTCGGCAATGAAGCCCGGATTAAGGCATCCGGGGCGCTGGGTCTGGTCAACCCGAACTTACAAAGCTTTCGCCTTCCAAGCTCCGACCTTCAGGTCGGGGTAGTTGACTTGAAATTAACTCCAGTTTGGCGTTGTATCTCGGCCAGCAGGCCCGAACCGATGTCTTTGTTTCCATGCACCGGAACAGGAACGCTGCGCGGCATACCGGCTTTTTCCATTAGGTGGTGGCTGCCATTGATGCGTGCCAACGTCCAGCCTGCCGCCTTGAGTTTGTCGATGACTTGTTTCCCGTTCATAGCTTGATGGTAGCTCAAAAAAGATACATTTCAAACCTGAGTTGCCAGGCTATCATTGCTTGCATGAACAGCAAGCACCGCAAAACGCTCGAAGCCATTTTTGGCCAACCTACGCCAGCAAATCTGGAATGGGCGCGCATTGAATCACTGCTGATGGCGGTGGGTTGCCGTGTGGTAGAGGGTTAGCAGCAGCACTCAACAAATCTACTCAAATCTATGCTAATATATCCATTATGAAGAGCTTAGTAAGCATAGGAGAAGCAGCAAAGGCGTTAGGTGTGTCCATAACAACCTTGCGCCGCTG
>NZ_JAQUCA010000049.1 GCF_028686475.1 Giesbergeria sp. | reverse complement strand
CCGGCTTGCCCTTGCGGGTGGTTCCGATCCGTTTCGTGCTTACCCTGTCGCTTGTCTGCAACCGGAACTTTCAGAGCTTGGGACTGAGGAAGCATCCCAAGGTGAGTCTTCGCACCTGTACACAACGTAGCGCCCGCTCTACTCGGCAATGAAGCCCGGATTAAGGCATCCGGGGCGCTGGGTCTGGTCAACCCGAACTTGCAAAGCTTTCGCCTTCCAAGCTCCGACCTTCAGGTCGGGGTAGTTGACGGTGGTGCTGACATCGGCATGGCCGAGCAATTCTTGTACCGTGCGAATATCGTAACCTGCTTGCAACAAGTGTGTGGCGAATGAATGGCGCAGCACATGGGGCGAGACAGGCTTGTCGATGCGGGCTAATCGTGCTGCCTCGCGCACGGCACGCTGTACCGACTCGGGATAAATGTGGTGGCGGCGCTCCACCGCTGTACCTGTGCGTGCATCCGGGTGCGGGTCGAGTGAGCGCACCGGCGATGGAAACACCCATTGCCAAGCCCAGCTTCGATCCGCCTCGGGGTATTTGACGGCCAGCGCATGGGGTAGATAGACCCGGCCCAGCCCTGCGGCCAAGTCTTTTTCATGCAATGCCCGTGCTTTTTCTAACTGCGCCCGCAATGGAACCAGTAGGTTTTCTGGCAGCACTGTGATCCGGTCTTTGTTGCCTTTGCCCTCGCGTACGGTGATTTCACGCCGAGAAAACTCTACATCCTTCACGCGCAAGCGCAGTGCCTCCAGCAGCCTCATCCCGGTGCCATAGAGCAATTGGGCAATCAGGCCGGTGGTGCCCTCCATGTGTAGCAGCAGCTCGCGCACTTCGGACGGCGTTAGCACCACCGGTAGGCGCTTGGGGCGCTTGGCTTGCACCACTTCATCGAGCCAAGGCAGATCCATGCCCAACACCTGCTTGTACAAGTACAAAAGTGCCGCCTTGGCTTGGTTTTGCGTGGAGGCTGATACCTGCCGCTCCACGGCCAAATAGCTCAAGAAAGCCTCTACCTCGGCGGCACCCATTTCCTGTGGATGGCGTTTTTTATGAAACAAAATGAAACGCCGCGCCCAATCTACATAGGCTTGCTCGGTGCGAATGCTGTAATGCTGCGTGCGTAGGCGAATACGCATACGCTCCAGCAGTTTGGGCTGGCGCGGAGCATCGGTGTTGGGGGTGTAGGACGAGGCAGGCATCCGCAAAATTTAGGTTTGTCTAAACGGTTAGCTATTGGCGTTTTCCTATGGATAGGGTAGGATGGTGTTATTTTATCCGACTGCTGGCCTGCGTGGGGCAGTCGGCTAATCCTAGTTAGCACCACTGAAAACCAATTTCTTTAGCCCATGTTTATTCAAACGGCATTCAATTTCTCAAGCGTTGTGCAGCGCTTGGTTTGTCGTTTCTCTGGGCTTCGCCTGCTGGCGCTCCATCGTTTTCCAGCCTTTTTGGCTTTAAGCCCTTGCGTAGCAAGCGCAAGCAGCTATCGTTTTCGTAGTTCTGCGCCGCCTCGGTGGCGCTGTGTTTTTTCGCAGTTCGTGCCCGTCGCCAAATCCAAGTTACCGGTTTTGGCTTCTGGCTCTAACATTTCGGTCAAGCCGACCCGCCTTCGGCGGTCGGCTTACCTCGCCCGTTAGGCTTGTCAAATTGGCCTATGTGGCATGTCTAACCAAGAAAATCATGGGCCACAATGGAGAAAACGATGAAAGCACGTATTATTACCGCTTTAATGGCATTTAGCTTGTTGTTACCGTTTCATGCAAATGCAGAGCAAACATTAGCAAAGAAGTATTCCGATGCTGAAATAATTCAAATCATTAAAGACGAGGGATACAGTGCCGTAACAAAATTAAAAGACGGGGTAATAAAGGTGAAAGTTGACGGTAGCACGTACGTTCTTTTCAACAAAAGTGATGGTGACCTTCAAGCCTATTATGGGGCAGGCGGTGTAAAAGTATCTTACGAGGATATTAATGAATGGAACCGCACAAAACGATTGTCTCGTGCATATTTAAATTCAGACAAAGATCCTGTTCTTGAATCCGACTTGTTGGCAAACGGAGGTTTAACAAAAAAGCATGTGACCGAGTTTTTCAAAGTGTTTGTACATATCTCGGTTAATGATTTTAGAAAATTCCTTATTTCGCATGATGAGAGTTAGCCTAACAAAATGCTCCAGCGGACGCGCCAAAGGCGCGCGCCGCTGAGCATAATCGTTAGCCTGCCTTTTATTCCTGCCCATTTCAGCCCATGAATATTCAAGCGCCATTTACCTTCGCAAGCGTTTATCCGCTGGGTGTTTGGCGTTTGCTGGGGCTTCGCCTGCATGGGGTGTGCCAGTTTCAAGCTTTTTTGGCCTCTAGCCCTTTTGCAGCAAGCGCTGGCAGCTCTTGTTTTTTTAGTCCGTGGCCTGTGCGGTCACTTTCGTTTTTGCGCTTTGGGTCTAACCCGGCGCTCAAGCCGACCCGCATGCTGCGGGCGGCTTATCTTGTCCGTTAGATAAAATTGGAGGTTTTTGCATGAAAAAAAGATATACATCTATTGTTGGCTCTGTTCTTTGCTTGTTATCTCTTCAATCTATGGCAGAGGTCAAATATGAGGGTTTAGAAGTAGGTGATAACCTTTATACAAGAGGGTCTTCAGAAGATTGCAGATCGGCATGGGTTAATCGATTCAAAGTAACATCCATTAAAGATGGTGTTGCATGGGGAACTTCAGAGCAAGCTAAAGTATCTGTTGCAGATATATATTTTAGAGCATTGGAGTTTAAATCAACTTCCGAAGGCAGTAACACAGATTTAACCAAGGTTTGCAAGGTTGGTGGATGCTACACTTTAGAAGAAGAGCCTTTTGCTGAAGTTAAATATTGGATGGTCTTTGGGTGTCCACCAAAGAAATAAACCGTTTATCTAACTTTGCGCTCCAGGGCGACCCGCCGCCGTCGGGCTTTTTCGGTTTGATTCAAGTTCAGTGGCGGCGGCGGTCGCCTGAGCTTAGGCGTTAGATTTCAACAATTTTGACAATGTCGTTTTGCCATCGCCGCCATACGGCAAACAATCGCCATTCCATCCATGGCCAAGGTCTTGAAGTGTCTTGGCCTCACAAAGTACATCGATATACGGGTTGCCGTCGTCTGACAATATTGGGCTGGCATTGCGCCTGGCGACTTCGTATGCGTGGTTTTCGTTGTCTGCGGCTACGACGGCATACATTGCGATTCGCACTTCAAATATCTTTGTCATGTTCTAACCTTTCATTCCAGCCGACCGCTTCGCGTCGGCTGAACTCGGGGCGTTAGCACTTGCCCATGGTCGTGCTTATTCCAAGCTCGTCAAAATCCGGTTTTTGTTGTTGCTAGCTTTTCCAAAGTAGTTTTTGCCTTTGGTCGTTTGGTTCGGCGTTCTCGGTGTCCTATTGGCGCTGGTGTAGGTTCGTCTTTCCGGCTATGCTGCTGGCCTTGGGTGGCTGTTGTGTGGGCTTGGGTTCTAACGCGGCAGTCAACGCGGACGGCTTCGCCGCCGGTTACTTTGGTTCGTTAGTACCTGCCCACCGTGGTGCTTATTCCAAGCGCGTCAAAATCCAGTTTTTGTTGTCGCCAGCTTTTCCAAAGTAGGTTTTGACTTTGGTTTTTGGGCTAGTTCTTTCCGGTGTCCTATAGGCGCTGGTGTTGGTTCGTTATTCCGGCTATGCTGTCGGCTTTGGGTGGCTGCTGTGTGGGCTTGGGTTCTAACCTTGCGCTCAAGCGGACGGCCTCCAGCCGCCGCTTACCTTAGTTCGTTAGCGCCAACAATTCGGCGAAGCGCCCGCAGTTCCTGAATCAGCTCCAAAATCAGTTTTGGCTGCGCTGCTGCAATGTAAAGTGCATCCATTTCTCGCTGCTTTAAGCTATCTCTGGGGCCTCGGTCAAAATCATGCGGTGTGCAAACAATATCTGGCAAGCTGTCGCTTGTGTTTTCCACCAAACTTCCGACGGCTATCCACTGGCCTTTTGTGGCTTTTTTTGCCAAACTCTCAATATATGTAAGGTCGTTTTCCATTACTCTTCCTTTCAGTTTTCAGTCCTAACAATTCATTCAAGCCGACGCTTTGCAGCGCGGCTTAATTCAGGCGTTAGCACTTGCCCACGGTCGTGCTTATTCCGCGCCTGTTAAAAATCCGGTTTTGCTTGTGCCAGTGTTCCCAAAGTAGGTTTTGCCTTTGGTTTTGTGGCTCGGTTTTTCCGGTGTCCTATTGGCGCTGGTGCAGGCTCGGCTTTCCGGCTATGCTGCTGGCCTTGGGTGGCTGCTGTGTGGGCTTGGGTTCTAACCTTGCGCTCAAGCGGACGGCTTCTAGCCGCCGCTTACCTTAGTTCGTTAGGTCTTTAAAGGTAAATAAGAATGTCGCTTCACGACTTTTCCGAGCTTTATGCGTTATTCCCGGCTGTTATCTCGGACATGCCAACTGAATTTACCAGCCATGAGTTCATCCTCAGGCTTGCTCAGCGCAATCAGCCTGCTTATGTTCAAGCGCTTTCGGCTTACTGCAAAAATGGTGAGCCATTCATGACAGTTCATCAGCAGCTTTCAGGTCAACTTAATAAATACTCTCATCTAATCGAGCCAATGGGGTCTGTCCCAAGTCGCGATATTTTCGGCAATTCCAACTCGTGCCGGGCGTGGCGCAAGGTGGTAGCCTAACAATTCATTCAAGCCGACGCTTTGCAGCGCGGCTTAATTCAGGCGTTAGATGACAAGTCAGGCCCAAGCAATGCTTGCCCAACAGCATCTATTGTTGCGCTCAAATCGTCGTGTAGATAATCAGGCATTCGCTTTTCTTGCGAAAGCCCCCAAGATTCAATTGCTGACAGCAGGCGCACTAGGCGCAGTAATTCTTGTTTGGTCATAGCGTTGTTTGTTGGTTTATGGATTGTTCTAACCCACCGTTGCACGGGACTGTTGCCAGCCCGTGAACTTGGGCGTTAGGCCGTATAACATGCAATGCCTTTCTGCGCCTGCGCTGAATAGCCTTATCAGCCAAATCAGCATCGCATTGGAATTTGCACACTGGGTAAACTTTCATAATGCACTGCACTTCGGCGGGGGTAAGCTTCTGGCCGGTGCTTACCAACTCCCAGATAATCGGATAACGCCTGCCGCGTGACGTGGCTCTCAGTAAATCCGTGCAGCACGATGAGACCTGAGTCCCCCATTGTTCGCACCGATGCACTTGGTAGCGCTTGATATAGTAAGTGGTTATCATGCTGTTTCTTTTATGTAAGCCTAACCAGCCATCCAAGCCGACGCTTTTCAGCGCGGCTTAATTTAGGCGTTGGGCATCAAAGGAAACTTAATGATAATCCGATTCTTCATCATATTGCTATCTACCTTTTTTCTTACCTCATTCGTGTATCCGCAAGAACACGTGGTAGTTCGTTCGGACTGGAAGAAGTTCTT
>NZ_JAQUCA010000004.1:14567-226441 GCF_028686475.1 Giesbergeria sp. | reverse complement strand
CCAGCGGCGCAAGGTTGTTATGGACACACCTAACGCCTTTGCTGCTTCTCCTATGCTTACTAAGCTCTTCATAATGGATATATTAGCATAGATTTGAGTAGATTTGTTGAGTGCTGCTGCTAACCCCAACGTCAACCTTTCGGCCTTTGTCGGGCTGCAATCGCTGGGGCTGGATAGGCTGGCCAAGGGCGGTTCTAGCGTGGCCGGTGTGGGGCCAGCGATTTCGCTGCCGATTTTCAGCGGTGGGCGTTTGCAAGGCGAGTTGCGCGGCGCCCATGCCAGCTACGCCGAGGCCGTGGCCAACTACAACGCCACCGTGGCGCGCGCGCTGCAAGAGGTGGCCGACAACGCCATCAGCCAAAAAGCGCTGGGCCAGCGCCTGCACAAAGCGCAAGAAGCCGTGGATGCCGCCAGCGAGGCGCACCGCGTGGCCAGCAACCGCTATGCCGGTGGCCTGGCCAATTATTTGGAAGTGCTCACCGCTGAAGACAGCCTGCTGGGCACCTTGAGCGCGCAAACCAACCTGCGCGCCGCATCCATCGCGCTGGATGTGGGCCTGCAACGCGCGCTGGGCGGTGGCTACCAAGTGGCCAGCAGCACCGCTACCCCGTAAGCGCACCGCCTGCTGCCCTTCCCAAAAACACCGCAACCAGGAATCCCCATGTCTGACACCCACACCACCTCTGCCGCCGATGCCCTGCTGAAAAAACGCCGCAACACCCGCCTGGCCCTGCTGGGCGGCGTGGTCGTGCTGGCGGCTGCTGGCGCTACCGCTTACTGGCAGCTGCACGCCTCGCACTTCGTTTCGACCGACAACGCCTATGCCGCCGCCGAAGTGGCGCAAATCACCCCCGCCGTGGGCGGCACGGTGCTGGAAGTGAAAGTCAGCGACACCCAGGCCGTGAAAAAAGGCGATGTGCTGCTGGTGATTGACCCCACCGATGCCCAGCTGGCCGTAGCCCAGGCCAGCGCCGACCTCGACCGCGCCACGCGCCGCGTCAAAAGCCTGATGGCCAACGACAGCAACCTGAGCGCCCAAATCAGCGCCCGCGAGGCCGACGCGCAGCGCGCCAGCGCCCAACTGGCCGCCGCGCAGGCCGATTTTGAGCGCGCCAAAGTCGATTTGCAACGCCGCCAAGCCTTGGTGGCTTCGGGGTCGGTGTCGGGCGATGAACTGACGCGCGCCAAAAACGGCTTTGATGCCGCCACGGCGCAACTGGCCGCTGCCAAAGCCGCTGCCGCGCAAGTCACCGCGAACCAGCGTTCTGCCGTGGCCGCCAAAGAGGCCAACGCTGCCCTCATCAGCCACAGCAGTGTGGACACCAACCCCGAAGTGCTGGCCGCCCAAGCGCGCCTGGACCAAACCAAGGTGGACTTGGAGCGCACCACGCTGCGCGCGCCGCTGGATGGCGTGGTAGCGCAACGCCGGGTGCAACTGGGCCAGCGCGTGCAGCCCGGAATGCCGCTGATGGCGGTGGTGCCAGTGAACGAGATTTACGTCGATGCCAATTTCAAGGAAGTGCAACTGGAAAAAGTGCGCGTCGGCCAAAGCGTGAAGCTGCACGCCGACATCTACGGCAAAAACGTTACCTACACCGGCGTGGTGGCCGGTTTTTCGGGCGGATCGGGTTCGGCCTTTGCGGCGATTCCGGCGCAAAACGCCACCGGCAACTGGATCAAGGTGGTGCAGCGCCTGCCGGTGCGCGTGCAGCTGGATGCGGCGCAGTTGCAAGCGCATCCGCTCAAAGTGGGCCTGTCGATGAGCGCCACCATCGACACGCGCACCGGCGGCCAGCCCGTGGCTGCTGCCGCTGTTCATGACGCCGCGCGCAACGCCGCCGCCCACTAAGCCAAGGCCACTACACCATGAGTCAAGCGACAACGGCAGACCATGCCCACGCTGCACCGGCCCCACTGAGCGGTTCCATGCTGGTGATTGCCGCGCTGATGCTGGCTTCGGCCAACTTCATTGCCGTACTGAACATGACCATCGCCAACGTGGCGGTGCCCAATATTGCCGGTGCTTTGGGCGCGGCGGCCAGCCAAGGCACTTGGGTGATTACCTCCTTTGCCGTGGGCGAGGCCATCACCGTGCCGCTTACCGGCTGGCTGGCTGCGCGCTTTGGCGCAGTGCGCGTATTTGTCTGGTCGATGGTGTTGTTTGGCATCTTTTCGATTTTGTGCGGCCTGTCCACCTCGATTGGCATGTTGGTGGTGATGCGCGTGTTCCAGGGCCTGAGCGGCGGCCCGCTGATGCCGCTGTCGCAAACGCTGATGCTGCGTATCTTCCCCAAAGACAAAGCCGGTGCCGCGATTGGCATTTGGTCCATGACCACGCTGGTCGCGCCCGTGGTGGGGCCGATTTTGGGCGGCTGGCTGGTCGATGATTTCGCTTGGAACTGGGTTTTCCTCATCAACGCCCCGATTGCCATCGGCTTTGGCCTGATGGTTTGGAAAATTTTGCAGCACTACCAAGACAGCCCGGTACGCAATCCCTTCGATAAGGTCGGGCTGCTGCTGCTCTTGGTGTGGGTGGTGGCGTTGCAACTGGTGCTGGACGAGGGCAAAAACCTCGACTGGTTTGCCTCCAGCCAAATCATCGCCCTCGCCATCATCGCCGCCGTCGGTTTTGCCGCTTTTTTGATTTGGGAGCTGCACGAAAAGCACCCGGTGGTGGATTTGCGCGTGTTCCGGCATCGCGGCTTCAATGCCTCGGTGATTACCGTGAGCGTGGCCTATGCGGCGTTTTTTGGTGTCAGTGTGCTGACGCCGCTGTGGCTGCAAAGTTTTATGGGCTACACCGCCACCGATGCCGGTTTGGCCACCGCTTGGACGGGCGTGACAGCGCTGTTTGTCGCGCCCATTGTGGCCAACAGCAAACGTGACCCGCGTGGCTTGGTGTTCTTTGGCCTGCTGTGGATGGGCGTGGTCACGCTGTGGCGCAGCGTGGCCAACAGCGATATGGCGTTCTGGGACATTGCCATCCCGCTGGCGGTGATGGGTTTTGCGCTGCCGTTTTTCTTTATTCCCACTTCCGGTATCGCCCTGGGCAGCGTGGAAGAGCGCGAGATGGATTCCGCCGCTGGCTTGATGAACTTTTTGCGTACCTTGTCGGGCGCGTTTGCCACTTCGGTGGTGACTACGGTGTGGGCGAACCAGACCACGCGCAACCACGCCGAGCTGGTGGGTTTGGCCGACCGCGATGGCAGCGTGGCGCAGCTGCTCACGCAATCGGGCGCACCGCCGGAAGTGGCCACGCAGGTGATGGATTACCTGATTGTCTCGCAAAGCGGCATGTTGTCCACCAACCAAGTGATGACCGGCGTGGCGGTGATGTTCTTTGTGGCGGCCGCCATCATTTGGGTGGCCCCCAAACCTACGCGCACCATCGAGCCAGGTGCCGGTGGCCACTGACCCGTTGAACTTGAAAGGAAGCAACTATGTTCAAGCACATTTTGGTGCCCACCGATGGCTCGGAGCTGTCGCTACGCAACGTGGCACGCGCGGCCTCGTATGCCAAAGAAACCGGCGCGCAAATCACGCTGTTTTATGCCCAGCCCGAAGCCCCGGCCCCCTATATCGGTTTGGGCGCTATGGTCAGCCCGCACCTGAACGAAGAGGTAGCGCAGCGCCTGCGCGATGCAGCGCAAGAAGTGCTGGACGCCGCCGAGGCCGTGGTGCGCGATGCTGGCACCCGCTGCCAGCGCGCTGTGGGCGTGGGCAACCAGCCTTATGCGCTGATTATTGCTGCCGCCGAAAGCCACGGCTGCGATTTGATTTTCATGGCCTCGCACGGGCGCTCGGGCGTCAGCGCGCTGCTGCTGGGCAGCGAGACGCAAAAGGTGCTGGCGCATTCGAAAATTCCGGTGCTGGTGTACCGCTGAGGTGCGGCAGGGCGGCATCGGTGTAGGCGGCGCAAAACATCAAAGACCATAGCTGCTTGCGCTTGCTGCGTAAGGGCTGGGGCCATTTTTTACCCTTTAACCGGTCAGAGTTTGAACGGTGCCAGCAGCTGCGCCAGTTGGGCCGATTGCTGCTGCAAATCGCTCGCCACCGTGGTGCTTTGGTCCACCAGCGCGGCGTTTTGCTGGGTCACGGCGTCCAGCTGCGCCACCGCTGTGCCGATTTGCTCCAGCCCGATGCTTTGCTCCTGGCTGGCCTGGCTGATCTCCTGCATCAACTGGTGCATTTGGTGAACCTGCTGCACGATGTTGTTCATGGCCTCGCGGGCGTGGACGGCCTGGTCCGCGCCCAGTGCCACGGTGGCTACGCTGGTCTGGATCAGCGCCTTGATCTCGCGCGCCGCCTGGGCCGATCGCTGGGCCAGCGTGCGCACCTCGCTGGCCACCACGGCAAAGCCCCGGCCCTGCTCACCGGCGCGGGCGGCTTCCACAGCCGCATTCAGCGCCAAGATGTTGGTCTGGAAAGCGATGCCGTCAATCACGTTGTTGATATCGGCAATGCGCGCCGAGGCGGCGTTGATCTGGCCCATCGTCTGCGTCACCTCGGCCACCACGGTGCCACCGGCCTGGGCCGCCTCGGTGGCACTGCTGGCCAACTGCACGGCGGTCTTGGCGGTGTCGGTGTTGTGGCGCACGGCCACCGTCAGCTGCTCCATCGAGGCCGCAGTGCGTTGCAAGTTGCCTGCCTGGTCTTCGGTGCGCTGGCTCAGGTGAGCGCTGCCTGAGGCAATCGCATCTGCGTTGCCCTCCAGCGCACCCGCGCTCACGCGCATGTTCTGCACCAGCGCCACCAGCGACTCCACCAGCCGGTTGATGGCCCCGCCCAATTGGCCGATTTCATCGCGCGCGTCCGAGGGCATGCGGCGCGTGAGGTTGCCCTCGGCAATTTCTGCCAGCAACTGCACCGCCCGGCGCAGCGGCGCCGACATGGCCCGGCTCAGCCACAGCACCACCACCAAGGTGGCGCTGCCACCCACCAGCAAAGCAATGATGCCGGAGGTACGCAGCGCGCCCAGCACCGGCCCGGTCAGCTCATCGGCGGGCACTTCGGCCACCACGTAGGCTTGCAGCTCGGGGATGGGCATGGAGACGATGATGTACTCGGCCCCGGCGTTGACATAGCGCAGCTGCGTAAAGCCCTGGCTGCCCAGCAGCTGGTTCGCCATAGCATCGTTCAAACCGGGCATGTCTTTCAGCAAGTGCTTGCCGCTGAGCAGCGACTGGTCGCGGTGCATCAACAAAGTGCCGTTGGCACGCACCAGGTAGGCCGAGCCGGTTTGGGCAATCTGATAGTTGGCAATGGTGTCGGCAATCGCCTGCACCGACAGGCCCAGCCCGGTGGCAGCGCGCTGACCCTCGGGGCCATCGACGCGCACATTGATGAACACCATGTGCTTTTGCGCGCCCACGTCAAAGTCGATGTTCAGGGCGTAGGGCACTTTCTGGTTCATGGTGTCAGGAAACCACTGCTCGGTGGGCAGGATGTCGCGCACTTTGCCATCGTTGGTATAGTACTTGCGGTCGCGCTCAGAAGCCCAGAACACGGCAGAGGCTGCTTGGCGTTTTTGGATAGCGCCCGCGTAGGCCAGCCAAGTGGCGCGGCCCGCCTCGGGCATACCGGCGCGGTCCCATTCGGCCATGAAGGTGTTGTCGGCCAGCGCCAGCGAGCTGGCAATGGCCGGCGCCAGCTGGCGCTGCACATCCGAGCGGATGCCCTCGACCAGCCTGGGCAGCTCTTCGGTGGTAGCGCGGCGCTCTACTTCTTTTTCTACCAGCCAGACGCTGACCAGGGACGCAATCAGCGCAAAAAGCAGCAGGCACAGCGCAAAGCTCGCCATGAGTTTGCGCCCAATGGGCAGGTGTTTGATGGCGTCAATCATGGGGTGGACAGGCCCGCAGGGGCCAAGGGTTCAGAAACGGGTTGCCGCAGCACACGGGTGCGGTGGGCGTAGTATCCTACCGGTTGCGTTTGAAGTTGACCCTGCCCGGTAAAATCAACCCCTTGCCCTTTGCCCGATCACCACGGGCCAGCCACTGCCATGATTCGCCTGTCTGAACTCAAACTCCCCCTGACGGAATTGCCCGTGCCGCCGCTGCGCGCCGCCGATGCCCGTGCCGAAACCGAGGCCGACCGCGCCCCTGCACCGCAACCCATTGCCGCTTTGCGCCGTTTGGCCGCCCAAGCCTTGGGGGTACCTGAAACCGACTTGGCGCAATTGCAGGTCTTCAAGCGCAGTTTTGATGCACGCAAAGCGCAATTGCTGGCCGTGTTCATTGTGGATGTGGCCTTGACTGACCCGGCGCAAGAGGCCACGTTGCTGGCGCGCCATGCCACCAACCCGCATATCCAACCCAGCCCGGACATGGCTTGGCACCCAGTAGGTCAAGCACCGACCCCACTGCAAGAGCGTCCGGTGGTGGTCGGTTTTGGCCCCTGTGGCATTTTTGCCGCGCTGGTGCTGGCGCAAATGGGCTTCCAACCCATCGTGCTGGAACGTGGCAAGCCAGTACGCCAGCGCACCAAAGACACTTGGGGCCTGTGGCGCAAACGCGAACTGAACCCAGAATCAAATGTGCAGTTTGGCGAAGGCGGCGCGGGCACCTTCTCCGATGGCAAGCTGTACAGCCAAATCAAAGACCCGCGCCACTTGGGGCGCAAGGTCATGCAAGAATTCGTGCAGGCCGGTGCGCCACCCGAGATTTTGTATGCCGCGCACCCGCACATTGGCACCTTCAAACTGGTGAAGGTGGTAGAAAACCTGCGTGAGCAAATCATCGCTTTGGGTGGTGAAGTGCGCTTTGAACAGCGCGTCACCGACATCCAAGTAGAAGAAAACGCGCAAGGCCGCCACGTGCGTGGCCTACAAGTACTCAACCAAGCCAGCGGCCAAAGCTACGAGTTACCCGCCTCGCAAGTGGTGCTGGCTTTGGGCCACAGCGCGCGTGATACCTTTGCCATGCTCTACCAGCTTGGTGTAACGATGGAGTCCAAGCCGTTCTCCATCGGTTTTCGCATCGAACACCCGCAAGGCCTGATTGACCGCGCGCGCTGGGGTCGCCATGCAGGCCATCCCTTATTGGGCGCCGCCGATTACAAATTAGTCCACCACGCCAGCAATGGCCGCACCGCTTACAGCTTTTGCATGTGCCCCGGCGGCACCGTGGTTGCAGCCACCAGCGAGCCAGGCCGGGTCGTGACCAACGGCATGAGCCAGTATTCGCGCAACGAGCGCAATGCCAACGCTGGCATGGTCGTGGGCATAGACCCCAGCGACTACCCCACGGACCCCGCCGCCTTTGAAGCTACGTTAGGGGCCAGCTATGGCAGCGAAAACCCCGCCAATGGCAGCGTTCACCCGCTGGCGGGCATGGTGTTGCAGCGCCAGTTAGAGTCCCATGCCTATGTCTTGGGCGGCAGCAACTACAACGCCCCCGGCCAACTGGTGGGCGATTTCATCGCCGGACGGCCATCGCAGCAGTGGGGCGAAGTGCAGCCCTCCTACCAGCCCGGCGTAACGCTGGGCGATTTGCACCCGGCCCTGCCGCCGTATGCCATTGCCGCCCTGCGCGAAGCACTCCCCGCCTTTGGGCGCAAAATCAAAGGCTTTGACAGGCCCGATGCGGTACTGACCGGGGTGGAAACGCGCACCTCCTCGCCGCTCAAAATCACCCGTGGCGAAAATTTCCAAAGCCTGAACACCATCGGCCTGTACCCCGCCGGGGAAGGGGCCAGCTACGCGGGCGGCATTTTGTCTGCCGGGGTCGATGGCATCAAGGTGGCCGAGGCAGTGGCGCGCAGTCTGTTAGGCATGGGATAGATGCACAGCATTTTTTGGCCTTGTAATGCTTGCGGGGAAACCCCTATCTGTGTAATAATTAGCAACTGCACAGCACATGCTGATGCAAATTGTGCATCTCCCTTCACACATTGGGTCTGCGAACCAGCAAGCAAAGCGCCTTGCAGTTCGTGCTAGATACCCAGCCGCGCCAACACTCCCCGTTGGTGCAGGTTTCGTTTGATGGTTGATGTTTTTTAACCATAAACGAAGCCAGCGTTGGCAGCCTGCCAGCGTTGTTCTCGTGTGAGAAAAAATATGACTGACACTTTCCAAGTGCAGGGCGATTTCGCCGCTGCTGATGCCGCTATTTCCGAAATTTCCTTGCAAGACAGCACTGTGCTGGCCGATGATGCCGCCGTCACTGCCGCGCCCAATGGCTTTATCGAGCTGGGCTTGGCCCCCGAACTGGTGCAGGCCGTGGCCGATTTGGGCTACACCCAACCCACCACGGTGCAGCTCAAAGCCATTCCCTTGGCGATGGGCGCAGGTGGCGAAAATGGCCGCTACATTGACCTGATGGTCTCTAGCCAAACCGGTAGCGGCAAAACCGCTGCCTTCTTGCTGCCGGTGCTGCACACCCTGATTGGCCAAATGGCCGAAGCCGAAGCGCAAGCCCGCGCCGAATACGAACGCGCCGCCGCCGAGGCATTGGCCCGTGGCGAAGCCCCACCCAAGCGCGCCAAGCGCAAAGACCCAACCAACAGCCGCAACTTCAAGGCCGCCACCCCCGGCGCTTTGATTCTGTGCCCCACGCGCGAATTGGCGCAACAAGTCGCCCATGATGCGATTGATTTGGTCAAGCACACCCGTGGCCTGCGCGTCGCCAACGTGGTCGGCGGTATGCCCTACCAATTGCAAATTGCCAAGCTGCAAAACGCTGATTTGGTGGTGGCCACTCCGGGCCGCCTGCTGGACTTGCAACGCTCGATGCAAATCAAGCTCGACAAGGTGCAGTTCTTGGTGGTGGACGAAGCCGACCGCATGTTGGATTTGGGCTTCTCGGACGATTTGGCCGAAGTCAACCAGCTCACCAGCCAACGCAAGCAAACCATGATGTTCAGCGCCACCTTTGCGCCGCGCATCCAGCAGTTGGCCATGCGCGTGATGCACGATGGCGGTTCCTCGGTCAAGAAAATTCAAAACGACGCGCCGCACGAGAAGCACGTCAACATCAAGCAAGTGCTGTATTGGGCCGACAACGCACAACACAAGCGCAAGATGCTGGACCACTGGCTGCGTGATACCTCCATCAACCAAGCGATTGTGTTTGCCAGCACCCAAGTCGAGTGCGATGGTTTGGCTGCCGATTTGCAACAAGAAGGTTTTAGCGCCGTCGCCTTGCACGGGGCATTGAGCCAAGGTTTGCGTAATCGCCGCCTGATGGCCCTGCGCCAAGGCCAAGTGCAAATTTTGGTGGCTACCGATGTGGCCGCACGCGGTATTGACGTGCCCACCATCACCCACGTGTTCAACTACGGCTTGCCCATGAAGGCCGAAGATTACACCCACCGTATTGGCCGCACTGGCCGTGCTGGCCGCGATGGTTTGGCCATCACCTTTGCCGAATTCCGTGACCGTCGCAAGATTTTTGACATCGAAGGCCACACGCACCAACAATTCAAGGCCGAAGTGATTCCGGGCCTGGAGCCAGTGCAACGCTTCCCGCAGCCCGGCAGCCGCCCACAAGGTGACTTCGGCGGTGGCCGCAGCGGTGGCGGTGGTGGTCGCAAATTTGGCGGCGGCGGTGGCTCTGGCTCCCGTGGTGGCTTTGGCGGTGGTTTTGGTGGCGACCGTGAGCGCAACTTTGGCGGTGCCAGCGGCTTCAATGACCGCCAGCGCGTGCAAGGCCGCCCCGGCGATGACCGTCCGCACGGCGGTGGTGGCTTCGGTGGTGCGCCACGTGAAGACCGTGGCTTTGCTCCGCGCCGCGATGGTGAAGGCTATGGCCGCAAGCCCGGTTTTGGCGATGGTGGCGGTCGTGGTGGTTTCGCGGATGGCCCACGCGGTGATTTTGCCCCGCGTGGCGAGATGGCTCCGCGTGGTGATTTTGCACCGCGCAAGCCCGCATTTTCTAAGCACGCTGGTGGCGGTGCTGCCGGTGGCAAACCTTCTTTTGCGCCGCACGATGCGCGCAAGCGCCCAGCACGCCCAGCACGTTAAATGCGGATAGCTGCTCTTTTCTCAGAGTAGCATCCCACCAAACGATAAAAAGCGCAGCCTTTATAGGTTGCGCTTTTTTTGTTTATCTGGTGCTTGGCATGGGATAGGATGCCGCATTTTGACTTATCACCACATCCTCGGCTTACTTACGGCCCTGTTACTCGCCATCAGTTACGTCGGCCCCGCCCAAGCCCTGCCACGCTTTGAGCAGGTGCGCCAGCAGTTTCGCCCCTCCGAGACGCTGTTGCTCTCGCGCGAGGGCGAGCTACTGCAACGCCTACGCACCGATTCCACGGTGCGCCGGGGGCAATGGGTAGCGCTGGCCGACATATCACCCGCCTTGCAAAAGGCGCTGTTGCTGTCCGAAGACCGGCGTTTTTACCAACACAGCGGTGTCGATTGGCAGGCGGTATCGGCGGCAGCTTGGGGCAATGTGTGGCACCAGCGCACCCGTGGGGCCAGCACCATCACCATGCAGCTGGCCGGACTGCTCGATGCAGATGGCCAGCCGGGTGCAGGCCGCAGAAGCGTGACAGAAAAACTCGGCCAAACCGTAGCCGCCCAAGTATTAGAGCGGCGCTGGCGCAAAGACCAAATTTTGGAGGCTTACCTCAATTTGCTGCCGTTTCGGGGCGAGGTGGTGGGCATAGATGCCTTGAGCCGCACCCTGTTTGGCAAAGCCGCGCATGGCTTGGATGAGCGCGAAGCCGCCATCACCGCAGCCTTGGTGCGCGCCCCCAATGCCAAGCCCGCCTTGGTGGCGCAGCGCGCCTGTGGCGTGTGGCAGGCCATGCAAGCGCAGAGCCAGCCATCCGCTCCGGTCGATAAAAATTGCATGGGCTTGGAATTGTTCAGCAGCGCCAGCTTGCAACGGCGCAGTTGGTCTGCCAGTGAGGGCATCGCGCCCCACTTTGCCCGGCGCGCCTTGGCCCAAGCGGCCAGCAGCGGCGGCCCGCTGCCAGCCCAGCTGGCTTTGACCTTGCGCGCGCCTTTGCAGCGTTTTGCTGTGCAAACTTTGGCGCAGCAGCTACGCGAGTTGCAGGGCCGCAATGTAGAGGATGGCGCCATCGTGGTACTAGACAACGCCAGCGGGCAGGTGCTGGCGTGGGTAGGGTCTTCGGGGCAATTAAGCCAAGCGGCAGAAGTGGATGGCGTGTTGGCGCAACGCCAACCCGGCTCGACCCTGAAGCCATTTTTGTATGCCCAAGCCATTGCCCAGCGGCGGCTGACGGCGGCTTCGCTGCTGGAGGATTCACCCACGCATATTCCTACGGCCAGCGGCTTGTATATCCCGCAAAATTACGACCGCCAGTTCAAGGGTTGGGTGTCGGTACGCACGGCGCTGGCGGCCTCACTGAATGTGCCTGCGGTACGCACGCTGGTGATGGTCTCGCCCGATGCTTTTTTTACCCAATTGCAGGCCGTCGGTTTACCGCTGCGCGAAAGCGGCGGTTATTTTGGTTATAGCTTGGCTTTGGGCAGCAGCGAGGTGGCCTTGTTGCACCTCAGCAATGCTTTTCGCACACTGGCCAATGGTGGGCGCTTTAGCCCAGTGGCACCGGCTTTGCTGCCTACGCAGCCCAAGGCCCCGGCGTGGCAGCAGGCACTGGATGCCAAAGCGGCGTTTATTGTCGGCGATATTTTGTCGGACAACAACGCGCGCGCGCGCACCTTTGGCACCGACAGCGTGCTGGCGACCCGGTTTTGGAGTGCCGTCAAAACTGGCACCAGCAAAGATATGCGCGACAACTGGGCCGTGGGTTGGTCAGCGCGCTATACCGTGGGGGTTTGGGTAGGCAATGCCAGCGGTGCAGCCATGCACGATGTCAGTGGCAGCAGTGGCGCAGCACCGATTTGGGCGGCCATCATGGGCTATTTGCACCAGCACCAGCCCAGTGTGGCCCCGCTGCCTCCGGCGGGGGTGGTGCGTGTGCCGGTGCAGTTTGGCCCAACGGCCCAACCCCTAGAGGCAGCGCGTGAAGAGTGGTTTGTAGCGGGCACGCAGCAGCCCCTGTTTGCCGTGGATGGCACCGGTGCGGCCGCCTTAGAAGAGCAAGCCATCCGCATCATCAGCCCGATTGCGGGCACCATCGTGGCGCTAGACCCAGATATTCCACCCCAGCACCAGCGTTTGCAGCTCAAAGCAGCAGCGGGCAAAAATGCCGCCCAATTGCGTTGGCGCTTAGACGACAAGCCTTTGGGCCAAGGCCCCCACCTGACTTGGTTGCCCTGGCCGGGCCGCCACCGCATCACCCTGACCGATGCCCGTGGCACGGTCTTGGACGAAGTGCGCCTAGAGGTGCGCGGTGCCGGGGTGCGCGCTGATGCCAGCCCACCCGCCGCGCAAGGCGGGCGCTCATCGGTGCTGCCTAGCAGGCATAAGAGCTAGATTGCCGCGCCCGCAAGGTGCGACTGAGCAAAATCACGGGCACCAAACCCACCGCCACCAAGGCCAAGGAGGGCAAAGCAGCCTCGCCCAAGCGCTCATCGCGCGCTAATTGGTAGGCCACCACGGCCAAGGTGTCGCTGTTGAAGGGGCGCAGCACCATCGTTGCGGGCAATTCTTTCATCACATCGACAAACACCAGCAGCGCCGCTGCCGCCGTAGAGCGTTGCAAGAGCGGCCAATGCACTTGCAGCAACAACCGAGGGCCACTGGCCCCCAACATGCGCGCCGAATCATCCAAACTGGGCGGAATGCGCGCATAGCCACTTTGCACCGATTGCAAGGCCACCGCACAAAAGCGCACGAGATAAGCCCAGACAATCCCCACTGCCGTCGTGGTGAGCAGTGCGCCCAAACCCAAGTTGGGCCAAATCGCCTGCAACCAGCCCACTGGCAACAACAAGCCCACCACCACCACCGCCCCCGGCACGGCATAGCCCAAACTGGCCAATTGCACTACGCCGCGCGTGAGCGCATCGGGCCGACGGCGCACCGCAAACGCCAAAGCCAGCGCTACCACCACAGCCAATCCGGCGGTAATGCCCCCCAAGCGCACACTGTTCCAAGCCCACTCTAAAAAGCGCTCCCACGGCAGCACCGACCAATCGGAGGCCAAAGGGCGCAACATAAAAGCCACGGGGGCAAAAAATCCCATTAGCACTGGCACGGCACAAACCAGCCAAGCCAGCACCAAAGACAAGCCACGCAGCGCTACCGGCTGGGCTTCGGCAGAACTGGCACGCCCAACCCCCTTGGCGGTAAAGCGCATCCGCTGTTGGGCGCGATGCTCTAGCCACAGCAGCAGCAGTACCATCGCCAGCAGCATGGTGGCCAATTGCGCCGCTGCCAAGCGGTTGTCTAAGGACAACCATGCTTTGATGATGCCGGTGGTGAAGGTTTGAATGCCAAAATAGCTGGTCACGCCAAAATCGGCCAAAGTCTCCATCAGCACCAAGGCCACCCCAGCCGCCACTGCTGGGCGGGCCAGCGGCAGGGCGATGGTGGCAATGCGCCGGGGCAACGGTGCCCCCAGCAGACGCGCTGCCTCCATCAGGTGCGCGGCGCGCTCGCTCAGGGCGGTGCGCGCCAGCAGATAAACGTAGGGGTACAGGGCAAAAATAAACACCCAAATCGCTCCCCAAACGCTACGCACTTCGGGCAATAAACGGCCTTCTAGGGCGAAGGTGTCACGCAACCAAACTTGCAACGGCCCACTGAATTGCAAAAAATCGGTATAAGCGTAGGCAGTCACGTAGGCGGGCATGGCCAGTGGCAGCAACAATAGCCACTCCCACTGGCGTCGCCCCGGAAACTCAAACAGCGTTACCACAGCGGCGGTGGCCGTGCCTACCACCGCCGCACCCAAACCCACCCACAGCGCCAGCCAAGCCGTGGTGCCCACATAGCCCGGCAAAACGGTGGCGGCCATCTCCAGCAGTACGGCCATGCTGGCGCTGGCCTGATGGCCCCAAGGCCACCAAGCGGCCAACAAGGCCAACACGGGCAAAGCCAGCCATACCGCCAGCAGCAGCAAAGGAACAGAACGCAGCAAGGCAAAAAAACGGCGCAAAATGGAATCCCGTAGAAAATCGGAAGCAGGCCCAGACCAAGGCCCCAAGCCCCACTGCAATGCAAATGCGAATTTTAAGCATTTGGCCCGCCTACAATCAGCAGCATGTTTTTGGCCCTTTCCCAACTTCAGGTGCGCTATGGCGCGCAAAGCGTCGCTGCCGTGCGCGATGTCACCTTCGGCCTGCGCGCAGGGGATATTGGTGTGCTGATTGGCCCCTCGGGCTGTGGCAAAACCACCCTGCTGCGGGCGGTAGCTGGACTGGAGCCGGTCAGTGCGGGCAGCATCCATCTCAACCGCCAATTAGTAGGCAGCCCCGAAGGTAGCTTGCCGCCCGAGCAGCGCCGCATGGGCATGGTGTTTCAAGATTACGCGCTGTTTCCGCATTTAAGCGTGGGCCGCAACATTGCCTTTGGCATCCACACTTTGCCACGCGCTGAACAGGCGGCACGGGTGAAAGAAGTGCTGCAACTGGTGGGCTTGGAGGGCAGCGAGCAGCGCTTTCCGCACGAACTCTCTGGGGGGCAGCAGCAGCGCGTGGCCTTGGCACGCGCTTTGGCCCCGCGTCCGCAGCTGATGCTGCTGGACGAGCCATTCTCCAATTTGGATGTAGAACTGCGCGAACGCCTAGCGCACGAGGTGCGCGGTATTTTGAAAGAAGCTGGGGCCACGGCCTTATTTGTGACGCACGACCAACTAGAAGCCTTTGCGATTGGCGATGTAATTGGGGTCATGCAACATGGCCAGCTGCACCAGTGGGACGATGCTTATACCCTCTACCATCGCCCGGCCACCCGTTTTGTGGCCGACTTTATTGGGCATGGGGTCTTCATTCCGGCCACACTAGAGCAGCAGACCAACAGCGTGGTGGTGCATACCCCCTTGGGTGATTTGGCCAATTTAACCGAATGCCCCTTGCCATCGAGTTACCCCAGCGGCCAATGTGATGTGCTACTGCGCGCCGACGATATCGTCCACGATGACCACTCCCCAGCCAAAGCACAAATTGTGCGTAAAGCCTTCCGGGGGGCTGATTTTCTTTATACCCTGCGTTTAGACAGCGGCCAGACTGTGCTGGCCCATGTGCCCAGCCACCACAACCATGCAGTGGGCGAGTGGATAGGCATCCGCGCCCAAGCCGACCATGTGGTGACGTTTGCGCGGCAGGGTTAAAGCGGGCGGTCTTACTCGATACTCAAGACCAGCCGCTTACCCAGCGCAGCCGCTGTGCGCTCAAGCTGTTTGATAGTGGGATTGGCGCGTGGGCTTTCCAACTTTTGCGCCGCCGCCCACGATGTGCCCAAGGAGCGCGCCAACTCCGCCAGCGTGCGCCCTTGCTCTTGGCGTGCAGCGCGTACCGCCATTGCGGCTTGAATAGCAGCAGCTGGCTCTATCCAGACACCGCCCTTGACGGTAAAGCCGCCTTCGGGTTGCGCTTGCAGTACGGCTGCATAACGAACGATGCTCATTTGAGTATTACTCCGAATTGTTTCTCGATGCTTTTCAGCGTACCCATTTTGACATCTGCTGTGCCATGCACCGGCACGGTCACTTTGCGCGCACCGTTGCCCAGTATGTGGTGGCTGCCTGTGACCCGCAACACGGTGAGAACCTCTGTGCCATCAGCAGCTTGATGATTTATTTTCCGTTCATGGATATATTTTATATTTTATAAAATATATTCCAGTAACATCTGTCCGAGTGAATTAATAGGCAACCATTTCAATCACCGCCAAGCTAACCGGTGCGCTCCAGCGCGCCCGGTTGAGTACCCTATTCTGCTCTTAGTGCAGAAAGCAATAATTTAACCCACTCCATACATGGTTCATCAATTGGAGCTATTTTTCTCTTTTTTTGTGCAAGAGTATATGCGTATGATTTTAACCATGATTTTGCTAAATCCTCTTCGTTTACCATCTTGCTAGATATACATCGATTAAAAATCATGTTTGACCATTCATCAAACGTCACTATTAAAAATTTAACACCGTGGACTGCCATTGCATCATCAAGTCTTTTGTCCAATTCTTGAGTTCTTTGTATTTCAACGTTTGTTACAAACCCAACAACTTGTACATTATCATGATCTAAAATTTTCTCACAAACCTCTTCGACTTCTTCCCTGAGATAACTTTTTCCGTACTTTGCATCCCATGACTCTACAATATCGCCATTTTCTATTAATTCTATATCACCAATATTTCCATGTTTTTTATTGGCAGAACGCATTTGTGAAAGTGGCTTTAAAGTTATATCGCCAAAAGTGCCGCTTTCTGTAGCAGCCTGCATTAATGAATGCATACTTATTTCAAGAAGTCGTGCAGCATAATCTGATTTATCTGCATGGAGTTTCATGATGCCTATAACATTAGGTATAGTTTTATATTTTTTAAGTTTGTTGTTTACTTCCTCAATAAGCTCATTTGCTTTAACATCAAATTCATGGGCTGAATTTAGTAGTAGTGATACCAAATATTTTAGAGATTCAAGGGCATCCGTTTTGTTTGACTCCAGCTCTTCTACAATTGAAAGCCAGTCCTCTCTTGCTCCACGCAGTTGCGCTTTATACAAATCGGAGTATGGGTAATTTTCTGCAAGGCTCCTTGTCATCATAAATCCATCCGCATTTAATTTTACTAAATTATATTTGCGGAGAACGGGAGTCACGTAATTTTTATCTAGCGTTCTCATCGAAACGCCTTCAGACCAAGAGAATGAACCTTTGCTGGCACTGGCTTTATGTAGCCTGATGCTTTGGCTTGGCGATATTGCTTTTATGCTTAGCTGCATAACTGAAAGGCCAATTAATGCCCTACCAACTTCACTTGTAACAAGTTCAACAAGATTTTTGATGCTTACCTGAGTGGTTGTGCTGATTCTACTGATATCGACAGTTGATTTTGCATTTCTTAAATCTTCGATTAACTTATCGAGGAAACCATTTTCAAATTCTTCTTTTATTGCTTTAATTCTTCTTTTTGCGTCGTTCGATATAACTCCTTCTGGAAAAATTTCTACAGTTCCATCTGTCTTGTGGTACTCACTTCTATCCTCAAAAACACGAAGATGCCGCTCTGTCTCAGTTTTTTTATATTTCATATTATAGTCTCGTAAGCCTTTGAAGGCTTCTTTCGTTAAGTGTTGGGAATGAGTAAGGTATGAGTATATGATCTTTTTTGATTTGTTTGTTTGTATTGTGGTTCCGAATCTCGTAACCAATTTCTTTGACTTGTTGCAATAATATGGTTAGCTCGTCGGAAGAGTATGAAAGCTCATTGCAAATAATATTTTGGTTTATAATAGAACCAACAAATACGCCATTAGTAATATTGGTTATAAAATTCCAAAGTGCTTCATCTTTAATTTCTTTTTCCATGATGGTCATGGTTATTTTATACTGATTTTTATATTGATAATATCCAAAAAGCTGTATTAAATCATCTTTAGAGAAATGTCTATTAATCAATAGTTCAAATATTTTCCATGTTGCCAAAAGCCCATGAGGGCTTTCAGTTGACGCAGTCAATACGGCATGTAAATGATGACCATTTTTTTGATGTGGCGGCGGATCAATAGTAATCTGATATTTTGGCTTTTTTGATCTACTATTGGATTCTGATACATCAACATAGCACACATTATCCTTTGCATCATAGTTTGCAATATACTTGGAGTTCGCGCTATCTTTCTTAATTGTTAGGCGAAGATTGCTTTCAATATCAAAATATTCTTCTCCTTGAGCGGAAATCGGTATTTTTTTAGATTTATTATTTTTTTCAATCGCAGTTTTTGCTTTTTCTGAGTACCCTTCTGTTAGTGCAGACTTTCTACCACGAAAACCCAGTTGATGGTTTTGATTCATGTAATCAATTTTCATGGGTATTGGTTCGTTAAAAACCTGATCTAAAATACTTAACGCTAAGATTCTTGCAAACTGCGGCGGCACAGAATTGCCCAGCTGGTGGATTATTTGCTGTCTGTTTCCATATATAAAATAATCGTCTGGAAACGTTTGAAGTCTTTTTAATTCATCACAAGTAAATGGTCTATTTTCCCAACTAAACGGCCCTGTATATTGTCCGCCTTGAGCCTTGATTGTTCGCACAGGAGTTTCAGGATCTGCCTTATATAAATAATCAGAAAACTTTGAGCGCCAGGCAAATATTGGGTTTGGATTCCCCATTCGCTCAGTGTAAAAACTATAATTGAGGCCGGGCGGGATGTCATTTAATAAATGCCCATGCCTGCCACTTAAAATTTTTACTTCACCTGTGTACAATAAGCCTGAAACAGCATTTTTTGCAGAATAATATTTTCGTTTATTCAGCGAATCTGGGCCATGCGAAGGAAATGGAAATAAAAACTCACCTTTTTTTAAGCCAACAATGATAAGTCTTTCTCTAAACTGTGGAACTCCATAATCCGCAGAATCTAATATTCTCCAGTAAAGCGTATATCCAAGTTCTTCAAATGCTTCCTGAATTTTTTTCCAAGCTGCTCCCGATTGTGCGCCAACAATTCTATAAACATTTTCAAACAGAAAACCTTTTGGTTGAAGAGTATTAATAATTCTTGCATATTGAAGAAATAAATTACCTCTTTCATCATCTGTTCCATTTACGCCTGCGGCTCTCGCACCAGCCGCAGAAAATGTTTGACAGGGAGGGCCTCCTATGACAAAATCTATATTTTTGACCTCTGGTTGGTAGTTGTTAATATCTTTGCATATAACTTTTGTGCCGCTTAGTCTTTTATGCTTTTCTGAGTTTATTTCCAGTGTTTTAGAGAAAATAGGCTCAATTTCTATGCTTTCTACAATATTAAATCCTGCATCATGAAACCCTATGTCAAGCCCGCCACCACCACTAAATAGACTTAATGTTTTGATATTTTTTGTACGATTTTTTTGCATCCATTTATCAAGTTCACTTCCAAATTTATCAGGCCATCCAGCTAAGTCATCATCTATATGCAATTTTTTCAAATAAGACTCAAACCAATTCGAATGAATTTCTGATTTTTTCATTTGAAACAAGTTTTTTTGTTCTGCTAATTTCATCTCTAAGAATTTATCAGTGATTTATTCGAAAATTTTGTTATATTCTGTTCTTTTTAAGAACAGCCTTGCATTGCAGCAAAGGGTATAACAAGCTAAGTAATCACAAGCAAGTATGGTGAAAATGGTTTTTGTCAGAAGGATGCTCAAAAAATTCTGCATTGATTATGCAGGCCTATTTGCGTGCTTTTGTATCATTTAACCCGCTGGGTGAAATCAGATTAATGTGAAACTTATTGAGTCTAAACTGATGTTACGCACACCCCAATGAAAAGAAAAATTTTTCAAAGCTGCTCTTCATTGGAGAAAAGCTCTTTTGCCGCGTAACATCAGTGACTAACTGGGTTTAGGCTCAACCCCGCTCAAACGCCACTTGCCCACCCACCAGCGTATAACGTACCCGCCCCGGCAGCTCGTAGCCACCAAACGGCGTATGCTTGCCTTGGCTATGCAAAGCAGTGCTTTCTACTGTCCAGTAAGCTTCTGGGTCAACGATGCACACATCGCCCACGCCCCCTTCTACCAACTGGCCGACGCTGGCTTGCAAGGTGCCCAAGGCTTGGCCCAGCACGCGCGCCGGTTCATTCGTCACGACCGCCAGCGCCCGCACCAAGGGTACGCCGCTATCGCGTGACCACTTGAGCGCCAAACTCAGCAGCAATTCCAAGCCGGTAGCACCCGGTTCGGCCTCGGCAAAGGGCAGGGTTTTGGCATCTTCGTCCACCGGGTTGTGGTCAGATACCAATGCGTCAATCGTGCCATCCAGCAGCCCCGCTTGTAACGCATCGCGGTCGCGCTGCTGGCGCAGCGGCGGCGACAGGCGCGCGCGGCTGTCAAAAAAGCCAATGTCGTGGTCACTCAGGTGCAGCGAATTGATACTGACATCGCAGGTCACGCGCAGGCCCTCGGATTTGGCGCGGCGCACCAATTCAACCCCGGCGGCGCTGCTGATACGGCACAAATGCACGCGCGCCCCGGTGTTTTTGAGCAATTCAAAAATGGTGTGCAGGGCAATGGTTTCTGCGGCCACCGGAATACCCGACAGCCCCATGCGCGTGGCCAAGGGGCCACTGGCGGCTACGCCCTTGCCCAAGTGCATCTCTTGGGGGCGCAGCCAAACGGTATAGCCAAAGGTATCGGCATATTGCAGCGCCCGTTGCAGCACCTGGGTGCTGGCCAGCGGTACCTCGGCCTGACCAAAGCCGATGCAACCGGCTTGCGTCAGTTCGGCCATTTCGGTCAGCACTTCACCGGCCAGATTGCGTGTGAGCGCGCCCTGTGGGAACAGGCGTGCTTGGTGCAGCTTTTCGGCGCGGAACTTAAGCATGGCCACCAAGCCGGGTTCATCCAGCACCGGGTCGGTATCGGGTGGGCAGACCAAGCTGGTCACGCCCCCAGCCACGGCAGCGGCCATTTCGGATTCCAACATGCCTGCGTGTTCTTGGCCCGGCTCGCGCAGGCGCGCGGCCAAATCCACCAAACCGGGCAGCACGATGCAGCCGCTGGCATTAATGACACGGTGCGGGGCAAAATCAGGGGCTACCTTGCCCACGCCAATGATGCGCCCGGCAGCAATGGCGATGTCGCATGGCTGGTCCAAGCCGCTGGCGGGGTTGATGACACGGCCATTTTGAATCAGTATCTTCATGGTTTTGTTTCCTCAAGCGTCGTTGCCGGCCACAATCGACATCACCGCCATCCGCACTGCAATGCCAAAGGTGACCTGCGGCAAAATCACGCTTTGTGGGCCGTCCACCACGGCAGAATCAATTTCTACCCCCCGGTTGATAGGGCCGGGGTGCATGACGATGGCATCGGGCTTGGCCAAGCGCAGTTTTTCTGGGGTGAGGCCAAAGCTCTTAAAGTATTCTTGGCTGGAGGGCAACAGCGCGCCGCTCATGCGTTCGTTTTGTAGGCGCAGGGTAATTACCACGTCGGCATCTTTGATGCCTTCTTCTAGGGTGTGGCATACCCGCACCCCCATTTGCGCTAAATTTTCGGGCACCAAGGTACGTGGCCCCACCACGCGCACTTCGGCGGCACCCAACGTCGTTAAGGCGTGGATGTCGGAGCGCGCCACGCGCGAATGCAGCACATCGCCCACAATCGCCACCGTCAGGTTGCTAAAGTCTTTTTTGTAGTGCCGGATGGTGTACATGTCCAGCAAGCCCTGCGTGGGGTGGGCATGGCGGCCATCTCCGGCATTGACTACATGCACATGCGGAGCCACATGCTGGGCGATGAGGTAGGGCGCGCCCGATTCGCTGTGGCGCACCACAAAAATATCAGCCGCCATCGCCGAGAGGTTGTCGATGGTATCGAGCAAAGTCTCGCCCTTGGCAGTAGAGCTGCGCGCAATGTCCAGATTGAACACATCGGCGCTCAGGCGCTTGGCGGCAATCTCAAAAGTGGTGCGGGTGCGCGTGCTGTTTTCAAAAAACAGGTTGAACACGCTTTTGCCACGCAATAACGGTACTTTTTTGACTTCGCGGTCGTTCACGGAGACAAAATTGGCAGCGGTATCCAGAATGTGCGTGAGGATGTCGCGCGGCAAGCCTTCGATGGAAAGCAGGTGTTTTAGCTCACCGTGGCTGTTGAGTTGGGGATGGCGCTTGTGCAACACGGCTCAAACCTCTTGAACATGAAAATGAAAACTGCCGCTGTCGGTTTGCGCCAGCGCCAGCGATTGGGTGGGGGGCAGGGCCAGCTTGGCCGCTGCAAAATCGGCTTGGATGGGCAACTCGCGCCCGCTGCGCTCGACCAGCACCGCCAGGCGCACCCGCGCTGGGCGGCCATAGTCGTACAGCTCATTGAGTACCGCGCGCACCGTGCGGCCGGTGTGCAGCACATCATCGAGCAGCAAAATGTCGGCCCCATTGACATCAAAAGCCAATTGCGTTTGGGCGCTGCTGGTCAGGCCACGCTGGGCAAAATCATCGCGGTGCAGGGCCGAAGACAACACCCCGACCGTGCCGGTCAAACCCAAATCGGCTTGCAGGCGTTGCGCCAACCAAACGCCGCCCGAGGCAATGCCCACCAAGCGGGTGGGTGGCCCACACAGGGCGCGCACACCTTGCAGCAGCTGGGCATACAGGGCTTCGGCATCGGGCAAGGCAACGCCGGTGGCGGTAGCGGTAGCGGAAGGAGGATGGGTCATGCAAGGCTCCGGAAAAATTGTTCCAAGATGATGCAGGCGGCAGCCGCATCGGCATCGCGTGCGCCACTGCTGTGGGCTTCGGTGGTGCTGTAGCGTTCATCGACTTCAAACACCGGCAGACCAAAGCGGCCGCGCAATTGGCGGCCAAACTTGAGGGCGCGGGCGGTGTTTTCGTGGCTGGCTCCGTCGGGGTGGTAGGGGACACCAATCACCAAGGCATCGGGTTGCCATTGGGCAATGCGCTGGGCCACTTGGGCAAAACGGGCATCGCCCTCGGCCCGGATGGTGGCTTGTGGTGTGGCACTGCCCAATAAGCGGTTGCCACTGGCGACCCCGGTGCGTTTCAGGCCAAAATCGAAGGCCAAAAAAGTTTGCAGCTGCGCCGGTACGGGTGGGACGACGGCGGTGGCGCTCATGCGTGCCCCGCCGTGGGGGCCAATTGCCACGCCTCTAGGCCCAATAGGCGCAGGGCTTGGTCATAGCGCTGCTCTACCGGCGTGTCAAAAATGAGGGACAAATCGGCCTCTACCGTCAACCAGCTGTTTTCGGCCAGCTCGGCCTCTAATTGGCCTTCGGCCCAAGCCGAATAGCCCAAGGCTACCAGCACCCGGCGCGGCCCAGCGCCGTTGGACAGCGCCTCTAGCACATCGCGCGAGGTGGTCATGTCTAGCGGGCCAGCGGCAATGTGCAAGGTCGAGGCATAGGCTGATTCGGTATTGGGCGGATGGGTTTGGCGCATCGGGTCGTGCAGCACAAAACCCCGGTCGGTGTTGACCGGCCCGCCCAAGAATACCGGTGCATCGGCCAAATCTTGGCGTTGCAAGCCCAGCTCTATGGTGTCAAACAAGCCTTGCAGGCGCAAATCAGTAGGCTTGTTGATGATGAGTCCGAGTGCCCCGCGCGCACTGTGTTCGCACAGATAGACCACACTGCGGCCAAAAGCCAGATCGTTCAATCCGGGCATGGCGATTAAAAAATGGTGCGTCAGGTTGGTGGGCGCAAAATCGGTGGACATATAGTCCTGATTTTAAGGGTGAACATGCCGGTTTTGTATTCTGTTGGACTGGTCTGGCTGCGCCGCGACTTGCGCGCCCAAGACCACCCCGCTTTGCACCAAGCCTTGCGCCAATGCGCGCAGGTGCATTGCGTGTTTGTCTTTGATACCGATATTTTGGACGCTTTGCCCTGTGCCGACCGCCGGGTGGAATTTATCCATGCCGCCGTGCTGGAGCTGGACGCGCAACTGCGCGCCCTGTCTGGCCAGGCCAGCGCTGGCTTAATCGTGCGCCACGGCGCGGCACGGCATGAAATTCCGGCCCTGGCCCAAGCCCTCGGGGCCGATGCCGTGTTTACCCACCACGATGACGAACCCGCCGCTTTGGCGCGTGATGCCGAAGTCCGCACCGCACTGACCTTGCAGCGCCGCGCCTTCCATACCCTGCGCGACCACTGTATTTTTGAGCGCCAAGAGCTGCTCACCCAAGGCGGCACCCCCTACACCGTGTTTACACCGTATAAAAATGCGTGGTTGCGCCGCGTCGATGCCACCCGCTTGGCCGAACACCCGATAGCCCCCCACGCCGCCGCCTTGGCTCCGCGCCCTGCACCCTATAACCAGCCCGTGCCGAGCTTGGCCGCATTGGGTTTTACCCCGGCGGGTTTGGCCCAGTTGCGCCTGCCCACCGGCAGCAGCGGCGCGCAGCAATTGTTCGATGATTTTTTGCCGCGCATAGACCACTACGCCACGGCGCGCGATTTTCCGGCGCTCAAAGGCCCCAGCTACCTGAGCGTGCATTTGCGCTTTGGCACCATCTCTATCCGGCAATTGGCCCGCACGGCCCACACGCTGGCTGGCCAAGGCAATGCGGGCGCTACCAGTTGGCTGAATGAACTGATTTGGCGCGATTTTTACTTTCAGATTCTGGCCAACTACCCACAGGTGGTAGCGCGTAGCTTCAAACCGGCCTACGATGCCATTGTCTGGGAAACTGGCCCCCCAGCTGAAGCCCATTTTGCTGCATGGTGCGAGGGCCGCACCGGTTACCCACTGGTGGATGCCGCCATGCGGCAACTCAACCAAACCGGCTACATGCACAACCGCTTGCGTATGGTGGTAGCCAGCTTCTTGAGCAAAGATTTGGGCTTGGATTGGCGTTGGGGCGAGCGCTACTTTGCCGAAAAGCTCAACGATTTTGACTTGGCCGCCAACAACGGCGGCTGGCAATGGGCCAGCTCCAGTGGTTGCGATGCCCAGCCCTATTTCCGTATCTTCAACCCCATTAGCCAAAGCCAAAAGTTTGACCCCGACGGCAAATTTATCCGCCGCTACCTGCCGCAATTGGCAGCCTTGCCCACGCCTGCCTTGCACGCCCCGTGGCAGGCCCGGCCTTTGGAATTGCAACAGGCTGGTATCGTTTTGGGGCAACACTACCCCTTGCCGCTGGTACAACACGATGCGGCCCGCTTGCGCACCTTAGAGCGCTACGCTGTGGTGAAGAAATAACCCATTAAACGCTGCCGGAGTTTTGCAATGCGCGTCCATACCGTCTCTGTGGCCAATATTTACCGCTTGGGTGTGAAAGAGCTGTGGAGCTTGGCGCGCGACCCAATGATGCTGTTTTTGATTGTCTATACCTTCACGCTGTCGATTTATGTGGCTGCCACGGCCATGCCCGACAGCCTGCACAAAGCCGCTTTGGCGATTGTGGATGAAGATGGCTCGCCCTTGTCGGCGCGCATTGTGGACAGTTTTTATCCGCCGCATTTTCTGCCGCCCCAGCGCATCAGCTTGGCCGAGATGGACCAGGGTATGGACAACGGTGCTTATACCTTTGTGCTGGATATTCCGCCAAACTTTCAACGCGATGTGCTGGCCGGGCGCGCACCGGCTATACAGCTGAATGTGGATGCCACGCGCATGAGCCAAGCGTTTACCGGCAGCGGCTACATCCAGCAAATTGTGCAAAACGAGGTGCAAGCGTTTGTGCTACGCCAGCAGGGCAGTAGCCCCTTGCCCGCCGAATTGAATGTGCGCTTGCGCTTTAACCCCAACTTAGACCCCAGCTGGTTTGGTTCATTGACCGAAATTATCAATGCTGTCACCATGTTGTCAGTGATTTTGACCGGGGCCGCGCTGATTCGTGAGCGCGAACATGGCACGATTGAGCATTTGTTGGTCATGCCCGTTACACCGGGCGAGATTATGCTGGCCAAGGTGTGGTCGATGGGCTTGGTGGTGTTGTTGGCGGTGCTGGTGTCCTTGTTGTTGGTGGTGCAAGGGGCGTTGCGCGTGCCGGTGCAAGGCTCGATGGGGCTGTTTTTGCTGGTGGCCGCTTTGCACCTGTTTGCTACTACCTCAATGGGGATTTTTTTGGCCACGGTGGCCCGCTCGATGCCGCAGTTTGGCATGTTGTTGGTCTTGGTGCTGCTGCCTTTGCAAATGCTCTCAGGCGGCACCACGCCGCGCGAGAGTATGCCTCTGCTGGTGCAACACCTGATGGAAGCGGCACCGACCACCCATTTTGTCGCCGCTGGGCAGGCCATTTTGTACCGTGGCGCGGGGCTGGAAGTGGTTTGGCCGCAAATGTTGGCGATTGTGGCGATTGGCAGCGTGTTGTTTGTGGCAGCGTTGCGGCGTTTTCGCCAAACCATCAGCGCCATCTAAAGGGCTAAAGGCTAAAGGGCCGTAGGGTGCGCCATGCGTGCATCAGTGCATCAGCGCATCAATGTTCTTGTTTTTTGAGCAGCAAAATGGCCGTGCCCACAATCACCGGGGCCGCCAGCAGCAGCGGCCAGAGCGAAGGCCACAGGTGGCTGATGTCCAGCGCTTTGCTAAACACTCCCCGGCTGATGGTGAGGAAATGCGTGGCTGGGTAGATATGGCCGATAAAGGCCCCCGTGCCTTCTAGCGACGATACCGGGTGAATCAAACCGGCAAACTGCACGCACGGAATCAAGGTGCCAATCATGGTGACGAACATGGCCGAAATCTGGCTTTTGGTGAAGGTAGAAGCCAATAAGCCAAAGCCGGTGGAGGACACCACAAACAGCAAGGCCGTGCCGGTGAGCGTGAGCAGGCTGCCTTTGAGTGGTACGTTAAAAATCGTCACGGCCAGCAGTGTCATCAACGCAAAGTTGAACATGGCCAGCGCAATATAGGGCAACTGTTTGCCGAGTAAAAACTCCGCCCGCGTCACGGGGGTGACGTAGAGGTTGAGAATGGAGCCGAGTTCTTTCTCGCGTACCACTGACAGCGCAGCCAGCATGGCCGGAATCAGCATGAGCAGCAGCGGAATCACGGCAGGCACCATCGCAGGCAGGCTGCGCACGTCTGGGTTGTAGCGGTAGCGGGTTTCTATTTGGCTCAAGGCTTGGCCAGTTTGCCCAAGCCGGTGCCTGGCCCAATCGGCCAGCCAAGTCAGGTGGGTGGCTTGGGCATAGGCACGGATGGTTTCGGCCCGCTGTGGCATGGCTCCATCGACCCAAGCGGCCACCTGTACCGTGCGCCCATGCTGCAAATCGCGTGCAAAACCCGGTGGAATTTCTATCGCCAACGCAATCTCGCCGCTGCGCATGCGCTGGTCGAGTTCGGCATGGCTGTGCAGGGGTGGTTTCTCGATGAAGTAGCGCGAACCCGACAGGTGCAGCGCATAGTTTTGGCTCAGGCTGGTTTGGTCTTGGTCTAGCACGGCGTAAGACAGGTCTTCCACATCCATGTTGATGCCATAGCCGATGATGAACATCAGCAGTGCCGTGCCTAACAGGGCCAAGGTGGCGCGCACCGGGTCGCGGCGCAGCTCTAGCCATTCGCGCCACATGTAGCTGATGGCCCGTCCCCAGCTGAACCAGCGCGAAGGGCGGGGCACTGGGGCGGGGCTGGTGGTAGTGCTTTCGGGCTGGGCCAGAGGGGATGTGGCCGGGTTGGTGGCGAGGTGTGTTTCTTCTGCTTGGCTGGCCGTGCGCAGGTGGGTGATAAAGGCTTCCTCCAACGAGGCCGCAGCGCATGTGCGCACAATCTCGGCGGGTGGCGCACTGACCAGCACTTGTCCGGCGTGCATGAGCGAGATGCGGTCGCAGCGCTCGGCCTCGTTCATGAAGTGGGTGGAGATAAAAATTGTCACCCGGTCGCGCCGTGACAGCTCTATCAACAAGCGCCAAAAGTTGTCGCGCGCCACCGGGTCTACGCCCGAGGTCGGTTCGTCCAAAATCAGCAGTTCTGGGCTGTGTACCATCGCCACCGCTAGCGATAGGCGCTGGCGCAGCCCCAAGGGCAGGGCATCGGGCAGGCTGTGCTGCACTTCTTGCAAGCCAAAGCGCTCCAGCATGGCCTGCACACGCGCCGCAATCTGGGCGGCGGGCACATGGAACAAGCGTGCATGCAGCACCAAGTTTTGCAGCACGGTTTGCTCGCCATAGAGCGAGAACGCCTGTGACATGTAACCCACGCGGCGGCGGGTATCAATGTCTTTCGGATCCACGGGCTGACCAAACAGCCAAGCCTGGCCCTCGCTGGCGGGCAGCAGGCCGGTGAGCATTTTCATCGTGGTGGATTTGCCACAGCCATTGGAGCCTAGAAAGCCAAAAATCTCGCCGCGCTGAATCCGAAAATCCACCCGATTGACGGCGACAAAATCGCCAAAACGCATGGTCAGCCCTTGGGCCTCAATGGCGATGTCGTGCGCTTCGGTGGCGGTGAGTGGGTGCATTTCTACCGGAGCGTGGTCTTGTTTTTTCTCGGGCGGCAGCAGGGCGATAAAGGCCGCTTCTAGGTTGCGGCTGCCGGTCTGCGCCAACAATTGCTCTGGGCTGCCCGTGGCCAGCACCTGCCCGCCATCCATCGCTATCAGCCAATCAAAGCGTTGCGCCTCATCCATGTAGGCCGTGGCCACGATGACGCTCATTTGTGGGCGCTGCTGGCGAATACCGGCAATCAAATCCCAAAACTGCGCCCGCGCCAGCGGATCGACCCCCGTCGTGGGTTCGTCCAAAATCAGCAAATCGGGGTCGTGGATCAGGGCGCAGCACAGGCCCAATTTCTGTTTCATACCGCCCGAGAGCTTGCCTGCCGGGCGGTCTAAAAACGGGTGCAGGCCAGTGTGTTGGGTCAGGTGCTCAATGCGTTGGCGGCGCTCGGCGGCGTGGTGACCAAACAGGCGGCCAAAGAACTGCAAATTCTCTTCTACCGACAGGGTGGGATACAGGTTTTTGCCTAAGCCTTGCGGCATATAGGCAATGCGCGGGCAGACGGCATCGCGGTGGGCGGGGCTGCGCATATCGCCGCCCAACACTTGGATGTCGCCTTGCTGTAAAGCTCTGGCCCCGGCCAACAGCGAGAGCAAACTGGATTTGCCCACGCCATCCGGGCCAATCAGGCCGACCATGCAGTGGGCTGGAATCGCCAGCGTGATGTGTTGCAAGGCGGCGGTGTTGCCGTGGTACAAGCTGACCTTGGTCAGTTGGGCCACGGAGCTAGGTTGGGCGGCGGCCACGCTTTACTCCGGCAGACGGATGGCCAAGTGCGCGGGCCACGGCTGGGCGGTGTCGGGCTTGAGCCACGCCACGCCGGGCAGGCCAACTTTGCCCAGTGCGGGGTGCTGTTGCAGCAGCTCGGGGGCCAATTGTGCTTTGACACGGAACATCAGCTTTTGCCGCTCGTTGCTGGTTTCTACCGTTTTGGGCGTGAACTGGGCCGTGCTGGCGACAAACGACAGCCGCGCCGGAATCACATACTGTGGCAGTGCATCCAGCACCAAGCGTACTTCACTGCCCACCACCAACTGACCAGCAACGGTTTCGGGCACAAAAAAGCCCATATAGACATCGGACACATCCAGCAAATTGAGCAGCTTGCCACCCGCACCCAATACTTCGCCTGCTTGGGCAATGCGGTATTGCACCCGGCCATTGCGGGGTGCCGTCAGGGTGTGGTCGGCTATTTCGGCTTGCAAGCGCGCAACGGTGGCTTGGGCGGCACTGACGCTGGCTTGGGCCGAAGCAATTTGGCTGCGGGCCGCATGGATGGCGGCACTGCTGGTATCGACCTGTGCTTGGGCGGCGCTCAGGGCGGCTTGCAGGTTGCGTACCCTGGCTTGGTCGTCGTCGGCCTCTTGGGCCGAGGTGGCCCCGGCTTGCACCAAGGCACTGGAGCGCGCTAGGCGCTGCTGCGCTGCTTGCAACTCGCTTTGGCGCTGCACCAGCAGCGCTTGGGCCGCGCGCTGCTCGCTTTGGCGCATTTGCAGTTGGGCTTGGGCACTGGCCACGCCGGTGATGGCTTGTTGCTGGTGGGCGCGGGCTTCGTCCAGCGAGGCCAGCAGGGTATCGACCTGCATCTGTGCCAAAGTTTGTCCGGCCTGCACCAGTTCGCCCTCTTGTACGGCAATCTGTTGCACGCGGCCGCCCAGTTTGGTGGCAATGTCGATTTCGGTGGCCTCGGTGCGGCCATTGCCACTGACCAGCCCAGCCGTATGCTGCTGGCGCTGCTGCCAATCTTGCCAAGCGTATTGGCCTGCGCCAGCCAGTGCCACGGCGGCCAGTGTCCAGACCCACCAGCGTTTTTTAGAGGGGGTATTCATGGTGGGTAAGCGTTAAACTGTTCTTACGCCCACGCTAGGCCGGTGGCAGGCTTTGACTTGCCCCGAAAACAATACCCGTGCATTGGCTGCGTGCATGGTGGTTCCTTGTCTGGAGTAGCTGGCTGCCCGCCCCAAAAGCCTCGCCCACAGCGAGGCTAGATTGTTAAAAAATCGGATGAATGTAACCACCCGCTCGCTTGCCCCCCGCCCTATCGACATCGCTTTGCTGGCCAGTGTGTTCGTCGTGGCCGCTTGCGGCTTGCTGTACGAGTTGGCCGCCGGAGCGCTGGCCTCGTACCTGTTGGGCGATTCGGTACTGCAATTTTCTACCATCATTGGCACCTACCTGTTTGCGATGGGCATCGGCTCGTGGTTGTCGCGCTATTTAGAGCGCCAATTACCTGCCCATTTTTTACGCATTGAACTGCTGGTGGCCTTGGTGGGTGGCACTTTGCCTGCGGTGTTGTTTGTCGCCAATGCCTATGTGCCGGGAGCATTTCGGTTTTTACTTTACAGCATGGTGCTGCTGGTAGGGACTTTGGTGGGGCTGGAGATTCCGCTGGTGATGCGGATACTCAAGCGCAATGTGGCGCTGAAAGATGTGGTCTCGCAGGTACTGACGTTTGATTATTTGGGCGCACTGGCGGTGTCGGTGGCTTTTCCGTTGTTGCTGGTGCCGCACTTGGGGCTGATTCGCACCGGCTTGCTGTTTGGTCTGCTCAATGCCGCCGTCGGGTTGTGGGCGCTGTGGTTGTTTCGGTATGAATTGCGCCATTTGGCGGCCCATGCCGTGGCCTGTGTGGCCGTCTTGGCTGTGTTGTTGCTGGGATTTTTGGGCGCGGACCGTATCACCACCTTTGCCGAAGACAAGTTTTACCAAGACCGCATTGTGTTTACTGCCGCTTCGCCTTACCAGCGCATTGTGGTGACGCATGGTAAAGCTGGCCACCGGCTTTATCTGAACGGCAATTTGCAGTTTGCCCAGCGCGATGAGTACCGCTACCACGAGGCGCTAGTCCACCCCGCAATGGCGGCCCACGGTGGCCCGCGCAAGGTGGCGGTGCTGGGTGGCGGCGATGGCATGGCGGTGCGCGAAATCCTGAAATACCCATCGGTAGAGTCGATTACTTTGGTAGAGCTAGACCCGGCCATGACGCAGTTGTTTAGCCAGCACGAGACGCTGGCCCAGCTCAATAGCCATGCCCTGAGCAACCCCAAAGTGACGGTAGTGAATACCGATGCCTTTCAGTGGTTGCAAGACACGCCAGAGATGTTTGATGTGATCGTGGTGGACTTTCCAGACCCGACCAACTTTGCCATCGGTAAGCTCTACACCAACAGCTTTTATGCCCTGCTAGAGCAGCGCTTAGCCGCCAGCGGTTATGCCGTGGTGCAAACCACTTCGCCCTTGGTAGCGCGGCGCAGTTTTTGGACGGTGGTGCAAACCATCGAATCGGTAGGGTTGCAAACCATGCCCTACCATGCCCATGTACCCAGTTTTGGTGAATGGGGGTTTGTGATTGCCAGCCGTCGGCCTTGGACAATGCCTGAGCGTTTGCCCGCTGGTTTGCAATTTTTGAACCTGCCCACACTGGCGCTGCTGCGCGATTTTCCGCAAGATATGGCGCGCGCGCCCAGCGAGGTGAACCGGCTATCGAACCAAGTGCTGGTACACACCTATGAGCAGGAATGGGGCCAAGTGGGGCACTGAGGGCCGTTTGAGATGCTGGATTTATTTTGGGGCTGCTGCCCAGCACAGCCCACCGCCTTGACTCTGTTTTTTTTATGCCTACCCTGAACTGGCTCAACCGTGAGCAAGCCTTTACCACGGCACCGCAAGTGCCTTACCGCTTATTGGAGCCTGTATCCCGCCACGGTGAGGGGCCGGGCCTGCACGACAATGTGCTGATTCAAGGTGACAACCTAGAAGCCTTGAAAGCCTTGCTGCCGTTTTACCGGGGGCAGGTGAAGTGCATTTTTATCGACCCACCGTACAACACCAAAAGTGCGTTTGAGCATTACGACGACAACCTAGAGCATAGCCAATGGTTGAGCATGATGCTGCCGCGCTTGCAACTGTTGCGCGATTTGCTGCGCGAGGATGGCTCGATTTGGGTCACGATTGATGACAACGAGGGGCACTACCTCAAGGTGCTAATGGATGAGGTGTTTGGGCGGCGAAATTTTGTGGCGAATGTGTTTTGGGAAAAAAAATTTTCCCCACAAAACGACGCTTACCAAATCAGCATTAACCATGACCACGTCTTGGTGTACGCCAAGCGGTCTGAAAATTGGCGACCCAACTTACTACCTCGAAGCGAGAAGCAAACAAAAAACTTCAAAAATCCCGATAACGATCCACGCGGCCCGTGGCTCTCAGCAGACTACACATGCGCCAAAACTAAAGACGAGCGGCCAAACCTTTATTACGCGATCCAAAATCCCTTCACTGGGCAAGATGTTTGGCCATCCACCACTAGGGTGTGGGCGTTTGAACGTACATCAACACAACTTAACCTAGAGCAGGGATTGCTTTATTGGGGTGCTAATGGCAATAACGAGCGCCCTCGACTGAAAAAATTTCCTGATACGGTTCAACAGGGAATGGTACCCACCACATTTTGGCGAAATGACGAAGTGGGCAACAACCAAGACGCAAAAAAAGAAACGCTCACTTTTAATGCAGTCGTGCCATTCGCTACGCCAAAACCAGAACGCTTGATTGAACGGGTTTTGACATTGGCATCCAATCCCGGCGATTTGGTCTTAGATAGCTTCCTCGGCTCCGGCACCACCGCTGCCGTAGCGCACAAAATGGGCCGCCGCTGGATTGGCATCGAAATGGGCGAACATGCCGCCACCCATTGCCTACCACGTTTGCAAAAAGTCATTGCGGGTGAACAAGGCGGCATCAGCACGGCAGTGGGCTGGCAAGGTGGCGGCGGCTTTGGCTTTTTCCGCTTGGGCGCGCCCATTTTTGGTGCCGATGGCAGCATCCATCCCGAAGTACGCTTTGCCACCTTGGCCGCTTTTGTCTGGCAACAAGAAACCGGCACCGCTTTTAGCCCACAGCACGGCCAGCCCAGCACACCCTATTTGGGCACTTATGCGGTGTTTGACAATCCACCGCCCCCAACGGACCCCGCCGCACCCCCAGCCGCGCCGGTGTTGCGTAGCCGCACTGCCTATTATTTGTTGTTCAATGGCATTTTGGGCGACAAACGCCCGGCCAGCGGCAATGTGCTGACCTTGGCCGTCTTGGATGAATTGCTGGCCCTGCACGCCCGCACCGCCTACCCGCAAGCGCCGTTGGTGGTCTATGGCGAAGCCTGCCGCTTGGGCGATGCCCGGTTGGCGCAGGCGCGCATCACGTTCAAGCACATCCCCTACGATGTGAAGGCCAAGTGAGCAGCATGAGAGCGTTCCAAACAGCGGCAGAATTACAGCGCTGGCTACAAGCGCAATTTCCAAAAGAAAACGAGCGTTACGAGTGGAAAGAGTGGCGCTCTTTGAAGCAGCAAATTTCAGGCCGCAAGGGCGAAGACCTCGTCTCTTACATTTCAGCCTTGGCCAATATGGAAGGCGGTTGCATCGTCATTGGCGTACAAGACCAGACACTGGCAGTGCTGGGGATTCAAGATTTTGCCGGTTACACCGCAGAGAACATCCTTCATCGGGTGCTTGGAAGAACGCCCGGCTTACCCTCGATGGGCTTGCAGATGGAGGAGCTGTCTGCCAGCGATACCGGGGCCATAGTTTGGTTGGTGCATGTGCCACACCATGCACCACGCGAGTTGGTGCTGGCCCACGACCAAGCATGGCAGCGCGATGGCGATAGCCTGACCCCTCTGCGTGAAGACCGTCGCCGCGCCATCTTGGCCGAGCCTTTGGCGGGCGAAGATTGGAGCGCAAGCATCGTCCCACAAGCTACGCTCAACGATTTGGATGATGCAGCCATCGCTAAAGCGCGTGCTAAATACTTTGAGAAGCACCAGCGCCAGCGTTGGGCCGCTGAGATAGCCAACTGGAGCGATGCCAAATTCCTAGACAAGCTCGGATTGGCACTGAATGGCCACCTGACCCGCGCTGCTTTGCTGCTCTTGGGGCGACCTGAACGTGCCACTGCTTTGCTGTCGCCCAACCCGGTAGAAATGACGTGGAAAGTAGCCACTGAGCGGGTGGCGGAGCATTTCCATCCCCCATTTTTACGGACCACCACCGAGGTGGCACAACGCATTCGCAACCCCAACATCAAGCTGTTTCCTGCCCATGAACTGCTGGCCGTGACTTTGCCACGCTACGAAACCAATAAGGTCTTGCTAGAAGGTTTGCATAACTGCGTAGCGCACCAAGACTATGCCCAGTGTGGGCGTATTGTGGTGGAGGAGTCTGCCGGGCTGGTACGCATGATCAACTTGGGTGGCTTTTTTGATGGTCAGCCCGAAGATTACGCCAGCGGCACGCGCACACCAGAACGCTACCGCAATGAGCGCTTGGCCAAGGCAATGGCCGAGCTGGGCATGATTGACAAAGCAGGCTTTGGTATTCACGAGATGGTGAAGGCACAGCGCCAGCGCTTTTTGCCTTTGCCCGATTACGAAGGTTCTTCGGCCTTGCGTACCGTCTTCAATGTCTATGGCCAAGAAATTGATGAAAACTACACCCACTGGCTGATGCAGCGCACCGATTTACCGATAGAGCATGTGCTGTGGCTAGACCGGCTGCAAAAGCAGCGCAAGCTCGATGCTACACAGGTAGCCGAGTTACGCAAGGCCGGATTGGTCGAGGGGCGCAAACCCAATTTGTTTGTGTCCGCCTATGTCGCTAACGCCACAGAAACCCGCACCGAATACACGCGCAACAAAGGACTGGACAATCACTATTACAAAACGCTGGTGTTGCAACATTTGCGTGAATTCAAAACAGCTTCTGCATCCGAGTTGCGCGATTTGCTGTTGACTAAGCTGCCCGACTCGCTCACGCTGGCACAGAAGGAATCAAAGGTCAAGAACCTGTTGACGGCGCTACGCACCAGCGGATTAAACGGACAAAAAATTGTTGCCAAGCGGCAAGGCCAGCAAGCGTTCTGGGGATTAGAGCAATCCTAATTTTTCGGTTGAATGATAAAAAATTCCCAAAATTAACCGAAGCATCCATTAATTGAAAAGAAAAAATCATTACAAATCAATGACTTGCTTCGGTTAGTGCAACGTAGATGCAACCCAAAACAAACCGAACCCAAAAACCGCTGCCTCTATGACCTCCCTCACCCTCAAGTCTTACCAACAAACGGCCCTCGACACCTTGGCCGTCTTTGCCCAGACAGCCCAAACCCAAAGCTGCGCTCCGGCGTTTGCTGCGCTGGCCGGGCAGCCTTACAACGCCGATGCCTTTGGGACACAGCTGCCCTGTGTGTGTTTGCGTATCCCTACGGGCGGCGGTAAAACCATCCTGGCGGCCCATGCGGTGCCCTTGTTGGCGCGGGAGTGGTGCCACAGCGATGCGCCGGTGGCGGTGTGGCTGGTGCCCAGTGATGCCATTCGGGCGCAAACCCTCAAAGCGCTGCAAACACCCGGCCACCCTTACCGTGCAGCATTGAGCGATGTTTACGGCGATAAGCTGCGGATATGCACACTAGAAGAGGTAGCCCAAATAGCCGCGCCCGATTGGGGACGTTGTGCCGTGGTGGTGGTGGCCACCATGCAGAGTTTTCGGATTGAAGATGCCAGCCAGCGCAATGTCTATAGTTTTTCCGAGAGTTTCGAGCCGCATTTCAAAAGCCTAGCCGCGCAAGCACTGAGCAGCCTGCATTCTTTGCCGGATGCGCTAGTCACTGCCGAAGATGCCGCCCAAGACCGAACGGGCGTGCTGCGCGGTTTTGTGGGGCAACCCCGTTGGAGCTTGGCCAATTGGCTGGCCTTGCAGCGGCCCCTCATTTTGGTGGACGAGGCACACAACAGCAAAACCGACAAAAGCTTTACCGCGCTGCAACGGCTCAACCCAGCTTTTATTCTGGAACTGACCGCTACCCCGTTGGCACACAAAACCAACGTGCTGTACCACGTTAGCGCCCAAGAATTGGCTGCCACCAACATGATTAAGTTGCCCATCGTGCTGGCCGAACACCCCGAAGGCTGGCCGCAGGCCGTGTTTGGGGCCGTGCAAACGCAACGCAAGTTAGAGGCCCAAGCCTTGCAAGACGAGGCCAATGGGTACGGGTATGTGCGGCCTATGGTGTTGTTTCAGGCACAGAATATCGGCGATGAGATGCCGCCAGAAGCCTTGCAGCGCTACCTGATTGAAGAGTTGAAGCTGCCTGAAAACCACATAGTGCTGGCCACAGGTACGGCGCGTGGCTTGGATGGCATTGATTTGGCCGCGCGCACTTGCCCGGTGCGCTATGTGATTACGGTGCAAGCGCTGCGCGAAGGCTGGGATTGCCCGTTCGCCTATGTGTTGTGTTCGCTGCAAAAACTCAGCAGTGCCACAGCGGTGGAGCAATTGCTCGGACGGGTGTTGCGTATGCCTTACGCCAGCCCACGCGGACGCGAGGCGCTCAACCGGGCCTATGCCCACGTTTGCGCGGCAGAGTTCTCTAGCGCGGCCCATGCACTGACCGACCGGCTGATTGAACACATGGGCTTTGAAGCGCTGGATGTGGCCTCGATGTTGGCTCCAGCCCAAAATTGCTTAGCCCTGTTTGACCAAACTTCGGAGTCTGATAGCGCTGCAACACGGCATGAACCAGCACCCATCAGCACTTGCTTTAGCCACTTAACCCCAACGCCCGCATTGCTGGCGCTGCCCGGTGTGCAAGCACATACGGTGGCCGATAGTGCGCCACAGTTGGTGGTGGCTGGGCATATCAGCCAAGATACCGAAACGCTGATGCTGGCCCAAGTGCGCGGCCCCAAAAAACAGCAACAGGTGCGTGAGCAAGTGGCGCAACACAATGCGCTGGTGGCGGCACAACAAGCACCCGCCACATGGGGCGCGGTGTTTGCGCCCATTCCCACACTGGGTTACCGTAGCCATGCCCAAGCTCCTTTGTGGCCACTAGAACCCGAGGCGGTGTTAGAGGCCACCGAGTGGGATTTACTAACCCCCGAAGGGATACAACTGCCCCGTTTTCAGCCAGCCGCAGAAGCCAATGTGTTTGAGATTGGTGTGCAAGAGGCCCGCCTGACCCTGCGTAGTGCAGGCGCTGAACAAATGGCGATGGATTACAGCGCCAGCAGCATCAGCGCAGAAGATTTGGTGCGCTGGCTGGACCAATCGCTGCACCAAATTCCAGCACAGCCCTTGGGTGGCTTTACCCAAAGTCAACGGCGCACTTACCTGAGTGCCTTGGTGAACCACCAATTGCACAGCGTGGGCGTGCCCTTGGTGATGTTGGCACAAGCGCGGTTCCAGTTGGCGCGTGAGATTGCCGCCCATGTGGCCCAATTGCGTAACGCCGCCACGCGCAGAGGCTTTCAGCAGTTGGTGCTGGCACAAGACAGCCCCGGCGCTTGGCAGGTAGAACCAGACTGGGCACATCCCCATGTTTTTGCGCCGGGGCGCTACCCTGCGCCAGCGGCTTCGCGTTACCGTGGGCGCTATTGCTTTAACAAGCATTATTTTCCGGTGCTGGCCGATTTGAAAGACGAAGGGCAAGAGTTTCAGTGCGCCCAACTGATTGATGCCCACCCCAAGGTGAAGCAGTGGGTGCGTAATTTAGACCGGGCACCTTACGGTTTTGGCTTGCCTACCTCACGCGGGCGCTTTTTTGCCGATTTTGTCGCCGAGCTTGCTGATGGCCGCATTGCCTTGCTAGAGTTTAAGGGCGCACATTTGCAAAACGACCCCTACGAAATCGAAAAAAGCCAAGTAGGTGCTTTGTGGGCGCAACGCAGTGCAGGGCAGGCGGTGTTTGCTTGGCTCACACAGGATAAAAACGGTCAAAACGTGGCGCAACAACTCAACACGGCACTGTGCCACTGATGCCAGTTTTATATGCTTGATTCCTTTTTCCTCAGCGGTGCCGAGCGCCCGGTGTGGCTGTGGCCACAACACGACCCACGCTTGGTGGCACTCTCGGTGTTGCTGGCGGTGGTGGCCTCGGTCATGGCCCTGCACATGGCCACCTTGGCACAGCGCGCCCAAGCGGGCATGGCGCGGCAGGTGGCGTTGTTCACCAGCGCCTTGGCTTTGGGGGGCGGCATTTGGGGAATGCACTTTATTGGCATGTTGGCCTTCAGTGCCTGTGCGCGTGGGCAGTTTGATGTTCTGCTCACTTTTGTCTCCATACTGCCCGGCGTGCTGGCCTCGTGGGTGGCTTTGGCCTTGCTCACCCGTTCGGAGCTAACGGGCAAATTGTTGCTGGGTGGGGGCGTGGTGGTGGGCGCAGGTATTGGCACCATGCACTATGTCGGCATGGTCGCTTCTAGCGTTTGGCCCATGATGCGCTATGACCCTTGGGGCTTTGCCTTATCGATGGTGCTGGCGGTGTTGTTGGCGGTGGTGGGATTGTGGGTGCGTTTTGGTTTGCAGCGCCATCTGGCATGGAATGCTTGGCCACTGAATGGCGTAGCCGGTAGCGTGATGGGCTTGGCGATTGCGGCCATGCACTACACCGGTATGGATGCACTGCGCTTTGCTGGCCCGGTGGCCACAGATTCCCCCAATGGCCCCACCAGCCAACTGCTGTTGGCTTTGGCCATTGCCGTGGTCACGGTGTTTGCTGGGGCCTTGGTGGTCGCCATCAATGTGGGGCTGCGGTTTCGGCAATTGTTTTTGGAGGCCCAACAGAGCGAATCACGCTTGCGCGCCGTGATGGACACCGCCATTGACGGCATCATCATGATTGATGGCCGAGGCACAGTGCAATCGTACAACAGCGCTGCCCAACGCATTTTGGGTTGGAGTGCCGAGCAAGTGATTGGGCGCAACGTCCACATGCTAATGCCCGAGCCGCACCACAGCGCCCACGATGGCTATTTGCAGCACCATCTACGCACCGGCGAGGAGCGCATCATCGGCACGGGGCGCGAAGTGCAAGCCCTGCACCAAGATGGCAGCTTGGTCCCGATTCGGCTGGCGGTGGGCCGGGTGCAACTGCCGGGGCCGCCCTTGTTTGTGGGCTTTATCAGCGACATCCGCGAGCGCCGCGCCATCGAAGCCTCGCTGCGCGAAAGCGAAGAAAAATTCCGCTCCCTGATAGACAACATCCCCGGTGTGACCTTCCGAGCCCAAGTGGATGGTCAGTGGCGTTTGTTGTTCATCAGCGATGCAATTGAAGCCTTAACCGGCTGGCCCGCCGAGGACTTTTTGGCCCGGCGTATTTTGTTGGCCGATTTAATCCCACCCGCTGAATGGCAACAGGTACAAACACGCATCGGCCAAGCGCTGGCACAAGGCCAAGCCTTTGAGGCCGAATGTCGCTTGCGCCACCGTGATGGCTCTTTGCGCTGGGTGTCGGGCACAGGCCGGGGCGTGACCGATAGCCAAGGCCGTTTGCAATGGATAGATGGCGTGCTGGTCGATACCACCGAGCGCCATGCACGCAATGCCGAGTTTGAAAGCACCGTCCATGCCATTTGGCGCTCGCAGGCCGTGGTCGAGTTTGATTTGCAAGGCCAAGTTTTAACCGCCAATGCCAATTTTTTAAGCCTGACCGGCTACACGCTAGAGGCCATCCAAGGCCAACACCATCGCATGTTTTGTACGCCCAGTACGGTGCAAGACCCTTCTTATGGTGCTTTATGGGCGCGCTTGGCCAGTGGCGAGTTTGCCTCGGGTGAGTTTTTGCGTTTGGGCAAGCACGGGCGCGAGGTTTGGATGTACGCTACCTACAACCCCATTTTTGATGCCGAAGGCCAGCCGTTCAAAATTGTCAAAATTGCCACCGATTTGAGTTTGCGCCGCGCGATGGAGCAAGAGATGCGCCACGCCAAAGAGCGCGCCGAACACGCGGCGGCGGCGCGCAGTATGTTCTTGGCCAACATGAGCCATGAAATTCGCACCCCCATGAATGCCATCATCGGCTTTACCGAAGCGCTGCAAGATTCGGCCTTGGATGCCGTACAGCGGCGCCATTTGGGCACGGTACACCACGCGGCGCGCTCCATGTTGCGCTTGCTCAATGATATTTTGGACACGGCCAAGCTAGAAAAAGGCGCGGTCGAGTTGGAGCTGGCCGATTTCTCGCTGCGCGAATTGTGCGGACAAATTTTGGCCTCCTTGCGTATCACGGCACAACGCAAAGGCTTAGAACTGCGGCTAGATTACCCCCATACCCTGCCCGATGTGCTGCATGGCGATGCCCTGCGCGTGCAGCAAATTTTGGTCAACCTGTTGGGCAATGCGCTCAAATTTACCGAGCAGGGTCAGGTCACCCTGCGTGTGGCTTACCACGCCGGTGAGTTGCTGTTAGAGGTGCAAGACACTGGCATTGGCATTGCGTCCGATAAGCTAGAGCGCATTTTTGACCCCTTCGCCCAAGCCGATGCCAGCACCACGCGCCGTTTTGGTGGCACGGGTTTGGGCACCACCATCTCGCGCCAACTGAGCGAGCTGATGCACGGCAGCATCAGCGTGCAAAGTACCTTGGGCCAAGGCAGCTGCTTTACGGTGCGCTTGCCCTTGCCTTTGGGCAAAGCCCCCATCACCCTACCCACCTTGCACAGCAGCAATTTGCGCCCCTTGCGTATTTTGGCGGTGGACGACGTAGCCGACAACCTAGAGCTGCTGCAACTGACCCTCAGCCGCAGCAACCATCAAATTACACCGGCCTATGGCGGCCAACAGGCCGTGGAGCTGTTTATGCAGCAGGCGTTTGATTTGGTGCTGATGGACTTGCAAATGCCCTGCGTCGATGGCCTAGAAGCCACGCGGCGCATTCGTACTTTTGAGCAAACGCAACAACGCCGTCCGGTGCCCATCATTGCCCTATCGGCCAGCGTGCTAGAACAAGACCGGCGCAACGCCTTGGCCGCTGGCATGGATGGCTTTGCCGACAAACCCTTGGACCCGCAGCGCTTGCACTTGGAAATGGCGCGGGTGCTGGATATTCGGCCAGTGGATAACAGCAACCCTACGCTGGTGCCTATTGCCCCTGTGGCCGTGGCCTTGCCTCCGGCGGTAGGGCCACAGGCCGGGCCAGAACCCGCCATTGACTGGGAAAAAGGCTTGCGCCTGTGGACGCGGCTGGATGTGTTCAGTGCTGCTTTGGGCCGTTTTATGCAAGAGCAGCAAAACACCCCAGAGACCCTCATCGCCCTGCTGGCCCAGCAAGATTGGACGGCCTTGCGTGCCACGGCGCACCGACTGCGTGGCGCTGCTGGCAATTTGGCGCTCACACAGGTACACAATGGGGCGGTGCAACTGGAGTTGGCGGCCCAACAGGCCCATCTGCCGCAGATGCAAACCTTGGTGCCCGCACTGTCTGCGGCTTTGGCCGCAGCGGCCCAAGCCCTGCAAACCGTGCAAACCCAGGCCGCCACAGCCAGCCAAGATACTTTGGGCCTTGCGCCCAGCGTCTTGAGTGCCGCGCAGCAAGTCCAGGCTTTGCAGGCACTAGAGCAACTGCAAACCGCCTTGGCCCAAGCCGAACTGCCCGAAGCCCCATTGCACACCTTGGCACAACTGTTGCATGCTTTGAGCTTGGAGCCACTGCAACAAGCGCTAGACCATTTTGATTTTGACCGGGCGCAACACTGCCTAGAGCGCTTGCGGATGCAACTGCAAGCCGCCACACTGCAAACCTCCCCTATCGAGAAAGCCCCCTGATGATGCCCGCCATCACCCCAGACCACCGCCCGCGCCTGTTGCTGGTGGACGACGAACCGACCAATCTGCAAGTATTGCGCCACCTGCTGCAAACCGACTACCGTTTGTTGTTTGCCACCGATGGCCAACGCGCCCTAGAGATTGCCCAGCAGCAACGCCCCGACTTGATTTTGTTGGACGTGATGATGCCGCACACCGACGGCTACGCCGTGTGCCAAACCCTCAAAGCGCAGGCCAGCACCGCCACCATCCCCATCATCTTTATCACCGCCCTGACCGACCACGCAGACGAAGCCCGAGGGCTGGAAATGGGCGCGGTGGACTACATCACCAAGCCCATCAGTGGGCCGGTGGTGCGCGCGCGGGTTTGTACCCATTTATCCTTGGTTCATGTGGACGAACTGCGCGAGACGCGCCTGCAAATTGTGCAACGCTTGGGCCGCGCCGCCGAATACAAAGACAACGAAACTGGGATGCACGTTATCCGCATGAGCCACTATGCCCAGCGGCTGGCGCTGGCTGCTGGCTACAGCCCGGTGTGGGCCGAAGACTTGCTGAACGCTGCGCCCATGCACGATGTGGGCAAAATCGGCATCCCAGATGCCATTTTGCGTAAACCGGGCAAACTCGATGCCACCGAATGGGACGTGATGCGCCGCCACCCCGAAATCGGCGCGCAAATCATTGGTGAAAATCAGCCATCGGGCTTGCTGCAACTGGCCTGCTCCATCGCCCTGAACCACCATGAAAAATGGGACGGCAGTGGCTACCCGCGTGGTTTGGCGGCAGAGGCCATCCCGATAGAAGCGCGTATCGTGGCCTTGGCCGATGTCTTTGATGCCCTGACTGCGCGCCGCCCCTATAAAGAGCCTTGGCCCTTAGCAGACACGCTGGCACACTTGCAAGCCCAAGCCGGGCTGCATTTTGACCCGAGCTTGGTGCCGCTGTTCCTCGATTTGGTGCCGCAGTTGCTAGAAATTCAGCAGCGTTGGGCCGATTAAGCCCCTATGCAACGGCGGCATTTTTTGGGCAGCACGGCGCTGCTGGCCAGTGGCCTAAGCGCGTGCCAAGAAACCCCTCCACCGGAGTTGCCCGGCGGCTTTACTGGCACGAATATGGCGCGCGGCCATGCGTTGCGCCAGCCCTTGCCTTTGGGTGCTGCACCGGCCCGCGTGCAGCGCACCCAAGTGCTGATTGTGGGCGCAGGTATGGCAGGGCTGGCGGCAGCACGCGCTTTGGGTTTGGCCGGAGTGGCAGATTTTGCCCTGCTAGAGTTAGAAGACCAGCCCGGCGGCAACAGCCGGGGGGGCAGCGTGGGCGGTATCGCCTGCCCACTGGGTGCCCACTACCTGCCGCTGCCGGGTGCTGATGCCAGCGAAGTGCAAGACTTGCTAGAACAACTGGGCCTGCGCCAGCGCATAGCGGGGCGCTGGCAATACGATGAGCGCCACCTGTGCCACAGCCCGCAAGAGCGGCTGTTCTTTCAGGGGCAGTGGCAAGAGGGCCTGCTGCCCATGCAAGACGTAGCCGCCAGCACGCTGGCCCAATACCGCCAATTTGCCCAAGCGGTAGAGCAGCTGCGCCAACAAGCGCACTTTGCCATGCCAGCGCTCAAGACTTGGAACGGCCAGCGCCCCCTGCACCCGGTGCATCAGCAACTCGATGCCCTGCCGTTTGCCCAATGGTTGGCACAGCAAGGCTTGAATGACGCGCATTTGCGCTGGTATTTGGATTATTGTTGCCGCGATGATTACGGTGCTGGAATAACGCGCGTATCGGCTTGGGCGGGCATCCATTATTTTGCCAGCCGACATGGGTTTCATGCGCCGGGTGAATCGAGCAGCGCTGGGGTGGAGTCCGAAGGCATCCTCACTTGGCCCCAAGGCAATGGCTGGCTTAGCCAGCAACTGGCTGCACCATTGCAAGCGGCAGGCCAGTTGCACACCGCGCGCAGCGTGTTACGCATAGAAGAGCAGCGCCACGGCATCATGGTGGATGCTTTTAACCACACCACCCAAACGCCCGAGCGCTGGCAAGCGCAGCGCTGCATTGTGGCTTTGCCGGTGTTTGTCGCGGCCAAAGTGCTGGCCCAGCCGCCCGATTTTGTGCGCCAAGCCGCCCAAAGTCTGCGTTGGGCACCGTGGCTGGTGGCCAACCTCCATATCGACGCACCATTGCAAGACCGCCCCGGCGCGGCCCCTGCGTGGGACAACGTACTCTATGCCGATGCCAACCCCGGCGGCTTGGGTTATGTGGATGCCGGACACCAGCGCCTGGACCCGCGCCCAGCGCCCACGGTGTTGAGTTATTACCAAGCCTTGGGCGATGCGCCCGATGGCCGCACCCAATTGGCACAGCAGCTGTGGACGCATTGGCGCGATGCCATCCTCAACACCTTGCACCTAGCGCATCCCGATATACGCCAGCGCGCCCAGCGCATGGACATCACCCGTTATGGCCACGCCATGAGCATTCCGGTGCCCGGCACCCAAGCCCTGTTGCGCCAATGCAGCCAGCCAGTCACTGGAAAGACCACGCTGCTGGTGCAGGGTGAACGAACCACTTTGTTGCCGCTGCCCGCTACCGCTCGGCTGGCTTTTGCCCACAGCGATTGGTCGGGCTACTCGGTGTTAGAAGAGGCTTTTACCCGTGGCCACCATGCTGGCTTGTGGGCGGCCAGCCGCTCAAGTGGCGCTTGATACGCTGGCCGTTGGCGGCAGGCAGTGCAGCAGTTCCAACGGTTGCGCTTGCACCAACAACTGCCCAGCGGCATCGTGCAACAACGGGCACAAGGCCATATCAATGCCGTGCAGGGTATGCACTGCCAGCACCAGATATTGCTGCACCCCATTGGCATCGAGTACCGGGGTGGTGCCGGGGTTTGGCACTACCGCCTCTTGCAAAGACAGCGCAGTTAAAAAGCTATGCAGCGCCAACAGCACCGGGCCAATTTGTGGCTGCAAGGCGGCGTATTCTTTCGTGCTGGGGGTTAAGCTGGCACGGATGAAGGTGGTGAGCTTTTGCAGCGCCTCTGTCGAGGCATGGAAGTTTTGCATGGCTTGCACGCCTGCACCCGCCATGCGGCAGCTCTGAAAATCTTGCCCTTGTGTTGGTTGGCCCACCAAGAACAAAGCCGGGGCCAACTGGCCATCGCGCGCCAACAGGGTACTGGCGATGCCGAGACAATGCTGATAGGCGGCCTGCACCAAACTGCCAGAGAGTACGAATGTAGATTTTTTGGTCATAAAACAGGTGGTTTGGGTTCACCCAACACCGGAAAGGCGGGCAGCACCAGCTGTTGATCTACCCGGCCCACGGCTTGGAGTACGCTGGCGCGCAGCTGTTGCGCCCATTGGCGCCCCAACTCCCCCGAGCGCAAATAATCGGCATGGTTGCCCCGGTTGGGCAGCAGCAAGCGCTCATCGACCAGCAGGGTGATTTGTACGTAAGCCCCGCCAGCGTTGGCATAGCGGTAGCTGATATGGGCATAGGGCTGGGGCAGGCCGGGTGCTTGGGTTTGCAACCACTGTTGCAAGGCCGGGTGGTTGCGCTCCATCCAAATTTCACTGCGGTTGGCGGCGCGCTTAAAGCGCAAGCAATCAATGCGTACCGGGCTGCCATCGGTAGCATCTTGCACCCAGACATCGGGCTGGCGCGGGCAGGTGTCTGTCCACATTGTGGGGTCTAGTGCCGGGGCGCTACGGTGGTGCGTGGTTTGCAGCCACACCAGCGCCTGCCAAGCCTCGCCTTGGCGCAAGGCCCAGGTGCGGGTTTGCAAGGGCAAACTGGCCCCCAGTTCGGGCAACAGCGGCCAGCTTTGTGCGGAGGTGCCCAAATCTTGCCAATCGCCCGGTGGCAGCGCCAGCTGCATCTGGCCCACCGTATGGCCTTGGTGGCCCGGTGGCAGCGGCGCACAGGCCACCAAGGCCCAAGACAACCCTAGCACGGCTGCCACGCTACGCCAGCCGTTGTAGCTGTGGGCTGCCAAAGGCAGCATTAGTGGACCACCTGGGCCAGTTCGCCGCCCACGTAGCGCTTGGCCATTTGCTCCAAGGTGTAGCCCTTGATTTTGGCGGCTTGGCCTTCGCATCCAAACTCCAGATAGCGTTGCTTGCAGATGGCTTTGGCGGCTTCGCGCGCGGGCTTGAGCCACTCGCGCGCGTCGAACTTATCGGGGTTCTCGGCCATAAACTGACGCACTGCGCCGGTCATGGCCAAGCGGATGTCGGTGTCGATGTTGATTTTGCGGACACCAAATTGGATGGCTTTTTGGATTTCTTCCACCGGCACGCCGTAGGTTTCTTTCATCTTGCCGCCATACTGGTTGATGATGGCCAACAGCTCTTGCGGCACGCTGGAGGAGCCGTGCATCACCAAGTGGGTGTTAGGAATGCGCCGGTTGATGGCCTCGACACGCGAGATGGCCAAAATATCGCCAGTGGGCTTGCGCGTGAATTTGTAAGCGCCGTGGCTTGTACCAATGGCAATCGCCAGTGCATCCAGTTGCGTGGCTTGGACGAATTGGGCGGCTTCTTCCGGGTCGGTCAGCATTTGGCTGTGGTCCAATTTGCCCACTGCGCCCACGCCGTCTTCTTCACCGGCTTCGCCAGTTTCCAAGCTGCCCAAGCAGCCCAGTTCGCCCTCGACGGTGGCGCCGATTTTGTGCGCCATTTCGACCACTTTGCGCGTCACTTCGACGTTGTAATCAAAGTTGGCGGGGGTTTTGCCGTCTTCGCGCAGCGAGCCGTCCATCATCACCGAGCCAAAGCCCAAGTCCAAAGCGCCTTGGCAGATGGCGGGCGAAGTGCCGTGGTCTTGGTGCATCACCAAGGGGATGTGGGGGTACATCTCGGCGGCGGCTTGAATCAGGTGCTTGATGAAAGATTCACCAGCATATTTGCGTGCGCCAGCGCTGGCTTGCAAAATGACGGGCGCGCCTACTTCGTCGGCAGCGGCCATCACGGCCTGCACCTGCTCCAGGTTGTTGACGTTGAAAGCGGGGATGCCATAGCGGTTTTCAGCAGCATGGTCGAGCAGTTCGCGCATCGAGACGAGGGGCATGGTGGTAGTCCGTTCTGAGGAGGAAAGAGAAGGGGCACAGCGGTGCTTGCCGCTGGATGCTGCCGATTTTAAGGGCCTTGCGGTGTTGGTGTGGGCGCAAAGTCGATTCGGTAGCAGGTGGTGAAAGGCGCTGGCGCTGTTGCCGTGCCAAAACGCGCACCATGCACCGCAGCCACACGGGCGATGATTTCTTGCCCCAAGTGCAGGCTATCGCTGGGGGGAGGCGTTTTGGCCTGCGCCTGCGCCAAAGGTCGCGCTCCGTCGTCGCACACTTGCAACCATGCGCCATGCTCTGGGGTGCCGGGGCCGCATTGCAGCTCTATTTGCGTGCCGGGCGGGGTGTGGCGCAGGGCGTTTTCAATCAGGTTGCGTAGGGCCATTTCCAACAAGACGGCATGGCCGGGCAGCAGCAGCGCCTCGGGCGCTTGCACGGACAGGGTGTCTTGGCGTTGCCACGCGCTGGCCACATAATCGGCGGCCAGATGGCGCGCCAAGGCAGCTATATCCACCGGGCTGGCCTGACCGTGCCATTGGCCCCGGCTGGTGCGCGCCAAGGCCAGCAACTGTTGCAGCACATGGCCTGCACGCAGGGCATCTTGGCGTATCAAGTCCAAGGCTTGGCTTTGGGCCGCTGCGGGCAAGCCACCCGCCAAGGCTTGGGCTTGCAACACAATTGCCGCCAACGGGGTGCGTAACTCGTGCGCTACTTCGTTGGCCAGTTCCCGCTCGCGCCGCAGTGCTTCTTGCTGGCGCGCCAGCAAGGTGTTGATGGAGTCCACCACGGCATCAAACTCTTGCCAGTTATGCTGTGATGCTAGGCGTTGTGCCCCTTGTACGTCCAGCTGTGCCACATCTTGCGATAACTGGTGCAGTGGGCGCAGTCCTCGGCCAATCGCCAATCCCAGCGCCAAAGCGACTACAGGCAACAGCCATAAGCCCGGTTCCACCATTTGCCCCGCAATATCATGGGCCAGCCGGTCGCGCTCTTGCACGCGCAACAGCACCATGATTTTGTGGGCTTGGGCGGCATCCCAGCGCGAAAAACTGCGCCACGGCTGCTGCTGTGGCCCCAGTTGCAGATTGGCATAACCCACTTCTGCGTTGAACTCTGGCACCGGTGCGCTGCCGAGGTGCCATAGCAGTTGCCCATGCTGGTTCCATTGCACCACGCTCAAAGATTGCTGGTAATCGTGGTTTTTTGGCAGCGGCCACGGGTTGGCAGACGGTGTTGGCGCGGCGGCGGCGTTCAACTCTAGCAGCAGTGCCGAGGCAGTGGCCAACTGGCCATCGGTGAGTTCATCGGCTTCGTGCAGGCCGGTGCGGTAGGCCAGCGTGACAAAGCAGGCCCAGACCAGCACCAAAGCCCCCAAACTCCACAGCAGTAGCCGCTGCGTGAGTGAGCGCTGGCTGCTCATGCCGGTTCGGGTGGCACAAAGTAACCGACACCGCGCATGGTTTGGATGCACTGGCTGCCGAGTTTGCGCCGCAGGTGGTGGATATGCACTTCAATCGCGTTGCTATCGACCACCGAATCCCAATCGTACAGGCGCTCTTCCAGTTGCCGCCGCGACAGCACCCGCCCCGGCGACTCCATCAGCAGGTGCAGCACGGCAAATTCGCGCGGCGAAATCTCTACCCGCTGGCCATCCAGTTGCACCACACGGGTAGCGGGGTTGAGTTCAATCGCGCCGTGGCGCACCAGCGGTTGCGCCCGGCCAGCGGCGCGGCGCAACAGGGCGCGCAGGCGGGCCTCCAGCTCGTCCATATCAAACGGCTTGCTCAGGTAGTCGTCGGCCCCTTGGTTCAGCCCGGCAATGCGCTGTTGTACGCCATCGCGCGCCGTCATGATGAGTACCGGCGTGGCGGCATCGGGCAGGGGGTTTTTGCTGGCGCGTAAGCGTTGCAGCAAGCTGGTGCCATCGCCATCACTCAGGCCCAAATCGAGCAACACTGCATCAAAAGGCTCAGAGCGCAAAGCGGCCCAAGCGCTGGCGACACCCGCGCAGACATCCACCGCATAGCCGCGCTGGCGCAAATTGGTACGCAAGCCTTGGGCAATGCTGGCATCGTCTTCTACCACCAAAATTCGCATGGTGTGCTGTTGGTTGGCTATTTGCGTGGCTGCGGCTTAGGCCGGTAGCAGCTCAAAGCTGGTGGTGATGGCGGCCATTTTGCCCAGCATTATGCTGGCGGAACAGTATTTTTCGTGGCTCATGGCAATGGCGCGTTCTACGGCAGTGGGTGGGATGTCTTTGCCCGTGACGCTAAAGTGCATGTGAATTTTGGTGAACACCTTGGGGTCGGTGTCGGCGCGTTCGCTGGTGAGCTTGACGCTGCACCCACGTACATCGTGGCGGCCACGCTTCAAAATCAGCACCACATCGTAGGCGGTGCAGCCCCCGGTGCCAGCCAATACGGTTTCCATCGGGCGCGGGGCCAGATTTTGGCCGCCGTTCTCGGGGCGGGCGGCATCAGGGGCTCCGTCCATCACCAGCGTATGGCCGCTACCCGTCTCGGCGACAAAACCCATGCCCGAGCGCGTGCCGCTTGCGCCGGTCCAACTGACTGTGCATTCCATGTTGATTTCCTTCGGGGTTGTTTTTTAACAACAGCATTGTCGTGGATTTTGCTGCTATGCAACATAAATGCTGGCGTTGGCTTATAATTCAAACTACGCGATGCTTAATTTGGTAGTTACCCCAAGCATGGCACCTGTTGTCTCCTCCATCTCCTCAAAGGATGGATTCAGCCCCAAACCATTGGTTTGGGGCTTTTTTTTCGTCTGTCCGCCTATCATATCGTTCTATGACCCAGCCCCTGACCCCTTCCGACTACCTGAAAAAAATCCTCACCGCCCGCGTTTATGACGTAGCGATTGAAACCGACTTGCAAGTGGCACGCACCTTGAGCCAGCGTTTGGGCAACAAAGTGCTGCTCAAGCGCGAAGACCAACAGCCGGTGTTCAGCTTCAAGCTGCGCGGTGCTTACAACAAAATGGCGCACCTTAAGCCCGGCCAGTTAGAGCGCGGCGTGATTTGCGCCTCGGCGGGCAACCACGCCCAAGGCGTGGCCATGAGTGCGCGCAAACTGGGGGCGCGGGCGGTTATCGTCATGCCGACCACCACGCCCCAGCTCAAAATTGATGCCGTGCGCGCCTTGGGTGGCGAAGTGGTGTTGGCGGGCGAGAGTTACTCCGATGCCTATGCCCATTCGGTCAAGCTGGAACAAGAGCAGGGCCTGACCTTTGTCCATCCCTTTGATGACCCGGATGTGATTGCAGGCCAAGGCACGATTGCGATGGAAATTTTGCGCCAATTGCAAAAATTGGGCAGTGGCAACCGGCTCGATGCCGTGTTTGTTGCGATTGGTGGCGGCGGCCTGATTGCCGGTGTAGCCAACTACATCAAAGCCCTGCGCCCCGAAATCAAAGTGATTGGCGTGCAGATGAACGATTCGGACGCAATGGCGCAATCGGTGGCCGCAGGTGGGCGTGTCACCTTGCCCGATGTGGGTTTATTTTCCGATGGCACGGCGGTGAAATTGGTGGGCGAAGAAACCTTCCGCATCACCCAAGGCTTGGTGGACGAGATTGTCACGGTGGACACCGATGCGGTGTGCGCGGCGATTAAAGATGTGTTTGTCGATACGCGCTGCATTGTCGAGCCTGCCGGTGCTTTGGCCGTGGCGGCCATCAAGCAATATGTGGCACAGCACCGCACCGAGGGCGAGACCTACGCCGCCATTTTGTGCGGGGCCAACATGAACTTTGACCGCCTGCGCTTTGTGGCCGAGCGCGCCGAAGTGGGCGAGGAGCGCGAGGCCCTGCTGGCCGTGAGCATCCCCGAGGAGCGCGGCAGCTTTCGGCGCTTTTGCGAAATCATTGGCGACTTGCCCGGTGGCCCGCGCAACGTGACCGAATTTAACTACCGCATCAGCGATGCGGCGCGCGCGCATGTGTTTGTCGGCCTGACCACGCATGGCAAGGGCGAATCGGCGCAACTGGCACAAGCCTTCAGCCAGCACGGTTTTGAAGCGCTGGATTTAACGCACGACGATTTGGCGAAAGAGCATTTGCGCCATTTGGTGGGTGGCCCTTCGGCGCTGGCACACGATGAGCGCCTGCTGCGCTTTGTCTTCCCGGAGCGTCCCGGTGCCTTGCTCAAGTTTTTGAGCCTGATGCAGCCCAGTTGGAACATCAGTCTGTTCCACTACCGCAACCAAGGGGCCGACTATGGCCGGATTTTAGTCGGCATCCAAGTACCGCCTGAAGATGGCGCAGCTTTTGCGGAGTTTCTGGCTACGCTGGGCTACCCTTATGTCGAGGAGACGCACAATCCCGCCTATCGCCTGTTTCTGCAAGCCCCTCACAGCAGCCAATAAACCGTTCTTGGCAGAGTACCGCCTTGCCCTCGTTGTGCGCCCACCATGCTGCCCTATCCCCACCAGACCCGCTCGCTTAAAACCCGCATCAGCCTGTTTACGCTGCTGATTTTTAGCGTCAGCCTCTGGTCTCTGACTTTGTATGCCAGCCAGATGTTGCGCCACGATATGCAGCGGCAACTGAGCGACCAGCAGTTTTCGGTGGTGCATTTTTTAGCTGGGGCGATTGATGCCCACCTCAATGAGCGGGTGCGGGCGCTAGAGCTGGTAGCTGGCGGCATTACGCCGCAGATGCTGGGCCAGCCCGATGAATTGCACCGCCTGCTCGACAGCCTGCCGGTGTTGCAAGCCATGTTCAGCGGTGGTGGCGTACTGGTGACCAATGCCCAAGGTACAGCGGTGGCCGGGGCCCCACGCTCAGTGGGCCGAATCGGGCTTAATTTTATGGACCGCAAAGCCGTTGCGATGGCACTGCGCCAAGGGCAGGTCGTGATTGGTACGGCGGTGCTGGACAAACGCTTGGGCGTGCCAGTGATTGGCATTGCCGCGCCAGTGCGCGATGCCCAAGGGCGCAGTGTCGGGGTTTTGGCGGGTGTCATGGCGCTAGAACACGCCAGTTTTTTAGACCAATTGACGCAAAACCCCTATGGCAAAACCGGCAGCTATTTTTTAGTGGACCGGAAAGAGCGGCTGATTGTGGCCTCCACCAAAAAGGTGCGCGTACTACAAGCTTTGCTACCGCTCGGGCAAATTCCGGCCATAGACCGCTTTGTCGATGGCTTTGAGGGTTCGCAAATTTATACCAACCCCACAGGGGTAGAGGTGCTTAATTCGGTCAAGCGCCTGAAGTTGGTGGATTGGGCTATTTCAGTCTCCATCCCCACTGCCGAGGCATTTGCCCCAATTTGGGCGATGCAGCAGCGCATGTTGTTGGCCGCCTTGTTGCTGACGGTGTTGGCCGTTGCACTGACGTGGTGGTGGTTGCGCCGAGAGTTATCGCCTTTGCTCGATAGCGCCCGCACCTTGTCGGACATGTCTTTGGCTGAACAATTGCCACAACCTTTGCCGATTGTGCGCCCTGATGAAATTGGCATTTTGATTGGGCAATTTAATCAATTATTGGAGCGCGTCACCCAACAAAGAAGCTCCTTAGAGCAGCAGTTGCAGCTGTTTTCGGCGTTTATTGATGCCCTGCCCAACCCGGTGTTTGTCAAAAACCAGCAAACGGTTTTTACCGCCTGCAATCGGGCTTATGAGCAAGCGTTTGGCATCGAGCGCACCCGGTTTATTGGTAAAACGGTGTTAGAACTTGATTACTTGCCACAGGCTGCCCGTGAGGCTTTTCAGGCGGCAGACTTGGCTTTGTTGGCCCAAGGTGGCCAAACCCAAGCAGAAATCGACATCGCCTTTGCCGATGGCAAATTACGCACCGCGTTGTACCAGCGTTGCACCTTCGATTTGGGCGCAGAACGCGGCATGTTGGGGCTGATTGTGGATATTTCGGAGCGCAAGCAGCGCGACGACTACCAGCGTTTTCACAGTTACATCCTAGAAATACTGGCCAACGGCACACCGATGGAGACCATCTTAGAAGCCATTGTGCGTGGCGTTGAGACCTTGCACCCCGGCAAGCTGTGCAGCATTGTGCTGCTAGACGAAACTGGCCAACAGGTGGTGCAGTGCATAGCCCCCAGCCTGCCGCCGTTTTACAACCAAGCCCTGATTGGCTTAAAAGTGGGCGTAGGGGTAGGCTCTTGCGGCATGGCGGCCTTTACCGGCGAGACGGTAGTGGTGGAAGACATTGCCAACCATCCCTATTGGGCCGAATTTAAGGATTTGGCCGCCCAAGCGCAGCTGGGTGCCTGCTGGTCGCAGCCTATTTGCTCGGGCAACAACCGCATTTTGGGCACTTTTGGCATTTACCACCGCCAGCCCTATGGCCCGACGGAGGCCGACTTGGCGCTGATTGAGCAAACCGCCCAATTGGCCAGCATCACTATCGAAAAAAGCCTTGCAGAAGAAAAAATCCGCCAGCTGGCCTATTGTGATAGCCTGACCCAACTGCCCAATCGGCGTTTATTAGAAGAGCGGCTGGCGCTGGCGCTGGCCAGTAGCCGCCGCACCGGCCTGCATGGCGCAGTCATGCTGCTCGATTTAGACAACTTCAAGCCGCTCAACGATACCCACGGCCATGCGGTAGGCGATTTGCTGCTGCTAGAGGTGGCGCGGCGCTTAACCGCCAGTGTGCGCGAAGTCGATACCGTGGCCTGTTTGGGTGGCGATGAGTTTGTGGTGGTGATTGGCGATTTGCACGCCCAAGCCGAGCCAGCACTGGCCCAAGCCATGACTGTGGCCGAAAAAATCCGTACTGCCCTGTCCCAAGCCTATCGTCTGGAGGTCGCAGCCCAAGCCGGTAGCCCGGCCAGCGTGGTGGAACACCACTGCTCTTGCAGCGTCGGCATGACTTTGTTTGCCGGACGCGATACCCCCCGGCAAACCGATTTATTGCGCCAAGCCGATGATGCCATGTACCGCGCCAAGCAATCGGGGCGCAACACCATTCACCTCTAAAAGCTTTAACAGCCCTTTGCCCTGATGCAAGCTCTTCGCCATTATTTGCTGGCTGTGCAATTTTTTACCCGTATTCCTGTCACTGGACGGCTGGCCGATTGGGTCGGCTTTAGCCCAGCCATGTTGCGCGCCAGCAGCGCGCATTTTCCGGGGGTTGGTTGGTTGGTGGCCGCCGTGGCCATGCTGGTGTATGCGGCCTTGCATCTGGCACTTGCACCCAATCCACTGGCACCTGCCGTGGCAGCGGTGGCTTGCACCATTGCCACGGTGTTGCTCACCGGGGGTTTTCATGAAGACGGTTTGGCCGATGTGGCCGATGGCTTGGGCGGCAGCTACGACCGCGAGCGCGCCTTAGACATCATGAAGGATTCGCGCATTGGCGCGTTTGGTGCGATGGCACTGGTGTTGGGGCTGTTGGCCAAGTGCAGCTTGTTGGCCTTGTTGGGCGCGCACAGCCTGCCAGCGGCTTTGGCCGCTTTGTTGGGGGGGCATGTGTTGTCCCGCTGGTGGCCGTTGTGGTTGGTGCGTTGCCTGCCGCATGTGGGGGATACGGCCAAATCCAAAAGCAAACCGCTGGCCGACCAAATCAGCAATGCGGCTTTGCTGGCTGCCGGACTGTGGTGTGTTGCTCCGTTGGCGCTGGTGTGGCAATGGCAGTCGGCGCTGTGGCTGGCGATGGCGGTGCTGTGCAGTGCTTTGGCAGCGGCCCACATGGCACGGCGCTTGGCGCGGCGCTTGCAAGGCTTTACGGGTGATGGTTTGGGCGCAGTGCAACAACTGGGCGAAGTCGGGTTCTATTTGGGCGCAGCCTTGGCTTTGGGGCCGTTGGGCCGCTGGGTCAACACATGAGTATTCTTCAGTTATGGCTGGCGCGCCATGCCGCCCCTCTGATTGCGCCGGGGTATTGTTATGGCCGATGGGATATGCCCGCCGATGCCGCTGCCACCCAAGCCGCCGCGCAAGCCTTGGCCCAAGCACTGCCACAGCGCGTGCTAGTCTGGCATTCCCCCTTGCAACGCTGTGCCCAATTGGCCCACGCTTTGCAAGCTTTGCGCCCAGACAGCATCAGCCAGCCAGATGACCGCTTGCAAGAGATGGATTTTGGTGCTTGGGAAGGCCGCCGTTGGGACGACATTCCACGCCATGACATAGACACTTGGGTGGCTGATTTTGCCCACTACCGCCCCGGTGGGGGTGAGAACCTACAAACCATGTTGTTGCGCGTAGCCAGCGCTTGGCAGGCAGCCCAAAGCCTAGCGACCGAGCAACAAAACCCTGTGCTATGGATAAGCCATGCCGGGGTGGCGCGTTGCCTAGATTGGTTGCAACAAGCTCCAGCTACCCAGCCACCCAGCGCGGCCCAATGGCCGCAGCAAGCACCGGCCTTGGGGGCTTGGACTTGCTGGCCGTTGGGCGCTGCTTAGAACTTCTCCCACGCTTGCAAATAGCGCCATTGCCCTTCGGGCACTTTGGCCAGCGGCACCCGGCCCAAACGGATGCGCCGCAAACTGACCACGCGCAGGCCCACCGCCTCGCACATGGCCGGAATTTGGCCGGGGCGAATCCCCTTCAGCGCAAAGCGCAGGCGGGTTTCGTTTTGCCAACTCACTTTAATCGGTGGCAAGGGGCGGCCATTGAAGCTCAGGCCGTGGCAGAGTTTTTGCAGCCCACCCTCGGCTATTTGGCCCGCCACTTCAACAATACATTCTTGCTCTAGCGTTTCGATGTCTTCGGCCAGTTTGCGCGCGATGCGTGGGTCTTGCGTATAAACCACCAAGCCACTGGCAGGGGTGGGCAGTGGGGTAAAACACTGCAATTGCTTGAAATGGCGCAACAGCACGCGTGTGCCGGAGGCATCTTCCGGCAGGTGCGAAGCTGCATTCAGCAAGGTCACAGCAGAGGGTGCGCCTTGGCTGCGGCTGGCGTGTGCTGGAGCGGTAGCTTCCAGACCCAAACCAGCCTCAAAGCCGGGCGGCTTGTGCAACAGCAGCGTTACTGGGGCCAAATCCAGCAAGCTGGCATCTGGGGCCAAGGTGACGGTTTGGTCTGGCCGCACGCGCGCGCCGGGCAGCTCCACCACTTGGCCATCCACACTGACCAAGCCGCCTTCAATGTATTGTTCTGCTGTGCTGCGCGAACAGCCTAATTGTTGCGCCAGTCGTTTGGCCAAGCGCACTAGCCCGGTGGGGGGATTGCTGTGTTCAGTCATTACCGGGCTCCATGCTGCGGATGCGCTCTACATGCGCCAATAAGGAGCGCTGGGCCACCGGCCACAGGCGCGGTGGCACATCGGCATAGGCGTGGGCTACCCAATCTTGCATGGTGCCACCGGGCAGGGCTTGCATGGCGGCCAGCACCTTGGCCTCGCGGGCCAGCCGGTGCGCTCTCAATTGGGCAATGGCGTTGCGGGCTTCGTGCAGCACATAACCATGCGCGGGCAAGATAAATTCGATTTGGTATTGTTGGCACAGGGCATCGAGCCGGTCTAAAGAATCGAGGTAATCGGCCATATTGCCATCGGGGGGGTCAATCACCGTGGTGCTACCGTTGAGGATGTGGTCGCCCGAGAACAACAAGCCATCTTCTTCCAACAACAGGCACAGATGATTGGCGGCATGGCCGGGGGTGTGTACCACCTGCAAGGTGTGTTGCACTGGCCCTTGTAGCCCGGTGCCGCTCAGGGTCAGGCGTTGGCCGTTTTGTAGCGTTTCGTCGGGGCTAAAGGCGCTGGCAGCGCGTGCTGTCGGGGCCGATGGCAAGCCCAAAATCGCTGGCTGACTGCGCCCGGTTTGGCGGCACAAGGCTTGCAAAGGTGCGGCACCGGGAGAGTGGTCGGGGTGCGAATGGGTACACACAATGGCGCGGATATCGCCCCCCGCCGCACGCCAGAGTTTTTCTAGGTGTGCGTGGTCGGCCGGGCCGGGGTCAATGGCGATATAGCCGGTGCTGGGGTCGCCCACCAAGTAGCTGTTGGTGCCGGGGCCAGTCATAAAACCGGGGTTGGGGGCTGTGAGGCGCTGCACGTTGCGTAGCAGGGGCACGGGCGCTTCGCTTTGCCAATCGAGTGCGTGTGCTGGTGTTTGGCCGTCCGGGCAGACCAAGGCCAACTCGCCAAACGGGGCCTCGTGTTCCATGTAATGCACTTCTTTACCGGCCAGCAGGCCACCGCGTGGGCAAGAGACCCACAAGGGCTGTTCGTGCGCTAGACCGGCCAACACGGCCTCGGTGTTGGCAAAATCGGCCAGTCGCTCTAAGGTGCGGATGGTGGGATAAATCATAAAAAATTGCCCGGCAGCATGGCGCTCTAAGGCCAGCCGGGGCGAGACCCACACCGGTTCAAACTGCTCTTGCTCGTCGGCCACCGGGGTTTGGCCCTCGGGCATCCGGGCGATTAAAAACGGCACGGCAAAGCGCTTGTTTAACTCGCGTGCGCCCGTCCAGTGGGCCAGCACATAGACCATGTCAGCGGCCAATGTCAGGCCGTGGGCGGCGCATTGCTCGGCAAAGGGCGCATGGCGGCTCAGGCGGGCAATGTCTTGGTCATCGGCCATGCGGCCATCGGCATGGCGGGCCAACAAAATGCCCAGTTCTTCAAAGCTCTCGCGGATGGCGGCAATCGCTTGCGTCAGGTGCAAATCACTTTGCGTGGGGCGGCGTGCGGCTACCGTGTGCGCTTGGGCATCTTGCACATCAATACCGCCACCGGGGAAAACGTAAGCTCCCGGCGCAAAGCTGGCTTGGTCGGAGCGGCGCGTCATAAGCACCTCTAGGCCCTCGGGGCCATCGTGCAGCAGCAACACAGTGGCGGCATCGCGGATAGGTGCAGGGGTGCGGGGTGGGTGCAGGAGTTGGCTGGTGCGTATCATGATGACCTGCATTATGGGCGGCAACCGCAGCAAAGCGCAGCACCGCGTTTTGTACCGTGCGGCGCTTTGGTGTATTGAAGCCGGTGGCGCTTTAGGCCGCGCCGATATGCGGCACCAGCCCGGTGGTGGGCTGGCCGTTTTTAAGGGCGGCGGTAAAGGCCAACATGCGGTCAATCGGTTGGCGCGCCCGCGGAATCAGCGCTGCATCGACCTCAATCGCGTTGCTACCGCTTTCCAGCACCTGCGCCACACCGGCCAAGCTGTTCATGGCCATCCACGGGCAGTGGGCGCAGCTTTTGCAGGTGGCGCTGTTGCCAGCGGTGGGCGCTTCGTAAAAGATTTTGCCGGGGTTAAGCGTGCGTAGCTTGTGCATCATGCCGTTGTCGGTGGCCACAATGAACTCTTGTGCGTCCAGCGTTTTGGCCGCGTGCAAAATGGCCGAGGTAGAGCCTACGGCATCGGCCAGTGCCACCACTTCGGCGGGTGATTCGGGATGCACCAACACCTTGGCTTGGGGATGCTGGCGCTTGAGGTCTTCTAATTCAAACGCCTTGAATTCGTCATGGACGATGCACGCACCGTTCCAGAACACCATGTCTGCGCCGGTTTCGCGGCGGATATAGTCGCCCAAATGCCGGTCGGGTGCCCACAAGATTTTGTGCCCTTGCGCTTTCAGGGCGCGCACAATATCCAGCGCACAGCTAGAGGTGACCAGCCAATCGGCGCGCGCTTTAACGGCGGCGCTGGTGTTGGCATAGACCACCACGGTGCGGTCGGGGTGGGCATCGCAGAAGGCGCTAAATTCGTCCACCGGGCAGCCCAAATCGAGCGAGCAGGTGGCATCCAAATCGGGCATCAAAATGGTTTTCTCGGGCGAGAGGATTTTGGCGGTCTCGCCCATAAAGCGCACCCCAGAAACTACCAAGGTTTGCGCGGTGTGGTCGCGGCCAAAACGGGCCATTTCTAACGAGTCGCTGACGATGCCGCCGGTCTCTTCGGCCAAATCTTGCAGGTCTGGATGCACATAGTAATGCGACACCATCACCGCGTTCTTTTCTTTGAGCAGGCGGCGGATTTTGTCTTTCAGAGCAGCGCGCTCTGCCGGGGCCGGTTCGGCGGGTACGCGCGCCCAAGCGTGTTTGGTGGCGCAGACGCTGCCCTCGGTGGGTTGTTCGTATTCAACGTCTTTCAGGGTGTCGGGGGTGGTCATTTAAGCAAGCTCCTGCAAACGCATAGAAAAATCAATCGCTTTGACATCTTTGGTCAAGCCGCCAATTGAGATGCGGTCCACGCCGGTTTCGGCCAGTGCGCGCAAACCCTCTAGCGTGACCCCGCCCGAGATTTCCAGAATCGCCCGCCCTGCGTTGATGCGTACTGCCTCGTGCAGTTGGTCTTTGGGCATGTTGTCTAGCAGCACCATTTTGGCCCCGGCGGCCAGTGCTTCCTCCAACTGGGCCAGGGTTTCTACCTCAATCTCAATGAATTGGGCGCGGGCAGCGGCTTGTTGCGCCGCTTGCAGTACGGCTGTGACACCGCCAGCGGCGGCGATGTGGTTCTCTTTGATGAGTACCGCATCGTGCAAACCGATACGGTGATTGACACCACCGCCCACACGCACTGCATATTTTTGTGCCAAACGCAGGCCGGGAATGGTTTTGCGTGTATCCACAATCTGAGCCTTCGTTCCTTGCACGGCTTGCACATAGGTGGCTGTCTTGGTCGCCACAGCGGACAACAACTGCAAGAAATTGAGCGCGGTGCGCTCGGCGCTGAGCAGGGCGCGGGCGCTGCCTTCAAACTCCAACACTACTTGGTCGGCGGCGCAGCGTTGGCCTTCGGCCACCAACCAATGCAGTTGGATGCTCGGGTCTAGGGCGCGAAAGGCCGCTTCGGCCCACGGTGCGCCACAAATCACGGCGCTTTCGCGCGCCAAAATACGGCCACGGGTGCGGCGCTGGGCGGGTACTAAAGCGGCGGTTAAGTCACCGCTGCCCACATCTTCTTGCAAAGCACGGGCTACATCCAACAACACTTGGGCGTGCAGGGCTTGGCGGGTTTCATCGTGATTAAGGTATGTCATGGGGCGCAAGCATAGCGAGTTGCGCGTGCGGTGCCACGGCTGTGTTTAGCTCTGGTGGCCAGAAGTGCCTAGCGTTTGTACCAACGCAACACTACGCGCAAGGCTTTGCGCCACCACGGCAAGGTAGAGGCCCCGCTGGCACGCCAAGCCAGTAGCTCATCCAAAGCGCGCTCGGGGGTGGTAAAGCGCCCGGTGGTGCGGCTGATATAGGTGGGGTACAAAATCAAAGTCCCGGCCACCAAGGCATCGAGCGACAAACGCCGGGTGCGGCGCGCTGGCGGCACCAGGTCTTGGGTCAGGCCCCAACCAGCGTAAAAAGGCTGGCCGTAACAAACCACGCGCTTACCGCGCAACAACGCCTCAAAACCAGCCAGCGAGGTGAGTACATGGACTTCATCGACCACGGCCAGCATCTCGCCCATCGAGGCTTGCAACACGACCTCATCGCACCATTGGGCCGCATGGGCTTCGTCCGGGTGTTGCGTCCGCAGGCCAGCCAAGACGTCGGGATGCGGCTTATAAACCACCCAAGCCTCCGGGTGGGCTTGGCGCACGGCACGCAATAAATCCATATTGCGCCGCACCGGACAAACGCCTTCCGGTGCCCCCCATTGGATGGAAGCATCGCTTTGCACCTGCCCCGGCACCAAAATCACGCGCTTGTCGCCCGCAGGCCGCTGCCAGCCACCGCTACCGACGTTGTACTTGGTCAGGCCAGCGGCGGCAATGCGCTGGCGCAAAGCAGCGGCACGCGCCAACAAAGCAGCGTCAAAATCAGAGGATTGCAACAGCTGCTCTAAGGCAGAAGGGCGGGTGGCATCGTAATAAATGCCGGTGTCGTCCATCACCCAAGACAGCGGGCGCACCAAATCGGCCCCCAAACCCACGGAACGCAAAAAGGCATCTTCTAAGCGCAACACTGGGCGTTTTTCTGCCGCTGGCTGCAGCTTGAGGCCCCAGACGACCAACGCCTGTGCGCTGCTGGCCTGGGTTGCAGCCATATCCGGCACAAAATGCACCTCGCTGCCTTGGCAAAAATCGCGCACAATGGGCTTTTTCCAGCGCGAAAACCCCACTGCTGTCAGTTGGGCCGGAAAACGTGCGCGCATTTGTCGCTGCAAACCCATCCATTCGATAGCACGCTCGGGCAGGCAAGGCTGGCCAGTTTCTGGATCAACATAGCGGGTGTAATCGACCAAAGCGGCATGGATGAGATTTTCTAGCGGCACCGGGCGACGGCGCGAGGGCGCGGGCAAATCGTCTTCGGTCAGGCCCCAACCAGCATAAAACGGCAGGCCAAAGGTGCGTACCCGCTTACCCCAAAGCAGGCCTTCAAAACCCATTTGTGAAGTTACGGTATAAACCGCCTCGGCCCCAGCGATTAAACGGCTGGGATGCACATCCTGGCCCAGTACTTGCACGCGCGGCTGCTGCGCCAAGGCTGCCAAATCAAAATGGCCACGCTTGCGCCCGAGCATCACCTCGGGGTGTACCTTGAGCAGCACTGTGGCGTGGGGGTTTTCATCCAAGGCGGCTTGCAACATGCGCTGAAAAGACGAAGCGTCGGCCCCGCCATAGCGGATAGAGGCATCGCCCCAAGTTTGGTCGGCCACCAGCACATAAGGCTGGGGCAAAGGCTGACCCCAATCGCGCGCGTAGTTGTATTTAGAAACCCCAGCGCGGCACCAAGCCGCCGCCAAAGCCTGTGCCCGTTGCTGCGCCGCTGGGGTCAAAGTTTGCAACACCAAAGACTCTAGGCGCGAGGGGCGGCTGGCATCGTAATAAATGCCGACATCGTCCACCACCAGCGACAGGCTAAATTCTTGCTGGCCCACGCCGACGGAGCGCAAAAAGCCGTCTTCGAGTGACCAATAAGGCACATCCAAGCGCTGCGCTAAAGCTCGCGCCGATGCCGCTGTGGGCTTGAGGCCCCAGCCGACTACCGCCCGCGCTGAAGCGGCTTGGCCCCAACGGCGATGCAGCAGCACCTGATCGCCCAGCAAGGCAGGCAAGGCCGTAATACGCAGAATGCCGCGTGAAGTGGTCAGGATCACAAGCAAGGAACTCAGTCTAAAACACGCCAGATGCCCGAACGACTGATTGCTTTGTACATGGCATCTGGAGCTAAGTCCGCCCCATTAGGCCATGCCACCGCACCACAATCGAGATACGCTTGGGCAAAGAAAGACACATCACGCAAAGCTTGAAAAACCCCTGCATCTGGCCCAAGAACCAAAGCTGAAACATCGACAATGCCGCTGGTGCCATCATTGAAGGTTACTGCCAACTGGCATTGTGGAAGCACTGTTATGGCGCACACACGCCACGGCGCAGCTGGTGTTACTCCAACGGCTGGATGGGCTTGGGTAATTGTTTGGCTCGACATAAGTTCCAGTCCTCCATGAGCTCTGCACGATGTTCAGCTGCCCACTCTAACACCATAGCCAATGCACGGCGCGGCAGCTTTCCCTCAATCACCTCTAAAGTTTGAATGTTGATCAACGCTTCGTATTCAGCATAAAGGGCATGAAAATGGGGTGGATTGTGTTCCCCACGTATATACATATGAATAAGTATGCCAAAAAATTGACTAATGGTTGGCATAAAAATTCTTTAAAATCGATAAACACTGCTCTATATTTTCAGGAGGCACTTGAATAGACTCTGGCGCTTCAAACGGGCGATGAGACAGACGAGCAGCCTCAAGTGACGGCAACTTGGGCAAACGGCCTTGGCGTAGCTCGTGGATATGCCAAGCATTCCAAGCTTCCCAATAATCTAAACGCGGCCTAGAAACCCCGTGTGCATCATAGCCAGTATCCGAAGCTGTCATCAAAGAATCTGCCCTGTGGGCACCAAAGGTCAGCGGTTTGGTAATACGTTGCATGGCTTGGGGGCCAAATACCAGCTTGAGACGCGCATGAAATTCACTATCGGCGCCAGTGCGAACCCAATCCCAAAATCCTGCACGCTCACGAACCTCTTTTTTTCTGAATAAAGGAGAGGCTGGATTGAGGCGATTGAGTGGGAACACTGCGCGCGCATAAAACTTCCCATTATCTTGAAGACGAACCCAATTAGAAGTCGTAAAAATAATTTTTCGGTCGCGTAGCAGTGGGGCCACCTGAAGTGCAATTTTTTCTGGATGCGCCCAATCATCAGAATCTTGGCAAGTAACAAATTCTCCTTGGGATATTTCTAAACCAATGGTCTTTGCAACATAGGTACCTACATTGGTAGGTAAGCGAATGTAGCGCACACGTGAATCAACTTTAGCAATATTTCTCACTATGAAAGATGTTTCATCATTACTGGCATCATCTATTACCATCAATTCAATATTCTGGTAGGTTTGATTTAATAGCGACTCAATCGAAGATGCAATTCTTGCTGCACTCTGAAAAGCAGTCATTAAAATGCTAACCAAAGGCCCTTCATTAGAAAAAGAAAGTGGTTTGGCTTTTAAATTCATGACTCCCAATACCAGATCAGGATTTTTTAAAAACAATGGAGTGAGATGGTGAGCGCGAAGGTAAAAATTCACCTGCTGCAACTGATCAGCAGGTGAAAAATTTCGTGCATTACAGCGTAACAAATAAGTATCAGGGTGGTATGAAAAAATTTCTGAATTTTGCTCAAATACCTGCTGAACTTTATCGAAAAACCCTTGTTGCAGCCACACAGCTAATTTCAAGGTCATTGGTGCATTAGAGGGCAATAATTGATGCGCTAATTCTGGATAAAAAGCAAGCAAAGCAATGGATAAATCTATTTTACGCGATTCCAATACCCGTAATACCGATTCGTCTTGTAGCAAAGAAGCTGCTTTTTCACGCTCATCACAGGCAGCCAAAGACACTATCATGGCAAACAAGGAACGCCAATTACCATGTACCACGCTAGATTCAGTCACTGAGCGGTACATGCCTAAACGGTACATTGCATACTGTTGCAAAGCCGCTGGTATGCTGTGCGATCCATGAATAGGCAGCAACGCTAAAGCTTGGGCATCACGCTTTTTACGAAAATGCCGGTAAAATTTTAATAAATTGAGCATGCCTAAGCTGTCGTATGGAATTTTTTTAGCACATTATCTATGCTAATTCACTTCCATGATGGTTATGCACGATTGCTTTTTTGGCGAAATTAAGCATCGCCACCAAATAGATCTCGGCTATACACTTTATCCAGCACATCACTGAGATCTTCCGTGACCCGATTGGCCACAATCACATCAGCGCGTTGTTTGAATTCGGTTAAATTTTGTATTACCGCTGAATTAAAAAATCTTGTTTCCTCTAAAGCGGGTTCATATACAATTATTTCAATCCCTTTGGCTTTAATGCGCTTCATAATACCTTGAATGCTAGAAGCGCGAAAATTATCTGAACCCGCCTTCATGACCAAGCGATAAATACCAACGACCGAAGGCTTGCGCTGTAAAATGGTTTCTGCAATAAAATCTTTGCGTGTACTGTTAGAAGCCACAATGGCTTGAATCAGATTTTGTGGTACCTCGCTATAATTGGCTAATAATTGTTTAGTGTCTTTCGGTAAGCAATAGCCGCCATAGCCAAAACTAGGATTGTTATAGTGCGATCCAATGCGTGGGTCTAGGCAAACACCGTCAATAATTTGGCGGGTGTCTAAACCATGCTGAGCCGCATAGGTATCCAATTCATTAAAATAAGCCACCCGCATTGCTAAATAGGTGTTGGCAAATAATTTAATAGCTTCGGCTTCAGTGCTATCGGTCAGTAGCACAGGCACATCTTTTTTGATTGCACCCTCTAGCAACAAATTGGCAAATTGTTGCGCCCGTTCAGAGCGCTCTCCAACCACAATGCGGCTGGGATACAGGTTGTCGTGTAATGCTTGGCCTTCGCGCAAAAATTCTGGAGAAAATAACAAGTTCTCAGTTTTATAGAGCGCCCGCATCTGGGCCACAAAGCCCACAGGCACCGTGCTTTTTACCACCATCACCGCTGTGGGATTGATGGCCAACACATCTTGAATCACCCCTTCGACTGACAGCGTATTGAAATAATTGGTTTGCGGATCGTAGTCGGTGGGGGTGGCAATGATGACATAATCAGCCCCTTGATAGGCCTCATGCTTATCGAGGGTGGCGCGTAACCGCAAGGGTTGGTGTGCCAAATATTCTTCAATTTTTCTATCTTCAATCGGCGAGCAGCGCTGGTTGATCTGCTCTACCTTGGCTGGCAGCACATCGAGCGCGACTACCTCATGGTGCTGTGCCAGCAACACCGACATGGAAAGTCCAACATAACCGGTTCCGGCAACAGCAATTTTCATTTTTTCTTTCTCTGACTAATCTGTAGGGTGTTTAATGATGGCAGTTACGCTTGCGGTGCCGTTTGGGGTGTTGCGGCTCTGTTTTGAAGCCACTGCTTAAAGCTTGACCCTACTTCAGAGTGTTGCTCAGCCAAATCGACCGTGGCTTGCAGAAAACCCAACTTACTGCCGCAATCGTAGCGAGTACCGTGATAATGATAGGCAAATACTTTTTCTCGGCGCAGCAGTTGTGCAATACCATCGGTGAGCTGAATTTCACCCCCCACACCACGGGGCAGATTTTCCAGCTCTTTGAAGATGCCAGGGGTAAGGATATAACGGCCTGCCACGGCCAAGGTAGTGGGGGCCACTTCGGGGGCTGGTTTTTCTACAATACCACTGACATCCAACAAGGTATCACCAACAGGTAGGCCACTCACAATACCGTAGCGGTTGGTGTGCTCGCGTGGTACGTCTTGCACGGCCAACAAGCTAGTGTGCCACTCGGTAAATTGGGCCACCATTTGGGCGGTAATACCTGGCTGGCCCACCATCAGATCATCGGCCAGCAGTACGGCAAATGGCTCTGAACCGACCAACTCTTTGGCGCACAGCACCGCATGGCCTAAGCCCAAAGCACGCGACTGGCGCACATAGGTGCAAATCATATCCTCGGGGGCAATACTGCGTGCTACCTTGAGCAGTGCTGCTTTGCCAGCCAACTCTAATTCGTTCTCTAGCTCGTAAGCAGTGTCAAAGTGGTCTTCGACGCTGCGCTTGGTACGCCCGGTGACAAAGATCATGTGGCGAATGCCTGCCTCGTAGGCTTCTTCTACCGCGTATTGGATCAGCGGCTTGTCCACCACGGGTAGCATTTCTTTGGCGCTGGCTTTGGTGGCGGGTAAAAACCGGGTGCCTAAGCCGGCAATAGGGAAGACGGCTTTTTTAATCATAATTACTCAAATTTTTGTTAAATGACTGCGCTATCACGCACACGCTTGATCTGCACTGGGCTGGTGTTGCCAATGGCGTAGCCACTGTACCAGTTGGGCCGTGGAGGCATCTAAGCCCGCCGTCTGACCATGCACTAAAGCTGGCTCGATGGTTTGTGCCAGTTGCTTGCCCAACTCCACCCCCCACTGATCAAAACTGTTGATGCCCCAGAATACGCCAGCGGCAAAAGTGCGATGCTCGTACAAAGCCAACAAAGCGCCTAAACTGGTGGGGGATAAATCTTTGAGCAGCAACATACTGCTGGGGCGGTTGCCTGGAAAATCTTGGTGTCCGGCCAATTGTTCTGGGCCAGCGGGTTTGCCATCCATTAAGGCTTTGGCTTGTGCCAATGCGCTGGCGTGTAACCAACGTTGGTGTTCTGGCCAAGCGTGCTGTGCTTTGGCCACCAGCAAAAATTCTACGGGCGTGCGTTGTGGGCCTTGGTGCAACCATTGGAAAAATGCGTGTTGGCTGTTGCTGCCCACTTCACCCCACACTGCAGGCGCGGTAAGGTAAGGCAAGGGTTGGCCATCAGTGCCCACACGCTTGCCATTGCTTTCCATCTCTAACTGCTGCAAATAGGCTGGCAAACGGCGCAGACCGTGGTGGTAAGGTACCACGCAGCGGCTGGGTAGCTGCAAAAACGTGGCGTACCATACATCCAATGCTGCTAAATGGACGGGCAGATTGCTTTCTAGCGGCGCGTGGTAAAAATGCTCGTCCATGTCGCGGGCACCACGCAGTAAATCCTGAAAACCTTGGCGGCCGAGAATCACGGCCAAAGGCAAACCTACCGCCGACCAAAGCGAAAAACGCCCGCCCACGGTTTCGGGCATGGTAAGCACTTGGTGATAGCCTTCAGCTTGGGCTTTTTGTGGGCAGGCCGTGACGGCCAGCGCATGGTCAGCCCACTGCTGGGTACCATCGGCCTCTAGCCACTGACGTGCCGCTTGGGCGTTGAGTCGTGTCTCCAAGGTACCCCACGACTTGGAGACTACGACAAACAAGGTGTGTGCAGGATCAAGCTGCGCCAACACCTGGTGCAGCTCGTGGCCATCGACATTGCCGACCACATGCACTTGGATATTGGACTGTGCGTAAGGCTGCAAAGCTTGCAAACACAACTCAGGGCCTAAGCCCGAGCCACCGACACCAATATGCACCAAATGGGTCCAACGCCGTTGTTGCACAATATCCTCTGCCACATCCAGAACGGGCAGCACGCTGTCAGATAGCCCTTGGCCAGCTGGCATACGCAAATGCACATGCTGCACGGCCCGGCCTTCGGTGTGGTTGATGGCGGCACCGGCCCACATGGCGGCGCACTGCTGCACCAGTCCACGGCTTTCAGCCAAGGCGAACAAAGCCGAACGTACTGGGGCATCCCACAGGTTTTTGGACAGATCGGCCATCACATGCGGCGCATGTAAGGTAAGGTCGGCTACCCGATCCGGGTCGGCCTGCAAGACCTGTGCAATTTGAAAGTGGTGGGTGTAGTGGTACGCTAGACCTTGCAGCTGCGCCCACGGGGAGGTTGGTTCAAACACGCTCAATCAACAAACGTTGTAAATACTGCCCATAGCCGTTTTTGGCCAGCGGGGCGGCCAGTTGCTCTAAGCGGGCATCATCAATCCAGCCAGCGCGCCAAGCAATTTCTTCCGGGCAGGCAATTTTTAAGCCTTGGCGGTGTTGCAGTGTGGCGATAAAGTGGCTGGCCTCTAGCAGGCTGTCATGGGTGCCAGTATCCAGCCAAGCATAGCCCCGGCCCATGGTTTGCACCGTGAGCTGGCCCAGCTCTAAATACGTTTGGTTGATACTGGTGATTTCAAGCTCACCGCGTGGGCTGGGCTTGACGGCTTTGGCAATGTCCACCACTTGGTTATCATAAAAGTACAGACCGGTAATAGCATAATGGCTCTTGGGTTGTGGGGGCTTTTCTTCAATGCTAATGGCTTTGCCGGTGGCATCAAACTCCACCACCCCGTAACGCTCGGGATCATGTACATGGTAAGCAAACACCGTAGCGCCTTGGGCTTGGGTATCGGCAGCGTGCAACAGCGGCTGGAAATCATGGCCGTGGTAGATGTTGTCGCCCAATACCAAAGCACTGGGGCCGTTAGCAACAAAACTCTCACCAATGATGAAGGCCTGCGCCAGCCCGTCTGGGCTCGGTTGCACGGCGTATTGCAGATTTATGCCCCACTGGCTACCATCGCCCAACAATTGCTGGAAACGTGGTGTATCTTGCGGTGTGCTGATGATGAGCACATCGCGCATACCAGCCAGCATCAAGGTGCTGAGCGGGTAATAAATCATGGGCTTGTCGTACACCGGCAGCAGTTGCTTGCTGATGGACAGGGTCGCCGGGTGCAGCCGGGTGCCGGAGCCGCCGGCGAGAATGATGCCTTTACGTGTAGTCATGCCACTTGAGGGATTTGTTGTTGTAAAAGATAGAGCAAAAATTCTGGAGCTAGGTCGGCACCATTGGCCCAGACCACGGTACCTAGCGCATCGTCTTGGTGGGCGGTGGCAAACAGGCGCTCGTCTTTGAGGGGTTCAAACATCTCGCCCCACAGCTCGTCGATCAAATTTACTTCACCGCGCAGGTTGTTGTTGAACTCCAGATACAGCCGGTAGCTGGACCTGACCTCGACATGGGTGGTATGCAGAAACACGTTCAGCCTTGTCTAGCACGCAGCGGATGGCACTGCAATGGTCTTTGACATAGAGCCAATCCCGTACCTGCATGCCATCACCATACACCGGCAGGGGCTTACCGGCCAAGGCATTGACAATCATCAACGGAATCAGCTTTTCTGGGAAATGGTAAGGTCCGTAATTATTCGAGCAATTGGTCGTCAACACCGGCAGACCGTAGGTATGGTGGTAGGCACGCACCAAATGGTCAGAAGCCGCTTTGCTGGCTGAGTAAGGACTATTAGGCTCGTAGCGATGGGTTTCGGCAAACGGTGGGGCGTTTTTGGCCAAAGAACCATAAACCTCATCGGTAGAAACATGCAAAAAGCGGAAGACTTGTTGGTCTGTGGCAGGCAACTGTGCATAGTAAGCCCGAACAGACTCCAACAAGCGGAAGGTGCCGACAATATTCGTCTGGATAAAATCTCCTGGGCCATGGATAGAACGATCCACATGCGACTCAGCGGCAAAATTAACTACGGCGCGTGGTTGGTACTGTGCCAATAAACGTACCAGTAAACTGCTATCGCCAATATCGCCCTGGACAAAAATATGGCGTGTATCACCCACCAAGGTTGCCAAATTTTGCAGATTGCCCGCGTAAGTTAAAGCATCTAGGTTAAGCACTGGCTCATCACCAGATGCCAACCAGTCTAAAACAAAATTGGCACCAATAAAGCCAGCGCCGCCTGTGATGAAAATCATAGCAATGATGTTTTTTAAGAAATTATTCCCAATAATTTGATTTTTTTATGATTTCAATATAATCATTTTGCTCAACACCCACAATGACTTTATCATAAAAACGCCCGTCTCTATAAAACCAATTTTTCCGAATTCCTTCGTGCTTCCAACCACCTTTTTTGATATAAAACTCAATGGATCTTGTATTGTATTCAATCATATCACCATCGAGCCGATGTAAGCCTAAATCCATAAAAGCATAACGCATTATTGAAAACAAAGCATCGAGTGCATAGCCCTTGCCTCGAAGATTTTTCTTTCCAATCATCATTCCATGGAAAGCATTTTTATTTTTCCAATCAATATTAACGATATTTGCTGTTCCAATGACTCCCTCGTCTGGTGTTTCGATGCAAAAAACGTGATCTGTTAAATTGTTATCTTTTCTACTTTTTACCCATTCTTCTGTAGATTTTGAAGAAAATGGAAAATGCCACCCACCGAGCATTTTCCATATTTCTGGATCATTACTCCATTCATGAAGAACTGGAACATCAGATAACTCTGGCGCTCTTAAAGTAACAATTTTTCCTTTAATATTCATAACATTTCTCCCTGTTTAATTAAATCAACAACTAAAGTTAGGTCAGATTTTTTATATCTTTGATCACAAGGAATTGCAAGCATGTTTTTAATTAATTGCTTTTCAAAAGAAATCTCATTTATTCTTGATGTAACATCAGGCCAATAAGTAGGGATAAATATTTTTTCATTTATTAATAATTCTTTTAATTGCTCTTTTTCTTGCAAGTAAGGATAACAAAGTGGAGCCACCGTTGATGTATCTTTAATTTTTATTTTATTTGTTGAGCCAAGTTCTTTTTGAAGAAAAGCAAAATTTTCTGAACGTTTATTCTCAATTAATGAATAATCTATCGTAGCCATAATAATTTGTGTAAGCTGAGACATCCTCTTCGGCGTTGGATCATCCAAGCTGGCTTCAGCCATTTTATAACTTTCATAACCAGTTTCAGCAGAAAATGCCAACCGCTCTAACAAGTGAGTACAACGTTTTATACTTTCTACGTCTTGACATGCTGGCAATACTACGTCTTTAGATGTAACAAGCAACCCACCATCGGGTACACCAAAAAATTTACGCAGTGAATAAATAGTTGCCAAGCATTGAAATGGGCCAGAATAAAAAGCCTGTGAACAGTCAATAATGATTTGTTCAGGATTAAATTGTGCTATCACCTCAAAAACATTACTGTCGCAAATGCCAAAATAATTCACATAAAGCAGTAAATCATTTGCTGATAATTCTGGTGGATGTTCTATTTTGAACTGTTGATTAATAGTATAAAAACTCAATTCTTTACCTGCTGCATATACCGGCATCATCATGCTGTCACAGATGTAGTACGGCATCCAAACGCGCTTGATGTGAGGCATTTGCTGAAGCAATGCCAGAAATGCTGCACGTGCAGACTGAAACTTGAGTGCATTCGGATATTTTTCAGAGAAATTTCTTGGAAGTTCTAATTCAAAATAACCTCCAATTGCTTTTTTATTTAACATTTCAGTAGTGAAAATATATAAAAATATTTACGATAAATTATAATTTGATAAATATTTTAAGATAGAGGCTTTATCGCACCACATTAACATATCAATCATTGACAAGTTGGGTGTAAATTCTGAGCCTTTTTGTTTATAACTAATTTCTTCAGACTCAATAAAACTTAATTCAATATAATTATCCGAAAAAATTTTTTTATTGTAAAGAGATTTACCACCGGGTGAATTAATATATTTAATTGCTGATTTCAATTTACATATTTCAATCACTCGATTTTGCCCTCTTATTTCTTCTGAAATTATCAAATCTGAAGAAAATGAGAATTTTTTCTCAATACCCAAATAATCAAAAATTGTTGTAATGCTGGAGGCATTTTTATGAGCTACGTTGTTGTTAGATTCATCAAGCACCTGTTCTACCAATTGAATGGCATCCTTAAAGTTTGGCGCCTTTGAATAAGATGAGTAAAGTTGTCTCTTAAAGTTCGAAAAGTTGTTTAAATAATCATGGTTTTTTATTGGCCTGAAGCTACTTACATTTTTTACAGCAAGACTAAAATTATGAGGCGCTGCGCCTAGCAAAATTCTGTTTCTATTAATATACCCTTGTTTAATAAAAGCTGCATCATCATAAAACACAAACTCATCAACAGAGTGTACTAATTGGTAATAGCCAATGTACGGAAAAAAATAAGGCTGCATCAATGCAATTTTCATTTCAACCCTTTCGAATTGCCGCTATTATTCTATCTACATCAGTGCTACTCAAGGCTGGATAAATAGGTAGGCACAATACTTTTTCTGCCGCATTAGATGCAACTGGCAAATTGGCACGTGTTGCTGAGGGCAAAGCCCGATACATGGAAAAGTCCGAAATTAATGGGTAAAAGTAACGACGTGCAAAAATCCCTTGTTCACGAAGTTTTTGGTATAAAGCATTGCGGCTCACAGGGTAGCTTGGCTGAACAAGTACCGGAAAATAAGAATAATTGGCAACCGTTTGGCCGGATTGGGGTAAGCAGTAAATACCGGGTATATCTTGCAGCTGGGTACGATATTGGGTGTCAATTTCAGCACGACGCTGCATCACATAGGGCATGTGCTTGAGCTGTAACAAACCGAAAGCTGCGTTGATTTCACTCATTTTGGCATTGATACCAGGAGCAACCACCGTTGTTTCATCCACAAAACCAAAATTCTTCAAATGGTCAATGCGTTGCTTGGTTTTCGCATCGGGACAAATAATGGCACCGCCTTCAAAGGTGTTAAACACCTTGGTGGCATGAAAACTCAGCACAGATAGGTCGCCATGGCGCAAGACGCTACCACCGGCATCTTTCACGCCAAAGGCGTGGGCAGCATCGTAAATCACACGCAAATTGTAATTGTCAGCGATTTTTTGAATAGCCTCCGTATCGCAGGGGTTGCCATAGCAATGCACCGGCATGATGGCAGTCGTTTTTGGTGTGATAGAAGCTTCAATCTTGTTTGGATCAATATTCAGAGTATGTGGCTCCACATCGATAAAAACTGGCTTATTACTATTCCATAACAGTGAGTGCGCGGTAGCAACGAAGGAATAGGGCGTAGTGATGACCTCCCCTGTGATGCGCAAAGCTTGCAGGGCAGTAATGAGACCGAGCGTGCCATTAGAGAATAAAGCTACATGCTCAACACCCAAATGGTCGCACAGTGCTTGTTCCAGCTGTTGGTGAAATAGACCACTATTAGTTAATATTTTATTATTCCAAATTTTTTGCAGGTACGGTGTGAATTCTTCCAGCGGAGGGAGGTAGGGCTGGGTAACATAAATAGGTTTATCACTCATATTAATTTTTTATTCGACACACATTTAATTAAATTTAACCTTAAAAAATTTCTTTAGCCGGATATTCTAGCCGGATATTTTTCTACGTCCAATAATTCTTCCATGCTCAGCTCTGCCTCTTTATTATAAAGATTCATACGCAATATAGATTTATCAATATAATTTTTCCTAAAATTATTATCAGCAATTAAATGCTGAACATCTAAAACAATAGAATTAACTGAATCATGCTGCATGTAATCATGCACGGCATCACCTATATCATTACCTTTGAATAAAACAACTGGCAACCCTGCCATGATAGCATAAGCATTACACCTACCAGATCCAGGATGTCTTGGATACAAATAAACAACGTTATCAAAACTTGAGAGTTTTGAAAAAAAAGAATATAAACGATCTACAGCCCGATAAGCAAAGATTGACTTTACGAACCTCTCCAAATCTGGAAAATTAGCTAGCAAAACCTCTTTTGAGTCACCCAAAATTAAAATAGCAATATCTTCTTCTTCGTAACCATCAGTTATCTTATTTAACAATCCAAGAAATTCTTGATTCATCCGCCTTGAAAACATTTCACCAGCAGTAACAATAACAATTTTCCGATTAGCAATATCTACTGGATCAATAAGCTCTTGGAGACCAGCATTGGCCTCATTATCCAAAATAGTCTCCCAAGCAAACAACGGAACAGGTGCCTTGCGTTTTATAAACTTCTCAATATCAAAGTGACTTTTAATTTTTTTTCGATCAGCATCACTTAGATCTGCTACTGTCAATACATAATCAAAAAACTTTTCTAGCTCAAACAGATTATCTGCCCCCTGAGTAGAAAATAAAAACTTTCGTATAGGTAATTTTTTGAATGCCGATATCAATTTATAGCACGCAAAAGGCCCCGATAAAGCAATTGCAATATTAAACGAAGAACATTCTATAGAAGCAAGTAATTTTTCTATCGAGAGTAAATGTAACTCCAGACTACTGCAAACTGCAGATGTATTCGGAGCCAATATATTAACCTTCTCCCCCCCATTCAACATTTGTATATGCCTTGAAAGCTCTCTCACATAAAAATCAGAGTCTTCCAAATCAAATGGTTTTAAGTTTCTTGTTCCAGACAGACTCAGCAATGAACAAAAAACCGTCACCTGACACCCCAAATTTTGGTATATACGTACTAGTTCAGCAACAGCAGCCAAGTGTGTTGACGTTTTATCAATCGGCAAAAACGAAACCAATAAATAAACATTGCTCTTACAATGTAAATTCTCACCAACTGGGCTTACTTCAACCAAATCATTAGTTTTTATTTCATGAAATATTTGAGTTTTGTATAATGATTGTAGAGTTTCAATATGCAGTTTTTTATTAGACTCCGAAGAAATTGAGTATATACTATTCAAGTCTTTAGCACGAATTTTTGTAAATAAAACTTTATTAATATCATGAAAATTATTTAATAAAACTCCCGAAAGCGAGTCAAGCAAAAATGGAAAAAGAGCAGCTCTTTGGTGATAGCTCAAATCTTTCAACCAAATTTTTTTCAATACAGAAATTAATTTATTTCTATCGCCACTCTTAGAGCAAATCAGCAAAAATGAATAAAGAACATCGAAGCTTAAATCATCATTTTCAAGTTCATTTTCTATTAAAATTATTTTTTTTTCGTAATCCAATCTTTTCTTTAAAAGAAAATTAACTCTATCTTTCCACTTAACTAAATCCGGATAATTTGGATCATAATAAGAAGCACGTTCACACGCATCCCTTGCATTATCAAAATCATCTAATCGCAAATATTCTTGAATCAGAATTATATGAGAACGCATAATTAATGGATTTAATTCCACCATTTTTTTTGCTGCCTCTAATGCCTCTGAGAATTTTTTCTTATTAACAGATTCTTGATAGGCCAATAAAATTTCACTAAAAGCACTCATGACAAATTCCTCAATTTATAAAGAAACTCTGATTTATAATCAACGTAAAAATTTATTAAAAACTTCACTGCATTATGAATAATTTTAGCCCTTGCGCTAAATGTAGATTGATTTAAAGAAAATTCTTGTGCTGATTTAACTAAAGAATTCCGCCATTTTTCGTCGATAAGTAAACGATTAAGATTTTTTGAAAAACTCCGCTGATCTTTAAAAGTTGGAATTTCTATTTTTCCAAAAATATCCACTAAGCCTTGATTTTCATCTGTCAGCACAGCTGCCCCACATGCAAAGGCATCAAAAATTCTATTATTGACTAAACCAAACTCATTTTGATCAGCCCAGTGATCGTTAAGAACAATTTTCGATCTTCTATAGAGGTTAGCTACTTCATCAGAAGCAATAGATTGACCTTTTATATAATTTTTTGGAATAAATTGTTCCCACTTGGTGCCCCAAACATGTAAATCAACATTCGATTCAACTGCATACTTAACAGAATCTCTATAGATACGTCTTGAATTGCCTACAAACAAAACATCTATATCTTTTGAAACAGTGTCATCGGGAAAGAAAACTTTATGATCCGTACACTGGTGCAAAACTTCCGTTTTTATCTCTGGAACAAGCTGCCGAACTAAATCTTCTGTCTTCTTCGAAGCGCAGAAAACATAGTCATACTTTTTCAATTGAACTGCATTTATTTTATCTACATGACTGATGATCCAAATAATATTTAAACTGTATGGATCTGGTTCATATTCATGCAAGCCAAATAAATGAATCACGACATCAGGTTTTTGCGTATTTGAGTACCAATTTTCATGTTTAGAAACGTCAACGCTATAATCTAATTCTTCTAGTGCTGCTTTGAGGCTGTTGGCAAAGTGCGTATCCCCCCAAACATTCTCATTATGTGTTACAGATGTACTAATTTTTATAGAGCATGTTAATGACTTCGGTCGTTCAGCAAAAAAATCAACAAATTTATCCGTTACTAAATCACTGTCTTTTCCGTGCGTACGCATATTATCTTGGATACGTTGTTTGAATAGTTCCCAAGCTAAGCTATTGTCCCGTTGTGTCTTATGCTTCCCAACTACATTTCTGACATAGCCAGTTGTCAGTCCAAGTGCCCTTGCTCTTCTATTAAAATCACCATCAATACCACCATAGAGTCCATGCTCTTTATAATATCCAATCAACTCTCTGCTGGAGGCGGTAGTAAAAACTACCCAACCACCTACTCCAGATGGCAAATAAATGCTAACTCCACCTGAATATGTTGCTGATTTTCCATAGCCTCTAATACCTGAACTGTCTTTTGTTAAATTAGTAGATAACCAACCTAATTTAGGAACTGCTTTTGTAGCTGAGATCATTCCCTCAGCCCAAAATTCAGGGACTATATAGTCATCATCCAGTCCTACGATAAATCGCTCAGATGCTATTTTAAATAAATGATTTGCAGCATGCGCTTTACCGACATTATGGCCTACATTAATAATGTAGGCTGAAGAATTATATTGATCAAGAATATAGTTGTTTATATCTTCGGATTCGGTATTTATCCAAATTAACAATTCATACGGAACATTGACATGAGATTGTATCGATTCAAACAAGGCCTTAACATCATGCAAAGGATTGTAGATAACAGCAATAATAGATATTTTGTCGCGTAACAATCCTAAGCTTGCATCTTCAAGCACTTCACGCAATCTAATTGCGCGCAAATGAGAATGTTCAGTCCAATATTTATGCACATAGTTTTTCGCATTATCCCCCATAACCTGTCTGGCTAATGTATTTTTATACATCCAATCAATTGCACCAAACCAGTCTTCTTTAGAATTTGATGTTAATATACCGGTAAATCCATTAATAATGGTAAGCGATTGCTCACCAACATTACTAGCTACTACAGGAACACCAACTATACTAGATTCTAAAAATCTTATATGACTTTTATATTCGTTAAAAGATACAGCTTCCAAGGGAATTATTTGTATATCAAACTGTGCTAAAATATTAGGCAGCTCTGACCAGGTGCATTTTGGAGTGAATTTAATTTGATCTTTAAATTTTTTCTGAAATAATTCAGGCAAATTTACATCTCCAACACAATGAAATACTGTATTGGTATTTTTTTCTAAAAATAACGAAATGCCTTCTAGTGCAACAGAAAGATCACGGTCATGTGTAAAAGAGCCGGAGCCATATCCAATGGTAAAGGTAAGATCTTTATCTTTTTTGCTTGCCCTAGATACTAAACGTGCTTTGTTTGATAAATCTATAACTTCTTGACTAATTACATTATTTATAACATGAGTAGGCCTTTTGAATAAAGTTTCAATTTTTCTTCTAAGTTCTTTTGTGGAAACAAAGAAATGATCTGCATACAACATGGCTTTATAATAAGACTTTGGAGGAGCCAATAAATTTTTAACTCGCCAATCTTCCAGTTCAGAATTATCAAAAATTTGATCGTCAATATCATAAATAATAATTGCGGGTGTCTCTCTACATTTATTTAAAAAATTTTCCTCTATTTTGCTTGTTAGTGCTAACCTTTGACATATAACTATACTTTTCTCTTTCAATAGATTTTCAAAAAAATCAGTTGGTAGATTTTTGTAATCTATGATTTCAACAGAAGATATATTTTTTATTTGAGCAGCAAGATTGTACGCACGATAACGCGTCGTATTTCTCGGCTTATTTATTGCAGGCACAACGTAAATCTTCTCTGGAATTTTTATTTTTGTATTTGCATAAGTAATACTTATTAATTCTCGGGTATCCCAATCAGTATTGCTGGATTTTTTATTATAATCATCGTCATTGATAAATTTTTTAAAAAATCTTATATCTTCGATATACTTGTTTGCCTTTAAATCAAAAAAATTAACATTATCAGTTAGGGATGAATTATTACGATTTGCTTGACCATCCTGAATCGCGTTAATCTTTGATTTTTGATCATTTAAGAGAGCTAGTCTTTTGTTAGCCAGAATTATGTTGGTTGAAATTAGTTGGGCAATCTTTGGAGTATTTTTTATGGCTTTTTCATAAAAATTAATAGCTTCAGTGTATTTGCCCTCTCGGAACGCACGATTCGCATGGGTCAATAAAGAACTTGAAGTAGTTTTATTAATAAAAGATGATTTTTTTGTCATATCTTAACTGAATTTAATATCAATTAGGGTCACTGAATTCTGGATATTTTGGTGATTAATATCGTAATTGGGTTGCTGGTTGTTTTGCAGCAACAGGGTCATAATATTATTTTGCTGCCACCGACTACGGTCAATAATGGGCTCAGCAAACCCAAGGTCTAAATCGCATAACACACAGGTGTTACTAGGGAGGTAGTGGTAGTCTGGTGCGGGCAACAAGGTAGCAGCCATTCGATTTTTGGTGTGGTCACCCCGTGTGATCATATAGACGTTATCATCGTGATCAATAACGACCTCTGGCCGGCAGATGGGGATTTGCAGGGTGCCACCACCTTGCAGGCTAAAAGCTAATTTCCGCTGTGAGATAAACTGATGCCGCCACACTTTGCCGTCAAACCACAGATGTTGGTACTGTGGAATACCATCAGGGTCATCTGAATAAAAAACGATATGGGGCCGGTTGCCACTGTCCAGCGCCATACTGGTTTGGTTGATCAGGTTGCTAGCGGGTGAAACCGGGTGGATGGTTTCAGCGTTGACCTGGGTAATCGGCAGTTTGTAAGAGCGCTGGCGTGAGGTTTGCCAGCTCAGGCCGTTGTCGTGCGAGCAGGCGTAGCCGATATTGATATTGTTGATGCGCTGTTCTGTGCCCAAGGTATCGGTGCGCCAAACAAAAGACAGATGCAGGCTACCATCACTGCCAATAGCCGGGTGGTTCCAGTAGGCGTTACTAGTCCAAGGCTTTTGCTCGGCACCACTGAGGATGGGTTGCGGATGATCGGCCCAACTTTGCGTGGCTTCATCGTAGGTTTTGAGGCGGGCAGTGCCTTTGTTGTGTACGCCATCGCGGTACAACAAAGTCAGCGGGTAGCCTTGGCGTGGCAGAATAAAGGTAGGGTAGGTCACCTTTTCTTCGTGGGCACCGGTCATAGGCAACTCATCAGACCAAGCTGTGATGTCGCCGGGTTTGAGCGATCTGCGATAGCGCAATTGGGTGACGTGGTGATCGTAGCTGATGTGCAAATGGCTTTCCCGGTCTAATCCTAAACTGATGCTGTTGTGCGCATCACGCAGGTTGTATTGGCCGGGGATGTCGTGGGTTTTGAGCGTGTCGCTGACCAAGTCGCGCTGCACCAGTCGCAAGGTATGCTCATCAACGTAAAAGGCCGTGTATTGGATTTTATGGTGCGTCAGGATGCCGTGGTGGCGAAAGATGACGGTATTAATGGTGTTACCAGCCCACGCATCCCCAAGGTTGTGCAAAGCCAGTTTATTCACGCTAAACGGGCGTGGCGAGAAAGCCATCTCAGCCGCCATAGCCATTGCATTTTTCAGATGCTGCAACGCATGGTGTGGCTGGTTAGCACTGGCGGCCACGCTGGCCACGCTGTGATGTACCCCGGCAATCAGTATTTGGCTGATCAATTTTTTGCTAACACCCCACTGCTGTGCCAAGCGAATCAGTGCTTCAGCCTCCATTGCATGGCCGATTTGCAGCTGAGCAGCGGCGGCCAGTAGGGCCAGCTTGGCACGCTCTGGGTGCTGTTGAAGGGTATCACGCTCCATGTTAGCCAGGCTTTGCCAATCGCCAAATTGCCATTGCACCAGGGCAGCTTGCAGGGCTGCGCTATCGGAAGGGGTAACAGTCTGCATAGGTGTGGCACGTCCATCAGGCATGGCTGTATGGCAAAGCACTTGCCCCGCTACAGGTGGCAAGCAAGGCTTGCAGCCAAGGGGTTTTGAGTTGTGCCGTCAGTGGCTGCAGCGCCGGCGCGAGTGACCGGTTAGCTGTGGCCGCTAGTTGGGTTTGCAACACTTGCCCATTGTGTGTAAAAGAGGTGGTGCGCTCAAAGTAACGTCGGGCGGCTTCTTTGGTGCTACGGGCCTTTTCTGGATTATCTAGCACTTGGCCCAATGCCTGTGGCAGTTGGCCTGGTAGCACTGGCAGTATGGCTCCAGCCTCACAAGCATCGACAATCGCTGGCGTAGGGGTGGCCAGCACCAGCACATCCATAGCCAGTGCGTCGCCCAGTTTAGCGGGCAACTGGTAGGTAGCAATAGGGGAGTCATTTTGTTGCAGCAGTATCACTATATCGGCCATAGCCACAATTTCTGGTGCTGCCTCAAAGGGCTGGTTGCCAATAAATTGATACTGCACACCGGCAACCGCTTGCAGCTGTTGTTTGAAGCCCGCATCTAAAAAATTGCCCACAATGACAAACAATACATCATTGCGTGCCAAGCTGGCAATGGCTTGCGCGGTTTCTAGCAGTCCCTTGTGTGCTTTGGGCGTGCCAAAAAAGAGCACCACTTTTTTATCCTTTGCCACGCCATGTTTGGCCCGGCCTTGTTGGCGCAGTGCTGGAGAATTTTGGTAGAGGGCTTCATCCCGCGCATGCCGAACAATCTCGCCACCATAGCGCGCTTGCAATGCAGGGTTAGAAACGGTTACGCCATCAAATTGGCCTGCCAGGCCGACAGCGATCCGCGTCCAATCTGCTGCTTCTAATTGATCTAAAGCCGGCAGCTGCTGATGTTGTTCTAGATAGTCCGCAATGGTGATCGGAGTTTGGGCACGCACAAAGGCCAACTCTTCATCATCCACATCTACCAGCACCTTGGCCCCCCAGATCAGTTTATAGAGCAGCCCATAAATAATATTGGGGGCACGCGGCTTAGACAAATGCACTACATCGTAAGGGTGCAAAGTGACCAAATCGATGGCCTTATCTAGGAACCGTGCCCAATTGTCAAGCAAGATGGTGTGCTTAGGCAACGCTGTATGCCGAATAGGCTCCCACAAGGCCTGGCCTCTTTTGGTGTGCAGGTTGCCAATCAGCTCGGTGCTGGCAAACCTCTGGTATAGCATGGCCAAGGTGTAAGCGCGCCCAGCGGCATTGTGCGCCAGTTCCCAACCACAAACTGCCACACGCAAGGGCTTAGTGGCTAGGCGCGTTTGGCAGTATTTGCGGCGTACCTGTACCATATTGGGCACGATGACATGGGCCAACTCCGGCAGAGCCTGCAATGCTTCACCATAGGCGTGCATCGCTTGGGCATAAAGACCTTGGCGCTGGGCGATATTGCCGCGCATTAAGGCGCTGTCGGTGGTCGTTGCTATCATGCAAAACTTAGGCTGAAGGTGGTTTCAGCAGCAGTTTTTTTACAAAATCTAGCTGCATTTCGGCCTTGGCCAATTCATCATTCATGCACCGTTGCTGCGCTTCAGTTTGCTGGAGTTTTTCTTCCAGTGCAGTGATGCGTTGTCGCCCAGTCTTGGTTTGGGCCAGCAGGGCATCTTTCTCTTGGCTCAAGGCATCGCGGGCAGCAATCAATTCAGATTTTTCCTTATCCAGTGCCTCTATCTTGGTTTGGCATTTTGCTGCCAGTTTGGTTTGTGTATCACGTGTTTGTATTAATGCCGCTTTTTCTTGACTCAAGGCATCGCGCACGGCTACCAGTTCAGCTTTTTCTTTGTCCAGTGCCTCGATTTTGGCTTGGCGTTCTGCTGCCAGCTTGCTTTGCTGCTCATGGGCTTGTGCCAGTGCCGTTCTTTCTTGCTGGAGTATCTCTATTTTGCTTTGATGCGCCAAGGTCAATGCTTGGCTGGTTTGGGTGGCTTGGGTTTTCCAACCGCGCACATAAAGTACGCTGGCCAATTGGGCGTTGATTTCTTCTTGCACCAGCAGTGGCTTAAAGCCTTGCGTTTGCAGCCAAGCATCCACTGCTGGGCGGCTGGCACCGGCTTTTGCTAAAGCAGCATCGTCCGTTAGGGCAACTCTGGCTTGTAGCACATCAAACTGCTGTAACCTAGGGCCTAGCCCTTGCAGCAGTGGCAAAGCAGGCAGGCAAGCCAGCGTGAGCCAGTTATAGCGCGTGCCATCTTCCCCAACACTGGTCAAAATACGGTGCAGGGTTTGGGCGGGGGTGGTAATGGCTTCGCGCTGGCGCAGGTTTTTCCACAGCGGGGTCAGTAGCGCGGCACTGAGCAGGCCATTTTCTTTGGGGCTGGAGTGGCGATAAAACGGCACTGCCTCGTCTTGGCCGCCTACCAGCTGGTGTAAGGCTTGGCTTTGCGGGTGCTGCTCGATTTTGGCAGCCAGCTGGGTATAAAGCGTTTTGTCGGCTTCAATGGCCAGCAAGGCCGGGGCAGGGGTCAATACCACCTGCTCTAAAAAATCACCATTGCCAGCACCTACATAGACCCAGCCTTGGACTGGGTACAGGGTGTGCAGCAGGGTGAGGGCTTCGCGCATCGGCATAAAAGACAATCAATGGTGGCTTTGTACACGGTGCTGGCGAAAATCTTTCACCTCGCGGCGCATAGCGAAAGGCAGTTTAATCCAACCGATGGGCGTGCGGTAGTTTTCTAGCAAAATTTTTCCCAAGCGGTACGATAAATGCTGGCGTACCCGTTCGGCTTCATGGGCATCGGCATAGCGTTCAATCGGGGGTAGTTTTTGTCCGGCACGGGCTTGTTGGTCTTGCTTAAATTGACGTACCTGCTGTTGTAGCGCGCCGGGCAGGGTCAGAATACCTTTGAAGGAGCGCGATTGTTGCACCATAGTATGGCCCAAGCGATAGCTCAATTGCTGCTTCACCCGGTCTGCGGCACCGTAATACGCCACCGGGTAGGTTTTGCTGGGGCTGGATGGTTCTTTTTTGCCCGTGGGCTGGCCTTGCTTGAGTGCTTGGTTTTCGAGGTAATAGCGCTCTAACTCCTCTTGCACTTGGTGCAGTTGGGCCAGCAAGAGGTGGTTTTCTTCTTCTAGTTCTTGCAGTTGGGCCGTATTTGCTGGCTGGTTTTGCAGCGCAGTGATTTTTTCATCCCGCTCGGCCAAGGTTTGTTGGGTTTGCGCCAGTTGCTTTTGCCATGCTTGGCCTTGTTGCTCTAGTTTTTCTTGGGTTTGTTGTAGCGCTTGCTTTTCTAGGTAGAAGCGTTCTAGCTCTTCCTGCACTTGGTGCAGTTGGGCCAGCAGCAACTCATTTTCTTCGTTGCTTTCTTTCAGGGCTTGTTCACGCTGGCTTTTTTCAGCTTCTTGCGCTTGAATGCGCGTTTCGCGCTCGGCCAAAGTGTGTTGGGTTTCCTCTAGCGTTTGCTGGACGTAGCCCAATTGTTGGCGCAAATCGACACTGACATTCCAAGAGGTCAACGGCAAAATAGGTGGCAGCTCCGACTGCGGCACATCAGCGGCGGCTTGCAGCTCTTCATCATCGGCGGCGGGCCATTGGACTTGCTGCAACACGGCCTGGGCTAAATACAGTTGCTGGGCATCGGGTTGTGTTGGCAACTGTAGTGCTGCGCTGGCATGGAGCGCCAAATTCAGGCGCGCACACAGGGCATCAATCAGGCTTTGCGGCTGTGTCAAGACCTCGGTGGCTTGCACCAGCAGGCAGCGGCTGGGGTGGCGGGTATAAAAATGCAGCAAAGCGGCATGGTAATGCTGCCAACTTTGTTGAAGTTGGGCCAGTGCGGCATCGTCTAGGCTTTGCTGGGCAAAGGCACGCACCAAGGCATGGGCTGGGTGGTCATAGACCAGCACAAAGTGAAATGCGGGGTCGGCTTCGTGCCAATAATCCAGCATCTGGATGGCTTGCGTATCGGCCCAGCCCCAAAAGTTTTGCTGGTCATTGGCCAATAACAAGTCTAAGGCCAAAGATTGCCACAGCGGCGTGGGTTTGATTTGCACTACCGGTTGCAAAAAATCTGTTTTTTGTCCAGCGCGTTTGAGCAAATAAGTAGAAATATCGGCAGCTGCCATGCCATGTTGTTTACCTGCCAAGGGCGTGGCCATGCCCAGCTGCTGCAGCAAAGTCTGCACGTCGGCCATGCCAGAAGCTGGGTGGCCTACCGTGATCAGAATGCGGTTAGGATTAAAATTTTCCATCGATATTCTCAAAGCCCAAATACTACTTTGGCACTGACGGCAATTTGGTAAATAATTTGTGTCATATCTTTCCAGAATTGACGTTGCTTTTCGTCCACCTTGGGTAGCACCAAAATTTGATCGCCGGCGCGCACATCGGCAGAAGCAAATAAGCGGCTGGTATCAATTTGCTCAAACGAGCCATCGCGCCGCGCCACCACCACGCGGGCATTATCCGCTACTTGCGTGAAACCACCAGCACGGTTGATGTAGTCTTGCAACGCCAAGCGGCCCTCATAGGCTACGGCGTTGGGGAACAGCACTTCGCCACTCACCAGCACCAGGTCATCTTTGCGCGGGATGCGGATGATGTCACCGTTTTCTAGCAACATTTGTTCGCGCTGGCTGGCTTGGGCAATTTGCACTTGGCCTACCGGCTCAATTTGTTTGGCGCGCTCCACCCATTGCAGGGTCAGGTCGGCTTCGTCTTTGCGTAGTTTGGCTTCGTCGCTGCTGCCGCTGCGCGCCGTGAGCAGGGCGCTTTCTAGGCTGCGCAGGCTGGTGGCCAGCATGTCTTTTTGCCGTTGCTTGACGCTTTGGCGGAACAGTTGGATGCTTTGCGCGTCGGCATTGGGCAGTGGCTGGATGCCTTGCATCAGCTCGCCAAAGCGCGTGCCGTAGGGCAACACGTATTCTTGGGGGCTGCTGTGTTCGCCCTCGACGCGCACGGTGATGGTGCCGGGTTTTTTGTCGGCGGTAAATTCCAGCTCATCGCCGTTGAGCAATACCACCTGCGCTGCATCTTGCAGCGGGTAGTATTCGGTGCTTTTGGTGGTGCCACTGTTGCGTACCACGCGCACATGGGTGGCGGTGGCCTGTGGTTTGGCCAGCGGCAATATATCGGCCACGCTGCGTGTGCCTGCGGCAAACTCAAAGCGTTTGGCATTATCAGCCAGCCCCAGCACGCGAATGCTGTTTTGCTTGGGTGGCACAAAAATCACATCACCACTGGCCAATTGCACGGCTGGCATTTGGCCTTGCAGCAGAAAGTCGTACAAGTTTACCTGGGCACGCAGTTTGCTGCCGCGTTTTACTTCGACCCGTAAAAAGCTGCCGCGCTCTAGGTCAATGCCGCCCGCTTGGTCTAGGTAGCTCAGTAGGCTGTCCATGCTGGTGCCGCTGTAAAGGCCGGGCCGCGCCACAAAGCCACTCACAAACACCCGCACTGGTTGCGCCGCAGCCAAGCTGGCATAACTTTGCACGTTGGCCCGATAAACGCGGTTGACTGCCCGTGCCAACACGCTGTGCAGCTCTTGGTTACGCACGCCACGCACGGATACTGGCCCTACATTGGGCACAAAAATATTGCCTTGGGGGTCCACCACCAAACTGGCATCAAAGGTATAGGCCCCCCACAGGCGCACTTGCAGGGTGTCGCCGGTGGCAATCAAATAGTCGGGGTTGAACAGGGGCGCGCCTTCGCGCGCAAAAGCGCCAGTAAACAGTTGTGCGCCAAACACATCGCTACTGGCCGTGGAAGTGAATTTTGGGGCCTGTGCCTGCACGGCTGTGGCCGCAGCCGTGGTATTGTTGGTGGGTGCAGGTGGTGGCAACACCAGCCCTTGGGCTGCCGCGTTGCCCCCGCACAGGGCCAAGGCCAGCAGGGTACACAGCCAGCGCTGACGGCAAATGAGAGATGAGAACATAAACAACAAAACCGATCGATCAATCTTGGTGGTCGCGCACAATGGCCAGCAGCAATTGCAGCACCCCACCCAGCAACAAGGCCAGCACACTAAATACCAGCCAATTGCGTAGGCGTCGGGGTTCTAGCGGGTATTCGGGCAGATGGGGCGATTGTAGAACCATGGTTTTTTGCAACAGGCGCGTGGCTTCGATGCGGCCTTTTTCTAGGGCCACGTGGGCGCTATTGAGCATTTGCTGAGAAAACTCGGCCTCAGCTTGCAAGCGGCGCATGGTTTCTACCGTGGTGTTCAGGGTTTTACCTTTGGGGGCGGCCAGTCGGGCTTGTTCTTGTTGCAATTGTTTTTCTACTGCGGCCATTTGGTCTTGCAGTTTGATGACTTCGGGCGCACTGGCTTGCAAATAGCCTAATAGGCTGTTGCGTTGGGTTTGCAGTTCGGTCAGTTGGGCTTGTAACCGACCCACAATGCCACTGAGGCTATCCACGGTGGCTTGCGGCGACACCAGCCCTTGTTGGTTTTGGTAGTCCAACACGGCAGCGCGGGCTTTTTGGACGCGCTCTTCCATCTGTTGCACCTGCTGCTGCATAAATTGCACTTGCTGTAAGGCCAACTCGTGGCCCATGCGGTTCATGTGCTGCTCGCCTTCGGCCAGCAAAAATTGCGTGATACGCTGTGCCATCTCTGGGGTGTAGGCTTGGGCGCGGATAGACAAAGCGCCCGAGTATTCGTCCATGCTGATACGCACTTGGCGTAGGTAGTATTCGTGCAGCTTTTCTAGCGGCACCTCTGCCGGGCTTAAACGCGAGAGGGCATCGCCTTGGCTGCTAAAGTGGGCGCGCAACGCCAATTGGGCCTCGGCCTTGGCCAGCATGTCTAAAGAGAGTAAATGCTCGCGCAGGTTCAGCTGGTCCGTGCGCTGGGCTGGGTTGGCACCCGTGAGCAAGCTAGTGACATCGCTGGGCGAGCCACCCGACAGGCTGGCGCGTTGCATCACAATGCGCGCCTCGGAGACATACTGGTCCGAGGCCAGCAGCAGCCAATACAGGCCCGCCAACACCAAGGCCAGCAAAGCCAGAAACATGGCCGGATAACGGCGCAGCACTGGTTGTAGTTTTTCTAACATTTTTTACTTTTTGTAACTTTGTTCGTAAGCGGCCAGTGCATCGTCAATTTGCTCAAACCAGTGCGCTTGACCTTCGTGCAGCCAAATGCCAGCTTGGCAAAACTCACGCAAGGTACCGGGGCTGTGCGCCACCATAATCAAGCCGGCGCGCCCTACCATGTCTCGAAAGGCTTTGGCGGCTTTGCTGGTAAAGCTGGCATCACCGGCAGCGGTGGCTTCGTCTGAAATATACACATCAAACTCAAATGCCAAGGACATGCCAAATTGCAAGCGCGATTTCATGCCGCTGGAGTAAGTTTTGACGGGTTCATCAAAATAGCGCCCCAAATCGGCAAACTGCTCAATAAACGCTACTTTGGCGGGCAGGTCTTCGCTGTGGCCGTACAGACGGCAGACAAACTTGGCATTTTGTCGCCCGGTCAAGCTGCCTTGCAAGCCGCCGCCACCCATAGGCCAAGAGATACGGCAATCGCGCCGTATTTGGCCCCTATCGGGATGATCGACACCGCCAATCAGGCGCAGCAGGGTCGATTTACCCGCACCATTGCGCCCCACCAGCCCGACGTTGGTGTTGCTGGGAATAGTCAGGTTAATGTCGCGCAGCACCCAAGGACCAGCGCCGTGGTCAGTTTGGTAGCGTTTAGAGACGTTGTGTAGGCTAATCATTCTGCAATCAGCTGATCTTTAAACACCCGCTGCAGCAGTAACCCTAGCCAGAGCAAGACTAAAGCACAGGCGTACATATAGCCCAAATCCAACTCGGGCACGGCATGGTAAAAATGCGAGGTGCCTGCACGCACTGCTTCAATCCCGTGCGCTAAGGGGTTGTATAACACCCACCCACGCCACGGCATCGGAATGGCCGAAATTGGAAAAATCACCCCCGAGATAAACATCATCGGGGCCATCACCAGCCCAAGCAAATACCCCAGTTCTGGAATTAACTCGGTGGCTACCGAGACCGCCAAGGCCCAGCCTACACCTAGTAGCCATAAGCCGACCACGCCACCCAGCACCATCAAGGGGTTGTCCCAGCCTACTTGCACCCCCAATAAGGCGGCACCAGCCAGTACCAAGGTGGCCACGATGCACATTAAAATCAGCTCTAAGGCGCAGCGCACCAAGACGGTATCGACGGGTTTGATTTGCTGATAGGCAAACAGGGCGCGGTTGGCCCCAATGGCATTGGCTCCTTGGGCGCTGGTACGCCGAAAGACAAAAAACGACAACATGCCGCCCAGCAACCAAAGCACGGTGTCAATGCCGGCCACGGTGCGTAATCGCACCACGGTAAACATCAGCACCATAAAACCCAAACTTAAAACCGGCTCTAAAAACATCCAGACCAAAGAGGTGCGGCTGCTGAACATGCGCCCCATAGCTTCGCGTAGCAACAAAGCATGCCAGACGGCCCAAGTGACTTGCCAGCACGAGCGCGGGCGGTGGGATAGTACCGACGATTGCATGGGACAGAAAAAGGAAGGCCGCAGCGCTAAAAAATAAAACGATAGACGCTGCCGTTGATTTGCGTGTGGTCTATCAGGTAACGGCGAAAACGCTGGAACACGACCGGATCGGGGCGGGTGTGTGGCGCTTTATGCCAAAAGTGGTCAAGTTTACCTTGGTAGGTTAAACCCTGAAAGTGGTAGATGGCGCGCCCCAACGCCACCACTGGCGCGCCGTGGTAGAGCGCCGAGATGCCGACGGTGCTATTGATGGTGACCACCCCACGCGCATGGTCGAGCAAGCTGGGCAGGTGTTGGTCGTGCAGATACACCACGCGCCCTGCAATGCGGTGGCGCCGCGCCAAGGCGGCCAAGGTTTCGGTGTAGTCGCGGTACCCTCTGTCCATAGGGTGGTGCTTAATCACCAGCAGGCAATCATCGGGGGCATGGCGGGCAAAAGATTTAACCACTACGGCTAAAAAACGCTCCACATCCCCTAAAGAGGAATGCACGCGCACCTGAAAATCGCTGGCCACTTGCAAAGGGACTAAATAAAAGCGCCGTGCATAGGGGCCGCAGAGTTTTTCTTGCCAGCCGCGTTCGCGCTGTGCATAGTAGTGTTTGCGCCAAAAGCTACGCGCCCAAGGCCAAGCCTCTAGCAGAGCGTTCAGGCGCCGGTGGTGGCGATAGCGTGGAAACAGCGGCCACAGCAAGGTGGCGGCCAAGTAATACAAAATAGCCCAAGTGGCGGCAAACCAAAAGGGGTTGCGTACCGGCTGCTCAGGGGGGCGCTCGGCTGGAGACAGGTGGCGGTAAAACTCGGCTTGGCGGGGCACGCGCGAATAGGCATTGACACCGTAGGCCTCAAAGGTAATGAAGTTAGGCCGCACATAGCCCTCTTCAAACACGCCCACCTTCACGCCCAAGGAGCTGGCCACGGCGGTGGCGGCTAGGTGAATTTCGCGGCAATCGCCAAACAGCAAAATAACTTCGATGCGTTCGCGCCGCAAAAAATCGGCCAAAAAATCAGGCCATTCTTCCATCGCACCACGAAACAAGGTAGCGCCGGTGGGGTAAAACAAGCAGTCCCCCCCATTAAAATTGATTTTATGCACACTGGCCGCCCCAGCTTCGCGCAGCAGCAAGCGGCCTAAACGCCAAAAAAAGGGGCCTAGCGGCCCTTGCAGCAGCAGCACACGGCGGCCATTGGCCATGTTCAGCAAACGCTGGCGGGCGGTCATTCCGGGGCCTTTGGGCTGGGTGCTGGAGGTGCAGATGAAGGGGATTTTTTGGGTGGTTGGCGTGCTTCTTTTTCCATGCCAGCTACCACATCCAAGGCGGAGGCGCGCCCTATGGTTTGGTGGTGTAGTTTGCGCTTGAGTACCAAATCAATGATGCGTTGCTCGCGCCGGTTGGCGCGCATACAGTGGTCTTGCTGAAACCAGTTGGTGATGTGAATCACCCCGCGTGCCCACGCTTTTTCTTCGCGCACGCGCCAAGCATGTGAAGAAATAGACTCCCAGGAGTAGCCGTTAAACACAGCGGCATTGACAAAATGATCGAGCGCACGCACCCCAGCGCGCGCGCGCTCAGGCCGCCCTATGAGGCCAAAGAAGGCCAATAATAACAAGCCCAATAGGGCCAATGGCAACATTACACCCATGAGCGCTATGCCCACCAAGGTTTCTTTCATCAGTTTGCGCGTGAAGCCTTGGCCTGAAGGTCAAGGCGGTAAAGCGCAGAACGCTGAGCATTCTGCACGCTGGTGGCACACCCGTCACGTCTATTTTTGCCACCCATCGAACCTACTATAAGAGGGTGCGATGGTACTGCATTCGCTCCATCGAAAATGGTGGTACAACGGCATCCCCAGTTCTTTTTCTCTGCATGCAAATCCCTTACGAACTCGCCCTAGGCTGGCGTTACACCCGTGCCGGTCGTGCTACCCGGCGCAATGGTTTTATCTCGTTTATCTCGGGCGTGTCCATGTTGGGCATTGCCTTGGGGGTGGCGGCGCTCATCATTGTGTTGTCGGTGATGAACGGTTTTCAGAAAGAAGTGCGCGACCGCATGTTGAGTGTAGTTTCGCACATCGAGATTTTTGCCCCCGGCGGTGCCGCCCTGCCCGATATGGCGCGCACGATGGCCGAAGCGCGCCAAAACCCCCAGGTGGTTGGGGTGGCCCCGTTTGTGGCCGCTCAAGCTCTGTTGGCGCGCGGCGAAGACATGAAAGGTGCTTTGGTGCGCGGCATTGACCCCGCGCACGAGGGCGAAGTGACCGAGCTGGCCGCTGCCAGCAGCGAGACCTTGGCACGGCTGGTGCCGGGCGAGTTTCGTGTGGTGCTGGGGGTTGAGTTGGCGCGCAGTTTGGGCGTGGGGGTGGGCGATGTGGTCACCTTGATTGCCCCGGCAGGCCAAGTCACGCCAGCGGGTGTGGTGCCGCGCCTCAAGCAAATGACCGTGGCCGGTACTTTTGATTCTGGCCATTATGAATACGACTCGGCGCTGGTGATGCTGCACCACGAAGACGCGCAGCGCATCTTCCGCCTCGAAGGCCCCACGGGCATCCGGCTGAAATTGCACGATTTACACCAAGCACGCAGCGTGGCCCAAGCCTTGGCGGGTACCCTCAGCGGCGAGCTGTGGATACGCGATTGGTCGCAGCAAAACAAAACCTGGTTTGCTGCCGTGCAGATGGAAAAACGCATGATGTTCATCATCTTGACGCTGATTGTGGCGGTGGCAGCCTTCAATTTGGTCAGTACCTTGGTGATGTCGGTGCAAGACAAGCGCGCCGATATTGCCATTTTGCGTACCTTGGGCAGCAGCCCGCGCAGCATCATGGGGATTTTTGTGGTGCAGGGGGCGATGGTGGGCGTGATTGGCACGCTGGCCGGTTTGCTGCTCGGGTTGGGCATTGCTTTCAATATCGACGTGATTGTGCCCGCGATAGAGCGGCTATTGGGGGCCAGCTTTTTGCCCAAAGATGTCTATCTCATTAGCCAAATGCCCAGCAACCCACAAGCGGGCGACATCGTGCCGATTGGCCTGATTTCATTGTTGCTGTCTTTTGTGGCTACGCTCTACCCCAGTTGGCACGCCAGCCGTGTCAATCCCGCCGAGGCCCTGCGCTATGAGTAATTTACACGCTTCCCATGCTCAGGCCCCGGTATTGCAGGCCCAAGGTTTGACCAAACGTTTCAGTGAAGGGCGTTTAGATGTCACGGTGCTGCAAGGGGTGGATTTGGCCATCCATGCCGGGCAAACGCTGGCGATTGTCGGAGCCTCCGGTTCGGGCAAAAGCACCTTGCTGCACCTGTTGGGGGCGCTAGACAGCCCTACTGCGGGCAGCGTGCATTTGCTAGGGCAAAACTTGGCGCAGTGTTCGGCCAGCCAGCAGGGGCAATTACGCAATCAGCATCTGGGGTTTGTCTATCAGTTTCACCACCTGTTGCCCGAGTTCAGTGCGCTAGAAAATGTGGCCATGCCCTTGCGGATTCGTCGCCTGCCACAGGCTGAATGTGAACGCCAAGCCGCGCAAATGTTGGCCAGCGTTGGGCTGGCGCAACGGGCCGAACACCGTCCGGCAGAACTCTCGGGTGGTGAGCGCCAGCGCGTGGCCATCGCGCGCGCTCTGGTCACGCGGCCAGCTTGCGTGCTGGCCGATGAGCCAACCGGCAACCTGGACCGCGCCACCGCCGAAGGGGTGTTCCAGCACATGCTGGCGCTGGCGCGCGAACAAGGTACCGCTTTTATCATGGTGACGCACGACGAGACCTTGGCCGCCCGTTGCGACCGCGTTCTGCGGCTGGTGGCTGGGGTGCTGACTTGAATGCCATTTTGGATTGACACCCATTGCCACCTAGATGCCCCCGAGTTCGAGGCCGACCGCGATGCCGTGCGCGCCCAAGCCCGCGCCCAAGGGGTGCAGCATCTGGTGATTCCGGCTGTCAGGCTGGCCCATGTCGAGGCAGTGCGCCAATTGGCCCACCAACATGGTGACAGCTACGCCTTGGGCATCCATCCACTCTACACCCCCCAGGCAGGCGCTGGCGATGTGGCGGCACTAGAGCGCCTGTTAGAGCAGCACCGCCATGACCGGCACTTGGTAGCGGTGGGTGAAATTGGCTTGGATTACTTTGTGCTGGGGCTGGACGCGGCGCGGCAAGAGCAGTTTTACCGCGCCCAATTGCAACTGGCACGGTGCTTTGATTTGCCAGTGATTTTGCATGTGCGCCGCAGCGCCGACCGGCTACTCAAGGGCTTGCGCGAGCTACCGGTGCAAGGCGGTATCGCCCATGCGTTTAATGGCAGTTTGCAACAGGCGCAAGCGTTTATCGCGCTGGGCTTCAAATTGGGCTTTGGTGGTGCGCTCACCTACGAGCGCGCTTTGCAATTGCGCCGCTTGGCGCTAGAACTGCCCCTAGAGGCTTTGGTGTTAGAAACCGATGCCCCCGATATGCCGCCGCACTGGCTCTATCGCACCGCACAGCAGCGCGCCCAAGGGCTACCCCAAGGACGCAATGCCCCGGCAGAGTTGCCGCGCATTGCGGCGGTGCTGGCCGAGTTACGCGGCGTATCCTTAGACATTTTGGCCGCACAAACCATGTGCAATGCCTGCCAAGCATTGCCGCGCTTGCCTTCCCTGTTGTCTTCCTGAGTTGGATTTGAAATTTTGTTTCGTTCTTGCTTTTATCGCTCTTTGCCCTATCGTTTCGCCAGTGCTTGGCCTGCCCTGCACATTTTTTTCCTTACTTTGGTGGCTGCTTTGGCGGGCTGGTACTGGCTGCCCACAGACAGCCAAACTTGGCTGCTACGCGAAAACGGCCCCTTAGAAGGCTGCACAGCAGCGCTGTTTTTTCTGCTGGCTGTGTTGGGCCTGCTATGGCGACCAGCGCACACTGAGCGCTGGTCATGGTGGGCAGTGTGTGGCTTGTGTTGGGCCGCCGGGGCGCGTGAGATGGATTGGCACAAGCAATGGACGGGCAAGAGCGTACTCAAGGTCAGTTTTTACCTGCGTGATGCACCTGCTACGCACAAGCTGTTGGCCTTGCTGGCAGTGCTGTGCGTGTTGGCCTGCGCGGTCTATTTGCTGCTACGCTATGGCCGCTTTTTGTGGCAAGCCCTTTGGCGTGGCGATGCGTTTGCGCGCACCATAGCCACCTTATTGGTCAGTGTCGTATTTACCAAAATCATGGACCGCTCGGTCAATGTGCTGACGCAAGACTTTGCTGTGACGATTGCGTCCAGTGTGGTTCAACTGGTTAGCATGGTAGAAGAAGGCACCGAAATGAGCCTGCCGTTGATGGTGGCCTTGGCTGTTTGGCAACACCAACGACAGGTCACTCGTGCTTGAGCTATACCAACACCGGATTAAGCGGCTGATGGGCCGTCTCTTTTCTTTTTGTTTCTTTCAGAGTGCGCTGATGGCCCGCCTTAAAACTAAATCTACCCCTAGCAGCTTGCCTGATGTCAGTGTCTCAGACGACGGCGAGGTGCGCCACCTGCACCTGGGCACGCCTTGGATTCAAGGCTCCATGCGTATCAAAGAGCCGTTTGAGTTGGAGCTGGAATATGTGCAGCGCATGATGGCTTGGCTGCTGTTCATGGAGCCAGCCACGGTGGCTGGCCGCCATGCCATGCAATTGGGCTTGGGCGCTGGGGCGATTACCAAGTTTTGCCACAAAAAGCTGCGTATGTGCGCCACGGCGGTCGAACTCAATCCGCAGGTCTTGGCCGTGTGCCGCGCTTGGTTCAAGCTGCCCCCGGATGGCCCGATGCTGCGCGTGGTGCTGGCCGATGCGGGCGAAGAAATCCGCCGCGATGAATGGACCGGCACCGTCGATGCTTTAGCGGTTGATTTGTACGATGACAACGCCGCCGCCCCGGTGCTTGACAGCACCGAGTTCTATGCCGATTGCCGCGCCCTACTGACCGAAGACGGCTGCATGACCGTGAACCTGTTTGGCCGTGGTGCCAGTTTTGAGCAAAGCCTAGAAAAAATCGCTACCGCTTTTGGCGAAGATGCGGTTTGGTCTTTCAAACCCACGCGCGAGGGCAACACCATCGTGTTAGCCCAGCGCACCGCCAGCCGGTTTAAGCGCGGCGAATTGCTGGCCCGTTGCGATGCGGTGCAGGCGCGCTGGGACATCCCGACGCGCAAATGGGTACGTAGTTTCAAACCCATTCGGGCTTAAAACCATGCACCTGCCCGAAACCGAACTCCCGGTTGGCCCGCTGCAATGGCGCCAAATTGTGCAATGGTTGCGCGCCGATAGCATCATTTCTGCCGAAGAAGCCCAACGCACCATCGCGCGCTGCTCGCAAGCCGAAAGCAGCCAGCATCCGCTGGTACGCTTGGCCAGCGTCGCCATGACGCGCGTCAGTGATGGCAAACTGCTGGATGTAGAAACCCTGACCGAATACGTGGCCCAGCGCGTGGGGCTGCCCTACCTACGCATTGACCCGCTGCGGGTCGATGTGGGCAAGGTGGCCGACACCATGAGCGCCAACTATGCCGAGCGCCACAAAGTGTTGCCGGTGCAGGTCAGTGGCAGCGAAGTCGTGGTTGCCACGGCAGAGCCGTTTATCAGCGATTGGGTGGCCGAAGTAGAGCGCCAAAGCAAGCGCAGTGTGCGCCGCGTACTGACCAATCCACAAGAAATCCAGCGTTACACCGCAGAATTTTTTGCTTTGGCCAAATCGGTGCGTGCCGCGCAAAAAACCGGCGGTGGCAGCAGCAGCAACTTTGAACAGTTGGTCGAGCTGGGGCGCAGCAACAAACAACTCGATGCCAATGACCAAGGCGTGGTCAAGGTGGTGGATTGGTTGTGGCAATACGCCTTTGACCAGCGCGCCAGCGACATCCACTTAGAGCCTCGGCGCGAACAGGGTGTGATTCGCTTTCGGATTGATGGCGTGTTGCACCCAGTCTATCAAATGCCGCCCGGCGTGATGAGTGCGATGGTGGCGCGCGTCAAGTTGCTCGGGCGCATGGACGTGGTCGAAAAACGCCGTCCGCAAGATGGCCGTATCAAAACGCGCAACCAACGTGGCGATGAAGTGGAAATGCGCCTGTCCACCCTGCCCACCGCCTTTGGCGAAAAAATGGTGATGCGGATTTTTGACCCCGACACCGCCGTGAAAAACTTGGATGCCTTGGGCTTTGCCCCACACGATGCCCAACGTTGGGAGACCCTGATTGCGCGTCCGCACGGCATCATTTTGGTGACTGGCCCCACCGGTTCCGGCAAAACCACCACGTTGTATTCCACCCTCAAGCGCGTGGCGACCGAAGAGGTCAACGTCAGTACGGTCGAAGACCCCATCGAAATGATTGAGCCGAGCTTCAACCAAACTCAGGTGCAACCGCAACTCGATTTTAGTTTTGCCGAAGGCGTGCGCGCCCTGATGCGCCAAGACCCCGACATCATCATGGTGGGCGAAATCCGCGACCTCGAAACCGCCGAAATGGCGGTGCAAGCCGCATTGACGGGGCACTTGGTATTTAGCACCTTGCACACCAACGATGCCCCCAGCGCTATCACGCGCATGTTAGAACTGGGCATTCCGGCCTATCTGCTGCAAGCCACCTTGCTGGGCATTTTGGCGCAGCGCTTGGTGCGTACCCTGTGCCCACAGTGCAAGCGCCCCGACCCCGAAGCCCCATTGCAAGTCCTGACCGATGCCATCAAGCCTTGGAAACTCTCGGGGGGCTATCAGCCTTATAAACCAGTAGGCTGCATTGATTGCCGCATGACGGGTTTTAGAGGCCGCATGGGCCTGTACGAGCTGCTCACCCTGAGCGACACCCTTAAAGCGGGCATCACTGCCGAGCCATCTATTGACGCTTTGCGCCGCCAAGCGGTGCAAGACGGTATGCGCCCCCTGCGTATGGCTGGCGCCTTGCGCGTGGCCCAAGGCATGACCACCTTGGATGAAGTGGTCGCCGCTACGCCCCAACCCTAAACAAGGCACACACCAAACTCACGCGGCTCCGGTGGGCTGGGGTGCTGGCACTGCCTTGCCGTGCAAGCCCAGTTTGGCCAGCAGCGCGGCATCGTCACTGGCTTCGGGGTTGCCGGTCACCAGCAGTTTGTCGCCATAAAAAATGGAATTGGCACCAGCCAAAAAGCACAGTGCTTGCACCGCATCGCCCAACTGCTTGCGCCCCGCCGACAAGCGCACCCGTGCGCCTGGCATGGTGATGCGGCATACGGCAATCACGCGCACAAAATCGAACGGGTCTATCGGCGCGCTGTCGGCCAACGGCGTGCCCGGCACGGCCACCAAGCTGTTGATGGGCACCGATTCTGGGTAAGGGTTGAGGTTGGCCAATTGGGCAATCAGTCCGGCCCGATGCACTGGGGTCTCGCCCATGCCCACAATGCCACCACAACACACGCTAATGCCCGCTTGGCGCACGGCGGCCAACGTATCGAGCCGCTCTTGGTAAGCACGGGTTGACACCACATCGGCGTAATACTCTGGGGCCGTGTCCAGATTGTGGTTGTAGTAATCCAAACCCGCTGCTTTCAGGGCTTGGGCCTGTGTCGGTTGCAACATGCCCAGTGTGGCGCAGGATTGCAAGCCCAAATCTTTCACGGTGCGAATCAGCGTGGCCATTTTTTCGATGTCCCGGTCTTTCGGGGCGCGCCAAGCGGCACCCATGCAAAAGCGCGTGGCTCCGGCTTCGCGCGCTGCCAAGGCGGCGGCGCGGACTTCTTCGGGCGACATCAGCTTTTCTGCCGTGACTCCGGTATCAAACTCAGCGGACTGCGGACAGTAACCGCAGTTTTCTGGGCAACCGCCGGTTTTTACCGAGAGCAAGGTGGCCAATTCGACCTCGCCAGCGGGCCAATGGGCGCGGTGTACCTGTTGCGCTTGCCACATCAGTTCATGGAACGGCAAATCCAGCAATTGCTGTATCTGCTCGATGCTCCATGCCGAGGCTGGCTCTGGTGCGTTGGATGCTTGCGCTGCTGGGCGGTAAAGATGCACGGGCTGTATTGCTGATGCCATAGAAGTTCTCCGGGGTGGCGGCAGTGGTTTCTGCCGTGGAACGCGATTCTAGGCAGCATTGCTGCTCAGTTACTACCTTTGGGCGAAAAATAAACAGATGAAAACAGATGATGTTAAATGCCAGCAAATAGCCGCATTTATCCAAGAAGATAGCTGGTTTTACGCCCAGCTTGTCAGCTGTTACATGCGCTGTCGCTATGTTGCTGGCAACGGGTGCCTATCGCACGGCAAATGGACGCTATCCTGCAACGTGGTGGTTGCGTACCGCCGCGCAAAAAAAGCACAAAAAAAAGGCGCAACCTTGTGCGCCTTGATGGAGGAGGGGGGGAACAGGCTGGCTACAGCACGTCGCTGGCAAAATCGGCCAAGCGTGAGCGCTCACCGCGCGCTAAGGTGATATGGCCGCTGTGCGGCCAACCCTTAAAGCGATCGACCGTAAAGGTCAGGCCCGAAGAACCTTCGGTCAGGTAGGGGGTGTCGATCTGTGCCAAATTGCCCATGCAGACAATTTTGGTGCCCGGCCCAGCGCGGGTAATCAGGGTCTTGAGTTGCTTGGGGGTCAGGTTTTGCGCTTCGTCGATGATGACGTACTTGTTCATGAACGTGCGCCCGCGCATAAAGTTCATGCTCTTGATTTTGATGCGGCTGCGAATCAGCTCGTTGGTGGCAGCACGGCCCCATTCGCCGGGGTTGCCGCCTTCGCCCTTGGCCAAAAACTCTAGGTTGTCGTCCAAAGCGCCCATCCACGGCCCCATTTTTTCTTCTTCGGTGCCGGGCAAAAATCCAATGTCTTCGCCCACGCTCACGGTGGCGCGCGTCATGATGATTTCGGTGTAACGGCGCTCGTCCAGCACTTGGGTGAGGCCAGCGGCCAAGGCCATCAGTGTTTTGCCCGTGCCTGCGGTGCCGGTGAGTGTGACCAAGTCAATCTCGGGGTCCATTAGCAAATTGAGGGCGAAGTTCTGTTCGCGGTTGCGGCTGTTGACACCCCAAACGGCATTTTTAGCGTGGGCATAGTCTTTCAGGGTACGCAAGACGGCGGTTTTGTCGCGAATTTCCGTGACGCGCGCGTACAAGCTGGGTTCGCCGGGGGCCTCAAAATAGACGAACTGGTTGATCATCAGCTGTGCCACGATCGGGCCGCTGATGCGGTAGAAGGTATTGGGGCCGCTTTGCCAACTTTCTATCGCCTTGCCGTGGCGACTCCAGAAGTCGGCTGGCAAAGCCAGTGCGCCGGAGTAGAGCAGATCGTCATCGTCCAGCGCTTTATCGTTTTGGTAATCTTCGGCGGGCAAGCCCAGCGCGCGCGCTTTGACGCGCATATTGATGTCTTTGGACACCAACACCACCTCGCGCGGTGCATATTGTTTGCGTAATGCCTCGACCACGCCCAAAATTTGGTTATCGGCCTTGCCTTGGGGCAAACTGGTGGGCAGTTGGTAGTCCAAAGCCGAGGTCTGGAAATACAAATGCCCAGTGGCCGCACGTTGGCCGGTAGAGTCCAATTTGAGCCCTTGGCCAATGTCGGCGCCTTGGGCAGCGGCCAGCCCGTCTAAAGAGCGGCTGACTTGGCGGCCATTGCGCGCCACTTCGGTCATGCCCTTTTTGTGCGCGTCCAGCTCCTCCAGCACAATCATCGGCAGGTAGATGTCATGCTCTTCAAAGCGGAACAAGCTGGTGGGGTCGTGCAGCAGCACATTGGTATCCAACACAAACAGCTTGGTCGGCCCGCTGCTGTTGGCTGCCTTGCGGCTACGGCTGCGCTGGCGGCGGCTTTCTGGTGCCTTAGCCTCTGCGGCAGGGGGGGGACTGCTACTGGCTGGAGCGGTGGCGGTGGCGACTACTGGCACGGCGCTCAGGGCTGGCGCTGTCGCCAAAATGGCTTCTGGCGTTGCGCTCAAGGTCGCCACTGGGGCTTGTACCAAGGCAGCGGTTTGCGCGCTGCGACGGCTGGTGCGTGCAGGGCTGGTGCTGGTGCTTTGCGCCGACACCTGACGGCGGCCGGTTTTGCGTGCAGCAGGTGTGGCCACGGCGCTATCCGCTAAGGCACTGGCGACAGCCGTGGCAGGCAAGGCCGCTTCGTCAGGCTCGGCGCTTGGGCTGGCACGGGTGGCTTTGCGCGTGCTGGACTTAAATGCCTCGGGGGGCAGTTGGGCGGCACGCCGCGTGGGGGCAGGGGGCAAGGGTGGCATGGGCAAAGACCTCAAACAGGCAAGTTCAGAAAGCAAAAAGCCGCCGGGAAACCCAGGCGGCTTGGTGGTCAAGAAAAGAGCTTCGCGGATTTCAGCGGCATCGACCCATTATGCACGCCAGCGATGGCAAAGCAATCAGGCGGCTTTTTTAAGTGCTTTGAGCGATTTAACCGCCTTGAGCACTTCTTCGACATGGCCGGGCACTTTCAGGCCGCGCCACTCGTGCGTCAAGATGCCTTCTTCGTTGATGAGGAAGGTGCTGCGCTCAATGCCCTTGACCTTCTTGCCATACATGATTTTGTTTTTGACCACGCCGAACATGTGGCACATTTTTTCTTCGGTGTCGGCAATCAGCTCGAAGGGCAGTTCTAGCTTTTCTTTAAACTCGTCGTGCGACTTCATGTTGTCGCGCGAGACACCAAACACTGCTGCACCGGCTTTGACAAAGTTTTTATACAGATCGCGGAACTGCATCGCTTCGGTGGTGCAGCCGGGCGTGTTGTCTTTGGGGTAAAAATACAGCACCATCACCTGCCCGTGGTGCGAGGTGTTGGTCACCTTGATGCCACCGGTGGCGTTGGCTTCAAATTCGGGGAGGGGCTTGTTGACAACGATCGCCATATAAACTGCAGTCTCTCGGGGGTGTGGTCGTTGGAAGCCGGAGGAACGGAGGTGTTGTTCTGGATTGCCTCTGGCCGCAACCCGGCATTTTACCCCGAAACCGTTTTTGGCCTGTTTTAGTCGCTCTCTAGCAACAGCGCTGCCACCACATTGCGCCCCTCACCCGCCAAGATGTTGTAGGTGCGGCAAGCGGCTTGGGTGTCCATCGTTTCTAGCCCGATGCGCTTGGCCATCAGCGGCTGCAACCACGCCGGGGGCACAAAGCGGTTGCGCGTGCCGCTGCCAAACAAAATTAACTCGGCCTCCAGCCCAAACAGCGGGGCAAAATGGGCGGCAGTCAGGTCTTCAAAGCGGGCGCAATCCCACGGCAAGCGCAGGCCACGCGCGCCCAAAATTAAGCTGGAATGCACCTTGTCTGGCCCGACGGCAATCCAGCCGGGGCCATAGCCAGTGATGCTGTAAATATCTTGGCGGTCGGGCTGAAATTTCATGGTGTGTGGGTGTGGCGTTGAGCGTAGCAAGAGACGGCGGAACTGTGGTCAAATTATAGGTTTCGCCCTGCTGCCCTTGCCTGCCATGAAACCGATACGCAAATCTGCCAAACTCGCCAACGTCTGTTATGACATCCGAGGCCCCATCATGGACGCGGCCAAGCAGATGGAAGAAGACGGCCACAAAATCATCAAACTCAACATCGGCAATTTGGCCGTGTTCGGTTTTGATGCGCCCGAAGAAATCCAGCAAGACATGATTCGCAACTTGCCCAACTCGGCAGGTTACTCCGACAGCAAGGGCATTTTTGCCGCGCGCAAAGCGGTGATGCACGAGACGCAAAAACAAGGCATCAAAGGTGTCACGCTAGAAGACATCTACTTGGGCAATGGGGCTTCTGAGCTGATTGCGATGGCCACCAACGCGCTGCTCGATAGCGGCGACGAACTGCTGCTGCCTGCCCCCGACTATCCCCTCTGGACGGCTTGCGCCAGCTTATCGGGTGGCACGCCGGTGCATTATTTGTGCGACGAGGACAACGGCTGGATGCCCAATCTGGACGATATTCGCGCCAAAGTCACGCCGCGCACCAAGGGCATTGTGGTGATTAACCCCAACAACCCCACCGGCGCACTGTATTCCGACGCGCTGCTCAAGGGCATTATTGCGATTGCGCGTGAACACAATTTGGTGATTTTTGCCGATGAGGTCTATGACAAGGTGCTGTACGACGGCATCCAACACACGCCGCTGGCCAGACTGAGCGAAGATGTACTCACGCTCACGTTCAATTCCTTGTCCAAGAGTTACCGTTCCTGCGGCTACCGCGCGGGCTGGTTGGTGGTCTCGGGCGATAAAAAAGCCGCCAAAGACTACATCGAGGGCCTGAACATGCTCTCCAATATGCGCCTGTGTGCCAACGTGCCGGGCCAATGGGCCATTCAGACGGCGTTGGGCGGCTACCAAAGCATCAACGATTTGGTCTGCGAGGGGGGCCGCCTGCGTAAGCAACGCGATTTGGCCCATGCGTTGATTAGCGCCATTCCGGGCGTGACGTGTGTCAAGCCCCAGGCGGCGCTGTACATGTTTCCGCGCCTCGACCCAGCGGTTTACCCCATTGCAGACGACCAGCAATTCTTCTTAGAGTTGCTGCAAGAAACCAAAGTGATGTTGGTGCAAGGCACAGGCTTTAACTGGCCGCACCCCGACCACTTCCGCATCGTCTTTTTGCCGCACGAGGCCGACCTGCGCGAAGCCATTGGCCGTGTCGCCAAGTTCTTAGAACAATACCGCAAGCGCCACGGCACCGCCTGAGGCGTTGGCATCTTCCATTTTTCCTCTATCTATCCAAGCATCTTTATGAAACCCATTCAAGTTGGCCTGTTGGGCATCGGCACTGTCGGCAGCGGCGTTTTTAACGTACTGCAACGCAACCAAGAAGAAATCAGCCGCCGCGCGGGCTGTGGCATCCAAATCAGCATGGTGGCCGATTTGGACGTAGAACGCGCCAAAAGCGTGGTGGGCGAAAGCGCACAGGTGGTCAGCGATGCCCGCGCCATCATTGCCAACCCTGACATCGACATCGTGGTCGAGCTGATTGGCGGCTACGGTATTGCCAAGGCGCTGGTGTTAGAAGCGATTGCAGCGGGCAAGCATGTAGTTACCGCCAACAAAGCCCTGCTGGCCGTGCATGGCACCGAGATTTTTGCTGCCGCCTCGGCCAAGGGGGTGATGGTGGCCTATGAAGCCGCCGTGGCCGGTGGCATCCCCATCATCAAGGCGCTGCGCGAAGGTTTAACGGCCAACCGCATCCAATGGCTGGCGGGCATCATCAACGGCACCACCAACTTTATTCTGTCTGAGATGCGCGACAAGGGTTTGGACTTTGACGTGGTGTTGAAAGAAGCGCAACGCTTGGGCTACGCCGAAGCCGACCCCACCTTTGACATTGAAGGTGTGGATGCCGCGCACAAAGCCACGCTGATGAGCGCGATTGCCTTTGGTATTCCGGTGCAGTTTGACAAAGCCTATGTCGAAGGCATTACCAAGCTGGGCGCTGCCGACATCAAATACGCCGAGCAACTGGGCTACCGCATCAAGCTGTTGGGCATCAGCAAGCGCACCGACAAGGGCGTGGAGCTGCGCGTGCATCCGGCATTGGTTCCTGCCAAGCGCCTGATTGCCAATGTGGAAGGTGCGATGAACGCCGTGGTGGTGAATGGTGATGCCGTGGGCACGACGCTCTACTACGGCAAGGGAGCGGGTTCCGAGCCTACCGCCAGCGCCGTGATTGCCGATTTGGTGGACATTGCCCGCCTGCACACCGCAGACCCCCACCACCGCGTGCCGCACTTGGCCTTCCAAGCGCACACCCTCCATGCCGCGATGGACAGCCTGCCGGTGCTGCCCATGAGCGAAGTGGTCACCAGCTACTACCTGCGCCTGCGCGTGGCCGACCAAGCGGGCGTCTTGGCCCAAGTGACGGGTATTTTGGCCGGATTGGGCATCAGCATTGATGCCATGTTGCAACGCGAAGCCGACGAAGTGGGCGGCGAAGGCAGCACGCAAACCGACCTCATCATCCTGACACACGACACGCGCGAAGGCACCATGAACGATGCCATCGCCCAAATGCAACAGCTGCCCACCGTGTTGGCCGCCATCACCCGCATCCGCAAAGAGGAATTGAACTGATGTTGTACCTCTCCACCCGTGGCCACCCCGAGCGCAAGCATTTTTGCGACATCCTGCTAGAGGGCTTGGCCCCCGATGGCGGCCTGTACCTGCCCGAAAGCTATCCGCAGATTGACGATGCCACCCTGACGCGCTGGCGCACCGTTTACCACAAGCAAGGTTATTCTGAGCTGGCGTTTGAGATTTTGTCGCTCTACATTGACGACATCCCGCCCGAGGATTTGCGCGCCCTGTGCCACAAAACCTACACCGCTGCCGTGTTTGGTACCGGCGAAATCGTGCCGCTGCGCCACATGGAAGACAGCCTGTGGCTAGAAGCCCTGTCCAACGGCCCGACGCTGGCCTTCAAAGACATGGCCATGCAGTTGCTGGGCAATTTGTTTGAGTACGAACTCAAGCGCCGGGGCGAGCAACTCAACATTCTGGGCGCTACCAGTGGCGATACCGGCAGCGCCGCAGAACACGCTATGCGCGGCAAAGAAGGCGTGCGCGTCTTTATGACCAGTCCGCATGGCCGCATGAGCGCCTTCCAGCAGGCGCAAATGTTCAGCCTGCAAGACCAGAACATCCACAACATCGCCATTGAAGGCGTGTTTGACGACTGCCAAGACATCGTCAAGGCCGTCAGCAATGACTTGGAGTTCAAGCGCAAATACAAAATTGGCACGGTCAACTCCATCAACTGGGCGCGTTTGTTGGCGCAAGTGGTGTACTACTTTGCCGGGTACATCCAAGCCACCGAAAGCAACGACCAGAAGGTCAGCTTTACCGTGCCCAGCGGCAACTTTGGCAATGTCTGCGCGGGTCATGTGGCGCGCATGATGGGCCTGCCCATCCATACGCTGGTGGTAGCCACCAACGAAAATGATGTGCTGGATGAGTTCTTCCGCACCGGGGTTTATCGTGTGCGCGCCAGCGCCGACACGCACGAGACCTCTAGCCCCTCGATGGACATCTCTAAAGCCAGCAATTTTGAACGCTTTATTTTTGACCTGCTGGGGCGCGATGGTGCCCAAGTGCAAGCGCTGTTTGGCGCTGCCTTGAGCCAACAAGGCCGTTTTGACCTGAGCCAGAACCCAGTCTTTGCCCAAGCCGCACAGCGTTACGGTTTTGTCAGTGGCAAAAGCACCCATGCCGACCGCCTCGCCACTATCCGTGACACCCACGCCCGTTTTGGCATGACCATCGACACCCACACCGCCGATGGCGTGAAAGTGGCACGCGAACACCGCAGCCCCGGCATTCCGATGCTGGTGCTAGAAACCGCCCTGCCCATCAAGTTTGCCGAAACCATTGTTGAAGCCTTGGGCCACGCCCCCGAGCGCCCGGCCAAGTTTGTGGGCATTGAAGACTTGCCCAAGCGCGTGCAGGTGATGCCCGCCGATGTGGCGCAGGTTAAAGCCTATATCGCGCAGCACTGCGATTAAACCAGCGGGCACTTAGTTGGACGGCGCTTGCGCCGTCAGCGCGGGGCATTGCCATTGCAGCAGCTCGGCCAGCCGCGTCACCATCCAAGTGGCTTCGGCCACCGAGACGCTGGCCTCGGCAGCGCACAAGCCAGCATGGATGCGGCGCAGCACTTCAAACTCTGAAGGTACCTGCAATTGGTACAAGGTTTGCGCCTGCCCCACCAGATGCCCGGCCAAGTCTTCGCACAGTTCGTAGCGCTCCCGTACCAAAGCTGGGCGTTCACGCAGGCGGCCATGCGCGTCGCTGTACAGGGCGATGAACGAAGGCGGGACAACAATTTGGTTCTCAATCTCAGACATGATTTATCAGCGTAAGCGTTAAAGTGCAGCCTATGCTACCGGCATGGGTGCCGGACGCGCACCACAACAAAGAAAGACAAGCATGGCACGCGGAAAAAATGAATGGGCGACCAAGGTGTTTACGCTGGTCAAATCAGGGCAATTGCCTGCGGCGGTGGCCCAAATCAAAGTGGCACCCACGGTGGCCGATGTAACCCGGCTGCAAACCCTGCTGGCAGCCTTGCCAGCCACGCCAGCGCAAAAGCAATTAGACAAGGTGGTAGAAGAAGAGCGCGCCCTGCTGGCGGCCCCGCGCTTGCACCGTTCCCCTTGAGTTGGCAAAAAATTGGACACCTTCTTTAGAAGCGCTATGTTTTCAGGTATATAATAAGCGTCTTCGGTGTGTGGCGCAGCCTGGTAGCGCACTTGCATGGGGTGCAAGGGGTCGAAGGTTCGAATCCTTTCACACCGACCAACAACCAGAACAAAGCCGTCCAACCTAGTACAGGTGGACGGCTTTTTCATTGGACAAACACCCAGCCATGCCCCATGCTCCTCCCCATACCGTAGCACCAGTACAGCCACAAGAAAGCGGTGGTTTGGGCTTGGCTTTGGCGTTGTCCTTGGCGGCGGTGGTGGCCTTGGGCATTACGCGGTTTTCTTATGGCTTGCTGTTGCCCCCCATGCGCGAGGATTTGGGCTGGAGCTACTCCTTGGCCGGTTTGATGAATACCTTTAACGCCATCGGTTACCTGTTGGGGGCCTTGAGTACGCCCGCCTTAATGCGCCGTTGCGGGCCGGGGCCTTTGTTGTTGTGGAGTACGGCAGTGGCCAGCGTCTGTATGGTGGCGGGTGGATTGTTTACGGCATCGGGTGCTTTGTTAGGCCAGCGCCTGTTGGCAGGTATTTTTAGCGCATGGATTTTTACCGCCGGGGGTTTACTGGCGGCACGCTTGAGCCTGCGCTGGCCGGGGCACAGCGGTTTATTGCTTGGGCTGTATTACGGCGGCGCTGGTTGGGGGATTGTGCTGTGCGCTTTGTCGGTGCCTGCGGCGTTGCAGTTAGCGGGGCCACAAGCCCATCCGTGGATGTGGGCATGGTGGATTTTGGCTGGCTGGGCGGGCGCGGCCACGCTGGTGTTGGTGCTGGCGCTGCGCGCCTTGCACCGCCACGGTATAGAAACTGGCCCGGCCATGCCGCCTAGCGCCAGCGCCGCCAGTAGTACCACCAGCACCCAGAACACCCCGAGCGACGTAGTGGCTACGGCAGTGCCTTGGCGAGCCTTTGCTCCAGCGCTGCTGGGGTATAGCTTGTTTGGCGTGGGCTATATCGGCTACATGACGTTTGTAATTGCACTGTTGCGCGCGCAGGGCAATTCGGACGGCGCTATCACCCTTTTTTATAGCTTGCTCGGGCTGGCGGTGGTGGCCTCGTCGCGCCTGTGGGCAGGCTTGTTAGACCGCCACCGCGATGGCCAGCCGCTGGCGCGGCTCAATGCTTTGCTGGGGGTTGCAACTTTGCTACCCGCCTTGACCAGCGCTTTGCCGGTTTTGGTGCTGTCGGGGGTGCTGTTTGGCGCGGTGTTTTTATCGGTGGTGGCGGCCACTACGGCCTTGGTGCGCCACAATTTGCCCCAAGCCCAATGGGCCAGCGGCATCAGCGGTTTTACGATTATTTTTGCCGTGGGGCAAATCCTGGGGCCGACGGTGGTGGGCTGGATTTCCGATGGGCCGGGTGGCTTGGCACGCGGGCTGCTGTTTTCTGCCGCTGCGCTGTGGTTGGGTGCCTTGTTGGCGTGGCGACAAAAATCGCTTTAAGCTGGGTAAAGCGGCGAAGTCGGTCTAAAACACCCGTTCGGCAATCAGCACGGTAAAAAACAGCGTGGCGGCAATCGTCGTCCACTTGAGTACGATAAAGCCCAAGCGCTTGTAATAGGCCCGGCCAGTGCCAATGTAAAAGGCAAAGCACACGGCGGCCACCATCAGCAGTAAAATCACCAGCCAGCGAAACAACAACATAGCGCGCCTGAGCTTGTGTTAAGCCGTGGGCAATTACCAAGCCCGCGCGGGCTGGGCAAAGCCCTTGGGGGCTTGGCGTTCGCTGTCAAAACTGGCCCATTCCCAGGCATCGGGCTGGGCTTGCAGTTCGCGTAGTAACAGGTTATTGAGGGCATGGCCGGAGCGGAAGGCGCTGTACGCAGCCAGCAGCGGGTGGCCAATCAGGTACAAATCGCCCATCGCATCCAAAATTTTGTGTTTGGCAAACTCGTCGTCGTAGCGCAGGCCGTCGGCGTTGAGCACTTTGTAATCGTCCATGACGATGGCGTTGTCTAGGCCACCGCCCAAGGCCAAGCCGTTGGCACGCATCATTTCTACGTCTTTGGTAAAACCAAAGGTGCGCGCGCGGGCAATATCGCGGCTGTAATTGCCGCTGCCCAAATCAAACTCTACACATTGGCCGGTCGAATCTACCGCCGGGTGGGCAAAATCAATTTCAAAACGCAGCTTAAAACCATGATAAGGCTCTAGCTTGGCCCATTTGGCCTGCGCCCCTTCGCCTTGGGCTACTTGCACTGGGCGTTTGACGCGGATAAAGCGCTTGGCTACTTTTTGTAACGCAATGCCAGCACTTTGTAACAAAAAAACAAACGAGGCCGAGGAGCCATCCAAAATCGGTACCTCCTCGGCGGTGATGTCGATATACAGGTTGTCAATGCCCAAACCGGCGCAGGCCGACATCAAATGCTCTACCGTATGCACCTTGGCCGCACCAGCAGAGATAGTCGAGGCCATGCGCGTATCCGTGACCGCCGTGGCCGAAATGGGAATGTCTATGGGTTCGGGCAAATCAATGCGCCGAAACACAATGCCCGTGTTGGGTTGGGCCGGGCGCAGGGTGAGTTCTACCCGTTGGCCACTGTGTAGGCCGACACCGACGGCGCGGGTAAGCGTTTTTAAGGTACGTTGCTGGAGCATGGCTCGATTTTAGTTTTTGCCAGCTGCTATGCACAGAGGGGCCGCAGCAAACTTTGGCTATCGTGGCCATAAAAAAGGGCGGGCCGCCGTGCAGGCAGTCCGCCGTCTTTGTCGCTAGGGGGCAGCAAAAATGCTGGGCCGACCAAGCGATTTCAGTCGGCCTGCTTACGCAAGAAGGCCGGGATTTCTAAATCGTCCATGCCGCCCGACGAGAGGGCATCGACTTTGGCAGCGGCTTGGTTGCGGTTGTTGCGCCAGACGCTGGGCACGGCCATGCCGTGGTAGTCGGTGCCGCTGGTGGAGCTACTGCCGCCCAAACCAGCTACTTGGTAGGCTACGTTGTCGGTGCCGGTACGCAAGCCACCTTGCACCACTTGGATGTTTTGGCGGCGCGCGTTTTGGCGCGACAAGCCCGTGGCCACCACGGTGACGCGGATAGAGTCGCCCAAGGTTTCGTCGTAGGCGGCACCAAAAATGACATGGGCATCTTCGGAGGCGTAGGCTTTGATGGTGTTCATGGCCAGACGCGATTCGGACAGCTTGAGGCTGCCCCGGCTGGCGGTAATCAGCACCAGCACGCCCTTAGCGCCCGAGAGGTCAATGCCCTCTAGCAGCGGGCAGGCAATGGCTTGCTCGGCGGCAATGCGGGCGCGGTCGGGGCCAGCGGCGGTGGCGGTGCCCATCATGGCCTTGCCCGGCTCGCCCATGACGGTACGCACGTCTTCAAAGTCCACGTTGACTTGGCCATACTCGTTGATGATTTCTGCAATACCGCCTACGGCGTTACGCAGCACATCATTGGCATGGGCAAAGGCTTCGTCTTGGGTGACTTCATCGCCCAGCACGTCCAGCAGCTTTTCGTTGAGTACCACGATGAGCGAATCCACATTCGACTCTAGCTCAGACAGGCCGCTGTCGGCGTTTTTCATGCGGCGGCCACCCTCCCAATCGAAGGGCTTGGTGACCACACCCACCGTGAGGATGCCCATTTCTTTGGCGACACGGGCAATCACGGGGGCCGCGCCGGTGCCGGTGCCACCGCCCATACCAGCGGTAATAAACAACATGTGCGCGCCTTGGATGGCTGCGCGGATGTTGTCGATGGCGGCTTCGGCGGCTTCGCGGCCTTTTTCGGGTTTGCTGCCGGCCCCTAAACCGGTAGCGCCGAGCTGAATTTGGCGGTGGGCAGAACTGCGGGTCAGTGCTTGGGCATCGGTGTTGGCACTAATAAACTCGACACCTTGCACATTTCGTGCAATCATGTGTTCTACCGCATTGCTGCCACCGCCACCGACACCAATGACTTTGATTTGTGTGCCCTGGTTGAATTCTTCCACGTCGATGATTTCAATTGGCATATAGTTGGTGCTCCTGAACCTGTATGGTATGCGCTGGCAAAAGTAAATAAAAGGTAAAGAACGTGTTTTTTTGCCGCGAAGTGTAAAACCTCGCGTGCATCACGATCAAAAATTTCCGACAATGAATTCTTTGAACCGGCCAAAAACGGTCTGTACCGTGCCGGTTTTTTGGGCCACTTTGAAGCCGCGCATTCGTGCCAAGCGCGCTTCTTCTAGTAAGCCCATGACGGTAGCAGCGCGCGGTTGGGCCACCATATCGGCCAAAGCGCCAGAATACTTAGGAACTCCCCGGCGTACCGGTTTGAGAAAGATGTCTTCGCCCAGCTCTACCATGCCCGGCATCACAGAGCTGCCGCCAGTCAGTACGATACCCGAAGACAGCACTTCTTCATAGCCCGATTCGCGAATCACCTGTTGTACTAAAGAGAAAATTTCTTCCACCCGTGGCTCGACGACACCCGCCAGCACTTGGCGGCTGAGCATCCGTGGCCCCCGGTCGCCCAAACCGGGCACTTCGACTTGGGCTTCAGGGTCGGCCAGCAGTTGTTTGGCATAGCCGCTTTCTACCTTAATGTCTTCGGCATCTTTGGTGGGCGTGCGTAGCGCCATTGCAATATCGCTGGTAATCAAATCACCGGCAATCGGAATCACGGCGGTGTGCCGAATGGCCCCGCCGGTAAAAATAGCGACATCGGTGGTGCCTGCGCCAATGTCCACCACGGCCACGCCCAACTCGCGCTCATCATCGGTGAGTACCGCTTGGCTTGACACCAGTGGATTGAGCAGCAATTGCTCTACTTCTAAGCCGCAGCGGCGCACGCATTTGATGATGTTTTCGGCGGCACTTTGTGCGCCGGTCACGATGTGGATTTTGGCTTCTAGGCGGATGCCGCTCATGCCAATCGGTTCTTTGACATCTTGGCCGTCAATGACGAATTCTTGCGGCTCGACCAGCAGCAGGCGCTGGTCGCTAGAGATATTGATGGCTTTGGCGGTTTCTACCACGCGCGCCACGTCGGCGGCAGTGACTTCTTTGTCTTTGATGGCCACCATACCGCTGGAGTTGAGTCCGCGAATATGGCTGCCGGTAATGCCGGTATAAACGCGCTGAATTTTGCAATCGGCCATCAGTTCGGCCTCTTTGAGGGCCAGTTGGATGCTTTGCACCGTGGCATCTATATTGACTACCACCCCGCGCTTGAGGCCGTTGCTGGGGGCTACGCCCAAACCCACCAGTTTGAGCGCCCCATTGGGCAAGACTTCTGCCACCACCGCCATGACCTTGGCGGTACCGATGTCCAGCCCGACCACCACATCTTTGTATTCTTTTGCCATATCCGTGTTTGCCTTTTGTTGTCTTGTGCTGCCTGCTGGGCTTTATTTGCGCGTTGGTGCGCCCGCAGGGGCAATCACCGTGGTAACACCGCGCAAGCGCACGGCATAGCCGCCACTGTGGCGCAGGTCTGCCGACTCTAGGCTGTCGGGCTTGCGGCCATAGCGTGCTGTCACCTGTGCCAGCGTGTTGACAAAGTGTTGGGTGCGTTGCTCTATCTCCGCTGCACTGCCGCCGCCCAATTCCAGCATGGCACCGCTTTGTAGGCCCACGCGCCAGCCACCGCGCCCTGACAGTTCTAGGGTTTTGATGGGGGAGCCGAGGACGTTTTGTAAGCGCTGGTACATCTGCCAAACTTGGGCCGATTGGCTTGGGGGGCCGTGCAGGCGCGGCAAATCTTCTAGGTCAGATTCGTCGCCGTTGGCTTCAAAAATCTCGCCGTAGTTGTTGAGCATTTCATCGCCCGGCTCGCTGCCCCAATGCGCTACGGCGTGGTGTTCTTGCAACACCACCTGCAAGGTGCGTGGGTATTGGCGGCGTATTTGGGCGGTGCGTACCCAAGGCACCTGCTCAAAGGATTGGCGTGCAGCGGTCAAGTCGATGGTGAAAAAATTGCCCGTAAGCTGGGGCGCGACGTTGGCGCGCAACGATACGGCGTTGTTGTGTACCAACTCGCCCTGCACCACAATGCGCCCAATGGCAAAAGCGGGGTGGCGCAGTGCCCACCAAGCCCCAGCTGCCAGCACCAGCACGACACAGCCCAAGAACAAGACCGAGGCGGCCAAGTTCATGAGCCGGACATCCAGCGGTGCGGGCAGGGTGTCTGTCATGCAATGTCTCCGGGCTGTGCTGTGGCTGGCTGTGCAGGCTGCTGTGCAGGCAGTGGGGTATCTAAGCTGGCTTGGGCCAGCAGGTGCAGGCACAGGTCTTCGTAGCTGATACCGGCAGCGCGCGCCGACATGGGCACCAAAGAATGCCCAGTCATGCCGGGTGAGGTGTTGATTTCTAGCAAAAACGGCTGGCGGTCAGAGGCACGAATCATGATGTCGGCGCGCGCCCAGCCCCGGCAACCCACGCTGCGAAAGGCTTGCACTACCAAGGTTTGGATGGCTTGTTCTTCGGCTTCGGGCAGGCCACTGGGGCAGTGGTATTGGGTGTCGTCGGTGAAGTATTTGTGCTCGTAGTCGTAGTTGCCTTGGGGGGCTTCAATGCGAATCACGGGCAGGGCTTGGGCGCTGGCCGCTTCGCCCAAAATCGGGCAGGTGGTCTCGTCACCGTCAATAAATTGCTCGCACAGCACTTCGGGGTCGTAGCGCGCGGCCAGTGCATAGGCTTGGGCGCATTGGCTGGCATCGGTGACTTTGGTCAGGCCGATGGTGGAGCCTTCGCGCGCCGGTTTGACAATCATGGGCGCGCCCAAGGCTTGCAGGGCTTGTTCGGTTTCGGTGGCACTGGCGACCAAACGCCAATCGGGGGTGGGCAGGCCCTCGGCACGCCACAGGCGTTTGGTCATGATTTTGTCCATCGCGATGCTGGAAGCCAGCACGCCCGAGCCGGTGTAGGGGATGCCGAGCAGCTCTAGCGCGCCTTGCACGGTGCCATCTTCGCCGTGGCGGCCATGCAGAGCGATAAAGCAGCGTTGGTAACCGTGGCGTTTTAAATCGCCCAAGTCGTTATAAGCTGGGTCAAACAGGTGGGCATCGACACCGCGTGCGCGCAGTGCCTGTAACACGCCACTGCCCGACATGAGCGAGACATCGCGCTCGGCGGAGTTGCCGCCCATCAACACGGCGACTTTGCCCAAGGCTGCTGCATCTATGTTATCCAGAAGGCTCATCAGTGTGCGCGTGAAACCTCGGCATTCATGCCGGGGAGGCAGAGCGCGGAACGCGCAGCGTTCCTGGCTTGGGGCCTTGCCGGTTCACGTCTTGTGTTGTTGGCCCGGTTGAAGAAATAGCCATAGCCATCAGCGCGCTGAATGACGCGACAATGCTTGTGGCCGATACCTTGCACCACGACGGATTGTCCGTCTTGGTAGCTTTGGATGTTGAAAGAGCCACTGGCCCGCACGGCCACACGACCGATGTAGATGCCAGCCTTGAGGCCCGAAGGTACCTCCGCGCGCACCATGTCGCCAGTGCCAAAACCATGCACTGGCAAGCCAGCGTGAGATTAGAAGCCCGATTGCTGCCGCCTCGGGCTTTAGGGTGGATATGTTCCACTTGCAACGGTACATTTTGGGCATCGCAGTAGGCGCACTGGCGGTGCCATTTTTCCAGTAGGTACTCGCGCAGTTCATAGCCGAATAAGGTGCCTTGTTGGTACTCGATTCCCGAGATTTCCGGATTTTGCAAGGCTTGCGTATCAAAGCACACCAGCTCGCTACTAATAGCGCTGATAGGTGCCCAGCGCTGAATCCGTCGCACCCACGCCATGCAGGTATCCACGCGATGTTGTAGTGAGGGGGCCAACCAGCCGGACTTTTTATTACCGCGATTAAGAAAACGCGGCGCACGGTGGCGCAACTGGTTTCTGCGCCGACGGCGCATCTGGCGGCGAGCGGTTAAGGCTTCGGAAATTTGCTTACCGCGATGGATTAACTCCATCAGGTTCAGCACCACAGCAGCGGTTTGCACTTCGCCGGACTGTGCGTCAATAACTTGGGCATCGCGCACCAAGGCCAAGCCGGTGGTTTTGCTGCCGGGGTCCAGCTTCAAACGCAGTGGCTGAAGCACGCAGGTATCGGCTGCACGGTCTGTAAGTCGAATCACCATCGGTACCAAGCGATGCACCCGCGCCCGGCCACGCGCCAGCAGCAGCCGGGCGCGCTTTTCGGTGCAGGGCATCAATGCCTTACCTTGGGAATCCAACACAAAAACTGCCACGTATCTCTCCATCTCTCCAAAAAAACGGCTGTCTTTCCAGCTAGTCAGCCCTTACGGGCTTAGTGAGGGACACCTTGCGATGTCGCTCCCCTCGGGAATGTTGGCAACCGGCTCCAGCTTTTACAAGCTGCGGTTTCAAGCTTCGGGCTTTTACCTTGGTCCAGCATGATTAAAACCTTGCAGAGCAGCAAACTGAGGAAGCATTTGCTGGTGCGTCTCAACGACCTGTTGTCAACGTAGCGGGTTGGCTACCGCTTTCCCTGGTCAACCTGGCTTGTATCCTTTCGGCTTCAAGCTCCATCCTTCAGGATGGGGTAATTGACGCCTTTACTCCGACGGTTGTTGTTTGAATACATCGACCACCTTGCCCGGCACGGCTCCAATCGAGCCTGCACCCATGCACAGCACCACATCACCGGCGTGCGCTTGGGCGATGATGCTGTGGGGCAAATCGGCGATATTGTCGATAAATACTGGCTCGACCCGCCCAGCGACACGCAGCGCGCGCGCCAAGGCCCGGCCATCGGCGGCTACCAAGGGGGCTTCGCCAGCCGCATAGACTTCGGTCAGTAGCACCGCGTCGGCGTTGCCCAGCACTTTGACGAAATCTTCAAAACAATCGCGGGTGCGCGTGTAGCGGTGCGGTTGGAAGGCCAGCACCAAGCGCCGCCCCGGAAAGGCCCCGCGTGCAGCGGCCAAGGTGGCGGCCATTTCGACCGGATGGTGGCCGTAGTCGTCAATCAAAGTGAAATGGCCCCCGCCAGCGGGTGCGGGCCAATCGCCGTAGTGTTGGAAGCGCCGCCCGACCCCGGTAAACCCGGCCAGCGCGCGCAGCACGGCCTCGTCGGGGATGTTCAATTCGACCGCGATGGCAATGGCGGCCAAAGCGTTCAGGACGTTGTGTTCACCGGCCAAATTGAGTACCACTTCCAAATCGGGCAGGGTCACGCCGTTGCGCCGTTGTACGGTAAAGCGCATTTGTCCGGCCTCGGCGCGCAGATTCACGGCGCGCACTTGGGCATCTTCGGCCAAGCCATAGCTGGTGATGGGGCAGGTGACTTCGGGCAGGATGTCGCGCACTGCTGGGCTGTCGATGCACAAAATGGCGGTACCGTAAAACGGCATCCGGTGCAGAAAATCGACAAAAGCCTTCTTCAAACGGCCAAAATCGTGGCCGTAGGTTTCCATGTGGTCGGCATCGATATTGGTGACCACGGCCATCACCGGCAGCAGGTTCAGGAAGGAGGCATCGGACTCGTCGGCCTCGACCACAATGTATTCACCACTGCCCAGCTTGGCATTGGCCCCGGCGCTGTTGAGGCGGCCACCAATTACAAAGGTGGGGTCCAGGCCGCCCTCGGCCAGTACGCTGGTGACCAAGCTGGTGGTGGTGGTTTTGCCGTGTGCGCCAGCAATGGCAATGCCGCGTTTGAGGCGCATCAGCTCGGCCAGCATCAGGGCGCGTGGCACGACGGGGATTTTTTTCTCGCGCGCGGCCTGCACTTCGGGGTTATCGGCCTGCACGGCGGTAGAGGTGACGACGGCATCGGCCCCGGCGATATGGGCGGCCTCGTGGCCCAAATGGGTAGTGATGCCCAGCCCTTGCAAGCGGCGCAGGGTGGCGCTATCGGCCAAATCCGAGCCAGAGATGGTATAGCCTAGGTTGTGCAGCACTTCGGCAATGCCGCTCATGCCCGAGCCGCCAATACCGACAAAATGGATGTGTTGAACGGCGTGTTTCATGCCAGTAGCGCCTCGCACGCACTGACCACCATCAATGTGGCTTCTGTTTTTTGCATTTTTTTAGCTTGAATGGCGCGCTGCAACAGTGCAGGGCGGTCTAGGGTTTGTAACATTTTGGCCAGCGTTTGGGCTGACAACTCGGGCTGTGGCAGCAGCCAAGCAGCCCCAGCATCGACCAAAAAGCGCGCATTGGCGGTTTGGTGGTCATCGACAGCGGCAGGGAAGGGCACAAAAATGGCGGCAGCGCCAATGGCGGCGATTTCGGTCACGGTGCTGGCCCCGGCGCGGCACACAATGATGTCGGCATCGGCAAAGGCTTGGGCGGTGTCGTCAATAAACGGGGTGAGGGTGGCTTGCACCCCAGCGGCAGCGTAGTTTTGCTGCAAGGCTTCTATTTGCGCCGTGCCGCTTTGGTGCGTCACGATGGGGCGTTGCCCCTGTGGCAACAAGGCCAAGGCTTGCGGCACCACCTCATTGAGCGCCTTGGCCCCCAAGCTGCCCCCCACGACCAATAGGCGCAGGCGGCCACTGCGACCGGCAAAGCGTTGTGCTGGTTCGGGTTGTTGTAAAAAAGCGACGCGCAAGGGGTTGCCGACCCAATGCCCTTGGGCAAATACCTTGGGAAAGGCCGTAAATACCTGCGCTGCCATGTGCGCCAGCAGTTTATTGGCCATGCCGGGCACCGAGTTTTGCTCGTGCAGCACCAAGGGCTTGCCCGCCAGTCGGGCCGCTATGCCCCCCGGAAAGCTGATATAGCCACCCAAGCCGACCACTACATCGGGTTGCACCCGGCGCACCACGGCCAAGGCTTGCGCCAAGGCTTTGAGCAAACGCCAAGGCAACAGGGCCAGCGTTTTAATCCCCTTGCCGCGCACGCCTGAGAAATCAATAGTTTCGAGGGCAAAGCCTTGCGGCGGCACCAAGCGCGCCTCCATGCTGGCGGGTGCGCCCAGCCAATGTACCTGCCAACCGCGTTCGCGCAGGGCGTGGGCCACGGCCAAGCCCGGAAAAATATGCCCGCCGGTGCCCCCGGCCATGATGAGGGCGATTTTTTGGCTCATGCGTGGCCTCCGCGCATTAATAATTTATTCTCATAATCCACCCGGAACACCACCGCCAGCGCGACCAAGTTCATCAAAATGGCCGAACCGCCAAAGCTCATCAAAGGCAAGGTCAGGCCCTTAGTGGGCAAAGCGCCCAAGTTCACGCCCATGTTGATAAACGCCTGAAAACCCATCCACATGGCCACGCCTTGGGCCACCAATCCGGCAAATACCCTATCCAGCGCGATGGCTTGGCGGCCAATGTGCATGATGCGCCGCGTGAGCCAAAAGAACATGCCAATCAAGAGCAGCACACCAATCAGGCCGAATTCTTCGCCAATCACGGCCAGCAAGAAGTCGGTATGTGCTTCGGGCAGCCAGTGCAGTTTTTCGACGCTGCCACCCAGTCCGACACCAAAAATCTCGCCCCGGCCAATCGCAATCAGTGAGTGTGAAAGCTGGTAGCCCTTGCCGAGGGCGTGTTTTTCGCTCCACGGGTCTAGGTAGGCAAAAATGCGCTCGCGTCGCCAGTCAGAAAACCACACCATCGCCGCAAAGGCCAGCACCAAGATGAGGGCAATCAAAAAGAACATGCGCGCATTGACACCGCCCAAAAACAAGATGCCCATTGCAATCACGGCAATCACCATGAAGGCCCCCATGTCTGGCTCGGCCAGCAACAAGGCCCCCACCACCGCCACGGCAGCGCCCATCGGTAGCACGGCACGGAAGAAGCGCTCTTTGACTTCCATTTTGCGTACCATGTAATCAGCGGCGTAAATCACCACGGCCAACTTGGCCAGCTCAGAGGGCTGAAAGTTCATTACCCCGAGTGATAACCAACGCCGCGCCCCATTCACGACCGTGCCGATGCCCGGTACAAGCACCAGCACCAGGGTAAACAGCGAGAGTAAAAACAAGCTGCGCGCATGGCGCTCCCAGGCCTTCATGGGGATTTGAAAAGCCATGATGGCGGCCACAAAGCCTACGCCCAAGGCAAACACATGGCGCACCAAGAAATGGGTGGGGGCAATTTTGCCAAAGCGCGGGTTGTCGGGCAGGGCGATAGAGGCCGAATAGACCATCACCAGCCCCCAAGTGAGCAGCGCCACCACCACCCACAGCAGGGCTTGGTCAAAGCCCAACACGCTGGCGGGTGTGGCCGAGGTTTGGCGGTATTCCATGCCACCGATGCGTACCGGCAGGCCATCGACCCCAGCCGCTTGCATCGGGTTGAACCAGCCACGCACCCGCTGGCGCATTCCGGCGCGCTCTTGCTCTGCCATTACAGGCTCCCTAGCAAACTTTGACCGGCCTCATCGGCCAGGGTTTGCACTGCGGTGCAGAACACTTGGGCGCGGTGCGCGTAGTTGGAGAACATGTCCAGACTGGCACAGGCGGGCGACATCAGTACCGCATCACCTGCACGGGCTTGCTGGCTGGCCCATTGCACCGCTTGGGGCAGGCTGGCGGCTTGCAACAAGGGTACGCCGGTGTCTTGCAGGGCGGCAGTGATTTGTGGGGCATCGCGGCCTATCAGCACCACGGCACGCGCATGGCGCGCCACCGGCACGGCCAGCGGAGAAAAATCTTGCCCTTTGCCATCGCCGCCCAAAATGACCACCAGCTGCCGGTCGGCCCCCAAGCCAGCTAAAGCGGCCACGGTGGCGCCGACGTTGGTGCCTTTGCTATCGTCAAAGTATTCAATGCCATTGACGATGCCGATGGACTCTACCCGGTGTGGCTCGCCTTGGTATTCGCGCAGGCCGTACAGCATGGCGGCCAAGCCACAGCCAGCCGATTGGGCCAAGGCCAAGGCCGCCAAGGCGTTGATGGCGTTGTGGCGGCCACGGATACGCAAGGCATCGGCTGGCATTAAGCGTTGGATGTGCAGCTCTTCAGCTTCGGGGTTGCGGCTGCGCTGGCGGGTTTCGTCGGCAGGCATGGCACGCACCAGCCAAGCCATGCCGCCCACGGTTTCAATGCCAAAGTCGCCGGGGCGGCGCGGTAAATCGCCGCCAAAGGTGATATGCGCGCGCTGCTGTGGTTTTTGCAGTTTGACCGGCACCGGCGCAGGCAGCATCGCCATCACGGCAGCATCTTCGCGGTTGAGTACCATGAGCGCTTTGGCCCCAAAAATGCGTGCCTTGGCTTGGGCATAGGCTGCCATGCTGCCATGCCAGTCTAAATGGTCTTGCGTCACGTTGAGTACCGCTGCTGCCGTAGGCTCAAAGCCGCTGGCGCTGTCTAATTGGAAGCTGGACAGCTCTAGCACCCACACTTCGGGCAAGGCGTTGGCTTGGAGCCGTGTGGCCAAGGTATCGAGCAGCGTCGGGCCAATGTTGCCCGCCACGGCCACGCTTTTACCGGCGCGCTCGACCAATTGCCCGGTCAGGGAGGTGACAGTGGTTTTGCCATTGGTGCCTGTAATGGCCAGCACTGCCGGGGCATAGGCTTGGCTGGCGCGTAAATCTTGCAAAGCGGCAAAGAACAAGCACAGTTCGCCGCCGATGCGGATGCTGCTGGCGCTGGCCGCTACCAACACGGGGGCGACGGCATCGGGGCTGAGGCCCGGCGAGCGGTACACCGCCTGCACCGGCTGCTGCCCTTCAAGCAAATGGGCACCGAATGGCCCGGCCACAAACTTGACTTGCGGCCATTCGGCCTGCAAGGCTTCTAACTGGGGCGGTTGGGCGCGCGTATCGGCCACCGTGACTTTGGCCCCCGCACGCGCGCACCAGCGCGCCATCGCCAGCCCAGAGGCCCCTAGGCCCAAAATCAGAATATGCTGCTCGTGCAAAGACATGGTGTTTACCGCAGTTTGAGGGTGGACAGACCGACCAAGCACAGCAGCATGGTGACAATCCAAAAGCGCACTACCACTTGGGTTTCTTTCCAGCCGCTCTTTTCAAAATGGTGGTGCAGCGGGGCCATTTTGAGCAGGCGGCGGCCTTGGCCGTAGCGCTTTTTGGTGAACTTGAACCACATGACTTGGGCCATGACGGACAGCGCCTCGACCACAAAAATACCGCCCATGATGGCCAGCACAATCTCTTGGCGCACAATCACGGCGATGGTGCCCAGCGCGCCACCCAGCGCCAGCGCGCCTACATCGCCCATAAACACCTGCGCCGGGTGGGTGTTAAACCACAAAAAGGCCAAACCGGCCCCAGCCATCGCGGCGCAAAAAATCAGTAACTCGCCAGAACCCGCAATGTGGGGCAAAAACAGGTATTTGGCATAAAAGGCATTGCCCGTGACGTAGGCAAACACGCCCAAAGCCGAGCCGACCATCACCACCGGCATGATGGCCAAGCCGTCCAGACCATCCGTCAGGTTGACGGCATTGCTGGCCCCGACAATCACCAGATAGGTCATGATGACAAAGCCCAGCACGCCCAGCGGGTAGCTCACTTCCTTAAAGAAGGGCAACAGCAGCCCGGCCTGCGCGGGCAAGTTGACATCAAAGCCCGAGCGCACCCACGAGGTAAACAGCTCCAACACGCGGTAGTTGTTGCTCTCGGAAATGCTAAACACCAAATACAGCGCTGCCAGCAGGCCGATGAGGGATTGCCACATGTATTTCTCGCGCGAGGGCATCCCCTCCGGGTCTTTGTTGACCACTTTGCGCCAATCGTCGGCCCAACCAATGGCCCCAAAGCCCAGCGTGACAATCAGCACAATCCAAACAAAGCGATTGGCCCAGTCAAACCACAGCAGGGTAGAAACCGCAATCGACATCAAAATTAGCACACCGCCCATCGTGGGCGTGCCGCTCTTGACATGGTGGGTTTCCATGCCGTTGGTGCGAATCGGCTGGCCAATTTTTAACGAGGTCAGGCGGCGAATCACCGCTGGCCCCGCCACCAAGCCGATGAGCAGGGCCGTCAGGGCCGCCATGACGGCGCGAAAAGTTAAATACTGAAACACCCGAAAAAAACCAAACTCGGGCGATAAACCCTGCAACCACTGCGCCAACCAAATCAACATGCAGCCCCCGTGGTGGCCGTAAGCTCTAGCACCTGTTCCATCTTCATGAAGCGAGACCCTTTAATCAGCATACTGCCCACGTCGGGCAGGGCTGCGCGCACTGCCGTTTGCAGTTGCGCCATGTTGTCAAAATGCTGCGCGCCGGTGCCAAAAGCGGCCACGGCGTGCGTGCTTTGCTGGCCCAGTGCCAGCAGTTGTTCGATGCCACGCGCTTGGGCATAGGCCCCAGCTTCGGCGTGAAACTGTGGGCCTTGGTCGCCCACCTCGCCCATATCGCCCAACACCAGCAGGCGCGGGCCGGGTAAATCGGCTAATACGTCGATGGCTGCGCGCACCGAATCGGGGTTGGCGTTGTAGCTGTCGTCCACCAGTGTTAAATTGCGTCCAGCTACATTGAGCGCCAAGGCGCGTGAGCGCCCCTTGACGGGCACAAAATCGCCCAAGCCTTGGGCAATGGCAGTCAAGGGCAGCCCAGCGGCCAGCGCGCAGGCGGTGGCGGCCAAGGCGTTGCGTACATTGTGGCGGCCTGCAATGTGCAGGGCCGTATCGAAATGCCCTTGCGGGGTATTGATGCGTACTTGCCAAGCGCCCGCCTGCCAGTCGGCGGCAATGGCTTGCACATCAGCGCCAGTAGCGCCAAAAGTGAGGCAGCGGCGCGCCCCGGCCAAACCTTGCCACAAAGCGGTATAGGGTTCATCAGCCGGAAACACGGCCACGCCGTCGGCGGGCAAGGCAGCCAGCACGGAGCCGTTTTCTTCGGCCACGGCTTGCACGGTGCCCATAAATTCAAGGTGTTCGCGCTGGGCGTTGTTGACCAGCGCCACCGTAGCTTGGGCGATGCGCGCCAGCACGGCAATCTCGCCGGGGTGGTTCATGCCCAGCTCCACCACGCCGATGCGGTGTGTGGCATTCAGGCGCAGCAGCGTTTGCGGCACACCGATGGCGTTATTGAGGTTGCCTTGGGTAAAAAACGCCGCTTCGCCAGCATGGGCGCGCAAAATGGCCGCCAGCATTTGCGTGACGGTGGTTTTGCCATTGCTGCCCGTCACGGCTACCAGTGGCAGGGCAAACTGACTGCGCCAACCAGCGGCCAAAGCCCCCAAGGCGCTCAGGGTGTCGGGCACCTCGATGCCGGGCAGGCCCACTTCGGCCAAACCGCTATGGGCTATGGCGGCTGTGGCCCCCACGGCGCGTGCTTGGGCCAGAAAATCATGGGCATCAAAGCGCTCGCCTTTGAGGGCCACAAACAAATCGCCCAGCTGCAAACTGCGGCTATCGGTATGCACGCGCGCAATGGAGCGGCCCGCCTCGCCTACTAAGCGTGCTTGCGGTTGCCATTGCCTTATCCAGTCCAAAGCTTGGGCCAGTGTCATCATGGGAGGCGGGTGGTTCATAGGGCAGCGCCTTCGCGGCGTTGGAGGGCGGCTTGGGCTTGGGCCATGTCAGAAAATGGACGGCGCACACCTGCGGTTTCTTGGTAGTCTTCGTGGCCTTTACCGGCAATCAGCACCACATCGGCGGCATCGGCTTCGGCCAGTGTTTCGGAGATGGCAGCAGCGCGGTCTGGCTCTACCAGTAACGTGGTACCTGCAATCGTGCCTTGCAAAATTTGGTGGATGATGGCTTCCGGTGACTCGCTGCGCGGGTTGTCGCTGGTGACCACCACCCAATCGGCCCCGTGTTGGGCGGCGGCACCCATCAGGGGGCGCTTGCTGCTGTCGCGCTCGCCGCCACAGCCAAACACGCACCACAATTGGCCGCCACGCGCTTGGGCCACTGGGCGCAGGGCGCGCAGGGCTTGGGCCAAGGCATCGGGGGTGTGGGCGTAATCGACGGCCACCAAGGGCAGGCCGGGGCCGGTGATGCGCTGCATCCGCCCCGGCACGGGTTCTAATGCTTCGCAGGCTTGCACGGCGGCTTGCAAGGGGATGCCCAAGCTGCGTAGCGCGGCAATCACGCCCAACAGGTTCGAGACGTTGTAATCGCCGATGAGTGTGGTTTGCAACAGGTATTGTTCTTGCCCTTCGGCCACCACAAAGCGCAGGCCGTCGCCGCCCAAATCCACATCTTGCGCTTGCAAGCGGGCCGGTTGGCGCATCGAGACGCTCCACAAATCCAGCCCACGCCCCAGCAAAGAGGCGTGTAGTTGCGCGCCTTGCGGGTCATCAATGTTGATGATGGCGGTTTCTAGGCCCAGCCAGTCAAACAGGGCCGACTTGGCTTGCCAGTAGGCTTCCATGCTGCCGTGGTAGTCCAGATGGTCTTGGGTGAAATTGGTAAACACGCCCACGCGGATGCGCGTGCCTTCTAGGCGATGCTCGGCCAAGCCGATGGAGGAGGCTTCTATCGCGCAGCTACGCACCCCAGCATCGACAAATTGGCGCAAGGCGCGTTGCAGCCGCACCGGGTCCGGGGTGGTCAGGCCGGTCAGGGTCAGGCGTGGCAACACGCCCATGCCCAAGGTGCCAATCAGGGCGCACGGAATGGGACGGTCGTTGGCGGACTCATGCACCAAACCACTCAGGGCATTGGCCAACCACCAAGCGCTGCTGGTTTTGCCGTTGGTGCCAGTAAAGGCCACCACATCTAAGGCTTTGCTGGCGCTGCCAAACCATTCAGCGGCGATTAAGCCCGTGGCAATTTTTAGGCCCGCATAGGCAGCGACATCGTCGCCTTCTAGTGCAAAAGGCGCAGCCCCAGCCAGCTCGACCAAACAAGCCACCGCCCCACGGGCGCGGGCCTGTGGTACATGGGCGCGGCCATCGGTACTGGCCCCCGGCCAAGCAATAAAGCCATCGCCGGGCTGTACCAAGCGGCTATCGGTTTGCAAAGTGCCGGTAACGCGCGCGCGCAGCCATTGCAGCACCTCTTGAAGCGAAGCGAGATGAACCATCACAAAGACTCCTCTACCGGGTTGGCCACAATTTGTGGTTTGACATCAATATCGGGCTGCACACCCATCATGCGTAAGGTTTGCTGGGCCACCTCGCTAAATACCGGAGCAGCGACTAAACCGCCATACACTTGGCCGTTGCTAGGCTCATCGACCATGACCGCAATAATGATGCGGGGTTTGTCAATCGGGGCCATGCCAGCAAACCAAGCCCGGTATTTGCCTGAGGCATAGCTTTTGCCAATTTGTTTGCGCGCGGTGCCCGATTTGCCACCCACCGAATAGCCTTGGGTTTGGGCGCGTTGGCCGGTGCCACCCGGCCCAGCGGCCATTTGCAGCATTTTGCGTACTTGGGCGGCGGTTTTGGGCGAGAACACCGGCACGCCCACGGCAGGCTCGGTGGTTTTGAGCATTGTGGCCGGAATAATGCGGCCATCGTGGGCAAACACGGTGTAAGAGCGCGCCATTTGGAACAAACTGGCCGATAAACCATAGCCATACGACATGGTCGCCTGCTCAATCGGGCGCCAGGTTTTGTACGGGCGCAAGCGTCCACTGACAGCCCCTGGAAAGGCGATTTGCGGCTTTTGGCCAAAGCCCACGGCAGAGAAGTTCTCCCACATCTCTTTGGCCGGCATTTGCATGGCCAATTTGGTGGTGCCGACGTTGCTAGACTTTTGGATGATGCCCTCGACCGTCAGCGCGCCATAGCTGTGCGTATCTGAAATGGTGGAGCCGGTGATGGTGATGCGCCCATTGCCGGTATCCACAATGGTGTCGGGGCGCACGCGCTTGGTCTCTAGGGCAATGCCGACGGTAAACGGCTTCATGACGGAGCCAGGCTCAAAGGTATCGGTGATGGCGCGGTTGCGGAGTTGCTCGCCGGTCAGGTTTTTGCGCTTATCGGGCACATAGCTGGGGTAGTTGGCCAGTGCCAGCACCTCGCCGGTGTTGGCATCCAATACCACCACGCTGCCCGCCTTGGCTTTATGAAATTCGACTTGGTCGCGCAGTTTTTGGTAAGCAAAAAACTGTACCTTGCTATCAATCGAGAGCTGCATGTCGCGGCCATCTTGCGGCGGCACTTCTTCGCCCACCCCATCAACCACCCGGCCTAGCCGGTCTTTAATTACCCGGCGCGAACCAGCTTTGCCCGCCAACAGCTTGTCAAAGGCCAGCTCCATACCCTCTTGGCCTTTGTCTTCGACGTTGGTAAAACCCACCACGTGGGCGGCAGATTCGCCCTCGGGGTATTGGCGCTTGTATTCTTTGCGCTGGTACACCCCTTTGATGTCTAAGGCGGTGATTTTTTGCCCAATCTCCCAATCCAATTGGCGCTTAATCCAGACAAAGGATTTTTCTTCGCTCAATTTGGCTTGCAGCTCGGGCAGGGGCATCTCTAGCAGCTTGGCCAACTCGGGCAGCTTGGCGCGCACTTCGGGGGTGTCAAGCTCTACGTCTTCGGGGATGGCCCAAATACTGGCCGCTGGCACGCTAGAAGCCAAAATCAGGCCGTTGCGGTCCAAAATTTTGCCCCGGTTGGCCGGTAGCTCTAGGGTGCGCGCAAAGCGCACTTCGCCTTGGCGCAAGAAGAAATCATTGCCCACCACCTGCACATAAGCGGCGCGCGCGCCCAGCCCAATAAAGCCCAAGGCAATCATCACCACGATAAAGCGGCTGCGCCAGATGGGCGTTTTGCTGGCCAGCAATGGGCTAGAGGTGTAGGGCACGCTGCGGCTGCTCATGGCTGCTCCTTGGCCGGTGCTTGCACATATTGGGTAATGGGCGGCGTGGCCGTGTGCATGTGCAATTGGTCGCGCGCCATCGTCTCGACCCGCGAAGGGGTGGCTTGGGCGCGTTTTTCTACCTGCAAGCGCTCATGCTCGGTCTCTAGCTGGCGTGCTTCGACTACAGCGCGGTCGAGTGCGGTGTAAAGCACGCGGGCCTCGTATTGGGTACGCACCACTTGCATGGCGCTGAGTACCACCAGCACCAGCAGCAGCAGATTCAGGCGCATCATGCCAATGCAACCCCTGTGGTGGCTGCTACGTCGGTGCGCTGGGCTACACGCATCACAGCACTGCGTGCGCGCGGGTTGGCGGCGATTTCTGCCGCGCTGGGCTTGATGCGCTCCAGCGCTTGCAAGCGCATGGCTTGCGGCGGCGCAAAAGGCGCACGCCGGTCATAGACCTCTTTGGCATGTTGGGCAATAAATTGCTTCACGATGCGGTCTTCGAGCGAGTGAAAGCTAATCACCACCAAGCGCCCGCCCGGCTGCAATACGTTCAAGCTGGCCTGCAAGGCTTGTTGCAACTCATCCAGCTCGGCATTGATAAAGATACGCAAGGCTTGGAAGGTGCGCGTGGCCGGGTGTTGGCCTCCTTCGCGCGTTTTGACCACGCTGGCTACCAAATCGGCCAATTCTGCCGTGGTTTGCAGCGGGCCACGCTCTTGGCGGCGCGCCACAATCGCCCGGCCAATCGGGCCAGCGAAGCGCTCTTCGCCATAGTCGCGCACCACTTGGGCAATTTGACCGGCATCGGCTTGGGCCAACCAATCGGCCACGCTTTGGCCGCGTGTGGTGTCCATACGCATGTCCAAGGGGCCATCAAAGCGAAAGCTAAAGCCGCGCTCGGGGCTGTCAATTTGCGGCGAGCTGATACCCAAGTCCATCAGCACCCCGGCGGCACTGCCTGCGGGCAAATCGGCCAAGTGGCGAAAGCCCTCGTGGCGAATCGAAAAACGCGCATCGTGGATGCGCGCTGCTTCGGAGATAGCCTCGGGGTCCTTGTCGAACGCCAGCAAGCGCCCGACGGGCGGTAATCGCGACAAAATATGCCTAGAGTGCCCGCCCCGGCCAAAGGTAGCATCCACCCACAAACTGTGCGGTGGCATGGCGGCGGCGTTGCCCAGCAGAGCCTCTACGGCTTCGTGTAGCAGCACGGTGGTGTGTTGCAATGCTATGGTGGTCATGGTTATGGTTATTGCCTATAGCAAAGCAAGGGTAAATATGACGATACTATTGGGGTGTGTTGCCATAGACTTTTTCTTCGCACCCCACCCCCGCGAGCAACGTCTTTGGAACACAGAAACCCCTGCTAGTTTTTTGTTGACTTACCCCGAAAAATCGGGAAAAAATGCGCTTTATCTTGCCATAGCGCAAACACTTGGCACTGTAGCAGGAATTGGCGTTTCCCCCAAGACGCTGCTGCCCATTTAGCGCCTCAGGAGGGTATTGCCCAGAAGGTTTTACTGTTACAAAATGTAGCGCGACAAATCTTCGTCTTGGCTCAGGGCTTGCAGGCGCTGGTCCACATAGGCCGCATCTACCAGCAAGGTTTGGCCGCTGCGCTGGGTGGCATCAAAGCTGACTTCATCCAGCAGGCGCTCCATTACGGTGGATAAGCGCCGGGCGCCGATATTCTCGGTGCGCTCGTTCACTTCAAAGGCAATGCGCGCCAAGCGGGTGATGCCTTCGGGGGTAAATTCAAGCTGCACGCCCTCAGTGGCCAGCAGGGCTTGGTATTGCTTGACCAGTGAGGCGTTGGTTTGGTTGAGGATGCCCTCAAAATCTTGCACTGAGAGCGAATCCAACTCCACCCGAATCGGAAAGCGCCCCTGCAATTCTGGAATCAAATCGCTGGGCTTGCTGAGATGGAACGCCCCCGAAGCGACAAACAAAATGTGGTCGGTTTTGACCATGCCGTACTTGGTGGAAACGGTGGTGCCCTCTACCAGCGGCAGCAAATCGCGTTGCACGCCTTGGCGCGAAACATCGGCTCCACTGGTTTCTTGGCGCGCCGCTACTTTGTCGATTTCGTCAATAAACACAATGCCGTTTTGCTCGGCGTTGTGCAGGGCGCGGGTTTTGATTTCTTCTTCATTGACCAGCTTGCCAGCTTCTTCGTCAATCAACAGTTTGCGCGCTTCGGCAATGTTGAGCTTGCGCGTGCGCCGCTTGTCTTGGCCCATTTGGCTGAACACGCTACGCAGTTGTTCGGCCATTTCTTCCATGCCCTGCGGCCCCATGATTTCCACTTGAGGGCGGGTGTCGGCCAAATCAATGTCGATTTCTTTGTCGTCCAATTGGCCTTCGCGCAGTTTTTTGCGAAACACTTGGCGCGCGGTGCTGTCGGTGGGTGGCTCGCCGGTGCGCGCGGACGGAATCAGCACATCCAAAATGCGCTCTTCGGCGGCATCTTCGGCCCGTTCGCGCATTTTTTGCACTTGGGCTTGGCGCTCTTGCTTGACGGCAATTTCGGCCAAATCACGGATGATGGCATCCACATCTTTACCCACATAGCCCACCTCAGTGAACTTGGTGGCCTCGACCTTGATAAAGGGTGCATCGGCCAGCCGGGCCAAGCGCCGGGCAATTTCGGTTTTGCCCACGCCGGTGGGGCCAATCATCAGGATGTTTTTAGGCGTGATTTCGTGGCGCAGTGGCTCGGCCACCTGCTGGCGGCGCCAACGGTTACGCAAGGCAATCGCTACCGCACGTTTAGCGGCAGCTTGGCCAATGATGTGCTGGTCGAGGGCGGCAACGATTTCTTGGGGGGTCATAGCAGACATGGGCAAATTTTGGGGTGCGGCGGTTTAGAGCGTCTCGATGGTGTGGTGCATGTTGGTGTAAATGCACAACTCGCCCGCAATTTCGAGCGACTTTTTCACAATCTCGGCGGCGGGCAGTTCGGTGTTGTTGAGCAGTGCCTTGGCGGCAGAATGGGCATAAGCACCACCGCTGCCAATGGCGACAATGCCTTGCTCAGGTTCTAACACGTCGCCATTGCCGGTAATGATGAGGCTGGCACTGTGGTCGGCCACGGCCAACATGGCCTCTAGGCGGCGCAGTACGCGGTCGGTGCGCCAGTCTTTGGTGAGTTCGATGGCGGCGCGGGTCAGGTGGCCTTGGTGCTTTTCGAGTTTGGCTTCAAAGCGCTCAAACAAGGTAAAGGCATCGGCAGTGGCTCCGGCAAAACCAGCTAACACCTTGCCGTGGTAGAGCTTACGCACTTTACGCGCCGTACCTTTGACCACAATATGGCCCAAAGTGACTTGGCCATCGCCACCAATGGCGACTTGGATGCCCTCGGGGGTTTGGCGGCGCACGCTCAAAATGGTAGTGCCGTGGAACACGGCGGCTTGGCTGTTGGATTGCATAGCGGCTTTAAGGGGGAGCGTGAAGCTCAATTTTTGCGCGGAATAATCAAGGAATGTTCGTTGACACCCACCACGTTGAACAAAATGGCTACCAAGCGGTGCAGGTTTTTGAAATGCACTTCGCGTTTTTGTGCCTGCTGCTCGGCGGCCCAATTGAGCACCGAACCTGCCGCAGAAAAATCCACGCGAATCAGGCGGTCGCAGGGTACCACCAGTGGCTCGTTGGGGCGTGCTTGCGCTTCTAGCGCCTTGAGTGCCTCGGTGGCATCGCTTTCGATGTGGCCAGACAAGCCTACCGTGGTGGTGCCATTGGCGGCCTCGGGGGCTGCATCAGCCGAGAGTAAATCTTGGCCAGCGGCCTCGCCTTCGGCGGCATCGGCATAGCTGCAACGGGGGTCAACCCAAGACGGCGGCGAGACCTCGTAGGTGATGCAGTAGTCTAGCGCCACCATTTCAAAGTCTTCTGGCAGGCCCATAAAACGCAAGGTGGCCATACGCAGGCGCCACCATTCGGGGTTGTTGCTGCGCTCGCCCGATTGTGTGTGCGCCTGCAACAGCGCTTGCAAGCGGTCGGCCCCGACAAACACCAGCTGCACTTTTTGGTCGCCCCAGCGGTTGAATTCTTGTGTCAGGGCGGGCAGGGCGGCCTCGTCAATGTGCGCCACGCGGCTCCAAACCAGTGTCCAAGGAGGGGCCGCGCGCGCCAAAGACGCTTGCAGTGCAGCGACCGATTGCAAGGTGATGGTGGAAGGTGCGTTCCAGCTGAAATCTTTGCGAATCAGTCCCCCTGTCGTTGTGGGGGGCGCGGCGGGGGTCAGGCCCAATAACTCGGGCATAGAGAACCACAGTGGGGCCGAACGGCCAAATTGCGCGGCAAAATCAATCGCCAGATGGTCAAACGCTTCTTGTTCGCCGGTGGCCCGGTACAAATCAAACAGCGTCATCCAAATCTCTTGTAGCTCTGGGGTGGCTTGGGCTGGGTGCTGGGCTACCACGTCGAGCAGGCAGGCAGCAGCACCCGCATAGTCGGCATTGGCAAACAAAATGGCCGCTTCTTCCAGATCGGGGTCGTGCACAAAAGGCTCCAGAGGGGCAGGTGCCACCGCCGCAGGCATGGGCGAAAACTCAAGCGGGGCATCTGGGGTAGAAGACATCCATTGCGCCGTGGCTCCGCCAAAGTTGGCAATGGGCATACTATCGTGGCCAAACAGCGGTTCGGCCATCGCTTGCGGGCCTAGTCCGTCGGGCAACGAGACGGGTACGGTAGAGGCAAACGAAACACTCAGGCCCGCAGCAGGGATGGCATCGCCCAAGTGCAACGGCGGCAAGGCCGGGCTGGCGGGCGTGAGCGAAGCCGGGCGTGTGCCTAACGCAATATCGACGGCTTGGGCGTTGGCGGCGGCTGCACTCAGCGGGGTGGGGCGCGCACTGGCTACGGCATCGCTGGCCGACTTGCCTTTCCACCACTGCATCGACATTTGTGCTTCAATTTCGTCGATTTTTTTGATGGTGCCAGCACGGTCATCGGGCGGGGTGAGGCTGCTTTGGAAAAAGGAGGGGCGCACCGCCGGGTCTTCGGTGCGGTGGCCCACCAAGGTATCGCGCTGACGAATGTTACGCAGATAGTCAAACTCGCGCTTACGCACAAAATCGTTGCGCCGCTTGCGTTCGAGCATCTCCTTGAGCATTTGCTTGCTGTATTGGCTCTCGCGGTCGCTGTCGATGGTGTCGAGGTCTGTCCAGTTGACTGTGGGGTTACGCACAAAGCGCACCACCTTCGACAACAGGCCACCGGGGGAAGATTCTTCTTTGCTCATGGCAGTTCAGACCGTGGGAGTGCTACAGCATTCAGGCCACGCCCAGCGGCGTTAATCGCCAAACATTTTCTGCTTGAGTTCGCGCCGCTGTTGCGCTTCTAGCGAGAGGGTGGCGGTGGGGCGGGCCAACAAGCGACCTACGCCGATAGGCTCGCCGGTTTCATCGCAGTAGCCATAGTCTCCGGCATCAATGCGGTTGATGGATTGCTCAATCTTTTTCAGCAGCTTGCGCTCGCGGTCACGGGTGCGTAGCTCTAGGGCGTGTTCTTCTTCAATCGTGGCACGGTCGGCTGGGTCTGGCACCACGACGGTGTCTTCGCGCAGATGCTCGGTGGTCTCGCCAGCGTTGGTGTGCATGTCGTTTTTGAGGCTGACCAGCTTGAGCCGGAAAAACGCCATTTGCACATCGTTCATGTACTCGCTGTCGGGCATGGCCAAGACTTCGGCATCGGTGAGCGCTTCGAGTGGCTTGGTTTTCCAGTTGTTGGCCAGTTTGGCATCTTTTTTGATGGAGCCGACACTGGGTGACACTTGCATCGTAGAAGGCATGGTGTTGGTGTAGCTGGCTTTGGCAGCGGTAGAGGCCACGGTCTGCGCCATCGACGGCACGGTTAGGGCCGCCAGACGCGAGGAGGGCCTTGTGCTACGCAGTATGGTGTCCGGCCCGCTTGCAGCGGGCTGCGCTGGGGCTGGTGGGGAACTTGCGGTACGAGCGGGGGCCTTGGAGGCCACTTTGGCAGCTGCTTTGGCCGGTGTTTTGGTGGCTGCTGTTTTGGCAGCTGCTGGGGCCTTGGCTTGGCTGGTTTCGACTTTCACTTCCTGTCTCCTCACAGTAGGGCGGGCCTGTGGCAGCACCGAGGGTGCGCCAAGAGGCGATAGGGTGCGTAGCAACCCAGATGTTTGTCGGGGCGCGATTGTATCGGCTACGGGCAGGCTTAGGCTAAACACTGCTCCAGACCTTGGCGCAAAATGTCTTGTGGCATGTCAATGCCAATGAAGACCATTTTGCTGCTGCGTGGTTCCGTTGGCCCCCAAGCTGGCCCCAAATCGCTGCCCATGAGCTGGTGTACCCCCTGAAAAATCACTTTGCGCTCGGTGCCTACCATGTGCAGTATGCCTTTGTAGCGCAACATGCGCGGGCCATAAATGTTGACGATAGCGCCCAGAAAGTCCTCTAACTTGGCTGGGTCAAAGGGGCGCTCGGCGCGATAGACAAAACTCTTCACATCATCATCGTGGTGATGGTGGTGGCCGTGGCTGTGTTGGTGTGACGGGTGGTGGCAATGCGCGCCGTGGTCGTGCGTGTGGTCATGGCCGCAGTGGCTGTGGTCATGGTCGTGCCCGTGGTGGTCGTGGTCGTGCGCGTCTTCTTCTTTTAGAAAGTCCGGGTCAATGTCGAGTTTGGTGTTCAGGTTGAAGCCGCGCAAGTCCAGCACTTCTTTCAGTGCGACTTCGCCAAAATGCACTGCTTTGATGGGCGCGCGCGGGTTCATGTGCTTGAGGCGGTGCGTCAGGGCATCGACTTCTTCGGCACTGACCAAATCGGTTTTGGACAAGAAAATTTGGTCGGCAAAGCCCACTTGGCGGCGTGCTTCTTGGCGGTCATTGAGTTGTTGTGCCGCGTGTTTGGCATCGACCAAGGTGATGATGGAGTCAATCAGGTAGGTTTCAGCGATTTCTTCATCCATGAAGAAAGTTTGCGCTACCGGGCCGGGGTCGGCTAGGCCGGTGGTTTCGATGATGATGCGCTCAAAATCGAGCAAGCCTTTGCGCTTTTTAGCGGCCAGCAGTTGCAGCGTTTCGCGCAGGTCTTCGCGGATGGTGCAGCAGATGCAGCCATTGCTCATCTGGATGATTTGCTCTTTGGACTCGGTGACCAAAATGTCGTTGTCGATGTTTTCTTCGCCAAACTCGTTTTCAATCACGGCAATTTTTTGGCCGTGTGCTTCACTGAGGACGCGCTTGAGCAGCGTGGTTTTGCCCGAACCTAAAAAGCCGGTCAGGATGGTGGCAGGAATAAGAGACATGGAAGGCAACACTTTCAAATCGGGAGAACCAGCGCCAAGCAGCAGTGCGCTGGTGGCGGCGCCAGGGGTTATGAGAGTGTAGCGGGCCTATCAAGAGATCGCTTGATTCGCGTTATTAGCAGCTGCGCGCACCGCAAGCAATTGCTCAAGCAATTGTGGCAACGCCGTTTGCACTGTGCCCCACACTACATCCAAGTTGATGTCGAAATAACCGTGGGCGATGCGGTTACGCATGCCACGCATACTGCGCCAAGGCACTTGAGTGTGCGCTTGGGCAAATGGGGCATAGCCATCCATAACCTTGGTGGCCGCTTCGCCGATGATGATCAGGCTCATGATGACGGCTTGCTGGGTGCGCTTATCTTCCAAAAAATCATCTTTAGCCACGCCCTCGACAAAGCTACAAGCGTCGCTGGCAGCTTGGTGCATGTGGTCGAGGTAGTCGCTCAGTCGGTTTTCGTTCATAGCGATTGCGCCTCGGACAGCACTTGGGCGCGAAACTTGGGCGGCAGATCGGCGGGCGTGCATACATCCACCTGCACGTCCAGCAGTGACTCCAGCTCATCTTGTAAACCCCCCAGATCAAACAATGTTGCACCCGGCAGGGCATCTACCAGCAAATCGAGGTCGCTGCCGTCGCGGTCATTGCCATGCAGTACCGAGCCAAAGATACGCGGGTTGGTGGTGCGGAAGCGGCTAGTGGCTGCGCGCACGGCGTTGCGCTGCCTATCGAGTGCTACAGATGGTCGCATAGCAGTATCTCCTTCTTACCTCGTTGCTAAAAATTAGGTTGGCGCTTCTCGACAAAGGCGCTAGGCGCTAAAGTGTGGATGGTACTCATCGATATCATTCTTTGACACGGATGTGTGGCGGATACGGTGGTTTTTGCACAAAACAAGCGCCTGAGACAGCAAGCTGGGCAAGGTTACGCCAAAAAAGGCAAAGCCACCCAGCACTAGACTAGGTGGCTTTGGGGTCTAAATCACGACTGGCTTAGGCCAGCGGGGGATTAGAAGTTGTGGCGAACGCCCAGACCAACGGTGTTGACCTTAGCCACGCCGAAGTCGTTTTTGCCATTGTTCAAGTAGTAAGCGTAGGTGAAGGTGCGCTTGGACAGAGCGTACTTGCCTTCCAGCAGCACGTTGGTGTCTTTGGCTTCGGTGTCACGTGCGATGTCCAGCGTAACGGCAAAGGCACCGACAGGCACAGTAGCACCAACGGTGAAGCCACGGTATTTCTGTTGATCCAGAGCGAAGCTAGTTTGCGCGGTAGAGGAGGGAACCCAACCGCCTGTGCTACGCAGGGCGCTGTAACCAGCTTGGTAGGAGGCAGCGATCTTGGCTACGCCCAGATCGTAAGAACCACCCAAGGACATATTGGCCTTGTAATCTTTGACCTTGTTGTAGGAGAAGCCAGCAGCGATGGGGCCATTGGCGTACACCACATTCAGGTCGTACTTGGCTTTTTCATCCTTAGGAGCGCCAGCGGCTGCCACATTGGTATTGCCCTTGAGTACCACAGCGGCACTGGCAGTGACACCACCAAAATTGGGGCTGGTGTAAGCAATTTGGGCATTGTTACGGCCATCATCATCACCCACAAAACCGAATTGGCTGGCCACGGCAGAATAGTTGGCAGCGCCGGTCAGTTCCCAAGCAGCCATGCCATTGTAGCTGGGGTTCAGGCTGCGGCCCAGACGCACCGCGCCGAAGCCACCCGACAGTTCAGCGTAGGCAGCACGAGCCCAATTGCTACCACCACCGGTAGCGCGGCCGACCACATCGCTACCAGTGCTGAAAGCGCCACCATTTCCGGGGTCGATGCCTTGTTCCAGGTTGAACGAAGCCTTCAGGCCGCCACCCAAGTCTTCTGTGCCACGCAGACCGATACGGCTAGTGCCGTTCAGGTTGCCATTCAATGCAACGGTTTGGTCTGTACGCTTGACCACGCCAGCGTCAATCACACCATACAGGGTGACAGAAGATTGGGCCATAGCGGCACCGGAAGCGGCCAGCACGGCCAGGGCGATCAGGGATTTTTTCATTGCGAGTACTCCAAGGTTAAACAGAGGGCGCCGGTACGGGGGGGCTTGGTTGCACAGAGCCTACGCAGTCCCGCCGGTTCCCCGGGCCAACCTCCTGGTGGGGAAGTTGCTCCTATTGCACCAGACGCGCGCAAGTTTCGCAAAGGAATTCCCCCACAATGGCCGTTAAACGCAAAATCCGTTGCACTGCTGCAACATTGCGAGGGCTGGCGGCAGGCAAAATCTACCCTCATTGCCTGTTGCCTTTGCCCGGAGAACTTTAATGGACACTTTGCTGACTGCCGCCGATGCGGCCTTGCGAACCTTGTTTGCCCCGCACCGCGCCCAAGAAGCATCACCGGCGCGCGATTGTGCCAAGCCACAAATGGAGCCAGCACAGCAGCGCCTGTCGGGGGCTTTGATGCGCGTCAACCATGTGGGCGAAATTTGCGCCCAAGCCCTCTACACGGCCCAAGCCAGCGTGACGCGCGATGAGGCATTGCGCGCCCACTTGTTACAAGCGGCACGCGAAGAAGGCGACCACCTGGCTTGGACACGCGAACGCTTGGATGAACTGGGCGACCGGCCCAGCTTGCTCAACCCGCTGTGGTATGCCGGGGCGTTTGCCATCGGGGTAGTGGCCTCGAAAATCAGCGATGCCGTCAGTTTGGGCTTTGTGGTGGAGACGGAAAACCAAGTGTCCGCCCATTTGCAAAGCCACTTAGACCGCCTGCCCGCAGAAGATGAAGCCTCACGGGCCATTGTGGCGCGCATGAAAGAAGATGAAGAGCGCCATGCTGCCGATGCGCTGGCGGCGGGCGCGCTGGAGCTGCCCGCCCCTGCCAAAGCACTGATGCAGGCGGCGGCCAAGGTCATGACGACCACGGCACACTATATTTAAATCATTGCCTCCCCGGGTGGCTTTCAGTATGGCATTAGGCGGCCATGCGCCACCCTTGGTCTGTTTCGGCAAAAACCAGTTTTTCATCTGGTTTTTCATCTAACTCGATTAAGCGCTGAATCATCTGCGTGACATGAACATTGCCATCAAGATGTTCCAGATAGATGGCCCGAACAATGCGGTCAGCACTTTTGGGGATACGCCCGCGCCGCTCCCAGAGTGAGACTGTCTCTTCAGATGCGCCTACTGTATCGCCCAATCTTTTTTGAGATAACCCAAGCTCTTGGCGCAGAAAACGCAACCCAGCCCCGGTCAATTTTGGGCGAGTGGCCAAAATACGGCCAATAGCGTTGTGCAGCGTGTCCAGAGCATGGATGGCTACTGCTTCACCTTGCGCTGTGGTGCGTTTGGCATAGCCATTGGCCAGCCAGATATTTTGCAAACCAGATTCTGTGTAGTGGTACATCGCTTTAACCTCTCAGAATACGGTGACAACCGCAATCCAGTTTCCTGCCTCATCTTGCTCCAACACCGCTACCACGCGCACTTCGTCGCCCGCGTAGATGTGGCGCAAAGTGCATTTCCAATTTCCCCTGATATTCAGGTGGGCTGGCTCCTCTATAGCGCCTTGGCGCAAGCAAGCCAGCACATGCTTTGGCGTGATTTTGCGCTGGCGCATACGCTGTTTTGCATGAGGCTCAAAAAATACCCGGCTAGAGTCTTGGGCGGCCTCACGCACCAGCCGTAGCATGGTGGCATCATTGATTTTCAAAGGCAGCGGAGTGATCATACCCGTAATTATTACGGGTATCGTGGGGGCTGTTTGCTGTGTGAGCAGCTACTGTGCATGGACACCACCGTACCTATCACCAACAAGGTGGGTGGCTTGATGCTATGGCGTTGGGCGGTGGCGTCCAACTCGGCCACGGTGGTGGTGTAAATGGCCTGTTGTGGCCAAGTGGCTTTGTAGATCAGCGCAGCTGGGGTGCTGGCGGCCAGCCCGGCGGCTTGTAGCTCTCGCGCAATGGTGGCTAATGCCGTGACCCCCATATAAATGACCACCGTTTGGTGCGGCTGTGCCAGCGTTTGCCAGTTCAAATCGACCGTGTGGTCTTTGAGGTGCCCGGTGACAAAGATGCAGCTTTGCGCATGGTCGCGGTGCGTGAGCGGAAAGCCAAAACTGGCCCCAGCCCCCAAGGCAGCGGTGATGCCGGGCACGATTTCGACGGGAATCTGCTGTTGCAACAATACGTCCATTTCTTCGCCACCCCGGCCAAAAACAAACGGATCGCCGCCCTTGAGCCGCACCACGCGCAAACTCTGCCGGGCCAAATCGACCAGCAACTGGCAAATGTCTTCTTGGGCGAGGGTGTGGTTGCCAGCGGATTTACCCACATAGATGCGCTGCGCTTGCGCGGGTACCAAATCGACAATACCGGGGCCAACCAAGTTGTCATAAACCACCACCTCGGCCTGTTGCAAGCGCCGCCAAGCGCGCAGCGTGAGCAGTTCTAAATCGCCCGGTCCAGCCCCCACCAGCGATACCGTGCCCGGCGCTTGTTCTGACAGCACGGGCATCATGCCGCTGGCCCCTGATGAAAAACGAGTTCCTGCACCGGCTGCCCACCCACCAGATGGTCGGCAATGATGCGCTCCATGTTCTCGGACGTGACGTTGTAGTACCACGTACCATCGGGCTGCACGCACATCACCGGGCCACCTTTGCAGGCCGCAAAACAATTCACCCGGCTGCGCTTGACGCGCAAATCGCCCTTGTCCAGCCCGGCGGCCTTGAATTTGTCGCCCAAGCTATCAAACAGGGCCTGCGCTGCGCCATCTTGGGTGCAGCGCGGGCCGGTACACACCAGCAGGTGGCGGCGGTAGTCACCGATTTTGGGTTTCTCTACGCTCTCAGTGCTCATGCTTCTTCCTCTGCGCTATTGGTGCTGGCAAGCTCAGAAATTGGCTCCAACAAAGTGGCGCGAATATAGTCGGCAGGGAGTCGGTATTGTTGCGCCAAGGTCTCAATGTCGGTGCCTTCGGCATATTGCGCCTGCAAAGTCTCTAGCCAGCCCAGTAGCCCGGTGGACAACGAACGGCCCCGTTTTTCGCCCTCGCGGGTTTCGCCGTTTTGCTCCAAATCGTACTTGTTGGCATAGCCGCGCGGCGTCACCATCAAACCGTGGCGCACAACGGTGTTGCTGTTGCCAATCAGCACGGTGCTTAACATACCAATATCGGCCTCGGCCATTTGGTCTAGCGTAGTAAAGATAATGCTCTCGCGGCGGCGGTAGGCACTTTTCACGATGGCCACCGGGGTATCGGGGCGGCGGTGGCGCAAAAACAGGCGCTGGGCCTCGACAATCTGCCGGGTGCGGCGGCCACTTTTGGGGTTGTAGAGTGCCACGACAAAATCGGCCATTGCCACGGCATCCAGCCGCCGGGCAATGGTGGGCCACGGCGTGAGCAAATCGGACAACGAGATGGCGCAAAAATCGTGCGTCAGCGGGGCACCCACCAGCGCAGCGCAACTGTTGAGCGCCGAAGCCCCCGGAATGATTTCTACCTGTACGGGATCATCGGGCGTCCAACCGGCTTGAAACAGCACCTCGTAGGTCGGGCCAGCCATGCCATACACGCCTGCATCACCCGAAGAAATCAATGCTACCTTTTTGCCTTGGCGGGCGGCTTCCAGTGCAGTCACGGCCCGGTCTAGCTCTTCGGTCATGCTTTTGCGGATGACTTCTTTGCCATCGAGCAAATCGGCCACCAGCTTGATGTAGGTGACATAGCCAATCACTGTATCGGCCTCAATGATGGCTTGGCGGGCGCGGGCCGTCATGTGGGCGGCGCTGCCGGGGCCAATGCCCACCAGCATGATTTTGCCTGCCGTGGTGGGGGCTGTGGTGGTTTCCTGTGTGGGGGTGGTCATGCTGGAGTGGCTTTCTGGGGGCATGGAGGGCAACATAGAAGGGGGCAGGCGGGCGATAGATACTGTGGCATTCTTGCCATCGGCACCGCGCCATTTGTGTTTCTCAAGCAGCAAGGCGTGGATCGGGGCAGGCTGGCCCGCCGTGCCTGCGGCCAGCAGGGCGGCGGCCTCACTGACCGAGGGCGTGCCGGTGTAGCGCAACACCGTGGCACTGGGGTTGGGCACCGGCACCGGGGCCAGCACAGCGGCGGGGTAGAAATAGACAGGGCAGCCCCATTGCTGCGCTAAAGCGTGCAGACAAGGTTCATCGGCTTTGAGGTCAATGCTGGCCAAGGCCACCACATCGCCCACTTGAGCGCCTATTTGGTGCAGCGCTTGGCTTACTGCCTCTTGCAGGGTGGCAAAAGCCGTGCCCCGGTCACAGCCTAAGCCCAACACCAGGGCCGATGCCGTGGGCTGGCTCATGGTGTGGCCTCGGTGGGAGGGCGGTACACCACCAGCCGCTCGGCCCATTGTTGCCATTGCGCCGGGGCAATAGCGGCATGGGTAATCCACAATACAGCGCGGTGGTGTTCGGGGCGTACTTGGTCAAAACGCTCTAACAGTTCGATATGGGCGGGCAGCGGCGTCGGGCGCGTCCACCAATCGCGGCGGCCTGCCTCTTGCACCACGGCAATCGGTTCGCCATTGACCACATGGGCCGAAACGCGGGTGATGTTGATTTTGGGAGCTTCGACGCGCCAGCCCAAATGGCGACCCAGAATATCCACCGGAATGGTTTTGCCCACATCCGACGCTGTGGTGAGCACGGCGGTAGCGCCCATCAGGTCAGCCACACGCTCACTCATGGCATTGGCACCGCCCACATGGCCCGACAACACCGGAATGACAAACTGGCCCGCATCATCCACCACGGTGATGCCGGGGTCTTCGTCCTTGCTTTTCAGGTGCGGCGCGATCAGGCGCACCACGGCCCCCAGCGAGACAAAAAACACGATCTGGTCGTACTCGGCAAACAAGCGCGCTATTTCATCGCGCAAAGCACCTTCGTAGCAATGCACCGGCTGGGACAGGTGGGCAAAGGCAGCGGCGAACTTGCTGGCGGTGCAAATATGGGCTTCGGGCAGCTCTTGTGCCAACTGCGCCGCCAGTGCGGTCCCATGTTTGGTAATGGCAACGATGCCAATGCGGGGCTGCGCTTTGGCGGGGGCAGACAGCACCACCTGCGTAGAAGTCTCATGGCTCATGCGGGCAACTCCGGGGAGGTTTTTTTCAGGCAACCTTTGATGCGCTCGCCGCGAATCCGGTGCGGGTTTTTTACGATCAACAATGACAAATAACTGACCTTGCTGCCGCGCAGGGCCAGTAGCTCGGTGCCAGAGAGGCGGCGCTCGTCCAATGCCCCGACGCGCTCAATAAAGTGGGCACCGGCCAATAGTTCTTTGCGCTCTAGCCAGTCCAATAGCTCGTCCAGCAGGGGTTTGATTTTCATCAGCACCAGCGTGTCAAAGTCGGGCAGTAAGCGATTCACGGACGCAATGCCATAGGCGGCAGGCACGATGGCCACGGTATCGTCTTGCTCGGCAAAAGGCTGGCCGACTTCGGCACAAGCCGCCGTGAACGAGTTGACACCCGCCACCACCTGCACCGGCACCTGCTCATCCAAGCTGCGTACCGTGCGCGCCAAATGGCCGAAGGTAGCGTAGGTGCTGGCGTCGCCCTCGACCAAAAACAACACATCCCGCCCGGCTTGCAGCCAAGGCAGCACCGTTTGCGCCGCCTTGAGCCAAGCGCGGCCCAGTTTTTCGGCATCGTGGGTCATGGGGAACAGTAGTTGTGCATGTTCAGCCGGTAGGGCCAGTTCTGCCCGCTGCACAATATCGAGCGCGTAACTGGGAGTTTTGCCGCTGCGGGCCGGATAGACCCAGATGGTGTCACGGCGTTGCAAAGCGGCCCAAGCCGCACGGGTGATGAGGCCCGGATCGCCGGGACCGAGCGAGATGCCCCACAAGGTGCCTCGGCCCGTGGTCAAAGTTTCAACCATGATGGACCTCCTGAGATGTAGCCTGTGCTTGCGCGCACACCAGCCAGACCGGGTTTTCTGCCGCCATGCGGTGCATCTGCAAAATCGGTTTGCTGCGGGCGGCCTGCAATTGCAGAACATCCCACACCACATTGGCCGCAGATTCCAGCGTGTGGATGGCGGTACCCAGGTTTTCCAGCGTGACAAAGTTCATCACCAAGCGCCCGCTGGGGCGCAGGCGGCGCAGCACCAAGGCGATGAGTTCGGCCAACTCGCCACCCGAGCCACCGATAAACACCGCGTCGGGGTCGGGCCAATGCTCTAAGCCTTGCGGGGCTTTGCCCCAGTGCAGGCTGTAGTTGCTCACGGCGAAGGCGGCATGGTTGCGCCCGGCAATGGCGTGGTCGGCCTCGTTTTTCTCGATGGCATAGACATGGCCGTGTGGGCACAGCCGCGCGGCTTCCAACCCGACCGAGCCTGACCCGGCACCGATGTCCCACACCACACTATCAGCGCGCAGTTGCAGCCGCGCCAAACTGACGGCGCGCACTTCCTGCTTGGTAATCAAGCCTTTGTCGGGTTGGCGTTGTTGGTAGGCCGCATCTTCTAGCCCAAAACGCACTGGCTCCGGCTGTAACCGGGTGCGCCACAACAGCACCACATTGAGCGGGGCAAACTGCATCTGGGCCGCATCCTCTGGCGATAACTCGGCCAACACCCGCTCGGTGGGTTGCAGCAGGTTTTCGGCCACGGCCATCTGAAATTCTTCGCCCAAGCCTTCGGCCAGCAGCAAGCGGGCGATGCGATCCGGGCTGTTGGCCGGGCTGGTGAGCAGCAGCAGGCGTTGGTGGGCGCGCAAAGCCTGCGCCAGTGCGTACAGGCCATGTGCAGGGGTGCTGCCACGCACCCATTCCCCGGCATCTTGGCTATGCACCGAGACAATGCGCGCATCCTGCCATGCCAGCCCGATGCGGGCGCAGGCTAATTGCAGGGTGGAGAGATTGGGCAAAATATCGAGGGCGTGTACACACAAATGTTGCGCCAAAAACGGTGCAATACCGTGGCAGAGGGGGTCGCCCGTGGCCAACACTACACTGCTCTGGTGGGCTTGGCGCGCGCTACGCACCCAGTCTGGCACGGCACGCAGTTGGCCGGTCAAGTCGTGCAGCACAGCGCCGGGCTTGAATTCTTGCGCCAGCAGCGCCAAGGTACGGCTGCCACCAATCACGACATCGGCTGTACGCAGGTGGGCCAGTGCCGTAGGGTTTAGGCTGGCGATACCATCATCGAGTACGCCAATCACGCGGCAGGGGTTGGGGTCTTTGTCGCGGGGTTCCATCAGGTATCCAAAGTCGAAGCGGCAGGGGCACACAGCACATCGGCCACCTTGTTGCCAGAAAAATCACACACCAGCACGCGCAACTGAAAGGCGTTGCCGTAGCGCCCAGAGGCGGTCAGGGTATTGATGGCGCTTTGCGCCAGTGCGCGGTGAAATGGCTCGCCCAAGCCGCGCTCGACCATCAGTTCAGCACCAAAACGGGCGGTTTCGGCTTGGGCAATGGCTTGGCAGTCGGCCTCGTTGGCACCCACTTGGCGGGCAATGCGGGCCACCAAATCGGTATCGACTTCGGCGCGGTTGGCGTGGGTAATGGTCTCGCCTTGGGCCATTTTGGTCAGTTTGCCCACCATCACCCCCAACACCACCAGCGGTATGCCTTGCGCCACCACTTCATCCAAGGCGTAGCGCAAAAAGTCACCCATTTGGATGAAGCAAGCCGCAGGCAAACCGGGCTGTTCGCGGCGCAGTTCGGTCATGGCAAAGCTCTCGGTGCGCCCGCCGGTGGTCAGGGCTACCATGCCGTGCCCCAGCGTGGCCGCCACCCGAACACCTTGCACCACACTGGCCCGCCATGCGGCGGTTGAGTAGGGCTTGACGATGCCCGTGGTACCCAAAATGCTGATGCCGCCCAAAATGCCTAAGCGGGCATTGGTGGTTTTTTTAGCCATTTGCTCACCACCGGGCACGCTGATGGTGACTTCCAAGCCCTGTTCGGCCAGCAGGCCGGGGGCAGCTTCGCGCAGATTGTCGAGGATGTTTTGCCGGGGCACCGGGTTGATGGCCGGGCCACCCACTTCCAACCCCAACCCCGGCATGGTCACGGTGCCGACGCCCGCGCCAGCGCAATAAACAACGCTACCGGGCTGGTTGGACAACAGGCGTACATCGACGGTCAGGTGGGCACCATCGGTGCAATCGGGGTCATCGCCCGCAAACTTGACCACCACGGCATGGGCGCTGTGCGCGTCACAGCGGCCTTCTTGCACAGCAAACCGAACACGGTGGCCATTGGGCAGCAGGCTTTCTATTTCCGTAGGCACCTCACCGCTGAGGAGGCCCACCACAGCAGCACGGGCTGCTGCCGCCGAGCAAGCTCCGGTGGTAAAGCCGGTGCGCGTACCGCGCGGGGTACTTTTTTCCATCACCAAACCCTTATGCGTGCACGGCTAGTTGCGCCTTTTGCTGCGCTTCCGCCAGCGCCAGCAGCGCGTGCAAGGCAGCCACCACCAAGGTAGAGCCACCTTTGCGGCCCCGAATCACCATCCAAGGCACCTCGTTTTGCAGCGCGATCAGGTCTTTCGACTCCGCCGCTGCCACAAACCCCACCGGCATCCCGACCACCAACGCTGGGCGCACGCCTTCTTCTTGGATCAGCCGCGCCAGTTCGATCAAGGCGGTAGGCGCATTGCCAATGCCGACGATGGCCCCTTGCAGCAAGCCTTGGCGATGGGCTTTACGCATGGCCTGCACGGCGCGGGTGGTGTTTTCCGCTTGGGCTTGGGCAATGACATCGGCATCGCTGATGAACTGGTGGGTTTTCATGCCAAAGTGGGCCAGTCGCGGTGCTGACAACCCAGAGCAAATCATCTCGACATCGGCCACCACCGGCGTGCCACCGCGCAGCATCGCTGCCACACCAGCAGCCACGGCTTGCGGGTGAAAATCCGTCAGGCCATTGAAGTCAAAATCGGCATTCGCATGAATCATGCGGCGCACAATCGGCCACTGTGCTTCGGTGTAGGCATGGGGGCCAACTTCGGCATCAATGATGGCAAAGCTGTCGTGTTCAATCACTTGCCCAGCGCGGGTGAGCTGTTCGGTCACGGTGTTGACGCTGCTCATGCCAAGGCTCCTTCCAATGTGCCATGCAGTTGCACCACGGCAGGCGCGGCATGGGTGTGTTCATGCGAATGGCCGTGGCCCATGTCGTGGGCAATTTCGCGGAAACTGCAACCATCGCAGGCCATCTTGCTTTCTGGGGTGCCTGCTTGCAAGTCGGTCACCCGTTGCTCTAGCAGGGCAAAAATTTCTGGCTCCAAGCCAAAATGGGTACCACAGACAAAACGCAGTTGCGGATACTGTTGGCGCAGGTGTTCCACTTGGCGGTGGATGCGCTGCATCAGCGTGCCGGTATACAGGTAGTAGGGCAACACCACGATTTGTTTCATGCCAATCAGTGCTTGGCGCTGCACCACGCGCTCCAAGCGCGGAAAGGTGATGCCAGTAAAGGCCAAATCCACTATTTCGTGGTCGCCCGCCTCTTGCAACCAGCGCGCCATCTTCGCCATATCGCCATTGGCGGCGCGGTCCGAAGAGCCACGCCCCAGCAGCACCACGCCGGTGGTGGTGGGGTCGGGCATATCGAGGGCGCTCATGGCTTGGCGCAGACGGCGCTTCAAAATACTCAGAATCGGGTCGCAGGCGCTCAGGTGGGGGGCGTACAAAAACTCCACCTGTGGCGCATGGGCGCGGGCGTGTTCAATCGCTTCGGGGATTTCCATTTTCACATGCCCAGCTGCATTGAGAATCAGCGGCAACACCAGCACCCGCCGCGCCCCTTGGGCGGCAGCCAGTAGGCCATCGTGCAGAGAGGGCGGTGCAAACTCAATAAAGCAGACTTCGATGCGCCAGTCGGGGCGACGCACACGCCATTGCGCGGCGAAGGCCAAAATTTCTTGGTTGCCCGATGCCTCGCGCGAGCCGTGGCCCACGAGGAGGATAGTGTCAGTGGTGTTCATGCGGTGGCCTTGCGAAAACGGTGGGTAAATGCGGGGTCGTAGAGCTTGGAGCGGGCCAGCGTTTCCCAGTCGCGCGCGCCCAAAGTGGGGCTGGCGACAATCATGGCTTGGCTGACAATGCCCGCCTCACGGCAACGCTGGCGGATGTCGGCCAGCGTGCCGCGCACGATCTTTTCTTCATTGGGCCAACTGGCTTTGTGTACTACCAGCATCGGCGCATCCTCAGGCCAGCCTGCGGCGCGCAGCCCGGCCTGCACCTTGTGCAACAGCGTGATCGACAGAAAAATGCACAGCGTGGTGCGATGGGCGGCCAGTGCGGCCAAATCCTCTCCGGGCGGCATCGGGGTGCGGCCCTCTACGCGCGTGAGAATCACGCTTTGCGTCACTTCGGGCAGGGTCATGGATTCACCCGCTGCCGCCATCGCCGCCATCGCCGACGACACGCCCGGCACCACCGCCCACTCAATGCCCGCCGCACTCAAAGGGCGGGTCATTTCGATCAACGCGCCATACAGGCCCGGATCGCCGGTTTGCAGCCGCACCACGGTGGGGTGCTGCTGTGCTTGCTCCATCAGCCATGCGGTCATTTCTTCCAAGGTCATGTCCTTGGAATCGCGAATCAGGCAACCGGGTGGGGCGTATTGGGTAGCCGCTTGGTCTACCAAGGAGCCGGCAAACAGCACCGCACCAGCTTGGGCCAGCAGGTTGCGGCCCTTCACGGTAATGAGTTCTGGGTCGCCGGGGCCAGCCCCGACAAACCAAATTTTTCCTAAAGATGAACGGCTCATGGGGCCAACTTTCCTGCAATCGGGGATGCAACAGTCAATGGGGTGGAGGTATGGCCGAGGCCAGAGGGAGGCAGTGCTGCCAGCACGTCCTCCACGCTGCGGGGGAGCGGGTGTGCTGGCAACACGCCCCGCCCAGCAAGAGCGGTGTGCAAACGCATGGCGGTGGGCAAGGGTTGGGCGGCAGCAGCCAGCGCATCGGTGTTTTGTGCCAGCGCCGTGGCCGCAAACGAGCCGACGCAGCGGCCTGCGGCCATGAGGTGGATATCGTCAGCCCAGCGGTAGGCAAAATCCATATCGTGCGAAGACAGCACCACCGTGACGCCTTGGGCATGGAGGCGATCAAGCAACGCTGCCAGTTCAGTCTGCATGGGCATATCCAGCCCGGCCATTGGCTCATCGAGCAGCAAGGCGCGGGGCTGCATCGCCAGCACCCCGGCAATACACACCCGTTTTTTCTGGCCGAAGCTGAGTTCATGCACCGGCCTATCGGCGTGGGCGGCCATGTCCACGGCCTCCAGCGCTTGCGCTACGCGCTGGCGCACCGTGGCCTCGTCCAGCCCCAAATTGAGCGGGCCAAACGACACATCCTCATAGACATGGGCCGAGAACAATTGCCGATCTGGGTTCTGAAACACCATGCCCACCTGCTGGCGCACGGCCTGCAAACCCCGCCGTCCGTAGTCGATACCGGCACCATCAAAATAAACTGCCCCAGCTACCGGACGCAACAAGCCGTTGAGGTGTTGCAGCAAGGTGGTCTTGCCGGAGCCATTCGGCCCCAAAATGGCATGGCGACCAGCACGGCGCAGGCTCATCGAACATGCTTGCAGGCCAGAGCGGCCATCAGGATATTGGTGCGCCACATCGCGTAGTTCAAACAACACGCTCATGGCAAGTACCTCCCTAACAGCAACAGCCCTAACCCAGCCAGCACGCCGATGGCAGTATCGCGGCGGGTATGGGCAAAATGGGGCGTGAGAAAGCGCAAATTGCCATCGCTACAGCGGGCATCAGCGGCCCACTGCAAACCACGCGCCCGCAGCGCCACCTGTGCCGCCAAACTGCCCACCAGCAGCCCCAGTGAGCGCATAGAGCGCCCATAGCTACTAAAACCCAGTCGGGCCGTTTGAGCGGCCAGCGTGTCGTGGCACGATTCAGAGAACACAAAAATCAGCCGATAGCACAGCACCATCAAATCAAGCAAAATTTCTGGCAGCCTGAGCTGGCGCAGCAACGCCATCAGGTGGGCCAATGGCGTCGTCAATACCAGCGTCAACAACGCCGACAGCGCTGCCACCGAACGGGCCGTCACCATCGCCACATCCGACAGCGCATGGGGCGCAAGCTGCCAAGCCAGCGTTCCCCCCGGCTCCCACGCCACCGACACCAGCAGCGAAGCCCCCGACAACAGCAAAAACCCCAGTGGCCCCGCCGCCACCCGCAGATAGCAGCGCCAAGGTACCCCGGCCCCACGCCACACCACCAGCACACCCACCAAGGCCACGCCCAGCGCAGCGCTAGGCGTTTGCGCCACATAGGCAGCACCCAACGCGGCCAAGGCAAAAATCGCCTTGGCGCGGGGGGTGACGTGGCTCCAGTGGTTGTGGTAGGCCGCTTGTTCAATCCACACGGCCAGCAGCCTGTGTAGATGGTGCATCCGTTGGTGCATTCGCTGGGGCTGGGGCTTGGCGCAGCTTCTCCCGCGTGACGGACGCCCCCAACCAGTACCCCATCACCCCAGCGCCCAAAGCGGCCTGCAAGGCAAACAGCAGCGAGGCAATCTCGCCACTGGCAGGCTCCAGCAAGGGCTTAAACCACGCTTGGTAATGCGGCGCAATGGTCTGGATTAAATTTTGTGCTTGGGCATCGGCACCGCCAAAAGCCTCAGTGCCTTGGGCAGGCGCGGCCACCCACCACAGCGGAAAGACGGTCAGCAACAACACCGCCACCGCCAGCAGCCAGTTAGACTTTTTCATGCGCGGGCCTTGGCGGGTTGGAGCAGGTGCATGTCGCGCATCTCCTCTTGGTTAAAGCGCTGCAAGGCGTTCATCACCAGCACGGTGAGCAAACCTTCACTGATGGCCAAGGGGATTTGGGTCAAGGCAAAAATCCCGCCAAACTTGGTCAAAGAACCGCTAAAGCCGCCCACCGAATCAGGAAAGGCCCAAGCCAACTGCACCGAAGTCGTCAGGTAGGTGGACAAATCCCCCAAACAAGCGGCCAAAAACACCCCTGCCACCAAGGGCAAGCCCAATGCTTTAGCCAGCCGAAACACCACATAGGCACAGAATGGCCCGACGATGCCCATCGCAAACAGATTGGCCCCCAGCGTGGTCACCCCCCCATGCGCCAACAGCAGGGCTTGGAATAACAACACCACAAAGGCAATCGGCACCATGACCCAAGGGCCAAACAGCAGCGCGCCGAGGCCCACGCCCGTAGGGTGGGAGCAACTGCCCGTGACCGAGGGCAACTTGAGCGCCGAAAGCAGAAAACTGAAAGCCGCCGCCACGCCCAGCAACATGCGCCGCTCAGGGTGCTGCTGAACATCTCGGCGCACGGCATACAGGCCATAGGCCAAGAAAGGCGCAGAGGCGATAGACCAGCCCAGCGCGTGCTCCAGTGGAAGAAAGCCTTCCATGATGTGCATTCGAATCCTCCCGTCGAATGGTTCATAAGAACACCATGCGGGAGCGAAAAAAAGCACGCAAGCACCCCGGTGGAGCCGGAGTGCGGTTGCAGGCAGTTTTCCCGTCACCCCGGGGAATGGTGCTGACATTTTTCGGGCCGGTCTTCTGGCTTACCATCATCCTCGTCCGCGCCTTCCCATGTCTTGTGACACAGTGGCATGAGCGGAGTCGTCTGGCTTACAGCAGCGGGGGCTGCGCCGGAATAGCTGCACTGTGCAGCGTCACCAGCTTCCTGTTTAGCGTGGACTTTTGCAGAACAAAAGCCACGCACCCGAAATTCGATTGTATCGTCTCTGTCAGGCGCAAAAATGCAGACGGGCGGTCTTAATTGGCAAAAGCGGCAATGCCGGTTTGGGCGCGGCCCAAAATCAGGGCGTGGATGTCGTGTGTGCCTTCGTAGGTGTTGACGACTTCCAAATTCACCAAGTGGCGCGCCACGCCAAAGGCATCGCTGATGCCGTTACCACCTAGCATATCGCGCGCCATGCGCGCTACATCCAGCGCTTTGCCGCAACTGTTGCGCTTGATGAGGGACGTAATCTCGACCACGTTTTGGCCTTCGTCTTTCAGGCGGCCTACGCGCAAGCAGGCTTGCAAGCCCAAGGCAATTTCGGTTTGCATATCGGCTAACTTTTTTTGCACCAATTGGTTGGCGGCCAAAGGGCGACCAAACTGTTGGCGCTCTAAGGTGTATTGGCGTGCGGTGTGCCAACAAAATTCTGCCGCACCCAACGCGCCCCAGGCAATGCCAAAACGGGCGCTGTTCAGGCAAGAAAATGGCCCTTTCAGGCCCTGTACTTCAGGGAAGGCATTTTCTTCGGGCACAAACACCGCATCCATGACGATTTCGCCGGTGATAGAAGTACGCAAGCCTACTTTGCCGTGGATAATGGGGGCAGATAAACCTTGCCAGCCCTTTTCTAAAATAAAGCCACGAATCGGCCCCACCGCACCGGAGGCAGAAACTTCTTTGGCCCAAACCACCAATACATCGGCCACCGGGCTGTTGGTAATCCATGTTTTGGCCCCACTGAGTTGGTAGCCACCTGTTACCTTGTGCGCGCGCGTTGCCATATTACCGGGGTCGGAGCCGTGGTCGGATTCGGTCAGGCCAAAGCAACCGATATATTCACCACTGGCCAGTTTGGGCAGGTATTTTTGCTTTTGTGCTTCGGTACCAAATTTTTCAATCGGCACCATCACCAAAGAGCTTTGTACGCTGGCCATAGAGCGGTAGCCCGAATCAATGCGCTCAATTTCGCGTGCAATCAGGCCATAGCTGACATAATTCAGGCCGGGGCCACCGTATTGCTCGGCAATGGTGGGGCCTAACAGGCCCAATTCACCCATTTCTCGAAAAATACGGGTTTCCATTTTTTCGTGGCGAAATGCCTCTAGCACACGCGGGGCCAACTTGGTTTGGCAATAATCGGCTGCTGCATTGCGTACCATGCGCTCTTCGTCGCTCAGTTGCTGGTCGATTAAAAATGGATCATCCCATTGAAAGCTATTGCGGCCCATTATTTTCTCCTCAAAAAATCAATCAAATAAACTGTTGCAAGGTGGCGCACCTATTTTAAGCCACGACACAATTTCGGCCAGAATTTTTGGCTTGGTATAAATGCTGATCGGCTAGTTTTAACAGCGATTCTATCTGCAATGGAGCCTGTGTGCTGTGGGCGCAGCCAATGGATACGGTAAAACGAAGCATCACATTTTCAGGCAAGGCCATAGAATGCGCTGCAATGCCAGCGCGCAGACGCTCTGCTACTTCTTGTGCGCTCATTGCAGAAGTGGCGGGCAACAAAATAGCAAATTCTTCGCCGCCCAAGCGCCCAGCAATATCTATATCACGCAAGCCTTTGCGACACACTTCGCCTAAATAGGCAATGACTTGGTCGCCCACGCCATGCCCATAGGTATCGTTGATAGATTTAAAATTGTCAATGTCGAGCATCAAAACGGCCAAATCATGGCCGAAACGCTTGGCGCGTGAAATTTCGATGTCGGCCAATTCGTGAAAATGTCGCCGGTTGGCCAAGCCTGTCAGGGCATCGGTGTTGGCCAGCCATTCTATTTTTTCTTGTATTTTTTTCTGTTCTGTAATGTCCGCAGAAATACCGCAAACCCCAGTCACTTTACCAGAACTATCCAACAGCGGGAATTTGGTGGTTAAAAAATGGTGCGTCCCTACCACTTCTTCATAGCGTTTGGTTTGGATGGATTCCATGACGGCTGTGTCATTGTCGCGCAACGCAGTGGCAGTCTCTTTTGGGTAAATTTCAAAATCGGTACGGCCTAGCACCTGCTCGCGCCCTAAGCCCGTAAATTGCTCAAACATACAATTGACCAACACATAATGGCCTTCTGTATCTTTTGCAAAAATTAAGGTGCCACTGTGTTCAATCAAATTTTGTAAGAAACGACGATTTTCTTGTAAATCAGAGTCGGATTTTTTTAAATCAGTAATGTCAGAAACCAAAACAAAAAATCCCTGCACCTGTCCATCCATCCAATCGGGGATATAATGTGCCCACACATACCCTGTGCTGCCATCGACTTTGATTAAGGTGCGCTCAAAACTTTGGCGTTCTCCGGCCAGCGCTGCGCGAATATAAGGCTCATTTTGCAGAAAAAGCTCTTGGCCCATTAACTCGTGGATATAAATACCCTGCATTTGCTCTTGCGTTTTGCCAAACCATTCTAAATAAGCATGGTTGGCAAAAGTGCATTGCAAGTTTTTATTCCAATAGCCTACCATGCCCGGAATGATATTGATAAGGGAGCGCATAAAATGCTCACTGCGCGCCAATGCAGCATCTGCCTGTTGCTTGAGTACGTCAGCACCCCGACGGCGCTGTTGCACATAGGCCAGCGTTAGTACAGAACTACCGACCAACAAAAGCAATAATCCTCCGGTCAACCAAAGCTGTTGGTACCAGTGTGTATAAAGCGCCTCGATATTGCGTCCGACGGCAATCACCAAGGGTTTGTCCATAGGCACATGCGGGTGGCGGATGGTGTGCAAAGCCATTAAGCGGTGTTCGCCTGTTGCGGTCGCTGTGCCTTCTAGCACCTGTGCTATTTGGCCACTTGCCATATGGCGTGAAAAAAAAGAACCGGGCTGGGCCAAATTGATACCCTCTTGGCCCGGACGGTGAGGCTCCATCACCACTTGCAGACCATCACCGTGTGCAATCGCTGCCCACATATCTTTGTGGTACAACACGGCACTTAATTGATCGCGCAGGTCTTCGGGGTCTAAACTGGCCACAATCACCCCTGAAAATTGCCCTTGGGGGCCTACCATGACACGTGTTACATTCATCGTCCAAACCCCCAACACGGTCCGAAAAGGGGCTGCCATGTAAAGAATGTTGGGGTCAGGGTGGGCGCTGGCTGTCTTAAAATAGGCCCGGTAACTAAAATTTTGCCCCAATAATTCTGGCCGGTTGGCGGCGATGCTATTGCCAGTGGCATCCAGTACCAAAATAGTGCGTAAGCTGGGCATGGCATCGGTAAAGGCACGCAGGCGATAGCTGGCTTGGGACATTCCCCCCTCTTGGCTATGCCAGTCTGGTAAATCTTTGCGAATACCTAGCAAAACTTTGTCGATGACTTCTAAATCATTACCAAGGCTTTTGTTGAGTACGCGCGCATGGGTGGCCAATCGGTCTCGTTCGCGGACATTGATATCAACATAATCTTGGTGAAAATTGAATCCTATGATTCCTATGATTAACAATAAACCACCCAGCAGCAAAATCCACTCCGAAAAATATCGGTTGCCGATAAAATATTTTTGCATAAAAATGGTTGATTTCAATCTTTATCATCACTGCCTACCACCGCTTTGACCCCCGCCGCTCCCACATCCACAGCGGTGCCTACTACCGCCACCCCGACACCCACCGCCGTGGTGGCCACCGAAACCGCTGCCCCGGCCACTGTGACCACGGCGCATCCGGTGCAAGTGCATAAAACCAACAGCCCTGACAAAATACGACGCATAAAAGAAAGTTGCCCAGACACTGAGTGCATGATGTAGCTGAAAAAAATTGCAAGCTCCATTCTGCAAGAAAAATCTCTATGAAGCCTTTTGCCTCTGCCCCCTTGGATGTTGTTCACGGCCACATTGACCTCTCGCACGGCGCTGGCGGTAGGGCGATGGCGCAATTGATTGAGCAGCTGTTTGCCCGTGCGTTGCACAATGAATTTTTAGCCCAAGGCGATGATGCGGCCCGGCTGCCTGCCTGCACGGGGCGCTTGGTCATAGCCACCGATGCCCATGTGGTCTCGCCCTTGTTCTTTCCGGGGGGCGATATTGGCTCCCTGTCGGTGCATGGCACGATTAACGATGTGGCAATGCTGGGCGCACAGCCTTTGTATTTGGCCGCCAGCTTCATCTTGGAAGAAGGGCTGCCTTTGGCCGATTTGGCGCGCGTGGTGCAGTCGATGGCCGAGGCAGCGCGCGCAGCGGGTGTGCCGATTGTCACGGGCGACACCAAAGTAGTAGAGCGCGGCAAGGTCGATGGTATTTTTATCACCACCACCGGCGTCGGGGTGTTGCGTGATGGCGTAGAGGTCTCGGGCGCTTATGCCCAAGCGGGTGATGTGGTGTTGCTCTCTGGCCCCTTGGGCGACCACGGCATGGCGATTATGTCGGTGCGCGAGGGCCTGAGCTTTGACGCACCCATCGTTTCCGATAGCGCCGCGCTGCATGGTTTGGTGTCCGATTTGCTCGATGCCGCCCCCGGCGTGCATGTGCTGCGCGACCCGACGCGCGGTGGCCTATCGGCCACGCTGAATGAAATTGCCCACCCCTTGGGGCGTGAAGCCTGCCGCATCGGCGAAGTGATTGCCGATGAGCGTTGTTTTGTACAAATGCACACGCGCATGGGTGGGCGGCGCATGGTGGATTGGCTGTCCGCCGAAGCCCTGCCGCGCATCTGTTGATGGATGCAGTTTGGCCCCGTCTTGCCCCTGACACGAACAATGGTGTCTTGCGCTTCTAAAATCCCCTTTTGCGATTTCCCGGCTTGGCTGGGTGCGCCGCCTCTTTAAGGTTTCGTTTTATGAATGCTCCGACCGCGTTGACCGCCCTGATGGCGCAGTCCCCCGAACCCGTGCGCTTGCGCGAGATTCCGTACAACTACACCAGCTTCTCTGACCGCGAAATTGTGATTCGCCTGTTGGGCGCACGCGCCTGGGAGGTGTTACAACAACTGCGCGAAGAGCGCCACACGGGCCGTTCTGCCCGGATGCTCTACGAAGTGCTGGGCGATGTCTGGGTGGTGCAGCGCAACCCTTATCTGCAAGACGATTTGCTAGACAACCCGGACCGGCGCAAACTGCTGGTGCAAGCCTTGCAGCACCGCTTGGGCGAAGTGCAAAAGCGCCGCAAGCCGCAAGACGATGCCGCGCGTGATGCGCTGGTGGGCGAACTGCTGGAGCGGGCCGGTAGCGCCATTCGCCGCTTTGATGGCGCGTTTGACCAAGTGGCCGAGTTGCGTCGCCAAACCCGGCGCACGCTAGGCCGCCTGACGGCCAAAGACAATATCAAGTTTGATGCCCTCAGCCGCGTTAGCCACGTCACCGATGCCACCGACTGGCGTGTCGAATACCCGTTTGTGGTACTCACCCCCGACACCGAGGCCGAAATGGCCGCGCTGGTCAAAGGCTGCATTGATTTGGGCATGACCATCATCCCACGCGGGGGCGGCACCGGCTACACCGGCGGCGCGATTCCTTTAACGTGGAAGAGCGTGGTCATTAACACCGAAAAGCTCGAAGCCATGACCGAGGTCGAGATGCGCAAGCTGCCCGGCATCGAGCGCGAGGTGGGCACCATCTGGACAGAAGCCGGTGTCGTAACACAGCGCGTGGCCGATGCGGCTGAACGGGCTGGTTTTGTGTTTGCGGTAGACCCGACCAGCGCCGAAGCCTCGTGCATTGGCGGCAACATCGCCATGAACGCCGGTGGCAAAAAGGCCGTGCTGTGGGGCACGGCACTGGACAACTTGGCCAGCTGGCGCATGGTTACGCCCGATGCCCAATGGTTGGAAGTGGTACGTCTGGACCACAATTTGGGCAAAATCCACGATGCCGAAGTCGCTAGCTTTGAGCTGAACTACTACGAAGCCGATGGCAAAACCTTCATCCGTACCGAGCGGCTGGACATTCCGGGCAAAACCTTCCGCAAAGAAGGGCTGGGTAAAGACGTAACCGACAAGTTCCTGAGCGGCCTGCCGGGTATCCAAAAAGAAGGCTGCGATGGCTTGATTACCAGCGCGCGCTGGGTGGTGCATCGGATGCCCGAACACACCCGCACCGTCTGCTTAGAGTTCTTTGGCAATGCCAAAGATGCCGTGCCCAGCATTGTCGAAATCAAAGACTTTATGTTTGCCGAGCAAAAACGCTCGGGCGTGCTGCTGGCCGGTTTAGAGCATTTGGATGACCGCTACCTCAAGGCCGTGGGTTACACCACCAAGAGCAAAAAGCACGGTGGCCTGCCCAAAATGGTGCTGTTTGGCGACATTGCCGGGGACAATGCCGACGATGTGGCGCGTATCACCAGCGAAGTGGTACGCATTGCCAACTCGCGCAGTGGCGAAGGTTTTATTGCCATCAGCCCCGAAGCACGTAAAAAGTTCTGGGCCGACCGCAAGCGCACTGCCGCCATCAGCCGCCATACCAACGCCTTCAAGATCAACGAAGACGTGGTGATTCCACTGCCGCGCATGGCCGAATACACCGATGGCATCGAGCGCATCAACATTGAACTGAGCTTGCGTAACAAGCTCAAGCTGGTGGACGAACTCGAAGCCTTCTTTGTGCGCGGCCACCTGCCGCTGGGCAAGCACGACGAAACCAGCGAAATCCCCGCTGCCGAGATGCTGGAAGACCGCGTGGCCCAAGCCTTGCAGGTGCTGGCCGAGGTGCGCGACCTGTGGCAAGGTTGGCTGCTGGACGTGGAAACCCTGTTCCCGCAACTGCAAGACCACCGCTTGCGCGCCAGTTGGAAAACCCAAATTCGCGCCCGCTTGCAAGACATCTTTACCGGCGTAGCCTTTTTGCCGATTTTGGCCGAATGCAATGCCATCCACCAGCGCGTACTCAAGGGCCGCGTTTGGGTCGCCTTGCACATGCACGCAGGCGATGGCAACGTGCATACCAACTTGCCTGTGAACAGCGACGACTATGAAATGCTGCAAGCGGCCCACGGTGCGGTCGAGCGCATCATGGTGCTGGCGCGTAGCTTGGATGGGGTGATTTCGGGCGAACACGGTATTGGCATCACCAAGCTGGAGTTTTTGACCGAGAAAGAACTGCAACCGTTTGCCCAATACAAGGCCAAGGTGGACCCCCAAGGGCGCTTTAACAAAGGCAAGCTATTGCGGCCGCAAGACCAACCAGCAGCAGCCCCCACCAACGGCGAAGCCCTGAGCGAGCGCGTGGCCTTCTCGGATTTGACGCACGCCTACACCCCCAGCTTTGGCCTGATGGGGCATGAGTCGCTCATCATGCAGCAAAGCGACATTGGCGCGATTGCCGATTCGGTCAAAGACTGCCTGCGCTGCGGCAAGTGCAAGCCGGTGTGCAGCACCCATGTGCCACGCGCCAACCTGCTGTATAGCCCACGCAACAAAATCCTTGCCACTTCGTTGCTGGTAGAAGCCTTTTTGTACGAAGAACAAACCCGCCGGGGCATCTCTATCCGCCACTGGCAAGAGTTTGAAGACGTGGCCGACCATTGCACCGTCTGCCACCGCTGCGAAAGCCCCTGCCCAGTCAAAATTGACTTTGGCGATGTGACCATGAACATGCGTAACTTGTTACGCAAAATGGGCAAAAAGAGCTTCCGCCCCGGCAATGCGCTGGCCATGACCATGCTCAACGCCACCAACCCTGACACCATCAAGCTATTACGCAAAGGCATGGTGGATGTGGGCTTCAAAGCCCAGCGTATGGCGGTGGACATGCTGCGGAAGGTGGGGCGCAAGCAAACCGCCAAACCCCCGGCCACTGTGGGCACGGCACCCATTAAAGAGCAGGTGATTCATTTTGTGAACAAAAAGCTGCCCGGCGGCCTGCCCAAACAGACTGCCCGTGCGCTGCTCGACATCGAAAACAAAGATTACGTGCCCATCATCCGCAACCCCAAGGTCACCACCTCGGAGACCGAGGCAGTGTTCTACTTTCCGGGTTGCGGTTCTGAGCGCCTGTTCAGTCAAGTGGGCTTAGCCACCCAAGCCATGCTCTGGCACGCCGGGGTGCAAACCGTGCTGCCGCCGGGCTACCTGTGCTGCGGCTACCCCCAGCGCGGCAGCGGCCAGTTTGACAAGGCCGAAAAGATGATCACCGACAACCGGGTGCTGTTCCACCGCGTGGCCAACACGCTCAACTATCTGGACATCAAAACCGTGGTGGTCAGTTGCGGCACTTGCTACGACCAGTTACAAAAATACGAGTTTGAACAGATATTTCCCGGCTGCCGCATCATCGACATTCATGAATATCTGTTAGAAAAGGGCATCACCCTGCAAGGCAAGGGCGCGTACCTTTACCACGAACCCTGCCACAACCCGATGAAGCTGCAAGACTCGCTCAAAACCGTGAAAGCCCTGGTGGGGCCACAGGTGCTGAAAAGCGAGCGTTGCTGTGGTGAATCGGGCACGTTGGGTGTCACGCGCCCGGATGTTTCGACCCAAGTGCGCTTTCGTAAGGAAGAGGAAATCCGCAAGGGCGAAACTGCACTGCGCGCCAGCGGTGCCGTGGGCGCGCAAGACAATGTCAAAATCCTGACCAGCTGCCCCAGCTGTCTGCAAGGTCTAACCCGTTATGGCGATGACCTGCAAAATGGCCTGCTCGAAGCCGATTACATCGTCATTGAAATGGCCCGCGAAGTGCTGGGCGAAAACTGGTTGCCCGAGTATGTGGCCAAAGCCAATCAGGGCGGTATAGAAAGAGTTTTAGTATGACTGAACGCGCCATGTCCGCCGTGCCGCCCGCGCGGCCCCCAGTGATTCAGCCCGGCTGTGCGCTGTGTAGCCAAGATGGTGGTACGGTGGTTTGGCGCAATGAGCGTTTGCGCGTGATTCGCGCCGACGAGCCGGGTTTTCCGGCCTTTTACCGGGTGGTTTGGGCCTCGCACCTGCCCGAACTGTCCGATTTGTCCACCTTTGAGCGCCTGCATTGCCTAGAGGTGGTGACGACGGTGGAGCGCACTTTGCGCCAACAGTTGCAGCCGACCAAAATCAATTTGGCGGCCTTGGGCAATATGGTGCCGCACCTGCACTGGCATGTGATTGCCCGCTTTGATTGGGACAGCCATTTCCCGGCCCCGGTGTGGGCAGCAGCGCAGCGCGAGCGCGCGCTAGAGCGGGAAGAGGCCGTGCGCGCGCGCTTGCCTGAAGTAGAGGCGGTGTTGCGGATTCAGTTGCCGTTGTGTTGACCACTACCCAATAATTTATCAATACCTGTGCTGCCGTGTTGGTTTGGTCAGAACCACCGGGACGGTGGCGGCAGTCAGCGGCGGTCAGTTTCAATCAAAGTATTTAACCAACTCATCCAACTCTTTGGCGGCTTGCTCTAGCTGCTGCGATGCCGCCCAAGCACCTTGCACATCTTCGCGGTTTTGCACCACCAGCGCTGCTACTTGGCTCAGTTGGCGCGCTACCTCTTCTACCGCCAAAGCTTGACCGCGCGCTGCGCTGGCAATACTCTGCACCTGTTGGCGCAAGGCCACAGAACTGGTGCCGCTGCCATGCGTAGCAACATGCTGGCTTGCCGTGCTTGCCAAGGCGGGGGCTGGAGCTGGGGTGGCAGGAGTTTCGGCGCTAGTGGCAGGCAGGGGAGTCGCAGCGGCAAAATCATCACCCAAAGTGGCTAATAATTCTGCGGGCATCCAATCCAAATCCGCTGGGCTAGGCAGCTGGTTTTGCACTAGCGGCAGGGGCGTATTATCATCTTCTGCGCTATGAACCGTTTCTAATAAAGCATCCATCTGGGTTGCAATGCTGGCCAACGCACTGCGTGAGGCATTTACCGCATCAACGGTTTGGTAAATGCGGTCTTGTTGTTCGTCCGAATGTTCGGCCAAGTCCATCATCAATTGATTCAAATTGTTGCACTGGCGGTGAATAGAATCAGAAGACTGTTGGATTTCATAAATCATCACCTTGAGGTGCATTTGGGTAAAAAATACCGCAGTCATGACACGTCCTGGCTCGCCATAGCCCGACGGATTAACATGCTTAGAAAGATTGCCTTCGGCGATGTCTTCCAAAGCCAGTACCGCCTCTTCCAATGGCTTGGCAGTAAAACGGAAAAAGAAAAATCCAGCCACCACCAACACCAAACAGCTGAAAGCAATTCCGGCAATCGCCATTTTTAAGATAACATCGGCGCGCACGGTGGTATCTACTAATTTGCTATGACCGCGCGCCAATAAATAGTCTAACAAAGCAGAAGCACGGGCGTTGGCTTCTTCATACAGCGGATTGACTTGTTGAAAGAAAATGCGCTGCGCTGCCAAATAATCTTCTGCCTCAATTGCCTGCATGGCTTGTGATAAGCCCTCTTTGACGTAGTGGCTCCGGGCCTGAATATATTGTTGTGCCAATTGTTTTTCTTGAGGATCAATCACTTGGCCCATGTAACTGGCTAAAATTTCATCAATTTCTTTTTTATTTTTTTGAATGCGTATCAATTGCTGGTTGCCCGAGCTGTGGGCTATGACGGTTTCTGAATGGGTGCCAAATTTAAAATTCAGGGCCAGTCCCAATTGGGCGCGGTTGTCGGCCATTAAAAAATTAATGCGATGGATAGATTGTACCGGTACCATTTCTCGATGGTATAACGCTTGAATATCGGCTTTGGATAAGTTAATACCGGTCATGCCCAGAATGCCACCGCCAATCATCAGCACTGTTACAAACAAAATCCAGAGTGGAATTCCATTTTTAATAGATAAATGCTTTTTCCAAAGTGGAGCAGCCTCTTCTTTAAATGTTTCGGGGGCGGTGGTAGCTGCTTGGTAGGCTGCTTCGGCCTCGGCCACCTGTTCGCGCGATGGACAAGAGCGTACCGACATATAACCGGTAACTTCGCCATTTTTCTTAATGGGCACAATACGCGCATTCACCCAATAATGGTCACCATTTTTACAGCGATTTTTAACCATGCCTTGCCAAGGCAGGCCACGCTTCAGGGTTTGCCACATGGTGGCAAACGCTGCCGGGGGCATGTCGGGGTGCCGAATGATATTGTGGTTTTTGCCGATTAATTCTTCTTCTGAAAAGCCACTGATTTCAATGAAATCTTTGTTGGCAAAGGTAATAATGCCTTTGGTGTTGGTCTTGGTGACCATGTTTTTGTCGGCAGAGAAGAGTTGCTCTTGGCCGGTCACCGGTAAATTCATTTTCATGGTTTTATTTCCCTGGGCTATGGTGGGACTTGGGGCTACTTAGCCCATACCTGCTTGATGACCACCGCTGCCGTAAGGCAATCGGCAAAGGGGACTAAACCCACAATTTCGCAACCTGGCTGCGAGGTATCACGGCGGGCCGGGGTGGATAGAATCATGCCGGTTTTTCCATAAACCGCATACACCACCGCAGCATCGGGTTTAACGGTTGGGCTTTTTACTACTGCCACTTCGCCAGATTTAATGCGTACCATCGTACCTGGTGACAATAAACCGGTCACTGAAATTAAAATTCTGCCAATTTCTTCATCAATTTCAGCATTTTTTTTCAGATAAATTTCTTTCAATGCAAATTGTGGAAAATAGGCTTGGGCACGGTAAGGTCGCTGTTTGGTCATGGCGCTGTAACGGTCGGCTACGGCCAAAATTCTGGCGCCTTGCGTTATGTGCGCGGCGGGTAGCTCGGCCGGATAGCCGCTGCCATCCAAATGCTCGTGGTGCTGGCGCACGGCATCTAGCCAAACCGGGTCTGTAATCCCCGATTTTTGTAGCAATTGTGCGCCCAACTCGGGGTGTTGGCGCATTTGCGCCCATAAATCGTCGGGCAGTGGGCCAGCATGTTTGTCCATTTCTAGCTGCATTTGCAGTTGGCCCACATCGCGCGTTAGGGCAGCACACACCAAAGACAGCCGCTGCCCGGCATCTAAGCCTTTTTTTTGTGCGATGAGTTCAGTGAGTACGGCCCCCATCATTTGCTGCACCACAATATATGAATTATAACTATCGACACACGGAGCGGCTAAGGCGCTATCAATGTCTTTCTGGCAAATTTTTTGTAGTTCTTGGGCAATTTTCTTGATGCGGGTGCTTACATCAATTTGCTCAGGATTTTTGAGCATGGTGGCCAGCACATGCTTGAGGTTCAAAATCAAACTGCCCATGTGTTCAAACGGCGATAACTCTTCTGGCTCGGGCGGCGGTGGGGGAGCCTCCGGGGTGTAGGGGCGCAAATCGGTTTCGGTTTCGTCATATTGCGCGCCGCGCACCAAGAGTCGCGATATTTGATCGGGCATGTGAATGACCGAGCCACGGCGAAAGAGCAAGGTACCGCTTTGGCTATAAATAGAAAAACCGATTGGTTCGCCCAGAACGATGTCGCTGTGTACTATTTTTCTCACCGCTACGCCTGCCTTTTTCTGCTCGACAAAATAGAACTTGGCGATGGCAAAAAATTGCTAACACCCAAAGTAGAAGGAAGGGCTATTTTGGCACAGCGAGAAATTGAAAAAATCAATCAAGCCGAAGCGGTGGATAGTGTTTCAGGCGGGTCGGCCAACTCGTGGGCAATGCGGACAAATTCGTCTTCTTGGGCCACAAAGGCGTTGACCACGTCTGGGTCAAAGTGGTGTCCTGATTGCTCTAGCAGCATCTGGCGCACTTGGGCATGAGCGAAGCCTTCTTTATAGACTCGGCGGCTGACCAAGGCATCATAGACATCGGCTAATGCCATCAAACGCCCAGCCAAGGGAATGGCATGTCCTTGTAAGCCGTGCGGGTAGCCGGTGCCGTCCCAGCGTTCGTGGTGGGCTTCAATCATCTGGCGCGCGTAGTCTAAAAAATTTTGCTTTTCGGGGCGACTGCTATTGGCAATGATGCGCTCTAGTGCCTGCGCGCCAATCAGGGGGTGGGTTTTCATTACGGCAAACTCTTCGGGTGTGAGTTTGCCGGGTTTTTGCAAAATGCGGTCTGGAATGCCTACTTTGCCGATGTCGTGCAGTGGGGCCGATTTGGTTAGCAATTCGATGTCATGGGGGGTCAGGTGCCGGTAGCCTGGCGTGCTGGCCAGTTGTTGTGCCAGTACCTTGACGTAGCGTTGGGTGCGTAGGATATGGTGGCCAGTTTCTTTGTCGCGCGTTTCGGCCAGCACCGAGAGGCTGATGATGATTTCGTCTTGTGCATCCAGCAGGTCGCGGGTACGCAAACGCAGTTTGTGCGCTGTCATGCCGTATTTGAGCAAGTTCAAAAACAAGCTGATGCACACCAGCGCCAGCATGGGCATCAGTGGTGATAGGTGCAAGCCTTGTTGCACCAGTAACATTTGCGCGGCCCCATAAATGCTGCTGCTGCCCAACACCACCCACAATACTGCGCCCCACACACCAGCATGGGCCAGCCACCACGTAGTGAGCAGTCCGACCAGCAGCACTGCCAGCCATTCGGCCCCAGCTGCCCAAGCGGGCCGGGCAATAAAGCGCCCGGCCAGCAGGTTGTTTATTACGGTGGCATGAAATACCAGCCCATGCACCGAGGCTCCAGAAGGGGCCAGGTGCAAATCGCCCAAGCCTAGCGCCCAAGTGCCTACCAATACTATTTTGTCGCGGATGCGCTCTGGGGCGACCGTGCCTTGCAACACGGCCAGCGCTGAGATGTGGTCTGGGAGCTGCTTGCGCCAATCAAGCAGCAAGTTGCCGCCCCGGTCGAGTGGAATTTGGTGTCCGTTCCAGTGCAGATGTGCTTCGGTGCTGCTGGTTTGCAATTGCAGTGAGCGGTTGGTAGAAGCTTGCAGCAAGGTGGCTAAGGCCAGTGAGGGCTGGTAGCCCGTGCCATTGGGGCTGGGCAATAGCAGGGGAACGCGGCGCAATTTGCCATCTATATCTTGCAAGGCGTTGGTAAAGCCTTCGGCAGCGGCGACTTGGGTGAGTTGCGGCAGGCTACGCAGCTGCCCCTGTGCTTGGGGCCACAGCAAAGCGCCCTGCGTGTTGTGCGAGAACACCGTGCCAGCAGGCAAGGCGGGAGGGGGTACAGCGCTGGAGCCAGCAGGGGGGGCAAAAAATTGCAAATAAGAACCCAGCACCGTGGGCATGGTTTGCATGGCTTGGGCCAAACGCTGCGAGTTGCTATCGCTAGTGCCGTTGGGGCTGCTGGGGGCGCTGGGGCTGCTGGGGGCGCTGGGGCTGCTGGCCAAAATTTGGCCTTGCAAATCGCGTTGGCGCTCGCGGGCAATGACATCGGGCGCGCTGCGGTCGGGTTCGGGCATGAGAATATCCAGCGCTACCACGCGCGCACCCAAGCGTTGCAGCTGCTCTAGTAGCAAAGCCAGCCGATAACGCGGCCACGGCCATTGGCCCAAGGCGGCTAAGCTGGCTTCATCCACCCCCACCAACACCACGGCATCGGAGGGCGGCGTTTGGCTACGTGCTGCCAACAGGTGGTCATACACCGCGCCATCGGCTTTGCGTAGCGCCACTGGTTGCCATGCCGAGAGCATCGCCAGCAGTACGCTTAAACACAGGCCCAAGGCATACAGACGGGTTTTTTCGTGGTGCCACGCGGCACGCAGATGCTGCAAGCCAGCAGATGCCACGGGGACGGGGTACTCAGCTTTAGCGCACTACAACCATGACACGGCGGTTGCGTGGCTCGGGCACGCCGTCTGGAGTAGGCACTAAGGGGTTATTTTTGCCGTGTGAACTGACATCCATCAGCTGCGCTGCCACGCCACGTTCTAGCAGCAGCGCTTGCACTTGCGCGGCCCGTTGGTGTGACAGGGTATCGTTGATTTGCACCGAGCCAGTGGCATCGCTGTGGCCGCTGATACTGACGCGCACCGTGCCCTTTTGTGTGGCTGCCTTGGCAATCTCTTCTAACTGCGCCAGCGCGTCGGGGCGCAATTGGGCGGTACCGCTCTCAAACAGCAGGATAAATACCTTGGCGGGTGCTGGCTCAATCGCCAACACTTCACCAAAGGTGGCGGTAATAAATTCGGCTTGGGCCGTCGTGATGGCCGAAGGGGCGGCGTTGGTGCCAGCACCAATTTGCGTCATGTCGTGGGCTTTTTGCAATACCTGTCGCCCGGCAGCGGTGCGGACTTCTGCTGTGCCTACGTGGCCGTCGGCATCGGGCACCAAGACCACCGATTGGCGCGCGCAGCCACCCAGCGCCAATAGCACAGCGGCCATGCCATAGAGTGCCCAACCGGGTCGAAGGGTAGGGGGAAGGGGGTTGCTGCTGCTCATTCTTGTACCTCGATGAGTAGTTTGGTGCCGCGCACGGCAATGGTGGCGGTGGGCGTTTGCACCTGTGCGGCCTCGGGGGCCAGCTTGACGATTTGCCCGGTCACATAGGCAAAAGTACCTTTCAGCAATTTGACGGCCAGCGCCAATTTGCCCTCTTGGGGCGCAAAAGCATAGTCGTTGAGCAACAATTCACTGCCCGAGCCTAAAGAGATGGCGGTGTCATCGGTCAGCACAATACCCGCTGCCCCCGGACTGCCGGTGCGTATGCGGTCGTTTTGCAACAATGCCATGCCTGCACTGGCGGGCAGTGCGGTGCCAGCGCGCTCTACCGTGGCGCTACCCGAGAGGTTTTGCAGGTGGCCGATGGTGTCGGTGGCTGGCTGTGCCCAAGTAGCAGGGGCCATCGTGGCCAGTGCCAGCGCCCATGCAGCCAAAATCTGTGGTTTCATGAAAAAAAGCCCCCCAAGCGTCAGACGATAGGGGCATTGTGGCGCAGATTGCCGCCATCAGGCACTGCTTTGTAAGCGCTGAAACTTTTGCCACAGGGTTTCATGGCTTTCGGTGTGTTGCGGGTCCACCGGAATGCACGAGACCGGACAGACCTGCATACACTGGGGTTCATCAAAATGGCCTACGCATTCGGTACAGCGTGCTGGGTCAATTTGGTAAATTTCTGGCCCCATAAAAATGGCCTGATTGGGGCATTCTGGCTCACAGACATCGCAGTTGATGCACTCGTCGGTAATCATCAAGGCCATAGGGCACTCGCAGCAAAAACAAATTTCATGGGGCTGGATTATCCTGTGCTGGCCTTTCTTTTGCCGCTATGCTGGCAGCCCTCGCTTCAACAACACGGGTCAACAGGTCATATTGCCGCTATGGGATGGTTTTTGCTTCAACGCCTAGGCTGGATGCTGGCGGCTTTGCTGGCCGCATCGGCGGCTATTTTTGGCATCTTGGATGTGTTGCCGGGCAATGCTGCTCAGGTGTTGATGGGGCCAGAGGCCGACCCGGAGGCCGTAGCCGCATTAGCCGCTGAATTGGGGCTAGACCAACCCGCGTTGCAACGTTATGGCCAGTGGCTTTGGGGCTTGCTCACGGGCGATTTGGGCGACAGCTATGCCTACGGCAGCCCGGTGGCCGATTTGCTGCAAGAGCGCTTGGCCGTCACGGTGCCGCTGGCGCTGCTGGCCATCAGCTTGAGTACGGCTTTGGCCTTTGCCGCTGGCCTGTATGCCGCCGCGCACCAGCAGCGCTGGGACGGAGCCGCCGTGATGGGGTTGGTGCAACTGGGCATGGCGGTGCCCGGCTTTTGGTTGGCGATTGGCTTGATTTGGTTGTTTTCTATCCAACTGCCTTGGTTTAGCGCTGGGGGCTTTCCAGGTTGGACCGCCGCTGAGGGCGGTGGCCTGTGGCCAGCTTTGCAGGCTTTGTTGCTGCCCGCTGTGGCGCTGGCTTTGGTGCAGGCAGCTATTTTGGCGCGCACGCTGCGCTCGGCATTGCTAGAGGTGCTGCACGAGGATTTTGTGCGTACCGCACGCGCCAAGGGCTTATCCTATCGGCAGGTGCTGTGGGGCCATGCGCTACGCAATGCCATGATTCCGGTGCTGACCATCATGGGCTTGCAATTTGCCAATTTATTGGCCGGGGCGGTAGTGATAGAAAATGTGTTCCAGCTGCCGGGTTTGGGGCGGCTACTGTTCCAAGCGATTGCCAACCGCGATTTGTTGGTGGTGCGTAATGGGGTGTTGCTGTTGGCTGCTTTGGTGATTGGGGTCAATTTTGTGGTCGATATGCTGCACGCCCTGATAGACCCGCGCCTGACGGCCCAGCGGCGTGCTATACGCTAAAGCACCGCCTACTCCTCGGTTTTTTTCTATGCCTGCTGCTCCTCCTGCGCCTGTTTCTGCTGCACCCCGCCCGGCGCGTTCTGTGCTGGCTTGGCTGCGCCAGCACCCCAGCTTGGCGCTGGGTGGTTTGTTGGTGGCCTTGTGGCTGCTGGCCGCCGTGGTGGGCTTGTTGTGGCATCCCGCATCTGCCTACGAGGTCGATTTGGCAGCCAAGCTGCAAACCCCCAGCGCGCACCATTGGCTGGGCACCGATGCCTTGGGGCGTGATGTCGCCGCCATGCTGCTGTTGGGGGCCGGGCAAGCGCTGCTGGTCGGGGCGCTGGCCGTGGCTATCGGGCTGGTGCTGGGCAGCGCTTTGGGCCTGCTGGCAGCGGCGCGGCGCGGTTGGTTAGAGCAACTGGTGTTGCGGCTGGCCGATGTGGCGTTTGCCTTTCCGGCGGTGCTGTTGGCCATCATGCTCACGGCAGTGTATGGGCCGGGGCTGCTCAACGCTATTTTGGCGATTGGCTTGTTTAACATTCCGGTGTTTGTGCGCGTGGCGCGCGCCTCGGCGCAGGTGGTATGGACGCGCGATTTTATTTTGGCAGCACGCATCAGTGGCAAGGGTGGCTGGCGCATCAGCTTAGAGCATGTGTTGCCCAATATCGCCCCGGCGCTGCTGGTGCAGGCCACGGTGCAATTTGCCGTGGCCATTTTGCTCGAAGCCGCCTTGTCTTATTTGGGGCTGGGCGCGCAGCCGCCGCAGCTCTCGTGGGGCCGAATGCTCAGCGAGGCCCAAACCCTGCTCTGGCAAGCGCCATTGTTGGCTTTATGGCCCGGTTTGGCGATTGTGCTGGCGGTGTTGGGCCTTAATTTGTTGGGCGACGGCCTGCGCGATGCCCTGGACCCGCGTTTGTCGCAACAGCGTTGATGCTGATGCCGATGCTGGCCCTCTTCTTTTAACGCACCGCCTATGCCCACGCCTTTGCTACAAGTAACGAATTTGTCGATTGCCCTACCGACAGCACAAGGACCAGTGCAGGCCGTGCGCGACTTGTCTTTTAGCCTAGAGCGTGGCCAAACGCTGGGGCTGGTGGGGGAGTCGGGCAGTGGCAAATCCCTCACTGCCTTGGCTTTGCTGGGCTTGTTGCCCCAAGGGGCGCAGGTGCGCGGCAGTATCCGCCTGCATGGCCAAGAATTGTTGGGTTTGCCCGATGCTGCTCTGTGCCGCATACGCGGGCAACGCTTGGCAATGGTGTTTCAAGAACCCATGACAGCACTCAATCCGCTGCACCGTATTGGCGACCAAGTGGCCGAGCCTTTGCGCCTGCACCAAGGTTTGGGGCGGGCAGCGGCACGCCAACAGGCTTTAGCCTTGTTAAAGCGTGTCGGGCTGCCCGAGGCAGCGCAACGGCTAGACAGCTACCCGCATGAATTTTCTGGCGGCCAGCGCCAGCGCATCACCATTGCGATGGCCTTGGCCTGTGGCCCCGAGGTGCTGATTGCCGATGAACCCACCACCGCGCTGGACGTGGTGTTGCAGCAGCAAATTTTGCAGTTGCTGCAAGACGTGGCCGCCGAGCGCGGTATGGCACTGCTGTTGATTTCGCACGATTTGGGCTTGATTGCCCAAAACACCGACCAGATGTTGGTGCTGTACGGTGGCACCGTGTTAGAGAGCGGCCCCACCACAGCGGTGTTTGCCCATTTGGCGCATCCTTACACCCGCGCTTTATTGGCGGCGCGCCCGGTGCTGGGGGCGCATTCGCGCTTGCGCCAGCGCCTGCCCGCCATTGCGGGCAGCCTGCCTGCTTTGGCCGATAGGCCGCTTGGTTGTCCGTTTGCCGGGCGTTGCGAGTTCACCTTGGCGGCCTGCCAGCGCGAAGCGCCAGGGGTGCAAACCCTGTCTGAGGATGGCCACAGCGTGCGCTGCCTGCGTATAGAGGCCACCCCCAGCAGCACGCCGGGGCAAAAAGCCTGGAGGCTGCGATGACTTCGGCCCCACAAAAAACGCAGGCCATCGACATCGACTTTCGGGAAATGTCTGGCGCTTGGCAAGCCCCCGCGCCCGATGCCCTGCCCGAGTTGCCCTTGCTCCAAGTGCAAAACTTGGGCTTTGGCTACCCCGTACCAGCGCCTTGGCCGTGGCAAACAGCCACGCAACGCACGGTGCTGCACGATGTCAGTTTTACCCTGCAAATGGGGCGCAGTATTGGCATTGTTGGGGCCTCGGGGGCGGGTAAATCGACCTTGGCGCGCTTGCTCATGGGCCTCCTGTCACCCAGTCGCGGTGGCGTGCGCTTGCTCGGGCGGCCCCCCTTGCACACCCTGCACGCCACGGCTTTGCGCCAAGCGCGTTGCCACATGCAAATGGTGTTTCAAGACCCGTACAGCTCCCTCAATCCACGCCAGCGCATCGCCCAGATTGTCACCGAACCCTTGCGTGGCTTGGGCCAGCCCATCAGCCGCCCTGAGCAGCGCGCACAAGCAGCCCAAGTGCTGGCCCAAGTCGGCTTGCCAGCCAGTGCTTTAGACCAATACCCGCACCAGTTTTCTGGTGGCCAGCGCCAGCGCATTGCCATTGCCCGCGCCCTCATCACCAAACCCCTGCTGGTGGTGGCCGATGAGCCGGTCAGTGCTTTGGATGTATCGGTGCAGGCACAAGTGCTGAATTTGCTGCTTGATGTGCAACAGCAACATGGTTTAGGCTATGTTCTCATCAGCCACGATTTGGCCGTGGTGCAACATTTGTGCGATGAGGTTTTGGTATTAGACCAAGGCCAGGTGGTAGAGCGCGGCACGCCGCAAGCTTTGTTTTCCAATCCGCAGCACCCCTGCACCCGGGCCTTGCTCGATGCTGTGCCGCAAATGGACCCCGGTCGTGCGCGCCGCCAACAAACCCTGCGCCAACGCATGGCAGCGGCAGTGGGCGAAAATCCGCCATTGCCCTAAAAAAACAGCACTCCATGTTCCAGCGTCGTACCCTTTTGGCCAGCAGCGGCTTGGCCAGCCTTTCCTTGGCCTTGCCCCGCATCGCCCAAGCCCAGCCAGCCAAAGACACCTTGGTGCTGGCCCTGCACCTAGAACCGCCGGGGCTAGACCCCACCTCTGGCGCCGCCTCGGCGATTGGCGAAATCGTGCATTACAACCTGTTTGAGAGCCTGACCAAAATCAACGCCGATGGCAGCGTCTCGCCGCTGTTGGCCGAAAGCTGGGAGGTCTCCCCCGATTTCAAAACCACCACCTTGCGCCTGCGTAAAGATGTCAAGTTTCACAATGGTGCCACCTTTAACGCGCACACCGTCAAATTTTCATTAGACCGTGCGGGCAGTGCCAAAAGCACCAACAAAGACAAGGGCAGCTTTGCCCCGCTCAAAACCGTGGTGCGGGACGAGCATACCGTGTCCGTCCACCACGACAACATTGACCCCGATTTTTTATTTATGCTGGGCCAAGCCAGCGCCGCGATGGTCGAACCCCAAAGCGCCGCCAGCAACGCCACCCACCCGGTGGGCACTGGCCCTTACCAACTCAAGCAGTGGCGCAAAGGCTCCTCACTCACGCTAGAGCAATGGAGCGGCTTTCGCCCCAGTGCGCCGCTACGCATTCGCCAAGCCACCTTCCGCTTTATTGCCGACCCCGCCGCCCAAGTGGCCGCCTTGTTGGCGGGTGATGTCGATTTGTTTGCCCGCGTTACGCCGCGCAGTGTGGCGCAGTTCAAGGCCAACCCACGGTTTCAGGTGCAGGTCAGCAACTCGCGCGCCAAAACCATTGTTGCCATGAACAATGCGCGCAAGCCCCTCAATGATGTGCGCGTGCGCCGCGCTATTGCCGCCGCCATTGACCGCAAAGCGCTGATTGATGGCGGGGCCGACGGCTACGGCGTGCCGATTGGTAGCCACTATGTGCCCGGCAGCTTTGGCTATGTGGATACCACCGGCATCAACCCCTATGACCCAGAAAAAGCACGGCAACTGCTGCGCGAAGCGGGCGTGCAGCAGCCGCTCAAGCTCACCATGACGCTGCCGCCGCCGCCTTATGCGCGCCAAGGCGGCGAAATTGTCGCTGCCCAATTGGCCAAAATTGGCATCCAAGTCAAACTGCAAAACGTCGAGTGGGCGCAGTGGCTCAGTGGCACCTACCAACACAAAAATTACGACCTGACGCTGATTTCACACGTCGAGCCGTTTGATTTGGGCAATTTTGCCAAACCCGATTATTACTGGGGCTACCGCTCCCCGGCCTTTCAGGCGCTGTATGCCCAATTGCAAAGCGCCGCGCGTCCGGTAGATCGGGCGCGGCTCTTGGGCGAGGCACAACGCCTATTGGCCGAAGATGCGGTACACGCCTTTTTGTACCAACCGCAATGGGTCACGGTGGCCGATAAACGCCTCAAGGGCTTGTGGAAAGACATGCCCATTTTTGTCAATGACCTATCGAGCCTGTTTTGGGTCTGATACTTGCTGCACGCATCTGAAAATTTATGGATATTTTGACCCTTGCGTTACTGCTCACAGTGGGGCTGTATTGGCTCAACAACCGCCATCAACGCCGCCGTATGCTGCTGCTGGGCCGCCACCTGCAACCCTACCAAATTGAAAAGCTGATGGAAGCGCTGATGGATGGCTATCTGCGTGCCTTGGGCGAAAGCACTCCAGAGCGGCGTGAGCAAATTTGGCACCTGCTGGCCACCACCGAACACCAATTGTCCGAGCAGTTTCGGCGTTTTGCCAAAGATTTTGCCCAAGTGCAGGCCGATAGCACCCGCATCAGCCGCTTGCCCCTGCCTTTACCCCTGGCCGATGTTTGGTGGCCACAAGCCACCTTTGATATGCGCCAAGCCTTGAGCATCCATGCGCGTGGGCTAGAGCGTGCGGTACACCGGCAGCCCGGCCAATCGGAGCGCGACCGCGCCTTTACCATGTCGGCAGAGCTGCTGCTGATGCAACACACCTGCCACTGGTTTTGCAAATCGCACACAATGGCCTCGGCGCGCATGTTGGCGCGCCACCAAACGCCCTACGCGCAATTGGTGGCCAGTGTTGCGCCCGAAACCCGGCGCGATTACTTGGCCTTGGTGCGCGGCCAAGCAGCCGCGCAATAACCGAGGAATGGGGGCGGCTTACAAATTGCCGTAGCTGTGCAGCCCGGACAAGAACATATTCACCCCCAAAAAGGCAAAGGTGGTCACGGCCAAGCCCACTAAGGCCCACCATGCCGACACCGTGCCGCGCAGGCCCTTCATGAGGCGCATGTGCAGCCAGGCGGCATAGTTCAGCCAGACAATCAAGGCCCAGGTTTCCTTCGGGTCCCAGCTCCAATAGCCGCCCCAAGCCTCGGCGGCCCAAAGCGCGCCCAACACCGTGGCAATGGTAAAAAATGCAAAGCCCACGGCAATGGATTTGTACATCACATCATCGAGCAGCTCCAGCGCTGGCAATTTGGCGGCAATGCGCTCACGCCCCAGCAAAATCCCGGCCACGATGATGGCCGAGATACCAAAATACACCATCCAGTAGCTGCTGCCGTTTTGGCCTGCACTGGTACGGAACACCACCGGCTCAAAGCACAGCACCACGCCCAGCAACCACAGCGGGGCCAGCTTGTACCAGCGCGTCTCGCCCGCCGATTGTTTAATCAGGTAGGCAAAGGCCACCATCGCGGCCAAGGCAAAGGTGCCATAACCGATAAAGTTGGCCGGTACATGCAGCTTCATCCACCAGCTTTGCAGCGCTGGCACCAAGGGCTGGATTTCGTGCGCCTCACGCACCACGGTGTACCAAAGCAAAAAGCCCACGGCAGCACTGATCACCAGCATGACAAAAGCGCCCAAGGCGCGCGTCTTGTATTGCTCTTCGTAGTACAAATAGAACAGTGCCGTCATCCAGCAAAACATGACAAACACTTCGTACAGGTTACTGACCGGAATATGGCCAATATCTGGCCCCAGCAAGTAGCTCTCGTACCAGCGCACCAGCGTACCCACCAAGGCCATGAACACCGCCGTCCAGACCAAGCGCGAACCCAGCAAAGACATGGTGCTGCCTTCGCCTTTGGCGAACATGCTCAGCCAGTAAAAAATGGTGCTCATGAAGAACAACATGCTCATCCACAGAATGGCAGATTGGCTGGATAAAAAGTATTTGAGCCAAAACACCGTATCTGCGCGTGCCAAACTGCCCGCATCGCCTTGTTGGTACAAGCTAATCGCCAGCAAAGCACCAGCGCCTGCCCCCAGCATCAGGGCGCGCAAGGGTCGCCAAAACCAGCCCAGCCAAATGACTGCTGGAATGGTGCCCAGCAAAATACCCTTTTCGTAGCCATCCATGTAGTTGGCATAGCGTTGCAGGGCAAACAAGCCGCCCAGCAACACCAAGGCGGCAAAAATCCAATCAAAAGCATTGCGCCGTGCGGCAAAACTCTCGTTGAGGGTGATGGTGGCGTTGGTCGTGGTGGTCGCCGTGTTCATGTTTTGGCTCCGGGGGGTACACCGATGAGTTTGTCGGTCAATTGGGCAAATTCGCGGTCGGCATCCATCGTCTTGCGGTTGCTCGACAGGGCCATTGTGGCTTGACTGCCTTGTCCTTGTGGCTGTGGGGCCAACCAAATCCACAGGCGGCGCTCGCGCACATAGAGCATGGCAAACACGCCCAAAATCAGCAAGGCACAGCCCAAATAGACAATGTTCTTGCCCGGTGCGCGCGCTACTTGGAACACACTGGCCTGCACCTGTGTGAAATCTTTCAGTTGGAACACCAAGGGCGCAGGGTAAATCTGCACATCGCTTAAAGCCAATACCGATTGGGTCATAAAGCCTTGGGTTTGCTCATTGGGAGACAAGGGCGGCAAGCCCGCGCGTTGCTGTGCCAGTTGGGCCAGTTCAAACAGGCTACCGTTGAGGATGCGAATCAGCACCTCGCTGGCCTTGCTGCGCTCGGATTCGGGCACATTGGCCTCGATGAAGTCGGACAGCGCTGGCAGGCCGCCCACAGGTTTGCCAGGCTGGCCGGGTTTGCCAGTGTTTTCGGCCCCAGCAAACAAGCCCAGCGCGCGCGCCGCTGATTGGCGCAATTGCTCTATCACCTCGGGGCGCGAGGCATCTATCGCTTGGCTGGCGTAGCGGCGCACGGCTTCATCGCGCAGGGCTGGGTCATTCAGGGCAGCACGCAGACGGATAAAGCCATCCATGCTGCCTTGGGCATCGGCGGGCAGGCGCAGGTAGCGCAATGGGTCCGCTGGGGTTTCGCGCACGCCCAGCAAGAACATCGGCGTGCCGCCTTCTTCTAGCACGATGGGCTGCATGTAGTTGTGGTACTCACGCGCTTGGCCAGCGGCATCGCGCAGTTTGTAACCTATGCTGGGGCCAACATTGCGTAATTCTTTGCGCGTATTGGTTTTGTTGGCCGCACCCAAGCGCGCGTCAATGGCCTGGCGCAAATCCACTTTACGCACATCAGCCCCCGAACTCAAACCATCGGCACCAAAATTTTCAATGTTGAACACGCGCAGCGAGGTAAATTCTAAGGTGAGCGCATCGCCACCGCTGGCCTTGACCAGTTGCGAATTGCCCCCAATGCTGCCTTGCACTTCAAAGCGCTGGCCGCCGGGGGTTAGTGGCAGGGCTTGCAGCGTCACGGCGGAGCCACCATCGTCAAAGCTGGATTGGTAAATCTCAATCCCTTTATAGCTGGCCGGGTGGTTGACCTCAATGCGCGCCGGGGTTTGGGCACCCGTGGCTTTGTCGTGGATGATGATGTCGCTGGCAAACAGCTTGGGCATTCCGGTGGAGTAATGCTCGACAATGAACTTTTTCAGTTCAATCGCAAAAGGTAACTCTTGCAACAAAATGCCATCGGATTGGGCCAAGATGGCGGTATCGGCCTGTGTGCCCTCGGCTACCAGTAAATTGCCCCGGAAGGTTGGGTTGCGCTCGCTCAGGCGGTGCTGCTGGGGCACATCAGAGATTAAGCCGCCGCCGGTGTAGGGCAGTTTATTGCCCCACCACATTTGCGCGCGCACCATCAAATCTCCATCCAACAGGCCGCCAATACACACCAGCACAATCGCGCTGTGCGCTGCAATGTAGCCTAGCTTATTGGCCGCACCGGCTTTGGCAGCGACCATCCAACCGGTGCCGGGGCCAGCGGGGGTGTCGCGCTGCTGCAGTTTGACTTTCCAGCCGCCACCGACCAGCATTTGGCCGATGCGTTGCGCCTCGCTGGCGCTGTCACCCGTCAAAACGGCTTGGGCCTTGTGGTGAAACGCGGCCAGATTTTTTTCGCGGATGTTTTCTTTGTAGGTTTTGAGGTCAGCCCAAATTTTGGGCGTACTGCGCGCAATGCACAGCGAGGTACTGAGTACCAAAAACGCCAAAATCAGCAAAAACCACCAAGCACTGTAAACGGCATTGAGTTTGAGCGCCAAAAACAACTCGGCCCAAAATGGCCCAAACTGGTTGACATAATTGTTGATAGGCTCATGCTGTTTGAGTACGGTGCCAATCACCGAGGCAATGCAAATGACCGTGAGCAAAGCAATGGCAAAGCGCATCGAGACCAGCACTTCCATACTGGCTCGCAAGGCTTGTGCGCCAATACGGGGGCGCACGCCGGGTGAAGAATCAGACATGAAAAGGATGATACGGGGCAAAATTAAAACGGGCGGGCCACCGCAAAGATGGCCCGCCCGTCTTGGGGTCTGTTGGCGGCGCTTGGTTCCGTAGAACGGCGCCAGTGGCTAGGTTTTAGCGTAGGCCAGCAATGTAATCAGAGACGGCCTTGATTTCGCGGTCGTTGAGCTTGGCGGCTACGCCAGTCATTTGGATGCTGTTGTTACGCACGCCATCGCGGAACTGCACCAGCTGGGCGGCGGTGTAATCGGCATGTTGACCGGCCAAGCGGGGGTATTGCGACGGAATGCCCGCACCGTTGGGGCTGTGACAAGCGGCGCAGGCGGCAATGTTGCGGTCGGCAATGCCGCCACGGTAGATGCGTTCGCCCAGCATGACCATCGCCTTGTCTTTGGCAAAGCCGGGCGTGGCTTGCTTGGTAGCGAGCCAAGCAGAGATGTTACGCATGTCGTCGTCGGTCAGGGCGGCAACCATGCCCGACATGATGGCATTGGCCCGCTTGCCTGATTTGAACTCTTGCAATTGCTTGGTCAGGTATTCGGGGTGCTGCTGGGCCAGCTTGGGGTTGGCCACGGTGGTGGAGTTGCCATCGGCAGCGTGGCAGGCAGCACAGACAGCGGCATAGCTGGCCTCGCCTTTAGCCAGATCGGGTTTGGCTGGGCCGGCAGAAAACGCCGGAAACGCGGTAGCTGCCAGCGCGGCAGCCGTGAGCAAGGAGGCGAGCAACTTCTTCATATCGAGGGTCTTATTGATGGTGGCGCAAAACAGCCCGATTCTACAATGCTGCTCTTACCGCCGAATTTGATTTCATGACACCTTCTGTTTCTGTGCCTGTTGCTGGCACCCCTTCGCCCGCTATGGATGGCCGCACCGCCTTGGGCTGGATGCACACGGCACGCTTTTTAACCACGGCGGCCCAGCTCAACCAGCTGCCCGAGATTGATGTGCCAGAGATTGCCTTTGTCGGCCGCTCTAACGCTGGCAAGTCCACCTGTATCAACACCCTGACACAGCAAAAGCAATTGGCCTTTGCCTCGAAAAAACCGGGGCGCACCCAGCATATCAACCTGTTTAGCTTGGGCCGCCAAGGCATTCAAGATGCCGTGTTGGCCGATTTGCCCGGCTATGGCTACGCGGCGGTGTCGCGCTCGGACAAAATGCGCTGGCAGCAAGTGATGGTCAATTATTTGATACAACGCCCCAGCTTGACCGGCATTGTGCTGCTGTGCGACCCACGTTTGGGCCTGACCGAGTTGGATGAAGCCCTGCTCGAAGTGGTGCGCCCCAGAGTCGAAGAGGGTCTGAAATTTTTGGTGATTTTGACCAAAGCCGACAAACTCACGCGCGCCGAGCAGGCCAAGGCGCTGTCGATTGCGCGTTTGCAAACCGGCGGCGGCGAGGTGCAGATGTTTTCTGCCCTCAAAAAACAAGGTGTTGAAGAGGCCGCCCTGCGCCTGTGGCATTGGGCGCATCCAGCAGCCGAAGAGGGCAACGCAGCCGCTGAGGAGGTGCCCGAGGCGGATTAACACGGGCTTGTGGCAGTCGGTTTTGCGCTCAAAATGCGGCCATGACCGTTACCCTGAACAAAGCAGAAGTTCTGCACCGCGCCTACGCCTTTGCTAAAGACTACGCCAGCGCCAGCTACGAAATGGGCCAGGCGCAAAACTTTATCCGGGATTTGTGCGAGGTGTTCGGCTTTTCGGCCAAACGCTTGGTCAGTTTTGAGCAGCGTGTTAAAAAATCCGGCGGCAGCAGTGGGCGCATGGATGGTTTCTATCCCGGCAAATTGCTGATAGAGATGAAATCGCGCGGCGCAGACTTGCAAGCCGCCTACCAGCAGGCGCTAGATTACCTGCCCGGCCTGCAAGATGCCGAATTGCCCGCTTACATTTTGGTGAGTGATTTTGAGCACCTGCACCTGTACCGGCGCGGCGATGGCAGCGCGCCGCTGTGCCATACCCTGGCCGAGTTTCCACAGCAGATTGATGCCTATTTGTTTTTGGCCGGTTTTGAAACCCAAGCCAGGGCCGAACAAATTGCCGTGAACGAAAGCGCAGCGCGCAACATTGCCCAGTTGCACGATGCCATGCGCGATGGTGGCTACCACGGGGCCGATTTAGAGCGCTACTTGGTGCGCTTGCTGTTTTGCTTGTTTGCCGAAGACACCGCCATTTTTGACAGCCCCGGCGCGTTCAGCCGCTATGTGCGCCAACACACGCGCGAGGATGGCAGCGACTTGGACGGCGCGCTGCAAAATCTGTTTGACACCCTGAACCGCGCCCCCGACCAACGGCCCAAAAACCTGCCGCACGAGTTGCGCGGCTTTCCGTATATCAATGGCAGTGTGTTTGCGGGGCGCTTGGAGCCTTGTTACTTTGACAGCACCGCGCGCCGCGTGTTGCTCAACTGTGCCGAACAGTTTGATTGGTCACAAATCAGCCCGGCTATTTTTGGCTCCTTGTTTCAGGCGGTGATTCACCACGATGACGAGGGCGTGACGGCCAAGAGCAGCAAGCGGCGCGAACTGGGCGCACACTACACCAGCGAAATCAACATTTTGCGCGTGATTGGCCCGCTGTTTTTGCACGCTTTGCAAGCAGACCTCAAAACTGCACGCGGCAGCAAAGCCCGGCTCAAGGCTTTTTTAGCGCGTTTGCGCGGCCTGCATTTTTTTGACCCAGCCTGTGGCTGTGGCAATTTTTTGGTATTGGCCTACCGCGAAATTCGGCGTTTGGAGTTGGATGCCGTCGAGGCTTTGCTCGAACTAGAGCAACGCCAACGCACTGTCAGTGGCACCTTGGATGCCAAGGAGTTTGAGCAAATTCAGTGCGATGTCCACCAATGCCACGGTATTGAGATTGAAGCCAGCGCGGCCCACATTGCCACGGTGGCGCTGTGGTTGACCGACCACCAAGAAAACCTGCGCGCCAGCCAAGCATTGGGCGGCCACTTTAACCGCTTGCCGCTGGTGCGTAAGGCCAACATTGTGCAGGGCAACGCCTTGACGCTGGATTGGGCCGAGGTGCTGCCGCCCACGCAGTGCAGTTATGTGATTGGCAACCCGCCGTTTGTCGGGGCCAAGTTTATGAGCGATGCCCAGCGTGAAGACACGCGCCGGGTGTTGGCCGATGTCAACAATGCTGGTTTGTTGGACTTGGTGGCCGCTTGGTATGTGAAGGCGGCGCGCTATCTGCGCGGCGATAGTTCTGCGGGGAGGGTGCGTTGTGCGTTTGTGTCCACCAACAGCATTACCCAAGGCGAACAGGTGGGCGTGTTGTGGGGCTGGATGTTGGCCCAAGGGGTGAAGATTCAGTTTGCCCACCGCACCTTCCAATGGAGCAACGATGCCAAGGGCGTGGCCGCTGTGCATTGCGTGATTGTGGGTTTTGGCTTAGAGGAGCGCACGGACAAGCTGATTTACCACTACCCGGATATTCGCGGGGAGCCGGTGGCTGTATCGGCACAGAATATCAACCCTTATTTGGTGGATGCGCCCGATGTCATAGCCCAAGCCCGTTCCGCACCTTTGATGGCAGTGCCTGAAATAGTCAACGGTAGCATTCCTGCGGATGGTGGCAACTTGATTTTGTCACTGGAAGAATACCAGACACTATTGCAAACCGAACCAGCAGCCCGTCATTGGATGCGCCCATATTTGGGTGCTGAAGGTCTTATCCACAATCAGTGGCGCTATTGTTTATGGCTAGTAGATTGTCCGCCGCAAACCTTGCGGACTATGCCGCTGGTATTGCAGCGCGTTCAGGCCGTAAAAGCCATGCGTGAGCAAAGCAGCAAGGCCGCTACACGCCAAAAATCCGCCACGCCTTCGCTGTTTACCGAAAATCGCCAACCTACACAGGGGTGTTATTTAGCCATTCCACGCACATCTTCTGAACATCGGCATTACCTGCCTATTGCTTATCTCAATGCCGATGTTATCGCCGCCAACGACTTGCAGATGGTGCCCCAAGCCACGCTATACCACTTTGGCGTTTTGTCCAGCACTATGCACCGGGCTTGGACGGGTATCACTGCTGGACGCTTGAAAAGTGACATTCGGTATTCTGTAAAGCTCACTTACAACACATTCCCTTGGCCCGATTTGCCAGAAGACACCCCGCAGCAGCCAGCGCCAGCTCCGGTACAAAAACGCCGCCAAGCCATCGCCGCTGCCGCCCAAGCCGTGCTGGATGCCCGCGCCCAATTTGCAGATAGCACCTTGGCTGACCTGTACGACCCATTAACCATGCCGGTGCAACTGAGCAAAGCCCACCAACAATTAGACAAAGCCGTCGATGCCGCCTATGGCTACCAAGGCCCACCCGACGATACCGCCCGCGTTGCCTTTTTGTTTGCCCGTTACCAAGCCCTGACAGCAGCCACCGCCCCCGTCAGCGCCAGCCGACCCAAACGGCGCAAAGCGTAGGTTGGGTTACGCATGTAACCCAACATCCCCCCAACCCGGACCACCACCTTATCCCCAAAGAAGTGATGCAATTGCCGTTTGGTGTTGGGTTAAGCAATGTTGGATTAAGCAATGTTGGGTTGCACGCAACCCAACCTACGAGGCTGCCATGCGGCAATGCGCCTGATTAACGCAAATGGTAGATCAAGCTGGTCGTAACCTAGCATATAGCCTCGTTCATTCCACAAACCACTGCTGTAAAAATCGTTACCGAGTCTCATGGCACAAAGATAAGCCCACGCTTGCTCTGAATAGCCTCGCGGGCTTGCTGGCGTGGTTGCCTAAGCAAGGGCAAGTTTTTCGGCCTTCGCTTCTTGGCCCGAGGCTCGATGCGTCCAGGGCGCGCTCGCAGGTGCAGCTTGCCTATGTTTTGCAGCAGTGCCTGCACCAGCGCAGCCTCATCCTGACTTTTGCCACGGAGCAGTGCAGCGCCAAAGTGCTCCAGCAAACGCTTGGCTGTGCTAAAGCTCAGACTGCGCGCCAGCACTTGGGCCAGTACCGCACTGGCGGCCATCGCCCAGCGCACCAGGTTGTAGGCCAAGATACCCACGGCGATCTCTTTGTCAATCATCTGGCTCGATTTGCAGCGCAGCACATCCATCCCTAGCGTCGCCCTGATCACCCTAAAATCGACCTCAATGTTCCAGCGCATAGCGTACAGTTGATCGAGTGCTTTGGCGCTGGCATAGTTGGGCTGGCGCATGGTGCTTACCAGTACCCGGCCATTGACCTGGCTCTCGCGCATGTGCAGCACAGCCGGGCACTGTGCATACTCTTGCTCGCTCATCCACTGCGGCTTGGCTGGGCGCGGCCACTGCACGAGATGGTCGTTCTTGCCCAAAGACTGGCCCTGCGTGAAATCGCTTTTGCGCCTACCGTGCTGGGCCATGAGTACATCAGCACCGCGCGCACTGATGGCGTGGATCAGCCACCAAGTGGCCAGCAAGGCATCGGCCAACACGATATCGCCCGGCATTACTTTGTTGAGCAGGCCACGCAGCACCGTTTGCTCGCCCGAGCCTTTGCCGCGCAAAGGTGTCAACTCGTAGCCCAACACGGCACCGCTGGCCAAGCCGATCAAGGCACCGATGCGTACCATGGGAAAACCCAGCCCCGGCGCTTGTGTGCGGCTTTGGGGGTAGGCGGCCTGGTTGCTGGCGGTATCGGGCATGGACATGCTGGTGCCATCAAAGAGCTTGATGCTTCGGCCCTGCCAGCGCCAGACCTTGGGACTCATGGCTTCGAGTTGCGCTGCCAGCGTGGCTGACAGATCGCAAGCGATGGCCGTTGGCAAGCGCATACGCGCTTGGCAGTAGGCGGCGGTGTTGGTCGAGGCGGCGCTCAATCCTGCACTCAGGCGCTGGGCCAGCTGGCGCACGACGACATTCTGGCACGAGCCATCGCTGCCCAGTGCTTGCCCGACAAACAGGCGCAAGGTCTTGAGCGGCGGATACTGGCGTTGGCGCACGGTGGCTAGGCAGTGTTGCTCGACAACAGAGCAAATTTGCTCGGCGCTGAGTGCTTGCTCGAAGGCAGCGTCAGGATACTGGGCAAACTGCTGGCGCAGCAAATGCGCCTCATCAAAATGCTTGGATTGGTTATCCTTCATGCGGGCTGACTCCTTGATGGTTTGCTGTTTGGTTTTGCAACTTCAGCCTACCACCGCGCCGGGTGTCAGCCCACCTTCAAATTCTTGCCTCGGGGCTTATCTTTGTGCCATGAGGGTCAGAGTGAGTTTTTTGCCTATGGCGACCAAGGCCCACCCGACGATGCCGCCCGCGTGGCCTTTTTGTTTGCCCGCTACCAAGCCCTGACGGCAGCCACCGCCCCGGTGCTTTCAGTTAAACCAACACGGCGACGCAAAGCGTAGGTTGGGTTACGCATGTAACTACGAAGCTGGCCCGTTACATTGCCTTGGCTGATCGCATGGTGGATTACGGCCCCCATCTGGGCTTGCCGCACACCAAGGTTCTGGGCGATGGTTTGCTAGAACTGCGCCTCAAAGGCGCTGAGGGTATCGCCCGTGTGCTGTACTGCACTTTGGTCGGGCAGCGCATCGTGGTGTTGCACAGTTTCATTAAAAAAACCGACAAAATCCCAGCCAAGGAATTGGCAGTGGCCCACAAACGCTTAAAGGAGATTAAAGATGCTCACCCATGAACAACTCAAGGCCCAAGCACTGCAAAATCCAGCCGTGCGTGCAGAGTACGAACGCCTGCAACGCGAAGAAATGCCCATGCTCGATGCCATTCTGAAAGCCCGGCACGAAGCAGGTTTAACGCAAGCCCAGGTGGCAGAGCGCATGGGCACCAAGGCCCCTGCGGTGGCCCGTTTGGAGGCCTCGCTGGTCAGTGGCAAGCATTCACCATCATTGGCTACGCTGCAAAAGTATGCGGCAGCATTGGGCAAACGGGTGCAGGTTCTATTGGTTTAGTTGTTATCTGACCCTGATTTTTATATGTTCAACCCTGTTATTTTTCTCAGCATCCTGATATTTGCTCCCCAAGCATGGGCTGCCCATAAATGCACCGGGCCTGATGGCAAAGTTTCTTACCAAGATGCCCCTTGCTCTGGTCAAGGAGAAAAATTCGAGGTACGTCCTATTTCTGTCATTGCCCCTACCAGCGCTCAAGCCAACCCAACGTCCAACCTGGCACCAGCACCACCACAGCCTAGCGTGGTGCCGCCCCCTGTTTCGCCGCCGGTAGCCCAGCCATCCCCCCTGACGCGCGAAGCGGATACATGCTTGGCTTGGTACAAGCCAAAGTTACGCGATCCAGCAGGTGCCTATTACACAGCGCCTTCTAAAGAGGGGCGCGTCCTGTCCATCACCATCCATGCCACCAACGGTTATGGTGGCTACGTTACGCAAAACGCCAGCTGCGAAATTCACAACGGCAAACTGGATACCGACTGGACGAAAATTCATGCAGCCAGGCAAGGGTGGTAATAAAAATGAGGCCGAGCGTAGGCCAGAGTGAGTTTTTCGCCTGTGGCTACCAAGGCCCACCCGACGATACTGCCCGCGTGGCCTTTTTGTTTGCCCGTTACCAAGCACTGACAGCAGCCATCGCCCCGGTGCTTCCAGTTAAACCAACACGGCGGCGCAAAGCGTAGGTTAGGTTACGCATGTAACCCAACATCCCCCTGCGCCGGGCAAAAAAAATGCGCCCGAAGGCGCATGAACTGTGCGGGACAGAATCAGTGTGCAGCAGCGCTGTCGGCACCTACACCCGTTTGGGCGCGAACATACTGGTCATCAAAGGCGGCACGCTCCATCCGAGCTTGTTCACTGTTGTCCAACTTGGAGAACACGTAAATGCACAGGAAGGCCAGCGGCATGGCAAACAGCGCTGGCTGGGTGTACGGAAACAGCGGGGCCGCGTTGCCCAGCACATCCACCCACACCGACTTAGAGAACACCACGAACAGCACCGAGCTGATCAGGCCGGTATAGCCGCCCACCAGCGCGCCGCGCGTGGTCAGGCCGCGCCAATACATGGACATCAGCAGCACCGGAAAGTTGGCACAGGAGGCCACGCCAAAAGCCAGTGCCACCATGAAGGCCACGTTCATCTTCTCGAAGACCACACCCAACAGCACCGCCACCACGCCCAGGCCCAGCGTCGCCATCTTAGAGACACGGATTTCCTTTTCTTCGGAGACCTTGCCTTTCATGATGACGCGAGCATACAGGTCATGCGAGATGGCCGAGGCACCCGCCAGTGCCAGACCTGCCACCACGGCCAAGATGGTGGCAAAAGCCACCGCCGACAAAAAGCCCAACAGCAAATTGCCACCAGCGGCCTTGGCCAAGTGCAACGCAACCATGTTGCTGCCGCCAATCAGCTTGCCGCTGACATCGCCACCCTCAAAGAACTGCGGATCGGTGCCCACCAGCACGATGGCACACAGGCCCATGAAGGCAATCACGTGGAAAAAGAAAGCGATGATGCCGGAGGCATAGAACACCGATTTGCGCGCTTCTTTGGCGTTGGTCACGGTAAAGAAGCGCATCAGGATGTGCGGCAGTCCGGCAATACCAAACATCAGGCCCAGGCCCATCGAAATGGCCGTTACTGGGTCGGCCAACAGGCTGCCCGAGGCCAGCAAATTGGGTCCCAGCTTGTGTACTTCCATAGCGCGGTTGGTCAGGGTCTCGAAGCTGAAGCCAAACTTACTAAACGCCAGCAGCATGATGGCAGTACCGCCCGTTAGCAGCATGCACGCCTTGATAATCTGCACCCAAGTGGTGGCCACCATGCCGCCAAAAATGACGTACACCATCATCAGCACGCCCACGACGACCAGTGCCACGTTGTAATCTAGCCCAAACAGTAGCTTGATGAGCTGCCCAGCACCGACCATTTGCGCCACCAGATAAAAGCACACCACCACCAGCGAGCTGATGGCAGCCATCGTGCGTACCTGGCCTTGATTGAGGCGGTAGGCAGTGATGTCGGCAAAGGTGAACTTGCCTAGGTTGCGTAGGCGCTCGGCCATCAGGAACAGGATAATGGGCCAGCCCACAAAGAATGCGACCATGTAGATATAGCCATCCACCCCTTGGCCGTAAATCATGGCGGTCAGTCCCAGCAGTGTGGCGGCAGACATAAAGTCGCCCGCAATCGCCAAGCCGTTTTGCTTGCCGCTGATACCGCCCCCGGCGGTGTAGAAGTCTGAGGCCGACTTGGAGCGGCCCGCCGCCCAGTAGGTGATACCCAGCGTCATCAGCACGAAGACAAAGAACATACCGATGGCGTGCAGATTGAGTGGCTGTTTTTCAGCGGCTCCCAAGTCGGGGCCAGCCAAGGCCAGCGTGGGCAGGCACAACAGTGCTAGCGCCAGTGGATGCCCGAGGCGGGACAGTAGAGAAGGCGTTCGGGTCATTTGGTTTTCCTCAGGGCATCTTGGATGATTTGTTCATTCAAGGCATCAAACTCGCCATTGGCACGGCGCACATACACCCAGGTAAGCAAGCAGAAGAACACGAACTGGAAAAACCCCAGTGCCACGCCCACCGTCAAATTGCTGCCGTCAAAAATACGCACGGCGATGGCGCTGGGCACAAACGCCACTAGCAGCACAAAACTGAAAAAAACACCAATTACCAGCAAGGCCAGCATGGTGGCAAAGCGCCCGCGCTGCTGTATCAGCTCGGCATAGCGCGGGTCGCGCTTGATGTTTTCGTACAGTGGATTGGACATGGGTCTCCTAAAGCATCGCGGCTGCTTGCCGCGTAAAAAAAATGGCATTTTAGGAAGTCAATCCTGTTAAATCCTTACAGAAAAATACGGATTTCTGCCGTATAAGTGCAGGTTTTTAATTCTTGAAAAATGGGGGTCAGACTCTCATAATCCGCCTCCCCTAGAGGCATTACCCACGCCTTCTACAAACTGCTGTTTTCCTAGCCCGAGTTGGTGCAGATTTTTGCTATCTGGATTCGGGCAGTGCTATTGCGCCAAAGCAAGGAATAATTGGAATCTGACCCCCAAATTTAAGCAGTGCCACGGCAAGCTGGCTTAAACGCCAGCGTGCGTTGAATGCGGTGCAACCCTCCGTGGTTGGTCTTTAGTGCAGTTGCAGCACATCTACCCTGGGTATCACTCCCAACCTTGCTGGCAGCCCAATAGTGCCTACGCCAGTGGATACAAACAAGGCTCCGGCAGGTGTGCTGTAGTGGCCTGCATACCAACCGTGGGCGCTGATGCCAGGCAGCACGCGCTGCTGGGTAATCCACGGTAGGCGTATCTGGCCACCGTGGGTATGGCCGCTCAATACCAAGGTAGCCGCATCGGCAGGCAGTAAAGCAGCAGTGTCTGGTTGGTGTGCCAACACCAGTCGGGGCCGGGCCAGTGGCGGGGGTGGCAAGCAGCGGACGATGTCGGCATGAGGATTTCCACCCCATAAATCGCTCAGGCCAACAATGTCCCAGCCCTTAAAGCGCAGCATTTGGCCATCCAACAGGTGTACGCCGTGGCTTTGCAGGGCCGCACGCAGGGCCAAAGTCAGTGCTGGGCCGGGCGATTGGGTGTCGTGGTTGCCCAAAACCGCCCAGACTGGGTGGCGTATCCGGGCCAACGGGGCTAAAGTAGCCTGCAAATCCAGTGGGGGGGCGTAAGTCCAATCACCGGCTACCACCACTGCATCGACCGCTTGGGCGTTGAGCAGCTCTACCAAACGCTCCAACTGCCAAGCACGCACAAACAGGCCCACATGTATATCGGACACCAACGCCAAACGCAGCGGCGTAGCGCCTGCTGGCAGTACGGCCAACCGATGGGTGTGCAATGCCAACAGACGCGGCTCTAGCAAAGCAGCCCAAGCAGCCACTGCCAACACGACCAACCCTGAGCAGTGCAGCCAGCGCTGGCCAGTGCTGGTAGCACCTTGGCGCAATTTGGGCCACAGCGCCAGCAGCCAAGGCAGCAAGGCCCAAGCGGCCCAAAAGAGCCAGAGCTTGAACGCCACCACCATCCCACGTTCAGGTTCTGCCCAGCGCCCCTGCATATCCCACAGCGCCAGTGGGGCCGCCAGCAAACACCAGCCTAACCCCAGATGGTAAAGATGGCGTCGCACTTGGCTATTGATTAACCCAATTATTAATTAACCCAATGCCTTAACTACTGCATCACCCATTTGCACGGTATTCACTTTGGTTGTACCTGCACTGTAAATATCGCCGGTACGCAGACCTTGGGCCAATACGGCTTTCACGGCGTTCTCGATGCGGTCGGCCGCTTCGGGCTGTTGCAGGCTAAAGCGCAACATCATGGCAGCGCTCAAAATGGTAGCCAAGGGGTTGGCAATGCCTTTGCCAGCGATGTCGGGGGCGCTGCCGTGGCTAGGCTCGTACAAACCTTGGCCTTGACTGTTCAAGCTGGCCGAGGGCAGCATACCAATCGAGCCGGTCAGCATCGAGGCTTCATCGCTCAAAATGTCGCCAAACATATTGCCCGTGACCAGCACGTCAAACTTTTTCGGCTCTTTCACCAACTGCATAGCGGCGTTGTCCACATACATATGGTCTAGCGCCACATCGGGGTATTGTTGGCCGATTTCGGTCATCACATCCTTCCAGAGTTGGAAGGTTTCCAGCACATTAGCCTTGTCCACGCTGGTCACGCGCTTGCTACGCTTTTGTGCTGCTTGGAAAGCCACATGGGCAATGCGCTCAATCTCAGGGCGCGAGTAGCGCATGGTGTCAAAGGCTTCCTCCGCGCCGGGGAAGTGGCCATCGGTGGCAATGCGACGGCCACGCGGTTGGCCGAAGTAAATATCGCCGGTCAGTTCACGGATGATGAGGATGTCTAAGCCTGCCACCAGCTCGGGCTTCAGGCTAGAGGCGTGCGTGAGTTGCTCGTAGCAAATGGCCGGGCGGAAGTTGGCAAACAGGCCCATCGCTTTACGCAGACCCAAAATGGCTTGCTCGGGGCGCAGTGGGCGGTCTAGTGTGTCGTATTTCCAATCACCCACCGCACCAAACAAAATAGCATCGGCTGCTTGTGCCAATTTGAGGGTAGATTCGGGCAGGGGGTGACCTGCCACTTCGTAAGCGGCACCGCCTACGGGGGCGGTTTCCAGCTCAAACTTCAAATCGAGGGCGTTTAATACCTTGACGGCTTCAGCCACGATTTCGGTACCAATGCCATCACCGGGTAAAACTGCAATTTTCATAATGTCATTTCTTTGAAAAATAAAATATCGGGGCAATAGGCTTTTAAGCCACCATCGTATGTGCCAGCCAAGGTTTGGTAGCCAAGCGCGCGGCCTCAAAGGTTTTGATTTTGTCGGCGTGGCGCAAGGTCAGGCCAATATCGTCAAAGCCATTCAACAGGCAATATTTGCGGAAGGGCACGACATCGAACGGGATTTCTTCGCCTTGTGGCCGCACAATCACTTGGCGCTCTAAATCAATGGTCAGTTGGTAGCCAGTAAAGGCCGCCACTTCATCAAACAACTGCGCCACCGTGGCCTCGGGCAACACAATCGGCAGCAGACCATTTTTGAAGCAGTTGTTAAAGAAAATATCGGCAAAACTCGGCGCAATAATGGCACGGAAACCGTATTGCTCCAGCGCCCACGGGGCGTGTTCGCGGCTAGAGCCACAGCCAAAGTTTTTGCGCGCCAATAAAACCGATGCGCCTTGGTAACGTGCTTGGTTTAGCACAAAATCCGGGTTGGGCTGGCGGCTGGCGGGGTCTTGGCCGGGTTCGCCGGGGTCCAGGTAGCGCCATTCGTCAAACAGGTTCACGCCAAAGCCGGTTTTTTTAATCGACTTGAGAAACTGCTTGGGGATAATGGCATCGGTATCGACGTTCTCGCGGTCCATAGGGGCGACAAGGCCCTGGTGTACGTTGAATTTTTGCATGGCGGTAGGTGGGTTACTTGGCAGCGCGTTCGATGGCGGAACCGGCTTTTTCAATATCTTGGCCCACACCTTTGACGGTGTTGCAGCCAGCCAGCATAAAGGCCAGCGACAGGGCGATGAGAGTGGCAATCTTTTTCACAACAATGCTCTTTCAAGGTGATTAAGCCAAAGTGCGTACATCGACAAAATGGCCGTAGATGGCAGCCGCAGCCGCCATCGCCGGGCTGACCAGATGGGTGCGGCCCCCTGCGCCTTGGCGACCTTCAAAGTTGCGGTTGCTGGTGGAGGCACAGCGCTCGCCCGGCTCTAGGCGGTCGGCGTTCATAGCCAAGCACATGCTGCAACCGGGTTCGCGCCATTCAAAACCGGCGGCCTTGAAGATTTCGTGCAGTCCTTCGCGTTCGGCTTGGGCTTTTACCAAGCCAGAACCGGGCACGACCAGCGCTTGCTTGATATTTTTGGCGACTTTTTGGCCCAACTTTTTCACCACGGCAGCGGCTTCGCGCATGTCTTCGATGCGGCTGTTGGTGCAGGAGCCAATAAACACCTTATCGACAAAAATATCGTTGAGGGGCTTGCCCGGTTGCAGGTTCATGTACTGCAAAGCGCGTTCGATGGCCCCGCGCTGGTTGGCATCTTTTTCTTTGTCGGGGTCGGGCACGACGGCATCAATACCCAACACCATCTCGGGCGAGGTGCCCCAAGTCACTTGCGGCACGATGGTTGCGGCATTCAGAGTGACCACGGTGTCAAATTGGGCATCGGCATCGGAATGCAGCGTCTTCCAATAGCCTACGGCTTGCTCCCACTCTACGCCGGTGGGCGACAGGGGACGGCCTTTGACGTAGTCGATGGTCTTGTCATCCACCGCCACCAAACCAGCGCGCGCGCCAGCCTCAATCGCCATATTGCACACCGTCATGCGACCTTCCATGCTCATGGCGCGAAAGACGGAGCCTGCAAATTCAATCGTGTAGCCCGTGCCACCGGCGGTGCCAATTTTGCCGATGATGGCCAGTACCACATCTTTGGGCGTGACACCGGGGGCCAAGTTGCCATCCACTTGCACCAGCATGTTTTTGGCTTTTTTGGCCAGCAGGGTTTGCGTGGCCATGACATGCTCCACCTCGCTGGTGCCGATGCCGTGGGCCAAAGCGCCAAAGGCACCATGCGTGCTGGTGTGGCTGTCACCACAGACCACGGTCATGCCGGGCAAGGTGGCGCCGTTTTCTGGCCCCATCACATGCACGATGCCTTGGCGTTGGTGCATGAAGGGGAAGAACGCCGCCGCGCCGGTTTCGGCAATGTTGGCGTTGAGCGTGGTAATTTGCTCTTTGCTGATGGGGTCGGTGATGCCGTCGTAGCCCAGCTCCCAGCCGGTGGTAGGGGTGTTGTGGTCGGCCGTGGCCACAATCGAGCTGACGCGCCAGACTTTGCGCCCGGCTTGGCGCAGGCCCTCAAAGGCTTGCGGGCTAGTGACTTCATGCACCAAATGGCGGTCAATATACAGAACGGCAGTGCCGTCTTCTTCGGTGTGGACGACGTGTTCGTCCCAGATTTTGTCGTACAGGGTGCGTCCCATAGTGGTCTCTCTGTGCATTCAGGGGGGGAGGGTGATTTTAGGCCGGGCGCGCTGTGGGTGTGTCCATTGCAGTGCCAAGGCCGAAGAAAACCTGCGGCGTAACCGCCGATTAGCGCTACCATTGTTTCAGGGGCTTTGCTTGGGGGTAGCTCCGGTTCGGTCTGTCTTGTCCATCATCATGCCAAAGGATTTTGTTGTGCGCCTGCGTTCTACCATTCTTCGTGCGGCCTTGGTCGCTTGTTTTAGCACGGGTTTCGCTTTGGGCGCGGCAGCCCAAACGGTGGCCGAAGGCCCTGACCATGCCAGCCAAGTCTTGGGCAATGCGTGGGACATGACCGGGCAAGACGATGTCTATCCGCTGTGGTGGACACACAACCTCCGTGCTGCCACGGTGGCCAATGGCACGATGACGGGTACTGCGCGGGATACAGATCCGCATTTTTGGTTGCAGTTTCCGCCCATCCCTTCGGCCATCTCTGCACTCAACTTGGCACAAACCCCGATAGATGCCAACCGTTATACCCATTTGTCTATTTTGATGTGGTTGCCGGACACGGTGGTCTCTGGTGCCAGCAATGGGCGACTGGTGTGGCACCACGGTGGCAACACCGTCGCGGCTTTTGATGCTGCTTATTCCGAATCGGCACTGTTTCCGGTCTATCCGGGTTGGCATTTGTACCATTTTGATTTGGCTGCCCTACCGCCGCGGGTAGGCCTGCCGTGGAACGGCACGATGTACGGTTTGCGTATTGATCCTTGTGTCGGATGCAATGTGCAGTTTCAAATTGATTGGGCACGTTTGTACCATCCAAATGAAGCCACCCCCATTAGTTTGCCAGCCGGTAAAACCCATTGGCTGACCGAAATCCAACCCACAGGCAGCAGCCAAACTGTAAACACCGTGCTGCCTGTGGGCAACCAACCAGGGGCGGTAGCCAGTTTGCCGCCCGGTAGTTACCGGGTTGCAGCTATCAGTGATGGGGATTACGCCCTGAGCCAGCGCGGCAAGGCTTGGACGTTTGACACACAAAACGACGTGCTGTGGTCTAGCAACTATGGTTTATCTGGGGCCAGTACGGATAGCAATGGCCTGCGAGCCACTACCAATAACCCTGATCCGTCTCTACAACTGGATATTCCACAGCAGCAGCCGATCGATGCCAGTAAATACCGCTACCTGACCATCGACATGAGCCTAGACCGCATCCCGCCAGACGAGTCGGGCTTGTTGGTCTGGTGGGGCGATCAGGCGGCGGCCGTGCGCCACCCCAGTGACTTTATTCCAGTGCAGGCCGGTCGTGCTACCTACCAGATTGATTTGCAGCGTTATCCGCAATGGGCCGGGCTGGTACGTGCTTTGCGTATTGACCCCCTCAATGGCCCGGCTGTAGACCAAGGGATCGGCTTTACCTTGCATAGTGTACGCCTCACCACGACGGCAGGCTTACAAGAAACTGTGGCCTATAACGATACGCCATTGACCATCAACGCGCGGCCTAGCGTCAAAATCTTGTCGCCCAGCCCCGAAGATGGTGAAGACTACGCTTTGGTAGAGCAGGGCAAGGCTTGGACGATGCAACCGGGCCAAGTCAAACGCCCAGAGCTGAGCAATTTAAGCGGTTGGGAATACATCAACCGCATTCCAGATTTGGAACAAAGCGGTTCTTTTTTTCATGCCACTTCCCAGCCAGCCCGTAGCGGTCAAACCGAAGGCGATCCGCATGTCTTTTTAACCTTCCAAGAAAACACTTATCCAATTGCTGCCAACAATTACCGTTGGTTGGGCTTTGATTTGTATGTGCCGATGGATGCCACAGCGCAAAGCGAGTTGACGCGCGGTGCCATGATGCGCTTGGCTTGGAAGGCCAACGATGCCGACCCAGGTGTCACGTCCGACGATGTAATTTTGTTGCCTGGCTTGCAGCGCTATTGGTTTGACATGAGTCAGCTGGTGTATGAGCCAGCCAGTGCGCGCACTTGGGGCGATATGGTGCGCTATTTGCGTATCGACCCATTGGAGCTTCCCGAATCACGCCATTTTTATATGGGGCCAGTGCAATTGCGCTCTATCCCTTCAGCACGCCATGTGTTAGCCGTGACCCTGCAATTGACCGATGCGGATGGCGATGCGCTCAACGTGAAGGTGATGAGCGGTCACACGGTGTTGGCCCAAGCCGATGGGCTGGCTGCAGGGCAGACGCACCAAATCATTGCCAGCTTGGCCGCCTTGCCTGCTGGTGAACATCCGATTAGCGTGGAAGTGTCAGACGGGCGCAGCAGCATCCAGCGTACCGCGATGGTGCCAGTGCGTAAGCTTAACCTGCAAGCCCCGGTGCCCACGGCGCAAATGCGCTCGGCCGACCGGGTATTTGCTTGGGCCGAGCAATTGCTGGGCGGCACTTTGGGCGCAGGCACGCCCTCAGGACAGGGCCATGCTTGTTTGCAAGGCATTCCTGGGGCCTATGGTCGCAGTTACGCTGCCAGCGGTATTTGCCTGTTTACTCTGGATGGGTTGGTGCTGTACACCCTGCATGGCGGTGACGTGGTGCTGGCGGGTTCTTTGTCCTCGTTGCTGACCCAAGCAGCAGCAACTGGGTTCTAATCTGAGGCTTGGGCAGGTACGATGTCAAGAGAAAAGGAACTCAACTCTGGCATTTCTAATGATATGCGTATTATCATTCCTGTAAAAAACACTATGAGTATAGGCAAAGCGGCCAAGCTGCTGGGCATATCGGTTAAAACGCTACGACGCTGGGAGCGTGAGGGGCGGTTAATTCCTATAGGATGCAGTCGGGTGACGGGAAATCAAAACGCTCATGACAGACGAACCATTGGATTCAGCGATGCAACTGTCCCACAAAATTGCGCTTTGCCCAACCCCAGAACAGGCTGACTATTTCAAGCGCGCTTGCGGCACTGCGCGGCGCGTCTGGAACTGGGCACTGGCCGAGTGGAACCGTCAATACGCAGCCGGACAAAAGCCCAATGCGATGGCACTGAAAAAGCAATTCAATGCCATCAAGTACAGCGACGCGCAATGGCTGGATGAAAATGGTCAGCCGTGGTTGCGCGACATTCACCGCGATGCCCACGCCCAACCCTTTGCACATCTGGCAAAAGCTTGGAGCCATTTCTTCGCGCAGGTCAAGGCAGGCCAAAGCGCCCATGCACCGCAGTTCAAGAAAAAGGGACGCTGCCGCGACAGCTTCTATGTGGCCAATGACAAGTTCAGTGTGGATGGCATGACGATTCGCCTGCCAAAAATTGGCAAAGTGGCTATGACGGAGGCGCTACGCTTCGAGGGCAAAATCTGCGGCGCAACAGTTTCGCGCACCGCAGATACTTGGTTTGTGGCGATTCAAGTGGAAGTGCCCGATACACAGTTCTACCGGGCCAGAACAGCACACGGCATCACCGGCGTTGACCTTGGCATCAAGGCAGTCGCCACCCTCTCTAGCGGTGAATCCATCCAAGGGCCAAAACCACTCAAAGCGGCACTACGCAGGCTGAAAATCCGTGCGCGGCGTATCAGTCGCAAAATCGAATCTGCAAAAGTTCAGGCTGGGTTTGCGCCAAACGCCAAGCTGCCCAAAGGTACACGACTACCCATTTCTAACAACCGTAGCAAGTCTGCTGCGACATTGGCACGGCACCATGCGCGCATTGCCCATATCAGAGCCGACTTTATGCACAAGCTCACCACCCGACTGTGCCGCGAAAACCAAGCGGTAGTCATCGAGGATTTGAATGTCCAAGGGATGCTGGCCAACGACAAGCTGGCACGCGCCATCAGCGATATGGGCTTTGGCATGTTTGGCACGCAGATGCAATACAAGGCAAAACGCTTTGCTACCCGGCTGGTTATCGCCGACCGCTGGTATCCAAGCAGTCGCCTGTGTTCGGTCTGTGATTGGAAAAACGAAGCGCTAACGCTGAAAGATCGGCAATGGACATGCCCGCACTGCGGCAGCCACCATGACCGAGACCACAACGCCGCGCTCAACCTACAACGGCTGGCAACCGAAACTGCCCTACCCGTGGCGAGTCCGACCGGCAACGGCGGCGCTGTGACAGAGACCGTCTCTGCCATAGCCGGGAAAGTCACGCCTGTTAGATACGAATGTGGTCAGCAAGACACGTCGGGACAGGAAAAGAACCGTGTGCAATCTTGCACACTTTCTTGATAGCAGGGTCACGATGTTGCAATGTAAAAAAATAGGGCCTGCGCTCTTGTTGCTGCTGTTGGGCAGTGCTTGGGCGCAAACTGGCGGCTGGGTGGCGCAGGTCAAAGTCGCCCGAGGGATTGTCCAGCTGGAGCGCGCTGGCCAGCGTTTTCCAGCTCCAGTCGGGTTGCGCCTGAAAGAAAACGACACCTTATTGACTGCTGCCAACGGTTCGGTGGGGGTGATGTTCAACGACAACTCGGTGTTATCGATGGGACCCAATGGCGAGGTGCTGTTGGAGCGCTATGCCTACGATTCCACCACCTACCAAGGGGCTTTTGATGCCTTTGTCAAGCGCGGTGCCGTATCCATTGAGGCGGGCAATTTGGCCCAAGCACAACCCGATGCGGTGCGCTTGAAAACCCCCCAAGCCGCCGTCAGCGGTAAAACGCAGCAGTTTGCTGTGCATGTAGAAGGAGAATAAGGATGCAGCAACACGCAAAAAGCGCACGCATTCTGGGCGGCTTGCTGCTACTGGGTTTGCTGTCTGCCTGTGCAGGCCCACAGGAAACTTATACCGTTTTGCCGGGGGCCGATGGTCAGGCCGGTAGCCTGACGGTTCAACCGCGCCAAGGCCAAGCGCTGCAAATCTCTGGGGCCTATGCCAGCGCTGTGGGGCATTCCGGGCGCACCCCAGAGCGCGTTACCTTAACGCAGCCACAAATCCAAAACTTGTTTGGCGAGGCCCTGTCGGCCAAACCCGATGCGCCGCTGCGTTTTACCCTGTATTTCAAAGAGGGCAGTGACGAGCTAACCGATGCCTCGCAGGCCGATTTTGCACAGGTGTTAGAGGCCGTCAAACTGCGCCCGGCACCCGATGTGGTGGTGGTAGGGCACACCGACCGGGTTGGGCCATTGGCCGATAACGACCGGCTGGCACTGCGCCGGGCCGAAAAGCTACGCCAGCTGTTGCTGACACAGGGTCTACCGGCCGATAGCATCCAAGCGGCAGGGCGCGGCGAGCGCGAACCACTGGTCAAAACCGCCGACGAAGTACAAGAACCGCGCAACCGTCGGGTGGAAATGTTGGTGCGCTAAACGTTCAACGTTAAACGATAGGGGCCGCCATGTGGAAAATCCTGATCTTGGGCTGGGTCTTGTGCTGCTCTGGCATCGCAGGTGCGGTAGAAGTACCCAAAGAGCCGGTATTACGCATCGAAACCGGTGCCCACTTGGCCCCTATTACCCGCATCAGCGCTGACAAGGCCGGGCAATGGGCCGTCACCGCCTCCGAAGACAAAACGGTTCGCCTCTGGAACCTGCTCAACGGGCAACATTTGGCGGTGCTACGTCCACCGATTGGCCCAGAAAAACTCGGGGCGCTGTACGCCGCTGCTATCTCGCCCAACGGACGGCAGGTGGTTGCAGGTGGCAATTCGGCCTTTGATGGCAACGCCCACGCCCTGTATCTATTTGACCGGGCCACGGCCAACTTGCCGCCCAAAAGCACCTTGGTGGGATTAGAAGCCCCCATCACCGAGCTGGCCTGGTCTAGCGATAGCGAATTGGTGGCGGTGGGTTTGCGCCAGCAAGGGGTGCGCGTTTTTCGGCGTAATTTGTCTTTTGTTGGCGCAGACCCTGAGTTCAATGACGTGGTGTATGGGGCCGCCTTTGCCCCAGATGGACGCTTGGCCGTGGCCAGTTTGGACGGCGCAGTGCGTCTCTACGTCGTCGCCCAAGGGCAATTGCAACGTGTGGCGCGCAAGCAATTGCCGGGCGTGCCTTATGGCATTGCTTGGTCACCCGATGGACGTGAATTGGTGGTGGGGCTACAAGACCGCCCCAGTGCCCTGATTTTGGACGCAGACACCTTGACACCGCGCCACGCCTTAGAAGTCGGTGGTGCGGGCAATTTGGGACGCGTGGCGTGGTCGGCAGACGGACGCACCATTTATGCGGGCGGCAGCGCCAGCCGCGCCGGGCGTTTTGCCGTGTTTGCTTTTGCCGAGCGTGGTCGTGCCGCCGGGCGTGAAGTGGCCAGCTTTGGCAACATCATCAGCGCGCTGGCCAGCCATGCCCAAGGCGTGGTGGCCAGTTCTGCCGAACCCGCTTGGCTGGCGCTGGATGCCCAAGCCCAGCCACGCTTCATGCAGGCTTCGCCGCGTGGCGATTTTCGGGATGCTGGGGTGGCGTTTCGCGTCAGTGCCGATGCAAAATCCTTGGTGCTGCCCATGACAATGGGTGGGCGTGATGTCATCAGCTTTGACTTGACCCAAGGCGAATTGCGCCCCGGCGATACTGCGCCCAACACCCAAGCGCCGACCTTGCCAGCGGGCTTAGAACAGTGGCGCAACAGCACACAGCCACGCTATCGCGGCCAAATTTTGCCCTTGCAACCAGGCGAGGTCGCGCGTAGCGCTGTCGCACTGGCCCAAGGCTTTGCGCTGGGCAGCGAATGGGCTTTGCGCTGCTTTGGCACCGATGGCCGATTGCGCTGGCAAAGCCGCACCCCCGGCGTGGTCTGGGCCGTCAATGCCAGCCAAGATGGCCGCTGGATTGTGGCAGCACTGGGCGATGGCAGTGTACGTTGGTACCGCAGCCACGACGGCCTAGAGCAGTTGGCCTTGTTTGTCCATGCGGACCGCGAACGCTGGATTGTCTGGACTCCCTCGGGTTACTACGACACCTCAATGGGGGGCGAGTCGCTGGTGGGCTGGCACGTCAACCGGGCTTTTAACCAAGCCTCGGATTTTTTCTCGGTCGGGCGTTTTCGTGAACGCTTTTACCAGCCCAGCGTGGTGCAAAAATTGCTCGAATTGGGCGATGAAACCGCCGCCGTGCGCGCGCAACAACAAGAACTGGCGCTGCTGGAACGCATGAACGCCGCCGAGGAAGCGCCTCCAAGCCGTCCCGTTGCACCCCAGCCAGTCGCCGTGCGCCCCAGCGCGCCCACACCAACGCCAACGCCTTCTGCATCTATCACCGCCGCTTTACCTCCCGTGATTGAGCTGCAATCGGGCCAACAAATTGACAGCTTGGCCCCCGAGATTGCCCTCAGCTACACGGTGCGCTCGCCAGACAACGCGCCGCTAACGGCGGTCAAGGTGCGCGTCAATGGCAAGCTAGAACGCAAGGTCAAGCTGCGTAGCAACCGGGGGGTGGATGGCACGGTGTACGAAAGCTACATTCCGGTGCCCCCAAAAAATTCCGAAATTGTGCTGATTGCCGAAAACCGGCACAGCAAATCCGAGCCGGTGAGCGTGCAGGTGCGTCGCCAAGCCCCAGAAGCCAGCGCCAAGTCGGAAGCCCCACCCTACTTAGAGACTTACGACACCCTGTATATGTTGATTGTGGCCATCAACAAATACCACGGCCCCAATGCTTTGCAACTGCCAGTGAAGGATGCCCAAGATTTTCGCCGCCAAATGACGCGCGTGGCCAACCCACCTCCCGGCAAAGTCAAGCTGTACCGCAACCAAGAAATGCGTATTTTGGTGGATGAGCAAGCCACACAAGAAAATATCCACGCTGGACTGCAATGGCTACGCGAGAAGGTGGGCGAAAAAGATGCCGGGGTGGTCTTTTTGGCCGGGCATGGTATTTCGCAGGACAATGCCTATTATTTCATTCCGTACCGCCCGAATGATGCTGGAAAACAAAACGATTGGCTGGCTGGCACCGAAATTGTCGAGACCTTGCAAAATTTGCCAGGACGCGCCTTGTTTTTCTTAGATACTTGCTACTCTGGCGCGCTGGCCAATCAGGCCAGAGCAACCAGTATTATCAATGCGATGGACGAAGAGCGCGGCGTGATTGTGTTTGCCTCTTCCACGTCCAAAGAACAATCGCAAGAAACCGAAGAATGGGGCAATGGTGCTTTCACCAAAGCCTTGATTGAAGGTTTGCGCGGCGAGGCGCAAGACACGCGCGACCAGCTGGTTTATCCCAGTGGCCTCAAGCGTTACGTCACGCGCCGGGTGCGCGATTTGACCGAAAATCAGCAACGGCCTTACGTCAGCGATCACGGGATTGATGATCCGATTGCCAGCGTTGTTCAATAAACTGAAGGAGGGTAGATTGATGGGGTTTCAAAAAATACAACGGCCCGTTGCGGCAGCCTTAGCGAGCGCTTTCTTGTTGTCCGCTTGCGTCACCGCCCCCGATGGCACGAAGCAGCTGGACAGTAAAGTCATGGGCGCTTTGTTGGGGGCAGCGGCGGGCTGCGCTGTCGGTTCGGCCGTTGATGGCAAAAAAGGCTGTTTAGCCGGTGCCGTGGTGGGTGCGGCGGCGGGGTTCATGATTGCGTGGCACTTTGAATCGAAAAAAATCAAAACTGCCCAAGAAATTAATGCTGAATACGCACGCCAAAACCAACTTCAACCTAAAAATCGGGTCAATCTACCCAAAAATGATGTGGTAGTGGCCAAGTTTCAACCCCGAGTCAGCAGCGCTGCACCCGATACCAAAGGGCAAAAGGAAGTGCAAATCACCGCCAATACCGATTTGGTGGGTTATGGCGACCAAGCACCCAAGGTGCAGCAAACTTACGCCATCTACGACGAACACAACAAGCTGGTAGAACAAAAAACGGAAGACGTGGCCAGCGTCGATGGCGCGGGGCGTTACCAAACCACCTCCAAATTCAAGTTGCCCGCCGAAGCCCAGGGCAAAAACTACACCGTCAAAACGGCGTTGGTGTCGAACAACCAAACCGTCAAGGAAAACGCCTACAAAGTTTCGGTGCGCGAGGATGGCCAACTGCTGGTGCAGGCACTGGCACCCACAGAGGTTTAATACACCCCCGGCTCGCCAGCGGGCCGGGTTTTGAAGCGTTTATGCACCCAGTAATATTGGCCCGGTATCGGGTCAATGTAGCGCTGCAATTCTTGGTTCATGCGCAGGGTGTCCGCTTCCACGTCGCCGCTGGGAAAATGCTCCCATGCCGGGGTAATCTCTGCCACATAGCCCGTGGGCGTGAGGCGCGTCACCATGCCCACCACTTTGGCGCGGCCTAAACGCGCAAAGCGCGACAACGATGGCACCGTGGCCGCCGGTACGCCATAAAACGGCACAAACAGCGAATCGTTCGCGCCAAAATCCATATCCGGCAACAGGTACAACAGTCCGCCTTGGCGCAAATTGCTGATGATCGGTTTCACACCATCGGCGCGATTGAGCATGCGCACATCACCAAAACGCTGGCGGCCTTGCATAAACCACGCATCTACCGCCGCATTGGGGTGCGTAGAAAAAATCGAGGTAAAAGGCCGGTTGGTATGCAGTGGCAGTGCCAGCCCGCCCGCATCCATGCCATAAAAGTGCGGGGCAAAAATAATGGTGGGAGTATCACCATCGAGTTCATGGACGGCACCTTGCAATTGCACCCGCTCTAACACGACTTCACGCGGGGCGGCCCAGAGCCAACTGCGGTCTAACCAAGTTTGGCAGAAGGCAATAAAACACTCGCGCGCCCACGCCTTGCGTTGCGCGGTGCTGGCCTGCGGAAAGCACAACTCCAGATTGCGCAAGGCGATTTTGCGCCGTGATAGCGGCAGGGCAAACAGCACACTGCCAATCAGCCAGCCTAAAGCCCGCAACACAGGCAGCGGCCAACGGGCCAGCACATGGCGCATCAACCAGACCCCCCAGCGCGCGCTCATGTAGCAGCTCCGGTGGTGGGTGCTGCTGCCTCGCTGCGTGGGTGTTTGTAGCGGTCATAACCCCACAGATACTGTTGCGGGCATTGGTGAATCAGGTGTTCCATAGCTTGGTTAATTTGCAACACGGCAGTTTCTAGCTGCGGGGCCAGTGGCACGGGCAAGGGTTCAAAGAAAACTACAAAACCGCGTCCCCACGACAGGCGCTCACAGCGCACCAGCACCACAGCAGCGCCAGTTTGCAAGGCCAGCCGGGCTGCCAGTGTCATGGTGTAGGCATCGCGGCCAAACATGGGGGCCCAATGGCCTTGGCCCTCGGGGGGGACTTGGTCGGGCAACAGGCCCACGGCCTCGCCCCGGCGCAGCGCTTTAATCATCTGGCGCACCCCGGCCAAGGTGGTCGGCACCGCCTGCATACCGGGGCGGTTGCGTGCGGTTTCCATCACCTTGGCCAGCCACGGCTGGCGTGCCGGACGGTACAGTACCGTGATGGGGCCATGCGTGGCGCTCCAGCGCCGGGCAGCGGCTTGGGCCGACAACTCAAAGCAACCCAAATGGGGCGTGAGATAAACAACGCCGCGTCCAGCTGCATAGGCGCGCTCCACATGCTCCTCCCCCACCAAGCGGCACGGCGGCGGCGCACCCAGCCACAAGCGCGGCAATTCGGCCACCATGCGCCCGGCGTGGGCCACGCCAGCCCGCACTTGGGCAAAACGGTAACCCGCCAAGGCCGCATTGGCTATCAGGCGGCGGCGGTAGCTGGCAGAGGTACAAAAAACCAGCCAGCCCAGCACCGCGCCCACAGCGTGCAACAACCACAATGGCAGCTTAGAAAAGACTTGAAAAGCAATAGGCATTAAGATGTAGGGGTCGCTGAGTTAAAAAGAGCAACTTGCAGGGCGACGTTAAACACATCTGCTAAAGCGTTCGCCAAAACTCGTTCCGAGTGGGCGCAACGCCCAAGTGCTGAACTACAGGAGTTTATTCAAATGGCGAACGACTTTCTTTTTACCTCCGAATCGGTCTCTGAAGGCCATCCCGACAAGGTGGCGGACCAAATCTCCGATGCGATTCTGGATGCCATCTTTGCCGAAGACCCGCGCAGTCGCGTAGCGGCCGAAACCCTGACCAACACCGGTTTGGTGGTGCTGGCCGGAGAAATCACCACCAACGCGCATGTCGATTACATCCAAGTGGCGCGCGACACCATCAAGCGCATTGGTTACGATAACACCGATTACGGCATTGACTACAAAGGCTGTGCGGTGCTGGTGGCTTACGATAAGCAATCCAACGACATCGCCCAAGGGGTGGACCATGCCTCAGACGATTACCTCAACATTGGCGCCGGTGACCAAGGCCTGATGTTTGGCTACGCTTGCGACGAAACCCCCGAGCTGATGCCCGCCCCCATCTACTACGCACATCGTTTGGTCGAGCGCCAAGCCCAATTGCGTAAAGATGGCCGCTTGCCCTTTTTGCGCCCCGATGCCAAGAGCCAAGTCACGATGCGCTATGTAGATGGTAAGCCGCACAGCATCGACACCGTGGTGCTGTCGAGCCAACACCATCCCGACCAAAGCGATGGCAACAAGATGAAGCCCAGCTTTGTCGAGGCGGTGATTGAAGAAATCATCAAGCCGGTGCTGCCCAAAGAGTGGTTGCAAGACACCAAATACCTCATCAACCCGACCGGGCGCTTTGTGATTGGTGGCCCGCAAGGCGATTGCGGTTTGACCGGCCGCAAAATTATTGTCGATACCTACGGCGGCGCTTGCCCGCATGGCGGCGGTGCGTTCTCGGGCAAAGACCCAACCAAGGTGGACCGTTCTGCGGCTTACGCTGCCCGCTATGTCGCCAAAAACATTGTGGCCGCTGGTTTAGCCAAGCAATGCCAAATCCAAGTGGCCTATGCGATTGGTGTGGCGCACCCCATGAACGTCACGGTCTATACCGAGGGCACGGGCGTGATCCCAGATGAGCAGTTGTCTAAGCTGGTGCAAGAGCATTTTGACCTGCGTCCCAAGGGCATCATCCAAATGCTGGACTTGCTGCGCCCCATCTACCAAAAAACCGCTGCCTACGGCCACTTTGGCCGCGAAGAACCCGAGTTCACTTGGGAGCGCACCGACAAAGCGGCGCTGCTGCGTGCAGCAGCGGGGCTGTAAAGCCCCATGAAGCTGCACCAGCAGCTTCAAGCCGCCTTGCGTTACAAAGCGGCGCTGCTGCGTGCCGCCGCAGGGCTGTAAATATCCTTTCACCATGTACGACACCGCTATTTATATTGGACGTTTTCAGCCGGTTCACCAAGGCCACGTCGCCTTGTTACGCCATGCGCTGGCCCAGGCGCGCCAAGTAGTGGTGGTGTTGGGTTCGGCGTGGCAAGCGCGTTCGGCCAAGAACCCTTTTTCTTGGCAAGAACGCGCCGAGATGCTGCGCCAAGCCCTGCCCGCCGCTGACCATGCCCGTGTGCAGTTTGTGCCGGTGCGCGACTATTACAACGAAGCGCGTTGGGTGGCCAACGTGCGCCAAGAGGTAGCTGCCCGCATACCTGCGGGGGCGCGCATTGCTTTGGTGGGGCATTTCAAAGATGCCAGCAGCAGCTATTTGCGTAGCTTTCCCGGTTGGGAGCTACTGGACGTAGCGCGCCAAGGGGCCATTGATGCCACCACCATCCGCGATGCCTATTTTGGCGCTGGCCGTGGTGCCGTGCTAGGGGCCTTGGCCCCACTGGCCGAGCAGATGCCCAGCACGACTTTGGCGCTGTTGCACCGCTTTGCCCAAAGCAGTGATTATTCGCCACTGCAACGAGAATGGGAGATGCTGCGCCAATACCGCGCGGCTTGGGCCAGCGCCCCTTATGCGCCGGTGTTTGTCACGGTAGATGCCTTGTTGCGCTGTCAAGACCAGGTGCTGTTGATTCGGCGCGGCCATGCACCCGGCATCGGGCAGCTGGCGCTGCCGGGTGGCTTTTTGGAGCCACGCGATACCCTATGGCAATCGTGCCTGCGTGAGCTGGCCGAAGAAACCTGCTGTAATTTGCCAGAGGAAAGCTTGCGCGCCGCCTTGCGCCAAGTGGCCGTGTTTGACCACCCCGACCGCAGCCAGCGCGGACGCACCATCACGCATACCCATTATTTTGATTTGGGCACGCAAGCCTTGCCCGCCGTGCAAGCCGGAGACGATGCCGCGCACGCCCAATGGCACCCGATTAGCCAATTGGCCGCCTTAGAAGCCGAGTTTTTTGAAGACCACTTCCATATGCTAGACCACTTTTTGGGCTTAACCAGCGCCTAGGCTACCAGCTGCTCAGCCACTTCTACCCGATTACGCCCTTGGGCCTTGGCGCGGTACAGCGCCGAATCAGCCGCCAAAAACAGCTCATCAGCCCGCTGCCCATGCTGGGGAAACATCGCCAAACCAAAACTGCAACTGATGCCTTGTAGCCCCGGCACTTCGGGCCATTGCAAGGCTGCTAGACACTGGCGCACGCGCTCGGCAGCGAGTTGTACCTGTTCACAGCCCATGCCGGTACTAATCCACAAAAATTCTTCACCCCCCCAGCGGAACAGATAATCGGTGGACCGCACTTGCGCTTTCACTTCGCGCGCTACGGTACGCAGAACCTGGTCGCCCACTTGGTGACCAAAACGGTCGTTGATGTCCTTAAAGTGGTCTAAATCCAGCAAGCACAAACCCATAGCAATCTCTTGGCGCTGGCAGCGCTGCAACTGCTGGGGCAAAATGCGTTCACACTCGCGGCGATTGAGCAGCCCTGTCAGTACATCGTGTGAGGCCTGCCTTTGCAAAGTTTGTTCGGCGTGCTTGCGGTCGGTAATGTTTTGCACCATACCCACTACGCGCGTTGGTTGGCCTTGCGCATCGCGTTCGCACACCCGCCCTCGGTCATGTACCCACAGGTAATGGCCGTTGCGGTTGCGTAGCCGGTATTCGGCCTCGTAACGTTCGCGCAGGCCTTGGATATGTTCTTGCAGGGCGCGGCGCACCCGACTGACATCCTCGGGATGAACATTGTTGACCCAAGTCTCTAAGGTAGGCTTCATTTCGTGCGGGCCGTAGCCCAACATGCGCTTGAGTTGTGGGCTAAAAAAGACTTCGTTGTTGAGCAAATTCCAATCCCACAAGCCATCGGATGCCTCGGTCAGGGCATAGCGCAATTGCACATCGCGGTCGTTCAGGTCTTGCTCTAGCGCCAAACGGCGGCCAATGTTGCGCGCTACCGAGACAAAATACTCCTTGCCCTCGTGCATGAACGCACTGGTGGCGACTTCTACCGGCACTTCAGCGCCACTGCGGTGGCGGTGGCTGCCAATAAACACAAACTGCCCCTGCGCCGCGCGAACGGCTTGGGCAATGCTGGCCCATTGTTCCAGCCCAATCACATCTTTTTGCAAACTCAGCACCGACTGCTGCACCACTTCATGGCGCGGCAGGCCCACCTGCTGCAAAGCGGCGGCATTGCAATCGAGGATGTTGGAAGTTTGCGGGTCTAGCAGATAGACCGCATCGGGCAGGTACTCAAACACCGACTGGTGCAAGGAGGGGATAGAAGTTTGCATGGTGTTGTTCTTGTTGCAAAGCCCAATGTTAAGGCACAGGCTTTGTAGGCCTACCCCTTGAAAGCTGGCAAAAAGCCCTTATCATTAGCACTCGACTGGCAAGAGTGCTAACAACACCCTGTCAGCGGAAGATTGGCCAAGCGTCTGCCCATGCAGATGTCGGTAAACAAAGTAAATTTTTTCACCCCTTCAGGAGATAGACCTATGAAACTTCGCCCCCTGCACGACCGTGTCATCGTTAAGCGCATCGAAAGCGAAACCAAGACTGCCTCCGGCATTTTTATCCCTGACAACGCCGCCGAAAAGCCCGACCAAGGCGAAGTGCTGGCCGTCGGCCCCGGCAAAAAGAACGACAAGGGCGAACTGATCGCCCTGAACATCAAAGTGGGTGACCGCGTGTTGTTTGGCAAATACAGCGGCCAAACCGTCAAGGTCGATGGCAATGAACTGTTGGTCATGAAAGAAGATGACCTGTTCGCCGTAGTGGAAGCCTAAGCGCTTACCGCACTGAACCCTATTTTTAGCATTTTGGAGAAATACACATGGCAGCAAAAGACGTAGTTTTCGGCGGCGAAGCCCGCGCCCGCATGGTTGAAGGCGTGAACATTTTGGCCAATGCGGTCAAGGTCACGCTCGGCCCCAAGGGTCGCAACGTGGTGCTGGAGCGCTCCTTCGGCGCCCCCACCGTGACCAAGGACGGCGTGTCCGTGGCCAAAGAGATTGAACTCAAAGACAAGCTGCAAAACATGGGCGCACAGATGGTCAAGGAAGTCGCTTCCAAGACTTCTGACAACGCTGGCGATGGTACTACCACCGCTACCGTGCTGGCCCAGTCCATCGTGCGCGAAGGCATGAAGTACGTGGCCGCTGGCATGAACCCGATGGACCTCAAGCGCGGTATCGACAAGGCGGTTGAAGTCCTGATTGCCGAACTGAAGAAGGCTTCCAAGCCCACCACCACTTCCAAAGAAATCGCCCAAGTGGGTTCGATTTCTGCCAACTCTGACACCAGCATCGGCGAAATCATCGCCAACGCGATGGACAAAGTGGGCAAAGAAGGCGTGATTACGGTAGAAGACGGCAAGAGCCTGCAAAATGAACTCGACGTGGTCGAGGGTATGCAGTTTGACCGTGGCTACCTGTCGCCCTACTTCATCAACAACCCCGAAAAGCAAGCCGCGATTCTGGACAACCCCTTCGTGCTGCTGTTCGACAAGAAAATCAGCAACATCCGCGACCTGCTGCCCACGCTGGAGCAAGTGGCCAAGGCTGGCCGTCCGCTGCTGATTGTGGCCGAAGATGTCGAAGGCGAAGCCTTGGCAACGCTGGTGGTCAACACCATCCGTGGCATCCTGAAGGTCGTGGCTGTGAAGGCTCCTGGCTTTGGCGACCGTCGCAAGGCCATGTTGGAAGACATCGCCATCCTGACTGGCGGCAAGGTTATCGCTGAAGAAGTCGGCCTGACTTTGGAAAAAGTCACGCTGGCCGATTTGGGCCAAGCCAAGACCATTGAAGTGGGCAAAGAAAACACCATCATCATCGACGGCCACGGCGCTGCCGCTGACATCGAAGCCCGCGTTAAGCAAATCCGCGTGCAAATCGAAGAAGCTACCTCCGACTACGACCGCGAAAAGCTGCAAGAGCGCGTGGCCAAGTTGGCTGGCGGTGTGGCTGTCATCAAGGTGGGCGCTGCCACCGAAGTCGAAATGAAGGAAAAGAAGGCCCGCGTCGAAGACGCGCTGCACGCTACCCGCGCTGCGGTGGAAGAAGGCATTGTGGCCGGTGGTGGCGTGGCCCTGCTGCGCGCACGCCAAGCGGCTGGCACCATCAAGGGTGACAACACCGACCAAGACCACGGCATCGCCTTGGTATTGAAGGCCATCGAAGCGCCTCTGCGCGAAATCGTGGCCAACGCCGGTGGCGAGCCTTCGGTGGTGGTCAACGCCATCTTGGCTGGTTCGGGCAACTACGGCTTCAACGCTGCCAACGATACCTACGGCGATATGATCGAAATGGGTATTCTGGACCCCACCAAGGTAACCCGCACTGCGCTGCAAAACGCCGCTTCTGTGGCCAGCTTGATGCTGACCACCGAGTGCATGGTGGCCGAAAGCCCCAAGGCCGAATCGGCAGGCGGCCCTGACATGGGTGGCATGGGCGGTATGGGTGGCATGGGCGGTATGGGTATGTAAACCCGGCCCGGCTGGCGCGCTGCTTGCGCCAGTCTTGCTTGCCAAGCCCGCAGGTTTAACGCTTGCGGGCTTTTTTGTTTAGCGCTGCAAGTTGCTAAACGGATTGACAAACGGCTGCACAGGCCGTGGCACACCAGCATTGGCGCGTGCAGCGGCCAAAGCGGCTGCCAGACTATTGAAGCCTCCTCCACTGCTGGGATTGGCCTCGGCAGCTGCTGGGGGAGAAGGGCTATTGGCGTTGCCGTTTTGGCCCACCGCGATGCTACCGGGCGTACTGGGTGCTGCTGCGCTAGTACTGCTAGGGGCTGGGGCGGGAGCTGCTGCCGCGCCTTCGGCACCAGCGGTGGCAATGGCGTTGGCCAAAGAGGTGCCCCCTCCTGCCGTAGCGCCCGCGCTTTCGGGCGTAGCACTGGCCCCTTGCACGGGCGTCGCTACGGGGGCCGCTGCGCTGGCGTTGCGGTCGGTTTTTTTGGTGAAGGGTACCCACAATTGCCCGCCTCTGGCTTGCAGCACCAGCTGGTGTGGCTCAATTTTGGCCAAGGTAAATTCACCCAAAGATTGGCCTTCGCTCAGGGTGGCAAAAGCACGGCCTTCGGGGGCCAAATGGGCAAAGCGTTTACCCACCTTGACGGTGGCCCGCTTGACCGGGCCAGCAATCACGACACCGTAGAGTTGCAAATCTTGGTCGGTAATCGGGGTGGGTGGTGGTGGTGGCGGCGGCGGTGGCGGCGGCGGTACCCGGTCGGGCCAGACTTTGCGCGCAGGGTCAAAGGGGTTGCTGGCTTGCAAGGAGGGGGCAACCGATGGCTGTGGGGGAGGGGCAACCACAGCAGCAGGGCTGGTTTGAACAGCGGGTGCCGTGTGCGCGCCGGTAGCGGCCCCCAGCAAACACGCCGACAGCAAAAGGCGGGAGGTAGAACTCAATTGGGGTACCCAAAAAATTATTTTGTAGTGGTGATCGTGCCAAGCTCAAAAATCCTCAAGCGTGGTGCGGGTGGTTTTACCTGCCTTAGCATCTTTGATAGCGGCCAGTGTAGTGGGGTTGGGGCGAGGCAACTCGATGGGCAGGCCACCATTCTCGACAATGCTACGCAGCTAAAATTTTCAGGTGTGGAGCATTAACAAGGCATTTGGATTAGCTTGGACGATTTTTAATAATGCACGAGCCGGGCCGGTAGGGCGAACCCGGTGTTGTTCCCAGTTCTGTAGGGTTTTAGGCTTGACACCGATCAGGTAGGCAAAGCGGCTCTGGCTTAGACCGGTACGCTCCCGAATGGCCTTGACATCAGGTTCTGGAAATTCATGCACCTTGGCACCGGCGACCACTTTGCCATCCATGTGAGAACCCATGTCGCGAACGCTCTGTAACAATTCTTCAAATTGCTTATCGTCCATGATTTAACTCCATATCCATGACATCGGCCAAACGCTGTAGCTGATTTGGTGTGAGGTCTTCTGCCACATTCTTGGCATAGGCATAGACAAAATAGCACTGGTCTTGATTAGCCCAGTGGTAGTAGATCACTCTGGCCCCACCGCGCTTGCCACGTCCTGACAGCGGGACGCGCAACTTACGCAAACCGCGACCGCCGGGAATCACATCACCAGCAGCAGGACGCTCTAGCAACGTTAGCTGCATTTGTCATATTTCTTCATCCGAAAACAGCGCTTGGGCACAGCGAATGAAGATAGGAAGCTCCACAAAAACCATGCTTTCCATTGTACGCTATTAGCGTAGATAGTGGGCCGTTGACCGCGCAATATTGGATTGCACGCAACCCAAGCTACGAGGATATGGCAACATGCAGCCATGCAATACCGACGCGACAACACCCCCGGCGGGACGTATTTTTTTACCGTGGTGATGTTTAGGCGTTGGCCGTGGTTTAGCGATGCCCGGCATGTGGCCCATTTGCGGCAAGCGTTTGCCGATGAGAAAGCACGGCGACCGTTTGAGATTAACGCCATTGTGGTGATGCCCGACCACCTCCATACAATTTGGACATTGCCCGAGGGTGATAGCGATTATTCAACCCGGTGGCGCAACATCAAGCGCGGATTTACCGCCAAAGTGCCCGCCGAAGAACGCCCCGCCGTGTGGGGCAGTCGCGCCGACAAGCAAGAGCAAGCGATTTGGCAGCGCCGGTTTTGGGAGCACCGCATTCTGGATGAGCGCGATTTTGCCAACCATGTGCAATACATTCACCATAACCCGGTGAAGCATGGGTATGTAGAACGCCCCGAAGATTGGCCATACAGCAGCATCCACCGCCACCACCCCACCCTCCGCCCCACCCCGTAGGTTGGGCTGCGTAAGCAACCCAACAATCCCCTGGATTTTCAATGGAGCCGGGAGTGTGGGTGCATGAAAAGGTTATTAACGCTTGAGGTTGCGGTAAAAATTTTCATGGGGGCCAATGGCCAGAAAAGTGCGTGAAGTTTCGTCGTACAGATAGGCCAGCAGATAAAGCTGCTTCATGCAGTCGAATTTGTACACCCGCACACCAGCAAGGTCGCCTTTTTTTTCCTCTCCCAGCTGAGGATTAAGAATCACTGCACGCATTGCCTCATGAACGGCATCGCGCTGATTGGGATGTAGTTTTTTATAGGCCCGCTTAAAAGCAGGACGCTGCTGCAACGCCATTATCATGGATTTGGAAAATCAAATGGCTCTGACTCCTCTTCCAGTGCCAGCAAAGTGTCGCGCACAAATTCAACCGGCAAGTCTGGATTGTCTAGTGCAGCTTTACCCACCTTAGCCCAATAGGCCACTTGCTGGGGAATAGAGCGCATCTCTGCTTTGGCCCGCACTTTTGCGGTCTCGTACAGTGCTTCATCAATTCGGATAGGGATACCCATTGCAGCTTCTCCTTGTAGCAATAAACTACAATTGTAGTTTTGAGTCCCCTTGCTGTCAAACAGGGGCATCTGACACTGCCCAAGGACTAACGGCACAACGCCAGCCCGCACAACTACGAAGCTCCCCAAACCAAACCCCAAACCGATGCACCCCATAAAAAAAACCGCCCCACCCCCGAAGGGATAAGGCGGTTTTTGTGTTTACCGTTTACCGCGTGGTGTTGGGTTCCACGCCGCCATGAAAAAACCGCCCCACCCCCGAAGGGATAAGGCGGTTTGGTTTACCGTTTACCGCGCAATGTTGGGTTGCACGCAACCCAACCTACGAGGCTGATTAACCCAAGAACTCCAGGTTGCCAGCGATGGTACCAACGATGGTAGCGATGTCGGCGGGAGTGTTGAAGGTTTCAGTAGCGGCACCCTGGAAGCCAGGTGTTCCGAAAGCAGTAGCAGCAGCAGCATTAGCAGTCGCGGCAACAGGTACAGTGGTCACACCATCAACCAACAGTGCGCTGACAGCCGGAGCCAAAGCATCAAAGGCGATCAGGTCATTGAAGTTGACGGTAGCACCGTTGATGGTGACCGCAAAGTTCAGGAACTGCTTGTTCGCAGCAGCAGGGAAGCTAGCATTGAACGCCGAGTTCGACTCAGAAACCACGATGGAGGTGATATCTGCATTCAGTGCAGCTTGATTGGCATAGCCACCCAGTTGCAGCTTATCAGCATCGGCACCAGTACCAACGGTGAAGCCAGTGATGTTCACAGTGGAAGCAGCCACGGGCTTGGCTGCCAGCACAATGGTATCTTGGCCGCCATCCTTAGCAGCAGTCGCGGGTGCCAGCGTTGCTGGGGTAGCTTGAGCACCGCCCACGCCTACCGTAGTAGTGGTTGCAGCAGCGGTAGCTACCACAGCCGTATCGGCGGTAGTCGCGCCTGCAGTAGCGGCAACGGCACCACCAGCGGCCACAGCCACAGGAGCAGCCACCACCGGTACAGGTGCAGCAGCCAGCAACAGGTTGGAGGCATCAAAGCCAGCGGCCAAAGAAGCGGTGGTCACGCCCTTGAGCACGGCCAAGTCCACTACGTTTTGCAGGTCAACGCCACTACCAGTAGCAGTGGTAGTCACAGTGGCCAGGCGCACATCGCCACCAGCAGTGGCAGAGTAGGCCACCAGCACAGTATCACCAGCAGTACCACCAGCCAAGTTGAACAACTTAGCTTGCAGCGCTTGAGAATCAGCAGCCAGCATGTCCGACATGGTGCTGTCAAGGATAATCAGTTCAGCCGTACCAGCAGTGCCACCAACAGCAGGCAAAGCACCGTTCAAGGCCTTGACCACGGTGGACGAAACCGTACCGTTGGCACCAGACAGACCCAAACCGCTCAAATCCAGCACGTCATTGCCAGCGCCCAAGGTGAAGTCAGTGATGCTATCGACTACGGTGTTGGTAGCGCCGGCCAGATTGCCGTTGTTGCTCAGAACAAAGCGATCCGAACCTTCACCACCGGTCAACATGTCAGAACCGGCAGCACCATCCAAGATGTCATTGCCTGCACCGCCGACGATGTTGTCGTTACCGGCATCACCGACCAGCACGTCGTTCTTGCTACCGCCCTTGATGGTGGCACCCGAACCCGAGAAGTCGATGGCGCTGGTGTTTTGCGCACCGGTAGATGCGCTGGCATCAAATTCCTTCAGCGCAGCACCGCCACCAGCGAAACTGACGGTCAGGGCTTCGGAGCCAGCAACCACCAGCTTGGCCAGATCGGCATTGCCAGTCACGGTCACAGTGTTGGTAGCTGTGCTACGGCCCAAAGCAGCCACGTTCAGGGTTTCGACACCTGCAGCGGTCAGAGTACCGGCAGCCACTGCAGCAGCGTCGGTAGCCGTACCCAAATTCAGGTTCAGGGTGTTGGCGGTGCCAGCCAAAGAAGCATCTTTGATGTTGGCTGCAATGGTACCCAAGCCAGAATTCAGAACATTCAAGGCTGCGTTGTCTTGCAGGTTATCAATCTGCGTCGTTACGCCGAGACCTGCCGTACCAAACACTGTGACGTTATTCACGTTACCAGCCTTGGACACATCCAAAGTACCAGCGGTCAGGCGGGTTTGGATGTTGATGGCTTCCACATTCGACACACGGCCCGCATTGAAGGCAGCTTGCAGTGCGGCAAAGGTGTTGGCACCCAAGGTGTCGTTGCCAGCGCCGCCGTCGATTTTGTCGCCAGCATCCAGCGAGCCAGCAAACAAGATGGTGTCGTTGCCGGTGCCGCCCTTGAAGTCCACATCCACGGCATTGACGGCATTGATGGCCAGTTTGCCAGCAAAGGCGGAAGCATCGACCGTACCGCCAGCATTGGCCAGGTTCAAGGTGCCCAAGGTCAGGTCTTGGTCACCGGTTACCACCAGCTTAGTCAGGGTGTTGACAGCGCCGTTGTCACGCACGTTCAGAGCAGCCAAGTTGCTGGCAGCGCCTTCGGTCTTGACGTTAACGGTTTCAAAGCCTTGGGTAGCAGCACCACCGTCCAAGTTGACAGTGTAACGGCCACCGGCAGCGCCGACCACGTTGTTCAGCGTCAGGCTGGCGGCATCGGTAGTACCAGACAGCACGCCCGACTTCCAGTTGTAGTCGGAAGTTTGGCTGGCGGTGGTGGCATCCTTGATGGACACGGCCACATCAGCAGCAGCAATGTTGTTGACGGTCAGGCCAGCAGTGGATTGCTTTTCGACCACAGTCTTGACGGAGTTGTCGAGGTTGTTAGCCAAGTCTAACACTGCACCAGCAGCAGCATTGCGTACTTCCACCACTTCCACGTTCTTCAGGGTGTAAACGGGGTTTACGGCTGCAGTGTCAATGGTCAGGTTCAGGGTGTCAGTACCAGCGGCACCGTCGATCACATCACCCGTGTTCAGGGTAGTGTTAGCAGCGGCAGCAGAGATGGTAGCAATGTAGGTATCGTTTCCAGCAGTGGCTTTGCCAGCGGGCTGGGTGAACTCTTCCACTGCGGGGGTCAGGGTGAAGCTGGCCACAGTAGGATCAACCGGGGCAGCAGTAGCCACGGTGAAGTTCAGGGTGGTTTGGTCACTGATGCCAGCGTAAGGGTTGCCGGAAGCATCCAGCACGGCGGTGTCGGCCACGTTGACGTAGTAGGAAGCACCCACCTTCAGGTCATTCGCAGGATTGACGGTGATGGTGTTGGTGGCGGCATCGAGCGTGACCTTGCCAGCGTCGGTGACGGCAATGGTTTGGGTGTCGGTAGCATCATTCACATTGGTGATGGTGATGTTGCCGGTGCCCAGAACCACAGCTTCGGAGAAGGTCAGGGTCAGGTTGGCTGTAGCTGCCACAGAGGAGGCGTTGTCGGCGGGGCTGGACGATGCCAAGGTGGGGGCGACCACGTCGGAGCTGGCCAGCTTAGCGTCGATGGCAGCAACTTCGTTACCGGCTTCATCCTTGAGGACGTTGCCAGCGTAGCTGACCTTGACTTCGCCTGTGGCGGCCAAGGCTTGGGTCAGTGTCAGGGTGACCGAGCTGCCGCTGATGGTGGCAGTGCCAACGCTGAAGCTGGTAGCGCCTTGGGTCACGGTGAACAAAGCGGCAGGGTTTTGCAATACAGCGGCTTGCAGGGCTTCGTCAAAGTTGAGCTTGACCACGGTGCCATTGGCAGTGACGGCCACCACCTCGGGGGCCACGTCGTCCACATCGGTCACGTTGACGGTGACGTTGGTGGCAGCGGAGGCGTTGCCAGCGGCATCTTTGGCGACTACGCCCAGGGTGAAGCTGTTGTCACCGGTTTCGAAGTCGTTGGAAGCGGCAGTAGCAGCGGCACCAGCTTCGGTCAGGGTGATTTTGCCTTCGGCATCGATAGCGAAGAAACCTTCATCGTTGCCCGAGGTGATTTCAAAGGCGGTCACGCCCACAGCATCGGTGGCAGCTACGGTGCCCACAGCGGCACCAGCTTCTTGGTTTTCAGCATAGCTGAAGGCTTGGTCGGCGGCTACTACGGGGGCATCGCTATCGGTGGTGCCATCGGTAATGATGACCGTAGCACTGGTGGCCACAGCATCAAAAGTGCTGTTGAGCAGCGCTACCTTGAAGCCTTGGAAGCCTTCAGTGCCATCGTTGGCCTTGGGCGTGATGCTGAAGGTAACCGAGGTTTGACCGGCAGGCAGCACTACGGTTTGCACCACATCGGCAGCAAAATCAGCGGGTTCAGCTTTGGTGATACCAACAGCACCATTCTTGTCGTCGCCAGTGATAACCAAGTGGAAGGTTTGATCGACATCGGCAGCGGGGCCAGCAGTCAGGGTGAATTCTGCGGCAGTACCTTCGGCCACAGACGGAGCAGCTGCGGTCAGAGTGAAGGTAGAGGATGCGTTTTCCTCCACGTTGGTCACGTTCAGCGCCACGGTGGTGGCAGCGGAAGCGTTGCCAGCGGCATCGGTGGCGACCACGCCCAAGGCGAAGCTGTTGTTACCAGACTCAAAGTCATTGGCAGCAGCGGCACCGGCTTCGGTCAGGGTGATTTTGCCTTCGGCGTCGATAGCGAAGTAGCCTTCATCGTTGCCAGAGACGATTTCAAAGGCAGTCACGGCGACATCATCGGTAGCAGCCACGGTAGCCACCACAGCGCCAGCAACTTGGTTTTCGGCGTAGTCGAAGGCTTGGTCGGCAGCTACTTCGGGAGCAGCGGTGTCAGGAGGGGTTTCATCCACGTCGGTGACGTTCAGCGCCACGGTGGTGGCAGCGGAAGCGTTGCCAGCGGCATCGGTGGCGACCACGCCCAAGGCGAAGCTGTTGTTACCAGACTCAAAGTCATTGGCAGCAGCGGCACCGGCTTCGGTCAGGG